>CAWESG010000041.1:0-46578 GCA_963811555.1 uncultured Alphaproteobacteria bacterium | reverse complement strand
AAAGCGGACAGAATGGTTTTCGTCGGCGATACGCTGTTTTCGCTGGGTTGCGGGCGCGTCTTCGAAGGAACCCCGCAGACGATGTCCGAGACGCTCGCAAAAGTCGCGGCGCTCCCCGAGGACACGCGCGTTTACTGCGGCCATGAATATACCCAGTCCAATGGCAAATTCGCGGTCACTGTCGACCCGCACAATTCGCAGCTTCTTCAACGCGTCGCCGAGGTCGCTCGTCTGCGTGGCGCCGGCGAAGCCACATTGCCGACGACAATCGCTCTCGAACGCGCCACCAACCCGTTTCTTCGAACACAAGACGCGCAGGTGCGGCAAGCGATGGGCATGGAAAACGCCGACCCTGTCGCTGTCTTCGCCGCGATGCGCGAACGCAAGAACAGGTTCGCGGCGTGAACCGAATTACGGGAACACATGCATTGTTGGGGGAACCCGCTTTTTCTCAGCTTTTGGCCCTTAAAGTAATTTTTCGTATTCCAGCGCATCAAGTCTGTTTAACTTTAACTCCCTCAGCCTCGAGGAAGCGCAAAAACGCTTGCATGGTTGAGGGGATCGCATACGAGCTAAAAAAGAAACAAATTTCCCAAAGATCCTGCTGAGACAGAGTGATATTTGAACCAACCGGAAGAACTCGCTCCCGCAGAACGACTTCCGCAAAGAGTGAGGTCGGTTCCTCAGTTGCCCGCGTCATCAACTCAGGGATTGAGCGCTTAATCCCCGTGTCATCCCCTTTCGCAAAAAAATCCATGGTCTTCCACGTGATTCGAAAAACCCCATCCGCGCCGCAACGTTTGGGTAAAACAGTACTTAGGTCATGTGTGAGCGCATTGCGAGCTTCGTAAAGGCTTTTGATGCTTCCGACATCCTCAGGAATGAGGCTGAACCGCGTCCGCAGTGTATCCAATTTTTTTGGAATGCCGAAGCTGGCATTAAATTCGGTTTGCGCCTTTTGAGGATTGAGGGATCCTAGCTTATTGTTCTTTTGAAATAGAACGAGACAAAAATGGTGAATCTGATCCAGAAATATTGCATAGTGCTCAAGCAACTCCCGCATTCCGCATGCAATTATCCAAATTGCAAATGCTTCTTTGATTTCTTTCACCCTTTCGATCGGTAAATCAGGCGGAAAAAAATCAATTGGCAGGCCGGTCTGACCCGGCAAGATGGGGAGCTTGTGAAGTTGATAATCATTGAAGTCATTCCGGTGCGCTGCGTTCAGGCCGAGCCCCATAAAAAGCGCAGCTCTGCGCACGCCTGTATGGGCAACGTTCATTAAATTATCGAGATTGATCTCAAATTTTTGCTTTTCGGACATGGGAGGTGTGATCAAAATGCAGCCTTTGGGCCGGAAAATACCATGATTACGTTGAACGTCATCATTCATGGGTCACGGAATTAGAGTACGCATGGCATGTTCCCAAACTGTCACCATGGCCTCTCCGCCCAGGATGTCGTAAAGCTTCTCGAACTGGCGCCGCATCCCGAGGGAGGCTTTTATCGCGAAACCTTCCGTGACAGTGCGCGCAACGCAAATGGGCGCGCCGCCTCGACGGCCATCTATTATCTTCTGGCCAAGGGCCAGAGGTCGGCTTGGCATCGGGTCGACGCCGTCGAAATCTGGCATTTCTACGCGGGCGCGCCGCTCGAACTGACGATCTCCGCCGACGGCTCCAAAGCGACGCAAAGCCGGCTCGGCCTCGATCTGGCGAAGGCCGAGCGGCCCCAAATCATCGTTCCAGCCGGGGAATGGCAGAGCGCGATCAGTTGCGGCGAATGGTCGCTCGTTGGCTGCACGGTCGCGCCCGGTTTTGAGTTCGCGGCGTTCGAACTGGCGCCGGCGGACTTCAGGCCGCCCCTTACCGAAGCCTGATAAGGCAGGGCGTTTCAGCGCTCAGACCCTCGCGCGGCGACCAAGGGAGCGCATGAGGGTCTGAGCTCTCGCGCCGCCTTTAAGTCGCGCAAAATGCGAAACAAATTCGATCAATTAAACTGCAAGTTTACAATTGTCGGCTATCGGTTCGTTGCGGTCCTGCATAATCGCGATTGGAATTCTGAATGCTTTTGCGCGAACTTTCGAGCCGTCTGAATCGAGCCTTTCTCGAGCCAATTCCTGCAAAAGCGCCGACGCATGAATACGTCGCCCCGCCCCCGGCCGAAGCTCAATCGGAAGATCCCGATCCGCGTTCCATTCTGTCGTCGATCGGTGAACTCGTTTACGATTGGAACATCCTTACCGATAAGCTGAACTGGGGCCCAAACGTCGCCGAAGTCCTCGGGCCGATCGCAGGCGAGGATATTTCCACGGGACTCGCCTACGCCCAACGCGTCACCCCCCAGAGTGTGGCTTCCAGGTATGACGCTATTTTTGGCTCCTCCGCCAAAGACGATGGATATGGCGCCCGTTACGAAGCGATCTACGAACTGGCGCCGGACGAAGAGGGAAACGGCAAAACGATCTGGGTCGAAGATTGTGGGCGCTGGTTCCGGGGTCCGGACGGACGTCCGGCGCATGCCCAAGGCGTGATCCGCATCATCACCGAGCGCCATGAAAGAGAGCGGGCGCAGTCGATGGGGTCGCAATTCGATCCCCCGACGGGCCTCCTCAACCGCATGTCGCTGTCCGACCAGATCGAGCGACGGCTCGCACAAGACGAGAGCGAGCGCGCTCCTTTCGCCATTCTGTTGGTCGCCATCGAAAATCTCTTCACGCTCAATCAGACCTATGGCTACGACGTTGGAGATGAGGTCATAGCCGCCCTGGCGCTTCGGCTGCGCTCCATTCTTCGTGCGGAAGACCTTGTTGCGCGTCACGCGGGCAATAAATTTGCGCTCGTCCTGGACGCTTGTGATGCAAAAAACGCGGAGATGGCCGCAAAGCGCATATCGACCGCCGTCGCGAAAACGCCGTTCGAAACGTCGGCGGGGCGCATACCTTCCACGATCCGCGTCGGCGTCGTCGTCGCGCCTCGAGATGGGGATTCTGCGCAGTCGCTGTTACAGCACGCGGAAGAAGCGTTGGACTTCGCCCGTCTTCAAAAAGGCGCGCGCTTCGCAGTCTTCGAGCCTTCGCTCGCGCGAGACGATGGTCGCCTTCGCTCCCTGGAAATCGCCGACCGCATCGTCAGCGCGCTGAACGAGCGGCGTGTTGAGCTGGCCTTTCAACCGATCGTTCACGCCAATTGCGGTTCGCTCGCTTACCACGAGGCGCTTCTGCGCATTCGCCTCGCCGACGACGAAATCGTAACGCCAGGCGCCATTCTTCCGGTGGCTGAAAAAGCCGGGCTTATCCGGCTGCTCGACCATCGCGTGCTCGATCTCGCCGTGTCGCATCTCGTCACCGATCCGGATCTCCAGATTTCCATCAACGCTTCGATGACGACGCTGCATGATTCCGAATGGCCCGAGCTATTGACGAGCGCTCTCGCAATTCATCCTGACATTGGCGAACGACTCATCCTTGAGATCACCGAGACCGCCATGATCGAGGATTTCGACGCGACCCATGCCCTGATTGCGCTTTGCAAGCGCCATGGCGTGAAAGTCGCAATCGATGATTTTGGAGCGGGTCATACCTCGTTTCGCAATTTGCGCGAGCTTGCCTTCGATCTGGTCAAGATCGACGGCGCTTTCGTCCAAAACATCGCGCATTCCAAGGATGACCGATTCTTCGTGCGCACCCTCATCGACCTCGCTCATCACATCGGGATGACGATTGTCGCGGAATGGGTCGAGAACGAAGAGACGGCTCGCATATTGCGCGAACTCGGCGTCGATTACCTGCAGGGCGCGCTCTATGGCGACGCCGCTGCGGAATACGTCCTGCCGAACGCCAGCCGAGTCCGACAGAAGTCTGCGGCGCGATCAGCTCTCGGTGTTCGTTAACTTATCAATTCGCTTGTTCAGCTCATCGAGCTGACGCTTCAGATCCTTGACGTCCGGCTGACTTTTCGTCTCGTCCGAAGCGGTTTCGCCCGCCGCCGCGCCTTCGGTCGGAACTCCAAAGGGGTTGAACATCGTCAGAGCCTGGCGGAACACGGCCATATTCTTGCGCGCCTGCTCTTCCAGAGATTGAAAGGCCTGACGGGTCGGTTCGCCGAAGGGCGCGACGCCGATCGCCTGCGTGAATTGCTCCCGAAACTTCTGCTGCTCGCGCGTTAATTTGTCGATGGAGAACTCCAGATAGCTCGGCACGAGCATTTGCATGGAGTCGCCGTAAAATCGAATGAGCTGTCGCAGGAAGGCGATCGGCAACATGCTTTGCCCTTCCTTGCCCTCCTGCTCGAAAATGATTTGGGTCAGAACCGGCCTCGTGATGTCCTCCCCGCTCTTGGCGTCGCAGACCACGAAATCTTCGCCGCGCTTTACCATTGCGGCAAGATCTTCGAGGGTCACATAGGTGCTCGTGCCGGTGTCATAGAGACGCCTGTTGGCGTATTTTTTGATCGTTGTTGGCTGTTTTTCGCTTGCCATGTGAGCTTCGTCGCCTCCCGTGACGCGCCGGAGCGCCGATCTGCCCAAAAAACGACCCCGCCCGGAAAATAACGATACGCGCAAAAGGCCGCCTGCGGCAATATTTTCATCACAGACGCCTTTCGCAAATGACCCAATCCGTGCAAAACCCTCCTGGCGCTTGACGCGCCTTGGAGCAGAGGGCTCAACGAAATCGCCTGCGGCGCGGCAGATGCGCCGGATGGCCTGATCAATCAGGGAGATCGACATGACGACCGATATCGTGATCGTTTCCGCGGCGCGGACCGCCGTTGGATCGTTCAACGGAGCTCTTGGCGGCGTTCCCGCCCATGAACTCGGCGCGGTCGCCGTGAAGGCCGCCCTTGAACGCGCAAAAGTTCAAGCAGGCGACGTGGACGAGGTGATTTTGGGACAGGTGCTCGGCGCCGCTCAGGGCCAGAATCCGGCGCGTCAGGCGGCGATCAAGGCTGGCATTCCCGACAGCAAGACCGCCTTTGGAATCAATCAGGTGTGCGGCTCCGGCCTGCGCGCTGTGGCGCTCGCCGCTCAGCAGATCGAGGCGGGCGACGCCAATGTCGTGGTCGCCGGCGGTCAGGAGAGCATGTCGCTTGCGACCCACGCGGCGCATTTGCGCAATGGCACGAAGATGGGCGACGTGAAATTCGTCGACACCATGATCATTGACGGCCTCACTGACGCCTTCAACAATTATCACATGGGCATTACGGCGGAGAACGTCGCCAAGAAGTGGCAGATCACCCGCGAGGAGCAGGACGCTTTCGCCGTGGGTTCGCAAAACAAGGCAGAGGCCGCGCAAAAGGCCGGGAAGTTCAAGGACGAAATCGTTCCCTATACGGTTTCGACGCGCAAGGGCGACGTGATCGTCGACCAGGACGAATACATCAAGCACGGCGTCACGCTCGAAGGCGTGTCCAAGCTGAAGCCCGCTTTCATCAAGGATGGCACCGTCACCGCCGCCAACGCCTCCGGCCTCAATGACGGAGCCGCGGCGCTTGTGATCATGAGCGCGGCGGAAGCGAAGAAGCGCGGACTTACGCCGCTTGCCCGCATCGCCTCATGGGCGACCGCCGGGGTCGATCCTTCCGTCATGGGCTCAGGCCCCATTCCCGCGACGCGCAAGGCGCTGGAAAAGGCCGGCTGGAAAGTCTCCGATCTCGATCTCGTGGAAGCCAATGAGGCCTTCGCCGCGCAGGCGCTCGCCGTCAATAAGGATCTGGGGTGGGACCCTGCGATCGTGAACGTCAATGGCGGCGCGATCGCCATTGGCCATCCGATTGGCGCCTCGGGAGCCCGCATCCTCACCACGCTGCTCCACGAACTCGCGCGACGCGGCGGCAAGAAAGGCCTCGCCACGCTGTGCATCGGCGGCGGCATGGGCATCGCCCTCGCCGTAGAGCGTTAACATCGAGCAGCGAATTCAGAAGACTTACCGAATCCCGATGAGGTTTCGGTTCGCTAGGTCGTCGAATTCATCTATTCGACGAATACATATCCAATTTGAACGACAAGAACTTAAGAGGAAACCAGTGGCAGAACAGCACTCGTGACCGGCGGAACGCGCGGCATTGGAGCGGCGATTTCCAAGGCGCTGAAAGCGGCGGGATATAAGGTTGCGGCGAATTACGCCGGCAATGACGAAGCCGCCAATAAGTTCAAGGCCGAGACTGGCATCCCCGTCTATAAATTCGACGTATCGAATTACGAGGTCTGCGGAACGGCCATTGCGCAAATCGAGAAGGATCTCGGTCCGATCGAAGTGCTGATCAACAACGCCGGCATCACCAAGGATCGCTTGTTCCACAAGATGGAGCTCGATCAATGGAACGCCGTCATCGGCACCAATCTGAACTCGTTGTTCAACGTCACGCGCCCGGTCATCAACGGCATGCGCGATCGCGGCTTCGGCCGCATCATCGTAATTTCGTCGATCAATGGCCAGAAGGGTCAGGCGGGCCAGACGAATTACTCGGCGTCTAAGGCGGGCGACATCGGCTTCGTGAAAGCGCTTGCGCAGGAGAGCGCCTCGAAAGGCATCACCGTCAACGCGATTGCGCCCGGCTATATCGCCACCGAAATGGTGCTCGCCGTGCCGAAGGACGTGCTCGATAAGCACATCATTCCCTATATCGCGGTCGGACGCCTCGGCGAGCCTGAGGAAATCGCTCGCGCAGTCGTGTTTCTCGCCTCAGACGACGCCGGCTTCATCACCGGCTCCACTCTGACCATCAACGGCGGTCAGTATTTGACGTAAATCCGACGGTGTCGCGAAACATTTCGCCGTCGCTTGTTTTGACGCCCGCGTCCGCGCGGGCGTTTTCTTTTCCGAGATATTGATCATAGCGAAAGGGGCATATGCATGTTTTATGTCCGCGCCCGATCCCGACGAGATTAGAGCCTGCGCGCAAAGTTGCGCGGCGGCCAATGTGCGCCGCGCCAGTCGCGCGATCACCAAGCTTTATGGGGAGTTCATGGCGCAGACCGACTCGAGCCGACACAATATTCGCTACTGATCGCGTGTTCGATGGCTGACGGCGCAACCGTCAGCAGGCTGGCGGAAATTTTCGTGATGGATCGCAGTGCGCTCGCCCGCAATCTGTCGGTCATGGAGAGGCGCGGACTTGTGCGCGTAATGCCGGGCGACGATCGCCGGACGCGCAAAGTCGCGCTCACAGCTGCGGGCAAATCAACGCTCGCCGCCGCTCTTCCGCATTGGCGTGCGGCGCAAACGAAGGTGGAGCATAAATTTGGCGGTGAACGGCTGAAACGCCTCCTAGGCGAACTGCGCGCGCTAACGAGCGCTACGACAAGCAAATGAGTATTTCCATGACCAAAAAGGGGCATATGCATCAATCATGACACAGCCGCTTCTTCTCAACTCCATCTCGCAAATTTCCGCGCCTCCGCTCGACGCCGCCGCTCTGCGAGACATCGCATTAATGGCTGGCGCGGACGATGTTGGCTTCGTCTCGATCGACGATCCCGCGCTCGACGATCAGCGCGCCGACATTCTCGGAGCGTTCTCATTTGCGCGAACGCTCATCTCCTTTGTGGTCAAGATGAACCGCGAAAATATTCGCAGCCCCGCGCGTTCCGTCGCAAATGTCGAATTTCATCACGCCGCCGACGAATGCGACGAGGTCGCGCGTCAAATCGTCAAGACGCTTGAAGCGCGCGGTCTGCGCGCCGCCTTCCCCGCAATGGCGTTTCCCATGGAAATGGCGAAATGGCCGGAAAAAATTTGGGTCGTTGCGCATAAGCCGATCGCAGTGGCGGCCGGCCTTGGCCATATGGGGATTCATCGCAATGTGATTCATCCGACCTTTGGCAATTTCATCCTTCTCGGGACGGTCGTGATCGATATGAACGTCGAACACAGCTCCAAGCCGCTCGAATACAACCCCTGCCTCGAATGCAAGCTTTGCGTCGCCGCCTGCCCGACAGGCGCCATCGCGCCGGACGGTCGTTTCGATTTCGCCGCTTGCTACACGCATAACTACCGCGAATTCATGGGCGGCTTCGGCGATTGGGTCGAGACGATCACGAATTCGAAAGACGCGCTTCGCTATCGCGAAAAAATGAGCGACGCCGAAACGGTTTCGATGTGGCAGAGCCTCGCCATTGGACCAAATTACAAGGCCGCTTATTGCATGGCCGTGTGTCCGGCGGGCGAAGACGTGATCGGTCGCTATCAAGCCGACAAAAAGCGTTATCTGGAGGAGATCGTCGATCCGCTTCAGAAGAAGGCGGAGCTAATCTATGTGACGCCGAACTCGGATGCGGAGGACTATGTCGCGCGCCGCTATCCGAACAAACAAACGAAGCGTGTCGGCTCCGTCATTCGACCAAAGACGATCGACGGATTCTTACGCAGCCTTCGTCTTGTCTTTCAACGCGGCAAATCGGATGGATTGAACGCCGTTTATCATTTCATCTTCACCGGCTCTCAAGAGCGCAACGCGACCATCGTCATCGCCAATAAGGAGCTGCGCGTCGAGAAAGGCCTGGTCGGCGACGCGCGTCTCACCGTATCCGCGGACGCCGACACATGGATTCGCTTCTTGCGAAAGGAAGCGAGCCTTCCCTGGGCGCTTCTTCGCCGCAAGATCAAGCTGCGCGGCGATCCTCGCCTGCTGCTGGCCTTCGGCAAATGTTTCCCGAGTGGGTGACGCCTAAGAGCGAAAGAGTTTCCGATCGGCGCCGCCTTACCCCTCCCCATTTCCCTTGCTTGCATGGGCGGCCACGATCTCGCGCGCATGCTTGCCCACGACTTCCGTCAAATGATCGAAAGACGCCTCGTAAAAGCCGGCCCCTGACGTCGCCGAACGCAATTCGACAATCAGATTATCCATCTCCGCCTCGGGGATCAGCGCATCCAGCTTGTCCCATCCGTCCCAGCCCTCGCGCGGGCCAAAGCCCATGATCTGACCGCGTCGGCCGGAGATGATGCTGGTGGCGCGCGACATGGCGTCGCTCGGCACGTAGATCGTCACCGCAAGTACGGGTTCGAGCAAGATCGGCTCTCCCTTGGCGAGTCCCTCGCTCATCCCGATGCGCGCCGCCGTGCGAAACGCCATGTCGGAGGAGTTGACCGAATGATAGGAGCCGTCCGTCAGCACCGCTTCGACGTCCACGACAGGAAAGCCCAGCGGCCCGTGAATCAGCGCGTCCTGGCATCCCGCCTCGACGGACGAGAAATATTGTCTTGGCACGGCGCCTCCGTGCACGCGCTCGCCGAAGATGAACCCCTCGCCACGTTCGCGCGGCCCTACTTCCAGCACGACGTCGCCGAACTGGCCGTGCCCCCCAGACTGTTTCTTGTGGCGCCCGCGCACCGTCACTTTATGGCGGATGGTTTCCTTATAGGCGACGGTCGGCCTATGCGTTTCGACCGTCACGCCATAGCGCGATGCGAGTTCGCTCCAGAGCGACGCGAAGATGCATTTCGCCTTGTCCGAGCAATTTGATTTCCGAAAGCTCCTGATCATGATTGAAGACAAGCGACGGATCTTCATCGAGCAATTTGGTCATTGCGGCGGCGAGTCGCATCTCGTCCTTGCGGTCTTTCACCTTCACCGCGACGCCATGAACGGGCGCGGACGCTGGCGCTCTGGGAACGGCCGTCTCTGCCGCCCCATTTCTTGCGTCGCCGCATAAGAGATCGCCGGTCGCAGCATGATCAAGCCGACCGAAGGCGACCGTCTCCCCCGCCTTGCCTTCACTTTGCTTTGTCGCCGCAGACCCCAGCAACAGCGACATTCCGGAAATCTTGTCTTCGCCGCCAGCCGAAACGACGGCCTGGCCGTCGGTGAAAGAGCCGCGCAAAATACGAGCATAAGAAAGCTTGCCGCCATGCGGCGTATGAATTGTTCGAAGGATGCGCGCCAGCGCGGGTCCCTTCTCTTTCACGCCCATACGCGCGCGCGTCGATTCAATCCCCGGCGCCTCATGACGCAGCGCTTTCATAAGTCGCGTGACTCCGGCGCCCCGCTCCGCCGATCCGATGAAGACTGGCGCGACCTGCCCCGCTTGAAGTTCCTTGGCGAGATCGTCGAACACCTGATCGCGCGGCGGCTCGATGTCGGAAATCAACTCCTCCATTAAGACGTCGTCGTAATCGGCAAGACGCTCAAGCATCGAGTAGCGCGCCTCTTTCTCCTGCGCGGCGTCGGCCGAAGGGATTTCGACAACTTCGGACGGCGCATGCTCGCGATAGACATAGGCGCGCTCCAACGCGAGATCGATGAAGCCAACGGCGATGCCCCCGGACCAGATCGGGATTTGCCGCAGCAGCAATGGAATTCGCGACGCCTGCTGTAATGAGGCGAGAGTTTCGCGCAGGCCTTCGCCTGCAATGTCGATCTTGTTCAAGAACAGGAAGTGAGGAACGCCAAACTCCTCGATGTCGCGCAATACGAGCTGCAACGCCGGAATCTTGCGCGGATCTGGCTCGCAAACGACGATCGCGGCGTCGACCGCCGGCAGAACATTTCTTGCTTCATGCGAGAATTCCACGGAGCCGGGCAGATCGATGAAACTGTAATGATCGCCCAGATAGTTGGCGTGTCCAATATTGGATTCGACGCTCATTAGATGAGAGCGCGCCTCGGGGCTGGCGTCGCCGACACTCGAGCCTTCGCGCACTGCGCCCTGCCGCGGTATGGCGCCCGCATGTGCAAGTATGCTCTCGAATAAAGTTGTCTTTCCGCTCTGAAAGGGGCCAACCAGCGCGATCAACCGGGGCCCCTTGGTTTTCGCGCCGTCGGAAGTACTCGTCTCGCCCATGGCCTGCTCCCTTTTTTCTCGGAGCCAGAGTTTCGAACGCGTCGGCTCCGTTACCCAATGCTCCCACCACGCGGCCAAGAGCGCAAGCCGCAAGGCGAGTGTCGTGAGCCCAGGCCTTGCGCTTCCACTGGCGTCAAAACCACGTTAGAAGCCAAAGCCAGGAACAAGGAGCCTTTATGCGTCCCAGCAAACGCACGTCCGATGAACTTCGCCCCGTCAGTTTCGAACGCGGGGTCGCGCGTTATGCGGAAGGCTCCTGTCTCGTTAAATTCGGCAATACGCATGTCTTGTGCGCGGCCTCGCTCGAGGACAAGCCGCCGCCATGGCTGCGAGGTCAGGGTCGGGGCTGGGTGACGGCGGAATACGCCATGCTGCCGCGCGCGACGCATACGCGAACGAGACGCGAATCCTCCTCTGGCAAGCCCTCCGGCCGCACGCAGGAAATCCAGCGTCTGATCGGTCGCTCACTGCGCGCCGTGACAAATCTGCCGGCGCTGGGCGAGCGCCAGATCGTCGTCGATTGCGACGTCATTCAGGCCGATGGCGGCACGCGCACGGCGGCGATTACCGGCGGGTGGCTCGCTTTGCGAGACTGTTTGGAATGGATGCGATCGCGCTCAATCATCAAGGAGAATCCGCTTCGCGATCATGTCGCGGCGATTTCCTGCGGGATATGCAACGGCGAACCCGTGATCGACCTCGATTACACCGAAGACTCCACCGCCGAGACCGACGCCAATTTCGTCATCACAGGCTCCGGCGGCCTCGTCGAAATCCAGGCGACCGCAGAGGCGGCGGTCTTTTCGACCGAGGAGTTATCCGCGCTGCTGGCGCTGGCGCAAAAAGGCGTCGGAGAATTGGTCGCGTTGCAAAAGGCGACGCTGGCGTGAGCGCACGGCAGATCACCGGACGACTGGTTATCGCGACGCACAATCCAGGAAAACTCTGGGAGCTTCAGCAGCTGCTGTCGCCACATGGAGTGGACGCGGTCTCCGCCGCCGATCTCAATTTGCCGGAACCGGAAGAAACGGAAACGACGTTTCGCGGCAACGCGCTTCTCAAAGCGACAAGCGCCGCGAAGACGGCCAAGCTTCCAGCTTTTGCGGACGACTCCGGCCTGTGCGTCGACGCGCTCGACGGCGCTCCCGGAGTTTATTCGGCCCGCTGGGCGGGCGAGGAACGCGACTTTGGCGCGGCCATCAAGCGCGTCGAGCGGGAGCTGCAGCAGCGCGCCGCAAAGCCCCCCTTCCCCGCGCATTTCATTTGCGCGCTCGCAATTGTGTGGCCCGACGGGCATGTCGAAGAGTTCGAAGGCCGCGTCGATGGCGTGCTTGTGTTTCCTCCGCGCGGAACCAAAGGCTTCGGTTACGATCCGATCTTTCTGCCGGATGGGTTGGACAAAACCTTCGGCGAGATGATGTCGGCGGAAAAACACGCTCTGCCCGGCGACGGCTCGCAAGCGCTGTCGCACCGAGCGCGCGCCTTTCAGGCGCTGGCGAAGGCGTGTTTGCGGTAAACCTAACCCCGCGGCGATACAGTCCGCGCGTTTTTTCAGAAGGCCCGCGGCGCTTTTTCTATGGGATTCGTGACCCGCGCGCCCATTCCATGGCATAAAGCCATATGGCAGCGACGATTCGAAATGCGTTCGACCCTGGCTTCGGCGTCTATGTGCATTGGCCGTTTTGCCTGTCGAAATGTCCCTATTGCGACTTCAACAGCCACGTGCGCCGCGGCGAGGTCGACGAAGAACGCTTCGTCGAGGCCTTCCGCGCGGAAATCAAACATCGCGCCGCGCTTACGCCCAAGCGCGAGGTGCGCTCCGTGTTCTTCGGCGGCGGCACGCCGTCGCTGATGTCGCCTTCGACCGTGGAAGCGATCCTCAAGGCGATCGGAGATAGCTGGAAGCTTGCAAAAGACGTGGAAGTGACGCTGGAAGCCAATCCGACCAGCGTCGAAGCGTCTCGCTTCAAGAGCTTCAAGGCCGCAGGCGTCAATCGCGTTTCGCTCGGCATTCAGGCCTTGAACGACATCGAACTGCGCGCTCTGGGGCGCCAGCATTCCGTCGCCGAAGCGCTAACGGCGCTGGACATCGCCAACTCAACCTTCGAGCGCACCTCATTCGATCTGATCTATGCGCGACCGCAGCAGACGCCAGCCGCATGGCGCAAAGAGCTGGAACTGGCGCTTGCGCGCGCTCCCGAACATGTTTCGCTCTACCAACTCACGATCGAGCCGGACACGATGTTCGAGCGGATGTTCAACGCCGGCAAGCTCGACGTTCCCGACGCCGATACGCAACGCGCGCTTTGGGACGTCACGCAGGAAGTCACCGCGCGGATGGGTCTGCCCGCCTATGAAGTGTCGAATCACGCGCGGCCCGGCGCCGAATGCCGCCACAATCTGGTCTACTGGCGTTACGGCGAATATGCGGGCGTCGGCCCAGGAGCGCATGGAAGATTGCTGACGCCGCGCGGTCGCCGCGCGCAAGCCACTGAGCGCCACCCGGAAATGTGGCTGACTTGCGTCGAAACCGAAGGACATGGGGTCATTGAGGACGAGCCGCTCTCCACCGAGGAGCAAGGCGACGAGTTCCTGCTGATGGGCTTGCGTCTACGCGAGGGAATCGATCCCAACCGATATTTCGCGCTCACGGGCAAAAAGCTTTCCCCGTCGCGCATTTCGGAGCTCGTCGGCGACGGGCTTGTCGAATATACGCGCGAGAATCGCATTCGGGTCAGTTCGGAAGGATTTCCTGTCCTCGACGCCGTCGTCGCCGACCTGGCGGCGTAATCGCCTCGCCAACGGCGTCATTGCGAGCGAAGCAATCCAGGCGCCGCGCAGCACTGGATTGCTTCGGAAGACAGCTCCTCGCGATGAGAGCTGATAGCGACGTCAGCCCTTTACGGCCGCCGCGACCTCTGCAGCGAAATCGCTCGTCGTCTTTTCGATGCCTTCGCCGAGCGCGTAGCGCAGGAAGCCAGCGATCTTGATCGGCGCGCCGACCTTGCCTTCGCTCTCTTTCAACGCCTGGGCGACGCTCTTGCCGCCGTGATCGGGATGATTGGACAGCTGATCGAGCAGCACGACCTCTTTGTAATAGGTCTTCAGTCCCGATTCGATGATCTTCTCCAGAACATTGGCGGGCTTGCCGGCATTCTTTTCGGCGAGCAGCGCCTTCTCGCGCTCGATCGTCGCCGCATCGAGTCCCGAAGCGTCGAGCGCCAGTGGATTGGCGGAGGCGACATGCATGGCGATCTGGCGCGCGAGCGCCGCCAAGGCGTCCTTGTCGCCCTTCGACTCAAGCGCCACGATAACGGCGATCTTGCCGAGGCCGTCGGATATTTGCGTGTGCACATAACGCGCGACGACTCCATGCTCGACCTTCAAGGCGCCCGAGCGACGGAGAGTGAGGTTTTCGCCAATCGAGGCAATGGCGTTGGTGATCGCCTCGGCGACCGTGCCGCCCCCAGGATAGGTCTGCGCAGCGAGTTTTTCCGCATCAGCGGCGCCGGTCGAAAGAGCGACTTGCGCGATATTGCGCACGAGAGTCTGAAAATCATCGTTGCGCGCGACGAAATCCGTCTCTGAATTGACTTCCACGACGACGCCCGCGCCGTCCTTCACCACCGCGGCGACGAGGCCTTCAGCTGCGACGCGGCCGGATTTCTTGGCGGCCTTGGACAAGCCTTTCTTGCGCAGCCAATCGACGGCGGCTTCCATATTGCCGTCAGTCTCCGTGAGCGCGGCCTTGCAATCCATCATGCCAGCGCCGGTGCTCTCGCGCAGATCCTTAACCAAAGCGGCGGTGATTGTTGCCATATCTGAAATCCTTTCCCGGCTGGCGCATGTTTGACCGGCGAGTTTGCATCTCGCTGTATTGGCATGCGTTCAAAAAGAGAGCGTGAATGCGGACGCGGACACGGCGTCGATAGGGCTTTCACGAAAGGCGCCGGCCCGAAGGCCGGCGATTGACGTTTGAACGCGAAACGTGACGTCGACGCGAAATCAGGACGCCGCGAGCGAGCGCGCCTGCTCCACCCATCCGTCCCGCGCGATGCGGCCATTAAGCTTGAGATCGGCGTCGACCTTCTCAACTTCGGCCGGCGTCATGGCGCCGATCTGCCAATAATGGAATATCCCGCCATCATTGAGTTTTTTGACGATCTGAGGACCAACGCCATGCAGCTTGGCCAAATCGTCGGGGGCGCCTCGCGGCGCCGAGAGAAGCTCGAATGCTTCTCCTGAAGGTTCGGCGGATGCGGCGTCCGCCGCAACGGACTCGGGCGAACGCAGATCGTCATGCACGACTCGTCCGGGCTCGAGCGCCGGCTCGGCCTGCGGGCTTTCCATTTCTCCGAGATCGACGCCATGCGAACCCTGACTGCGCGAAATGCCGTCGATGGCCGCCTTGGCGATAAGGTCGCAATAGAGGGCGATGGCGCGACCGGCGTCGTCATTGGCGGGAATGGGGTGCGTGACGCCATCCGGATCGCAATTGGTGTCGAGAATGGCGACGACCGGAATCTTCAATCGGTTCGCCTCCTTGATCGCCAACTGCTCCTTGTTGGTGTCGATGACGAAGATTAGGTCCGGCGTGCCGCCCATGTCCCGAATGCCGCCGAGCGCTTTTTCAAGCTTGTCGCGTTCGCGCGACAGCAGCAAACGCTCCTTCTTCGTGACGCCCTGCGCGCCTGCGCCGAGCATCTCGTCGAGCTTGCGCAGTCGAGAGATGGAGCCGGAGATCGTCTTCCAATTGGTGAGCGTTCCGCCGAGCCAGCGAGAATTGATGTAATACTGCGCGCTTCGCTTGGCGGCGTCGGCGATCTGCTCCTGCGCCTGCCGCTTGGTGCCGACGAACAGCACGCGACCGCCCTTCGACACCGTGTCCGACACGGTCTTCAGAGCCTGGTGCAACAGCGGCACAGTCTGAGCAAGATCGATGATGTGAATGTTGTTGCGCGCGCCGAAAATAAAAGGCGCCATTTTCGGGTTCCAGCGGTGAGACTGATGGCCGAAATGGGCGCCGGCCTCGAGAAGGCCGCGCATAGTGAAGTCAGGAAGCGCCATGAATTGTTTCTCCGGTTGTGCCTCGGCGAAAGCAATGAGAGGCCAGCGAGCTGACCACCGGAACGGGACCTTGAAGCAGGAGCCGTCTAGACTTTCGCCTGTGGAATGGCGCGGTTTATAGGGGAGTATCTCCGCGGCGGCAAGCGTCGAGAAAACGCGTCGTCATTCGACAGAATTTCCGATTCGCCCCGCGGACCATTTCTGCGGCCCAAAAAATTCTTTTCCGGCGCCCAGGATGATCCCTGCGTGAGACGAAAGCCCGGGTCGCCGCCTCGCTTCGCGGTTCGCCACTTCATGATATTATTGAATGATAGCAATAATATAAATAATATCAATGGCTTATGAAAGACGCGCCGAGTTCAAGGATAATCTCGGAGACACTCATCCACGGTCTCGACCCCAGCGCAAAAAAAATGAGCGACAATTTTGTGCGTGCGTATTTGCCACATTGCTTGTCAGGAAATTTCGCGCTAGGCTCGCGCCGATGCGGAAAGCTATATGCGCGTCGCGTCGCAAAAATTAACCAAACGGGAGGGTATCGTATGTCAACCAGCATTCACAGCGGTGGGGAAATCGGCAAGACCTTGCTTTGGATTGTCGGAATCGTGGCGTTTGTGATCATCGCGCTCACGAAAGTGCCGGATTGGATTTCTCCCGAAGGCACGAACGGCACGGGCAATGGCCCGGATCCGGGAGTTGGCCGCACGGTGAAGATGATTCAGTAATTCCATCGCCGAATTTCGGCGCGACTGGAAAACTAATCTCTTAAACCGACCATTACTCGACCTCGATTCGGCATCAAGCCGGTCGAGGTCGAGCCTAAGTCGCCCTGCTAGGCTATCGTCTGCAAGATTTCGCCCGAATGCTGTTCCGCATTCGGGATTTTTTTCACCGTAGGACCGGGGCGGCTGCGCGAGTCGTTGCGTTGTTGACCGCTCACATATGAATCACGCGGCCGAAAGCGTCGAGCACGCTCTCATGCATTGTCTCGGACAATGTCGGATGCGGGAAAATTGAAGCAATCAATTCCGCTTCGGTCGTTTCCAGATTCATCGCAATGACGAATCCTTGAATGAGTTCGGTCGCTTCGGCGCCGATGAGATGCGCGCCGAGAAGTCTTCCGCTCTTTTCGTCGAAGATGGTTTTCACCATGCCTTCGGACTCGCCAAGGGCGATCGCCTTGCCATTGCCGATGTACGGGAACCGGCCGATCTTCACCGCGATTCCCTGTTCTGTCGCCCTTTGCTCCGTCAGTCCGACGGAAGCGATCTGCGGATGGCAATAGGTGCAGCCCGGAATTAGAGTTTTGTCGAGCGCATGCGCCGGCAATCCGGCGATCGCTTCGACGCAGGCCACGCCTTCATGCTCGGCCTTATGTGCAAGCATCGGCCCTCCGGCGACGTCGCCAATCGCATAGAGGCCCGCGACATTGGTTCGACCAAGACCGTCCGTCGCGATCACTCCGCGCTCGATTTTCACGCCAAGCGCCTCAAGACCGATATTCTCGACATTCGCCACGACGCCGGCCGCCGACAATAGCCGTTCAACTTCGAGCTTTCGCGTCGCGCCATCCGCCCCCTGAATCGTCGCGACAACGCCATTGTCGCGCTTTTCGACGCCGACGACTTTTGTCGACGTGTGAATCTCTATTCCTTGGCGCTCAAAGGACTTGCGCGCGAGGGCGGCGATCTCTTTGTCTTCGGAAGGCAGAATCTGCGGAAGCGCCTCGACGAGCGTCACTTGCACGCCGAAGGTTCGATAGAAGGAGGCGAACTCCACGCCGATTGCGCCCGCGCCCACGACAAGAAGCGATTTCGGAAAAATCGGCGGCTTGAGCGCCTCGAAATAGGTCCAGATCAGATTGCCGTCCGGCTCGACGCCCGGCAGCACGCGAGGCCGCGCGCCAGTCGCGACAATGATGTGTTTGGCGCTATAGGTCCCCTCCCCCAACACGCCCTTTGGAATTGGCGGTTGCGGCGTCACGGCGGGCTTCTTTGTCGGAGCGACCCGCACCTCTCCCGCGCTCGCAAGCGTCGCCTCGCCCCAGATGACGTCGACCTTGTTTTTCTTGAGCAGGAAGGCGACGCCCGCGTTCAGCCGCACGGAAGCGTCGCGCGAACGCTTGACGATCAGGGCTGCGTCGAACCCGACCTCGCAAGAGATTGAGAGCCCGTAATCGCGAGCGCGAAGCGCATCCCGGAATACGTCCGCGGATCGCAACAAAGCCTTGGTTGGAATGCATCCCCAATTGAGGCAGATGCCTCCAAGATGCTCGCGTTCGACGACCGCGGTCTTCAAACCCAATTGGGCGGCGCGAATGGCGGCGACATAACCGCCGGGGCCGCCGCCGATAATGATGAGATCGTAAGCGTTCGCCATCTTGGCCTCGATTACGGTTATGTTTCGCAAATCGAACTGGGCTGCGGATCGCGATCCTTATAGGGCTTGCGCGATAAAAAAACCCGCCGGATCGCGGCGGGTTTTCATTCTCGTAATCTGGTTTGCTCAGGCGGCGTTCGGCAAGGCGGCCTTCGCCTGCTCCACGATGGCTTTGAAAGCCTCCGGCTGATGGATAGCGAGCTCTGAAAGCACCTTGCGATCGATCGAGACGCCCGCCTTGGCGAGACCGTCGATGAAACGGCTGTAGGTCAGACCGAACTCGCGCACCGCGCCGTTGAGGCGCTGGATCCAAAGCGCGCGGAAAGTCCGCTTCTTCGCCTTGCGGTCGCGCGTCGCATATTGCATCGAACGGTCCACGGCGGCCTTGGCGGCGCGGATGGTGTTCTTGCGGCGGCCGTAGAAGCCTTTGGCGGCTTTGAGGGTCTTTTTGTGCTTGGCGTGAGACGTAACGCCGCGTTTAACGCGAGCCATGACGAAACTCCTTGAAGATCAGCGGTAACGGGTTGGAACGGATAGCGTCAGCCGTTGGGCAGGAAATATTTCTTCACATTGTCGCCGTCTGTCTTGAACAGAACGGCGGTTCCGCGAAGATCTCTGATCTGCTTGTTGGTGCGCTTGATCATGCCGTGGCGCTTGCCCTTTTGGGCGTAGAGCACCTTGCCTGTCCCGGTGATTTTAAAGCGCTTTTTGGCGCCGGATTTCGTCTTCAGCTTGGGCATTTTGCTCTCCTGGGCGTGAAGCCCTTTTTGTTTCAGACCTATCGAGGGGTCCGGTTCGCTTGAAACGAGCGAAAAGAACCGCCACGGCAGCCCATCACTGGCCGGGCGGTTCGAAGGCGCGCTTATAGAGCGAAAATCCGCTCAATTGCAAGCGCGAAGTCAGTGAATCAGGGCTTCTTTCCCAATTGCGGCGTCCAAAACTTTAGATGAGCCTTCCTCTCGGCGGAAAGATACTTGGTCTGCCAGTCACTGTGGTCGGACAATCCTTCCCACGGAGTCTTGCCTTGGTCGGCCATGTCCTTGAGATAAGCGCGCCAACGATAGTGGCGATAGGTCGACAGACAGGCGACGCTATAAGCTTCGGCCAATGCGCGGGCGCCACGGACAATCACAAAATTTTCGTCATTCTGTTCGCTCGCAGCTCCCGAAAAATTGTGCGAACCGGTCACGACGGCGCAATCGTCGCTTAACGGATCGACGACAATCATTTTCGCATGAGTGATCGCATGGCCAATGCCTGGATTGCGCTGCGTTGTTATGAATTGCGAGCGTGTGACTTCCTTGACCCACCAAGCGAAATCATGGCTAACCCCTTCCGGTTGCACCGCAGCTGGCGCTAACAAGGTCGGATGCGGAAATCGCTTCCAGCGGCCTCCAGGCGATCCCATTGATCAAGATACAATTGCGCGATACGCCGCATCTTCCAACAGGAGTCCGTTGTTGAGCTGAGTGCAAAGGCCTGTGGCGGCCCAATTTGTGCTGCCAGTCCACGCCTTGAGCGGCTGTCGTTGGGCTCCGCGAGTGACGACCGCGAATTTATTGTGGCCAAGGCCCTTACTGCGCAGCAGCCGATCGTGCACGTCGACTCCAGCACGCGTCAGCGCTTTGCGCGCGTCGCTGTTCTCGTCGCCTTTCTTGTCCGAGCCATTTGCAAGGACAATATGCGCCCGGCCGCGCAAACGCTTCAGCCGGTCAATCAATTCATCGTCTGAAAGTTCATAGAGCGCCGCATAGAACGACAGGGTTGGATCGCGCGCCACTTCGTCCAGCATTTTAAGAATTTCGAGCCTGAGTTCCCCGGAAAGAAACAGCCGCAGCGGTTCCTCGAGGTCCTTGATGTGGTCTTTTATATCTTTCGCCTTCCATCCATTCTGGCGCGCAATCCGCGCCACGAATTGCGACATGACTGCGCCGCGATTGAAATAGGCGGACAGTCCGTTATCGCAATTCGCAGTCATTACGACGGGATCGGTCCAGCCGCTGGTGAGAACGGGTTGAAGCACGGAAGTTCCCAATGCGCCACCCGCAGGAAGCTGCATCAACGAAACCTGATATTTGACGGTCTCTCCAGAGTTCGCTCCATGATCGGTCCAGTCGAAACATTGAAAAGGCCAGATGTTTGATGGCTGCGTTGTCTCCGCAGGATTGGCGGGATCGACATTTCCCGCGTTCTTGGCGAATCCAACTCTGTTGCGCAGGATTTCGACCGCGCCCCATGTTCCATCCTTGCCTGCCGCTGGCGTTCGATCATAAAACCATAAGTATTCGGAACAACGATATCCGTGGTCGTTCCCTCGAAAAGGCGCCAAAACAGCAACACGTCGTCTAGATTTTTGTATGCGACGAGCCCGAGAGACTTGGAATCAGCCCTACCAATCGTTTCAACGGACATTTTTAGCCTCCAGGCTATTTAAATTTTTCAGCAATTCGTGATCTGTCCAATTGAATTGAAGCCTATCAATTCATTAACGATATGGCTAAAATCTAAGGTATCGCGCTCTACGCTGCCCGCGCTCGGCGGTCTCCGACGAGCCGCCGAAATGCTCAAGATAACGCGCGTCCATTTCGGCGACTGGCATCACGACGAAGACATCGGTCGTGTTGAATTTGCGGTCGATCACCGCTCCGTCGCCGAATTTCGCGCCGACGCGAAGATACCCTTGATGAGAGGCGGCAATGCGTTGAGCGCCCGACGCGAATCGATGGCCTCTTTCGCGATCATGTCCATCGGCACGTGCAGATCGTCACGGGCGCGCACGCTCCATTCTTGCGGCGCATGCGCATGATGGGCGAGAAAACTCAAGGCCGTCGCGTGAGACAACGGATTGGCTCCGGGGAAACTCGCGCAGCCGATCAGCGCATCGATTTTGTGATGGCGAATATATGCAAGCACGCCGCGCCACAGCAGTTCGATCGTGCGCTTTCCGCGATATGGCTCCAATACGCAAGACCGCCCCAGCTCCAGAAACCTTTTGCCCTCGTGTCGGGCGAGCAAAGGCGCGATCTCATACTCGCCCGCCGAATAAAAGCCGCCGCGGTTCTTCGCAACATCCGAGCGGAGCAGTCGATAGGCGCCGACGACCTTGGGTTTCTTTTTTCCGAAGCGATTGCGCGCATCGTGATCGATCACGATGAGATGATCGCAGAATTTATCGAACCGATCGTAGTCTCGGCGCGTCAGCGCAGTCCTCGCATCCGGAATCGCGCCGCCCTCGGCAAAGAACACCCTGAAACGCAAACGTTGCGCCTTGCGCACGTCTTTTTTCGTCGCGGCGAGCCGAACCTCCAGCGCGCCAATCCGACCGAGCGCGCCATCGAGGCCTGCCCGTTTCTTCCTCTGCTTGAATTTGAAAGCTGGAAATACGCCCGCAATAATCTTGCGGCCGGCGTCGGGATGAATCGCCCACATTCGTCGTCGATCTCCGAGCGCGCTCTTATCAAAAAGCGCATCGATGATAGATCACGCGCGAGCGAAGATTTTGTGACGGGGCCTATTCCGCGGCGGCGCGCGGTCTGTTGGCGCAAAGCTGCTCGATTGTTCGACCAAGCGTGTTGAAATCGACCGGCTTGGTGAGCAATGCGTTGACGCCGGCCGCCCGCGCGGCGCGTTCGTCTTCCTCGAGTCCGCTGGCGGTCAGCGCAAGGATTGGAGTGTGTGTCGCATGCGCGCGCGCTTCGCTCAGACGAATGCGTTGCGACGCCTCCAATCCGTCGAGTTGCGGCATGAACAAATCCATTAGGATGAGATCGAATGGACGCGCCCCGCCATCGATTGCGGCGCGGGCGAGTTCCACCGCCCGAACGCCGTTTTCCGCGAGGGCGACTTTCGCTCCGAGCTTTTCGAGATGACGCGAAGCGATGAGCGCATTGATCTCATTGTCTTCTGCAATCAAAATGGAAAGCCCGCGCAACGTCTGCTCCGGAGGCCCGGAATTCGACGGCTCTGGCTGCAATTTCTCGAACGAAACATGTTCGATGAGCGAATTGGCGCGAACCGGCTTCACCAACCAACCATCGCAGTGGCGCAACGCCGCCTCTCCAAACGTGCGCCTCTCCAAAGGAGAGAATAGCAAGAGCACACGATTGACGCCCGCGGCCCGCGCTGCGCCTGCGAGTCGCTCCGTCGCTTCCTCGCCCAACTGGCAATCGATGATGACCGCGTTGAACGATATGGGCGTGGACCGCCAGCCGTGCGAGGCCCTGGTCGACGCCGGAGGCAATCTCTGCGTCGGCGCCCGCCGATTCCAACGTCGACGCCATGAGCGGCGCCTCGAACACGCTATGGGCGACGATCAATACGCGCCCCCCATCCAACCGTTTCGATTGCGGAGCCTCGTCCTCGTCGATGGTCCGGCCAAGCGTCGCCAATGGCAGGGCGAATACGAATTTCGCTCCCTTCTCGGAGCCTTCGGTGAGCTCGAGCCGCCCGCCCATGCGCCTTGCTAGGCGACGAGAAATCGCGAGCCCGAGTCCGACGCCCTTATTTTGGCGCGACGTTGAACCGTCAACCTGTTCGAACTCCTCGAATATGTTCCGGCGCGCTTCCGGCGGAACTCCAGGCCCGGTGTCGGATACCTCAAACAGCAACTCGCCATCGTCGCCGCAAAAAACACGCAAGCCGACGCCGCCCGATTGGGTGAAGTTCACCGCATTGCCGACAAGGTTGATGAGGATCTGCCGCACTCGCGCCGCGTCGCCGACGATTTTCCTCGGAACATCGGGAGCGATAAAGCTTGCGATTTCCAAATTCTTGCCTTGCGCCCGCGGCGCGAGCAATTCGACAACCCCTTCGATCACCGGGGTGAGCGGAAAAACGTCGCGCCTGACCTCGGTCTTTCCAGCTTCGATTTTCGAAAAATCGAGAATGTCGTCTATGAGCTGCGCGAGCGAGCGGCTGCAGTCTCGAATGGCCTCAACATAGCTCGCCTGTTCCGCATTCAGCCGCGTCATCGCCAATAGCTGCGCCAGGCCAAGAATGCCATTGAGCGGCGTGCGAATTTCATGGCTGACGCTCGCTAGAAATCTTGATTTTGTGAGGCTCGCGGCTTCCGCGCGGTCGCGGCCTTCAGCGGTCGCCCGCAAGGCCGCGATCTCGCTGCGCAAGGTTTCGACCTCACGCGCCGCTTCATCGCGACGCGCGCGCAACGCCCGCGACAGATAAACCGCGCCAACCGACGCCAGCACAGCGGCGACGATCACAAACCCTAACAAAATATAATTCGAACCCATAAGTAACGCCGCTTTCCCATGCCCATCGGTCGCATTCGGACCGAGTCAGCTTTCAAATTCATTTAGCGCCAGCGCAATCCATAATAGAAAGCGTCGAAAATTAATGTGCGTTGAATTCAAGATTAAGTTCGAATTCACGGAATACAAGCAGGGCGATTCATTTGTCCGCGTCAGGCGGCGGCGCGAACCCGGGAGAGGCCGGAGCGATAGGCGAGCGCCTCGGCAAGATGCCGACGCGACACGCCTTCGGCGCCGTCGAGGTCGGCAATGGTGCGGGCGAGCTTCAGAACCCTGTGGAAGCCTCGCGCCGAAAGCGCAAGCCGTTCCGATGCTTCGCGAATAAGCGCCGTTCCCGCCGAGTCAAGCTGAGCCACCCGCTCGATGACGTTTGCGGGCGCCGCAGCATTCGTTACAACGGAAATAAGTCCCAACAATTCGTAACGCAGCCGCTGACGATCGCGCGCCGCAGCAACCCGCATTGCGACCTCTCTCGAGCCTTCGGCTGGGGCAGGCAGAACAAGATCGGCCGCCGAAATGGCTGGGACTTCAATCTGCAGATCGAAGCGATCGAGCAATGGGCCCGACAGCCGGGCCTGATACTGCGCGGCGCAGCGCTCATTAGGTTGCCGGCGGCAGGCGAAGCCCGGGTCGAGCGCATGGCCGCAGCGGCATGGGTTCATGGCCGCCACCAATTGAAATCGCGCCGGATAGACCGCGCGGTGATTGGCCCGGACAACGGCGATTTCGCCGGTCTCGAGCGGCTGGCGCAAACTGTCGAGAACCTGCGACTGAAACTCGGGCAATTCATCGAGAAACAGCACGCCGTTATGGGCCAGCGAAATCTCGCCTGGCCGCGCATGGACGCCGCCGCCAACCAGCGCAGGCATCGAAGCCGAATGGTGGGGCGAGCGGAACGGACGGCGGTTCGTCAATTCGCCGCCAGCGATTTCGCCGGCGACCGAATGGATCATCGAGACTTCCAACAGTTCGCGGGGCGAAAGTGGCGGCAGGATGGACGGCAATCTTGCCGCAAGCATGGATTTTCCCGAACCAGGGGGCCCGTTCATCAAAAGATTGTGCCCGCCCGCAGCCGCAATCTCCAAGGCGCGCTTGGCGCTCTCCTGTCCCTTGATGTCGGCGAGGTCGGGTAAATCGGGGGCCTGAGCGCGCACCGCTGGCTCAGGCCGCGCAAGCGCCTGGGTTCCCTTGAGATGATTGACCAGCTGGATGAGCGAGCGCGGCGCGATGACATCCATGTCGTGCGACGCCCAAGCCGCCTCCGGCCCGCAGGATCGTGGGCAGATCAGGCCTTGTCCGCGCATATTGGCCGCCACCGCCGCCGGCAGGACGCCCGCAACCGACGTCAACGTTCCGTCGAGCGCCAACTCGCCGAGCACGGTGTAGCCGTCGAGAGCGTCTGACGGGATGGCCCCAATGGCCGCCATGACTCCAAGCGCGATGGGCAAATCATAATGGCTGCCCTCCTTCGGCATGTCCGCTGGCGCAAGATTGACCGTGATCCGTTTCGCCGGGAGAGCGAGGCCCGACGCGTTGAGCGCGGCGCGAACGCGCTCGCGCGATTCCGCCACGGCTTTGTCCGCGAGCCCGACCAGCGTGAAAACGACGTTCCCATTCGCGATCTGCACCTGCACGTCGACGGGCTTCGCCTCGATCCCCTCGAAGGCGACGGTTGACACCCTGACCACCATGACGCGCTCCAGAAATTCCAAAAATTTCTATGCCGCAAGCCTAGCTTCGCGTCGCCTTGGCAAGAACAATATGCGAACGAAATTTGATAAGCGTGACTGTGGCGTCGATAACGACAGGCCGCATATTAACAATCAGAAATATCGTTCAACCCCATCGGTCACGGCGCGGAACGCGTAAGCGAATACGCCGACGCTGACAATTTCGTCGAGGTTGCGGAAGCGCCGACGGGATTCATGTGCATCAAGCGAGATGTGTTTCGCCGCCTGATGGAAGCCTATCCCAAACTCAACTATACGCCCGACGGGCCGCCCGGCCATCCGCAAGCGCATCTACACTGGCTGTTCTTCGACTGCATGGTCGATCCTGATTCAGGACGTTACCTTTCGGAAGATTTCGCGTTTTGCAGACGCTGGCGCGATATCGGCGGCAAGGTGTGGGTCGATCTCGATTGCAAGCTCAAGCATCTTGGTCAACATATGTATAACGGAGACCTCGCCGAGAGCCTGCGGATGCAGGGTCGATGGTAATGGGCGCAATTGCGGAACGGCAACATAACCAACTCGTGCGGCCGCCGCGACGCCGATCGATTTGAGGCTTTTTCGAATCGAGGAATGCCGATAGGCTCCCCGCCGCCTGGGGGCGCCTCGCAACGATGTCGCACAGGCTTGTTCACGGGGAGACTTCATGAAACTCAAGTTGATCATCGGATTAGCGCTTGCTGCGGGCCTCGCTGCGCCCGCCGAGGCGGCGATGCCCGTCCCTTCCGTTCAACCTTTCGATGCGTCCATCGTTCAGGCATATGGCGGATGCGGTCCTTACGGTCATCGCGGTCCTTACGGCGGCTGCCGCGCTGGCGGACAAGCAGGCGGCTATCGCTGGGGCAGGCCCTGCCCTCCCGGCTTCCACCTGGGTCCTTACGGACGCCGCTGCTGGCCGAATTGATGACGTCAATCACGCATTCGTGAAAGCGAACGCAAGGGTCGCCTCGCTTTTCAAAGAAGCGATGCGGCTCGGTTGCAACCTTGGCCTTATGGTCGTTCTTGAAATTTTACGGATGAATGATTTGCGCACACGATTGTTCGGCTCCCAAAAAACTGCTTAGGCTGCTGTCGCCGTGCGCCCAAGCCGAAGCGATAGTTTCATCAAGGATTCATCCCATGCGGTCTCATCATGGATTGCGGACGAACAAGACGTCGACCGCGATCCTGTTCTTAATGTGCGCCACCACGATGTTATGTGCGCTGCAGGCGCCCGCAAGCGCTGCGCAGTGCGGACGCAACGCGGAAGGTTTTGAAAATTGGCTTGTGGATTTTAAGCGCCAGGCCGCCGGGGCCGGCATTTCACAACAGGCGATCGACGCCGCCCTTACGGGCGTGACCTACGATCGTTCAGTCATTTCGCATGACCGGGGACAAAAGGTCTTTCGTCAAAGCTTCGAACAATTCTCCGGCCGCATGATCAACCCTTATCGCCTGAGCAAGGGCAGAAGCCTGCTTCAGCGCTACTCCGGACTGTTTCGCCAGATCGAGCAGCGTTACGGGGTTCCCGGAGCCGTCATTGTCGCAATTTGGGGACTGGAGACGGACTTCGGCGCGGACTCGGGAAACTTTGCGACGATACGCGCGCTGGCGACCCTCGCCTATGATTGCCGTCGCTCCGAAAAGTTCACCGAAGAGCTGATGGATGCATTGCGCATCGTGCAAAGGGGCGACATGTCGCCTTCGCAAATGCGCGGCGCCTGGGCCGGCGAAATCGGCCAGACGCAGTTCATGCCGTCCTCCTTCCTGCAATATGCCGTCGATTTCAACGGCGACGGCACGCGCGATCTCATACACGACACCGCGGACGTCCTCGCTTCCACCGCCAGTTTCCTGCACGGGCATGGGTGGCGCGCCGGCGCGGGCTGGGATGAAGGCGAGCCCAACTTCCCCGTGCTGCTGGAATGGAACAAGGCGCGGGTCTATTCCAAGACGATCGCTCTCTTCGCGGACAAATTGCGCGGCGCGGAGCGATAATTGCCGCACATGAAAAAAACGCTCGCGGTAAGCGAGCGTTTCCGCATTGTTGAGCGGCTCTCCTTACTCGGCTGGTGTCGGCTCTGGATCGATCGGGCGGCCTGGGCCTTTCAGATTGAGAGGTCTGTGCCTTAGATAGATCCAGAAGATGAAGAGAACGCCCAGCCCGAGCAGAACGTAAGACGGCATGTCGCGCATAAAGCTCTTCCCGACCGAAAACGGGAATCGGGACACCCATTGCTCGCCATGTTCGCCCGTGACAGTGACGATGCCGACATAGTAGCCGGCCTCTTTGAACACATGCTCGAAATTGATCGTTCCTGTGGGATAACGCCGAGCATCGCGGTGTGCGACCGTGACCGCATCGAGGTTCGCGTTCTCGGCCTCCGCGCCGCCGACGTCCTTGACGATGCGAAGTTCGATCGGCATTTCACGCAATTCCGGCTGCTCGGCGTCGAGCGCCATAATCATGTGACCCGTCGAAGGAATGTCTTCGCAAAACTCATTCTTTGAAGCATCCGGCAGATAGCCGGTAAAGTTCATGTAGTCCGGCCCTATATAAAGTCGGCAACGCCCTTCAGCCGCGCCCAGACGCCCATGGGCGGACGCGGGAGCGATCATTGCGGCAAGCAAGACAACACAAACAATTGCGCCGATTGATCCGATCATGGAGCGGATCGCAAATGTACCAAAGCACGACAACATGGAACTTGATCGACAAGTTGCCGCAGGATCGTCGTCACTCATGTCTTCCTCCGTGATCTTCGTGTTACAAGGACACGCGACACATCTGGAAACGGTTCGTTCATCGCAGACTTTCTGGCGCACAGCTGCGCCAGCGTCCAAAAGCGACACATAACCCATGATGTTAGCCTATTCCTGCGCGTCGGCAAGAGCGCAAAAGACATTTTGTCGCACCCACTTGTCCGCCGACAGCCTCGAACGTGGCCATAAATGGCGGTGAAGTTAAAAAGCCCGGAAAAGCGGGCAATGCGACAAGATAATCTTAATAAGAGTTCATGTAATCCGGGCTTGTCTCATATCTCCAACGACGCCATATTCGAGCAAAGTTTCCGGCCCAAGCACCGGATAAGCCGGCGGCAGGGCCTTTATTGAGAGGGTCTAATGTCCAACTTCGACCGCAACAGGAGCTTCGGATACGGAGCCCAGGTCACCAGAGCCGGAACGGCCGAGGTCGATCAGGGTCTTCGCGCCTACATGCTCGGTGTCTACAACTACATGATGCTCGGCCTGGGCCTTACCGGTCTGGTTGCGCTGGGCACCCATATGCTCGCCGTCGTCGGACAATCGGGCGGCAAAATTCTGCTCTCGCCGCTGGGACAGGCGCTCTACGCGAGCCCGCTGCGCTGGGTCGTCATTCTCGCGCCGCTCGGATTCGTGTTTTTTATCAGCGCCCGAGCGAATAACATTTCCGCTGCGACCGCGCGCAACCTGTTCCTCGCCTTCTCGGCGGTGATGGGCCTATCCGATGTCTTCTCTTCTGATCGTCTTCACGGGCGCGTCGGTAGCGAGAATCTTTTTCATCACTGCGGCCGCCTTCGGCGGACTGAGCCTCTATGGCTATATGACGAAGCGCGATCTTTCGCCCTTCGGCTCGTTCCTGATCATGGGCGTATGGGGATTGGTCATCGCCGGTCTGGTGAACCTGTTCCTGCAGAGCTCCAGTCTGCAGTTCACCCTGTCGATCCTCGCGGTGCTGATCTTCTCCGGCCTCACGGCATGGGACACGCAGTCGATCAAGGACATGTATTACGAGAGCGACGGCTATGAAGTCGCGCAGAAGAAGAGCGTATTCGGCGCTCTGTCTCTCTACCTGGACTTCATCAACATGTTCCAGTCGCTGCTGTTCCTCTTCGGGCAGCGCAACAACTAAAGCGCAACGCCTTAGACGCAGACGAGAAGGCTCCGTTCGCGGAGCCTTCTTCTTTTGAAGCGATCTGACGATTGCTAATTTTCGACGCCGACAAGTTTCAATTTGCGGTCAATCGCGCCGAGGACGCGGCCAAGGTCGTGGCCACGCCTCAGCACAAGCCCGTTCAATGAAATCACGCTGTATGCTCCCTGCCTTTTCGCAAGATCGGGGGTTTTCTCAATACGATACAGTGGCGCTTCCGATGTCCGCCGAAAAACGGAGAACACCGCTTTTGCCGGAGTAAAGTCGATTGCGTAATCACGCCACTCGCCGGATGCGACCTTGGCGCCGTAAAGATTGAAGATGATTCGTAGCTCGCTGCGATCGAAGGAAACAACCGACGGCGACGTTCTCGTGTCGCATTCGCCGCGCCCCGTTTGAGAGGAAGCAGTCGCGCGGCCCGTCACGATCGCGAACAGGCCGCGCTTGCGGCTCGGGTCTGCGGTCTCCATCTCGCTCATATGCGCTCCTTGTCATTGACATGTTGGCGCGCAGTCGCTTCGTCGGCAAGTCGAAGCTGACATTTCGACGACAATGCAGCGATTTAAAGAGCAAAATTTGTAATTCGTTAGTACAAATTTTGTCGTTGAATTCAAAATTCACATTTTCGCCGCCATTGAGCCCCTTGTAGGCCGCATCGACAGGCCAATATTCCTTCATTGCCTCGAAACGTTTCACATCAAGCGCTTTTTCGGAATTTCGTCAGCCCCCCAGCCCCCCGGAAGAGTGCTCGAAGAAACGTAATGATCGTGGCGATGGACAGGCCGGCGAGAATTTATTCTCCGTCGGCCTGTCTTTTTTCAGGACAAACCTGAGCGTCGCGGCTGACGCATATTGCAACTCGCCGACGCATCGACGATATGAACAATCTGACCCAACCGTAGCGGTTAGGCTCGACTTCATTCGTCCATTGACAAGCTTGAGATCACTGGAGAAGACCCCGTGACAGATGAAGCCAACGCGTCCACGCTCGACCAGCGCGCGCAGGCGAGCGATTATGGATTCCAGGCTGACGTCGCCCGCCTTTTGGAGCTGATGACGCATTCCGTTTATTCGGAACGCGATATTTTTCTCCGTGAACTCATCTCCAATTCCGCCGACGCATGCGAAAAATTGCGCTACGAAGCGCTGGCGAACGAAACGCTTGCCTCCGAGGCGGGGGCTCCGCTCGTCACCATCGCGCTCGACAAAGCCGCGCGCACTTTGATCGTGACGGACAATGGCGTCGGCATGTCGCGCGAAGAACTCATCTCTGCGCTCGGCACCATCGCAAGTTCGGGAACGCGCGCGTTTCTCGACAAGCTTGCGTCTGAAAAGACCGGCGAAGAAAGCCAGAGCGCTTTCATCGGGCAATTTGGGATCGGATTTTATTCGGCGTTCATGGTCGCGGATAAGATCGAAGTGGCGACGCGTCGCGCCGGAGCGGCGGAAGCCTTCCTTTGGACATCTGACGGCAAGGGGGCTTATCAGATCGCGCCGCTCGACAATGCCGACGCGCCAAAACTTGGAACAAAAGTCACGCTGCATCTCAAGGCGGACGCCGACGAGTTTCTGGAGCCGCATCGTATCGAGCAAATCGTGCGTGAACATTCAGGCGCCATCGCAATTCCGATCGATCTTGTCGAAGAGCCGGGGAAGGAGCCAAGACGGCTGACGGATGGGACCGCATTGTGGACCAAGCCGAAATCGGAGATCACCCAGGAGCAATATGTCGATTTTTATCGTCAGCTTGCCGGCCAGTTTGACGAACCTGCGCTCACTGTGCATTGGCGCGCCGAAGGACGGACAGAATATACCGTGCTCGCTTTCGTGCCGGGGTCTCGGCCATTCGATTTATTTGATCCGACGCGCAAGGGGCGGGCCAAGCTCTACGCCCGGCGCGTTCTGATCTCTCGCGATTTCGATCTGCTGCCGGCATGGCTGCGCTTCGTGCGCATCGTCGTCGACAGCTCGGATATTCCGCTCAACGTATCGCGCGAGATGGTGCAGAAAAGCCCGGCCATCGCTTCGATCGGCAAAGCGATCGCGACGCGCATCCTGCAGGAGATATCCAAGCTCGCCGAATCCGAGCCGGAAAAATTCGCTTCGCTTTGGGAAAATTTCGGCGCCGTATTGAAAGAGGGTCTGCACGAAGATCCGCAGCGTCGCGACGCAATTTTTGACATTGCGCGTTTCGCGAGCACGACCTCGCCGGAAAAGAAGCGCAGTCTCAAAGATTATGTCGCCAATTTGCGCGACAACCAGACGGCGATCTTCTATATCACTGGCGACGATGCGAAGCGGCTTGCCGCAAGTCCGCAGCTCGAAGGATTTCGAGCGCGCGGCGTTGAAGTCTTGCTGCTCGACGATCCCGTCGACGCTTTCTGGGTGACGAGCGCCATCGGCTTCGACGGAAAACCATTCAAATCGGCCACGCAGGGTCAGGCGGACATCGACGCCATTCCGCTCGTGGAAGATGCAGAAAAGCCCGATGAGAATGATAAATCGCCTGAGGTGGCCGAGCTTGTGACGGCCATGAAGGACGCCTTGGCCGAACATGTGCAGGACGTGCGCATGTCGACGCGCCTACGCGAAAGCGCAGCCTGTCTGGTCGCGTCCGAATTTGGGTTCGACCGGCAATTATCACGTTTACTCGCGGGACGGGATGGCGGGGCGCCGATGACGAAGCCGGTGCTCGAAATCAATCCTCGTCATGCGGTCGTTATCGCCCTGGCGAAGAAAGCGAAGGCGAAGGGAAAAGGAGCCGAAGAAGATTTCTCGACGCTTCTCGATCTTGCGCGTATTTCCGATGGAGAGCCGCCGATCGATGCAGGAGCTTTCGCGAAGCGGGTCACCGCACTACTCGCCAAGAGTGGCGATTGAATCAAGAGCGTCGATTGAATGAAGATCGTCCATTGATCGTCGAGGCGCATGCATTCGGCTTGGACACGAGAACCACTCGTGCGGAGGCCCTGGCGCGCGCCGCCGAGTTTCTCGCTTCACGCGGAATCGAGGATGCGAGGCGAGACGCGCGCGTCCTGTTGCTCGCAGCGGCGCAAATCGCTCACGCTGACTTGCTGCTTGAGCCCGATGCGCCACTGGATCGAAACGCCATCGACGCGATGGTGGATTTCGCGGAACGGCGCGGCGCGCGCGAGCCCGTGTCCCGCATCATCGGCGCGCGTGGGTTTTGGACTTGCGATCTCATTGTAGCGCCGGAGGTGCTTGATCCGCGCGCCGACACCGAGACGCTTGTGGAACTCGCATTGCGCAAACTTGCGGATCGACGCGGTGAAGCGCTCTCTATTCTTGATCTTGGAACCGGTTCCGGCGCGATTGTCTGCGCGCTTCTTTCAGAACTTAAAAACGCGCGGGCGATTGCCGTCGATCGGTCCTGGAAGGCCTGCGCGGCCGCAAAGTCAAATTTCGCACGATGTGGACTCAGCGACCGCGCGCAAGTCGTGCAAGGCGATTGGGCGGACGCAATTTGTGGCTCATTCGACCTTGTCGTCTCAAATCCGCCCTATATAAGGACCAGTGACATCGAGAGCTTGGCGCCGGAGGTGAGACTTCACGATCCTGCGCTTGCCTTGGATGGCGGCCAAGATGGCTTCGCTTGCTACCAACAGATCGCGGCGCAGTTAACGCGTTTATTGGCGCCGAACGGGATGGTTGCGCTGGAAGTTGGAGCTGGGCAATCGAACGAGGTAAAACGGCTCCTAGAAGCGAATGAGTTTAAGGTCGTAGGATTGGCGAAGGACGCCGGCGGCCATGACCGGGCGGTGATGGTCATGCAAGACAGCGAGCGGCGTGACATATCCGCTACACTTGCGCTTTAATTTACCATTTGGCCGACGCCGCACTTGGCTATCAATCGGTGGTGCAGTATAGTTATCAGTAACACAGCGTCTGCGCATTGCGACGCGGATGCGAACAAGGGCCTCGGTTTTCCTTTCCTGCTTGGCGAATGCGCGCCGGCGATTGAAGTGGAAAACAACGTCGCAGATTCAGGCGGCGGCGGCCTCGGGCGCCTGATCCTAATATTCGGAATGGATGGGCCGCGACGCCTAGGGTTATTCCGATCGGACGCTTGAGGCTGTTTTGAGCAATTGCTCTGCGCAAAAGCCAGTTCGACGAACCGCAGTGCGATGGGCGCGCGCGGCGTCCTAAAGACGGAAAAGCATTCTTCGCAAGGGACAGAGAAGACGGCGACAGGTTCAAGAACAAGGGCTTGGTCATTTCTGTAACCTTCGCTGTATCAGTCAAAACCGCCAGGGGCGGAACAAAGCGGATGCAATGCGCTTGTAAGAAACATGGAGGCGGCGCGGTTGTCATGTGAGCCGACGCACAGCCCCCAAGCGGGCAAAACAATAAACTGAACGACATGGCCCATGGGCGCGCGACGCCGACGTCTAACGCCGACAAACTCAAACAGGTAAAGCGAACGAACATGCAGCAAGGAAGCGATAGACCTCCTCGAGGATTTTCAATGAGACCGGGACAAAACAAAAGATTGCGCGGACGCAACAACAACCGCAAGGGTCCAAATCCGCTCACGCGTTCCTTTGAATCGAACGGACCTGACGTCAAAATTCGCGGCACAGCCCAGCACGTCGCTGAAAAATATCTCCAGCTTGCGCGCGACGCGCAGTCCTCTGGCGACATCATCGCGGCGGAGAATCTTCTTCAACACGCCGAGCATTATTTCAGATTGATCGCGGCCGCGCAGAATGCGCAGCAGCAGACCTCTGGCGGCTACGGACGCCAGTCCTTCGAAGCAGAAGCGGAGGTCGACGAGGACGATGATTTTGTCGCTCTGCCCGACCGCTTCGCTCCGCTTTCGGAGCGGCTCCCGCAGCAGCCGGCGTTGGCGCCTCCGCCTTTCCAAGCGCAGCCCCAGCCTCCGGTCCAGCAACCGCATTTCCAGCCGCCGCAGCAACAGCCGTTCGACGAACGCCCGCCCTTCGAGCCGCGCCATGAGCGCCCCGCCCGGCCCGAGCGTCCGTTTGGCGATCGCAACAGGGATCGTGGCAGAGACCGCAGCTCCGAGGCCGGGGGAGAGCGTCCGAGCCATCAGGGCTTCGACCGCAATCGCGACAACCGCCGATTTCATCAACGCCCCGAGCCGCAGGCGCCCGAAGAGCAAGGAGCCAGTCTGCCTTCCTTCATCACGGCTCCCGTGCGCGGATTAAACGGCGATATAGAAGCGTCGGACGCTTTGTCGCCTGTGGAGCGCGTTCAGGGACGCGAGCACGAAGGCGCAAATTTTCATCTGAATTCGCGTCGACGTCGTCGTCCGCGGACGGCGATTGAGGGCGAAGCCCCGGGTCCTGAAGATGATACGCCGCAGTCGGGCGAACTTCCGCTCGCAGATTAAGGGTTACAGCCCGACGCCCTTACTGCGCCCGCGGCCTTAACCCGTAAGGGCGGCGACGTCGCCGCGCGCAATGCGCCCTCCTCGATCAATCTGCGCATAGACTCCGCAGTCGATGTGGCCGAACGATCGTCTTAGAATCTGGACCACGTCAATATCGCTCACACCGGCGCCGGGTGCGACGCTTGTCGCGGCGCAGCGGTCGATCATCTTCAAGATTTTGAGCTTCGCGCTTCCAGCGAAACCAGACGGCCCGTTCTCCAAAGCGAAGAGCCGGTCGCCGGGGAAATAATCGCCAGTCTCGAGATCCACAAAATCCAGCGCCTGCGGTGACAGCCCTTTCACCGGGTAACGATAGAGAGACGCGACTCGCATCAAGACTTTCCAAGCCGGATGAGTTCGCGCAGCATAGGGGCGCTCGGGCGATCCGTAAAATTGCCTGGCTAGAGTTGACGCACCCTCTTTTCCTTCGAAATGCGCGTGCCCATATCGCCGAAAAGGGCCGCCGCAAGGGGCCAATCCATGTTGTGTCGCGAATCGGCAGCTTCGGGGCGGGTTCGCGGACGAGAAGGGGATATTCATGAATTTTGAGAAATACACGGAACGGGCCCGCGGATTTGTGCAGTCTGCGCAGTCATTGGCGACCCGCGAAGGGCATCAGCAATTCACGCCCGAGCACCTTCTGAAGGTCCTGCTCGACGACGAGGAAGGGCTCTCTTCGGGCCTGATCGACCGCGCCGGCGGACGCTCGCGCGAAGCTTTGGCGAAGACCGAGGCGGCGCTCGCGAAACTGCCGAAAGTCGCCGGCTCGGGCGCGGGCCAGCTTTATCTCGCGCCCGCCATGGCGCGCCTGTTCGACAACGCCGAAAAGATCGCGCAAAAGGCTGGCGATTCATATGTCACGGTCGAACGCCTGCTTCTGGCCTTGGCGCTGGAGAAGGGGACGGACGCTGCGAAGATTCTCGCTGACGCGGGCGTCACGCCGCAAACGCTGAATGCGGCGATCGAGGATTTGCGCAAGGGACGCACCGCAGATTCCGCCTCCGCCGAGAACGCCTATGACGCCTTGAAGAAATACTCGCGCGATCTGACCGAGGCGGCCCGCGAAGGAAAGCTCGATCCTGTGATCGGCCGCGACGAAGAAATCCGCCGCACCATTCAGGTGCTGTCGCGCCGCACGAAAAACAATCCGGTTCTGATCGGCGAGCCCGGCGTCGGCAAGACCGCGATCGTCGAAGGGCTGGCCCTGCGCATCGTCAACGGCGACGTGCCGGAGTCCTTGGAGGACAAACAGCTACTTGCTCTCGATATGGGCTCTCTGATCGCCGGCGCGAAATATCGCGGTGAGTTTGAGGAGCGCCTAAAGGCCGTGCTCAATGAGGTGACCTCGGCGCAGGGCAATATCATCCTGTTCATCGACGAGATGCATACGCTCGTCGGCGCCGGCAAGGCGGACGGCGCAATGGACGCCTCCAATCTGTTGAAGCCGGCGCTCGCGCGCGGGGAGCTGCATTGCGTCGGCGCCACCACGCTCGACGAATATCGCAAGCATGTCGAGAAGGACGCGGCTCTCGCGCGGCGCTTCCAGCCCGTCTTCGTCAGCGAACCCACTGTCGAAGACACGATTTCGATTCTGCGCGGCCTGAAGGAAAAATACGAACTTCATCACGGCGTGCGCATCACCGACTCCGCGATCGTCGCCGCGGCGACGCTGTCGAACCGCTATATCGCGGACCGCTTCCTGCCGGATAAGGCGATCGACCTCATCGACGAAGCCGCGTCGCGTCTGCGCATGCAGGTGGATTCGAAGCCGGAAGAACTCGACGAACTCGACCGCCGCATCATCCAGCTCAAGATCGAGCAGGAGGCGCTGAAGAAGGAAACCGACTCGGCGTCGAAAGAGCGCCTCGTGAAGCTCGAATCCGAGCTTGCCGATCTCGAGGAGCGCTCTGCCTCGCTGACCCAGCGCTGGAAAGCGGAAAAAGACAAGCTCGGTCAGGCGCAGAAGATCAAGGAGCAGCTCGAAAATGCGCGCAACGAATTGGCGCAGGCGCAACGGCGCGGCGAATATCAGCGCGCCGGCGAACTGACCTATGGAGTCATCCCCGATCTTGAAAAGAAGCTCGCGACGACAGAGAGCAAGACCGACGTGATGATCCAGGAGGAGGTGACCGCGAATAATATCGCTCAGGTCGTCTCACGCTGGACCGGCGTTCCGGTCGACAAAATGCTCGAAGGCGAACGCGAGAAGCTGCTCCAGATGGAGGAAGAACTCGCCAAGCGCGTGGTTGGGCAGAAGGAGGCGGTCGCAGCGGTCGCAACCGCGGTGCGACGCGCGCGCGCCGGTCTGCAAGACCCGCACCGTCCGATCGGCTCTTTCATGTTCCTCGGGCCCACCGGCGTCGGCAAGACCGAACTGACGAAGGCGCTCGCGGCCTTCCTGTTCGACGACGAGACCGCCATGGTGCGGCTCGACATGTCGGAATATATGGAAAAGCACTCGGTCGCGCGGCTGATCGGCGCTCCGCCCGGTTATGTGGGTTATGAGGAAGGCGGCGCATTGACGGAAGCGGTGCGTCGACGGCCGTATCAGGTCGTGCTGTTCGATGAGATCGAAAAAGCGCATCCGGACGTCTTCAACGTTCTGTTGCAGGTGCTGGACGACGGTCGCCTGACCGATGGCCAGGGCCGCACCGTCGATTTCAGGAATACGCTCATCATCATGACGTCGAATCTCGGCGCCGAATTCCTCGTCATGCAAAAGGAAGGCGAGGATTCCACAGCTGTGCACGACGAAGTCATGCAAGTGGTGCGCTCGCATTTCCGTCCGGAGTTCCTGAACCGCATCGACGAGATCGTCCTGTTCCATCGGCTGCGGCGCGAGGATATGGGCGCGATCGTCGAAATCCAGTTCAAGCGTCTGCAGAAGCTTCTCGACGATCGCAACATCACGCTTGCGCCCGACGCCAAAGCGCGGGACTGGCTGGCCGCCAAGGGTTACGATCCTGCCTATGGCGCAAGACCGTTAAAGCGCGTCATGCAAAAGGAGCTTCAGGACGCTTTGGCGGAAATGATGCTTGCGGGTCAGATCGCCGATGGCTCCACGGTCACCGTTTCCGCGGATGCGTCAGGACTGACGATCAACGGACGCTCGACCGGCAAGCATGCCCATGGCGATAAGAAGGTTGTCGAGTTGAAAAAGGGCGCCTGAACCAGACGAATGCAAAAAAGCGCTCTCTCCAGGGTCCACTTGGAAAGAGCGCTTTTTGGTCGCCCGCCTTTATTCCGCTAACTCGTCATAACTTCGGATACGAAGATATAAGGCCCGGCCAGGAGGGATGATGACGCAATCGCATATTGGAAGATGCTTCTGCGGCGCCGTCGAGATCGAAGCGAAGGGCGAGCCGGAGGCTATGGGCTATTGCCATTGCCGCTCTTGCCGGTCTTGGTCCGGCGGCCCGGTCAATGCGTTCAGCCTCTGGAAACCGGAGGCCGTGCAGATCACGTCAGGCGCCGAGCATGTCGCGACCTTACCAAAAGACTGCGCTCAGTCAAAGGCAATATTGCTCGAAGTGCGGCGGCCATCTGATGAATAATCATCCGCCTTTGGGACTCGTGGATGTTTTCGCCGCGACGATACCGACGCTCGCCTTCGCCCCGAGCGTTCACATCAACTACGCGGAGACTGTGTTGCCCATGCGGGACGGCCTGCCGAAGCTGAAAGACTTTCCGAAGGAGTTCGGCGGCTCCGGCGAGATCATAGCGGAATAGAGGACGCCTCTCCGCATCCCGCCAGGCTCGCTTACTCCGCCGCGTCGCGTTCTTTCGCTCCGCGGGCTAGACGCTCGGTTTTCAGCAATTCGGCGACCAGGAAGGCGACTTCGATCGCCTGCTCGGCGTTAAGCCGCGGATCGCAATAAGTGTGATAGCGATCGCGTAGATTGTCTTCGGAGATCGCGCGCGCGCCGCCGGTGCACTCGGTCACATCCTTACCCGTCATTTCCAAATGAATGCCGCCGGCGTAGGTTCCCTCAGCCTGATGCACAGCGAAGAAGCTGCGAATTTCCGACATGACGCGATCGAAGGGGCGCGTCTTATATCCGCCGGCGCTGATCGTGTTTCCGTGCATGGGATCGCACGACCAAAGAACATTGCGACCCTCCCGCGAGACCGCGCGCAAGAGACCGGGTAAGGATTCTCTCGACTTTGTCGGCCCCGAAGCGGCAGATCAGCGTCAATCGTCCAGGTTCATTGGCGGGGTCGATCTTGTCCATCAGCCGCAACAGCGCATCGGGCTTGAGGCTTGGACCGCATTTCAAGCCGAGAGGATTTTTCAATCCGCGGACGAATTCGATATGGGCGCCGTCTTCCTGACGCGTGCGATCGCCGACCCATAACATGTGGCCTGACGTCGCATAATAATCGCCGGTGGTTGAATTGATGCGGGTCAATGATTGTTCGTAGCCGAGCAGCAGAGCTTCGTGCGACGTGTAGAATTCCGTCTGCCGCAACTCCGGATGGTGTTCCGGATCGAGGCCGATCGCGCGCATGAAGCCGAGCGTTTCGGTGATGTGGTCGGCGAGCTGCGCATAGCGCTCGGACTGCGGGCTGTTCTTAATGAAGCCCAGCATCCAGCGATGCGCATTCTCAAGATTGGCGAAGCCGCCGGCCGCGAAAGCGCGGATAAGGTTGAGCGTCGCCGCCGACTGACGATAGGCCAGGAGCTGGCGTTGGGGATCGGGCTCGCGAGCCTCCGGCGTGAAATCGAGATCGTTGATGATGTCGCCGCGGTAGCTCGGCAGCTCGACGTCGCCCTTCTTCTCGAAGGGCGAAGAGCGCGGCTTGGCGAATTGACCCGCGATACGCCCGACCTTCACCACCGGCGAGGCCGCGGCGAAGGTGAGGACAACCGCCATTTGCAGAAACACGCGGAAGAAATCGCGGATATTGTCCGCCGAATGTTCGGAGAAACTCTCGGCGCAATCCCCGCCCTGAAGCAGAAAAGCCTTGCCGGCCGCGACTTCCCCTAAAGCCCGCTTCAGATTGCGCGCCTCGCCTGCGAAAACCAACGGCGGAAAGCCCGAAAGCTGGCGTTCGACGTCGGCCAGCGCAGCCTGATTCTTATAGGTGGGGGTCTGTTCGATCGGCTTTTCTCGCCAACTCCCCGGCGACCAACGTTCCACTTGTCTCAACTCCGAAAATGCGCGCAAAGGCGCCGCCATTCGGCCTCTTTTTGGCGAATGAGCGGCTTATACACGAACGCGCCCCGGCTGGCGAACGCTTTGGCCATGGGTTGGGACCTCTCCCCGCCACCCGCGCCCAAGCTGGCGAAGGCTCGACCGAGGGGATATAAATGCGGCGAAGACCCAGCGCAAAGGGATCCATGCCGTTCATTCTCTCGCAATTCCTCGACGCCTGCCGTTGGATCGGGGCCCTGCTGGTTCTCAGCGTTCACGCGACGAATATCTTCGTCAATCTTGCAGACATCATGAGCGCCCCGCACTCGCCAGCGGTCTATGGGTGGTGGTTCGTCGTCAGTTGGGAGCTCGGCCATCAGGCCGTGATCGGCTTTTTCGTCATGTCCGGCTTTCTCGTCGGCGGCGCCGTCATCGCACAGGTGAAAAAGCGAAAGGATTTTCTGCAGGAATATCTCATCCATCGCTTCGCGCGCATCTATATGGTCACGGCGCCTGCGATCGCTCTCACTCTTGTCCTGGACAATTTCGGGAGAACTGTTTTCGCCGGGTCGGGCGCCTATGACATAACGCTTCCGCCCGATCATCTTTCCATCACCACCCTGCTGGGCAATCTCGCGAACCTGCAAGGGATCTGGACAAGCTATATCGGAACGAACGGCCCCTTGTGGTCGCTGGCTTGTGAGTTCTGGTATTACATCACCTTCCCGCTCCTGCTGCTTCCATTCGCGCGGAACTATTCCCCCGCGCTGCGCTTTGGCGGCTTCGCATTAGGCGTGGCGCTCATGATTGCGCTTTCCATTCCCTCGAGTTTTTTCCTGTCCGGCTATTCGCTTTGGGTCATCGGCGCATTGGGAACGCTCGCGCCTCGCCCGCTCATCCGCTCCCGTTGGGCGGCGCTGGCGATGTACATAGTCGCGGTCATTCCCATTCGCTTACTTGTTCGCGGTCCGCTTCTCGCTCAGCATCTCTGGCTGCTGCAGGCGGCGGACACATTCACCACTATTTTGTTCGTCAATCTGATCGTGACATTGCGGTATGGTCCCCTCGATGGCTGGAACTTCCTCAAGCCGACATTGCACCGGACATTGGCGGATTTTTCCTTCTCGCTTTATTGCATTCACGTGCCATTTCTCTTGTTCCTCTGCGCCGCCTCCGAGCAGGTTTTCGGTCGCGATTGGACCAAGGCTCTCGCGACCCCGCAGCATTGGATCGTCATGGCGGCGGCGATGAGCGCAACAATTGTTGCGGCGTACGGATTCTCGCGTTTCACCGAAGCCAGAACGCTTGCGGCGCGACGCCTATTGCGCAATGCTCTTCAACGTTTTGGAGAAGGAGAGACGGCGGCTCCAGCAACTTCGCCGGTACAGCTTTCGGATGATCTCGCCGGCGCCAATGCGCCCGCCCAGCCCGAACGCGTTTCTTAGTCGATGTCATCGTCGCGCTGATGAATGCGTCCGGGGGCGCGCATCGTCACGAGCTCTTCCGCCATCGTCGGATGCAAGGCCATTGTCGCGTCGAAATCACGTTTCGTCGCGCCCATGCGGACGGCGATCGCCGCAAGCTGCGCCATCTCCCCGGCGTCGGCGCCAAAAATATGCACGCCCAACACACGATCCGAAAGACCGTCGACGACAATCTTCATGTAGACCTTTTCGGCCCGGCCCGACAACGTCGCCTTCATTGGGCGAAAACTCGCTTCAAAAATAGTGATGCGCGGGAACTGTTCCTTCGCGGCGTCTTCGCTCAACCCGACCGTGCCGATTTCCGGAGTCGTAAAAACGGCGGTCGGAACCGATGCATAATCGACCCGATCCGGCAATGATCCAAAGACATGATCGGCAAAGGCCTGACCTTCGCGAATTGCGACCGGCGTCAAATTCAAACGATCGGTTACGTCGCCGACTGCATAGATCGACGGCGCGCTGCTTTGCGACCGCGCGTCGACGATGATGGCGCCATTCGCGCGCGTCGCCACGCCAGCGCGCTCCAGTCCAAGCCCATTCGTATAGGGATGCCGTCCGGTCGCGAGGAGAACGGCGTCCACATCCAGAAGCGCGCCGTCCTGAAACGTCGCGCGCAAGCCGCCGTCTAGCTTCTCGATCTTCGTCGGAAGAACGCCCGCCCGCAAATCGACGCCAGATTGCTGCAACCCGATATGAAGATGCTCCCGCAAATCTTCGTCGAAGCCCCGCAAAGGTCTCTCTGCGCGAAAACTGAGATGCGTCTTAGCGCCGAGCCGCACGAACACGCTCGCGAATTCAACGCCGATATATCCGCCTCCGACCACAAGCAGGCGTTGCGGAAAAATGGGTAAATCGAAAATCTCGTTTGACGAGATGCAATATTCGGAGCCCGGGATCGTCGGCCGAATGGTGGGCGCCGCGCCTGTCGCGATCAGCACGTAATGCGCCGTGACGCGTCGCTCGTGTCCTAGACGCACCTCATGAGGGCCCTCGAGCACGGCGCGCGCACGTATGATCTCGACCCCCGCATTGGCGAGGTTTTGCTCATAGACGCTCGAGATGCGCGTGATCTCTTTCTCTTTGGCCGCGACGAGCGTCGGCCAATCGAAAGAAATATTGTCGGCGCTCCAACCGAATCCTCGCGCGTCCTCAAACTCATCGTGAAAGCGACTGGCGTAGACATAAAGTTTTTTCGGCACGCAGCCGCGAATGACGCAGGTGCCGCCGATGCGAAACTCCTCGGCGATCGCGACTTTGGCGCCATAGCCGGCCGCGACGCGCGCAGCCCGCACGCCGCCGGAACCCGCGCCGATCACCAGGAGATCGTAATCGAATTTGGCCATTTCCGTCGCCGAGCCGATCTTACAGTTCGTGACCCTTCTTACGCATTTCCTCACGGACGCGGGTCATCATGTCGACGGATATTTTCTGCGACCATGCCTGCAAGGCGACGAACATGTCGTTCATCAGAATCGGTTGCGATCCGACATATTTGCGACCCGACGCGCTCTTGAAGAAATTCGCCGTGTCCTCAAGCTCTTTCTGCGACAGGCGCTCCGCATACAGGCGCGCGGCGGTGTCGATCATCTCCTCGACCTTTTTGTCGAAATCCACCTTGATGTTGGCGAGAACGGAATTGAGATCCGTTATCAGCTCTGGGCGGGTCCGCGAAAGAGTGAGCCCGATCTGGTCGAGATACTGCGGGATGACCACTTGAAACGAACTGGCGATGCCGGAATTGACGACGACATCGCGCGCCAGGGAAAGCTGCGCAGGCGTTGGTGCAGTACGTGCGGGCGTCTGCTCGGCGAGGGCCGGAGTGGCGGCGAGAAGGAGGCAAAACAAACTCCAGCGAAGGACTTCAACCGATTTAAACGCCACGATGTTTGTCTCCTGTGATTAAGCCGAACCGCATACATCGCCCAGCGTGCGAACGCCGTCGCGACCGGCGACGATAATCGCCGTAGCGACGCCGATGAACAAGCCGTGTTCGACGACTCCCGGAATGGCGGCCAGCTTCTCGGCCAATTTTTCCGGGTGCGGTATGGCTCCAAAGGCGCAGTCCAGAATGAGATGGCCGCCATCTGTGACAAAGGCGCGACCGTCCGTTCCCTGGCGCGGAGCGATCGCGCCTGAAAGACCAAGTTCGGACGCTACGCGCTCCACGTGAAGGCGCGTCGCGCGAGCGCCGAAACGGTCGATCTCGACCGGCAAGGCGAATGCGCCGAGCGTTGCGACTTCTTTGCTCTCATCGGCGATCACGAACATGCGTTCGGACGCAGCGGCGACGATTTTCTCGCGCAATAGCGCGCCGCCGCCGCCTTTGATGAGACGCAGCGCGGAATCAAATTCATCCGCGCCATCCACCGTGAGATCGAGTTCAGGCGTGTCGTCCAGCGTCGATAGTGGGATCGCGAGACTTACGGCCTGCGCGCGCGTTCGCTCGGACGACGGCACGCAAATCACCTGAAGTCCCTCTCGAACGCGTTCGCCAAGGAGATCAACGAAATGCGCCGCCGTCGAACCGGTGCCGAGCCCAAGCCGCATCCCCTCCCGTACCGCCTGCAACGCGACGGCGGCGGCGCGTCGCTTCATTTCCTCGGCCGATGAAACAGGCATGAGCGCGATCCGGATCACAACTCGAGCGCCGATCGATAGTATCCGCGCCGCTGAACGCGGATAAGCGGTTTGCCTTCTTAAAGCAACGCTGACCGAGCAATATCGACCGAAAATGGGTCGTTAGGCAGCCGAACCCGCTCCAATCTGAGCCCCTCACAACCTATATCCCCGTAAGCGAGAGGCTCTCCGAACGGGCCGCGCGGCCTTCCCTGAAATGATCGCGCGGCGGCGGGCCACTTTTCCCGGATTTTGCGCGAAAAGGGCTTTTTTCGGCTTCAGAGGATCGCAATGACAAAGACGCCGCTCGACTATATCGAGACTGAAAATCGGCTCGGCGCGCAAATCTATCAGCCACTTGGCGTCGTGCTCACTCGGGGCGAAGGAGCATGGGTCTGGGACACCGAAGGCAGACGCTATCTCGATTGCTTATCCGCCTACTCGGCTGTCAATCAAGGTCATTGTCATCCCAGGATCATGGCGGCGATGGTCGAACAAGCGCGAAAGCTGACCATCGTTTCTCGAGCCTTTCACACCGATCAACTTGCTCGGCTTTATGAAGACATCGCCGAGATCACCGGCGCACATAAAATATTGCCAATGAACAGCGGAACGGAGGCTGTCGAGACCGCGATCAAAGCCGTGCGCAAATGGGGCTACGAAATGCGCGCGATCCCGCAGGACAAAGCTGAAATCATCGTCTGCGCCAATAATTTCCATGGGCGATCGACCACGGTCGTCGGATTTTCCACAGACCCAGGAAAGCGCGCCGGCTTCGGACCGTTTACGCCAGGATTCAAAATCGTCCCCTTCGGCGATTTCGACGCCTTTCGCGCGGCGGTCACTGAAAACACCGTGGCTTTTCTTGTCGAACCGATTCAGGGCGAGGCCGGCGTCATCATTCCTCCCGCGGATTATTTCCCGAGAATCCGAGCCTTGTGTTCGGAGAAAAACATCGCGCTCGTTCTGGATGAGATACAGACGGGCCTCGGACGCACGGGAAAATTATTGGCCGAAGAACATGAAAATATTGAAGCCGACGTCACTTTGCTCGGCAAGGCGCTCTCGGGAGGTTTTTACCCTGTCTCCGCCGTGCTTTCGAACAGCGAGATATTGGGGGTCCTGCGACCGGGCGACCATGGCTCCACCTTTGGCGGAAATCCCCTCGCCTGCGCGGTTTCGAGAGCGGCGTTGAGAGTTCTCGTCGAGGAAGGCATGATCGAAAACGCCGAACGGCAGGGTGCCTATCTCAAGGCGGCTCTTGAAGGCATTCGCGCAAATTGCGTGAAGGAGATTCGCGGCCGCGGTCTCATGCTGGCGATCGAACTCCATGCCGAGGCCGGCAGCGCCAGGCCCTATTGCGACGCGCTGGCCGAACAGGGAGTTCTGGCGATCGATGTGCATGACCACATCATCCGAATCTCTCCGCCGCTCGTGATCACGCGCGAGCAGGCGGATTGGGCGATTGAGCGGATCGCCGCCGCTTTGAAGACGCCGGCCTCCATCCGCCGAAAAGAGCCGGCCGCCGCGTCACTTCGCCGGCTGCGTGCAGACCACTGACGATTCGTTCAGAACGAAGCAGATCGACATCATTCCAGAACGCAGATCGACGCGAAACACGCCGCCCTCCCCGGAATGGTGGGAGGCGATCAGCGCGTATTCGCTAAACGTTCCGGGCTTCGCCCCCTCGCCCGCCGGATAACAGAGGGTCACGCCTATGGACGCCCCCTCTTTCAGGCCATATTGACAAGCGCCGACTTCGCCGGTCGCCTTATCGAGTCGAAAGACCCGATTGAGATCGGTTTGCGGCGCAGCGAGAAATTCGTAGTTCGCGGCCTGCGCCGCCACAGGGGCGCAAAGGGCGAAGGCAAGAGCGAGACGGGAAGAAAGAAAACGATATGTCCGGCGCACGTCCAAGCTCCCTAAGCGAATCAGTGCAGGCAGTCTACACGGCATTCGGGCTCCAACGAGGCGCTGTCAAAACCTGGAAGGCGGCATGACGCGAAGACTCCCCACCGTCATTTTCGACCTTGACGGCACGCTCGCCGACACGGCGCAAGACCTTATCGCCACCATGAACATGCTGCTGGAGCGCGAAGGCTTTTCATCCCTGCCCTTTACCGCCGCGCGCCCGATGGTGGGAGCCGGCGCTCGCGCGCTCGTGAAGCGCGGGTTTTCGGCCAATGGCCAGGAACTCGCCGAGCGCCGGCTCGATCTTCTGGTCCGGGAATTTCTCGCCCATTACGAGGATCATATCGTCGACGAAACGAGGCTCTTCCCAGGAGCGCAGGCAGCCATCGACCGCTTCTCGCAGGAGGGATTCCAGCTCGCCGTCTGCACTAACAAGCCGGAGCGTCTTTCGAAGCTGCTGCTCTCGCGGCTTGGCGTCGCGGATCGGTTTGCGGCGATCTGTGGCCGCGAGACCTTTCCCGCCCACAAGCCCGACGCCAGCGCGCTGCTGCTGACCATCGACGCCGTGCAAGGCGATCCCCAGCGCGCGGTCATGGTCGGGGATTCCAAGACGGATGTGGACGCTGCGAGAAACGCCGGCGTGCCGATCGTGGCGGTCGACTTCGGTTACACCGAGCGTCCCGTGGCCGAGCTTTCGCCCGATCGCGTCATTTCGCATTTTGACGAATTGTGGGACGCCGTCGCGTCTCTGCAAGCGGAGACGCAAGCTCCTGCGGACTTGACGGGCGGCGGCGCCGTCTCTTACACCGGAGCCTCGATCGCCAAGGCGACGGGCGGCTAGCTCAGCGGGAGAGCACTCCCTTCACACGGGAGGGGTCACAGGTTCAATCCCTGTGCCGCCC
>CAWESG010000040.1:0-44824 GCA_963811555.1 uncultured Alphaproteobacteria bacterium | reverse complement strand
CCCATAGTTCCGGCGTTGGCGGAAAGACGACCGACCCCTCGTAGCGCAGGCCGGGCTGGCGATCCTCGGCGAGCAGAAGGGGGCCGTCGAGATCGACGAAGCGCGCATGTTGCGCAACCAGCATCGCCGGGGCCATGGATAGCGACGTGCTCACCATGCAGCCTGCGAAAATCTCGAAGCCCCGGCGCTTGGCTTCCGCGGCCATTTCAAGAGCTTCCGTCAGGCCGCCCGTCTTGTCGAGTTTGATGTTGACGGCGTCATACTTCCCTTCGAGCTTGGCAAGGCTCGCGCGATCGTGGGCGCTTTCGTCGGCGCAGACCGGCGTCGCCCGTCTGATTGAGGCGAGCATTTCGTCTTCGCCGGCGGGCAAAGGCTGCTCCACAAGAAGGACGCCAGCTCTCGCGCAAGCGTCCAGGTTCTTCACCAGGTCCCGTTCCCGCCACGCCTCATTTGCGTCGACGATCAGCGCCGCCGCCGGGGCCCCTGACTTGACGGCGGCGAGCCGCTCCTCGTCTCCCTCGCCAGAAAGCTTGATCTTCAGCAAGGGACGGTGGGCGGCTTTCTCCGCCGCCTCGCGCATCTCCTGTGGCGATCCCACCGAAATCGTATAGGCGGTCGTCAGCGCATCGAGGCGAGCTAAGCCGGCGCTGTTATGGGCGGAGACGCCGGTGCGTTTCGCATCCAAATCCCATAAGGCGCAATCCAGAGCGTTGCGCGCCGCTCCTGCGGGCAAAAGGGCCGACAGAGCGAAACGATCGGCTCCGGCCTCAATGGGGCCTCGCACTCCCTCGATTGCTGCGACCACGCTCTCGGGGCTCTCCCCATAGCGCGCGTATGGCGTGCATTCGCCTCGACCGACGGATTTCCCATCGCGCAGGGTCACGGTGACGACAACAGCCTCGGTCTTGGCGCCGCGTGATATGACGAAGCGGCCCGCGATCGGGAATCGTTCGATTGCGACGAGAAGAGAAACGCCCATGCCCCAGCCTCCGATCCGCCGCCGCTCGACTTCGCCCATCGACAAAGTTATGACGGTTTGCAAGCCTCCTGACGGGAAACGATCCGTTTGAGGATAACCGGCGGGAAGACCTCATGGCGAGCAATACATCGACCAGTCTCCCCGGCGTCGTGAGCCGGCGGGTCGGCGATACCGCGCACATCGATCTTACCGGCAACTGGATCCTTCTCGCCTCGCGTGAACTGGAGGCCAAGGCCGCCGCGATCGTGAGCGAGGGACTGCAGGCTCGTTTTGCGGTGATCGATCTTCGGGGCCTCGCCCAACTCGACACCGCCGGCGCGTGGGTTATCAACCGGGCGCGTCAACAGCTCGCGCATAAGGGCGTCAGCGTCTCTATCGAACATGCGCGCCACGAGCAGGATATCCTTTTAGAGGAGGCGCATTATCGCCGTTTCGACGAGGTCTCCAAGCCAAGAACCAATCGCTTCGTCGACACTCTGGTCGACATCGGGGCTTCCGTGGTCGGGGCTTTTAAGGACGCCTTTTCGGGGGTCGCGTTTTTGGGCGAGTTCGTGACTGCTCTCGGGCACGTTCTGCTTCGCCCGGCGACGTTTCGAACAACGTCTCTCGTCTATCATATCGAGAGCATCGGGTTTCGAAGCATTCCGATCATCGCACTGATAAATTTGCTCGTTGGCTCTATCGTCGCGCAGCAAGGCATCTTCCAATTGCAACGGTTCGGCGCCACGACTTACGCCGTCGATCTCATCGGCATATTGGTCCTCCGCGAAATGGGCGTGCTTTTGACCTCCATCATGATCGCCGGACGATCGGGCTCGGCGATCACCGCCGAGATTGGCTCGATGAAAATGCGCGAGGAGATCGACGCCTTGCGAGTCATGGGCATGTCCCCCATCGAAGTGCTCATCGCGCCGCGCATTCTCGCGCTGATCATCTCGCTTCCGCTCCTGACATTCATAGCGGATATGGCGGCGCTGTTTGGTGGACTTCTGGTCTCCTGGGGATATGGCGGCATAAGCCCGGTGGCGTTTCTTTCGCTTCTGCAGGCCGCGATCGGTCGCAACACGTTTTTCGTGGGCCTCATCAAGGCGCCCTTCATGGCGCTGGTGATCGGACTGATCGCCGCCATGGAAGGTCTTGCGACGCAGGGCTCGGCCGAGTCGCTGGGCCGTCAGGTGACTTCGTCGGTGGTGAAGGCCATCTTCATGGTGATCGTCGTCGATGGCCTGTTCGCCATGTTCTTCACCTCGATCCACTATTGAGCCGCAAATGACGATGAGCGAACGCCAATCGTCGCCGTCCGAAAAGCCCGCGCCCCAGCGCGAGGTCGTCATAAAGGTGCGCGACCTGGTTGTGGGTTTTGGCGACCGGCTGGTGATGGATCACCTCGATCTCGACGTCTATCGCGGCGAGGTTCTCGGCTTTGTGGGCGGCTCGGGACAGGGCAAATCTGTCCTCACGCGCACGATCCTCGGACTCAACCAAAAACGTTCGGGCCTCATTGAGCTGTTTGGTCAAAATCCGGATTTGCTCGACGCGCGCGCGCGCCGGCGGCTCGAACAGAGATGGGGCGTCCTGTTTCAGAATGGCGCTCTTTTTTCGGGGCTTACCGTCAGACAGAATATTCAGGTGCCGATGCGCGAGACGCGCAACATCTCGCAGCGGCTCATGGACGAATTGGCTCTGCTCAAGCTCGAGCTAGTGGGTTTGGGCCCTGACGCCGCGGACAAATTTCCGTCCGAATTGTCGGGCGGCATGGTGAAGCGCGCGGCGCTGGCTCGCGCTCTGGCGCTCGATCCCGAACTCGTCTTCCTCGACGAACCGACGTCAGGCCTCGACCCGATCGCGGCCGCGGAATTCGACGAGCTGATCGGAACGCTTCAGCAAACCCTTGATCTAACAGTATTTATGGTGACGCACGATCTGGATAGCCTCTATGCGATCTGCGATCGGGTCGCCGCCCTGGCGGACCGCAGGGTCATCGCGGTCGGCACAATGGACACAATGCTCGCTTCGGACCATCCTTGGCTGCGAGCCTATTTTCACGGCGCGCGCGGCAGTCGCTTGACAGGCGCGCCAGCCGGGGACAAGGACGAGGGAAATAAGGACGGTTCATGGAAACCCGCGCCAATTTCGCCCTGATCGGCGCCTTTACGATCGCAGTGGTCGTGGCCGCCTTCAGCTTCGTCTTCTGGTTCTCGGGTCCGAGCCAGACAGCGCAATATAAGACATACGAGCTGGTCTTTTCCGGTTCGGTGGCGGGCCTGTCGCGTGGCGCGGCGGTGCTCTTCAACGGCCTCAAGGTCGGCGAGGTGACGCATCTCGCCATCTCCGACGATGATCCGAGCCGGGTCGACGTTCTGATCAACATCGACAAGAAGACGCCTGTGAAGACCAACACGCGCGCGCGCCTCGAGACGCGCGGCTTCACCGGAGTCGCGGAGGTTTCGCTTGCGGGCGGCACCCCCGGCGCGCCCGATCTCGTCGCCGTCGACGATCAACGCTATCCGCGCATTCAGGCGGAACGATCGGAAATTCAGAACATTCTGGAAAGCGTGCAGAGCTTGTCCTCTCGCGCGACCGAGGTTCTGAACAAGGTCGATCGTCTGCTCGACGCCAATTCCGCTTCGCTGACGGCGACCGTCAAGAACGCCGAGACATTTACAAAGGCGCTTGCGGACAATTCTGGAAACGTCGGGGACTTGCTCTCCTCCGTCGCCGATCTCGCTCGCTCCTTCAAGCCGATCACCGCCCGTTTGGATAAGGTGCTCGCAGCGCTCGATCCGAAGAAGATCAAGTCGATCACCGGGGACATCGCCGGCGCTTCCGCCAACATCAATCGCTTTTCCGGCACGGGCCTTCGTCAGTATGAGCAGCTTGCGACCGACGCGCGCAAGGCGGTCGACACGCTCGATCGCGCGGTCAAATCGCTTGAGCGGGATCCGCAGCAAGTGATTTTCGGCCCTTCGCCGTCAATGCCGGAATATCAGGGGCGATAGGCGTCTTCACAAGGGTCGGGGGGCTCCTTTGAAAGCGGAATGGCTTAGTTTAGTGTGCGCGTCGCAAAGCGCGCCAACAGGCATCCCACGGCGCAAACGATGGTCACTGCACATTGCGCTGTGAACGACTAAATCGAACGCCGCCTCTCCAACTGACGGAAACGCGGGCTATTCTTGCGCCTCTCGTGGCGGCGCTCGCCTGTCTGCTCGCGGCCTGCGGATCGAATCCACGGCAGACATTCGACCTTGCAAGTGATTCGCCCGTCATTCGCGTCACGGGGACGCGAATGCATGCGCGGCTTGTCGTCAGAGAGCCCGATGCGGTCCCGCCGGACAATTCGGACCGCATCGTGATCCGGACGGGGCCCCAGTCGGTCGCCAATCTCTCCGACGTGCAGTGGGCGGACCGTCTTCCGAGACTTGTGCAGACGCAAATTCTCGAAGGTTTCGAACGTGCGGGCGTTCCGGCGACAACTCCGGGGAAGGCCGCCGACTTTGCGTTCGCGACCGAGATACGGCGTTTTGAGATCGATGTGCAGCGCGGCGTGGCGGTGGTCGAAATCGCCGCGCGCGTCATTGACGATCGCAGTAATGCGCAGCGCGCCGAGCGTATCTTCATAGGCGAAGCGCCAGCTCCGAGCACGTTGGGCGCCGAGGCGCCGCAGGCGCTGAGGGCGGCGCTGGAGATCACCATCGCGCAAATGACCCGTTGGGCCGCCGGCGTCATCTGAAGGTCGCAGCGGCTAGCCCTCCGACTCAAAAAACGGGGCTAGCGCGCTCACGGGACGAATGCTAACTGAACGGCGCGCAAGTCTTCGAAGACGACGATTTCGAATGCGCCAACAGAACTTAAGGCGCAAGACGACGGCGCTGCCGATCAGCAAGCCGACTTCAGCGTCAGGGGATAGAGACTGACAGCCATGGTGAAGACCGTCATCGAGGATAGGATCGCCCGCTATGGCGCCGAACCTGGGGGAGCCAGCACGCCGGTGAAAGCGAAAATCACCTATATCGACTCACATGGGCAGGCGAGGACCGTCGAAGGCGAGGTCGGCTCGACGGTTATGGAGACGGCCCGCCGCAACGATATTCCAGAAATCGCAGCGGAATGCGGAGGCGCCTGCGCCTGCGCCACATGCCACGTCTATGTGGACGAGGCCTGGGTCGAAAAGACCGGCAAACCCTCCCAGATGGAGGAAGATATGCTCGACTTCGCTTTCGACGTGAAACCGAATTCCCGCCTCTGCTGTCAAATCGCCGTGAAGCCGGAGCTGGACGGGCTGGTGGTCCGCACGCCTCAGCAGCAAGGCTAAGGGCGATCCGCAAACGGCCTCCGTCGAGACTCATTGCTGTGAGAGCGGTCGTGACGGAATCATGTCATAAACGAGTTGCATGACCCGACAAATGCTATAGACCACATGGCGCATGAGCCGCTTCCGGTCACATGGCTATGTGGAGCGGCGGTCCGCCAGTCTTTTACTGCGGGCCCGATAGCGGCGTCATAAAAGAAATTCCGCGCTTTACCGCTTGAGCGCCAGGATCGATTTCCGCGCGGCGGCGAAGGCGCTTCAGTCAACCGCGGAACGTATCCCTTTTTCTTGAGGATGGAAGATGAGCCAAACAATCGAAACCGACGTCGTCATCGTCGGCGCCGGCCCGGCGGGCATATTTGCGGTTTTCGAATTAGGCCTTCTCGACATCAAGGCGCATGTCATCGACATCCTTCCGCGCGCCGGCGGGCAATGTTCCGAGCTTTATCCCGAGAAGCCAATCTATGACATCCCGGGGATTCCGTACATTACCGGGCAAGAGCTGACGGACAATCTTCTCAAGCAGATCGAGCCTTTCCATCCCACCTTTCATTTCAACGAAATGGTGGAGACGCTGCAATCGCTCGGCTCCGCTGAGAAGCCGTCGTTTCGGCTGACGACCGACGCGGGCAAGGTCTTTTCGACGAAGGTGGTGATCGTTGCGGCCGGTGGCGGATCGTTTCAGCCGAAGAAGCCGCCCATTCCAAGCATTGACGATTATGAGAACAGATCGGTGTTCTACGCCGTGCGCCGCGTCGACGATTTCCGCGACAGAAATGTTCTGATCGTCGGCGGCGGCGACTCGGCGCTCGATTGGACCCTCAATCTTCAACCCGTCGCAAAGAGCGTGACGCTCGTGCATCGCCGCGACGCTTTTCGCGCGGCGCCGCACTCCGTGAAGGCCATGCAGGAGCTCGTTGCAGCGGGCAAAATCGATTTCAAACTTGGTCAGGTCACCCATATCGAGGGCGTTGACGGCCATCTGCACGCTGCGACGATTCGCGGGAATGACGGGGCAGACGCAGTCATCGCCTGCGATCGCCTGGTGCCGTTTTTCGGTCTGACGATGAAGCTTGGTCCCGTCGCCGACTGGGGTCTCAACCTGCACGAAAATCTCGTTCCGGTAGACACTGAAAAGTTTGAGACGAACCATCCCGGCATTTTCGCGGTAGGCGACATCAACACCTATCCGGGCAAGTTAAAGCTCATTCTGTCGGGCTTCCATGAAGGCGCGCTCGCGGCGCAAAAAGCGCATCGCTATGTTTATCCCGACAAGAAATTATTGTTCCAATACACGACGTCGTCGACCAGCCTGCAGAAGAAGCTCGGCGTTGCGTAATCCCGATCAGTTGCGGATATAGCGCCGACGCGTCTTGATCGGTCGGGGCTTGCCGCGACCCCGAAGGTCGCGCAATGATTGTCGAATGTCGTGAGGCCGGGCCGATAAAAAGGGAATTCGATGCCTGAGAAAGTCATCGTCTCTCGTGAAGATGCGATTTTGCGCGTCGTCTTCAATCGCCCCGAGAAAAAGAACGCGCTTGATCGAGAAATGTATGAAGCGCTGATCGCGGCGCTGACACTGGCCGACGCCGATGAAAGCCTGCGCGTCATTCTGTTTCAGGGCGCCGGCGATGCGTTTACCGCCGGAAACGATCTCGACGATTTCCGTCACGCGACGGTCGCAGGGGATGATTTTGCGGCGCTGCGTTTCGTGCGCGCGCTCGCGTCCTGCGAAACGCCGATCGTGGCCGCGGTCCATGGCGACGTTGTCGGCGTCGGCGCGACCATGCTGTTTCACTGCGATTTGGTTTACGCGGCGCCGAACGCGCGATTTAAAATGCCTTTTGTCGATCTCGGGCTGGTGCCGGAGGCGGCGTCTTCTCTCCTCGCGCCGCAACGCATCGGCCTTGCAAAGGCGTCGCAATATCTTTTGCTCTGTGAGAGTTTCGACGCTGAAGAAGCGCATCGGCTGTTGATCGTCAACGCCCTGGCGCCTCTCAGCGATCTCGAAAGCGTCGCGCTCGACGCGGCGCGCCGTCTGGCTCAGAAGCCGCGTGAGGCCGTCGCGGCGACAAGGCGTCTGCTGCGCGGCGACCAAGTCCAGGTACGGGCGCGCATCGACCAAGAGGGCGCGCTTTTCGCGGAAGCGCTCGCGTCACCCGCGGTGCGGGCGAGGCTGGAGGCGTTCTTTGCGGCGCGCAGCGGGGATAATCGCTGAGGCGGCGTATCAGCCCTCGAAATAATTGCCGTAATTTACGAGCCGCGACGCCCGCTGCAAAATCGAGCGTAACTTCAAGTTTGCGCGCGAACAGGCGATGGTCACGCGGGTCATGTCCTCTGGAACTCCATCGTGAAACAGCCCCCGCACGGCGGCGACGCTCGCCAGGGCGATGAGTTCGAGCGCTTCGGCAAGACGTTCGAAACGCTTTCGAAAGCAAGGATTGAGAGCTTCATACGCCTCCAGCGCTGAATTTTGACCAGGCAAGGCGGAGTGCTGGAAGTGCTCGCGATAATCAATCGGGCGCCAGGCGATCAGCTTTTCATACAGTTCCGGTTTTTTCGGAATCTGCTCGAGCATCGAGACAAGCTCGTTGAAAAGGTCAAGATAGTCCTTGGCCAGTTTCGAAAGAGGATTAACGGGAGTTCGAACGGGCTGCGCCATGCGGCGACTGCGCCGGCTTGGGCTCTATGAGTTGAATATCCAATGACATGCGGGCCGCCGATGATTTAACGAGATCATAGCGGCGAATTTATAATTTTTCATTGCCGTAAATTGCTGCGGCCTTCCGCGAAGGCGCGAGCAATTTGATTAAAAATAAAACTTTATCGGCGTCAGGAATGCGGCGGTCTCAATCACATTCCGGTTTCGACAGGCTGCTGCGCATCGAGCCAGCCGAGAATGCCGGCGCCGAAATGGGTGTTCACGTCGCGTCGTCCTGCAAGCCGCGCCTGCTCCATGGCGGTGACCGATCGACGGCCTGACCGGCAGTAGATCACGACCTTCTTTCCTTCGGGCGCAACCGGCAATTTGGAGGGGTCGAATTTCGAGAGGGGATTGAAGAGCGCGCCTTTGATATGACCCGCCGAATATTCCTCCGCCTCGCGCACGTCGACGAGAAGGACGGAACCGTCGTCGAGGCCTTTCTTGAGATCGACGAGACTTATGTCATTGAAGGAAGCGTTCATTGAAGCGTCCGCAAGAAATGCCGTCACGTTTCGCTGAGCTGGACGGCTTGGCGTCGGGTCCCATTTGATCGGGTGTTTGAGCCATTTGCCATAGCGGCGTCACAATGTCCAGAAAACCGAATGAACTCATTGTCCCGGAGAACATCCCATGACGAAGAATCATCTGATTTGCTTGGCTTTCGCGGCGATGCTCCTGGCAGGATCGCCTCCTTCAGTCCAGGCGCAAAGCCTCGATCTGGCTTCAGCGAAAATTATCGATCTCAGCCATTCCTTCGACGCCAAAACCATCTATTGGCCGACATCGCCCTCGGGATTTGAGCTGAAGCAGCTTTTCAAGGGACCGACGAAAGGCGGCTTCTTTTATTTCGCCAATAGCTTTTGTTCGCCCGAGCATGGCGGAACCCATCTCGATGCGCCGATGCATTTCGCCGAAGGGCATTGGACCAGCTCCGACATACCGCCTGATCGCTTCATAGGTCCCGCTGTCGTGATCGACATTGTGGAAAAAGCCGCGAGCAATGCCGACTACACATTAACGCCGGCGGATATCCTCGCGTGGGAAGGCGAACATGGCCGCATTCCCGACGGCGCCATCGTATTGCTGCGGACGGGCTGGAGTTCGCGCTGGCCGGACCGCAAAGCCTATCTGGGCGACGATACGCCGGGCGACGCCTCCAATCTGCATTTTCCGTCCTTCGGCGCCGATGCGGCGATACTGCTCGTGCAGGAGCGACATGTTCGGCTCATCGGAGTCGACACCGCCAGCGTGGACAATGGCCCTTCCCACGATTTTCTGGTTCACCGCATTGTCGCCGCGGCCAATGTCGCAGGTTTAGAAAATCTGAAAAACCTCGATCAACTTCCGCCGACCGGAGCATGGGTGATTGCGTTGCCGATCAAGATCGCCGGCGGATCGGGTGGGCCGGCTCGAATTATCGCGCTCCTGCCCCAATAAGAACGCGTTTCTCTATTGCGGATTTTCCAGGCTGAACGCCTGGGTGGTTTCGTCAAACGCGAAAATCTCGCCGTATCGGCCCCAGGTGGTGACGCTGCGCAGCGTCGTTTCCGCATATTCCTCGCTCATATAATCCTCCAGCTCTCCGCGGAAGCGCGTCGCCGGCGCATGATGCGAAGGGCGTTCGTCGAGCACGCGACGGATGCGCTGCGCGAGCGGCACATAGGCGAGAAGGTGATCGCCGAACAGTTTCTTGCGCTGATCGACTCCAAGCTCCGCAAATCGCTTGCCGGCAGGCGTCAGCTTGATGTCGCCCTCCGCGAGTTCGGCGAAACGCAGCAATTGCAGAGTTTCCGCAACCGGAAAGAGTTCGTCGATCTCAAGCTGCAGACTGTCGGCGAGCGCCGGCAGGTCAGCCTTTCCCTCATAGGGCGGCGCTGCGACTTCCTCGATCATGCCGGCGAGCGTATTCGTCGACACGGTAGGAAGCGCCATGCCGAGTCCAAGACCGGGAAACGTGCCCTCCTGTATTTTTGCGGGCTCGGTGCGGCGCGTCATCAAGGCGTAAATTTTATCGACGAGCTGCCGAAATTCGGGGTCCAGCCGATTGCGCGGATGCGCAAGCGTGACCCGTATTTCGGCTGCGATGCGTCCTGGATTGGACGACAGGACGACGATGCGGTCGCACATCAGCACGGCCTCCTCGATGTTGTAAGTCACCATCAGGATCGACTTGATCGGCATGCGTCCTTCGACCCAGAGATCGAGGAGATCCGTGCGCAGCGTTTCCGCAGTGAGCACGTCGAGAGCCGAAAAAGGTTCGTCCATCAGCAAAATATTCGGCGTTACGACCAAGGCGCGCGCAAAGCCGACGCGCTGTCGCATGCCGCCCGAAATTTCCTTCGGGTAGGCGTTTTCGAAGCCATCGAGACCAATGATGTCGATGGCTTGCAAGGCGCTCTTGCGAGCCTGCGCCTCGTCGACCCCTTTGGCGCGAAGTCCGAGCTCCACGTTCGCGAGCACGGTGAGCCAGGGGAAAAGCGCAAAACTTTGAAACACCATCGCGACGCCGTTGACCGGCCCGTTGACCTTTTCGCCGCAATAGATCACGTCACCGGAGATCGGCGACGACAGGCCGGAGACGATGCGCAGCAATGAGGATTTGCCGCAGCCGGAGCGGCCCAGCAAGCCGACGATTTCGCCCCCCGACAATGTCAGGGAGATATCGTCGAGAACAAGCGATCCTCGGTCGGTCGCGCTTTTTCGATAGGCTTGCGACACGTTCTTGATCTCGAGGAGCGGCGAAACGGTTTCAATGGGCGGCATGCTCGACCTCATGAAAGACGCAAGCGCTGCTCAGCATAGGCCGACAGTCGGCGCCAGAGCAGTCGATTGAACAAGATGACGAAGACGCTCATCAAAGCGACCCCCAGGACGATCTGAGGGTAATTGCCGTCGGCAGTCGCCTTGGCGATATAGGCGCCGATCCCTTGGGCCGCGACGGTGTCGTCGCCCCATTTCACATATTCGGCGACGATGGACGCGTTCCACGATCCGCCCGAAGCCGTGAGCGCGCCGGTGATGTAATAAGGAAAGATCGCCGGGATGATGACGTTCTTCCACCACGCCCAGCCGCGAATGCCGAAGTTCTGCGTGACTTCGCGCAGATCATTGGGGAAGGCGGCGGCGCCCGCGATGACATTGAAGACGATATACCATTGCGTTCCGAAGGCGATCAGAGCCGAGAGCCAGATGTCCGGGTTGAGCCGAAAGCGCAAAATCCCGATGACGGCGATGGGAAAGAGCACATTGGCTGGAAAGGCCGCCAGGAATTGCGCCATGGGCTGAACCTTTTCCGCGACGCGCGGCCGCAGTCCGATCCACACTCCGATTGGAACCCATATGAGAGTGGCGATCGCAATCAGCGCCATCACGCGCATCGCCGTGTAGATTGTCAGTTTCAAAGCATACCGAAATTCTTCGAATGTGACGCCTGTGCGCACGAAACTAATGATGAGATAAACGGAATAGAGCGACGCCGTTGCGATGACGCCAAACCAGACGATATCCAGAAGAAGCGCGATCCGCGGATTCGACAATGCAATGCCGCGGCGCCCGAAGGGCGCGCGCAGTTGAAGGAGCGAGATGCGGCCCGCGATCGCCGCCGGATAGGCGATCGCGGCGCGAAGCCAGCGCGTGCGCGCGAACAGATCACGCACCCAGGAGTCCGCCTCTATTTGCGAAGCGGAGAGCTCCACGCGGAATTTATCCGCATAGGCGACGATCGGGCGAAACAGCAGTTGATCATATGCAAGGATAATGAGCGCGACGGCAATGACCGCCGCGATAACGCAGTCGATGCGTTTGTTTTCGATGGCGAGCGCGAGATAAGAGCCGATGCCGGGAAGTTTGACCGTGACGTCTCCAACGGAAATCGCCTCCGACGCGACGACGAAAAACCAGCCGCCCGACATGGACATCATGGCGTTCCATATCAGCGCCGGCATGGCGAACGGCGTCTCCAGCTGCCAGAATTTCTGCCACGCGGTGAGTTGGAAACTTTCTGCGACTTCATCCAGATCGCGAGGAACGGTACGAAGCGATTGGTAGAAGGAGAAGGCCATGTTCCAGGCCTGGCTCGTGAAAATCGCAAAGATCGCCGCGCATTCCGCGCCCAGCATGGAGCCCGGAAACAGAGAGAGAAAGAAGGTGACGGTGAAGGAAAGAAATCCGAGAATCGGCACCGACTGAAGCACGTCAAGCAGCGGGATGAGCACCGTTTCAGCGCGGCGGTTTTTGGCGGCGAGCGTCGCATAGGTGAAAGTGAAGATGAGCGAAACGGCCATCGCGGCGAACATGCGTAATGTCGTGCGCAGGCCGTAATAGGGAAGTTCCCAATAATCGAGAGTGAGATTTGGCGTTTGCGGAGCGCTTAGCGGCAGCGCCATTTCGCGCGCGCCGAAACTTGCGAGAATAAAGAGACCGAATACGAGGACGATCGCCACGAAATCCCAGATATTGGGCAGCGCCCTCCGGTTCAGGGAGTTAAATACGGCAAACCGATTGATGATCATCTAGCAGAGCCGCATTTTCGAGAGGACGGCGCCACATCGGATCGCGAGTGGCTGGTCCTTTCTAGTCAAATGTCGGCTTGGCGCAATGGTATGCAACTTTTTCATAATCATACGCAGACATTGCGCCGTTCATCTCGGTTCGACGCTGAAAAGATCAGCTCGTTTTGACGATGCGCGGAGAGGTTGACAGAGCCGGTCGCGGCGAACTGCGACGCCCATATTCAATGGCCGCTCAGCATGACGTTTCTGTGTCAGCAGCCTGATGAAGCGGTGTTGGATCGGCTGATCAATAGGGAGGCTGATCGATCACGCCTTGCGTCGTCACCACGACCCAGCCGTCGCCGCGTCGCTCGATCGCGGTGACTCGTCCCACGCCCGGAAGCTCATCGCCTCGTGAGATCTCTTCCACAAGCCCATCGCGGCGCTCCACGATGGCTGTTCCTCGATACACGTCCCGCAGCACGTAGCCGGGGACTCGCGCTTTGACGCCGGAGCTCTTTTGATCGGAAGCGGGCGCCTTCGCTTCGGTTCGCTTTTCTTCGCTCGGCTTGACGCTGTTGCGGTCTTTCGGAACCGAGCCCGTTGGCGTGCGATCGCTCGTTGAGCGCTCCAATTGCGAAAGACGAGCTTCGAGCTTTTCCAATTTGGCGTTTGTGGAGGCGCCAGTCTTTCCAGCTTCGACGGCCGCTTCGCGCGCGGTCTCCAGCGCACGCAGGCGCTCGGAGGCGCGCAAATTGTCGGCGTTATGGCGGACATGTTCGACCTGCGCCCGCAAGGAGCGAAGCTCATTGACGAGCTGAGCGAGTTCCTGCTTGTCGCGAGCGTCCGACGCCACGTCCGATTTCCAGGGCAGCGCCTGAGCGAGCGAGGCCTGTTCATTGCGTGCGGCGGCGTCGAGCGCGCTCTTAGAGCCAGCGCTTGATCCAAACAGATAACCAATCGATAGCCCCGCCGCGATCGAAGCTCCGACAAAAGCGAGGCGCCGCGTTTTTTCCGGGCGCTTTGGCGCCAAGACAAGTTCGAAGGTCGGCTCTAAAGCCTCGACTCTCGCGATGTTTCTTGAACTGGAGTTTTGCGCGCCCTGTTTTTCTTGTCGCGCATCGCCACTAAGCGCAGCAGCTCCGGCGCCGGCTCGATCGACTTCATGTTCGGAGCCTTGAGATTGGTCATGGCGATTGTCGTCGCGAGGGTCGTGGGGCTCCGTCGTCATATGTTCACGTCCCGTTCAATGTATTTGCTGGGTTTCGCGGCGAGTCGTCTCTCAACACCATGTTGCGCAAGAATATTTCGGCGCGTTTCGACTCCTTAGCGAGTCTCCGACGCTAGGGTTAACGCTGCGTTAAGCGCGAATTCGGCAGCGCCTTCGTCCTCAAAGAATTCGTCCCAATATGCGACATTTTGACGCACTTGCTGCGGTTAAGCTTACTCTTTTCCGAGCGTCAGAGGCGGCGTGACCGCCGCAAGCGCTTGGAGACGATGGCGCGTCGCTGAAAATCCGCCTCGTCGGAAGAAGGATTCGCCGCGGGGAGCCCCTCTTTTGTCGAGCGGTTGCAATGGTGTATGCGAGCGGGCGGAAAAAAAACGAAAGAAAAAACCATGTGTTGGAGCGGGGAAGCGTCAACGGTATTGGCGACTGTTGGAATTGCGGGGGCGGGCTACGCAGCGCTGAAAAAGAATCCGGAGCCATTGGCGCTATGGGGATGTCTTCTTTATTTCGCCAGCATGGAGGCGCTTCAGGCGGTTAGCTATTCCGTGCTCAACCAATGCGACTCGCCGCTCAATCAGGTGATGACGCTATTTGGATATCTGCACATTACGTTCCAGCCATTCTTCATCAACGCCGTCGCGCTTTATTTCATGCCAAAGGACGCTGCGAAAAAACTCGCGCCCTGGGTTTACGCGGCGTGCTTTGTCGGCGCCATTTCGATGCTGGTGCAGCTGTATCCCTTCTCATGGGCCGGAAGCTGTTTGCCGGGCCGACCGCTGTGCGGGCAGATTCTATGCACGGTGAAAGGCGATTGGCATCTGGCGTGGCTGCTGCCGACGAATGGCATCGGCAACAGCATCGCGGACAAAGCCTATCTTGGATATGGCTTCCTCGCCTATCCGGTGATGGCGTTCTTCGTGCCCACACTTTACGGAAGCTGGCGCTTTGTGCTGTTTTCCTGGCTGGCGGGGCCTTATCTCGCGAGTTTGACGACAAATAACATCAATGAATGGCCGGCCGTCTGGTGCCTGTTCAGCATCGGCCTCGTCCTCGCGATCATCAAGACGCCGTTGCGTCGTCATCTACATGTTGGGGCTCCGTGGTGGCAAATGCTCGCACAATGGTGGTCGCGCAGAAACGGCCGGACTGCATTGGCGACGAGCGCTCATCGCAGCGAGAAACCGTCGCTCGTGATTGAGCCGGTGCGCGAATTGGAAAGCGCATCGTCGGTCGAGTGACGCCGTAGCGTTCATTCGTTGTCCTCATGAGCATCGCTGACGCCGTCGACGAGATTGCGCGACAGAAGGTACTCGGAAGATAGTTCGCCGCGCGACAATGGCCTGAGCGTGACGCCCTTGCGCATCGCGTCGAACATTTCGCGGCGCGCGGCGACGGCCTCATTCCAATCGACGGCCGAGAATGAAAGCGCGTCGCCAGGACGCGCCTGCGCAAGCGTCCCAAGATCGGCGCCGATCACATGGGCGATTTTCGGATAACCCCCGGTTGGCTGCCGGTCCGCCATCAAGACGAGCGGCGTTCCGTCGCCGGTCACCTGGATCGCGCCAAAGGCGACGCCGTCGGAGACGATGTCATGTCCCTTGGCGTGCGCGAGGCGCGGACCTTCGAGCCGATAGGCCATGCGGTCGCTGCGCGCCGAAAGGCGCCAGCTTGCGTCTAGCAATAACTCAATCGCTTCTTTGGTGAAGAAATCGTCCTGCGGCCCAAGCAGCAGGCGCAGCCGCGAAGCTCGCCGCGTCAGCCAGGGCGCGATCACTTCGCTCGCGCCCTCCCACGGCGGCGGCGCCGGCGTCATGGGAAGAACGTCGCCAGCGCGCAACGCGCGGCCTTCGAGTCCGCCAAGATGCGAGCGCGCATGCGTTGCGAGCGATCCAAGCGCGGGGGCTAAATCGAAGCTTCCGCAAACGGCCACATAGCACCATGCGCCGGAAGGGCCGGGCCGTATCGACAGAGTTTGCCCCGGAGCGAGCGATAGAGCGCAGGCGGGCGGCAGCCGTCGGTCCTCGAGCCTCACGTCGAATTCGCCGCCAGCGACCGCGAGGCCGACGCTTCTCCTTCCGCCGCGAGATCGACGCCGCCAAGCGAGACCTCGATCGCCGCGGCGCCGGGTCTCGCGCCCGCCGCGAGATTGGCCGCCGCATAGGCCGGCGCGTCCATTGGGCCCGCTGGCGTTACGCCAAACCGCAGGAGGCCTGATCGTCCCGCATCTTGCAGGGTGACGCCGGGGCCGGCGTGTCGGACGACAAGTCGCGTGTTCATGTCGCCTGCGTGCGCCTCGCGACGATTTCGCCTGCCGACGCTCGCGCCTCGAGCTGCGAGAAGGTCGCGGCGTCGATCGGCTCGAAACGAACCGCGTCACCCGGTTCGATCAGGAAGGGCGGGTCGCGTTTCACGTCAAAGAGCCGTTCTGGCGTGCGCGCAATCACATACCAGCCGGTCGGCATAGGATTCGTCCCAATCAGAGCGAGGCCGCCGCCAATGAGCACCGCGCCCTGCGGCGTTGGTCCTCGCGGCGCGGCGCGGCGCGCGACCGCGAGTTCGCCCGGCAAGCCGCCGAGATAACACCAGCCGGGCGCGAAGCCATACATATAGGCGCGATATTGCGCGCCAGAGTGCAGCGCGGCCAATTGATGGATGGAGAGACCCAGCGCCTGTGCGGCCTCCGCTATGTCTTCCGCATATAAGGGATCATAGCAGCAGGGTATGATCCAGCGCGTCTTTGAAGCGAAGGCGGCTGCATGGACAGTCGTCAGACTTCTCGAGCAATGCAACGAGTTCGTCGCGCGGCAAGACAAGCGGATCGTAATGCACCATGAGCGAGCGATAGGTTGGCGCGCACTCCTCAACTCCTCGCGCGCCGCTTTCGCGCAGAGCTTCGTCGAGCGCCAAGACGCGCGCGTTGATTTCAGGATCGACGCTGTCGCCGAATTCGACCGAGAGCGCCGCTTCGCCAGCGTCGAGATAGCGAGGCGCTGGGTAAAGCACGTCGCTTACGCCTGATGCGGCGCAAAGGCCCGCAATGTGAAATGTTCCTCTTCAAGCGCCGCCCGCAGACGGCGCGCCATTTCGACCGCATGCGGATTGTCGCCGTGGACGCAGATGGACTCGATCGGCGTTTTTAGGCGCTGACCGCTTTCCGTGATCAGCGCGCCTTCCACAATCATATTGCGCGCGCGGCTCGATCACGGCGTCGATATTCTTGAGCACCGCGCCCGTTTCGCGCCGCGACTTCAATCGGCCATCCTCCGTATAGGCGCGGTCGGCGAAGATTTCATTTGCAACGCGCAGACCCGCTCTTTCCGCCGCGCGCGTCTGTTCGCTCAGCGCGATCGCAAGCAATGTGAGCGAAGGTTCGACGACTCGCACGGCGCGCGCAATCGCGGTCGCTACGCTCGGATCGCTTTCTGCGCTGTTCGCCAGCGCGCCATGCGCTTTGACATGCGAGATGCGATGTCCGCTGTAGGTTGCAAGCGCCATCGCCGCTCCGAGCTGGTAGGCGACGATGTGTTCGATTTCCGCGACGGAAAGGGGGATCGCGCGACGGCCGAAGCCCCAGAGGTCAGGAAAACCAACGTGGGCGCCGATGGCGACGCCCTTTTCCTTGGCGTGCGCGAATGTCCGCGCCATGATTTCCTGATCGCCGGCGTGAAAGCCGCAGGCGACGCTCGCCGAGGTGACGACATCGAGCATGGCGTCGTCATCGCCCATCCGCCAGGGTCCGTAGCCTTCGCCAAGATCGGCGTTGAGATCGATGGCGTGCGGCAAACGGCCTCCTATTCCGCGGCGAGAACCTGCGGCGGCGCAAACGCGATTTCGATCAGCGTGCCTTCGTTCTTGCGACTTTTGATCGTGAAGGAGGCGTGATTAGCCTCGATCAGCGCCTTGGTGACCGGCAATCCAAGGCCCGTGCCGTTCGCCTCGCGCGTTGTCGCCAATTGCCTGAAGGGTTGCAGCGCGGTCTGAATTTCATCGTTCGACATTCCAACGCCGGTGTCCTTGACGCGCAGCATCACATATCCGGCGTCGGTCAGAGCGCTCGATACAATCACCTGTCCGCCGGGTTGATTAAATTTCACGGCGTTGGAAAGAAGATTGAGCAATATTTGTTTCAAGGATCGCCGATCGGCCCGAATGCGCGGCAGACGCGGCGCAAGCGAAAGGCGCATCACGACGCGCGCGCGACTGGCTTGCGTCTGCATGATGGAAGCGCATTCCCCGACGACGGCGTTGATGTCGATGCGCTCGAACTCAAGCTCCATCTTTCCGGCTTCGATCTTCGAGAGATCGAGAAGATCGTTCACGAGGCTCAGCACATGCGCGCCGGAAAGATGGATGTCCCGCAGATATTCCTTGTAGCGATCGTTTCCGATCGGGCCGAACTGCTCCTCCATCATGACTTCGGCGAAGCCAAGGATAGCGTTGAGCGGCGTTCGAATTTCGTGAGAGACTTTAGCGAGGAAATCCGATTTGGCGGCGCTCGCGCGCTCTGCCTCGACACGAGCGGAATCGATCTCCTTGTCGGATCCGCGCCGGTGAGTAAGGTCGCGCATGGCCACGCAAATGCGCTTGTCGGCGTCGGAAGAGATGCGATGCATCGTCAGTTCGACGGGAAAGGTTACGCCGGCGCGCGTCCTGCCGGAAACCTGAATCATCTCGCCCGCCGCGAGGCTCGGCGCGGTTTCGACTTCATTCGCCGCGAGGCCCGCCAGCCTGTCGGCGACGGCGCGATGGTCGTGCCCGGAGATCAACGACAGGATCGTCTGCCCGGGAACGATCGTCGCATCGACGCCAAATAGGTTCACAAAGCTCCGATTGACGGCGCGAATGCGGCCCTCTCCGTCAAGGATCGCGATGGCGTCGCTGATCGTGTCGAGCGCAGCTTGCAATTCCGCTCGCATTCGGTTCCGCTCTCGTGATCTCCTTGCTTGGACGCAAGGTGATGAGAGCGGCGGGTCCGTCGTCCCAGTCAATCGATTGAAGTCTTGCGTCGACGCTGAGCTTTTCGCCACGGCGCGTCATGACCTCAATCATGCGCGCGGGTTCCGTCGCAGAATTTCTATCCGGCGCGCGACCGCAAAACGCGCGGCCCAAGCCTCCATCTCTTTCGAGCGCGGGCAGGTCCGCGTAGCCGAGATCATCCAACAAGGTTCGGTTGGCGTAGAGCGCGTCGAAGCCGCGCGAGACGAGAACGCCGATCGGCAATCGATCGAGCATCGCCAACGCATGACGGGTTGCGGCGTCGCTCTCATCCTGGCCGGCGAGGCTGTCGTCGACGCTTTCGCTTGCGCGAAAGGCGATTTCCATAAGGTCGCGAACCGAGCCTTTCGCGGGCGCCAACTCGCCACTTGCGGCAAGCGCGCGGGCGATTTCCTCGAATGCGCTTTGCTCGCTGGGCGTCAGCGCGTCTTCGCTATTATCCTGCGTAGTTTCGTTGGACAGTCGCGCGTGGGAAACTTCATCGTCTTTACGCGATTCCGCCTGACGCGGCTGGCCGTTCAGCGGCCGCAGAGGCACGACATTGGCGTATTCGATCGAGAGTTCGCTTTCCGGCGCGGGCATTTCGATTGGCGCCGCCGCGGGAGAGGCCTTGCTTGGCGCATCGTTGTTTTCGAGCCGAAACACGCCATAGCCGCGAAATCCAGCAAAGCGCTGGTCGTCATCGAAGATTGGCAGGCCGCCCTAAACTTACTGTGACGCGCGCGCCATTTTTTTCGAGAGGCCATTCGACCTCGATTCCGCTCCATGAATTTCTTTGAGACAGCGCTCTCGCAAACCGTCCATCGGGATCGAGCCCGAGCGTGCGCGCGACGCTAATTGCGTCGCGACCCAGAATGTCGGCGTTCGCTTTTCCGACGACGTCCTCAAGAACATGCGACGCCGCAGTGAATTTGCCCTGCGAATTGGTTCTCCACAGGAAGCGCCTGAAGCCTGCCTTGCGCTTCTCCGGCTCGTTGGCGTCGTCCGAGGACGGCCGCAGTCCGAGCGTCGCCATGATGAAATAGGACGCTCCGCTCGGCGACGCCGCGTTCCGACACAGCACGGTCACGGTCTGAGTTTCCTCGTCGAGAGGAAAATGCAGCCGCTCCAGGCGCGGAGCAGCGCCTCTGCGCCCATATTTCATGAGTTCGCTCAGGCGCTGCGCGGTCGGCTCGTCCGAGTGAAACAGGCGTTTGCCCATTGCCTCGCTGTCAGCCCCAAAAACCGCAAGCGCGGCCGTGTTCATGTAGACAATGCGCGGTGGATCTCCCGTCGCCGCGATGACGGGCGCGCCGGCAGCCTGTAAAGCCGCAAAGGCGGGATCGGAAGCGACTTGCGCCGCCGCCTCGCTCAATTCGCTTGCGCGCGTTTCGGACCCGCTCATTTAAATGGCCGCCCTGACCACAAAGCGCCACGCCAGCCCGCGAGGGCAATGGCCCGACGTGGCAGTCCCGCTCTGGTTACCAGAAACTTAATAGCTTGCCCCGGTAGGGTCCATGGAAAGGCCTAGATTTTCTGATGATTTCACCGGTGATTTTCGTCGAGCCGGAAATTTAATGCGACGCACAAAAATTGTTGCAACGCAACAAATGTTAGTGCATACAATAAAGGCAGGCGCTGGGTCGCATAATTTTCGTGGAACAGTTTTCTCATCTTTGAGGCGTTTGTTTCCCAGTGTCGGCGCGAGCCTCGGGACGAGGCTGAGGCGAAGTTAATCCAACGGAGAATTAAATATGGCGCATCCCGAGTACCAGATTCCGACAGAAGTGCGTGAGTTCGCAGAAAAAAGCGTCGAGCAAGCGCGCAAGGCGTTCGAGGGGTTTTCCACCGCGGCTCAAAAAGCGCTGACCTCCATCGATTTGACCGCGATGCCGCTGCAAAGCGGAGCGAAGGAAGTGGGCGTGAAGGCGCTGACGCATGCCGAAACCAATGTGAAAGCCGCGTTCGATCTGGCGCAGAAGCTCGTGCATGCGAAGGATATCCAGGAAGTCCTTCAACTTCAGTCCGACTATGTGAAATCCCAGTTCGACGTCATCCAGGAGCAGACGAAGGAGCTTGGCGCCGCCATTCAGAAAGCGGCGACGACGATCAAACCCTGACTGAACGAAAGGAGTGCGCAGCGATGGCTGTGAAGCAGAAACCTCCAGAGAAATATAAATCCGTCAAACCAGCGCCGGCGCCCGTCAAAGCGGCGGAGCCCGTGCAAGCGGTCGCTGCCGAAGAGCCCATCGCCGACTCTCCTCCCAAGGAGGAGGCGGTCGTCGTAGCTTCGGCGCTCACTGTCATTGCGCCCTTGCCCGGGTCTTCGGGCAGTGAGCGCGGGACCAAGGTTGAATTCGACATCAACGCTCTGCCGTTCAAGACTCTTGAATTCCTGAACGACAACGCCGCCGCGATGTTCGATTACGCCGCCGAACTCAGCAAGGCGACGTCGATGACGGAAGTCATCGAACTGCAGTCGCGCTTCACCAAAGAGCGATATTCCACGCTGATCAAGCAGATCAACGAAGCAGCGGAAGTCGCGCGTCAATTGGCGCTGGGCGCAGGGTTTTCAGTTCGTCACAGCTTCGGCTCCTTCGCGGCCTGAACCTTTAATTCAGCCGCCGGATCGCCGCTTGATTTCGCGCCCCGAGCCGGATTGCGATTGAAAACGTATTTTGTCTCAATTGCTTCCGCTCGGACGCACGCGTTTCGATCCATGTCGTTAGAGTGTCGCCGCGATCAGCTCTCGTAAGGCCGGCGTGACCTCCGGCATCACTCCAAACCAATCTCGAAAGGCCGGCCGGGCCTGATGTAGCAACATCCCCAGCCCGTCCACCGTCACAAGCCCTAGCCCGCGGGCCGCCGCGAGCAACGGCGTTTCGAGCGGCGCGTAAACGATGTCGGCCACGACTGCGAAGGCCGGCAACGCCCCGAGCGAGATGCTGAGCGGCGCCTGTCCGACCATTCCCTGACTGGTGGCGTTGACGAGAAGCCCGGCTCCTGCGACGCACGAATCTCGATCTTCCCAACGAAAGGCCGTGACCGGCGCTCCAAAATCGACGGCGAGCGATTGGGCGCGCTCGAATGTGCGATTGACGACGCGAATTTCTTTCGCGCCGGCGTCCATGAGGCCCACAATGATTGCGCGAGCGCCGCCGCCCGCGCCGATCACCACGGCGGGCGCGTCTTCGGCTCGCCAATCATGAGCGACCGCTCGCAAGGACGCTATGAACCCAAAGCCGTCGTAATTGCGGCCTTCCAACTGGCCGTTCTCATCGACCACGACGCAGTTGATGGCGCCGACCCGTTGCGCATTGGCGTCGACCCGGTCGACGAAGGCGAGCGCCGCCTCCTTATGCGGAATCGTGAGGTTGCAGCCCGAAAAGCCCAGAGGCGCGAGAGCTCTCAGCGCATTCTCAAGCCTGCCCGGCTCGATGGCGAGAGGGACGTAAGCTCCCTCCAGACCGTATTGCGCAAGCCAATGATTGTGAATTTTGGGAGAGCGCGAATGTGCGATCGGCCATCCCATGACGCCAGCGAGAAGAAACCGATGTCTGTGATGCATCGCCCGTCCGTTTGCCTTCGCCGGCTGTGCGCTTATTGGCCCTTACTGCAAGCGACCTCATGTGCTTTCATTCCGAGCGCGTCAAACAGCGCGTCGTCGTCATTCACTTCCGCATTGCCCGTCGTCAGAAGCTTTTCGCCATAGAAAATCGAATTGGCTCCGGCGACCAGGCAAAGGATCTGCGCTTCTCGCGAAAGAAAGGAACGGCCCGCCGAAAGCCGCACGCGCGACTTTGGCATGACGATGCGGGTCGTGGCGATCATGCGCACGAGTTCAAGCGAGTCGATCGTTTCGCGACCCGCGAGCGGTGTGCCTTCGACGGCGACCAAAGTATTGATCGGCACGCTTTCAGGATGGGGATCGAAGGATGCGAGAACCTGCAGCATGCCAGCGCGGTCCTTCACGTCTTCGCCCATGCCGATAATGCCGCCGCAGCACATTTCCAGCCCTGCGCCGCGCACCGCCGCGAGCGTGTCGAGACGATCCTGATAGCTGCGCGTCGTGATGATTTCGCCGTAGTAGTCGGGTCCCGTATCGAGGTTGTGATTATAGGCGGTCAGTCCCGCTTCGACGAGACGCTGAGCCTGCGACGCATTCACCATTCCAAGCGTAACGCAAGCCTCCATGCCGAGCGCGCGCACGCCGCGGACCATGTCGAGCACGGCGTCGAAACGCTTGCCGTCTGGAGCCTGACGCCACGCGGCGCCCATGCAGAACCGATCGGCGCCGGCTTCCCTCGCGCATTTCGCGGCGGCGAGGACATCGTCGACGTTCATCAGTTCGACGCGGTCGAGCTTCACCTCGCGGTGATGCGCCGATTGAGGACAGTAAGAGCAATCCTCCGGACATCCGCCGGTCTTTATGGAAAGCAGCGCGGCCTTTTGCACGTCATTGGGATCGAAATAGCGTCGATGCGCGGCGCTTGCGCGCGCGACGAGCTCCAGCAGCGGCGAATTGTGGATCGCGACGATCTCGTCGACGGTCCAATCGTGGCGGATTGCGAAATCGGCGGGAGCGTTCATTTTGCGCGTCTCCTGTCGCCTTTGAGGGAAGCGTCTTCGTTGCGCGCCGAAGCGGCGCCCGAACGGGAGTTTCGCAACGTCTCATAGGCGAGATAGGCGGCGAGCGCCACATCGAAGCCCGCGTTGGCGAGCACATATTCCTTTGGAACGAAGGCCGAGCCTGTCCCAATATAGTGAAAGACGATCGCCCAGAGCGGATGCAGCGCATAACCGGCGATGAGCCACCAGGGCGAGCCGATCACGGACAACATCGCCAACGATCCGAAGATCGCGACGCCGGTCATCTCAAAACCGAGCCACACCGTCGGATTGTCCGAACGCCCCGAGAGCGCCACGTAAACAAATGAGACGGCGATCAATCCATAGGCGAAGATCTGGCGCGCCTTCAGATCCCGACCACAACGTCAGAAAGATGAAGCCAGCGCCGAAAAGGGCGCCGACCGCCGGAAAGATAGCCAGGAGAAGGTCGTCTTGCATCGCGCGGACCGGTTGGAGCGCCTCGCGCTCTAAATCTGGACAGGGGCTTTCGCCGCCAAACTGGTCTATAAGTCGGAGCGGCGCCGCGAACAAGTGAGCGGCGGCGGCGTAACGTCCAAAAGACGCCGTAAGCCTGCTATAGCGTTGGCGGGCTGCCGCTTAGGGCCCGAGGTTTAAGGATCGCCACCCGTCATGCAAGTCGAAACAGAGGCCGTGATCGCACCGCAAGCTTCAGCTCCGGCCGCGCCCCCGTCGGAAGATCCGATTGGCGAGCGCGCCCTGCTTGAGGACATTCGGCTGCTCGGTCGCCTCCTGGGCGATACGGTGCGTGAACAGGAAGGTTTCGAGGCCTATGAGCGAATAGAGACGATCAGACGTCTCTCTGTCGCCGCGAGCCGCAATCAGGACGCCGAGGCGGACCGCAAGCTCGACGATCTCTTGCGATCCCTGTCGCCCGCCGAGGCGTTGGTCGTCATCCGCGCCTTCAGCTATTTCTCGCACCTCGCCAATATCGCCGAAGATCTGCATCCGCTCCAAAATCGCGTCAAGGCGACGCCGGGCGGGGGAGAGCCGGGCCTCGCCGCTACATTCGCGCATTTGCGCAAGGCCGCAATCGGTCCCGGCAAGGTGGCGCAAGTGCTGGCGAACGGCTGGGTCTCTCCCGTTCTCACCGCGCATCCAACCGAAGTCCGGCGAAAGAGCCTGCTTGACGCCGAACACGCCATCTCGTCTCTGCTCGCCGCGCGCCCCTTCGCCCGCTCGAAGACCGAGCTCGCTCACAATGAGAAGCAGCTGCGCGCACGCGTCACGCAATTGTGGCAGACGCAGTTGTTGCGCGAGTCGCGACTGACCGTGCGCGACGAAATCGAAAATACGCTGAGCTATTACCGCTCGACTTTCCTGCGCCAAATTCCGCGCCTTTACGCAGAGATCGAGGAACGTCTCGACGGTTTGGGCGTGCCGCCATTCCTGCGCATGGGCACATGGGTCGGCGGCGACCGCGATGGCAATCCAAATGTGCGCGCGGACTCGCTCTCCACCGCTCTGCGAATGCAAAGCGAAGTGGCTTTGCGCTTCTATCTGACCGAAGTGCATGAAATAGGCGGCGAGCTCTCCATTTCGCGCAAATATGCGGGCTGCACGCAGGCGCTCGATGATTTGGCGAAGGCGTCCGGAGACGACAATCCGCATCGCGACGACGAGCCTTACCGACGCGCGCTCATCGGCGTTTATTCGCGGCTGGCCGGCACGCTCGAAAAGCTCACGGGGACGCAGGCGATGCGCCACGCGCTAGCGCCCGCCGCGCCCTATCCGGACGCACGCAGCTTTCTCGCCGATCTCATTACCGTGGATGAGTCGCTTCGATTCCATCACGGCGAAGTCATTGCATCGCAGCGTCTTGAGCCGTTGATCCGCGCAGTCGAAGTCTTCGGTTTCCATCTGGCGACCGTCGATCTGCGTCAAAGTTCAGACCGACATGAAGAAACGATCGCAGAACTGCTCGCGGTCGCCCGCATTGCGCCTGATTACGCGGCCCTGTCGGAGGATGAGAAGCAAGCATTGCTGATGCGCGTCTTGAGCGATCCGCGGCCAGTGCGCCTCGTCAACGCGCAATATTCCGAGCCGACGGCGAGCGAATTGGCGATTTTCGAGACCGCGGCTGGTCTGCGCAAAGACTTCGGCCCTGAATCTATTCGTCACTACATCGTCAGCCATACCGAGACGGTGAGCGATCTGCTCGAAGTGCTGTTGCTGCAGAAAGAATGCGGCATGATGCGCGGCACGCTCGCTCCGCAAGATTCGCAAATCGTCGCAGCCGATCTCATCATCGTTCCACTCTTCGAGACGATTGGCGATTTGCGCAATGCCGCGCCGATCATGCGCGACTTTTATGCGCTGCCCGGCATTTGCAAGCTCGTCGTGAATTCCGGCGGCCAGCAAGACATCATGCTGGGCTACTCCGACAGCAACAAGGACGGCGGAATCCTCACGAGCATATGGGAGCTCTATCGCGCCTCGACCGCGCTTGCGGAGTTTTTCGCAGGGCTCTCGAACATCTCTATGCGTCTCTTCCATGGACGCGGCGGAACGGTCGGTCGCGGCGGCGGCCCGAGCTACGAAGCCATTCTCGCGCAGCCGCCGGGGACTGTGAACGGCCAGATTCGACTGACGGAGCAGGGCGAGGTGATCGCCGCCAAATACTCCAATCCCCACAATGGGCGCGTCAATCTCGAATTGCTCGTCGCCGCCACGCTGGAGGCGACGCTGCTCTCCCATAGCAAAGCGCCTCCGCCGGAATTTCTCGAGGTGGCGGAGCAATTGTCGCAAGCCGGCATGGACGCCTATCGCGGCGTCGTTTATGAGACGCCCGGCTTCGTCGATTATTTTTTCGCGGCGACGCCGATCTCCGAAATCGCTTCGCTCAACATCGGTTCGCGTCCGGCCTCGCGCAAACCTTCGCGCCGGATCGAGGACCTCCGCGCGATTCCGTGGAGCTTTTCCTGGGGTCAAGCGCGACTGGGCTTGCCGGGCTGGTTCGGATTCGGCTCGGCGATCGAGCGATTTCTCGAGGACGACCCCTTGGCGCGCCTCGCGATTTTGCGCCGCATGAACAAGGAGTGGCCGTTCTTCCGCTCGCTGCTCTCGAACATCGACATGATTCTTTCAAAGACCGATTTGTCGATCGCGCGCCATTACGCTGCGCTGGTGCCGGATCAAGCGTTGTCCGAGCGCATTTTCTCGTTGATCGAAGCGGAGCTTCGCCGCTCCGCAGGGGCGCTGGAAATGATATGCGGAACGAAAGAGCGTCTCGCAGACAATCCGGCGCTGGCGCGTTCGTTGAAGCATCGCTTCCCTTATATCGCGCCGCTCAACTATTTGCAGGTCGAGCTCATTCGCCGCTATCGTTCGGGCGAAACGAGCGAAGACATTCGCCAGGGCATTCTCATGTCCATCAATGGCGTGGCGGCAGGACTGCGGAATACAGGTTAGTTCAACCGCCGCGATTGTGCAGCCGCCGCTCCCAATCGAGCGCTTGGCGAACGATCCCTTCGAGATCGTCGTATTTCGGCGTCCAATTGAGCGTCGAGGTGATGCGCGCATTGTCCGCGACGATCGCCGCTGGATCGCCCGGACGTCGCGCTGTCGTCTCCACTTTGAAATCGACGCCTGAAACTTTTTTCACGGCGTCGATGACCTGAAGCACGGAAAAACCTTTCGCATAGCCGCAATTGCAAATGAGGCTGTCGCCGCCGCGTCGCAAATGCCGCAACGCATCCATATGCGCGCGGACAAGGTCCGTGACCTGGATGTAATCGCGAATGCATGTTCCATCAGGCGTTGGATAATCCGTGCCGAAAACCTTCATGCTTGGGCGATGGCCAAGCGCCGTTTGCACGGCGACTTTGATGAGATGGGTGGCGTCTTTCGTCGATTGGCCGGCGCGGCCTTTGGGATCGGCGCCCGCGACGTTGAAGTACCGCAGCACGACGTAAGCGAGATCATGCGCCTTAGCCGTATCTTCAAGCATCCACTCGACCATCAATTTCGAGCGGCCATAGGGCGACACGGGTTTTAGGCTTTCGTCTTCCGTCACCGGATTATGGAGCGGATCGCCATAGACCGCAGCCGTGGATGAAAAGATGAAATGCTTCACGCCCGCATTAACCGCGCGCTCGAGCAGCGTTCGCGCTTTCGCCGTATTGTTTAGATAATAGCCGAGCGGATCGGCGACGGATTCAGGCACGACGATCTTGGCGGCGAAATGAATGATGGCGTCCACTTCGTGGCGTCTGAGCAATTCGTCCACAAGCGCTTCGTCGCCGAAATCGCCGGCGATGAATGAAACGCCTTCGGGGACGGCCCAACGAAAGCCGGTCGAGAGATTGTCGAGGACGACGACGCGCTCTCCGGCCTCGAGGAGCTCAAGAACCATATGGCTCCCAATATAGCCGGCGCCGCCGGTCACGAGTACAGTCATGTCACAAAGCCCGCCTAAGAAAATCCTCACCCGAAATTAACGAGCGAAGGCTAAATTTGCGTGAAGCGCGGCCGAGAATCGCCGTCGGGCGCCGCGTTTCGCGTAATCAACTCCCTCTCAACACGACCCGGATTCCTCATGACGAAGCGCATTCGAAAGGCTGTTTTTCCCGTCGCCGGTTTGGGCACGCGTTTTCTTCCCGCGACCAAGGCTATTCCCAAGGAGATGCTGACCGTGGTCGATCGCCCGGTGCTTCAGCATGTGGTCGATGAGGCGCGCGAGGCGGGGATCGAACATTTCGTCTTCGTCACGGGGCGAAACAAGGGCGTGATCGAAGACCATTTCGACATCGCCTATGAACTTGAGGATACGCTGCGCCGCCGCAACAAGACCAAGGAACTTGAGGCCTTGATCGCCGATCTGCCGCCGGCCGGGGCCACGAGCTTCACGCGCCAGCAGGAGCCTCACGGGCTTGGGCACGCGGTGTGGTGCGCGAGAGACATCATTGGCGACGAACCTTTCGCCGTCCTGTCTGCCCGATATGGTGACGATGGCGAATGGCGCGCGAAAGACGCGTTGTCTTTCGCAATGCATTGAGACGTACGAGAAACACGGCGGCAATGTCATCGCCGTGGAAGAGGTTCCGCCTTCTGAGACGCATCAATATGGCGTCGTCGGCGTCGGCAAGGACAATGGCCATAGTTTTGAAATCACCGGCATGGTGGAAAAGCCGCCGCAAGGAACGGCGCCGAGCAATCTGATCATTTCAGGGCGTTATATATTGGAGCCTGAAGTCTTCGCCATCTTGGAAAAAGGCGAGAAGGGCGCCGGGGGCGAAATCCAGCTCACCGATGCGATGATAGAGCTTGCGAAGTCGCAGGCGTTCCATGGCGTGCGCTTCGACGGCAAAACCTATGATACGGGCTCGAAGTTGGGTTTTCTCGCGGCCAATGTCGCTTTCGGACTTGCGCGTCCGGATATCTCGGAAGGCCTGCGTGCGGAGCTGAAGAAATTGTTGGGGACCTGAGCCGCTGTCGCGAGCGGATTCCTGCTCAGCTCTTCTTGGGGCGCAGCCTGATAATCACGTCGCAGCCGACGATCTCCATGCCTTCGGGCGGCGCCGGCAGTTTGGCGAACTCCACCGAACCGTCGACGACGTCGAACATTCTTTCGGTCGACTCGTCCCAGAAATGGTGGTGCGGCGAGGTGCGCGTGTGAAAATAGGTGCGCGGTCCCTGCACTGCGATTTCCCTCAGCAGTCCCGCCTGCGCGAATTGGTTCAGCGTGTTGTAGACCGTGGAGAGCGACATGGAGAGGCCCGCCTCGCGGGCTTCGGCATGCAGCGCTTCGGCGCTGACATGCCGGTCGCCTTTGCCATAAAGAAGGCCGCTCAGGGAAACGCGTTGGACGGTGGGGCGTAGACCCGCCCTGCGAAGCTTGGCTTTCAGCTCCGGTTCGGTTTCTGCCGGCCGGTCCGTCAACCGGATCGGCCCCTTGAATCCGGTAGACAAAGGCTGATGGGTCATTCTCGCTTCGCGCGAGAATTCCCGCGCTCCCTGTTGGCGATCATACGACTGTCACAGGAGGATATCGCATTGCGCCATATCGGCCAAACGCTGGAACATGTAATATTTCCAAACAAGGGCGTGGCTGGAGAGGCCCATGACGAGAGCTGAAAAGCCTAAAAAACCTATGCTTCTGACGCGCCGCGAGACGATCGCAGGCGTGGTGATCCTGACCGCGAGCGCGGCGCGCAAGGCCTTCGCCGAACAACGCGTCGGCGATGGAGAGGCCGGCTTTACGCAGTTTCTCGAAAGCTTGTGGCCGGCGGCGCGCGATGCCGGCGTCTCGCGCGAGTTGTTTGAGGAGTTGGTCACGGGGCTGACGCCGGATCCTGCAGTCTTGTCGAAACCGAAGTCCCAAGCCGAATTCACCATCTCCATTCCGGCCTATATCGCCGGGGCTGTGACGAATGGTCGCATCGCGCGCGGCCGCGCCGTTGCGTCGGAACTCGCCGGTCCATTGAAGCGGATCGAGGCGCGCAGCGGCGTTCCAGCGGAAATTCTGGTCGCGGTTTTAGGAGTCGAAAGCAATTTCGGAACGGGGACAGGCGGCGCCGATGTCCTGCGCGTGCTCGCCACGCTCGCATGGAAGGGTCAAAGGCGCGAGACCTTCGCCGACGAATTCGTCGCTGCGCTCGTGATGATGCAAAAGAGATTTGCTCAGCGTTCGCAATTGAGAGGCTCATGGGCGGGCGCAATGGGCCAGCCGCAATTTCTTCCATCAGCCTATTTGAAATTCGCCGAGAGCTACGCTGGCGACGCCGCGCCCGATATCTGGACCTCGCGCGCGGATTCACTGGCGTCAATCGGCAGCTTTCTCGCCAAGTCCGGATGGGCGGCGACCCTTCCATGGGGCGTCGAGACGAAAGTTCCGCAAGGTTTCGACTACGCCAATTTCGATCTCGATTTCTCGCAATGGCGTGCGCTGGGATTTGCGCGGGCCGATGGCGCGGCTTTACCGGCGAGCGGAGCGGCGAGTCTGTATTTGCCGGCCGGCGCGAGCGGCCCGGCGTTTTTCATCACCGATAATTTTGAAGTTATTCGGCAATACAACACATCAGATGCTTACGCGCTTTCGGTCGGATTGCTTGCGGACGGGATTGCCGGGCGCGCGATGCAAGCGCCGTGGCCGAAAGTGACCCCGCTGTCGACAGCCGACTGCAAGACTATGCAGCAATTGCTCACACAGCATGGATTTTATCACGGCGTGATCGACGGGAAGCTCGGTCGCACCAGCCGCAATGCAGTGCATGCGTTTCAATTGAGCGAAGGAATTCAGCCTGCCGACGGCTTTGCAACGAAGGCGATATTGTCTCGATTGCGCGCGAAGTAAGGGCGTCTTTTCGGCATATATATTTCGCTGCTTTGCAGTAACGCAATGCGACTGTCGAAAGCTTGCCATCGTCCACGGATAGTTCAAAATGACGCCAGAGCCGGCTATTCGCAAATAACGTCGGCGTAAGAAAGAGGGAGGAACGCATGTCGAGCAAGGTCCACGAAGAAGTTCTGGCCGCCAATGCGAAATATGTCGCGGCGTTCGGCGATAAGGGTCAGCTTGCTCTGCCGCCTGCGCGCCGCTTCGCCATTTTGACCTGTATGGATGCGCGCCTCGATCCGGCGAAATACGCGGGCCTATCCGAAGGCGACGCGCATGTGATCCGCAACGCCGGCGCTCGGGCCACCGACGACGCCATTCGTTCCTTGGTGATCTCGCATAAGCTGCTTGGAACGCTCGAATGGTTCGTCGTTCATCACACAAATTGCGGCATGGAGCTGTTTTGCGATGAAGTCATGGGCGACTTGCTTGAAGATAATCTCGCAACCGCGGCTTTCGACGGGAAGGATTGGTCGAACCCAAGCCATGGCGGCGGCTGCGCCTCGGGCCATTTTATCAAATGGTATTCGATTAAATCGCAGGAGGAGAGCGTTCTCGAAGACGTTCGGCGCATCCGCGAGCATCCGCTCGTCCCAAAGAATATTCCGATCTACGGCTACATCTACGACGTGAAAACCGGGCGCATCAACGAGGTCGCCAAAGCGACGCAAGCGGGCCGCGCGGCTTAAATAGGGATAGGCGGCGACGCTGACTGCGCGTCGTCGCCTTTCAACTCGATTAGGCCGCTACGCCGCAGCATTTTTTATATTTTTTTCCGGAGCCGCAAGGGCAGGGATCGTTGCGGCCTGGCTGCGCGCCTTTAACGATCGGTTCGCCCTTGCGCCTCGCCTCCTCGACGAAATACCAGCGCTGATCAGCCTCATCGAAACGAAACAAGGATCGTTCATCATGGCGCATATGTTCGCCATTCATGACGAAGTCCGCAGAAAATTCGACGAAGCCGCGAAGGTCTCCGGGCTCGCCCTCCTCGGTTCCGACGATTTTCAGCCCGAGCCATTTCGACTGCGTGGACCAATTGGTCACCATATTGCGGTCGAAGTCATGGCGCGCCTCGGGCGCAAGCGAGTCGTGCAAATAGTCGATTTTCCCCAGCACATAGGCCGTGTAGCGCGAACGCATGAGCGCTTCGGGCGAGGGCGCCGGCCGCACGCCTTCAATATACGGTTTGCAGCATTCGGAATATGAAATCGGCGTTTCGTCGGTCACCCGGCAGGGGCAAATCGGATCGGTCATTCCTGGACCCTATAAATAATCTCGCAACCTTGCGAATTGGGTCTTCCAGCGAAAACCACGACAGTTTTGTAACGGCCGATCGCGCGCCCGTCCAACGGATTTGCAGCCCGCCGGAGCGGCCGTGTTGCTGTGCAAGAAGGTCTTGCGGCTCGCTTAGTCCTGTCTCGTTGGGCGCAGATAGATGACCCAATATACGAGCGCGACCAGGATGCTGCCGCCGACCAAATTGCCGAGGATTACGGGAAGGAGATTTTTTCCAAAATTCAAGAAAGTGACCGCTTGCGCGCCGGGAACCGCCGCAAGAGTAGGATCACGCGCGATCGCCAGCCAGGCGAGCGGAATGAAATACATATTGGCGATCGAGTGTTCGAAGCCGGCGGCCACGAAGGCCGTAATCGGCGGGACGATGGCGATCACCTTGTCGACGACGCTGCGGCCCGCGAAGGCCATCCATATCGCCATGCAAACGAGAACATTGCATAAGATTCCGCGCAAGAAAGCGGTCATAAAGGGCAGGCTGCATTTGGCGGCGGCGATCTTGACCGCCGTCACGCCGACAGCGCCGCCGTTCATCGACAGATGTCCGGAATAAGCGACGAGCAAAGCCAATCCCAAGGCGCCGACGAAATTCGTCGCGCAGACGATCGCCCAATTGCGCAGGACGCCACTTGTGGAAACAAGGCCGGCGCCCCAGGCCATTGCGAGAAGATTGTTGCCTGTAAAGAGCTCGGCGCCCGCGACCGACACCAAGACGAGCCCCAGCGAAAAAACAAGACCCGCGCAGAAGCGGCTCGCTGCAAACCCAAGCGACGCGTCCGAAAAGACCATATTGGCGCAGAGCGCGCCAATCCCGATGAAAGCGCCGGCCAATATGCCGAGCATCGCTTGCGAGAGAAGCGGGATCTGAACCTTCGCGACGCCCACGGTTTCGACGCGCAACGCGATTTCTTTGGGGCTGAAAGCGTCGAAACCAAAAATGTCGGAAGAGGGCGGGGGCGCAGTCGGCTTATTCAACATTGTTGTCTCGACCATTCAAACGCGGCTGCCGGCGGTGGGCGGCTTTGACTTCATACGCGACGAGTCACAAAGCCAAAAGAGGCAACTACTATTTTCGTTGAACAGAACGATGACGGCGCCCTTTGCGCCAGCCGCTATTTGCCGGCGGCGGCAAGGCTCTTGACGGCTTCGAGCGCGACCGGGTCGAGCCCGTCGCCGCCATCTTTCAGATGAGCGATGATTTGCTGCGCGCATGCGGGGATCCCAGAATTTGCGCAAATGCTCCGCCGTGCCTTTGACGGCGTCGGAATGTCTTTGGGATGCGAAGAATTGACCTATTTGATTGGCCATTTTTACGAGCTTCTCGGCCGAACTATGCGACATGAGTAGAGACCTGCTCCAGAATGCGTTCAGGGTGAGTGAAGATTTCGAAATCGCGACCACGCACCACGGCGACGAGCGTTATGCCACACTTTTCCGCGGTGCGCACAGCGAGCGCGGTGGGCGCGGAAATAGCCGCGATGATGGACGCCCCGATGCGGGCCGATTTCTGAACCAGCTCGACGGAGATGCGGCTCGTCAGGAGCACGACCCCTTGCGACGCGGCCACGCCCTGACGCGCCAGCGCGCCCGCGAGCTTGTCGAGCGCATTGTGGCGGCCGACGTCTTCGCGCAGAATGATCGCGCCTGAAGCCGGGTTCCAGAACGCGGCGGCGTGAACGGCGCGCGTTTCCTGATTGAGTTTCTGAGCTGACGAAAGGCCGTTCATCGCGGCGATCAGCGCGTCGGACGCGACGCGCAGCGAATTCTCGAGTTTCGGCAGCGGGCGGCTCGCCTGTTCGAGGCTCTCGATTCCGCATAGCCCGCAGCCCGTCGGACCAGCCATGGACCGTCGACGCTCGGAATAGGCTTGTTGACGTCCGCCTTGCAGCCAGCTGCGGAGTTCGATCCCCTGGTCTGACGCGACGATCTCTATGTCGCCGATTTCGGACGCGGAATCGACCAGTCCTTCAGTGATCGCGAATCCGACCGCGAAATCCTCGAGGTCGGCGGGCGTCGCCATCATGACGGCGTGGGTCGCGCCGCCATAGGTGAAAGCGACGGCGGTCTCCTCTGGAATGACGCGGCTCGCGGGCGCCGTCGCATCGTGACGGCGCGCAAGGCATGATGCTCTGACAGCGGGGTTCGGTAGCCCGTCGATCATTCCGCCGCTTCGACTGTGGTCGCGATACGTCGGCTCTGCTCCGACAGTTCGCGATACTGCTCCTGCCACTCGCTGGGGCCGTTGGTCGACGACACCTGCACGGCCGTCACCTTATATTCGGGGCAATTGGTCGCCCAATCCGAATTCTCGGTGGTGACGACGTTGGCCTGCGTCATCGGATGATGGAAGGTCGTGTAGACGACGCCCGGCGCGACTCGATCGGTGATCTTGGCGTGCAAGGACGTTTCGCCCGCGCGGCTATGCACCCGCACCCAATCTCCGTCGCGCACGCCGCGATCCTCGGCGTCATGCGGATGAATTTCGAGCAGGTCTTCCTCATGCCACTGGCTGTTCTCCGTGCGGCGAGTCTGCGCGCCGACGTTATATTGCGAGAGAATGCGGCCCGTGGTGAGCAACAGCGGGAAGCGCGGCCCGGTGCGCTCGTCGGTCGGCACATATTCGGTGATGACGAATTTGCCTTTGCCGCGCGCGAAGCCGTTGATGTGCATGATCGGCATGCCGTCCGGCGATTTGTCGTTGCAGGGCCATTGCACGGAGCCCATCTCGTCAAGCAATTGGTAGGAGACATGCTTGAAGCTCGGGGTGAGCCGGGCGATTTCGTCCATGATTTCGCTCGGATGCGAATAGGTCCAGCCAAGGCCCATGGCGTTGGCGATCAGTTGCGTGATTTCCCAATCGCCGTAGCCGTTCTTCGGGCTCATCACCTTGCGCACACGCTGGATGCGCCGTTCCGCATTGGTGAAGGTGCCATCCTTTTCGAGGAAGGTGGCGCCCGGCAGGAAGACATGCGCGTAATTTGCGGTCTCCACCAGGAACAAGTCCTGCACGACAACGAGATCCATTGCTGCAAGGCCGGCGGACACGTGTTTTGTGTCGGGATCGGATTGAAGAATGTCCTCGCCCTGCACGTAGAGGCCCTTGAAGGTGCCGTCGACGGCCGCGTCGAACATGTTTGGAATGCGCAGACCGGGCTCCGGATCGAGCGTCACGCCCCAGTCGGCCTCGAACGCCTTGCGCGCCGCCTCGCCGGAGATGTGCTGATAGCCCGGCAATTCATGCGGGAACGAGCCCATGTCGCAGGAGCCCTGCACATTGTTCTGGCCGCGCAGCGGGTTCACGCCGACGCCGCGACGACCGAGATTTCCCGTCGCCATGGCGAGATTGGCGATGCCCATGACCGTGGTCGAGCCCTGGGAGTGCTCCGTCACGCCGAGACCATAGTAGATCGCGCCATTGCCGCCCGTGGCGTAGAGCCGCGCGGCCGCGCGCAGATCGGCGGCCGGAACGCCCGTAAATTTCTCGGTCGCCTCAGGGCTATTCCTCTCTTCCGCGACGAAGGCAGCCCAGTCCTGGAATTCGTCCCAGTCGCAGCGTTCGCGCACGAAGGCTTCGTCGACGAGGCCTTCCGTCACGATTACGTGCGCGAGGGCGGTGACGACCGCGACATTCGTGCCCGGACGCAAGGTGAGGTGATAATCGGCCTGAATATGCGGCGAACGCACGAGATCGATGCGGCGCGGATCGACGACGATCAGCTTCGCGCCTTCGCGCAGCCGCTTCTTCATGCGAGAGCCGAACACAGGGTGCGCATCGGTTGGGTTGGCGCCGATGACGACGATGACGTCGGCTTCGTCCACCGAGTTGAAATCCTGCGTTCCGGCGGAGGTGCCGAAAGCCTGATTTAAACCATAGCCTGTCGGCGAATGACACACGCGCGCGCAAGTGTCGACGTTATTGTTGCCGAACCCGCTGCGAATGAGCTTTTGAACGAGATAGCTCTCTTCGTTCGTGCAACGCGAAGAGGTGATGCCGCCGACCGAATCCTTGCCATATTTGGCCTGAATTTCCTTGAAGCGCTTGGCCGTGAAAGCAATCGCCTCGTCCCACGACACTTCGCGCCATGGTTCCGTAATCTTGTCGCGAATCATCGGATTGAGGATGCGATCGCGATGGGTGGCGTAGCCATAGGCGAAACGGCCCTTGATGCAGCTATGCCCGTGATTGGCCTTTCCGTCCTTGTAAGGGATCATGCGCACAACTTCTTCGCCGCGCATTTCGGCGTTGAAGGTGCAGCCGACGCCACAATAGGCGCAGGTGGTGACGGCGGAGTGCTCGGGCTGGCCGATTTCGATAACCGATTTCTCGGTGAGCGTTGCGGTCGGGCAAGCCTGCACGCAGGCGCCGCAGGACACGCACTCGGATTCGAAGAAAGCCTCGCTCATGCCGGGCGATACGCGGCTGTCGAAGCCACGGCCGCTGATCGTCAGCGCGAAAGTGCCTTGCGTCTCCTCGCAAGCGCGCACGCAGCGATTGCAGACGATGCATTTCGAAGGATCGTAAGTGAAGTAGGGATTGGATTCGTCCTTCGGCATCCAATCGAAATTCGCTGCGCCGTCGTTGCGCGCGAATACGTGGTTGGCGCCGTCATAGCCGTAACGAACGTCGCGCAGTCCCACCGCGCCCGCCATGTCCTGAAGTTCGCAATCGCCATTCGCCGCGCAGGTAAGGCAGTCGAGCGGATGGTCGGAAATATAAAGCTCCATCACGCCGCGGCGGATAGCCTTGAGGCGCGGCGTTTGCGTATGAACCGTAATGCCGGGCGCGACGGGCGTCGTGCAAGAGGCCGGAGTTCCGTTGCGGCCTTCGACTTCCACAAGGCACAGTCGGCAGGAGCCGAAGGCCTTGATGCTGTCGGTCGCGCAAAGTTTCGGGATTTCCGTTCCGACGTCCATCGCGGCGCGCATGATGGACGTGCCTTCGGGCACAGTGACCGACCGGCCATCGATGGTCAGGGTGACCATTTTGTCCGACTTCGACTCTGGCGTGCCGTAATCGATATCTTTGACGATGGCCATGGCGGGTCTCCTCACTCGGCCGCCGCTGCGAGCGGCGGCTTGCGGAAGTCTTCAGGGAAGTGATGCAAAGCGCTCGACACCGGATAGGGCGCGAAGCCCCCCAATGCGCAAAGCGAACCAAATTTCATCGTATGGCAAAGGTCTTCGACGAGCGCGATATTCGCGTCGACCTCTTCGCCGGCGATGATCTTGTCGATAGTCTCGACGCCGCGCGTCGATCCAATGCGGCAAGGCGTGCATTTGCCGCAGCTTTCGATGGCGCAGAACTCCATTCCGAAGCGCGCCATCTGCGCCATGTCGACAGTGTCGTCGAACACGACGAGTCCGCCATGGCCAATGAGGCCGTCGCGCGCGGCGAAGGCCTCGTAGTCGAACGGCGTGTCGAAATAGGAAGTCGGGAAATAGGCGCCGAGGGGCCCGCCGCATTGCACCGCGCGCACGGGACGTCCGGAGTGGGTTCCGCCGCCGATGTCGTTGACGATCTCGCCGAGCGGCAGGCCGAAATCCGTTTCGAACAGTCCCGGATATTTGACGTTGCCCGCAATCTGCAGCGGCATGGTGCCGCGCGAACGGCCGACGCCAAATTGTGCGTAATGCGCCGAGCCCTTTTCGAGAATCATCGGCGCGGTGGCGATTGAAAGCACATTGTTCACGACCGTCGGCTTGCCGAACAGGCCCTCATGCGCCGGCAGGGGCGGCTTTGCGCGAACGATGCCGCGCTTGCCTTCGAGGCTTTCAAGAAGGGCGGTTTCTTCGCCGCAGACATAGGCGCCCGCGCCAATGCGCAATTCGATGTCGAACGCGAAATTCGATCCGCGCACATTCTTGCCCAACCATCCGGCTTCGCGCGCGATGTCGATCGCCTTCTGAAACACCTGCGCCGCTTGCGGATACTCGGACCGCAAATAGACGTAGCCCTTGCTTCCGTTGATGGCGAAACCGCAAATGGTCATGCCCTCGATGAGGGAGAAGGGATCGCCTTCCATGATCATGCGGTCCGCGAACGTGCCGCTGTCGCCCTCGTCGGCATTGGTGACGACATAGCGCCGATCCGCGGGAGCGTCGGCGACCGTCTTCCATTTGATGCCGGTCGGGAAGCCCGCGCCGCCGCGTCCGCGCAGGCCGGATTTTGTGATCTCTTCGATCGTCGCAGCCGGGCCGATCTCGAATGCGCGCGCAAGGCCAACTCCGCCGCCATGAGCGACGTAATCATCAAGCGACAGGGCGTCGATCACGCCGCAACGCGCGAAGGTGACGCGGTTCTGCCGCGCCCAATAGGGATGTTCCTCAACCTTGCCGATGCAGAGCGCATGGCCGCCGCCGCCGAGAAATCCAGAGTCGAACAGCGAGGAAACGTCCTTCAACGCGACTGGTCCATAGCCGACGCGTCCTGCAGACGTCTCGACTTCGACGAGCGGCTCCAGCCACAGCATGCCGCGTGAACCGTTGCGGATGATTTCGATCGCATAGCCGCGCGCGGCGGCTTCTTTGCGAATGGCTTCTGCGACGCGGTTGGCGCCCATTGCGACCGCAGCCATATCCAGAGGAACGTAGACCTTGTCATGAGCTCTTCGCCTCTTGCGCAATCTCCTCGAGTTTCGCAACGTCGACGCGGCCCATCGGCTCACCGTCATATAAGGCGGAGGGACTATGTCCACACAGCCCCAGGCAGTAAACGGCTTCAACCGTCAGCGAACCATCCGGGGACGTCTTGCCCCAATCCAATTTCAGACGATCGAGGAACTCTCGTGCGATTTTCTCGCCGCCCATGGACTGGCAGGACTCGGCGCGGCAGATTTTCAAATGATGGCGCCCGCCGGGCTCCCGGTGGAAGTCATGATAGAAAGTGACGACGCCGTGCATTTCGGCGCGCGAAATATTCAGCGCTTCAGCCAATTGCGGGACAGCGGCCTCAGGCACGCATCCAAACTCTTCCTGCAACGCGTGAAGGATCGGCAGGGCAGGTCCCTCGAGCCCGAGATGGGCTGAGATAATTTCCTGCGCCCGCGCCTCATTCCAATGAGCAGCGCCAGACATCTCTTCCCCGTTTCAGTCGTCTTCCCGAAAGCGGTTTAAAAAATCCGCTCTTTATAATTGTTTTAGACTGTGCAGGAAAATGAACCGGCGATCAATAAGGCCAAACAGTGGAACCATAGAAAAGAACTATAGATTGGGAGACTCCAGCGTTTTCGCAAGTTTTTTCGCTTCCAGCACAAGCGCCGCCACCTGCGGCAGAGATGGCTCCCGCATCGGGACGACGAGTCCAATCTCGTGAACCGCCTCAGGCGCAACAATCGGAATGGATCTGATCGGCGGCGCGACGTGTAGGGATTTAACCACCTTTTCAGGCAGGATCGTTGCGAAGCGTCCCGTCTTCACATGCGTGAACAGGGAAATGATCGAATTCGACTCCATTGCGGGCGCCGGCTCCGATCCCGCGTCGCGGATCAACTGATCGACGATGCGACGGTTTTGCATGTCCGGGGTGAGCAGGCAGAGCGGAATGTGCCCCACCTCAGACCATGTGACCTGTTCGCGGTCCCCCAAGGGATTATTGGCGAAGGTCAGAAGCCGGTAACGCTCCTTGCAAAGCGGCACGGTGCGCACCCGGTCGAGGGGCTCGTTGTCGAGGTAGGTGATGCCCGCGTCGATGTCGAGATTGTGCAACATGGAGAGGATTTCAACCGATGAACACGACAGGATCGTGAAGCGCACGCCCGGATGTTTTTCGAGAAACGGCGTCGTCAGCGCCGAGACGATTCCGAGAGCCGTGGGGATGGCGGCGATTTTCAATTGGCCGGAGAGGCCCTCTTTAAGCGTGCGGACCTCCTGGCGCATGGCGCGAGCGTCGGCGACGATGCGCTTGGCCCATTCGAGCACGCGCTCGCCTTCCGACGTCAATCCATGGAAACGCGACGAGCGATTGACCAGGAGGACGCCGAGACTGTCTTCCAATTGCTTGATGCCGGCGGAAAGCGTGGGCTGCGTGACGCCGCATATTTCGGCCGCGCGCGAAAAACTGCGCTCCTTGGCGAGAGCGATGAAAAACTCGAGCTTGTCGATCACGGCCGCACGGCGCTCCGATGTATTATTCAGTCCTTTGATAGCACGAGTTTGCTGTGGCAATGGGTCGATTTGGGCTTGCCTGATCGCCTTATCTCTCGATTTCCCGCGAAAAATCGCCCTTGCGCCGAAATGCGGGTTGCGCGGAGCCGCGTCGATAAAGGAAACTGCGCGCCTTGCGGGCGCTCCGCCCGCGCTGATTCCCCTCCAACCTGGCTTGAGGCAATGACGCGCGCCCTGTCGATCACTCGCGAACAGAATTTTCCGGAATGGTATCAGGCGGTCGTCGACGGCGCGGATTTGGCGGAAACGAGCCCGGTGCGCGGCTGCATGATCATCAAGCCGTGGGGCTGGGGCGTGTGGGAGCTCATCCAGGCCGCGCTGGATCGCCGCATCAAGGAGACAGGCCACGAGAACGCTTATTTTCCGCTCTTCATTCCGCTGAGTTTCATCGCGCAGGAAGCGAGCCATGTCGAAGGCTTCGCCAAGGAAATGGCCGTCGTCACGCATCATCGTCTGAAGGCGGTTGACGGCAAGCTCACGGTCGATCCGCTGTCTGCGCTAGAAGAGCCGCTCGTGGTGCGTCCGACGTCGGAGACCATCATCGGCGACGCCTTTCGCCGGTGGATCAGCTCCTACCGCGATCTGCCGATCCTGCTGAACCAATGGGCCAATGTCGTGCGCTGGGAGATGCGCACGCGCATGTTCTTGCGCACCAGCGAATTTCTCTGGCAGGAGGGCCACACGGCGCACGCCAATGAGGAAGAGGCGATGGCCGAGACTTTGAAGATGCTCGACGTCTATCGCGAACTCGCCGAAAACATTCTCGCGCTTCCGGTCGTCGTCGGCGAAAAGCCCGAGAACGAAAGGTTTCCAGGCGCCTGCAACACCTTCTCCATCGAAGCGATGATGCAGGACGGTAAGGCCCTGCAAGCCGGAACGTCCCATTATCTCGGGACGAATTTCGCCAGGGCGCAGAACATTCGATTTCAGTCGGCGACGGGCGAACTCGAATTCTGCCACACGACAAGCTGGGGAGTTTCGACGCGTCTCATCGGCGGCGTGATCATGACGCATGGCGACGACGACGGGTTGCGGTTGCCGCCGGCGATCGCTCCGAAGCAAGTGGTGATCGTTCCCATGCTTCGCGAAAAGCCGGAGGACGCCGCTGTGCTGGCGTTTTGCGAAAAGCTCAAGGCCGAACTCGACGGTCTCACGGCGCTTGGCGCGCCGCTGCGCGCGCATCTCGACAAGAAAGCGACGCGCGCCGCGAACAAGCGGTGGGATTGGGTTCGACGCGGCGCGCCGATCATTCTCGAAGTCGGTCCTCGCGACGCCGCCTCGGACGCGGTCACGCTCATTCGCCGCGACAGACTTCGGGACGGCGACAAGATTGTCTCGGTCACGACGCCGCGCGTTGATTTTCTGGAGCATGCGCCGGCCCTGCTTTCAGAAATTCAAGCGTCGTTGTTCGAAGAGGCCAAGGTCAGGCTTCAGGCGAATATTCGCAGCGATCTTAAGACGTTCGAGGCCATCGCCGCTTATTTTGGCGCGGCTGCCGAGGATGAAGGCGGCGCATTCAAGGGCTGGGTGCGCGCGCCTTGGGCGCGGCCAACGGGAGCGGAATTGGAGGCGGTCGAAGCTCGTTTGAAGGAGTTCAAGCTCACCTTGCGCAACATCCCGCTCGACCAGGCGCCCATAGAAGGGGCATGCGCCTTCACCGGCCGCAAAGCGGTCGAGGAGATACTGATTGCTCGCGCCTATTGACGGCGTCACGGCATATAAGACCCGCTTCGTCCCAGAACGGCGCAGTCCTCGATCTTCATAGAAATTGAACACTCTGGAGATCGAGTCTATGTTCGTCTTCGTCGACGCCCAATTAGCTTAAAGCGCTGCTCGAAAGGATACCCATGGCCTCCTATGCCAGGAGAACGTTCCGCAACAGCGTCGCCGCAGTTTTGTCGGCGTTCGTATTTTTCGGCGTAAGCGCGAATGCGACGCCGTCCATCGTCATCGATGCGGCCTCCGGCCAAATCCTGGAGCAGGACCATGCGACTGCGTCATGGTATCCAGCGTCTCTCACAAAACTCATGACCGTCTATGTCGCGCTCGACGCCGTGCGCGCAGGACGGCTGTCGATGGATACGCCCGTCGCCATGTCTCCGCGCGCCTGTCGGATGGCGCCGTCGAAGATGGGATTTCGCGCTGGCTCAGAAGTGACGCTGGGGAATGCGCTGGTCATGCTGATGGTCAAGTCAGCAAACGACATCGCTGTCGCAATCGCCGAAGGCGTTTCGGGATCGGTGGAAAGCTTCGCGGATGAAATGAACAAGGCGTCGGCCTCACTGGGCATGCGCGAATCTTTTTGGGTTAATCCGAACGGGCTTCCCGACGAGCGCCAGGTGACGTCGGCTCGCGATCTCGCGATGCTTGGACGTGCGCTTTATTTGCAGTTTCCAGAACATGCAGGACTCTTCAACGTCGGCGCGATGCAACTCGGCAGGTCGATTATTCCAACGCATAACGGAATGCTGGGGCGCTATCCCGGCGCTGATGGCATGAAGACGGGCTTCACTTGTTCGGCGGGATTCAACCTCGTCGTCAGCGCCACTCGACGCGGCCAAAGACTGATCGCTGTCGTGCTGGGCGCGCCAAGCACCGCCGCGCGCACCGCGAAGGCGGCGGCGCTTCTCGACCGCGCCTTCACATCCGGGTCTCCGATGGGGTCCGTTGAAACTTTACCGAGTTTCGGCGTCGCCGCCGCGCCTGACATGCATGATGGCGTCTGTCGCAATCGCGGCAAAGCCACCGCCAAATTCATGGCCGAGGTCGAAGATATTTCCATACCCGTCGGCTCGGCTGCTTCGACCGGCATACCCCTATTGGACGCGATGGGCGGCGCTCCGCAGGCGCATGTGAGCGCGAAGCAAATCGCCCATTTGCCGCGCCCGCAATTTGAACCAGTCAAGGTTTTCGTCGGACGCGCGCCCGGTTACCAAGGTCCTGTGGCGCGGCCGCGAGCGCCGGGCGAACCCGTCGGCGCCGGGCCGGAAATCTCCGCCTATTCGGAACAGAAGGACGAAGCGGAAGGCGCGTCGCCGATCAGTCAGGCCGCGCCCGACGCCAAGTCGCTGCGTCGTCACGGGAGACACGGAAAGCATCAAATCGCGCATGAGCACTCCAAAGCGAAGTCGAAAGCTCACGGTGCAAAGGTCAGTGCCGTTCACGCGAAGGCGAATAAGCGGGTCACAGCCAAGGCCGACGCAAAACATTCGCATCAGGCCGTTGCAATAGGCCAAGCCAAGCCGGCGGCCGCGAAGGCCCACGGTCAAAAGACCTCTGCAAAGCAATCAGGCCAGCAACAGTGACGGCCGAGCCGCTGGCGAACCGGCGGCCCCCGCCACCCATTCCATTGACGATCCTGACGGGATTTCTCGGCGCGGGCAAAACAACTCTTCTGAATAAGCTGATCGCGTCTCCCGAATTGTCCGATACGCTTGTGCTGATCAATGAGTTTGGCGAAGTCGGGCTCGATCATCTGTTCGTCGAAAAAATCGACGGCGACATGATCGTCATGAATTCGGGCTGCGTATGCTGCACGATCCGCGGCGACCTCGTCACAACGCTTGAGGATTTGTTGCGCCGTCGCGACAATGACCGCATCACGCCGTTTCGCCGGGTCGTTCTGGAGACCACCGGCCTCGCGGACCCCGCGCCGGTGCTGCATACCATCATGTATCATCCCTATCTGATGCTGCGGTATCGACTGGATGGCGTCGTCACGCTTATCGACGCCATTAATGGCGAGGCGACGCTCGATGCGCATGAGGAGGCGGTCAAGCAGGCCGCGGTGGCAGATCGGCTGGTGATCGCCAAGACGGATCTTCCGCAAGGCGCGCAGCGTCTGTCCTCGCTGGAGGAGCGTTTGCAACGGCTCAATCCAGCGGGGCGCCGGCTGATCGCCGCGAGGGGCGAGGCGACCGCGGATGCGTTGCTCGATTGCGGCCTTTATGACGCTTCCGGAAAAATCCCGCAGGTCGAAAAGTGGCTGAACGCCGAAGCGGTAGAGGCGGCGCACGAAAGCCACGATCATGGCCGCCACAATCACGGCCATGGCGATCATCACGGCCACGCACATGCCGACCGCAACCGTCATGACGATCACATCCGCGCTTTCTGCATGACGAGCGATGCGCCGCTCGCCCCTGCGAGCTTCGACATGTTCTTAGACATTTTACGGCAGGCGCATGGTCCGCGTCTGCTGCGCGTCAAAGGAATCGTTGCGCTCGCGGACGATCCCGAGCGGCCCCTGGTGATTCACGGCGTGCAGCACGTTTTTCATCCGCCGCATCGACTCGCGGCGTGGCCTGACGCCGACAGACGCACGCGAATTGTTTTCATCGTGAAAGATTTGGACGAGAGTTTTGTCTCCGGTCTTTACGCTGCTCTCGCAGGGCGCCCTCAAATCGACGCGCCGGACGTTGCTGCGCTCAGAGATAATCCCTTGGCGCCAAAGAGCGCGGGACTGCTGGGTTAGCCGATGGAGATTAAGGCGGCGCTGTCCTCGCGCGTTGCGACTCTGAAAGGCGCGGCGGTGGCCGCGCGTCACATCGGCGCGCAAGCGCTCGACCTCATCTTTCCGCCGAGCTGCCTCTCCTTCCGCCGGGCAGCTTCATAAGCTGTTGATTTAACGTTGTTAAATACAAGCAGCTGCTTTTGGTCTTACAATTGGTCTTACTTTTGAGCGGCGCTTGGGGCGGATTT
>CAWESG010000039.1:0-15604 GCA_963811555.1 uncultured Alphaproteobacteria bacterium | reverse complement strand
GGCCAAGCGTCGCAATGCCGGCTTCCGTGCGCGCCATGCGACGCGCCTGATAAAAGCGCTTGGCCGGCTCGATCTGCGCGACGATGGCGTCGCCCTTGCAAATCTCCATCGCCGCATATGTTTCTGCGTAGTTGGGGCCATCGCGCGTGGCGATGTTCACGATCGACGCCGTGTATGGTCCGACGTCGTAGGAAACGCCGGCGCGCATCGCGACGATGTTTTCGACGCCCCATCCCGTTGCGGCGAGCCCCAACAGGGTGAGGCCCATGCCGGCATGCGCAAGCGAGGTTCCCCAGGCCGAAAGCGGCAGGCCGCGCAATCGCGTAAACATATTGGCGAAAGACGCTCCGCGCGGCGCAACGCGCTGCGTAATGTCGCTCAAGGCGCCGACGACAAGATAGGCGGCAATTCCCGCGCAGAGCGTCGACAGGAACCGCGCGCCATAGACATATCCGAAGGCCGCAAGCGCCAGTAGTCCGACGGCGAAGGCGGCGCGCAGTCGCTCCAATGCGGCTTTGAGGTCGCCGCGCTTCCAGGCGAGCATCTGTCCGATCGGCATCAGCGCGAAGAGGGGCAGGGCGATCGAAATCAGCACCGTATTAAAGAAAGGCGCGCCGACGGAAATCTTCTCGCCCGTGAGCGCCTCGAGAGCGAGCGGATAAAGCGTGCCGGTGACGACCGTTGCGCAGCTTGCCGTGAGCAGCAGATTATTAACGACGAGCGCGCCTTCGCGCGAGATGGGAGAGAACAATCCGCCCGTCTGCAAGGCGCCGGCGCGCAGCGCGAATAATGCAAGCGCGCCGCCGATGAAGAAAATCAAAATCGCAAGAATGAAGACGCCGCGGTCGGGGTCGCTCGCGAAAGCGTGAACGGACGTCAGCACGCCGGAACGCACGAGAAATGTGCCAAGCAGCGAGAGCGAAAAGGCGAGAATGGCGAGGAACAGGGTCCAGACTTTCAACGCCTCGCGCTTTTCCATTACGGCGGCGGAATGCAGCAACGCAGTGCCGGCGAGCCAGGGCATGAGAGAGGCGTTCTCGACTGGGTCCCAAAACCAGAAACCGCCCCAGCCGAGCGTGTAATAGGCCCAGTAAGAGCCCATTGCGATGCCGAGCGTGAGGCTGATCCAGGCGAACAGCGTCCACGGCCGCACGAAGCGCGCCCAGGCGGCGTCGATACGGCCGCCGATCAGCGCGGCGGCGGCGAAGGAAAAGACGATCGAGAAGCCGACGTAACCGAGGTAGAGGAGCGGCGGATAAATCGCGAGGCCAGGGTCCTGCAGAATGGGATTGAGATCGCGCCCTTCCCACGGGACAGGTTCGACGCGCGCGAAAGGATTGGAGGTGAGGAGAATGAAGAGAAGAAAAGCGGCGCCCAGCAATCCCTGCACGGAGAGGGTGTCGGCGCAGAGTTTCGCCGGCATGGCGACGGAGAAGGCTGCAATCAGCGCGCCGCAGAGCGACAGCACAAGAACCCATAGCAGCATGGAGCCTTCATGATTGCCCCAAACGCCGGAGATTTTATAGACGAGCGGCTTCATCGAATGCGAATTCTCGATCACATTGACGAGCGAGAAGTCGGAAACGACATGCGCATAGGTCAGCGCGCCATAGGCGAAAGCGATGAACAGGAACTGCGCGATGGCCGTGGAGCGCGCGACGCGCATCAATGCGGCGTCGCCCATGCGCGCTCCGGCGAACGGGATGATGGCCTGCGCCAACGCCAGGGCGAGCGCCAGCACGAGAGCGAAATGGCCAGTTTCCACGATCATGCGGGATCACGGAATGCTTGCAGGGAAGGGCGCATGTCCCTCCCCTTGATGGGGAGGGGCGAACCGCGAAGCGGTTCGGGGTGGGGCGAGGCGTCGGCCCCACTCTTGCCGCCCCCCCACCCGATCGCCTGCGGCGACCGACCTCCCCGCAAGGGGGAGGTATGCGCCCAATGATCGAGAACCAGGGCATGAACTCATTAGCGACGCCCTCACTTCTTCTCTCCCTGCCAAACGCCCTGTTTCTTTAGCGCTTCGGCGACGTCGCGAGGCATATATTTTTCGTCATGCTTGGCGAGCACGCTGTCGGCGCGAAACGCGCCTTCCGCGGTCAGCGCGCCATCTGCGACGACGCCCTGACCTTCGCGAAAAAGATCGGGGAGTTGTCCATTATAGGCGACTTTGACCTCACTGTTTCGGTCGGTGACGATGAAACTCACCTCGCGGCCAGCGTTCTTCACGACCGAGCCTTCTTTCACCAGCCCGCCAATGCGTAGTCTTGTCCCCGGCGCAACGTGTTTTTGCGCCAGCTCCGAAGGCGTATAGAAGAACACGATATTGTCGCGAAGCGCGAACAGTACGAGCCCGACTGCGACGCCAAGGACGAGAATCGCGCCGCCGATAAGAGCGAGGCGTTTGCCTTTTCTCGTCATGCGATCTGCTCCGCCACCGTCATCCTCCGATTTTCAATTCCTGCGCCAGCGCTTCGACGCGCGTGAGATCGCTTTGCTTGCCAGCCAGCGCCTTGCGCGCCGCGGCTAATGCGTGGCGCGCTTTTTCGGGCTGCGCCAGGACGTTGTAAGCCCGAATGAGCTTGAGCCAGCCATCCACGTCGTCGCCATGTTTTTCGAGGCGCGTCGCCAATCGCTCGACCATGGTTTGGATCGCGGCCTGCCGCTGGCCCTCCGGCATGGCCGCAATCGCCTTGCCATGTTCCGTGGCCGGCGGGGTGGCCGAGGCGGACGCTTCGTCGAGCTTCGCCAGCAGCATTTTTACCCGTTCGACCCATGGCGCGCCATCAGGCGCCTCGGCCAGCATCTTCGACCAGATCTCGCGGGCCTTGTCGCGCTCGCCGTTTTGAGCGGCCGCAAGGCCGAGATAAAAACGGGCGGTGGGCTGCGTTGGCTCCTGCGCGAGGGCGGCCTCGAAATCCTGGTTAGCCGCTTCCGTCACCACCCCTCCGGCCGCGAGCGTGCGCGCCTCGCCGAGCGCCGCATGACGCGCAGCCGTCGCGCCGAGCAGTCGAAGCGCCTCGCCATAGGCGTGAACCGCGTCGTCGAACCGGCCTGTTCGCATGTAATAAGGTGCCACCACTTCAAAACCGCGTCCGTCTTCCGGATGCTGCGCCAGATGCGCTTCGATGCGTCCGACCGCATCCGCGATGTTTATGTGGTCAGGCGGCGTTTGAAGCCGGGCCGAAAGAGGCATGTCCGGCATATCGGAGCGCCCGAGGCGGGAATAAAGAGCCAGCGACAGGGCCGGAACCAAGACAATTGTAGCCAGGGCCGCAAAAGTCGCGACTTTGCGGGACGAGGTCGCCGCCACATTTTTGGCGGATTGCGTCTTCAACAAGCGCCGCGCCGCTTCGGTCTTGGCGATTTCGGCGTCATGGGGCGCAATCTGGCCGTCGGTGGCTTCGCGGTCGATCTCGGCGATCTGATCCTTGAAAAAAGCGACGTCTGTCGCTGCGGGGTCCACTATCTCGCGCTTTTTTTGCGCCAGCGGCGCGAGCACGCTCAACAGCGCGGCGCCGGTGAGAAGAGCGAACACGAGCCAGATCATGAGCCGCTGTTTAGAGATGTTCGCAAAAGTTTGAAAGAGCGAACGTTTGAAATATGGCGGCGGCTGGTTTCCGAGCGGCGCAGGTGAAGCCGGGCTGCATCATAATTATTGCAACGAGCCTGCGTCGTCGCGGGTGCGCGCCCTTTAGAGCGGCTTCGCCGAAGCATAAAGCGACACAGCTGTTCTATTTCGAAACATAAAGTAATTAAGGCGTATTTTTGACAATAATTAGGCTATTGTGATCGAATAGTCTGCTATTGGCATAGACTAAATTTATCATGCTGATGATTTGACAAAGATGACATGAGCAGCTAATCCGGAAGTATCTCCCAAAGGCATGGAGGTAGAACAGACGTACGCGTTCTATACGCGGAACGATCGATACGTCACGTCTATAGGAACTTACCGGATAGGAGTGAAATGCGTAGAAGTTTGGTTGCGCTCTGTGCGCTTATCTTAACTGTAGCGTCATCTGAGGCTGGCGAAACTGGAATGGGTGACTGGTTTGACTCGGCTTTTGGTTCTAGCCGGGCGGACAATTCTTACACTCATCGTCATGGACGCTCTGCAGAACGCGATGATCGCGGCTTTATAGCCTTAGCCTCCTGGTATGGCGGCGGGCCGAAGCGTTACGAGCCGAACTCGCACACAGCGAATGGAGAGCGTTTCAACAAGTGGGATTTGACGGCCGCCCACAGGTCGCTGCCCTTTGGCACGCGTCTCCTGGTCACGAATGGGGGCCGTTCGGTGGTGGTTCGCATCAACGATCGCGGTCCTGCGAGCTGGACAGGCCGCTCCTTGGACCTTTCCAAAGGCGCCGCTTCGCAGCTCGGCATGATCGGATCCGGCACCGCGCATGTGCGCTATTCCGTGCTGGGCCACTAGAGATGATTGTTCGGGCGCGGCTGGCGGACACCGCCGCGCCCCAACGCGCTACTCGCGTTCGACGAAGGCCTTCAGCCGAGCTAAAGCGTCATCCCATTGATCCGATGCGCGTTCGAGATATTTCTTAACGTCTCGAATGGGTTCCGGCTCAAACGCATATTGATGCTCGCGGCCTATGCGAAGGCTGCGCACGACTCCGGCAACTTCAAGCACCCGCAAATGTTTGGAAATCGCCTGGCGGCTCAGATCCGAGCCTTCAGTCAGTTGGGTAATCGACAGCGGCTGGCCGCCGCTGCACAGTTTCGAGAGCATCGAGAGTGGCGTCTTCAATTCCGCTCGGTTTTCCTTGCGCCATCCTGCTCTTCGGGTGTATAGAAGCCTCCGTTTCATCTCATAACGATCATTCTCGGGTGATCGCCGATTGAGAGTGGGGCCCGGCCGGGACCCGCTCTTTTTTGTTTGGATCGGCCCGAGCCGAACGCAGGACCGCAACCGCTTGCAGCAAACCGGCGCTTCTATCGTCTCTGCCCCGCTCGACGAGCCGCGTCTTGTCGGCGAAACGGGCGTTGCGGCGCGCATTGCGCATCTCGCCGAGCCCGTGCTCGCCCAGCTTGGCTACCGACTCGTGCGCGTTCGTCTGCTTGGCCAAAATGGCGTTATTCTGCAAATCATGGTCGAACGCCCGGACGGGACGATGACAATCGAGGATTGCGAGGTCGCCAGTCAGGCGCTCTCTCCCGAACTCGACGTCGAGGACATGATCGCTCAGGCCTATCGTCTCGAAGTGTCGTCGCCTGGAATCGATCGGCCCCTGGTTCGGCTTTCCGATTTCAAACGCGCGCTCGGCCACGAGGCGAAGATCGAACTGACGCAGCCGATCGAGACGGGCCGCAAGCGCTTTCGCGGGACGCTGGTCGCGCTGGAAGGCGAGGGCCGGGACGCAATTTTATTGTTGGAGCGCACGGATGCGCGTTCCGATGAGGAAAAGAGCGTTCGGGTGCCTCTCAAAGATCTCGACGATGGAAAACTCGTTTTGACCGAGGCGTTGATTCGGGAATCGCTGCGCGCCGGCAAGGCGCATAGCGCGCCCGTCGAAGAGGGAGAGGCCGAAGCAGGCGTAAGCGACGAGCGACCGCGGCGCGGTCCGGGCCGCTTTCGCGGACCTGCGAAGCAAAAAGCGAAACCTTTGGTTCCATCGGGCGTGCAGACGCGTTTCAAGAAGGGAAGCTGATCCGAGCAACCGCCGCTTCGGCGCATTGGATCGGGCACAAGGAGAAGACAATGGCCGTTAGCGCCAACAGACTTGAGGTCTTGCAGATCGCCGACGCAGTCGCGCGCGAAAAGTCGATCGATCGTTCGATCGTCATCGCCTCCATGGAGGACGCCCTCCAGAAAGCGGCGCGCTCTCGCTACGGTCAGGAGACCGAGGTCCGCGCGGAGATCAACCCGAAGACCGGAGAGGTTCGCTTCTCGCGTCTGCTTCTCGTCGTCGACGAAGTCGACAATGACGCCACGCAGATTTCTCTCATGGATGCGCGCAAGCGAAATCCGGCGGCGCAGACCGGAGACTGGATTTCCGAAACGCTTCCGCCCTTCGACTTCGGCCGCATCGCCGCGCAATCCGCAAAACAGATCATCCTGCAGAAAGTGCGGGAAGCGGAGCGGGATCGTCAATATGAGGAATTCAAGGACCGCATTGGCGAGATCGTCAACGGCGTTGTGAAGCGCGTCGAATACGGCAATGTCATCATCGACCTCGGGCGCGGCGAAGCGATCATTCGCCGCGACGAGATGATCCCGCGTGAAACGTTTCGCCCGGGCGACCGCGTGCGCGCTTATGTCTATGACGTGCGCCGCGAGCAGCGCGGCCCACAGATCTTCCTGTCGCGGACCCATCCGCAATTCATGGCGAAGCTCTTCAAACAGGAAGTGCCGGAGATCTACGACGGCGTGATCGAGGTGAAATCCGTCGCGCGCGATCCTGGCTCTCGCGCCAAGATCGCCGTGGTTTCGCGCGACACCTCGATCGACCCGGTCGGCGCCTGCGTCGGCATGCGCGGTTCTCGCGTCCAGGCGGTGGTCGGCGAGCTCCAGGGAGAGCGCATCGACATCATCCCGTGGTCGGCCGATGCGGCGACGTTCATCGTCAACGCCTTGCAGCCGGCCGAGGTTGTGAAGGTCGTGCTCGACGAGGATTCGGCGCGCATCGAAGTCGTCGTTCCCGACGATCAATTGTCGCTCGCCATCGGGCGGCGCGGCCAGAATGTGCGGCTCGCCTCGCAGCTTACCGGCTGGGACATCGACATTTTGACGGAAGCCGAGGAATCCGAGCGCCGGCAGAGAGAGTTTGTCGAGCGCACCAATGTATTCATGAACGCCATCGACGTCGACGAAGTCGTCGGACGGCTGCTCGCTTCCGAGGGCTTTCGCTCGGTCGAGGAGCTGGCCTTCGTCGACCTTTCGGAGCTCGCTACGATCGAGGGGTTCGACGAGGACACCGCGACGGAGATTCAGAACCGTGCGCGCAGCTATCTCGAACGCCTCGAGGCGGAGAACGAAGCGCGCCGAAAGGAACTTGGCGTCGCGGACGAGTTGAACGAGATCGAGGGCATGACGAGCGCCATTCTCGTCAGGCTCGGCGAGAACGACGTGAAAACGATGGAGGATTTCGCGGGCTGCGTCCCGGACGATCTCGTCGGCTGGAGCGAAAAGAAAGACGGCGAGACCACCAAGCACGAAGGCTTTTTGGAAGGGATCGATCTTTCTCGCGAAGAAGCCGAAGCCATGATCATGACGGCGCGCGTGCGCGTTGGATGGATCGAAGCGCCGGCGCCGCAGGCGGAGCCGGTCGAAGGAGAGGAATAGACTTCAGTCTTTTGCGCGTGAATGCGAAACGCGATCCCGAAATGAAGAGAGAAAGCCCGACGACGACGTGAGAGCGACTGAAACCTCCGAGCGAACCTGCATCGTCACGCGCCAACGCGGCGCGCCGGACGCGATGATCCGATTCGTTTGCGCGCCCGATGGGGCGCTCGCGCCGGACATCAGATCGCGTCTGCCGGGGAGGGGCGTATGGGTGACCGCGCGCGCCGATGTCGTCGCCGAGGCCGCGCGTAAACAAATCTTTGCGCGTCAGCTGAAGGCCAGCGTCAAGGCTCCGCCGGAGCTCGCCTCGGAAGTGGATCGATTGCTCGAGGCGGACTGCCTGCAGTCGCTGTCCATGGTGAATAAGGCGGGGCTTGCCGTCGCGGGTTTCAATAAGGTCGGCGCGGCGCTGGAAAAGGGCGAGGCGGCGGCCATTCTCGAGGCCGTCGACGGCGGGGCGGACGGCAAGAGAAAGATCGCGCAAGCGGTGCGGCGAGGCTCGGGCGCGGTGGAGACGATCGCATTATTTACGTCGTCTCAATTGGATTTGGCGTTGGGCCGCACAAATGTGATACATGCAGCGCTGGCGCGCGGCGGTCCGACGAACGCGTTTCTCGTGCGATGCCGGCGACTGGCCGCCTATCGCGGCGAAAACGCATCGGACGCCGCGAATAGAGACGAACGGGACGACTTCGACGTTGCGGGCGGGGCGTCGTCGGCGAATGATTTTGAGCGAACGGGCGCGGACCCAGAATCGGATAATTGATGAGTGAGACTGAGAACCCCGGCGACAAGACCTTGACGGTCGCTCCATCGAAGACCCTTCATCTGAAGCGGTCGACCGAGCACGGCATGGTGCGCCAAAGCTTCTCCCACGGCCGCTCGAAAGTGGTCGTGGTCGAGAAGGTGAAGCGACGCGCCCCGGGGCATGTCGAAGCGAAGGCGCATGCGCCGGCTCCCGCGCCGGCCGCGCCCGCGCCTGCTGCTCCGCCGCCGCCTCCCGCCCCTGCGGCGAAGGCTGAGGCGCCTCGCCCCGTTGCCCCGCGTGGCGCGGGAATGGTGTTGCGTGCGCTGACCGAAGAGGAGCGCGAAGCTCGCGCTCGCGCGCTGGTCGACGCCCGTTCGCGGGAAGAGGAAGATCGCCGTCAGGCCGAAATCGATGCGAAGTCTCGCACCGAGCGCGAAGAGCGCGAGCGCGTCGAACGCCAGGCCGCCGACGCCCGCAAGCGAGAGGAAGAAGCGCGGCTCGCGCGCGACGCCGAAACGCGCCGTCGTTCCGAAGAGGAAGCGCGCCGCCGCTTGTCGGGAACGCCGGACGCGGAAGCGCCGGTCTCGGGAGCCACGGCCAGCGCGAGGCCGGGCGCCGCGCCCGCCGCCGCTGACTCCGACGCGAGGCGAGTGGTGCGTCGTCCGCTTGGACTGACGCCCGCCAGCGCTCCGCCGCAGCGCCCCGCGCCGTCGCGCGGAGCAGAGCATAAGAACCGCGGCCGTCTGACCGTTTCGACCGCCACGGCTGTAGGCGACGAGGAGCGCACGCGCTCGGTCGCCTCTTTCAGACGCCGCATGCAGCGTCTGAAATCCTTCGGCGTGGCGGAGCAGAAGGAAAAAATCTCGCGCGAAGTGATTCTGCCCGAGACCATCACGATTCAGGAACTCGCCAACCGAATGTCCGAGCGTGGCGTTGATGTCGTCCGTCTGCTGATGAAGCAAGGCGACATGCATAAGATCACCGATGTGATCGACGCCGATACGGCGCAACTCGTCGCCGAGGAGATGGGCCACACCGTGAAGCGCGTGGCCGAGTTCGACGTCGAAGAGGGCTTGTTCGACGCGCCCGACGCGAGCGAGGATCTTGAACCGCGTCCGCCTGTCGTGACGATCATGGGCCATGTCGATCACGGCAAGACCTCGCTGCTCGACGCCATTCGCCACGCCAATGTGGTGTCCGGCGAAGCTGGCGGCATTACTCAGCACATTGGCGCCTATCAAGTGACGGCGCCGAACGGCGCGCCCATCACCTTTATCGATACGCCCGGCCACGCCGCCTTTACGGCGATGCGCGCTCGCGGCGCGAAAGTCACGGATATCGTCGTGCTCGTCGTCGCCGCTGACGACGGCGTGATGCCGCAGACGATCGAAGCGATCCATCACGCCAAGGCGGCGGAGGTGCCGCTGATTGTCGCGATCAACAAGATCGACAAACCGGACGCCAAGCCCGAGCGCGTGCGCACCGAATTGCTTCAGCACGAAGTTCAGGTCGAAAGCCTCGGCGGCGAGACGCTCGAAGTCGAAGTGTCCGCGAAACAAAAGCTCAATCTGGAGAAGCTGCTCGAACTGATCGCGCTGCAAGCGGAAGTGCTCGATCTCAAGGCCAACGCCGAGCGCGCGGCCGAAGGCACGGTCATCGAGGCGCGGCTCGACAAGGGTCGCGGTCCAGTCGCCACAGTGCTGGTGCAGCGGGGAACGTTGCACGTCGGCGATCTTGTGGTCGCGGGTTCGCAATGGGGCCGCGTTCGCGCCTTGCTCGACGATAAAGGCGAAGTTCGCCAGAGCGCGGGACCGTCGTTCCCTGTCGAGATTCTCGGTTTCTCCGGAACGCCGGAAGCCGGCGATCGCGTCGCCGTGGTCGAGAGCGAAGCGCGAGCCCGCGAAGTTACAGAATATCGCGAGCGCCAGAAGCGCGACAAACTCGCCGCGCGCGGCGGTTCGGCGCGCTCGTCCCTGTCGGATATGATGAGCCAGCTCAAGACTGCGGGTCGTCAGGAGTTTCCGCTTGTCGTCAAGGGCGACGTGCAGGGCTCGGTGGAAGCAATCGTTGCGGCTCTCGAGAAGCTCAACACGGATGAAGTCGCGGCGCGCGTGGTGCACGCAGGCGCTGGCGGAATATCGGAATCCGATATTGCTCTGGCCGAAGCCTCGAATGCCGCGGTGATCGGCTTCAATGTCCGAGCGCATAAGGAAGCGCGCGAGGCTGCGGAGCGCGCGGGCATTGAAGTCCGCTACTACAACATCATCTATAATCTCGTCGACGACGTGAAAGCGGCGATGTCGGGCATGTTGGCTCCGACGCTTCGCGAGACCATGCTCGGCAATGCACAAATTCTCGAAGTGTTCGACATCTCGAAAGTTGGCAAGGTGGCTGGTTGCCGCGTTACCGACGGAACGGTCGAGCGCGGAGCCAATGTGCGCCTCATCCGCGACAATGTGGTCGTGCATGAAGGCAAGCTTTCGACGCTCAAGCGCTTCAAGGATGAAGTCAAGGAAGTCGCCGCCGGTCAGGAATGCGGCATGGCTTTCGAAAACTATCAGGACATGCGCGCGGGCGACGTCATCGAATGTTACCGCGTCGAGGAGATCAAGCGGACGCTGTAAAGGTCCTGCGGCGCTTTCGGATCAAAGCCGAGAAGCGCCGATCGTCCGCGTCGGCGTCCCAGGGCGTTGGCGCGAAAAGAGGCAGGCCGCTCCACAATCTGGTGAAGATTTCGTGCTGCATTCCGGTCGGACGTCGCAATGAGCGGGCGTCGCGGAACCATTCGTGAGCCTTGGCATAAAATGTCCAGATCCCATCATCAACACGGCGCCGAGCCGTCCCAACGCATGTTGCGAGTCGCCGAACTTGTTCGTCACGCGCTTGCGCAAATTCTTGCGCGCGGCGAAATCACCGACGCCACGCTCGAAAAGCATGTCGTGACGGTTTCGCGCGCCAAGATGAGTCCCGATCTCAAACTCGCGACCATCTATGTGATGCCGCTCGGCGGCAAAGACGAACAGGATGTGTTGGACGCGTTCGAACGCCACAAGAAATATCTGCGTGGCGAGATTGCTCATCGCGTGAACGTGAAGTTCGCGCCGGAGCTGCGTTTTCGAATCGACGATACATTCGACAATGTTTCGCGCATCGACGAATTGTTGAATTCCGAACGCGTGCGACGCGATCTCGAGTCAAAAGAGGAATTGGACGACGCCGCGAAGACAAGCGGCGCCGCCTGATGAATCAAAAGAGATCGAATCGCGCGGTCGTGGACGGCTGGGTCGTGCTCGACAAGCCTATCGGCATGACCTCGACGCACGCCGTGTCGCGGCTCAAGCGCATCTACAACGCCAAGAAGGCCGGTCACGCCGGCACGCTCGATCCGCTCGCATCAGGCATTCTGCCCGTGGCTTTCGGCGAAGCGACCAAGACCGTGCCTTTCGTGCAGGATGGCGAGAAGGCCTATTCCTTCACCGTGCGCTGGGGCGCCGAGACGGATACGGACGACTCGGACGGACAAGCGACTCGCGAAAGCGACGCGCGCCCTTCTCCTGAGGCGATTCTTGCCCTGCTGCCGCGTTTCCTCGGCGATATTCAACAAACCCCTCCTCAGTATTCCGCTATCAAGATTGGCGGCGAGCGCGCCTATGATCTCGCTCGCGAGGGCGAGAAAGTCGATTTGAAGCCGCGCGAGGTGACGGTCCATCGGCTGGACCTCGTCAGCGTCTCGCAAGACGAGGCGCATCTTGTGATGGAATGCGGCAAGGGCGCTTACGTTCGCGCCATCGCGCGCGATCTCGGGCGACTGCTGGGTTGCTTCGGCCATGTGACGGCGCTGCGGCGTACGCGAGTGGGTCCGTTTTTCGAAGACGATTCCTTCACGCTCGACGAGATCGAGGCGGAAGGCGGAGCGGCGGATGCGCTTCTTTCCGTCGAAGCGGGGCTGACCGAACTGCCGTGCGTCATCGTCGACCGAGACACTGCGGCGCGGTTGCGGCGCGGGGGATCGGTGATCTTGCGCGGGCGGGACGCGCCGCATGGAGGCGTGGCGTACGCCGCCTGCGGGGGAGTTCCGGTCGCTTTCGGCGAAATCGTCGAGGGCGCGCTGGCGCCGTCCCGCGTCTTCAATCTACCGTTTTAAATGTGCGCCTTTGAACGCAGGCGAGAATCTGTTTTATTTCCGGCTCATCTCGAGTTGGGGACGCCATCGGTGCGAAATCTTACCTCATCAGCGCGTCATGGCCGGGCTCGTCCCGGCCATCCACGCCAGGGCTCTCGAATATTTTCATATTGGAGTGGGGACGTCTTGGCTCGTCTTTGAAATATGTCGCAACTTTATGGCGTGGATGCCCGCGACAAGCGCGGGCATGACGGGCGAATTTTGCTCGGCTTCCGTATGACCCGGCCCCCAAAAATTCTCGTCTTCGACTCGGGGCTTGGCGGTCTCACGGTCTTCGCCGAAATCGTCAAGCTGCGCCCACACGCCGATCTTATCTATTGCGCGGATGACGCCGGTTTTCCGTACGGCTCGTGGACGGAGGCGGATCTCGTCAAGCGCGTCATGCAGGTGATGGAAGAGCTTATCGCGGACTCCGCGCCTGATATCGTCGTGATCGCCTGCAACACGGCCTCAACTCTGCTGCTGCCTTATTTGCGCGTGCATTGGCCGAAGATCCCTTTTGTCGGAACCGTGCCGGCAATCAAGCCGGCGGCCCAGGTTTCGAAGTCTCGGATGATATCGGTGCTGGCGACGCCAGGAACCGTGGCGCGCGACTACACGCATGAACTGATCAAGAGTTTCGCCGGCGATTGCGATGTGACGCTTGTCGGCTCAAAAAATCTGGCGCGCCTCGCGGAAAGCCATATGCACGGAGGCGTGATCGAGGATTCTGGAGATTGCGCGGGAGATCTCGCCTTGTTTCAAGCAGAATGAGCGCGGCGCGCGGACAGACGCAATTGTGCTTGCTTGCACGCACTATCCGTTGTTGATCGAGCGCTTTCGGCGATTGGCGCCGTGGCCGGTCGAATGGATCGATCCTGCGCCTGCGATTGCGCGGCGCGCAGATCAATTGCTTATGGAAAAATTCGGCGCCGATGCGCCGCTCGAGAGCGAAGGCGAGCGCCGCGTTTTATTCACCAGCAATCAGGTGCTTGCGGCCGACTCTCGCAGCGACGCTCGCGCGATTTGGATTGAGCGTCAATTGCGCGGCTCAATCCGACTAGCGGCGCACCGCAGCGGCATGGGATGAAAAACAAAATACTCACAGCGAGGATATTTATTGCGTGCGGTAAAGCTCCCATGTCCCGGCGCCGGAATCCGCCTGCGTATATCCCCATGTGCCAGTGAGTTTTCCACCCGACGAGTCGTGTTTCAGGACGCCTTTACCGAAATATTGAGTACCCCATTTCCAGTTAAACGAAAGCTCATTTCCGTCTGCGAGTCCCTGTATCGTCACAGTGCTCGTAACCTGGCCTTCGCCAAAGCGGTATTCGCCTCGCACCATATTTCCCTGGCGCGTGAGATTCATCGTCACATCGAAGTCGACGCCTTTTGCGTCGCGCCATTTGCCTCGATACGCTCCGGAGAAGGGCTGATCCGTACGAGCGACGACCCGTGCGGGAGGGGCGAGGCTGTCCCCGGGCTTTCGCGGACCCAGGCTTTCAGGTCTTGCAGCTCTTCCGATATCGCGGAGGTGGTCCTGAACGCCCGCGTCGTCCAGTTTATTGGCTATTTCGTTCACTTCCGCCGCGATTCTCTGCACCGCGGCCGGCTGGGACCCTGTCCGCGTGAAATCTGGCGCAAATGCGTTTAGTGCGCTCGCGAGGGATCGCAGTCGCGACGAGGAGAGGGGATGAGTCGCGGTTCTTGAGGACTCGGCGCCACCCGAATTGCCCTCGTTCGCTTCAAGATGTGCGCTGATGAAGAAGAACGGGATGACCCCGATTGGCGTGTCGCCAATTCGGCGCATGATTTCCAGTCCGAACCGATCCGCTTCTTCCTCCTGACGTTGCGAGACGTCGGGAGGAAGAAGCGGATCGCGCCGATGGCCGTAATAGATGTGGCCAAGTTCATGACCGAGGATGAACACAATGGCGGTGCCGTAAACCTGCTGGAAATGATCGGCGATGCGCTGGTTCGCCGTCGCGTTTTCGGGAACGCCAAGAACCTCTCGTGGCCTGTATTTATGGCCCATCAACTCCCGAGGCCATTGATACTTGAGCATTGCGAGATAGTCGGAAACGGGCTGGATGCTATAGCCCGAATCGTTCAGCCATACATATGCGAGAGCCAAATCTCCAAAGAATCGCAGGGATGAGATTGGGAGCGTGATGAATTTGCGCCCGCCCGAAGTGGACGCAAAAAAATTCATGGGGTGCGAGGGGAGTTCGAGCGGGAAGTTCAACTCGACTCTTCCGAGAACGCGCTTTTCCTCCGGAGTGAGTACGGGCCAGATCACCGAGCGGAAATTATCCTCGATGCCCGGCGGTGTTTGTCCTTGCCAATACAGCAGCGTTTCGCGGTCGTAAAAGCCCGCCCACCGGTCGTCTTGGGCGCTCTCAGCACCCCAGGTCATGGCCATCAGCAACGCCAGGGGCAAGAATTTTCCAAGGCGGCCCATGGCGCTACTTTCTGACTTCGCGATAGATTTTAACCGCGTCGGGCGATACGCCTGCAGGAACAGGATCTGTGTCGTTGTCGTGCGCCCAGTTTCGGAACTTGGCGAACTCGCCCCAGTCCTTCCCCCATACCGTTTCGAGCAACGCGAGCTTGCTCGCTTGGACAGCTTGCATAACGTCGATGACGCGCGTCTTCGGGGTGTCCGCAGGGAGCAAAGCAGGAAACTTGTTCAGCTCGGCGATCGAGCGGCGGGCCTCCGTGCGCAGCGCGCTCAATTTCACGGCGTCTGTGTCTCCACCGACGCGGTCGTTCGCATAGTTGACCTCTAAATTGCTTGTGTTCTTTGCGCCCTCCGATGCGACGTCCGCTTTGAGGTCCAGGCCTTGAGATAGGGAGACGGTCACAATCGCGGCGCCGAAAAGCGAAAAGAACACGCCCGGCCCGACGCGCGAAAAAAAGATGCTGATATCGCCGGGCAACGCCAGTTTTCCGGAACTGTTGTTGGCGGATGGGATTTCGACGAACAATCGATAACCGAGATATATGGAAAAGCCGCCGACCAAGACCGCCAAAATCCGTTCGATGACGCGAAAAAGTAGTAAAAACATAATATCCATACATGCACCTCGTACCCGCGCAAGCAGCGAGTGCGCTGACAAATATCCAATGAACTAGGCTAGTGCGACGATTCTCTGCCTGTCAAGAAGTTACAGAGCGAGAACATAAGTTGGCGTGAGGGTTAGCTGGCGTTCGACGAAATCTGCGGATCGAGGCGCGCAGCTGCGCCTCGTTGCGAACGGAGCCGGGAGGTTGCGCGAAAGGAGCCTCGCATCTTAGGCGTCCCGGTCGAATCCCAGCGATTGTGTCTCGTCTAGGTTCTGCAATTCCGCTGACTGTCACCGACGTTTTCTCGTCGTAGAAACCGGCCGCGCCG
>CAWESG010000038.1:0-8782 GCA_963811555.1 uncultured Alphaproteobacteria bacterium | reverse complement strand
CGACATATTCGGCAACAAAATCCTGCAAACGTGCGTCGAGTTGTTCCCCGCGCTTGGCGAACTGCGCAAGCAGGGCGATCGCCTCGCGCGCATTCTCACATTCTTGCGCGTCAATTTTTGCCGCCTCCGCAGCCGAGACCTTCCGCCTCGCCGTTGTAATCGCATGTTCAAGCGAACGAATTTCGGCGCCGTAGCGAAGAACGTCCGATTCCAGTTTCGCCAACTCCTTCGCCGCCGCTGCATCGCCAGTCAGTGCGTCGAACGATACGTCCTTGATCTTCGCCTCGGTCTCATCGCGTCGCGCGATTGTCGCCGCGCGGCGGGACTCCAATTCGGACAGAATATTCTTTGCGTCGTCGGTTTTCATTTGTTTGGGCTCCAACTTAAATTTGCGAACGGCCCGGCCGCCGCCGCTTGCGGCGATCCCGCAGGCCAGCCGCCCGGCGGCATGTGCTGCGGCCCGCTCATGATGTCGACGCCAGCGCGAATAATGTCGTTCGCGGATGGGCCCGCGTGGGGCGGATGAAAATTCATCGGTGCCTGCTGCTGGCTTGCCAGCACAAGCGCCAGTGCCGCGCTGTTGCAAACGTCATCATGCCCGCCTGGACCGTGGTCGACTCGGTCTTTGCCAAGAGAACTCGTGCGCCGCTCCAACGATGCAAATTGAGTAACTAGACGACGGTTGTCCAAGATGCGCACGCGACCGCTCGTGAACAGAGGCAACGCGTCCAAGTAAATGGACGATCGATCGCGATCACTGTGACGGTATTTAATCCCGCACTTCGCGAATGCGTCGACAACCCATTGCGCTGCGTATTTGTCGCCGACTGTCTCTCGCAGACCATAAGATTTCAGCGTCTCCGAAATCTGCTCCGTCGCCGCAGTCGGATTGAACGGAGCTTTGATTTCGACGATGCAATCAAGGACGACGGTCCCGCCTTCATCATGGGCGATCGCCATCGTAAAACTGTCTTTGGCGCCTCCCGACGGATCGACGCCGCTTCGATAGACGATGCGATTGTCCGCAGACGGCGGCCGAACTGTCACGTCGCGATCAACCGCGAACTCGATCAGCTCCAAATCAGCCCATCCAGCGATGTCATCGCGAAATTCAGCAAGCCATTCCGCCCGCGCGGAAGCAGGGTCTTCCGCCATGGCCTCGTCAATTTCCGATTGCGGAATCATCGGATTGAGCGTCCGCGTCGGAGCCTTGATGACCAGAATGTCGCCGTCCTTGCCGTAGTTCTCCGCAAATTTCCGATACAGCAATCCAGATTTTCTATACGGACTCGAAATGCCGATCACGATCGATCCGGGAACTCGCGCCAACGCCGGCTTGAGAGCCTTGAATGTTTCCTCATCGGGCGTGGCGCTGTTTTCGTCGCGCCAAAAAGCCGTCTCATCTAAAATCGCGCAGAGCACGGAACGTCCGCGAACCGCGCGGTAACTATTCGTCGTAACAGCGACATCCACACTGTTGTCCAGTTCAAAACCGTTTGCGGTTTCTCGCTGCACCATTCCACGGAAAAGCTCGATGTCTGTGAAATAGCTTTTCGTGTAGCCGAGCACGATTTTTGCCTGCTCGCGATCGGTTGCGAGGCACATGCACAGCGGCCGTTCGCCCGGCCGCATTCGGTCGGACCTCTCGAAGAGAGCCGCCGTGAAAGCGGTGATGGCGCTGGCGACGCTGTCCTTTCCGGCTCCACGACCGCAAATAAACCAAGCCTCTTTGACGCGCTTTTTAGGCGGATCGCGGTCGGCAATCGAGCGAAAGAACTCGATCTCGGCATCGGTCATGGGGAGGGCGTAGACGGCCTTTAGAACCGCGCGCCATCCATCCCACGACTGTCCCCGAAACCATGGCTCAAAGAGCCCCGGATCGTTCATGGCGTCGATTATGCTGGGAGCGATAGGTGACGACATGTGGCTTACGGCTCCGTGCAACTGGCGCGCTCCGCAGCGCGTCTGGCGAGGCGATCGTGAAGTGAGGGCCGAGGCGCACTGGCTGCAGCCCTCCTGGACCGCAGCTCGCCTTCGCGGCGCGCAATCAGGTTCGAAATCCGCACGAGGTCTTCACGGGCGCGCAGCGCGCGCCAGTCAGCGCCGTTGATGGTTTCGGCCTGCGTCCGCTCCAACGTGAGTTTAAGGCCAGCGAGTTCGCTAATGCGGGTGAGTTCGGCTTCGCCGTATTCTCCGACCAATTCGAGAAATAGGCTCCTATAGCGCCGCCCTGTCGGCGAGCGCATGTCGACCCCTGGAAACCGGTGCCGAATGCCCGGACGGCCAAAGCGTCGCTTCCTGGGGCTGCTCTCGGTCATTTCCGAATTTAGCGACAAATGCGCCTCTCATGTTGCGTCAACGTTCTCCATATGTTTACCAGTGGCAGCGTGAAAACGCAACCCAAAAATGCACCTAACTCACTGATTTCACAGTTGTATTGTCTCTGAATGACTGCGGTTGACTGCGATTGTCCGCGAATGACTGCGAGCAGATTGCGGTCGCGCCCGGCACAACCTGAGCGCTTGGAATTGCAACCTTTGCGCGCGCTGATAAGGGCCCGAAATGGCGACGATGTTACCCCAGCGTTACCCCAGAGCCGGGTAACGAGATATTTTGCCCGGAAAATAGCACCTGATTAACAATCAGAGGGCGCTGAATTTGAGGGTGGAGATGAGGTTGCAAAAGCACCTTCATCACGTCAGAAGCTAGACAAATTCTAACCTCCATATGAAGCGCATGACCGACGCCGCCCTCATCACCTTCGCAGCCGTGCTTTTTTCATTTGCGTTATGGGGAGCGCTAGTTGTGGCGTTCCTGTAAGGAGCCGGGTCCGCCGACGCTCGGCATGGCTCAAAAGTCGGCGCGAAGGCTGCTCGTGGCCTGGGGGCGTTTCAAATCCCTCGCGCCGACTGTCTCGAGCCAGAGACGGCAGATGTTTCCTTCACTCTCGTGACGGTTGAATGACGGCAACGCTTTGCTCAGCGGTGGTTAGGCTTAGGCTGGGGTTTGGGAGAAAATGTGTCGCGGGCGTGGAAGCGTGTAGAGGGTGTTTTCTGCCCTTCTTGTCTCTTTCGGTGGTCCGGCATGTGAGCGTGAGCGAGCGTGAGACGGCGTGAGATTATTGCAACTCCTCACGCCCAAAGGGGGGGGTAAAGCGTGAGCGAGCGTGAGGAGGTTCTATAAGAACCTCACGCCGTCTCACGCCCTCCCAGGGTTAGGGCAGCCAAAGAACACGTCTCCCGTCTTTCAGGGCGGCAACGAGTCGCTGTGCCTTTAGGTTCTCTTTAATAGACGTATTGAATGCTTGCCGCTGGCGATCGGCGAGTTTCTTGGGCGTATCGTCTGGCTTGGGGTTTTCGGCGATCCGAGCGTAGAAGCGCTCCCTCACGATGTCCTCGTCGACAGCGCGGACGAGAGGTCCGTTGATGAACGAACGAATAGTTTGGCCGTCCTCGTCGATAGCCTCGGCGACGACGGCCATCAGAAGCCGCTGCGACGGGGGAACTGCCTTCGCTCGGGATACGCTCGCCTTTGGCTCGGCGTCTTCGATGCTGTCCACAACCAGCGTCGAAATTTCATCGCCGTCCTCGTCGTGTCCAATTACGACGCGCTCCATGGAAACTTTGAGATGAAGGCTTGTCTCTTCGTCCTTAAGCTTTCTCAAACGGATTGTGGTCGTGAGGGATTCTTTCTCGCGCTCGCAAAGTAGTTCGACGTCAATTCCGCATTTGAGCCCGCTCCATCCTCTCATGCGTTGGTCGTCCTGTAGACCCACATGGTGGATGCAGAGCACGAAGCAACTGAAGTGATTCGCCAGCGCTGTCGCATTGACGACGAATTGCGCCATGCCTTGCCCATTCTCATCTGCTCCGCCGAGAGATTGCGCGATTGTGTCGAGCGTGATGAATGCCGGCTTGGCGCCGGTCGCGTCGATTGCGGAGATGAGTTCTTTTAAATCTTCGTTTCCTGTCCCGAGATTTGGAGCGACTGACGTCATGTAGAAGGGAACGTCTTCGGACGCCCCTCTGTCCTTGTTATATTGTTGGAAGCCGACAATTCTTTTTCGCACGCCAGCGGCGCCGCCTTCAGCCGCGATATAGACAACGGCGCCTTGTTGCGTTTTTCTATCTCCCCAATTCCAGCCGTTAGCGACATGTCCGCCTATATCCTCTGCGACGAAAGACTTGAAGGACATGGACTGGCCGTGCATGACGCCGACGCCGACTTTGGGCAAAATTTTCTTTATAAGCCATTACTCTTGGCCGAGACCGAAGTTGGTCAAAATGTCAGCGACGGATTCAAACCGGAATTTGTTTGGTTTGGCCGATAGCGGTTCACCGGGCGGATCATAGAAACCTTCGTCGCCGTCCGCTTCATAGAGATGAACGAGGTGCGGGGCGTGATTGCTCATGCGACCGCTCCTATGTCGGAGGGTGGCCGCTTCTCGACCACCTCATTACGAATTCGCGCGATATCGGCGTAGGAAGCACCTGCAGCTCGGAAGGCGCACGCCATGCGGTTCAGTTGGTAAAGCGTCGCGGCCGCATCACCGAGTTCGCAACAGCGCTGCACGATCTCAGCCGAAATGATGACGAATCCCATTTGCTCGTGGATGTTTTCAAAACATTGAGCCTCCGGCGAGATGATGATGTCATCGTTGGGGGCATCACGCATCGACGCCTCCATCTGCAATTTGCATGGCAGAAACTGTAACGGCGGCGACCCGCCCGTATGTCTTTTGCACAGTGAGGTGCGCGACTTGGGCGTCATCGACGTAGACGATCTCATTCATCGCGTCGGCAATAATTTTTCCGATGTTATCGGCGTCTGGTTTCGACGTGCGCCAGCGCGCCGTCGCCGCGCGTTTCTTCGGCCAGGACTTGGGGACCAAGTAAGTTGCGCGAATTTGCAGCTCGATAGGGCCTTGCATCGGCTCGGCGCCGTCCATCGCCTTATGAGCAGCGAGTTTGCAGAGTGCCATGAAATCGCGCTGCCGCTTCGGCGTGAACCTGATCTTGTCATTACCGCCAGAGCGCGCGAAGGCGACAGGCTCGCCGGGGATCGTGAAGGCGATCATTGTCGCACCTCGCCAAATGCGAGGGCGGCGACGACTGATGCCATTGTGCACGGCACCCGGTAGCGACGCGCGAGAAAGGCCGCGCGGCGGTGTTGAATTTCGACGATAAGTGGGTTAATTGTTGGATCGACAGCCGCCAAGCATGTCAATTTCCGGAGCCCGTCACCTGCGCGAACAGGGGCGGGCTTTCGCATCTCGAAAACCATTATTCTCTCCATCGAAGGAAGTGCGGCGCCTCACGGCGCTGCGGTCAAATTCACTTGGAAGCCCCCTTGGCGCGGGCCCGCAGCGCGGCCGAGATCTCGCTTCTTATCCCGAAAAGCTTGCGGCCTATCTTGAAAACGCCGGGCAATTCTTGCGTGCGGACCAAATAGAAAATTTGGCGCTCGGAAAGCCCGGTGTATGCGGCGATTTCCGACGCTCCCTCAAGCAAGTCTGGCCCGATCGGCTGCGCTTCTCCGGATATGACTTCGAGTGACATTGTTTTCTCCTTCTACACAAGAACCGTATCATGGTTATAGTGGTTAAGTTCTTCAGCGATTACAGGGGTTTAAGGCCCTCCACCCAAGGCGTCAGGTAGAAAAGCCTGCGCGACGTGTTCTCGCGGCTTTGAGCCTCGATCATTGGCAGCACAGTCGCGTTGTAGAGCCAATCAGCCGCCTTGCGCGGGTCCGGGTCCAGCATGAGCCATGTTCCTACTAGTCTTGCGTCTATCAGCATGAAAACAGGGTCCCCATTGACGGCTCGAACCATAAAATCGCGGGCCACGTCGTGGCCGAAGGTTTTCGAATGTGTCAGCCAGTTTCGGAACTGTTCCGCTACAGCGAAAAGGGTCCCGATCGGCGCCTTTGTTCTTGAGACGCAAGCCAGAACGCAAGCGATGAAGACCTCCTCGGCGCTGAAGGATCGATGGACTCCACGGCCTGCCCTATGGGTCCCAGGGAGGGGGATCAGCGCGCCGTTCTCGATCCAGAACTGGACCGTCCTCCGATCCGAGTGAGACGCCTCGACAACATCCGATAAAGAGAACACCTACGGCCCCATGACCAAGAAACACATCATGTTTATATCCGTGGCTCGCAATAGGTGTCAACTCATTTTAATGAATTTCCTTTTCTTGTCTCCATGTCGCGTCCATGTCGCGTAGAGCTACCACGCCTCTTTGTAACTCGTTGAAAATCAACGAGCGCTGATTGCAACATATGCGACATGAAACAGGAACATAATTTGCGTAACGATTTGAAATTAAAGAATATAAAATAAAAATCAGCCCGGATTTGAAGTCCGGACGCCCCACCGGGGACGTTTCTCCTCCTCTTAGCCTTCGACCGCTTCTTTCGTGAGACGAAACAAATCCAAGCGACGCGGATTGAGGCGACGCAGATCGCCGCGTCGCAAGGTTAGCCCATGCCGGTCGAAGAACTCCAGAATTTGGATCGCGACCTTGCGGCCGTTTTGGATCTCGTCACGAAATTGCGCCGCCGTAATCTCGCCGCACGGTGTACGAGCCGCGATGCGGGACAGAATTTCAACCATCTCAGACGTCGTCTCGCGAAGAAAGAAATGATCATGCGCCATTTCATCGAGACGCCCCATGCGCCCTTGCGTCTTCAAGAGACGTCGAACCTCGGCTTCTGGCCAATCTTTCAATTTCGCAATATCGCGCACGCGCGGCGGTCGAAAACGCTCGATCCCATCGAGCAGCGGATGGACGTCACGCCAACGCTCGGCGTCAATTTCCGTCAGCCGCGCTTCATGGGTCGGCAGCCGCGCCCAAGCGCCTTGCAGAATAACCGCACCCTCGCGCGCAAGCCGTGTCAGCGCCGCTTTGAACGCTTCCGTTGAAAGACGCGGCTGCAGCGACAATCGCAGTTTTTCAACGCCAATTCCGGCGAGGTCGGGATTGGCTTCATGGAAGGCGGCTACCGCCGACAATAGATCGCCGCGCAGGCGCGTGAAGGTTAGCGCCGTCATGGCGATTAGCGTTTCGCCCGCCGGAAGCAGCACGAGTTTCTGGCTTTGCGCTAGTCCATCCGCCTCATCCGAGGCGATGGCGCGGTCACGCGCGAAACCGGCAAAGTCGATGCAATAAGGCGCGCGATCGAGCAACGCCGCGAGCGTGGCGTCGGGCGCTTCGATCAACAGAGCCTCGAGCTGCGCGAGGCGTTCAGGCGTGCGCCGTTTGCGCGCGGGCGCGCGCAAGTCGACGATGCGTCCGCCGCCGATGGTGCGCCGCGCCGAAACATCGCGCAGGATGAAACGATCGCCAATGCAAACGGCGATTTCGCGTTCGATCACGATTTGCGCGAAGCCTTCCTCGCCAGGCGCGATCTTGTCCGCGCCGAGCGGCACAATGCGCGCGCCGACCTCCGTCGCGCCAATATGCAGGCGCGCGGACGCCCATGTCGCGAGCGGCCGCGTCTCCGACGAAAGCAATTTGATCGAAGCGTCGAAGCGCGTTGTCGGCGCGTGCAGCGCCGGAGCCATAACAACGTCGCCGCGATGGATCGCTGTCTTGGCGACGCCATCGCCCGAAAGATTGAGCGCGCAACGTTCGCCTGCGCGGCCTTCGGCGGACTCGCGGTTTTGCGCATGGATCGAGCGGATGCGGGCCGAAAGCCCCGATGGGCTGACAATCACGCTATCGCCGATGCGCACGACGCCGGATAGAACCGCGCCCGTCACTACCGTGCCTGCGCCGCGCAGCGTGAAGGACCGATCGACGGCGAGGCGAAACAGCCCTTCTGTCCGCTTAGCGCGATGCTGCGCCGCCGCCGCGACAAGATCGTCGCGCAGGGCGGCGACACCCTCGCCTGTCGTGTTCGACATTGGAAAAATCGGCGCCTTCGCCAAACGGGCGCCGGCGAGCGCGTTCGCAATCTCCCGTTTTGCTTCGTTCAGCCGATCCGGCGAAACGAGATCGATTTTCGTGAGCGCGACTGCGCCTTTCTCGACGCCGAGCAGATCGACGATTGCAAGATGTTCAATCGTCTGCGGCATGACGCCGTCGTCGGCGGCGACGACAAGCAGGACGAAGTCGATCCCCGTCGCGCCGGCGAGCATGTTGTGAACGAATTTCTCATGTCCCGGGACGTCGACAAATCCGAGAATCCCGCCGTCTTGCATCGGCATATAGGCGAAGCCGAGGTCAATGGTGACTCCGCGCTCCTTTTCCTCTTTCAGCCGATCGGCGTCGACGCCGGTGAGCGAGCGCACCAGAGCCGTCTTGCCATGGTCGATATGTCCTGCTGTGCCGACGATCATGGCGCGAGTTTCGCAAGATTCACGATAAATGGTTCGGTTGTTTCGAGGCAACGCAGATCGAGAACGAGCGCGTCATTCTCGATGCGGCCGATCACCGGCGTCGGCAAAGTGCGCAAGCGCGAAGCAAGCGCTGCGAGCGCGCGACCTGCGCCGTTTTTTTGTCGTAAGCGGATTGCGAAACCCACGCTTGCAAGCGTCTCGAGCGGCAAGGCGCCCGAGCCGATTTGGCTCGAAAGCTCAGTTATCTCCACTGTGAAGGCGTCGCCAATCGCTTTCGCGATTACAGGCTGCAAGGCGCGCGCCGTCGCAGCAATGTCGTCGCGGCTGCGCGCGAGCAGTCGCAGCGTCGGCAAGCGTTCCGCCAACCGATCTGGATCGCGATAAAGACGCAGCGTCGCTTCGATCGCCGCGAGCCTGATCTTGTCGACGCGCAGCGCACGT
>CAWESG010000037.1:0-39064 GCA_963811555.1 uncultured Alphaproteobacteria bacterium | reverse complement strand
CGTCCACAATGCGCGGATCGAGCTCAATGGAATGCTCGACATTCGCGTCAAGCTCGAAATGCCTCTTGAGAGCATCGGCGATTTCGTAAAGTCGCGAAGGACCTAGCATGCTCGGCGTCCCGCCGCCCCAATGAATGCTGGTCACCCGGCGTGCGCGCGTCGCGTCCGCGAAAAGCTCGATCTCGCGGAGCAGCGTCTCTTTATACATGGTGAGCGGCGCGTCCTGCCTCAGCGCCTTGGTGTGACACCCGCAATAGGAACAAATCTGCGGGCAGAAGGGCACATGCAGATAAAGCGAAAGATGCGCGTGCGCGGGGAGCTCCGAGAGCCACGCGCGCGTCGCCCGTGCGCCGACGGCCTCGGTAAAGTGCGGCGCGGTCGGATAGCTTGTGTAACGCGGCGCAGCGCGCTCCGCGAGCGCCAGGGACGGTGGTTTCATTGGCTCCATTTCCGAGCGCCGAAATTATCGCCTCAATGGCTGCGAAATAAATGCGGACAAGGGACGACAGAAAGGAAGCCGGCAATTTGCCGCAGTCCAGCACTCATTGCGCAAACAGCGCTTGGCCTCAAGGCGGGAACAGGGCAAAGTGCAGGAGAAACGACTCCCACTGGAATTTGCTCATGTCGAGGTTATTGCAATCAACCCTGAAATCTCTTCGCATTGGAATAAGCGTTTTTGGGATCGGAGCCTTCGCCACTACGGCCATCGCGGCGGGAGACGCTCGCCCCGGCGCCGTCGGAGGCCGTTATATGATTCTGCGCGCCGAGGACAAAGACACCGGATGCATGTTGACGCTGGATGATCGGGCGAGAGGTCGTGGCGGCTTCAGAGCGCAGCTTGCTCCTGCTTGCCGCGACAATGGACTGGTGGTTTTTGACCCCATCGGATGGTCGGTGGAGCATGGTCGGCTCGCCCTGACCGCCCGCAAGGGACATAAGGCGTATTTCGAGCTCGACGCTGGCGGAATTTGGCGCCGCGATCCCAAGGAGGGGAAGTCGCTCAGCTTGAAGCGTCTCTGACCACGCCACAAAGAAAAGGGCCTCCCGGAGGCACATCCGAGAGGCCCAAGACCCACCGTCGCGCGAGAGGGGGGCGGGGAGCGGCGGCGGGAACTCAATCTCGCCAGAACTCGTTACCTGCGGGCGAGAGACTGCAACTCAGCGACAAACTCTTACGCGTTGATACTCAACAACATTTCCCCACTCATCCATGAGGGGCTGATCCACGAAATAGCAGGGAGAGTACGCCGGATAGGCGTAGCCAGGATAATAGGCGGGATATTGCGCGCTGCTCGCGATGGCCCCGAGCGCCAATCCCCCAACCAGCCCCGCCGCTGCGGCGCCGGCCCAGGCCCCTCCGCCGCCGTAATAGCCGCGATGGTGGCCCCATCCGCGGCCATAGCCATACCAACCGCCTGCGGAGGCGGGCGCGACGACGGCCGTGGTCACACATCCAACAAGAGCGGCCGTCAAAGCAATTTTTCCAAAGCTGCGATACATGGCCCTCTCCTGTCTTGAACTGCAGCGTGGTCTCAAACCAAAGCCCCACGCCGCCAAGTTGAGTGGACGTTATCGCGGCTAAGCTGAACGGAGCATGGCCGGCCCGTTCATCTGGCGCTCATATTGGCTTTGGCGGGACCATGACTTGAGCGAAGCTATTTTCGCCTCAAGGCAATCGCGAGCGGTCAAGCTTTCCATTGGGATTGCGCGGCAAGCCCTCGAGAAACGAGACGGCGCGGGGACATTTGTAGCCCGCAAGATGCGCGCGGGCATGGGCGAGGATGGCCTCCGCGTCTTCGGGAACGCCATCCTTCATGACGACATAGGCCTTGATGATGGTCGATTCGGCGTCGCGACCTGGACGCTCCGCGACGGCCGCCTCAGAGACGCCCGCAAAGCTCGCAAGGCAGCTCTCCACTTCAGCCGGGGAAACGCGATAGCCCATGGCGTTCATGATCTCGTCGCGGCGGCCGCGATGCCAGACATAGCCCTGCGAATCGATCTCGATGAGATCGCCCGAGACGAACCACTCGCCGCGAAACGCATCCTGTTCTTCCTCCGGACGATTCCAGTAGCGCAGCATCAATCCTGGATCGCTGCGATGAACAGCCAGCACGCCGGTTTGACCGCTTGGCAAGGGAATGTCGCCGCCTTCCACCGGCAAAACCGCGATGCGGCGGGAGGGCTGCGGACGCCCGGGCGAACCGGGCCGCACCGGCGTTCCCGGGCCACTGGAAATGAACGTGGAAATCTCGCTCATGCCGAAAGCTTCGAAGATTTCCTTGCCGGTTTTCTCTCGCCATTCCGCGGCAAGACTGGGCGCAAGCGCGGCGCCCGCGCTCAAACAATGCCGCAGACTCGAAAGGTCATGCCGCTCATGGGCGCCGCTTTTCAAAATCTGACGGTAGACGCCCGGCACGGCGGCGAAAATCGTAGCGCGATGGCGTTCGATCAAAGCGGGCCAAACCGCAGGATCAGGTCGTCCATTGTAAAGAAGCCCGGCTGCGCCCTTCGCCAACGGGTCGACGACGCCAACGCCCAGCGTATAAGTCCAGTTCATCGCGCCGGCGTGCAGAAGCGTGTCCGAAGAGGTCAGTCCGATCCAATAAGGATGCATTGGCCGACGACCCCATACGGCGCGATGCGCGTGCAGCACGCCTTTCGGGCGGCTCGTAGTGCCGGATGTGTAGACGAGATAGGCGGGATCTTCGGCGTCGGTGTCGGCATATTCTGCGAGTGGCTCGCCGTTCGCAAGTCGATCGAGATCGCCCGCGCGAAGCACGACGACGTTGCAAGCGGAATAGGTTTCCGATTCGAAAATCGGAGCCAAGGATCAGGACCGACGCGCCACAATCTACGAGCAGGAACTCCGCTTCCTCCGCCGTCAATTGAGAGGACGCGAGCAAAGCGACATGGCCGGCGGCAATCGTTGCGAAATAAGCGAGCACGGCGCTCGCCTCATTGCCCATTCGAATCATGACGCGCGAAAACGGCGCGAGATTTAAATTGAGGAGACCTTTGGCCAGCGCGCGAACTTTGTGGTCGAGCGCGCCATACGACCAGCGGTGATCGCCATCGTCGCTGACGACCGTGAAGGCGGTCTCATTCGGACGACGCCGCGCGTTCTCTTCGAGACAATAGCGCGCGAGATTGAAACGCGTGGGAACGGGATCAGACATGAAAGCTTCGTTTAGGAACTGTGCGCCTCGATGCGTCAATCGAACAGGCTCGAGACGCTTTCTTCCTTGGCGGTGCGCGCGATCGCCTCGCCGATCAGCGAACCTATCGGAATGACGCGGATGTTATGCGCGGCCTCGATCGCGTGCGAGGGCTGTATGGTGTCGGTGACGACAAGCTCCATGAGCTTTGAGGCCGCGATGCGATCCGCAGCGGCGCCCGACAAGACGCCATGAGTGATGTAGGCCGAAACCGAACTTGCGCCTTGGGCCAAAAGCGCTTCAGCGGCGTTGCAGAGCGTGCCGCCGGAATCGACGATATCGTCGATCAGAATGCAATTGTGGCCGCTCACGTCGCCGATGATGTTCATCACTTCCGAATTCGCCCGCGCGTTCGCGGCGCTTGTCGACGATGGCGAGCGGCGCATCGATCCGCTTGGCGAGCGCGCGCGCGCGAACGACGCCGCCGACATCGGGCGACACGACCATGACGTTTTTCAAGCTTTGATGCGCCTTGATGTCGGCGACCATTACGGGCGCGGCAAACAGATTGTCGGTCGGGATATCGAAGAAGCCTTGAACCTGTCCTGCGTGCAGATCGACCGTCAGCACGCGATCGGCTCCGGCGCGGGTAATGAGATTGGCGACGAGTTTCGCGGAAATGGGCGTGCGCGGCCCTTGCTTGCGGTCCTGTCGCGCATAGCCGAAATAAGGGATCACCGCCGTGATGCGGCGCGCCGAGGCGCGACGCAAGGCGTCGATCATGATGAGCAACTCCATCAGATGGTCATTGGCCGGGAAAGAGGTCGACTGCACGACGAAGGCGTCCTGCCCACGCACGTTCTCCAACACCTCGACCCAAATCTCCTGATCCGCGAAGCGGCGCACCTGGGCGCGGCAGAGCGAAATGCCGAGATGGGCGGCGACCGCTTCGGCGAGCGGCCGATTGGAGTTGCCCGCGAGAAGTTTCATCGCCGCCATGGAAGTCCCCTACCCCGCACGCCACGCGGCCTCTTAGCAGCGATGCGCTCCCGGAACAATACGACGGAACGATGACGCGGGATTTCACTGAGATGGCGCCCCTCGCCGGCGCGCAATTCGCGCTCTTGTCCTGCCGGCGCGGCCTGTCTAGAAGGGAGCGCCGGCCGCCGAGCCCATCCCGCATGCTCCCGCCCGCTGGATCGCCCAGTTGAAAATCGTCATCGTCGATGAGAGCCCGATCCGCGCCGCCATCCTCGAGGAAGGGCTGCGAGACGCGGGATTTACCGCGGTCGAACGCCTCAGCGAGATGAACAATCTGCTCCAACGCATTTACGCCCTCGACCCGGACGTGATTTTGATCGATCTCGAAAACCCGAGCCGGGACATTTTGGAGCAGATGTTTCAGGTGAGCCGCGCCGTGCGTCGGCCCGTTGCGATGTTCGTGGATCAAAGCGACGCCGCCTCCATCCGCGCCTCGGTCGACGCCGGCGTTTCCGCCTATATCGTCGACGGCCTGAAAAAAGAGCGGATCAAATCGATTCTCGATTTATGCATTTCCCGCTTCAACGCTTTCTCCAAGCTTCAGGATGAGCTGGAGCGCGCGAAAAGCGATCTCGAAGACCGTAAAGCTCTCGATCGCGCCAAAGGCATATTGATGAAAGCAAAAGGCCTGTCCGAGGATGAAGCCTATCGGCTCATGCGCGGGGTCGCCATGCGCGAGAAAAAGAAGATCGCCGACATCGCTCATTCGATCATCACCGCGTCGGAGCTGCTGAAATGACTGACGGGCGAAAAATCCTGCGGATCGGCTTTATTCCGCTTGCCGACGCGGCGGCGATTATCGTCGCCGCCGACAAAGGCTTCGCCGCCGACGAAGGTCTCGATGTCGAACTGGTGCGCGAAGTCTCTTGGTCGAATGTGCGAGACAAGCTCAATATCGGCCTCTTCGACGCGGCGCATTTGCTCGCGCCCCTCGCCATCGCCTCCAGTCTCGGGCTCGGCTGCGTCAAAATGCCGATCGCAGCGCCAATGACTCTGGCGATCAACGGCAACGCCATCACCGTATCGCCGGGGCTTTATGATGAACTGGCTTCCGCAAGCGAAGGCGATCTTGCCGATCCATTGACGAGCGCCCGTTCGCTGGCGCGTGTGGTCGCGCATCGTCGCCATGGTGGACTCGACCCCCTCACCTTCGGCATGACCTTTCCCTTTTCGACGCATAACTATCTGTTGCGCTATTGGATGGCGGAAGGCGGCGTTGTCCCGGATGAAGACGTTCGCCTTGTCGTGCTGCCTCCGCCCTTTATGGTTGAAAGTCTCGCCAAGGGTCAGGTCGACGGCTTTTGCGTCGGAGCGCCCTGGAATTTGGTCGCAGTCAGCCAAGGCTTGGGACGTATCCTGCATTTTGGAGTCGATATTTTCGCGCGCGCGGCGGAAAAGGTTTTGGCTGTGCGCGAGAGCTTCGCGGAAGATCAACCATCCGCGGTTGCGTCTCTCACGCGCGCCTGTCAACGCGCGGCCGACTTTATCAACGTTCCGGAAAACCTCGATGAGGTCGCTTCGACTTCTCGCACGTCCCGATCGCGTCGGCGTCGATGTGGACTCCATTCGGCGCACATTGCTGGGCCGCATGCGCGTCGCGCAGGATGGCGCTGAGCGTGAGAGTAAAGATTATCTCATCGTGGCGAGAGGCGACGCCGGTCGCCCCGATCCGATGCAGGCGGCATGGCTTTATGCGCAAATGCTGCGTTGGGGACAGACGCGCAACTCGTCTGAATCTGCTGGCGGCGGCGAAGCGGACCTTTCGCGCCGACCTTTACGAGGCTGCGCTCGGGCGCCTCCCAGCCCGCGACGATTTCGCACGATGCGATTGGCGCCTTCTCGGGAACGCGCTTCGACGCCGAGAGGATTGGCGACTATCTCGCAGCCTTTTCGATCGGCTCAAAGCAATAGGCCGGCGCCTAGCTGCACTGCATATATTTTTGGCAAGGCGCCGCCGCAATCATCGAATCGGCGAATTAATATTCCGACCGTTCTTTCTTTAAACAATTGATATTCAATAGATACAGTCCAGCACCGCCCTGGCACGCCCCTTGCGTGTTTATCCCCGATACGATCCCATCCGGCCCAAAGAAGGGCCAATCAGCAACGCCGCTGACCTGAGGACACCGCGCAATGCGCGTCCTTGAGGACAGCGGCTTTTTTTATGGCGCGAAACCAACGCTTCGCAGCCCGGTGGACGCACAGAGGACGACGCAGAAACATGGACAAGGCGAATTCGAAGAACGCAGGTTCCGCTTTACTCAACCGCCGCTCGGTGCTGACGGGCGCGGCGGCGACATTCGCCGCGACCCAGACGAGCTTTCCGGCCGGCGCTTTCGCGGAGGCCGCGGGCCCCGAAACGACCAAGGCGCTTCTCGGCTATATCGCGCTCGTCGACGCCGCTCCGCTCATTATCGCGAAAGAAAAGGGCCTATTCGCCAAGCATGGAATGCCGGATGTGGAGGTTTCGAAACAAGCTTCCTGGGGCGCGACGCGCGACAATCTCGTATTGGGCGGCGCGAGCAACGGCATCGACGGCGCGCATATCCTGACGCCCATGCCCTATCTGATTTCGACCGGCAAGGTGACGCAAAACAACGTGCAGACGCCGATGTATATCCTCGCGCGTCTGAACCTCGACTCTCAGGCGATCTCGGTTTCAAACGAATATAAAGACCTCAAAGTCACGGCCAAAGCCGATGCGCTCAAAGCGGCGTTCGCCAAGAAACGGGCCGACGGCAAGGAAGTCAAAGTTGCAGTGACTTTCCCCGGCGGCACGCATGATCTCTGGATGCGCTACTGGCTCGCCGCCGCCGGCATCGATCCCGACAAGGATGTCTCCACGATCGTCGTTCCGCCGCCGCAGATGGTCGCCAATATGAAGGTCGGCAACATGGACGCATTCTGCGTCGGCGAGCCATGGAACGAGCAACTCGTCAATCAGGGGATCGGATTTACGGCCTGCACGACCGGCGAAATCTGGTCGAAGCATCCCGAGAAGGCTCTGGGAATGCGCGCCGACTGGGTGGACAAGAATCCGAAGGCCGCTCAAGCGCTGATCGCCGCCGTGCTGGAAGCCCAGCAATGGTGCGACAAGATGGAGAACAAGCCGGAGCTCGCGGAAATTGTCGGGCGCCGCCAATGGTTCAATGTGCCTGTCACCGACATTGTCGGGCGCCTCAAAGGCGACGTGAATTACGGAAATGGACGCGTCGAAAAAGGCGGCAAGCAATTCATGAAATTCTGGCGTGATTTCGCGTCCTATCCCTTCAAGAGCCATGACACATGGTTCGTCGTCGAGGACATCCGCTGGGGCAAGTTCGATCCGAAGACCGACATCAAAGCGCTCGTCAATAAGGTCAATCGCGAAGATCTGTGGCGCGAAGCGGCGAAGTCCATCAACGTTCCCGCGAAAGAAATTCCGACCTCGACATCGCGCGGCAAAGAGACGTTTTTCGACGGCAAGGTCTTCGACCCGGATAAGCCGATGGACTATCTCCGCAGCCTGTCGATCAAGCGTGCGGAAGTCTAAAGTCAAAACGCCAGGAGCGCGCGACGGCGCGTCTTGGATCGCATCACCGAGGCCCAAATGACCATGCAAATCACCAAAGACGAACTCGCGGGCGCCATACCGAGCGACACCGAGATTGACGAAGCGTTCAAGCGACGCCGCACTCCGCTGCTGATAAAATATAAAGCGAATGTGATGGCGTTCTTTGCGACGGTTCTGCCGCCGCTCATCACCCTCGCCGTCATTCTCGCCATTTGGCAGATCATGTGCGTCAAGCCGACCGCGACGCTGCCCTCGCCATCTCGCATATGGAGCGAGGCAAACGACCTCATTCTTCACCCCTTCTTTGTAAACGGCCCACAAGACATTGGTCTCGGCTGGCGCGTGCTGACGTCTCTGCAACGCGTCGCATTTGGCTTTGGTCTCGCAAGCGTCATTGGCGTTTTGCTCGGCTCGATCGTCGGACAATCGCAATGGGCGATGCGCGGTCTCGATCCGATCTTCCAAGTGTTGCGCACGGTGCCGCCGCTTGCCTGGTTGCCGATATCGCTCGCCGCCTTTCGCGATAGCTATCCTTCCGCAATCTTCGTGATCTTCATCACCGCGATCTGGCCAATCATCATCAATACGGCGGTGGGCATCCGCAATATTCCGCAGGACTATCGCAATGTCGCGGCCGTCCTTCGCCTCAATCCTTTGGAGTTTTTCTGGAAGATCATGATTCCTTCCGCCGCGCCTTACATCTTCACCGGACTTCGCATCGGCATCGGGCTCTCGTGGCTTGCGATCGTCGCGGCGGAAATGCTCACGGGCGGCGTCGGAATCGGCTTCTTCATCTGGGACGCGTGGAACTCCTCGCGCCTGCCCGACATCTTCGTGGCGCTCATCTACATCGGCGTCACCGGATTCATCCTCGACCGTCTCGTCGCCTTCGTCGCAGGCTTTGCGACGCGCGGCGCGCAGGCGAGCTAAGGAATACGCAAATGAGCTATCTCAAGATCGATCATGTCGACAAAAGCTTTTCGCGCGGCGCCGCCACCACCAAAGTGCTGGAAGGGGTCTGCCTCACTGTCGAAAAAGGCCAATATGTCTCGATCATCGGCCACTCGGGCTGCGGGAAATCGACGCTGCTCAACATCGTCGCGGGACTTCTGACCGCGACAAGCGGCGGCGTCATTCTCGAAGAGCGCGAAGTGAACTCGCCCGGCCCGGATCGCGCGGTCGTGTTCCAAAATCATTCGCTGCTGCCGTGGCTCTCAACCTATGACAATGTGCGCCTTGGCGTCGACAAGGTGTTCGGTTCGAGCAAGAGCCGCGCGCAGCGCCATGAATGGACCATGCGCAATCTTGAACTTGTTCAGATGACGCACGCCAAGGATAAGCGGCCCAATGAAATCTCCGGCGGCATGAAACAGCGGGTCGGAATCGCCCGCGCGCTCGCCATGGAGCCTAAAGTGCTTCTCCTCGACGAACCCTTCGGCGCTTTGGATGCGCTGACGCGCGCGCATCTGCAGGATCAAGTGATGGCATTGCATCAGACGCTCGGCAATACGGTGATGATGATCACGCATGACGTCGACGAAGCCGTGCTTCTGTCGGATCGCATCGTGATGATGACCAACGGACCGCGCGCGACGATCGGAGAGGTTCTCGACGTGAAACTGGCGCGTCCGCGCGATCGGCTCCAACTCGCAACGGATGCGACCTATCTCGATTGTCGGCAACGCGTGCTGCAATTCCTCTATGAACGCCATCGCTATGTGGAAGCTGCGTAAGGGCGCCCTAAGAAATGAGCGAACCTCTTGTCATCATCGGCAATGGCATGGCGGCGGCGAAACTCGTCGAGGAGCTGTCGCGCGTCGCGCTCGGGCGCTACGCCATCGCCGTGATCGGAGAAGAGCCGCGGCTGGCCTACAATCGTGTGCTGTTATCGTCGGTGCTGGCGGGCGAGGTCGCGTCGAGCGACATTGAACTCAAGCCAGCAAACTGGTGGCGCGATCATGGCGTCACGCTGCGTTACGGCTGCAAGGCCACCGCGGTCGATCTCGCCCGGCGTAGCGTCTTACTGGAAAACGGAGTCGATCTTTCCTTTTCCAAGCTCGTATTCGCAACGGGCTCGCTTCCGCTGCGTCTTCCCATCCCTGGCGCCGAGCTGGCGGGCGTCCATACGTTTCGCGACAGCGCCGACATCGACGCGCTCACTCGGCTCGGCGACGAACGCAAACGAGTTGTGGTCGTCGGCGGCGGACTGCTCGGGCTCGAAGCGGCTTACGGTCTCGCGAAAGCTGGCGCTAAAGTCACTCTCGTTCATCTCATGGATCGTTTGATGGAGCGCCAGCTCGACGCCGCGGCGGCTTCGCTGTTAAAGCGGCTTGTCGAGCAAAAGGGCGTTGGCGTCTTGCTCAACGCGAATACAACACGCATTCACGGAGAAGGTCGCGTACAGAAAGTGGAGCTTGGCGACGGCGTCATGCTCGATGCCGATGCCGTTATCTTCGCCGCCGGCATTCGTCCCAATAGCGCACTCGCGCAGGCCGCAGGCGTTGCGACCAACAGGGGCCTCATCGTCGACGACCAACTTCGCACAAACATCGAAGACGTCTATGCGCTCGGCGAATGCGCGGAGCATCGAGGCGTGTGCTACGGGCTCGTTGAACCGGCCTATGAGCAAGCGCGCGTTCTCGCAGCACATGTTTCAGGCCGAGACGCCATCTACAGCGGCAGCGTTGTCGCAACCAATCTCAAAGTCTCCGGCGTAAACGTATTTTCCGCAGGCGATTTTTTGGGGCGCGAGGGCAGCGAGGCGATCGTCTGGTCCGATCCGAGCATGGGTATGTACAAAAAGCTCGTCATCGCAAATGATCGTCTCGCCGGCGCCGTTCTCGTTGGGGATACGCGTGATGCGCTCTGGTATCTCGAATTGATCCGCAAGGGTGAAGATATCGCGCCACTGCGAAATCACCTGATGTTCGGCAAGATGATTGCCCAGGCGGCGTGACCATGTCCAACGATTTCACCCTGGATCAGAAGCGCTATCTCGAAGGGTTTGTCTCCGGCCTCTCTGCGACGCGCGCGCTGCGAGCGACGCCGCAGCCTTCGAAACCTGTCGGACCCGACGCCATTCATATAGAGGCGCAGGACCGCACTGTGGCCGCAGGCGGCAAGCTTTGCGATCAGGAAAAGTTCAAACGCGAAGAAAATCCGCTGGACGCTTATCCGCGTCTCGTAAAGCAGGCGGAATCGAACGAAGCGCCAAAGCCCGCCGATAATTTCCGCTGGCGTTACTACGGGCTCTTTTATGTCGCGCCCGCGCAAAATTCCTATATGTGCCGCTTGCGCATTCCCAACGGCGCGCTCACGCATTGGCAGTTCGCCGGCCTCGCCGATCTCGCCGAAAATTACGGCGGCGGTTATCTTCACGTGACGACGCGCGCCAATATTCAAATCCGCGAAGTCGAGCCGAAGAACGCGGTCGCAATGATCGAGGGCGTGCAGGATCTTGGACTTTGGACGAAAGGTTCCGGCGCCGACAATATTCGCAATGTGACCGGCACGCCGACCGCAGGCGTCGATCCACAAGAGTTGATCGATACGCGCCCCTTCGCGCGCGCCATGCATCACCACATTTTGAACGATCGCTCGCTTTACGGTCTGCCGCGCAAATTCAACATCGCCTTCGATGGCGCCGGGCGCATCGGCGCGCTGGAAGACACAAACGATATTGGCTTCCAGGCGATCGAAATCATGGATGGCCATGGGCTTGGCGCCGGGCGTCTGGTTTCGCCTCGCCCTTGGCGGCATCACGGGCCACAAAGACTTCGCGCGCGATACGGGCGTCGTCGTCGCGCCGAATGAAGCCATTGACGTGGCGGATAAAATCCTGCGCGTCTTTATAGAGCACGGCGACCGCACCAATCGCTCCAAAGCCCGTCTGAAATATGTTCTCGACGCCTGGGGCTTCGACAAGTTTCTCGAAGCGGTAGAGGCGAAGCTCGGACGCAAACTCACACGAGCGCCGCAAGGCGCCATCGCCGAACGCCCGCGACAAGATCGCCTTGCGCATATTGGCGTCCATCCGCAACGACAGCCGGGGCTCAATTGGATCGGCGTCGCTTTGAAGCTCGGGCGCCTCACGCCAGATCAGGTCCGCGGTCTCGCCAAGATTGCGCGCGAATATGGGGACGGAAGCGTCAGGCTAACCGTTTGGCAAAATTTGCTGCTGACAGGCGTGCCGGATGATTTGATCGCGCAGGCGATCGCTGGAATTGAAGCGCTCGGCCTATCAACAAAGGCTTCTCCCATCCGCGCCGGCCTCGTGGCCTGCACAGGAAGTTTCGGTTGTCGTTTCGCCGCTGCGGACACCAAGCGTCATGCGGACGAGATCGCCGCATATTGCGAAGGAGCGGCGCCTCTCGACACGCCGATCAATATCCATCTCACCGGCTGTCATCATTCCTGCGCGCAGCATTACATCGGCGACATTGGCCTTCTTGGCGCGCGCGTCCCGATCAACGACGATGGCGACACTGTCGAGGGCTATCACATCCTTACGGGCGGCGGTTATGGAGAAGACCGCGCGATCGCTCGCGAACTTTATCAAAACGTGAGGGCTGAAGATGCGCCGCGCATGGTTGCGCGGGTGCTGCGCGCCTATCTCGCGCATCGCGCATCGCAAGACGAAACATTCATCGCCTTCGCGCGCCGTCACGACATCGAGGCGATCAAGCGCCTCGCCGATGCGGAAACAGACCAATGAACCAGATCACGCCACCGCCTCTCGTCGAGATCGTTCCCGAGACGGCGCCCTTCTCGCCCGAACAGCGATCCTGGCTGAATGGTTTTTTCGCGGCTCTCGTCTCGCAGGACGGCGGCAGCGTCACAGCGCTCTCTCCAGAACAAAACGCCACGGTCATCAATGGCGACGCCGATGACGGCGCCACGCCCTGGCACGATCAAACGCTCGCTATTGACGAGCGCATGAAGCTTGCGGAAGGGCGCCCTCTGCGTCGACGCATGATGGCGGCGATGGCCCAGCAGGATTGCGGTCAGTGCGGCTATAATTGCAATGACTACGCAGACGCCTTGTCGTCGCGCAAGGAGGCGCGCCTCAATCTCTGCGCGCCGGGCGGCAAGGAAACTGCCCGCATGCTCAAAGCGCTTGCCGAGGAGCTGGACAAAGCGCCTGCACAATCCGTTTTGGCGCCGCCCTCTGCGAGTGCGACGCCGACGCCGTCCGCGCCCGGACGCTCGCGCGACAATCCGGTTGAGACGGTGTTTCTCTCGCGCCGACGCCTCAACAAAGAGGGGTCGGAGAAAGACACTTGGCACATCGAGTTCGATCTCACGCAGAGCGGCGTTGACTATTGCGTTGGCAATTCCTTCGGAGTTTTTCCGAAGAATGAACTTGGCCTCGTCGATCAGATTATCGCCATGCTTGGCGCGTCGCATGTGACGGAGATCACGAGGCAAGCCGCTTCGCGAGGTTTTGCGCGACGACGTTTCGCTCGCGCCAGCGCCGGACGCTCTGTTCGAACTGCTGTCTTTCATCACGGGCGGCGCCTTACGGGAAAAGGCGCGTCTGCTTGCGCAAGGCGAAGACCCCGACGGCGACGCTGCGAACGCTCGACGTTTTGGCGGTTCTGCAGAAATTCTCCGGCGTGCGTCCCCATCCAGAGGCTTTCATCGAGTCGCTCGAGCCGTTGCAGCCGCGATTATATTCCATCTCCTCCTCTCCGAAGGAGACGCCAGGGCGTCTCTCGCTGACGGTCGACGCCGTTCGCTATGTCGTCGGCAAACGAAGGAGACAAGGCGTCGCGTCGACCTTCCTCGCCGAGCGCGCCTCGTCGGGCGAGACGCTCAAGGCCTATGTGCAGGCTGCGCACGGTTTCGCGCTCCCCGAAGATCCCGAGACGCCGATCATCATGATCGGTCCCGGCACTGGAGTCGCCCCGTTTCGCGCCTTTCTGCAGGAACGCGCGGCGATTAAGGCGCCAGGGCGCAATTGGTTGTTCTTTGGTCATCAGCGCAGCGAATGCGATTTCTTTTACGCCGACGAACTTAACGGCATGAAGGATTCAGGCCTGCTCACGCGGCTCTCGCTCGCATGGTCCCGCGACAGCGGTCAAAAATTCTATGTGCAGGATCGCATGCGGGAAGTGGGTCGCGATCTTTGGGCGTGGCTTGCGGACGGCGCGCATATCTATGTTTGCGGGGACGCCAAACGCATGGCGAAAGACGTGGAGCGCGCATTGGTCGATATCGTCGCGCAATATGGCGCCCGCGAAATTGAGCAGGCCGTGGCTTTCGTAGCGGAGCTGAAAAAGAAGGGCCGCTATCAACAAGACGTCTATTGAGAGCCAATATGCTTCAACGCGCTCCGATTAAAACCACCTGTCCCTATTGCGGCGTCGGCTGCGGCGTGGCCGCCACGCCGGATGGCGAGGGTGGCGCCGCGATTGCCGGCGATCCCGAACATCCAGCGAATTTCGGACGTCTCTGCTCCAAGGGTTCGGCGCTCGGCGAGACGCTGTCGCTCGATACGCGTTTGCTTTATCCGATGATGCGCGCGCAAGACGGAACCTTGCAAAGGACGACTTGGGACAGTGCGCTCGATCGGATCGCGCGCGATTTCAAAGATATTATCGCCCGACACGGAGCCAATGCGGTCGCTTTCTACCTTTCAGGCCAACTGCTCACTGAGGACTATTACGTCGCCAACAAGTTGATGAAAGGCTTTATCGGCTCTTCCAACGTCGACACGAATTCGCGACTGTGCATGGCCTCGACCGTGGCGGGCCAGCGGCGCGCCTTCGGATCGGATACCGTGCCGGGCTGTTATGAAGACCTCGACGAAGCCGAACTTATTGTGCTGGTCGGCTCCAACGCAGCCTGGTGCCATCCCATTCTTTTCCAGCGCATGTTGCGCAATAAGCAGGAACGCGGCGCGCGCATCGTCGTCATCGACCCGCGCAGGACAGCCACCTCGGAAGACGCCGACCTGTTTCTTGGACTCGCGCCAGGAACGGATTCAACATTGTTCTGCGGACTGCTCGTTCATCTTGCAAGGACCGGCCAGCTCGACGAAGATTACATTGCGCGCTGCACGACCGGCTTCGACGATGCGATGCAGGCGGCCCGATCCATCGCGCCGACGATCGCAGCTACCGCGCTCGCGACAGGCCTCCGCGAAGAGGATGTGCGCAGCTTCTTTGACATGTTCGCCAGCACGCCTCGAGTCGTGACAGCTTTTTCTCAGGGCGTGAACCAGTCGGCGCAGGGCGCGGACAAAGTGAACGCCATCATCAATTGTCATCTCGCGACGGGACGCATCGGCAAGCCTGGCGCCTCGCCCTTCTCGCTCACCGGCCAGCCCAACGCCATGGGCGGCCGCGAAGTCGGCGGCCTCGCCAACCAGCTTGCCGCGCATATGGGCTTTACGCAGCATGATATTGATCGGGTCCGCCGTTTCTGGAAAGCGCCGCGCATGGCCGAGCGGGAAGGGCTCAAGGCGGTGCAAATGTTCGACGCAATTGAGCGTGGAGAGATCAAGGCGCTTTGGGTGATCGGCACCAATCCGGCGGTCTCGCTGCCGAACGCCGATGTGGCGCGCGACGCGCTCAAAAAGCTCGATCTCCTCATCGTCTCCGACAATGTCGTATCCAACGACACCATCAACGCAGGAGTAGATATTCTTCTTCCCGCGCAGGCTTGGGGCGAGAAATCGGGAACCGTCACCAATTCAGAACGCCGCATCTCACGCCAGCGCGCCTTTCTGTCTTCTCCAGGCGCCGCACGACCGGATTGGGTGGCGGTCGCTGACGTCGCGCATCGGATGGGCTTCGCCGAAGCGTTTTCATTCAACTCCGTCGCGGACGTGTTTCGCGAACATGCGGCGCTATCCGCCTTCGAAAATGACGGCTCGCGCGACTTCGACATTGGCGGCTTGGCGGACCTATCCGACCAAGCTTACGACGATCTCGCGCCGACGCTCTGGCCGATCCGCGCCGGCGAAGCGTCGGGGCGCACGCGCTTTTTCCGCGACGGCGGGTTCTTCACGCCGGACGCGCGCGCGCGCTTTCAGGCCCCCGAGCCGCCGGCGCTGAGGACGAAGACTTCAAAGGACTACCCGCTGCGGCTCAACACGGGTCGCATTCGCGACCAATGGCATACGATGACGCGTACGGGGATCAGTCCGCGCCTCGGCCAACATCTCCCAGAGCCTTTCGTTGAGATTCACCCGCAGGACGCGGCCGCTTACGGAATTGAAGATGGCGGCTTCGCGCGCGTATCGACCGCCTACGGCGAGTGTCTGTTGAAGGCCGTCGTCACCGATCGCCAATCGCGCGGACAATTGTTCGCTCCGATCCATTGGAGCGCTGAAACGTCATCATCCGCCCGGGTCGGCGCACTTGTGGCGCCTTATACGGATCCCGTGTCCGGGCAGCCCGAGGCGAAAGCGACGCCGGCGATGATTTCTTCGCAGCGGTTCCAATCTCGCGGTTTCATCGTTTCGCGCAATGCTTTCCATATGCCGTCAGGCTCATGGTGGGCGCGCATCGCGATCTCGCATGGCGTCGGCTATAAGATTGCCACGAACGACGATGCGGCAAAGTGGCGCAGCGGTTTGAGCCCGCACGAAGAATTCGCTGAATATCTCGACGAAGGTCAAGGCGTCTATCGCGCGGCGACGTTTAGTGAAGGGCAACTGACGTCCTGCCTTTTCCTCGGTCCGGACGAGCCTCCGGGGGCCTTCGACGCCGTCAAGGCTTTGCTTGCAGCCAAAGAAATCACGGCCGAACAGAGAAAGTCACTGCTCAGCGGCGTCGCGCTCGATGGCGCGGCCGACGACGGGCCAATCGTCTGCGCCTGTTTTGGCGTTGGCGTTAAGGCTATCGAAAAGGCTATCGCGAGCGGAGAATGCGGCGACGCTGGGAAAATTGGCGCTAAGCTTCGCGCCGGGACAAACTGTGGCTCCTGCATTCCGGAGCTTAAGCGATTGCTCGCCGTGAAGCGCGGCGGCGCTTCATTTAGCGTAAAAGAAAGCGACCCCGCCTCAAAGATTGCCGCCCGCGCTATATAATGCTTTAAGAGCGAGACCAATGTCATTGCCCATATCGCGGGCTTACAGCCTTGCGCGCATGCGCGGTCGGATAGATTTCAATGACCAAGGCCAGTATTCCCGCCCTCAACAGTCTTGATTTGCCCAAGCCGGCGCACGACACCCGCGTTGTCGTCGCAATGTCTGGCGGCGTCGATTCCAGCGTTGTGGCGGCCTTGCTCAAGAAGGAAGGCTATGACGTCGTCGGCGTCACCTTGCAGCTCTACGATCACGGCGAAGCGACGCATCGCAAGGGCGCCTGCTGTGCGGGACAGGACATTCAAGACGCCCGTCGCGTCGCAGAGCGGCTTGGCGTTCCTCACTTCGTGCTCGACTATGAAACGCAGTTTCGCAAGAAGGTGATCGATAATTTCGCGCAAAGCTATGCGAGCGGCGAAACTCCCGTTCCCTGCGTCGCCTGCAATCAATTCATCAAATTTGCCGATCTCTTTGAAACGGCCAAGGACCTCGGCGCCGACGCCTTGGCGACAGGTCATTACATCTCGTCTCGCGAGGACGGACACGGCGGCCGCGCATTGTTTCGCGCGCGCGACGCGCAGCGCGATCAGAGCTATTTTCTTTTCGCAACCACGAGGGAGCAGTTGCGCCTGCTTCGTTTCCCGCTTGGCGGCTACGCCAAGGCGCAGGTTCGCGAACTCGCGCGCGAGTTTGGCTTAACGGTCGCAGATAAGGCCGACAGCCAGGACATCTGCTTCGTTCCAAGCGGCCGCTATAGCGACATCGTGGAGCGCTTGGCGCCGGGAGCCGCAGTGCCCGGCGAGATCGTGCATATTGATGGCCGCGTGCTCGGGCGCCACGCGGGAGTGATCCATTACACGATCGGACAAAGGCGGGGATTGGGGCTCGGCGCGGCTGTCGCCGGTCGCGCGGCTGAACCGCTGTTCGTGATCCGCCTCGATGCGGCCAATGCTCAGGTCATCGTTGGGCCGCGAGAGGCGCTCGAAATGCGCGGCATCGAACTGCGCGACGTGAATTGGATCGGCGAAGGGTCGATCGAAGACATCAACCCAATGGGAATTCCCATATTTGCCCGGGTTCGTTCAACGCGCCCCCCGGCGCTCGCGACGCTTTGGGCGGGCGAAGGCGGCGGCGCGACGGTGGTCTTCGCGGAGGGCGAGTTTGGAGTGTCGCCGGGTCAGGCTTGTGTCTTCTACGACAGCGAAGGAGATGAGGCTCGCGTGCTTGGCGGCGGGTTTATTGCAAGCGCCGCGCCCGCAATCGATGTGACGCGAAACGTCGCTGTGCAAGGCGACGCGACGATCCCTCATGAGGCCTGAGGATGAGAGACACGCGGAATACGTTCAAGGACCTCATCCGGGCGCTTGATAATTGCGACGTCGAGGCCGCATACGCTCGCTGGGCGCCGATTTACGACATTGCCTTCGAAACTCTCCTGCGTCCGGGCCGAAAGGCCGCGACTTCGGCGGCGTCGCAAGCCGAAGGACTGATCCTCGATGTGGGCGTCGGCACCGGCCTTGAACTGCCGATGTTCGACGCCGCGTCACAAGTTTTCGGCGTCGATCTGTCGGAGCCGATGCTGAAACGCGCTGCGTCCCGGGTTGCGCGACTGCGATTGAATCAGGTCGTCGGGCTTGCTCGAATGGACGCCACCCGATTGGCCTTTCCGGATGCGAGCTTTGCATGTGCGGTCGCTCCCTACACACTGACCGTTGTGCCAGAACCGGAAGCGACCTTGGACGAATTGGCTCGCGTCGTTAAACCGGGCGGGGAGATCGTGTTGGTCAACCACGTCAGCTCGGACAGCGGGCCTCTTGCGGCGCTTGAGAGTTGGGTCGGAGCCCGGACAGCCACAACTCTGGGCTGGCATCCAAAATTCCCTTGGGCCGTGATCGGCGACTGGATCGAGGGACGCGCCGACATGTCGCTTGCGGAACGTCGGCTTCTGCCCCCTTTTGGGCTCTTCACGTTGACGCGCATCAAGAAGGTGTCCGATCATGGCGCATCGGACGAATATTCGCCGCTTGAGACCTCGTCGATTTCAATCGATGCGTTGGAATCCGCCGACGCTTGACCCAAGCGCGCCCATTTTAGCGACTTAAACCTCGGCAGCGCCGCCGATCCTGCGCGAGTCGCATATTGAATTAAGAAATCGTCAATAACTGCATGTTAGGGAATTGTTAATCTCAGCAGCAATCGACGGCGCGGCCGGCCGATTGGCGCGATGTTGGTGGGCACCATGGACGAGCGCAGAATTATCGATCGAAAAAAGGTTCTAAAAACGGCGCAAATTCAGCTCGACAAGCTGAGCAGCATCAATTGCGCCGTTCGGAATATCTCTATGACCGGCGCGTGCCTCGAAGTCACGAGCCCTCTGGGAATCCCGAACAGCTTTACCCTCGTGATCGAGAGCGAGGCGCTCAATCGCCAATGCGTCGTCGCCTGGCGAACCACGACCCGCGTCGGCGTGGCTTTTCAATAGGCGCGCTCCAGGGCGCACCGCGAAGCGAGAAATACCGTCCGGACAGCATTGATGTTTGCGCCACTGGCGTTCTGCCCGCCTCGACGTTACATTGAGCGGGCGGCGCTGCGGGGTGCGTGTTGGACTGTATTCCCGGGGCTTATCGATCTCCAAGGGAGCTGTCCCTGGCCTTGCCCGTGGGCTTGGTCACATGGCGCCCACCTACGTTGTAGGTTCCCGGGATCGATGTCCCACGGCTTGCGTGGCCCGCACTTTTCCTTTCCCCTTGCCAATAGCCAATTATGACCGACGCTAAATCCGAGTTGCGCCGCCATTCCCTCGCCCGCCGCGATCTGATCTCCGCTCATGAAGCACATGAAGCCGCCGCAAGCGTTCGCGAACGCGCGCTGTCCTTGGCCGACGACATTGTCATGCGCGAGGGGTTCACTGCGCCCGTCGTCTCGGTCTATTGGCCGATCCGCAGCGAATTGAACACGCGCACTGTTGATCGAAGCGCTCGCCGAAAAGGGGCTCGCCACCGCCCTGCCCGTCATGCACAAGGTTAAATATCCTCTGATTTTTCGCGCTTTCACGCCCGGCGACGAATTGATCAAAGGCCCGTTCGGCCTTTCGGAGCCCTCGGCCGACAAAGCCTCGCTCGTTCCCGACATTGTGTTCGCGCCGCTCGCCGCATTCGATCGCCAGGGCACTCGCCTTGGTTATGGCGGCGGCATCTATGACGCGACGCTGAAGGAGCTACGCGCAAAAAAGCGCGTGATTGCGATCGGCCTCGCTTATTCGATCCAGGAGGCCGGCGGCGTTCCGAACGAACCGCATGACCAAAGGCTCGATTTCGTGGTGACGGAGCGAGAGATCATTCGATCTCACTGAGGGGCGCGGGCGACCGCGTTTGCCAAACTCGCGGTTGCAAGAGAATTTCAGATGCGCTCGCGGATGAACGCCCCGGCGCGGGCCAGCGCCTGACGACCCGGTTCCAGATGCGCGTTCCAGAGGGGCCACGCATGAATCATATGCGGCCATATCTCCAGGGTCACAGAAACATCGGCGGCGCCGGCGGCGGCCGCAAATCGAGTGGAGTCGGCAAGAAGCGTCTCCGCCGATCCGACCTGTATCAGCGTTGCGGGAAAACCTTTGAGGTCGGCGTAAAGCGGAGAGACGCGCGGGTCTTTTCTATCCATCCTGGGCGGGAGATAGGCGTCGGCCAGCTCGTCGAGGTAGCCCTTGTGAATGATCGGATCGACAGCATCTTTGGACGTCAGCGTTTCGCCAGACATCGTCAGATCGGTCCATGGCGACACGAGCCACGCGCAACCGGGAAGCTCCTCCTTTGCATCGCGCAGTCGATTGATGAGCGCCACAGTCAGTCCGCCCCCTGCGCTGTCGCCGCCAATTGCGATCCGTTCCGCCGCGACGCCGCTCCTTCTCACGAAGCGCCATGCGGCCAGCGCGTCGTCGAACGCCGCGGGAAACGGATGTTCGGGCGCCAGCCGGTAGCCGACCGCCAGCGTGCGAACTCCCGCCGCTCTGCCAGCTTCCGTGACAAGCCGGCGATGGCTGCGGATTGAGCCGGAGCAATAGCCGCCGCCGTGAAAATACAGCAACACGCGCGAGGCGTCTGCGCCCGGCGCGAGCGACCACTCGCCGACCAGCCCGCCAAGATCGACCGACTCGAGCGTCACGTCACTCGCGACAGGCCAGACGGAACCCACCTCGTCGAGGCGCTCGCGCCGCTCGCTCCATCCCACAGGCCGGGGCTTTGAACTCAGCAGTGCGCGAACTGCGTCGATCTCGTCGTCAACCATCAGACAGCGTTCCACCGACGCCAATGCGCATATGGTCGATGTTACGGGATCAAGCCGCATGTCGTCATGAGCTTTTCCCGCTCACTCCCGCGCCTTCAAACGTCGCCATGTCGCGATGGCAGGCGAGTGAGGCCTTGATAAGTCCGATCGCGAGCGCAGCGCCGGACCCTTCGCCGAGCCGCATGTTCAAATCGAGGAGAGGCTTCTTGCCCAGCCTTTCCAATATTTGCGCATGCGCGCCTTCTGCCGAGACATGCCCCGCAATGCAATGCGCTATGGCGTCCGGATGCAAGGCGTGCAGCAACGCCGCCGCGGCGCAGGCGACATAGCCATCAAGAACGACAGGAATTCGATTGAGCCGAGCCGATAGAATAGCGCCCATCATGGCGGCGATCTCTCGCCCGCCGAGCCGACGCAGAACTTCCAGCGGATCGTTCAAATGGTCCGCGTGCAACGTCAACGCCGCATCGATCACGGCGTTCTTTCGCGCAAGGCCAGCATCGTCGACGCCCGTTCCGCGACCTGTCCATCGCGCCGCCGGGCCGCCGTAAAGAGCGGCGTAAATCGCCGCCGCAGAAGTGGTGTTGCCGATGCCCATTTCGCCGGGCGCCAGGAGATCGACCCCGCCTTGAGCCGCCTCCATGCCATAGGCGATGGTCGCGGCCGCCTCGGCCTCCTCCATCGCCGGCCCTTCGCTGAAGTCCTTGGTGGGACGATCAAGCGCCAGTTCGAACACTTTGAGGCCGACGCCGAATGTTTTGCAGATCTGATTGATCGCGGCGCCCCCCGCCGTGAAATTCTCCACCATCTGCCGAGTGACGCTCGCCGGAAAGGCGGACACGCCTTTCGCCACGACTCCATGATTGGCGGCGAAAACCGCAACAAGCGGTTGCTCGATCGCAGGCTGCGCCCTGCCCTGCCACGCCGCGAGCCATTCTACGATGACTTCGAGCCTGCCGAGAGCGCCTGGCGGCTTGGTGAGTTGCGCGTCGCGGGCCCGCACGGCTGCGACGCTTTCTTCGCAAGGCGCTGGCAGATTGGCGAGCAGCATGCGGATTTCTTCAAACGGACGAATATCGGGAGGCATGGGATCCTTTGCGACGAAAGAGAGCCGGCTTTAACGCCTCTGCCGCCGCTTGGCGAGTGCGCCTTTCTCTTCGCCGCGCATCTTGGCGAACGCCTCGAGCGCACGTTGGCGCGCCTTGGCGTGATCGACGATCGGGCGCGGATAGGTCTCGCCAAGCTTGACGCCCGCCTTGCGCAACGCATCTGCGGGCGCCTCCCAAGGCTGATGGATATATTTGGAGTCGAGTTGCGCAAGCTCCGGCACATGACGACGCACATAGGCGCCGTCCGCGTCGAATTTCTCGCCCTGCAAGACAGGGTTGAAAACGCGAAAAAAAGGGGCGGCGTCCGGGCCGCAGCCCGCGACCCATTGCCAGTTGAGTGAATTATCTGCGAGATCGGCGTCCACCAACGTATCCCAGAACCACCGCTCGCCGTCCTGCCACGGCAACGAGGAGGTGCTTGATGAGGAACGAAGCTGCGACCATGCGCACGCGATTGTGCATATAGCCTGTGCGCCATAATTCGCGCATTCCGGCGTCGACCAGCGGATAGCCTGTGAGTCCCTTCGTCCACTTGGCGAAGCCCGACTTGTCTCGCGCCCAAGGGAAGTTCTCAAAGCTCTTGTCGAGAGGATCGTCCGGAAGGCTCGGATTGGCGAAGAGAAGGTGATGGCTGAATTCACGCCATCCGAGTTCCCTCAAAAACGCCGCTCCGGATTTTCCCGCCTTCGCGGCGACGTCATGCCAGATTTGGCGCGGTCCGATCTCGCCCCAATGGAGATGTGGCGAAAGCCGGGAGACGCCATCGCGGCCCGGGTAATCGCGCTCGGAAGAATAGTCGTGAATGGGCGCGTGAAGGAAAGCCTTCAGCCGCGCCTTGGCCGCACGCTCCCCCGGGCTCCATGTTTCGCGCAAACCGCCTGCCCAGTCCGGCTTCGTCGGGAGCAGGCGCCAATCATCGAGCCGCTCGCTCTCGACAGCCGCCGCAGACGTAAGCCGCGCAGGCGCGCGTAATGGCGCGGCCGGCGCAGGCGCGGCGAGACAGGCCTTCCAGAATGGCGCGAAAACCTTGAACGTCTCGCCCTTGCCATTGAACAGTTGCGACGGCTCGAAGAGAAGCGATGCGTTGAAGCTTTCGACATTAAGGCCTTGAGCGCGCAGATCCGCTTTAATGGCAAAGTCGCGACGCGTCGCCCATGGCTCGTAGATGCGATTCCAAAAAACCGCCTTCGCGCCCGTTTCGGCGATAACCCCTTGCAACACGAGATCGGCGGAGCCACGCCTCAAAACGAGTTGCGCGCCCAATTCGGCGAGATCGGCTGCAAGAGAGGAAAGACTATGGTGCAGCCACCAACGGCTGGCGCCGCCCAGCCGCCATTCGCCCGCCGCATCGTCGTCGAGAATAAACAAAGCGACGACCGGAGCGCGAGACCGGATCGCCGCCGCTAGCGCCGGATTGTCGGCGAGCCGGAGATCATGCCGAAACCAGACGATAGCGGGAGCGCTCATCGGCCTTTCCCGAATGGGAGCGTTGACGCCGCAAACTCATGAAGCGCGCAGTCCCGGCAAGCTTCGTCTCAAGACGTCAGTTTAGCCGCCCGCTCATTTTTCCATAACCAAAATATACGGCGAAACCGATAACCATCCAGATCGTGAAAACTCCCCAGGTGAGCAATGGCAGCGCGGCCATTAGCGCCAACGATGAAACAATGCCGAAGATCGGCATTCCCGGTACGCCTGGAGCGCGAAACGGCCTGTGCAGGGCCGGAGATTTGCGACGCAGATAAATGACGGCGCTGCACACGAGGACGAATGCGCTCAGCGTGCCGATATTGACCATTTCGGCAAGCTCGCGAATCGGAGTGACTCCCGCGACGAGCGCGCCCAAGACGCCGACGAGCGTCTGGCTAATGGCGGGCGTGCGCCAGATGGCGTGCAGCCTGGAGAATACCGGCGGCAAGAGTCCATCGTGCGACATGGTGAAAAACACCCGCGTCTGCCCGTAAAGCAGCACCAGCATTGTTGTCGTCAGACCAGCGAGCGCGCCGAACTTTACGATAAGCGCGAGCCACTTCAGACCGGTGGCGTCAACGGCCACCGCGATCGGATCAGGCACGCCGAGCGTGGTGTACGGCACCAGTCCCGTCACAACCGCCGCGACAAGCAGATAGAGCACCGTGCAGATAGCGAGCGATCCCAGTAATCCGATTGGCATGTCGCGCTGCGGATTATGCGCCTCCTGCGCCGCTGTCGAGACCGCGTCGAATCCCACGTAAGCGAAGAACACAAGCGAAGCGCCGCGAAACACGCCGCTCCAGCCGAACTCGCCAAATGTGCCTGTGTTCTCCGGAATGAATGGAGTCCAGTTGGCGCGATTTACGAAAAGGGCGCCGACAATGATGACGGCCGCCACCACGAACACTTTGAAAGCGACAATGATGTTGTTGAAGACCGCCAACTCTTTCGTCCCGCGCACGAGCAACGCCGTAAGCAGCAGAATGATGGCCGCGGCGGGAAAATTGAAGACGCCTTGAACCGTCGTTCCGTCGGCGAGCTTGATCGGATCAGCGAAATAGGCCGCGGTGAATTCCGGCGGTATAGCAAGGCCGATGCTGCGCATCATATTGGCGAAATATCCGGACCAGCCGACCGCGACCGTCGCAGCGCCCATGCCATATTCAAGAATGAGGTCCCAGCCGATAATCCAGGCGAAAATCTCGCCAAGCGTCGCATAAGTGTAGGTATAGGTGCTGCCGGAAACAGGGATGAGCGCAGCAAGTTCGGCGTAGCACAGGGCGACGAACGCGCTGACAACCCCGGCGATCACGAAGGAAAGGACAACTCCGGGGCCCGCGTTGTGAGCGGCGACGGTTCCTGTGAGCACGAAAATGCCGGTCCCGATGATCCCGCCGATCCCAAGCGCCATCAGCGAGATTGGACCAAGCGAGCGGACCATGCCTTTGCTTTCGGCTGCGCCCGAGGCGATCAAGTCCTCGACGGACTTACGCGCAAGATAATTGTTTTTTACCGTCGATTGGTTCGACACAGGTTTTCCTTCCAAGAGCGGCTGGGAGCGCCGGCCGCAATGACAGTCGGCTGGACGTTCGTCGCCAATTATGGTTGCGAGGCAAAAAGATACAAGCAGAAAGGCTTAAATGCGAAAATCGAAGAAAAGTCCTCAATTCGCCGCTATCCTGTCGAAGAGCGATTAAATGCGAATCGCAAGGGCTAAACTGGATTAGAAGCTTCGAATTTGAGTTGAACGAGCGTTTGAAATGGCGGTCGCTTTGGAAGAGCGTTGCATATCGAGCGCCGAATTGCACGCATGCGGGCCGCGCGTCTATGATCAGGCGGCTTTTATCACTTCATTGCACAATAGAGAGAGCTCAATGGCGGGCGAGGATAGCAGTGGAATCAGAGGCAGGTTCATCAATTTTCTTTTCGGCTCGGTACTGGCGGGATTGGTGACGACTGGATTCACGTACAAGACCTGGCGCGAACAGACCCGTCTCGATCTTGCCAAGCAACGGCTGGCGGAAGCAACGAAAACGTTCGACAATGCATCGCAGCTTATGTCGAAGCGCGTTTTTCTTTCCTATAATGTCGCTCAAAATCTCGATAGCGATGACGATGCAGCTTTCGCAAAGCGAATCGAAAAGCTGCAAACGGCGATCGAAGACTGGAATCTCGCCTATGCGGACGCGCTGCAGGATTTCCAATTCGCGCTTGAGATTGACGAGAACGGCAAGATACGCCCGTTTCGCGAAGTGACGACTCGCGATTTCGAACATGGTCTTGTTTGCGGTCGGGCGTTCGACGATTCAAATCGTCCCAAAGGCGCCGATTGGGGAAGTCCGAGCTGGCTTCTGGCGGCGCTGCATCACTGTTTCATCATGGCGAGAGTTCGCCAGACCGCGCTGGAGTTGCGCCAGAAATCTCCGCAAAAGCTCCAAACCGTCAATGCGCAAGTCGATGCGCTGGCAAAAGCCGAACGTCAAAAAAGAATCGATGCGTTGGATCGCGCCATCGACGACTTGAAGACTCATTCCGAGCAGGTTCGCGTCGCCAGCAAAAAGGCGATTCAACGGTTGCGTAACGCTGCAGAAACGCACAGTTTCGTGGAATTCCTGCAAGGATGGTGAAAAACCCATGTCTCGGTCCCGAAACTGTGAAAATTCACGCTTTGTTCAGCTCCATTGCGGGATAGGAGAGGCGTTGCCTCCATGTTAGAGAAACGCCTCTCAGCGACTTGGTCATCAAAGGGTCGCATGCGGCGGATTTGTCGAGGAAATGAACGAATTGCGGCCAGAATTGACGCCCGTCGGCGGGGTGACGCTCGTAGAGAGCGAAGGGTTCGTCCTTAAGGCGTCTTCGGTTTCGAAGGCGGTTCTGCGCGGCGCTTCGGCGCCCCATCTGATCCGAGACGAACTTCTCTGCGAGATTTTTGCAGCGAGCGTAACCGCCTATCCCAATGCTTTGGTTATGCAAACGCTCGAACGCCGCTTCACCTATCGCGAAGCGGACGCCCAGGCGACGGCGATTGCGAGGGGGCTTGTAGCCCGCTCAATCGGCCCCGGCGACGTCGTCGGGCTATGGATGGGACGCGGCCCCGAGCTTCTGATCGCTCAACTCGCCATCGCCAAGACGGGGGCCGCCTGGCTGCCCTTTGACGCCGAAGCGCCAGTCGAGCGCATCGCGGTCTGTCTTGAGGACGCAGAGGCGAAAGGCCTGCTGACCTCTGGGAGCTTTGCGGCCAAGGCCGCGCCAGCGATCGGCGTCGAGGCCTTGATTGACGAGGAGATCGCCGTTTTCGGCGACGAACCGCTGCCTGACCCCCGTGAACGCGGCGCAACGCCCGAACACCCCGCCTATTTGATCTATACCTCGGGCTCGACGGGGACGCCGAAGGGCATCGTCATCACCCAGCGCAACATTTGCCACTATTTGCGCGCGGCGAATGAGGTCTTCGAGCTTACGTCGTCCGACGTGATGTTTCAGGGAGCGTCCGTCGCCTTCGATCTTTCGATGGAGGAAATCTGGATTCCCTATCTCGTCGGCGCGACGCTCTTTGTCGCTACGCCGGAGATCATCGGCGAAACGGAAGCCCTTCCCGACATTTTGGAAGAAGCCGGCGTCACGGTGCTCGATACGGTGCCGACGCTGCTCACCGTCCTGCCGCGCGACGTAAAGACCATCAAGAAAATACTTCTTGGCGGCGAAGCCTGCCCACCTTCCGTCGTCGATCGTTGGACCCGAATTGGCCGCACGATTTACAACACCTACGGTCCGACAGAAGCGACCGTTGTTGCGACCTGTATCGAGGTTTGGCCGCGAGAGCCTGTCACGATCGGGCGCCCAATTCCAAATTACAGCTGCTATGTCGTCAATGAGGCGCTGGAGCTGCTCGATCCCGGAGTCGAGGGAGAATTGCTCATCGGCGGCCCCGGCGTCGCGCGCGGTTATTTGAAACGCGACGAATTGACGGCGGAGAAGTTCATCGCCAATCCGTTCGACGCCGACGGCTCCGACCCCATCCTCTATCGCTCGGGGGACGCCGTCGCACTCGACGAAAACGGCAATTTGAGCTTTCGAGGCCGCATCGACGATCAGATCAAGATCCGCGGCTTTCGCGTCGAACTCGGCGAAATCGAAGCCGTGCTGAGTGAACAACAGCCTGTTCGACAGGCCGCCGTCGTGCTCCGCAACGAAAACGGAATTGACGAACTTGTCGCGTTTTTGGTCGTCGATGAACCGATCGAGGACGTGCGCGATCTGCGAATGGCGTTGCGCGAGCGGCTGCCGCCTTACATGGTTCCCTCGCGCTACGAAATCGTAACTTCGCTGCCGAAGCTCTCATCGGGCAAAGTCGATCGCAAGGCGTTAAAGCGCATCGAACTCACTGCTCCAGCCGCAGTCAACGAAGAACAGGAAGATCCTCGCAACGAAACGGAATTGAAGCTGCTTGAAGCCGCCAAGCGCGTGCTGCCGCCAGGCGCCATTCCCTTCGACGCGGACTTCTTCACCGATCTTGGCGGACATTCGCTGCTTGCCGCGCGTTTCGTATCGCTCGTGCGCGAAACGCCGCGCCTCGCCACGATCACACTGCAAGACATGTACACGCAGCGCAGCCTGCGCGCTTTGGCGGCGCATCTCGACGGTAAAGTGGAGGCGCATGGCGCCCAGCGCGATCTCTCCTTCGAGCCCCCGCCGCTGCTGCGACGTTTCCTCTGCGGACTGGCGCAGGCGGCCGCCCTGCCGTTCATCCTCGCCATCGTCACGTCGCAATGGCTCGGCGTCTTCGTCTCCTACATGCTGGTCACCTCTCCCGACGCCAGCATTTTCGAGGAATCCGTCGCGCTGCTCGGCATCTATATGTGCATCAACATCGCCACGGTAGCGACGTCGATTATCGGGAAATGGCTTGTGATCGGACGCACAAAGCCCGGGCGCTATCCTCTATGGGGCGTTTATTATTACAGATGGTGGCTGTCGCAGCGCCTGATCGGCCTCACCCACGCCAAATGGTTTCAGGTGTCGCCTCTCATGCGGCTGTATCTCACCGCTTTGGGCGCAAAAATCGGAGACGACGCGCTCATCAGCGAGTTGGACATGGGCGCGATCGACCTCGTCACAATCGGCGCCGGCGCCAGCCTAGGCTCGAAGCTCAAGCTCTCCAACGCGAGAGTCGAAGGCAATGAGCTGATCATCGGAACGATCGAGATCGGGGCCGACGCCTACATCGGCACGTCGTGCGTGATCGAGGAAAACGTGATCATAGGCGAAGGCGCGGCGCTTGAGGATCTGACCTCGGTTCCGTCCGGCGCGCGCATTGGCGCGCATGAAATCTGGAACGGCTCACCGGCGCGACGCACCGGCATGGTCAATGAGTCCGAACTCGACCCGCAAGCAACCGCGAATGCTCCGCGTCGCCTCGCCATGACCTTTCTGTTCACCGTGCTCGTTCTCTCCATCCCGCCGCTTGGCCTTCTCCCGATCTTTCCGGCGTTTTGGGTGTTCGACAGGCTGGACAATTGGATGGGCATCGCCGATGCGGACCACGGCTATTACCTCGCAGCGATTCCGCTTTTTGCCTGGCCAACAGCTTTCGTGCTCGTGCTGGTGACGGTCGCTTTCATCGTGATCTTCCGCTGGCTGGTGCTGCCGCGCGTAAGCGAGGGAACCTACTCCGTCTGGTCCAACTTCTATATGCGCAAATGGGCCGTGGCGCTCGCGACAGAAGTGACGCTCGAGACGCTTTCGTCGTTGTTTGCAACGCTCTACATGCGGACCTGGTACCGCATGATGGGGGCGAAGATCGGCAAGGACTCGGAAATCTCGACCAATCTTTCCGGCCGTTACGATCTCGTGGAAATCGGCGACAAATGCTTCATCGCGGATGAAGTGGTTTTGGGCGACGAGGACATCCGCCGCGGGTGGATGTATCTCAAACATGTGAAGACCGGAGAGCGCGTCTTCGTTGGCAATGACGCCGTCGTTCCGCCGGGTTCGGAAATTCCCTCCGGCGCGCTGATCGGAATCAAATCCAAGCCGCCTGCAAATAGCGAAATGTCGGAAGGCGACACCTGGTTCGGCTCGCCGCCGATCAAACTGCCCGTGCGCCAGAAATTCGACGGCGGCGGCGCCAACTGGACATACCAGCCGCCTCCCTGGAAAAAATTCATGCGAGCGGTTTATGAAGCCGTGAACGTGTCATTGCCGACGATGCTGTTCATGACCTTCGGCACATGGGCGGTTGAAAGCTTCGGCCAGAAGCTCATCGAAGGCGAATATACGACGGTCGCCTGGCTGTTCATTCTCGATTCGGTGCTGATCTCCCTCGCGATGACGCTCGCAGTCGTGGTCGTCAAATGGGCGACGATGGGCCGCTATGAGCCGCAGGTAAAGCCGATGTGGTCCTTCTGGGCCATGCGCACGGAAGCCTGCGCTGTGCTCTATTGGGGCCTCGCCGGCAAAGTGATGCTTGAACATCTGCGCGGCACGCCGTTCCTGCCATGGGTGCTGCGTCTCTTCGGCGCAAGATTCGGCAGAGGCGTGTTCATGGACATGACCGACATTACCGAGTTCGATTGCGTGAAGGTTGGCGATTTCGCCGCCCTCAATATGGTCGCGGCCTTGCAGACGCATCTTTACGAAGACCGCGTGATGAAGGTCGGTCGCGTCAGCATCGGCAAGGGCGTGACCGTCGGCGCGGGGTCGACCGTTCTCTACGACACCCATATTGACGATTTTGCGCGACTGGGTCCGCTCACCGTGGTGATGAAGGGCGAGACCATCCCGGCGCATTCGGAATGGGTCGGCGCGCCTGCCGAGCCGTTAGCCGCGCGCGCCGCGGAAGCATTGGCCGCCGAAAAGGCGGCCGCCTAGGCGACGGCGTCGATCACATGAAAATCACATCCGTATCCTCGGGCGTTGCGCCGGCCGCGGTCAGCATCGCATGCACCTGCCCCCGATGATGCGTCTGATGATTGAAAATATGCACGACGATGAGCCAACGCGGCCTCACGATCTCCGCCTGTTTGGCGCCTGAGCGCCAGACGAGATCGGCTGAAAGCCAAGCTTCGTCGAGACTATCCGCCCAGGCGATGAGGCGCTCGTCCATGGCCGCCCGCTCCCGCGCCAAGGCGTCCCAATCGTCACAGAAGGCGACAGAATTCTTCAGCGTCACCGTGGGCTTTGGTTCATCGGATACGCGGCTCATCCACATGGCGTCCGCCCAGAGAAGATGATTCAATGTCGCATGGATGGACTGAAAGAATGCCCCCCGATCCTTGCGGCGCTCGTCTTCCGTAAGGGCCCCCGCGGCCGCATAGAGGCTGCGATTTTGCCAGCGATTGTAGCGAGCCATGGCCCTTGCGAATTCGGGAGCGATCATGTTCTCAAACCTTTCCTTCGGCCCTTGAAAAGCTCTTGATCCTTAAGCTTCGTTTACGGCCATTGGCGCGCGAGACGCTCGGCGGTCGACGCCCCCTAGTCTATTTGACCCTGACGCGCACGCCTCATACAACGTTTTGCATGTCTCATAACAGCTTCGGCCATCTCTTCCGCGTCACGACCTTTGGCGAAAGTCACGGGCCGGCGCTCGGCGCAATCGTCGATGGCTGCCCACCGCGCATTCCCCTGACAGCCGAAGAGATTCAGTCCTATCTCGATAAGCGCAAGCCCGGTCAATCGCGTTTCACCACGCAGCGTCAGGAGGCTGACGCGGTGAAAATCCTTTCGGGTGTTTTCGAGGACGAAAACGGCCGGCAAGTGACGACCGGAACGCCAATTGCGCTCGTGATCGAAAATACGGATCAGCGCTCCAAGGACTATGGCGACATCGCCGATAAATACCGCCCTGGCCACGCCGATTATGTCTATGACGCAAAATATGGCGTTCGCGATTATCGTGGCGGCGGACGCTCTTCGGCGCGCGAAACCGCTGCGCGAGTGGCCGCTGGCGCAGTTGCGCGCAAGATCATTGCGGGCGTGACCATTCGTGGCGCGCTGGTGCAGATCGGCCCGCATAAAATCGACCGCGCGCGTTTCGATTGGAGCGAGGTGGACAGAAACCCCTTGTTCTGTCCCGACGCGGGAGCCGCCGCTCGCTGGCAGGATTATCTCGACGGCGTGCGCAAGGCGGGCTCCTCCATTGGCGCGGTGATTGAAATTGTCGCCGAAGGCGTCCCCGCCGGTTGGGGCGCGCCGGTGTATGGCAAACTGGATGCGGATTTGGCCGCCGCCTTCATGTCGATCAATGCGGTGAAAGGCGTCGAGATCGGCGCGGGCTTTGAGGCCGCCGAACTTTCCGGCGAAGAAAACGCCGACGAAATGCGCATGGGCAATGACGGCAAGCCCGTTTTTCTCTCGAACAACGCCGGCGGGGTCCTCGGCGGCATTTCGACCGGACAGGCGGTGGTCGCGCGCTTTGCGGTGAAACCGACCTCATCCATTCTCACCCCGCGCCGCACGATCGATCGCGCGGGCCATGAGACGGACATTGTCACCAAGGGCCGTCACGACCCATGTGTGGGCATACGCGCCGTGCCGGTCGGCGAGGCGATGATGGCCTGCGTGCTCGCCGATCATTTCCTGCGCCATCGCGGGCAAGTGGGGTGATCTCGAGGCGCGACGCGCTTGGTTTCTTCGCGGCGTCGCTAGGATCGACGCTGGTTACGCCGCTCGCCGCCTCGCAAGGAAATACGCTCCTCGTTACTCATCCCTCCGGGCTCGCGCACGACATGGGCCCCGGCTTTCCGGATCGGCCCGAGCGCTTGCGCGCCATCGCCTCGGCGCTCGCCGAACCGCGCTTCGCCAAACTTGCGCGCGCCGAAGCGCCGCGCGCCTCACAGGAGGCGATCCTGCGCGTTCACACGGCGGCGCATCTTGAAAAGCTTGAAGCGGCGGCGCCGAAAGACGGCTTCACGCAGTCTTGGAGCCGACGTCGCGATGAACTGGTCGACGTTCGAGGCTGCGCTTCATGCGGCAGGCGGCGCGACTTTCGCAGTTGACGCGGTCATGCGCGGACAAGCGAAAAACGCTTTCGTCGCGATGCGCCCACCCGGACATCACGCCTCAGCTCATGCGCCCATGGGCTTCTGTTTCTTCAACAACGCCGCAATAGCCGCTCGCCACGCCATGGCCGCGCATGGCGCGGAGCGTGTGGCTATCGTCGATTTCGATGTGCATCACGGCAATGGCGTGCAGGAAATCTTCTGGAGCGAGAAGAATGTCCTCTATGCCTCCACACACCAAATGCCGCTCTATCCCGGCACGGGCGCGGCGAGCGAGCGCGGCGAACATGACAACATCGTCAATGCGCCTCTGCGCAAAGGCGATGGCGGCGAGGCGTTTCGAGCGGCCCTCGTCGGCGCGATCCTGCCGCGCCTCGACGCTTTTCGGCCCGGACCTCATCATTCTATGCGCAGGGTTCGACGCCCATATCCACGATCCGCTCGGCGGATTGCGCCTTGTCGACGGCGATTTTCGCGACGCGACGCTTCGCATCATGGAGATCGCCGCGCGGCGCTGCGGAAGCCGCGTCGTCTCCCTGCTCGAAGGCGGCTATGCGCCTGACGATCTTGCGCGCTCCGTTGCGGCCCATGTCGGCGCGCTGATGGAGGCCTGAGGCGCCGAATAACAATTGCGCAAACGGGTTCCTCATCCTGAGGAGGCCCCGAAGGGGCCGTCTCGAAGGAGGAGAACCAGCTTTCGTGCTTCGAGACGCCGCTTCGCGGCTCCTCAGCATGAGGGCGAAGGCCGCTCCCTGGATGCGATAATCATTCGCTACACAATTATCATTTTCCTTTCTTCTCGACCACGCCCACGATCGGCCCCATCGGCAGAAACCGGTCATGCCGCGAGACAGAGGGCGCATAGAGCGATGAGACGGAGCCGTCGAGAAACAGAGCGTCCGGACATTGCAGCCGTTCGCGAAAAAGATGCGCAAATTCGTGAAAGGTCACCGGCCCATTCGAAATCGCGAAGCGCACGATGTGTCCGTCCGCAACGCAGACGCCGTTTCTGATTTTCTCTGACGTGCCGCTGTCGTGGATATGCGGATTGATGCGTCCGCCGATGACGAGCATCGGCCCGGATTGTGTGGCGTAGGACGGATGCACGCCTTGCTTTAGAAATCGCGAGGTTTCGGTCACGCCGGCGCGCGCGCCATCCACCCAGAACACGCCGTTCGGCTTCATGTGAAAATTACCGCGCCCGGGATGGGTATTGGCGGCGTGCGCGGTTTTCCCCGCCTCCACATAGAGGCCGACCGGAAGGCGGTCCTCGCCATACATTCCAGCGTTCATGGCGAAGATGAGATTTTCGCCTCGGCTTTGCAACGAGGCGACAAGGTTCGAGAAGCCGCCATAAATTTCGCCATTGCCGTCACGCAGAAAGAGGCGGATGGACGCATCGCGCGCGTCGAAGGCGCAGACGACATAGGAATTGCGCTCCGCTTCAATTGTCTCGCATGGCGATGCGATCGCCGGCGCGGCGAACCAGGCAAAAATGAAGAAGGCGCAGAAAGGTCGCATGGAGTTCTTCCTCGCGCGCCGTGACCGGCGAGCCCAAGCCTGACGCTAACCACAACGGCGCGTTAAGGGCCAGCGGCATTTGAAAAGCTGCGCCGCCGGCGTTACATGTTGCGGCAAGCGCCGGCTGCGTCAGGCGGATCGGCCTTTAGGAAAACGCTCTTGCCCCATTCCATCACCGAAGCCATCGAAGCGCTGGCGCGCGGCGAAATCATCGTCGTCACCGACGACGACGATCGGGAGAACGAAGGCGATCTGATCATCGCCGCGTCCCTCTGCACGCCCGAAAAAATGGCTTTCATCATCCGTCATTGCTGCGGCATCGTATGCGCCCCGATCACTCTGGAGGACGCCAAGCGCCTGCATCTCGCGCCCATGGTGGCGGCGAACGACGCTCCGCTCGGAACGGCCTTCACCGTATCGGTCGATTCGCGTCACGGGCTGACGACGGGCATCTCCGCCGAGCAGCGAAGCAATACGGTGCGCGCGCTCGCCAATGGCAATATGGGCGCGCAGGACTTCGTGCGGCCGGGCCATGTGTTTCCGCTCATCGCCAAAGAGGGCGGCGTGCTGATGCGCTCGGGCCATACGGAAGCCGCCGTCGATTTGTGCAAGCTCGCCGGCCTGCCGCCCGTGGGCGTGATTTGCGAACTGGCGAATGACGACGGAACGGTGATGACCGGCGCGCAAATCGCCGATTTCGCTCGCGAACACGATTTGAAGCTCGTCTCGGTCGCCGATCTCATCGCTTTTCGTCAGGCGCGCGAGAAACTCGTCGAACGCGTCGCGACCTTTCCGGTCAAGACATTCGTCGGCGAACTCACGGGCCACGCCTATGTCAGCGCTTTTGACACGGTGCAACACTTCGCATTCATCGTCGGAAACATCGGCGATGGCCGCGACGTGCCGACGAGGCTGCATCGGGCCGATATTTTGAGCGACGTTTTCGGCGGCGGCGAAACGATCAAGAAGGCGTTGACGCGATTTGCCCGCGAAGGGCGCGGCGTCCTTGTTTATCTGCGCGACGGCGCCGCCGGCGTGCCCGCCAATATTGTTGGACGGATTGACGAAAACGCCGAAGACGAACGCAAGCGTCAGTGGCTCGACGTCGGTCTGGGAGCGCAAATTCTCAAAGATCTGGGCGTCTCCTCGATCCGCCTGCGCGCGTCGACGCAAAAGCCGCGCGCCTTTGTCGGGCTTTCGGGCTTTGGCATTGAGATCACCGCGGTCGAGCCGGTGGAATAGGCCATCAAAATGCTTCGGGCGGCGCTCGCCTTGCTGCGAGATCGCCGCCCGAATTTGATTTGCGCCGTTTGCGGGTAAATCAGATCACGAGAACCTTCGCGCCGACCTTGACCCGGCCATAAAGATCGATCGCATCGATATCGCGCATCCGAATGCAGCCGGACGAGACGCTCTGGCCGATCTTCTCGGGCTCGTTGGTGCCGTGGATGCGATACAGCGTGTCTTTACCTTCCTGATAGAGGTAGAGCGCGCGCGAGCCGAGCGGATTGTCCGGACCGCCCGGCAAACCGCCGGCGTCCGCCGTCGGCTGCAAATGCGGCCATCGCTCCAGCATGTCCTTGGGCGGAATCCAGCGAGGCCATTCCTGCATGGCTCCGATATAGGCCCGTCCCGTCCAGCCCATCGCGTCCTGCCCGGTGGCGACTCCGTAGCGGATCGCCTTGCCGCCCGGCTGGACGAAATAGAGAAACTTGTTTCGCGAATCGACGATGATCGAGCCGACGGGCTCGGACGTCTTGTAGTCTACGAGGTAGCGTTCGTAGGCGGAGCCGACTTCGGCCGTCGGGACCAACGCCAGGAATTCGGCGTCCCGTCCTGAAAGCTTTGGATCCGGCACACGAACGCCATTGCAACCGGCGAGCGCAGCCGCGGCCATCGATACGACAAAGGCAATCTTGAAATTCATGAATGGCCTCCAAGCCAATTCAAACGGACCCTTCGCCATTTGATTACCATAATATGAATGCGTGTGGACGGGAGCGTCGCACATTTTCCCGATGTGTGGCGCCGGCGCCACTTCATGCTCAGCACGAGTTTGCCAAAACGATCCCGGCGCGGACGGGAGAACGCGGCGTTTCGCCCGGAAGCGCGATCATTACATTGAAATCAAAAGTCTTTTAAGTGATTTGGTGCGGTCGAGAGGACTCGAACCTCCACGCCCTTTCGGGAACTAGCACCTCAAGCTAGCGCGTCTACCAATTCCGCCACGACCGCAAAGGCGCATTCGCTATCCGCAAAGCGCCGGCTGGCGCAGCCTCTAACAAATCGCTCCTGCGAACACAAGACGCAGGCTTGGCGCGCAGCGCGACCAATGAGAATTATATAAGTTACGCCCATGCCGACATCCGACGCCCCCGCAAATGTCCTTCCTCGCGACGCGCTCGCGGCGTCCATGCGGTCGCAACCGGGTTGCCCGCCGGTCGAATGGCTCGTGGGGGACAGCCTTGTCCCCTATGAAGCGGCGGTCGCCGAGATGGAGTCGCTTGTCGAGCGCATTGCGCAGGGAATGGCGCATGAGCGGGTTTGGCTGCTCGAACATCCGCCGATCTATACCGCCGGCTCTTCCGCCAAGGATGCGGATCTGCTCGACCCCCGCTTTCCCGTCCATCGAACGGGGCGCGGCGGTCAGTTCACCTATCATGGACCGGGCCAGAGAGTGGCCTATGTCATGCTCGATCTTTCGCAGCGCCGACGCGACGTGCGCGCTTACGTCTGCGCGCTCGAGGATTGGCTGATCGCGACGCTTGCGGGATTTGGAGTCTGCGGCGAACGTCGCGAGAATCGGGTTGGCGTATGGGTCGCGCGTCCCGACAAACCGCATGGCGTGGACGCCTCGCCCGCCGAGGACAAAATCGCTGCGATTGGCGTGCGCATGCGGCGCTGGGTGACTTTTCACGGGATCGCGCTGAATGTCGCGCCGGACCTGACGCATTTCTCCGGAATTGCGCCGTGCGGCGTGCGCCAGTCTCATCTTGGCGTCACGAGTCTCGCAGATCTGGGCGTTGGCGCGGATATGAGCGCGGTGGACGCGGCCCTTCGGCGCTCTTTCGAACAGATATTCGGAGCGACGGTCGACGCATGATTCTGACATGCGTCAGGCGTCTGGCGCGACGGTAAAGCCGCGCCTCGCGCTATTTTCCGAGAGCGCAGCTTCGTCCGCCTCATCGAGTCGAAGCGCGTCCACTCGGCTCGCGACGGGGCCGCGCCGCGTCAAAGCGACGAATGTTTCAACAATCGCGCGTGGACCCGCCGCCACCGCTTCGACCGAGCCGTCCCGACGATTGCGCACCCAGCCGTCAAGTTGAAGGCGCGACGCTTCGCGCTCGACGAAGGCGCGAAATCCGACGCCTTGCACGCGTCCCTCAACGACAATTCGAATGATGCGGCGCTCTTCAACCGACATGCTTACACCGCAATATTATCGATGAGCCGCGTCGCTCCGATGCGCGCGGCGACGAGCAGGCGAATTGGCCCATCGTTAGGACGCGCGATGCGAGCCAATGTCTCGGCATGTCTTGCTTCGAGATAGTCGATGGAAAATCCGGCCGCGGCAACGGCGTCCCGCGCCTCGTCCATCACGGGACCGATCGATCCTCCATCGCGAATGCGGCGCGAAGCCGTTTCGAGTTCGCGATAGAGCACAGGCGCGACGGCGCGTTCCTTCGGCGACAAATATACATTGCGCGACGACATGGCGAGGCCATCCGGCTCCCGCAGGGTCGGCGCGGAGAGAATTTGCGTCGGCAGATCGAGATCGCGCGCAAGGCGACGGATCACCAGCAATTGCTGATAGTCCTTCTCGCCAAACACCGCGACATCGGCCTGCGCCTGATTGAGGAGCTTTGCGACAATGGTCGCGACCCCCGAAAAATGCGTCGGCCGGAAACGATCTTCGAGATCGGCCTTTGCCGGGCCTTCGACATGGACCGTCGTGGCGAAGCCTTCCCCATACATTTCTTCGACCGAAGGCGCGAAACATAAATCCGTTTCGACCTCCCCGAGCTTCTCGATATCCGACGCCAAAGTGCGCGGGTATTTTGAGAAGTCCTCGGACGGCCCGAACTGCGTTGGATTGACGAAAACGGTTGCGATAACGCGCTTTGCGCTTTCTCTGGCGCGGGAAACAAGCGAAGCATGCCCCGCGTGCAAGGCGCCCATGGTGGGGACAAGCCCGACGCTTTCGCCGCGCGCGCGCCACTCGCGCACGGCGTCGCGCAGCTCCGCGACGGTGTGGACGACGGCGACTTTCGTTCCCGATATCCTATTCATGAGCGAAGACCTTGCGCCCGAACCGGGATGAGACTTTCGAGATAGAAAATATAGGGAGCGGGCAAATTCCAGTCGCGCGCCGCAGCGAGGACGCCTTCCAAATAGCCTGGCCGCGGCGCACTCTCTCGCCCGACGGCGCCGATATAAATGAGCGCCGAGACGGCCCCGGCGGCTTCGCGCAGGACAGGCTGCGCCGTCTTTTTGTATAGGCCACGGCCGACGTCCTCAAACCGATCCAGCGCCGGGACGTCCGACAGGGCGAGATCCCACAATACCCCATGGACGCTCGCGCGAGGATCGCGCAGGACGCTGGCGTAGCCGGCCTCCATGATCGCAAAACGATGGCGCGCGAGCCTGGCGCGGCCGAGCGGCCTCGATCTAGGGCAGCGCGAGGCCATGGCGGCGACGTCCATATTGGCGCCATAGGCGAAATAGAGAGGCATGCGGACCTGAATGAAACCCGTGGCTTTTACAGGGACGAGGCGAAGGATTAGCAGATTTCGGGGCGCAGGAAAGCAAAGCGCTCCCCGTCCGCAAAGAGCCATGATATATCCGCGCCGGAACGGAAGGGTGGCCGAGTGGTTTAAGGCAGCGGTCTTGAA
>CAWESG010000036.1:0-4613 GCA_963811555.1 uncultured Alphaproteobacteria bacterium | reverse complement strand
TGCGGTCAGCGTCGCCGATAAGCGCAAAGGGAATGTCTTCTCCTTTGAAGACTATCGCCGCAAACTTCGTCCCGCATCGGCTTTCTCGGCGTAGGAGCTATCGGGGCCGCAGAAAGCGCCCATCAAGAACGAAGCCTCAATCCGCGCTGCGGCGCGTTGCGGCAAAAACGCCGCCCTTCACCTCGGGACCATTGCGGATTTCGTACGCGTATCCGCCGTCCTTGTAGAAAAGATTGACCTGCAAATTTCCGCTCGCGCTGAAAGCGAAGCCGCCCTTGTCGAGCTTCGTCTCGCCATCGATCAGCAGATTGCTGTTCCATCCGGGAGGAGAGCAGCATGAACGAATAGGCTCCAGGCTAGCGATTTTGGCGCCGTTCCAGAGGCCTGTGATCGTGGTGATCGAGTAAGCGCCGTCGGACAGTTCCTTCGTGCTCAGCGTGCCGGAGGCGCTGACTTTGGTCTCGGCGTTGACGTAGGACCAGTTCCACAGAATGTCGCCCTTGGCCTGCAACGGGCCGAACATGGCGAGCGTCAACAGCAGGCCGGCCAATACCCGCCACGATCCTGAATTCATGGTCTCGTCCTTCACTTCCGCGCTCGGAAGATAAGTCCGGCGTCCCATTGCTGACAACTGCGAGCGCGGCCTTCTTTTCCGAATCGAACTGAGGCGCTGTGCGCTCCCGCACATTCCGCGCCGCAGGTATCGGATATCAATGAGGGGTCGCCGAATGTTCAACCAACGCTCGGCCAAGGACCCGAAGCGCCGCCACCATGAAACTATCGAAACATCATGATGTTAGAACAGACAAAGGCGGAAGCGCTTTCCGCCGTCTATCAGTATCAGTATGTGGCCAGTCGTCTCGAATCCGTCGATCAGCGTTGCTCCGTGCAGATGATCCTGTCCGGAAGCTTCGTGAGCTATCTGGTGACGTCCAAGAACGTCGCGATCGGCGCCGGAGCCGATACTCTGCTCGCAATCCTCTATTGCCCCTCGATTCCGCTCGGACTGCTTGCATTCCTGTGCTTTTACATGTCGCAGTCGGTTCGCATCAAACAGCAAAACGATCTCATCAGCCGCTGCACACGGCTGTGCCCTTTACGCAACACTTCCCGGCCTTTTTCCCTTCCACGACAGTCGCGCGCGACCAACGGCCTGAAATACCAGTATTTTTCGTAATGATTACAATTAGCTGCGTCGATTTAACCACGACGTCCCGGCGCGGGCGTGGCTGCTTGCCATCGTTTTCAATCCGAGTCAGCGTGCAAGCCCATTCCTCCGGTCGTTCCGACCGGCGCATAAGGCAATGTTGCTCAATGGCCTTCGAGCTTTTTTTCAAACATTCATCTCGACGGACGCCGCATAGCGCGGCCCTGTCGCTTCATCTTTTGACGAGCATTTTTGTGGGCGCCGGACTGGGCGTCGGCGCGTTCTCGATCCCCACCGCCAAGGCGCAGGACCTCAGCGTGGTCGATCGGCAAAGCGCCCTGGCCGAGCAGGCTCAGCTTGCAGACCATATTCGTCTTCATCCAACCGATTACGACGCGACCTATCGCTATGTCGTTCTCTCGACCGAGCTGAAAGACTTTGAAGCGGGAATAGGCGCGCTCGAGCGGCTGCTGACGTTTAACCCGCGTCTGTCGCGTGCGCGGAAGGAATTGGGATTCCTTTACGCGCGGCTCGGGGCCTATCAGGTCGCCGCGCAGCATTTGCGCAGAGCGCTCGAGTTGGGCGATCTCGACGCAGTGCAGGTCGCGCAGGTCGAAGCGCATTTGTCCGATATCGAAAAACAAAACGAAGCGAGCCGTTGGTATGGCCGTTTCCAGGTCGGCGTCCGTTCTCAATCGAATGCGAGCTATTTTCCGTCCAATGACCTCTTCCGAGTTGGCGGGATCGACCGTGCGGCGCTTGCAACCCGCCGGTCGGACTTCAACGCGTTCGAACTGGGAGAGGTCGCTCACGACTACGACTTCCAGAACCAGAACGGCGACAGATTTGAAACGCGCATTGCTGGCTATGCGACGCAGCAGTTCAATCTCAGCCAATATAACGTCGGTCTGTTGAGCGCATCCGCGGGGCCTCGCCTTGCGTTGTCGCCTGATTACCTGCCGGGCGTGACGGTGAAGCCCTATGTGACGGGCCTTGTCTCGAGCCTTGGCAACGTCAATTACCTCAACTCCGGCGGCGCTGGCGTCAGTGTGAGTGTGCCGGTCGGGCCCATGCTCTCGATCGAACCCGGGTTCGAATGGCGCTCGCTGTCCGTCAATACGCGCGGAGTGAGCCCGCAGGTCTCCACGCTTTCCAGCGGCGATGCGCTTCAGGCTTTGCTCGCGGGCTATTTCCGGCCCATGGACAATGTGAGGATCGAGACGCGTCTCTCTTACACGCGTGGCGACTCCCACGATTCGTCGGCGCAATCCTTCGATCAGTTCGAGGCGCAAGGCTCGTTGCGCGTCGACTTCGATCCGCCGGTCGATTGGATCGGCCGCAAATGGACGATCGCGCCCTATGGACGCGTCTTCCAAATCCAGTTCGACTCGGCGAATTTCTTCCTCGATCCGTTCCGCGCGCGTCGCGACGTCGCCTGGACGACGGGCGTTGCATTCGAGGCGCCGATCACCGCCAATTTCGGATTCGCCAGCGCGATCGAATATTCGCGCAACTGGTCGAATCTGCCGAACTTCAACACCAATAATCTGTCCGTGATCTTCGGCCCTGTGGCGAAGTTTTGAGGAGACGCATCATGATCCGTTCCGCAAAACTATGTCTCCTGGCCTCGGGATTGGCGCTCGCCTGCGCGGGCGCGCATGCCGAAAGCGTCGGCAATGTCGGCGCTGTCAATCAAACGGCGCGCGGCACTCCGCCGGGCCAATCCACCCGCAAGCTGTCGCTCGGAACCGGCGTGGAAAATCGCGAACGCATCGAAACGAGTTCCGATGGCAGCGCGCAGATCAATTTCCGCGACACTTCGACGATGACGGTCGGGCGCAACAGCGCCGTGACCGTCGATCATTTCGTCTATAGCGGCAATGCCGGCGGCGGCAGTCAGGGCGTCTCTCTCGCGAAGGGAGTCTTGCGCTTCGTCGGCGGCGGCGTGAGCCATGGCGCGGGCGCGAATGTGCGCACGCCCACCGCCTCCATCGGCGTGCGCGGCGGCACGGCGCTGTTCTCGACGAAAAGCCCCTGCGGCGGCCAGTTGGTCGTGATCCAATATGGCGAGGCGACCGTCACCAACAGTCACGGCTCCGCGAAGCTCACGCGTCCGGGGTTTGGCGTCTGCGTGTCTCCCAACGGCGATATATCCGAGCCGTTTCTCGTTCCCGGCCGCATGGATCGCGCAGATTGACGCCAGTCTTGCGAGCGATGACGGACAGACCGGCGGCGCGACTGTTTTGCCGAACAATCCCGAAGCGCATCTGCGATTGGGCCATGTGCGGCCGCCGACCGATATCGGCAATCCCAGCTCGCCGACAATTCTCGACGATCTCAATCTGATTTGGACCGGCAATACTTTTGTCGAAAGTCAGAGTTCGGTCAATAATTTGCCCGGCACGCCGCCTCCGCGCTGCGCCGCCGCCGCCGGATAGGTATACACCACCACCCATCAATAACTTGTCCCAGGTCCTTCCTCCTTTGGCCCCAAACTAGGGCTCGCCTCTCTTTCGAACGCAAAGAATATTTTATCGAATGTCGGCGTTTAATGCCGGCGCCCGCGCGGTCGTGTTCGCTTTTTTTCGGAGCGAGCGACCTCCCAAGGAGGGGGCGTTCATGTGGCGTCGTCGTCATGTCTATCTGATTGCGATGACGCTGGCGGCGCTGGCCGTCTTTCCCGCGGCGTTTGTTCAGCCGCGCCTTCTCGACGATCTGCGTAATTTCGTATTCGACTCGTTTCAGCGCGCCGCTCCGCGTCCCTACGATCCGCAAGCGCCCGTCAAGATCGTCGGCATCGACGAGGCGAGCCTCAAGGCTTTCGGCCAATGGCCGTGGCCGCGCACGCGCCTCGCTGAATTGACGGATCGACTGACGTCGATGGGCGCGTCCGCGATCGCCTTCGATTTTATCTTCGCCGAGCCGGATCGAACGAGCCTCGAGAATATGCTCGCCATCGCTCCCAATGAAAGCCTGCGCCGGGATCTGTCGCGAACGCTGGCGAAGACCGCCTTCCAACGATCAGATCTTCGCGCGTTCGATCGCCGCATCTCCGGTGATTTTGGGTCTGACGCTCTCGACTTCGGGCGCGTTGAAGGGACCGGAACCAAAAGCTGGCTTTGTCATCGCGGGCGATGATCCTGCGCCTTTCCTTCCGCACTTTCCCGCAATCGTCGCGCCATTGCCTTTGCTCGCGCAACCTGCGCGCGGTCTGGGCGCCACGAATTGGTTGCCGGATCGCGATCAGGTCGTGCGGCGCGCGCTCTTGTTTGGGACGGGTCCCTTCGGCCTCACGCCGTCGCTCGCCATGGAGGCTCTTCGCGTCGCGCAGGGTGAAACCACTTATGTGCTGCGCTCGTCGAACGCCAGCGGCGAAACGGCTTTTGGGCGCGCCACTGGGGTGAATGCGGTGAAGGTCGGCGCCTTCGAAATCGCGACGGGGCCCAATGGCGAGGTCAGGCCGCGT
>CAWESG010000035.1:0-11416 GCA_963811555.1 uncultured Alphaproteobacteria bacterium | reverse complement strand
CTTGTGAGAACATTTATCGCGTATTCGGCAAATGCAGAAAAGAGCGCGAATCCTTCCCCTTGATGGGGAGGGTGGCTTGCGAAGCAAGCCGGGTGGGGTGAATTCCATTATCCAATAATCATTTCCCCCACCCGCGCCGCTTCGCGGCGCGACCTCCCCGCAAGGGGGAGGTAGACGCCCTATGATCAATGATTACCGCTCCATCCGATCGCCTAACCGGCGCGCCTTTCCTCCCCCATCCCCGCTTGACTCTCCTTCTCCGGGGAGTCAGCATGAGAACAAATAGGCAACATTGAAGCGAAAGGACCGATGTCGCAAGGCGGCGTTTCGGAACGAATTCTCTTTTTGCGCCGCTCCCTGGCCGCAATCGAGGCTCGGAGCGGAGCCCAAAGGGCGCCGGCGTCTTCCCGCTCGGCCGAGGCGCCTTCGCGCGACCCATTCGAGCGCTTGCTCGATAGGCTGAGCGGGGGCGGCTTTGGCGAAATCGTCCCCGCCCGCCCGCGGGACGCCGCCGCCGCCGCGGGTTTCGCCTTCGCCCTCGCCCTGCGATGCGGCCTGGCGCATTCCCGCATGGGAGTCTGGATCGTCGAGGACATGATCGCAGCCGAAATCGGCCTGCCCTATGGGCGCGGGGTCGAGGCTTTTGGATTGGACCCCAGGCGGCTCGTGCTCGTGCGCTCGCGCCGCCCGCGCGAGACTTTCTGGGCGCTGGAGGAGGCCTTGAAAACGACGGCGACCGTCGTCGTCGCCGAAAGCTGGATCGCCCCCAACGCCTATGACCTCACAACCTCACGCCGGCTTCTGCTCGCCGCCGGAGGCGGGGGGACAGGCTTGCTTGTGCTTCCCAGGGCTGCCGGAGAGGCGGGACGGCTTTCAAGCGCCGCGCCTATGCGCTTCGAAGTGACGTCCGTTCCCATTGCGCGCAACGCCGTCGCAGGCGCGCGACGCCTGCCGCCGCCCGGTCCGCTCGCCTGGCGTCTGCGCATCGCCAAAGCGCGCGCGAACCTCTTGGACGGCTTGGGCGATTTCGATCCTTCGGCCTGGCGCGACATCGCCTTCGATCCGGAAAAGGCCATCTTCCGCCATGCGTTTCCTCAGCGTCTTCCTGCCTCGCCTTTCGACCGACCGGATTTTGAGAGGCGGCGCGAAAGCGCCTGACGCGCCTTTCGCGATCTGGACGAAGATCAAGAGCGGCGACTATCTCGCGGCCGTCGACGCGCGCGCGCAAAAATTGGGGCTCCAGCCCGGCATGACGGTCGCCGATGCGCGCGCCATGCGACCTTCGCTGCGGCTGGAGCAGGCAAATCCGCAGGCCGACGCCGATCTGCTCGCGTCGATCGCCGATTGGCATCGTCGCTTCACGCCGCTCGCCGCGATCGATCCGCCTGATGGAGTGATGCTTGACGTCACTGGCGCTGCGCATCTCTTTGGCGGAGAGACGGCTCTGCTCGATGAGATCGAACGCCGTTTGGAAGCGCAGGGATTCGCTGCGCGCGACGGCGATTGCGCCAAGCCCCGCTTTGGCGCGCGCGCTCGCGCGTTTTCAGATTGAGTGGACGCCGGTCGACCGCTCGGAAAGCGCGCTCATTTTAAAAAACGGAGCGCCTTCGGACGCAAAACCGGCTTCCACTTTTGCTGAAGGCGCTCCACCGCGCTTTTCCGAAACGCGGCGCATTCCGCCGCAGGCGTCTCAACAGGAAATCGAGTCCGTCGCCGCGCGTTTGCCTGTCGCGGCGCTCGGCCTTGCATCGCGCGCGCAAGATTTGCTGCTACGCGCGGGCCTGCGTCATGTCGGCGATCTTCTCGAACGCCCGCGTGCGCCGATCGCCGCGCGTTTCGGCGCCGAGACGCTCGCACGTCTCGACGCGCTGATCTGTCGAATACGCGATCCGATTTCGCCCCGATTCGAAGCGCCGGATTTCATGTCCGAACGACGCTTTCCCGATGGGCTGACGCGCACCGCAGACATAGAAGCGACGCTCGCTTCGCTGACGCGCGATCTCTGTCTGCTGCTCGAGCGTCATGGCGTTGGCTTACGCAGAATGAAAGCTTCATTCTACCGCGTCGATGGCGTCGCCAAACATATCGAAGCCGGAACGAGCCGGCCCTTGCGCGATCCTGCGCGCCTCGCCGCGCTGCTCAATGAGCGTCTCGCCGTCCTTTGCGAAGACGGACTCGATACGGGTTATGGTTTCGATGTGTTGCGGCTTGGCGCGACCGTCGTCGAACGCCTCGACCCTCCGCAAACGACGCTTGCGCCAATCGAAGGGGCGCGCGCGACGCAACAGGATCTCTCCGACCTCATCGACAAGCTTGGCGCGCGACTTGGCCTTCGACGCATTTTGCGTTTCTATCCGCAAGAACTCGCATATTCCGGAATTCGCCATCGCCGCCATTCCAGCTTCTTCATCGCCGCCGAAGACTGGCGCGACGTCTGCGCAGCAACGCCTATGCGCCTGTTCGGCCATTGCGCCTGTTCGAGCGGCCCGAGCCGATCGAAGCCATTGCGCTTACGCCCGATGGGCCGCCCTTACGGTTTCGCTGGCGGCGCGCGCTGCATGAAATTGCGGCCTTTGAAGGTCCCGAACGCATCGCGCCGCAATGGTGGGAGTCGCAAGAAAGAATGTTAACCAGAGATTATTTTTACGCCGAGGATCGCGAAGGGAGGAAATTCTGGCTGTTCCGTGAAGGGCTTTATGAGCGCGAATGCGCAACCCCCCGCTGGTTCGTGCATGGGCTGTCTTAACATCGTCATTGTCTCGTCATTTAACAGGGGAGAATCAAAGGACCCTTCGCAGCTTGCTCAGAACTTATGCGGCGCTATATCAACCTTGCTCGCAAGCAGCATAGGGCGCATTTTGCGCGAAAGCCGGATCGGCGCGCTCCAACGCCTCACGAAAGTGACGGAAACGTCTTGATGCGAGAAGAAAGCGATTTCGCCAGATCGGAGCCGATAGCGACTCCCCCCGCACTTTGGGAAGGCGATCGAAGCTCCGACGACGCCCGGCAAAGCGCGCCGCGCGCCGCATTCGACGAATTGCGCCGCCGATTGCCGAAAGGCGCGGGAAAAATACTGGGCGCCTTTGCAAGCCTCGCCGTTTTCACGCTCGCCGCCTTCACATTGGCGAGCACATTTTCGCAAATCAATTACGGTGAACTGCGCGCGGCGATCGTCGCGATGAGCGGCGGACAGATTCTTCAAGCCCTCGCTTTCACCGCTCTCTCCTATCTCGCGCTCACCGGCTATGACGCATTGGCGTTGCTGCAGTTGAAGATGCGGATGCGTTATCCGACCGTCGCGCTCGGCTCTTTTGCAAGCTACGCCTTCTCGTTCAATCTCGGATTCCCGATCGTAACCGGCGCGGCGGCGCGCTACTGGGTCTATTCGCGCGAGCGCGCAACGGCGCTGCAGGTCGCAAACATCACCATCATATCGGGCGCGACCTTTTGGCTCGGCATGACGGCGATGTTCGGCGTCGGCATGATCGCGCGCGCGGAATCGATTTCCGCCATCGATCGATTGCCGGCGCTCGTGAATTTCATGATTGGCGCGCTGATCGTTTCAGGCGTCGTCGCCTATTGCGTCTGGACGTCGATCGAAACTCGGCGCATCCGCATCCGCAGTCATTTGTTCGAATTGCCGGGACTATGGCCGACGCTCGGTCAGGTCGTGCTTGGCGTCGCGGATCTGAGCTGCGCCGCCGCCGCGCTCTTCGTCCTGATGCCGGAAGGACATGGCCTTGATTTCATGACCTTCGTGGTGATCTATGTTTTCGCCTGCATTCTCGGCGTGATCAGCCATGCCCCGGGCGGGATCGGCGTGTTCGAGGCGACCATGCTGCACGCCGTTCCGGCCCATGCGCAGGAAAGCCTGCTCGCATCCCTGCTGTTGTTTCGTCTGATCTATTATTTTATTCCACTCATTGCGGCGTTGGCCTTTCTCGGCGCCGATGAGGTCACCCGCCGCTGGGACGATCTTAAAGACGCCATCTCCAAGATTGTGGAGAACCGAGATTAACTCAATACTCCAGTCGCCCCTGGCGACCCGCGCCATCATGGCGAAGGCTCACGACAGATGACCGATTTAAGACGCCCCTTTCAGGGAGAGGCGCTTCTCACCCAATTGATCGAGGCGCTTCCGGAGCCTGCCTTCGTCATCGACGAAAGCGCGCGCATCATCGTTTTCAATGCAGCGGCGCGCGCGATTCTGCCATCGATGCGCCAAGGCGATCCCATTACGAGAGGTTTGCGCTCGCCCGACGTGCTCGACGCGCTCAACCGGGTGCTCGCCGGCGGCGTGGCCGAAAAAGCGCTTTGGTTGGAGCGCGTGCCGGTCGAATATTGGTTCGAGGTCTATATTGCGCCACTGCATCTCAATGGCTACGGGCCGGCGGCCGTAACGACGTTGCGAGACATGACGGAGGCGCGCCGGGTCGAGCGCATGCGCGTCGATTTCGTCGCCAACGCAAGTCACGAACTGCGCACGCCTCTCGCCTCGCTGCTTGGATTTGTTGAAACGCTTCAAGGACCTGCGAAGGAGGACGCGCAGGCGAGAAGCAAGTTCCTCACAATCATGCGCGAACAGGCGCAGCGCATGGCGCGTCTCGTCGACGATCTTTTGTCCTTGTCGCGCATCGAGCAGCATTTGCATCTGCGGCCTGACACGCCCGTCGATCTTGCGATGCTCGTCGCGCATATCGTTGATACGCTGGCGCCCATGGCTGAAGAAAACGGGCTCGCCCTCGACGTTGAACTCGCGCAAAACGTCATCGTCCCCGGCGATCGCGACGAACTGGCCCGCGTCATTGAAAATCTGATCGAAAATGCAATCAAATACGGCCGCAAGGACAGCAATGGCGCCGTCGGATCGATCGAAATTTCGCTCGCATTGTCGGGGGCCGACGCCGTTCTCACAGTCCGCGACCATGGACCAGGCATCGCGCCGGAACATCTGCCGCGTCTCACCGAACGTTTTTATCGCATCGATGCGGGCAAGAGCAGGGCCAAGGGCGGCACGGGACTGGGCCTCGCGATCGTGAAACACATCGTGCTGCGCCATCGGGGACGGCTCACAATCGACTCCACGCTTGGCAATGGAGCCGCCTTTCGAGTTTTTCTGCCTGTTGTCGCGCCACAGGCTGCTTAATATTCAAAACCCCTAGTATTCAAACGACTTAGTCTGTCATCTACATGTCATGTCTATGTCATAAAACCCTCGTTACCCGGACCTAGTTTGCATCTCGCGCAAACGCCAACGGCGTTGGCCTTACTCGTTCTCGAGCCTGAAAGAGATCTCGTCATGATTTCCACGTTTCTTAAGCGCGGCGTAATTGCTGCGGTCGTCGCTTGCATGGCTGGCGGCGCCGCCCTTGCGCTCGACATATCCGGAGCCGGCGCCACTTTCCCCTTCCCGATCTACGCCAAATGGGCTGACACTTATAAGAAAGAGACTGGAAACGGCCTCAATTATCAGTCGATCGGTTCGGGCGGCGGCATCAAGCAGATCAAGGCCCGCACCGTCACCTTCGGAGCCTCAGACCAGCCTCTGAAGGCCGAGGAGCTCGAGGCCGCCGGGCTGACGCAATGGCCGCAGGTCATCGGCGGCATTGTTCCCGTCATTAATCTCGACGGCGTCGCCGCGGGCGACCTCGTTCTCGACGGCTCCGCTCTCTCGGGAATTTTCCTTGGAGAAATCAAGAGCTGGGACGATGCGGCCATCAAGAAGCTCAACCCGAAAGCGAAATTGCCTGCGCAGGCGATCGCCGTCGTGCATCGCTCGGATGGATCCGGCACGACCTTCAACTTCACCAACTACCTTTCCAAGGTTTCGCCGGAGTGGAAGTCGAAGGTGGGCGAAAACTCCGCCGTCGAATGGCCGGTGGGCATTGGCGCCAAGGGCAATGAAGGCGTCGCAAACAATGTCGCCAACACCAAAGGCGCGGTTGGCTATGTCGAATACGCCTACGCCAAGCAAAACAAGCTGACCTATACGAAGCTTGTCAATAAGGAAGGCAAAGCGGTCGCTCCGACCTCGGCGACCTTCCAGGCGGCCGCGGCCAACGCCGATTGGGCGCATGCTCCTGGCTTCTTCCAGATTTTGACCGACCAGCCGGGCGCTCAGTCCTGGCCGATCACGGCCGCGACCTTCATCCTGCTGCCCAAACAGCCGCAGGACCCGGCGGCGGCTTCTGAAGCCCTGAGGTTCTTTGGCTGGGCCTTCGCCAATGGCGGTAAGGCCGCTGAAGAGTTGGACTATATTCCGATGCCCACCGCAGTCGTGAGCCTCATCAAGAAGAGCTGGGTCGCGAATGTGAAGGACTCGAGCGGCAAGTCGCTGTCGAACTAAGATCGACGCCGAATTGCCTGGCATAAGATAGACATTGGCGGTTTCTGCCAAAGAAACCGCCAATGCGCCAAGGCGCCGAAGATCACTTCGCCGAAAGAGCGATCGCGGAGCCTGGAGTTTTCGCACATGGCCGTAATGGAACAACCGACCGTAAGTCAAAAAGTCAAGGATATGCCCGTGTCGGATATGGCTTTAAGCGAGTCCGCTCCCCAGACTGCTGAAAAGGATCGAGGCCGGACGCTGGCCCGTCTCGCGCTTTTCGATCTCTTCTTTCACAACCTCACCCGCGCGGCCGCAATCGCAGTCCTGCTGATTTTGGGCGGGGTCATCTTTTCGCTCGTCTATGGATCACTGCCTGCGATCCGCGCCTTTGGCGTCGGCTTCCTCTTCTCGCAGTCGTGGAATCCGGTCACCGAGAATTTTGGAGCGCTCGCGCCCGTTTACGGCACTTTGGTCACCTCGCTGATTGCGATGTTCTTCGCAGTCCCGATGGGGATAGGCGTTGCAATCTTCCTTACCGAGCTCTGCCCATATCCGCTTCGACGTCCGATTGGCGTCGCTATCGAACTGCTCGCGGGCATACCGTCGATCATTTACGGCATCTGGGGCCTGTTTGTGCTTGCGCCGTTTCTTCAGCAACATGTTCAACCGCCGCTGATCGCTGCGTTCGGAAACATCCCCGTTCTGTCAACGCTATTTGCGGGACCGCCTTACGGCATCGGCATGCTCACGGCGGGTTTCATTCTCGCCATCATGGTGCTGCCGTTCATCGCCTCGATCTCGCGCGACGTGTTCGAAACCGTTCCGGTCGTGCTCAAGGAAGCGGCCTTCGGCGCTGGATGCACGACATGGGAAGTGACGCGCTATGTCGTTATTCCTTACACGCGCGTCGGCGTCGTCGGCGGCGTCATGCTAGGCTTGGGGCGGGCGCTGGGCGAGACCATGGCGGTGACGTTCGTCATCGGCAACGCCCATAAAGTGTCGGGTTCCCTGTTCGCGCCGGGAACAACCATTTCTGCGACCATCGCCAATGAATTCACCGAAGCCGTCGGCGACCTCTACACATCGGCCCTGATCGAACTCGGCCTCATCCTGTTCGTCATCACCTTCATCGTGCTGGCTTGCGCGCGACTGATGCTGATGCGCATTGAACAAAAATCGGGAGCCTGACGCGTGTCGCTTTATTCATCGCGCCGCCGCACCAACGCAATCGCCAACATCATGTGTTGGAGCGCCGCCATTGTTGGGCTCGGGTGGCTGCTGCTCATTCTCGGCGCTCTCGTATGGGACGGCGCGCGTGGACTGAATCCCGCCGTTTTCACCGAAATGACCCCGCCGCCCGGCGGCTCCGGCGGACTCCTAAACGCCATCGCCGGCTCATTGCTCATGACGATCATCGGCGTCGCGATCGGCACGCCGCTCGGGCTGCTCGCGGGCACCTATATGGCCGAATATGGCCGCTATTCGAAGCTCGCGGTCGTTGTCCGTTTCATCAACGACATTCTCCTCAGCGCCCCTTCGATCGTCGTCGGTCTTTTCGTCTACACCGTGCTCGTCGCGCACATGGGTCATTTTTCGGCAATCTCCGGCGCTGTCGCGCTAGCGGTTCTCGTGGTGCCGGTCGTCGTGCGCACGACGGAAGACATGCTGCTCCTTGTGCCGGGCTCCCTGCGCGAAGCGACGACGGCGCTCGGCCTGCCGCGATCGCATATGATCCTGCGTGTCGCTTATCGCGCGGCGAAAGCGGGAATGGTGACCGGCATTCTTCTCGCGGTCGCCCGCGTCTCCGGCGAGACTGCGCCATTGCTGTTCACCGCTCTGAACAATCAATTCTGGAGCTTCGACCTCAATGCGCCAATGTCGAGCCTGCCGGTCGTCATCTTTCAATTCGCTCTGTCGCCCTACAAGGATTGGCAACAGCTTGCCTGGACAGGCGCCCTTATCGTCACCGTCGCAGTTCTCGCTCTATCGATCATAGCGCGCGTGCTCAGCAGACAAGGAAAATCGCAATGACCGCCATGCCGGCAATCGCCAAGGAAGCGCAGCATAAAGTCGCGGTGCGCGATCTTGATTTCTTCTATGGAGACACCCGCGCGCTGAAATCGATTTCGATCGGGCTGCACGTCAATCGCGTGACGGCGTTCATCGGCCCCTCCGGTTGCGGAAAATCCACGCTGCTGCGCGTCTTGAACCGCATGTACGACCTCTACCCGAAGCAACGCGCAACCGGCGAAGTCATTCTCGACGGACAGAATATTCTGTCGCCCAGTCTCGACGTCAATCTGCTGCGGTCGCGCGTCGGCATGGTGTTCCAGAAACCGACGCCATTTCCAATGTCGATATACGACAATATCGCCTTTGGGATCAGGCTCTATGAAAAGCTCCGCAAGAGCGAACTGGACGGCCGCGTCGAGGACGCCCTGCGCGGCGCGGCGTTGTGGACCGAGGTCAAGGACAAGCTCCACACCAGCGGCCTTGGGCTTTCCGGTGGTCAGCAGCAGAGACTTTGCATCGCGCGCACGGTCGCCATTCATCCCGAAGTCATCTTGTTCGACGAGCCCTGCTCGGCTCTCGATCCGATCTCGACCTCGAAAATCGAGGAGTTGATCGACGAGTTGAGCGAACGCTACACCATCGCCATCGTTACCCATAATATGCAGCAGGCGGCCCGCGTCTCCGACTTCACCGCCTTCATGTATCTCGGCGAACTGATCGAGTTTGGCGAAACGGATCGCGTCTTCACGGCGCCGAGCCATCCCAAGACTTCAGGATTACATCACGGGCCGCTTCGGTTGAATGCGATTCGGGGCCAATAGGAAGTTGAAAATGACCGATCATATCGTCACGGCCTACGACAAAGAGCTCGAGGCGCTCGGACGCCGCATCGCAGAGATGGGCGGCGTCGCGGAAAAAATGCTCGCAGAAGCCATGGATGCGCTCGCGTCGTCGGACGTCGAACTCGCTCATCGCGTCGTCTCGACAGACCCGCGCCTCGACGCCCTGCAGCGCGAAATCGAAGACGCGTCGATTCTCACCATAGCGCGGCGCCAGCCGATGGCGGTGGATCTGCGCGAATGCGTCGCCGCCATTCGTATTTCCGGCGACCTTGAGCGCGTCGGCGACCTCGCAAAAAACATCGCCAAGCGCACATTGCAGATCGCAACGGAGGCGCGTCTTCCACGCGCCATCGTCGGGCTGAAATCCATGCATGATGTCGCAGCCATGCAGCTCAAGGAAGTGCTCGACGCTTACGCCGAGCGTAACGCTGAGCGCGCGCGCGCCGTTTGGAGCAACGATGTCGAACTCGACGCGCTGGAAGATTCCGTCTTTCGCGATCTTCTGACCTTCATGATGGAAGACCCGCGCGATATCTCATTCTGCACACACCTCCTGTTTTGTTCGAAAAACATTGAGAGAATTGGCGATCACGCCACGAATATTGCTGAAACGGTCGTCTATCTCGTGACAGGCGAACCAATGCCAACCGATCGTCCCAAGACGAAGAAAGCTCTTCACGCGATGGACGTCGGAGGCAAAGATGAGGAAGCGCTATGAACGAGGTTCGGTTAGCTCCTGCGCGTGAAACGGTGAACGACCGCGCGCCGCGCATTCTCGTCGTCGAAGACGAAGCGCCGCTTGCTTTATTGCTGACCTATAATCTGGAAGCGGAAGGCTTTCAGGTGGAACACGTCGATCGCGGCGACGAGGCGGAAATTCGCCTCGCCGAAGCGTTGCCGGATCTCGTCATTCTCGATTGGATGCTGCCAGGCGTTTCGGGCCTTGAAATCTGTCGCCGCCTGCGGGCGCGCGAAGAGACACGCGCTATGCCGGTCATCATGCTGACCGCACGCGGCGACGAAAACGAACGCGTTCGCGGGCTCTCGGTCGGCGCCGACGATTACGCCGGCGAAGCCTTCCCCCACCCCGGAATTGATGGCGCGGGCGCACGCTTCGCTGCGCCGCGCGCGGCCGGAGCGCGTGGCTTCACGTTTGACGGCAGGCGACATTGATCTCGATCGAGAGACGCGTCGCGTCAAGCGCGCGGGCCGCGAGATTTACTCCTCGGCCCCACCGAGTTCAAATTGCTCGAAAATCGACGGAAAAACCCGGTCGCGTCTTCGCCCGCGCGCAGCTTTTGGACAGCGTCTGGGGAATGTCGGCGGAGATCGACGAACGCACCGTCGACGTCCATGTGGGACGGCTCCGCAAGGCGCTTATTCGCGGGCGCGAAACGGATCCGATCCGCACCGTGCGCGGAGCGGGTTATTCTTTCGACGAACACCTGGGACGAAACTGAACTCGCGTCAGGCGAAACGCACCGCTCGCATTGTGTCTCGCGCGCGGCGGCGGTCCTGAACGGGCTGATAGGCGACATGCGCGTGATAGGCGCAATAGGGACCGAACCCGTCGGCGCCTTGGCTCCGCAGAAGCGGAACTCCGGCGTCGTCGGATCGCCCATCGGCCATCGGCACATCGACTCGCGCAGCTCCAGCAAGGTGACGCGCTCCGACATGGGGATGACCACATCTTCGTCGAATTCGTCGGCGCCGGCGCGATATGAGCGCGCGGCGCGAAGGCGAGCGCCACATTGCCGACCACGTGACCATGGCCCCTGGCCGAGTTTTGCGCGCGCGGCGAGCTTGGCGGCGCGCGGACGCGGCGCGCCGCCGCCGTGGCGCGCTCCGCGAGGCCCAGACGATGGATCTTCCCGATAACGGCGTTGCGAGTAATGCCGCCGCCGAGCTCCGCGGCGACCTGGCTTGCGCTGAGGCCCTCGTTCCACAACTTACGCAACAGCTCCACGTGTTCGTCGGTCCAGGACATATGATGCTCCTTTTCGAACCCGCTTGAACGAACCGGCGTTGCCGACGGGCAGTCGTTATGCAATCGACGCGCCGTCCGGGACGGCGTCGATGGGGGACTCGTTCAACTCGAGAGAAATCCGCTCGCCGAAACTGTGTCGGCGATGACGCACACGCTACTTCCTCAGTTGAATCACGCGTAAGAGTTGCTGGCAAGCTATTCACGCGTTCCCCACAGCGTTTTCATCCGCTTTGTCATGAAGTGTTG
>CAWESG010000034.1:0-104311 GCA_963811555.1 uncultured Alphaproteobacteria bacterium | reverse complement strand
GGCGGAGGGGGCGGGATTCGAACCCGCGATACGGTTTCCCGTATACACACTTTCCAGGCGTGCGCCTTCAACCACTCGGCCACCCCTCCATGCGAATTCTGGCTGCAACGCGAGCCAAATCCCGCCGCGCTCCTTTGAGAGCGGTCTTCGGGCTGCGGCGCAAAGCGGCGACCGTCGACGGCGCGCACTATAGGCACGGACCGCCAGAGTGCAAATCATTCCGCGCATAACGCCGATTTATCTTTCATCCTTCCCAAGGGACGCGGCAGACATGGACAGTGGAGGGCGCGCGACATATGTTTACGCGACGCTCGCGCTTTCCTGCTGATTCCACATGCTTCGATTTTTCATCCGCATCGTCGGCCTCCTCCTGCTCGCGGGAGGCTTTTCCGCCCTCGTGGTGGACGGCACGCGCACGATCGCTGGCGGCAGCCTGATCGTGACGACGCTGCGCGAGGGCGCGACCCAGCTCTTCCCTGAAAAATTCCAGGGCTTTCAAGGTTGGGTGGAACAGCATCTGGGCGCCTGGGCCTGGGATCCGCTCATGGTCTTTCTGCTGCATCTTCCCATCAGCGTGACGCTTGGAGGATTGGGCGCAGCGTTTATTCTGCTCAGCCAAACGCAGCGGGAGGTCGTCGGCTATCTCGGCCGTTAGGCGCTTGTTGAGCGCCGTATCGGCGCTAGCTGGTTGGTCCAGCAGGGAGAATGCGCCATGTCCATCTTCGGAAACCTGGGTCTCGGGAAGCTTTTGTCGCCGATCCCCGATCGGCCTCAACCGGTCGACCCCGGCGAGCGGCATTTCGTGAACGGTCGCCCGCTCGCTGGCCCCTATCCGCAAGGACTGCAGCGCGTCCTTTTCGGCATGGGATGCTTTTGGGGCGCGGAGCGAAAATTCTGGGAAGCGGGAGACGGCGTTTACGTCACGGCGGTCGGTTACGCCGGGGGAGAGACGCGCCATCCAACCTATCAAGACGTTTGCACCGGCCGCACCGGCCATACGGAAGCGGTTCTCGTCGTCTACGATCCTGCGGTCATCCCCTTCTCGAATTTGCTGCGGATATTTTGGGAGAGTCACGATCCGACTCAGGGAATGCGGCAGGGAAACGACGTCGGGACGCAATATCGTTCGGCGATCTACGTTTATTCGCCCGAGCAGCTCGAAGCAGGCGGAGGCTTCTAAACGCGCCTATCAGGACGCGCTCTATGAACGCGGTTTTGGCGCGATCACCACGGAGATCGCCATGGCGCCCGAGTTCTATTTCGCCGAAGATTACCATCAGCAATATCTGGCGAAGAACCCTGGCGGCTATTGCGGCCTGGGAGGCACCGGCGTCGCCTGCCAGATCGGAACAGGCGTCGGCGCGACCTAGCTATTGGCGGCGCGGTTATTTCGCGTTGAGGACGCTGCGGCATTCGCCGGGCAATTTCGCCATGGTCATCGGCGGCCATGTCTTGTTCGATTTCTTCGGATGCAGCACCTCGGGGGTGAACCACCAGGCAAGCGAGGAATTGCATCCGTCGCCGCCCGGCGTCGGGTCCTGATCGGCGCAGCTTTCCGCGCCGCGCGGACAGAACAGACGAATATGGAAGTGGTAATTGTGCCCCCACATGGGGCGAACCTTGCTCATCCAGGATTGGCCGGCCGCCGAGCGACAGAGCGCTCGTTTGATCGCCGCATTGACGAAAATGCGCTGAACCGAGGGGTCGGTCGCCGCGGCGCGAATCGCCGCGAGTTGTCCGTTGGTCCAAACGCGCGGATCGATGTCGAGGAGATCTTCGCGCACCATGTCGGTCGCCGACATCTCCTCGCGTTCGGCGGCGGTGAGTTCGCGATCAGGCATGGGGGTCAGCCAAATGTCGGCGTCGAGACCGATCTGATGCGACGCATGGCCGGTGAGCATGGGGCCGCCGCGCGGCTGCGAAATGTCGCCGACGAGAATTCCTGGCCACCCCGCCGCATGAGCGGCGTTGGGCGCGAAGCGTTTGAGGAAAGCGATCAGCGCCGGATGTCCCCAGTTTCGGTTGCGCGACAAGCGCATGACCTGCCAGTTCGGCCCATTGATCGGGAGCGCCTCGCCGCCCGCGAGGCAGCCTCGCGAGTAAAAGCCGATCGGTTCGGGTTCGAGCGAAGCCGGTTTCGCGGCGCGACCGAATAATTCCTTGGCGGGCGTCGCAGGATCGGAAGGATTTGCAATCGGCGGCAGCGGCTTTGGGTCGAGCGTTCCCTTCTCCTGAGCGACGCAAGGAAAAGTCAGCGCGAAGATCAGCGCGGCTGCGATGAGTTTGAGATTAACCATTGCGATAGCTCGCCACAAAAACGTTCCATTCCGAAAGGCCAAAGCAAGAGCCGCCACTTGTCAACCTTAGCATGTGATCTACCTTGCTCACGAAAGTGATGTCGTGATTAACATTTCCTTATTGCAGCGTACGTGTGGAAGAGGTTCGTCATGCGCGTCTACAAATTACTTTGCGTCATTGTTTTGGCGTTTTTTGGATCGGTCGCGATCGCATCCGCCACTGTCCGAATTCATATCGATTTAGGCACGCAACGCATGCATGTGGAATCATCCTCCGGCAGTTACAGCTGGCCGGTCTCCACGGCCCGTTCCGGCTATTCCACGCCGCGCGGCAGTTACGCCCCCACGGGGATGCAGCTCATGCATTATTCCAGAAAATACGACATGTCGCCCATGCCCCATTCGATCTTTTTCCGCGGCGGCTACGCCATTCATGGCAGCTACGCCACCGGTTCCCTGGGTCGTCCCGCCTCGCACGGCTGCGTGCGTCTCTCTCCCGGCAATGCGGCGCATTTATATCAAATGGTGCAGTCAGAAGGCGCCCGCATTTCGATTTCAGGTTCGCCGCCCGCTTCGAGGCGCTTTGCGAGCGCGAGCCACCATCACAGGCATTACTATGCAGGCGGGCAGGGCTATGAAGGCGAAGGCTTGGCCTACGCCTCAGCCCGTCAACGCGGCGGCGTGAGAGGCTGGCAGGCGCAGCCGGCCTTTCTCCCCTTCTGGTGATCGTCGGCCGATAGCCGATAGACAGATCGGCGCAAATTAAACGGCGGGCCTCGCGGCGGATGCGCGAGCCCGCCAAATTCGTTTTTGCGGCGCACGATCCAAAGCTCTTCCCGTAAATCCCTGTTAACTCGCCTCGGCCATAGTGATGGCGGGACAGCGGCGACAAGCTGTCCGCAATATGGCGGGCGTCTCTCAATGCGCCCCAAAGCGCATTCTCAGGGACGCAATGGACAACATCGTCGAGACGATCGTTATCGGCGCCGGACCCGCCGGTCTGACCAGCGCATATACTTTGGCGAAGAACGGTCGCGACGTTCTCGTCCTCGAAATGGATCCGACCTATGTCGGCGGGATCAGCCGCACGGCGAGCTATAAGGGCTTCTTGTTCGACATTGGCGGTCATCGCTTCTTTTCGAAGTCGAAGGAGATCGTCGACCTTTGGAACGAAATCCTCCCCGATGATTTCCTCGAGCGTCCGCGCCTGTCTCGGATCTATTATCGCGGCAAGTTTTACGCCTATCCGCTGAAAGCTTTCGAGGCTTTGCGAAACCTCGGCGTGATGGAAAGCGCTCGCTGCATGGCGTCCTTCGCCTACGCGAAGGCCTTTCCCGTCAAAAATCCGCGCTCCTTTCATCAATGGGTGCGCAATCAATTCGGCGAACGACTGTTCAGCATCTTCTTCAAGACCTACACCGAAAAGGTGTGGGGCATGGGATGCGACGAGATCTCCGCCGATTGGGCCGCGCAGCGCATCAAGGGATTGAGTCTCGGCGCGGCGATCGCCGACGGTCTGCGCCGTTCGCTCGGCCTGCGCAAAAATGGCGGCGGCGACGGCGCCAAGTCGTTGATCGAATCCTTTCGCTATCCGCGCAAAGGCCCTGGCATGATGTGGGAAGCCGCCGCGCAAAAACTACAGCAGCTCGGCGGCCGCTTGCTCATGGACCGTAAGGTCGACGCCCTGCATTACGACGAACAATCCAAAGTCTGGACGATTTCCGCGACGACCGGCGATGGCGCGCGAGAAACTTATCGCGCCCGTCATCTCCTGTCGTCGGCGCCGATCCGCGAACTAATGGGGTCGCTGGAGCCCAAACCTTTGTCGCTGTTTCAGGCGCGCGATCTCAAATATCGCGATTTCCTCACCGTTGTGCTGATCGGGCGTCCGCAGGACGAGCTTCCCGACAATTGGGTCTATATCCACGACCCGTCGGTGAAGGTCGGACGCGTGCAGAATTTCAAGTCATGGTCGCCCGAGATGATCGCGGATGGCGTCTCGACATGTCTCGGCCTCGAATATTTCTGCAATGAAGGCGATGGCCTATGGACATCGCGCGACGAGGATCTTGTCGAATTGGCGAAATCCGAGATCGGCAAGATCGGCTTGATGAACCCCGACGACGTCACCGACGCCTGCGTCGTGCGCCAGGCCAAAGCCTATCCGGTTTATGACGACGCCTATGCGGACAATGTAAAAACCATCCGCCTCGAAATCGCGACGCGCTTCCCGACGCTGCATCTCATTGGCCGCAATGGAATGCATAAATATAATAATCAGGATCACGCCATGATGACGGGCATGTTGACGGCTCTCAACATTATGGCCGGTCATGCGGTCTATGACGTCTGGCAGGTCAATGAGGACGCTGAATATACCGAAAGCGGCGTATCCGGAGCCGAGCAGGCGCTTGCGAGCGAACGGCTGGTTCCGCGGCGGCTCGTCAACGCATGACGCAGGCGATCGACGTCCTGGAGGCAAGCCTCGCGCTGAAACGTTTCGATCGTTTGCGGCGGCTCGTCGCGGATCTTGTGAAATATGGTTTCGCGAGCGCCGCCGCCCTCGCGCTTGATTATGCAGTGCTAATCGTCCTCTACAAATATTTCGCAATACCCTACCTTGTCGCTGCGGCGGTCGGCTTCAGCGCGGGGCTCGGCCTCGTTTATTTTTTGAGCGTGCGATATGTGTTCAGCGGTCGACGACGCCTCGGTCTTGCGCCAGAGCTGCTAGGCTTCCTCGTCACCGGCGTCGTCGGTCTGCTCCTCAATGAGGCGCTGATGAGTCTGTTCGTCGAAGCGATGCGCATGTCGGTTCCTTTCGCCAAGGCGCCGACGGCAGGATGCGTATTCATGTTCAATTTTCTCGCGCGCCGCGCCATGTTGTTTTCGCCGCAAGCCCCAACGACGGAAATGCGCTCCCAACATGACTGAACGGGTCATGCCGTCGGTGGCGATGGATGATGCAGAACCCAACAAACGGATTTCTTCTGCGCGCAGCATGCCTCTTTGGGTCTCGATCGCGCTTGCCGTCGTTGCGGCAGTCGCATTGACATGGCCGAATGCGAGCGCCGTGTGGACCAGCGGCGAGTTCTTCGACACGGACGACGCGATGCGCGCCGTGCAGCTGCGTGATTTACTCGCCGGGCAATCCTGGTTTGACATGACAGCCTACCGGCTCGATCCGCCGAATGGAATGTTCACGCATTGGTCGCGGATGATCGACATTCCGCTCGCCGGGCTCGAATTGTTCTTCCGGCTATTTCTTTCGCCGGACGCAGCCGAGCGCGCCGTGCGTCTCCTCTTTCCCTTCGCCCTATTCGCACTGTTGTTGCGGCTTAGCGCTTGGCTGGCCGTCATCCTTTGGGGTGCGGCCGCGCGCCATGCGGCTGTTGGAGCCGTATTTCTGACAGGCGCGATGTTCATGCAATTCGCGCCGGGTCGAATCGATCACCATGCGCCACAGATCGTATTGTTGTTGGCGACTCTCGGCTTTTTCCTGACGGGACTCGAGACGGCTCATGCGCGCGCGATGGCCGCAGCAAGCGCATGCATGGCGCTCTCCATTTCGATCAGTCTCGAAAACCTGCCCTTCTTTGCAGCGATCGTCGCCGCCTTAGCGGCTGTATTCGTCGTCGACGGCGCAAAGGCGCGCGCCCAGCTCCACTGGTTCGCAATCGGCGCGTTGCTGGCGTTTCCGCTCTGCTTTGCCGCGACGGTCTCGCCCTCGCGTTATTTCATTTCGACTTGCGACGCCTATTCCGCGGTACATGTCGCCGCGGCGATCTTCGGATCGATCGCGGTCATTGCGCTTGCAGCCTTCTCACCGCCTATGGGAAGCTGGCGTCATCGCGCATGCGCCGTCGCCTTAGCTGGCGCCGCAACGCTGATTGCGGCTGCATTGCTCGCGCCGCACTGCCTTGGCGATCCCTTCGTCGATCTCGATCCGCTGTTGCGCGACATCTGGCTGTCCAATGTGAAGGAGGCGCAGCCTCTATTTCGTTTGTGGGCGGAGCAGCCAAATAGCGTCGTCGCATTTGCGCTGCCGGTCCTTATCGGTCTCGCCTGCGCGGGAGCGTTTGTGTTTTCGCAAACGGGACTGTCTCGCCGACGTTGGGCTGTCGTCGCCAGCGCGATCGCGATCGGCTTCGCCGCCGGTCTCTGGCAAGTGCGCGTCTTCACCTCCGTCGCTCCGATTGCGGCAATCGCGAGCGGGATCGCCGCCGTCGCTGTAGTCAAGCTTGCTTCGCCGCTCGGCTCGCTGACGCGCGCGCTGATCACAGCTTTTCTGTGTCTCTCTTCCTCGCCGATGGGCGTGGCGCTCGCCATGCCGTCACGGGAAGACGGGCCGACAAGCGCAGCCTTTTCCTGTTTCAAACGAAGCGCTTTGGAGCCGCTTTCGAGACTTTCTTCAGCCCGCGTGGCGGCGCCGATTGACATGGGAGCGTTGATACTCGCATTTACGACGCATAGCGTTTACGCCGGCCCCCTACCATCGCGACAACCACGGCAATCGCATGATCGTCGACGCCTTCCTCGCAAAACCCGAGACCGCCGAGCAGATCTTGCGTTCAGCCAAGGCCGACCTCCTGGTCTGGTGCCAGACGGGAGGGAAAGCGTCGCCATTGGCGGAGCGTGCGCCCGCCGGCCTCGCCGCAATGCTTTCGCGCGGCGCCGTTCCGGACTGGCTCGAACCTGTGGGCGAAAAAGAAGGTCCCGTCCATGTTTTCGCCGTGAGGCCGAGAGATTAATAGTCGCGACGATTGAGCCGCGGTTGGAGGGGCCGAAAGTCTTACCGAATGTTTGAAAGGTCTCGAATGCACATCAATCGTCGGCGATTCCTCTCCGGCGCCTCAAGCCTGTGTCTCTCGGGCTCCGCCCTCGCGCAAACGCGTCCTCGCGACCAGGAGGAAGAGTTACAAGTTCGCGTCGAGAACCATTCCGTTCCGGAGCTTTGCGCGGAGAAGGACAATATCGAACTGGATTTCATTTCGCCGCGCGTGCGCCGCATGCAAATTCAAGCTGTGCATCCGTCCTATATCAACATGATCGGCTCGGACCGCTGGGCGCCTGACTGGTCGAGCTGCGATCTGACGCATGACCCAAAATTCGCGGCGAACGCGCGGCGTCTCACCTTTTGGGAGACGCCGGAAATATGGCTTACGGGCTATACCTATCCCAGTTTCTGGCGGCCGAACACTGTGCCCGTGCGCGTTGGCGATCGGGTCGAGACAGGGTTTCATCTTGTCCAATTGTGGATGAGCTACCGCGAACGCGCCGAAGAGATTCTCGTCTTTTATCCTCCGGACGGTTATTGGCGCGCGCGTCCTCTGCCTTTCGAGGACATGCGATGGACGGCCTATGGTTCCTCCTTCCTAGTCGGGCCGGTTGAAACGCAGCAGCGGCCGATCGTCGCGTTCGAGGAAATCGTGTTCGAGCCGGCGACCCGAACCTTCGTTCTGAAATTCAAGCACGGCGGCGAAGCGCGGCTGACGCTCGCCTCAATTGATCAAGAGCGCATCGTGCTCGACGTGTCGTACAGCGCCGCCATGCCGGACGGCCTGCCTTTCGCGTCGCTTCGGTCCATGTATGCGATGCAAACGATGAGCGACGCCGCGCGCGTCGCATGGCGCACCAAGCGGGGAACCGGATGGGAAGAAGCGCCGGTCATCGGTTTTCCAGGCGCCTTGGCGGCGGAATTCTGGGTCGGTCGCCATCTGCCGTCGCGCCATAATCTTTCGGCGCCGGATATGGTGTTCGGCAAGTTTCAGGGCGCGCCGACCTCCGCGCAAAAATGAGCGAAGCGGGCGGACGCCGTTTTGCCGGCCTCGACATTGCTCGTGGTCTTGCGGTGCTTGCCATGTTTGCGTTCCACTTCGTGTGGGACCTCGGCTACTTCGGCTATATCGACGCAAGCATACCCTATTCGCGTGGCGTCAAATTTTTCGGCCATGCGATCGCATTTGCTTTTCTTTTTATCGCAGGCGTCTCTCTCGTTCTCGCTCATGACAATCATCCGCAATGGCGACCTTTTTGGCGTCGCTTCGCAATCATCGTTGGGGCCGCGGCGCTCGTTTCCGCCGGAACCTATGTCGCTTTTCCGAAGTCTTTCGTGTTTTTTGGAATCCTGCATTGCATCGCGGCCGCAAGCCTTCTCTCGGCGCCGTTTCTTTTTCTTCCATGGCAGGCGTCTCTCGCGGCGGCCGCGCTTGCTGGCGTCGCTCCCTTCATCGCATCGAACTCGTTTTTCGACACATGGCCTTGGTGGTGGACGGGACTGTCGACCTTCGAGCCAGCGACCAATGATTATCGCCCGCTCCTGCCCTGGTTGGGCGCAATGCTTTTGGGCGTCGCCGCGACGCAAGCGTTGCGTGAAAGATCGCTGATTTCGTATGGGTCGGATAAGCAACGCGGATCAGCGCCGCTGGTTTGGCTCGGCCGTCATAGTCTTGCGCTTTATCTCATCCATCAGCCGGCGTTCTTTGCCGCTTTCAGCGCAATCGCCTTGTTTACGCATCCGGCGATCGAGACGCAGAGTTTTGCGCAAGCTTGTCAGGCGCAATGCGAAGCAAGGGGAGCGGATGCGGAGATGTGCCGAAAAACATGCGCCTGCACGGAAGAGGAAGTCACGCGCCAGCACGTTCCGTCAGGCGCCGCGAGCGAAGAAGAACGCGCGCGCCGCATTCGGGAGATTGCGCAAGCCTGCGTCGAGAAAGCGAAATGACGCTCGTCTGCCTCGAACAAGTGTACCGTCCGCTCGTCAATCGTTTGGTTCGAGCATTTTTTCCGGCCGCACGATGGAATCGAATTCGGCTTCCGTCACCTTGCCGGATCGCAACGATTCCTCTTTGAGGCTCGTTCCGGCGAGATGCGCCGCGCGGGCGATTTTTGAGGCGGCGTCATAGCCGATCTTTGGCGCAAGCGCCGTCACCAGCATCAGAGAACGATCGAGATAATCGTTTGATGTTGGCTTCATCGGCTTCAATTCCGTCGATGCAACGAGTGACGAAACTGTCGATGGAATCGGCAAGCAATATCGTCGACTCAAGAAAGGCGAATCCGACGACGGGCTTCAGCACATTGAGTTCGAGATGGCCCTGCGAAGCCGCAAATGCGATTGTCGCATTATTTCCGAAGACGCGCGCGCACACCATCGTCAAGGACTCGACCTGCGTCGGATTGACTTTGCCCGGCATGATCGACGATCCCGGCTCGTTCTCGGGAAGCTTCAATTCGCCGAGCCCGGCGCGCGGCCCGGATCCAAGCAGCCGAATGTCGCCGCCGATCTTGTAGAGTCCCGCCGCCAATGCGTTCAAAGCTCCATGTGCGAAGACAATAGCGTCATGAGTGGCGAGCGCCTCGAATTTATTTGGCGCGGTCTGAAAGGGCAGCCCGGTCTGTTGCGCGATGTTGGCGGCGACCTCGGCGCCGAAGCTCTTGAACGTATTGACGCCCGTGCCGACCGCGGTCCCGCCTTGCGCGAGAAACAAAAGGTCGTCCAACGTCAGCCGCACGCGTCTGGCGGCGTATGAAGCTTGCGCCGCGTAACCTGAAAATTCCTGACCCAAAGTAACGGGCGTCGCATCCTGCAAATGGGTGCGGCCGATTTTGACGATATGCTCGAATTTTTTCGCCTTCGCTGACAAGGCGGCATAGAGACGATCGAGCGCCGGCAACAGACGTTGTGTCAGCGTGAGCGCGCAGGCGATGTGAATGGCGCTCGGGAAACTGTCGTTCGAGGACTGACCGAGATTCACGTGATCGTTTGGATGCACGGGGGATTTCACGCCCCTTCCCGCGCCGAGCATTTCATTCGCGCGATTGGCGATGACTTCATTGACGTTCATATTCGTCTGGGTGCCCGAGCCCGTCTGCCAGACGACGAGGGGGAACTGATCGTCGAAACGTCCTTCGATCACCTCGCGAGCGGCGGCTGAAATCGCATCGGCGATTTCCGGCTTCAAGAGGCCCTTTTTTTCATTCACCTGAGCCGCGGCGAGTTTGATGCGCGCTAAGGCATGAATGATTTCGATTGGCATTTGATCGCCGCCAATCGGAAAATTCTCGAGCGAGCGCTGCGTTTGCGCGCCCCAATAGGCGTTCGCCGGAACGGCGATGTCGCCAAAGGAATCGCGTTCGAGGCGGTGATCAGCGTCGGTCATGAATAAAACTCTCAGCGCGAAAGACGCATGGTCTTTTCAAAGGACGAACGACCCAGCAGGGACGAGCCTCCTATGCGGCATTTCTGCGCGCGCTTCAATCCGCGTCGGCGACCCGGCGGTGCGAGCGATCGTCGCTTTCGCCCAAGAGATAGGCGTCTTCGAGGGAGAGCATTTCGGCAAGCCGATTGCGCGCGCGATTGACGCGGCTCTTCATGGTGCCCGCGGCGCATCCGCAAATTTCCGCCGCTTCTTCATAGGAAAGGCCGGACGCCGCCACCAAAATAATCGCCTCGCGCTGCTCGACCGGCAGCTTCTGCAAGGCGGAACGAAAATCGAGAAAATCCATATGGGCGTTTTGCGCCGCCGGCGACACCATTTTTGAGGCCATCACCCCATCGGGATCATCGGCCTCTCGTCGCCGTTTGCGATAGTCGCTGTAGTAGATGTTGCGCAAGATCGTGAAGAGCCAGGCGGTGAGATTGGTCCCTTCCGTGAAGGAGCCCAGATTGGTCCAGGCTTTGACGAGCGTCTCCTGAACGAGATCGTCGGCTCGGTCGCCATTACCGCTGAGGGAAACCGCAAAGGCGCGCAGATTCGGAATAGCCGAAATCAATTCGGCTTTTATTCCGAGACTCGCGTTGTCCGCCTGTCTTGCGGTTGACACTAACCTCCCCCGGGCCGTTTCGCCTTTGCCGCGGGAGATATCGTTGACGCTTCCAGCCGGTTCAAGAGTTCGACGAATCGATCAGGGACAGGCTGTGCGAGCGTGTCGCCATAGAGTTCCCGCAGCCCCTTCCCTATATGCTCGCTGACGCCTTTGCTATCCCGCGATGCGGGACAGTCGGAAGAAACCGGGCCGCGTTTCACGTCCGAATTATGGGATTTCGCCGGCGAATTCGCCCGCCTGTGAGAGTCCAGCATGACAAGAGGGTCCATGCTGCGCGCCAACGATGAAATGGGTTGATTGCTATCGTCTCCGTCCTTCTTGCTTTTCGTATTCGCGGCGAGGTTGTTCCAGCTGCTTTTTCCCATTTTCTCCTCAAGAAGAGTTCGAGACCATATCCTCGACGACGCGTGACTCCGGGCGCTGCACTCTGGTTAGGCCTTGGGGGGACAACGCAGCTATTGCCGGATCGTTCCCTAGCGCAGAGCGATGTTTTGACGCATATTACGGGTTCGATTGACGAATTAGCTTCGTCGCGCCGTGGCCAAGAGGCGAATAATGGCTATTTCAGAGAGTGTTGCAGCGCAAATCCCCTATCTCCGACGTTTTTCTCGCGCCCTGACGGGGAGCACCGAAGGCGGCGACGCTTATGTTCTGGCGGCGCTTGAGACCCTGGTTGCGGATCCATCAAGGCTCTCGACGGATGAAAATCCACGTATAGCATTGTTCAAGCTATTTCTTAACATTTGGACCTCGACGCCGATCAACGATCATACAGACCGCTCTTCCTATTCGGAGCCTGACGCCAGCGCCCGCAAGAATTTAGATGCGATATCGTTGCAACCGAGAATTGCCTTCCTCCTTCATGCGCTTGAAGGATTGGAGCTGGAGGAAGTCGCGCGGACGCTCTCCATTCCCGAGTCGGAGGCGGCCGCCTTGATCGACTCCGCAAATAACGAGATTTCCGATCAGATCGCGACGGATGTGCTGATCATCGAGGACGAACCCTGGATTGCGCTCGACTTGCGCGGCATCGTCGAGGAGCTGGGTCATCGAGTGGTCGGCGTCGCCCGCACCCATCAGGAGGCCGTCGCGGCGATAAAAGACGCGAGTCCGGGGCTCATTCTCGCGGATATCCAACTGGCCGACGGCAGCTCGGGGCTCGACGCCGTGAACGAAATTCTGGGGTCCCTGTCGACCCCCGTGATTTTCGTGACCGCCTATCCGGAACGCTTTTTGACCGGCGAACCGCCGGAGCCCGCTTTTCTAGTGGCGAAACCTTTCAGCGTCGGCACGCTGAAGGCCGTCATCAGCCAAGCCTTATTTTTTGATAAGCGCTCGAGACGGAAAGAATCTGAAAAGCAAAGCTAGCGCCTGTTCGGTCCAAATCTTTTTCAAAATTGTTCTAAGGTTAAGCTTTACAACGAAAAAAGGCGCGCAAAGGGGGACCTGCGTCGCCCTAGACACTCGAATTTCTCGCAAACACACCCATTTTAAATTTAGTGAGCGAAACCTTGTCAGGGTTCGCACGTTTATGGCCGGGCGCCAGGGGGCGACCTGAGAGAAACATCATGCAGGAAAACAAAAAATCCAACCGCGGGTTTGCGTCGATGGACCCGGAAAAGCAGCGCCTCATCGCTCGAAAGGGCGGTCAGAGCGTTCCCGACGAAAAGCGCAGCTTTTCACAAAATCCGGAGCTTGCCGCATTGGCCGGCCGCAAGGGCGGGCAGAGCGTCAATCCTGGTAAACGAAGCTTCTCGCGGGACCACGCTCTCGCGTCAGAAGCAGGGCGTAAGGGCGGACATGCGTCGCACGGCGCAAAAAAGCCCCGGCCGGCGGCAGAATGATGCTGGCCCGCCAAGCTTGAGCGCCGCGGTTTTCAATCGCCGCGCTTTTGCTTGGAACGCCTCCGCCTAGGCGGCATGAGGCTTGGACTCGCTTGCCATAAGCGAGTAAAGCGCAGATGGATCACGTGTGGCGCGGATGGTCGACACCATTGCAGTGTCGCGCAACATGCGTGCTGCGCAGGCGAGCGCTTTGAGGTGATCGGCGCCAGCCGACTCCGGAGTCATCAACAGGAACAAAAGATCCACGGGCTCGCCATCGAGCGAGTCAAAGTCGATCGGCCTTTCGAGCCGCGCAAAAATCCCAAAGATGGATTTGAGTTTGGCGATCTTGCCATGAGGGATCGCGACGCCCTCGCCAATACCCGTGGAGCCAAGTCGCTCACGCTGCAGAAGCGAATCGAAAATCGCGCGGGCAGGGAGGCCGCAGAGCTGAGAAGCTTTCTCGCTCAGCTCCATCATCGCCTGTTTTTTGGTGGTCGCCTTAAGGCACGGAATGATAGCTTCCGGAGAGATCAAATCGATAAGCCGCATGTGCCGCTGACCTCGTTCACGATGCTTGTCTCAAGCGCCGCCACGTCGCTTGTCTGTCTGAGCCGATTCTCCGCTTTGAAGCAAGCGGGGGCGTAATTTAATAAAATCCGTCCTTGCCTTCGGGCGCCGCTTTCAACAAGTTCACTTAAGGCAAGATATGTGCCGAAAGCGTACTCTCTCAAGTCTCGCGACGCGTTTTGACTCCACCCGACGTCATTCGGCGTTTGGCGCATCTATCCACCCAATATTGTCGTCCGTGCGGCGGTAGACGATATTGACCCGTCCCGTATTGGCATGCCGGAACACGACAAGCGGCGCGCCCGTCAGGTCTAAATCGAGAACGGCGGCCGAAACCGAAAGTTTGCGGAGTTGGGTCGTCGATTCAGCGATCACCGCCGGGCTGAATTCGGTGGGCGCTTCCTCTTCCTGATCGGGAGCTTGCAGCACATAGCTTGCCGCCATTTCCTTGCCGTCGGCGTCGTGGCCCGCTCCGTGATGATGTTTAAGGCGACTCTTATATCTTCGCAGCCTCTTTTCAATGCGATCGGCTGCTTGATCGAATGACGCATAGGGCTCCTGCGCGCGTCCATCGGCCTGCAAGATGATGCCGGATGTAAGATGCAGGGAAACGTCGGTGCGAAATCCGGAACCCTCAGGCGTCAGGGTGACATGGCCGGACACTTCGCCGTCAAAATATTTGCCCGTCGCCGTCATCAGCCGATCTGTCACATGAGTGCGGAGCGCTTCGCCGATGTTTATATTTTTTCCAGAAACGCGCAGCGACATATTCTCTTGCCTCGTTCGACGGTTTTTTGAAGTGCGGCGGCCGTCGACTCTAAATTGGATGTGTCCAAAGTCGTCTGCTCGCCCCGACGCGCCTTAGAAACGAGCCGATCCTCGCCCGTCCCGTGAACGCCGCGGGCCTCGCCGCCACCCGAGCGACGGCGCGAAGCGTTAAAAGCCTATATGGCGGAAGTCAATGGCCGCCTCATTGGCTAAATGAGCGCGCGACGCATGATTTGACAAGCCAGAACACGTTGGGCATTGATTTTTCGGGGACCGCGATCTCCCCAGAGGCGACATGCCCAAGCATCGCGTCCAGCTTTCCAAGCCGGGGACGCCGCATGTCTATTCGCCTGCCTCTTTCACTTCCATGCTCCATTCGCGTTACGCGCTTCGTGAACGACGGCAGCCGAGAGCGCGTGCAGATGAGCGCCATTCCTCCAGCCCATGCCGCTTGCGAACGCAACGTCTCGATTGGCGAGGCGGCTCGCGTTTGGCTCCAAATTGCCCTGCTAAGCTTTGGCGGGCCCGCCGGCCAGATCGCCGTGATGCACCGCATCGTCGTCGAGGAGAAAAAATGGGCGTCCGAAGACAAATTCCTGCATGCGCTCAACTACTGCATGCTTCTGCCGGGCCCCGAAGCCCAGCAACTCGCGACCTATCTTGGCTGGCTGATGCATGGAACGCGCGGAGGCGTCCTCGCGGGAGGGCCTGTTTATTCTGCCGGGCGCCGTCGCGGTCATGGCGCTGAGCGCAATTTACGCCGTCTTCGGAAATATCGGCTTGGTTGCGGCAGCTTTTTTTGGCCTGAAGGCCGCCGTCTTGGCCATCGTACTGCAGGCCGTTCGCCGTCTCGGTCAGAAAGCTCTAAAGACAGCTTTTTTGCGATGGCTTTCTGTTGCAGCTTTCGTTGCGATTTTTTTCTTTGCGATCCCGTTTCCGATTGTTGTTGGAGCGGCCGCCGCAATCGGCTTCATTTTTGCGCGCTTCGGGAAGTTTGAACTCGTCGGCGCGCGAAAGCTTCAGGCAGATCCGCAATCGGGCGCGACGAGCGACTCCTTCGAACCCGCGAAGGCCTCATTTAGCGGATCATTGCGCGTCGCTTCGATCTGGCTTGCAGTCTGGCTCACGCCGCTCGCCTTGACGTGGTTGTTTCTCGGAGCCGGAAATGTGTTCACTCAAATCCCGGCGTTCTTTTCAAGTGTGGCGGTCGTCACATTCGGCGGCGCCTATGCGGCGCTCGCTTACGTCGCGCAACAGGCCGTCGAATATTTCCATTGGCTTCAGCCCGGTGAAATGCTCGACGGCCTTGGCATGGCGGAGACGACCCCAGGCCCGCTCATCATGGTGCTGCAATTCGTAGGCTTCATGGCCGCTTACCGGCAACCGGGAGCATTATCGCCGCTCGTCGCCGGCGTTCTCGGCGGATTGCTCGCTAGCTGGGCGACCTTCACGCCGTGCTTCTTATGGATTTTCCTCGGCGCGCCCTATATCGAGCGGCTGCGCGGAAATATCGCGCTGACCGGGCATTGTCCGCCGTCACGGCGGCTGTCGTCGGCGTCATTGTCAATCTCGCCGTCTGGTTTTCGATCCATGCAATTTTTCGGCAGACGGTCGCCATACGCAGTTTCGGACTATCGTTTGATTTTCCTGCGGTGGAAAGCGTCAATATGTTCGCCTTGCTGCTGTCGGCCGCAGCGATCCTTGCGGTGTTCAGATTCCGCGCCGGTCTTTTCCAAACGCTCGCAGGCTGCTCGATTGTCGGCGTCGCGCTCTATTTAAGCGGAATGATCGGTCACTAGATCATTTCGCCAAAGCAAAAACAAAATTGGAGGCTGGCCATGAGCCGTGCGTTTTGGATAGCGTTTTTTCTAGCGCTGACGATCACGTCGCCTGTTCGCGCCGCTGAGGCCGATTGGAAAAAGATCGACACGCTTCTGGGGCGCCCTCCAACGCAATTTGGCGACGTGCGTCGCTACGCGTTTCCTCGCAGCGATCTTACCGTGAGCATTGACGGCGTGGTCATCAAGCCGGCCCTCGCGCTCGGCGGTTGGGTCGCTTTCGCAGGCTCGGCTCAAAAAAGCACGGTGATGGGCGATCTTGTTTTGGTCGACACGGAGGTCAATCCCGCGATGAGTCGATTGTTGGACGGAGGCGTCGAGATCACCGCTCTTCACAATCATCTCATAAGGGCGTCGCCGCCGACCTATTATCTTCACATTGCGGCAAGCGGCGACGCCGAAAAGCTCGCAGAAACGATTCGCGCGGCGCTCGCCCTCACAAAGACGCCGCTCGGCGCATCACCTTTACCCTCGCCAACGGCGCTCGAACTCGATGTCGAAAAGATCGACGAGATCATTGGCGCGAGCGGCCGTGCGAATAGCGGCGTCTATCAATTCTCCGTTCCGCGCAAAGATGGTTCATCGCATGACGGAATGGCGCTCGCAGGCGCAATGGGAGCAGCCAACGTCATTAATTTCCAACCGACGAGTCCGGGCAAGACGGCGATTGCGGGCGATTTTCTGGCGCGCGCGAATGAGGTTGATCCGCTCATTCGCGCCCTGCGCTCGAAGGGCGTGGAAATCACGGCGATTCATAATCACATGCTTCGCGAGGAGCCGCGTCTCTTTTTCGTTCACTTCTGGGCGAACGACAATCCGCTGACGCTCGCCCAGGCCTTGAGGTCCGCGCTCGATATCGTCAACGCCGCGCCGAAATAGGCGCAAAGAGGCGTCGATGTCAAGCATGAGCGCGCGCCATCGTCTGTTTTTCGCGACGGCGGTCAACGGAAGACGGGATACGCAGACTGTCGCGATATTTGGCGACGGTGCGGCGCGCAATGTCGATGTCAACCGCCTTGAGCCTTGCGACGATGGCGTCGTCCGAAAGAATATCGCTCGGGCTTTCCTGATCGATCATCTGTTTGATCTTGTAACGCACCGCCTCTGCGGAATGCGCTTCGGCGCCGCTCTTCGTCGCGATCGATGCGGAGAAGAAATATTTGAGTTCGAAGACGCCGCGAGGCGTCATCATATATTTGTTGGAGGTGACGCGAGAGACGGTCGACTCATGCATGCCGATGGCGTCGGCGATGGTGCGCAGATTGAGCGGGCGCAAATGTTCGACGCCCTTTGCGAGAAAGGCGTCCTGGAGACGCACGATCTCGGACGCGACTTTCAAAATCGTGCGCTGGCGCTGCTCAAGACTCTTCGTCAACCAATTGGCGTTTTGCAGACAGGTCGAGATAAAACTCTTATCGCCGTCGCGTCCGGCGCGCGCATTCACCATCGCCGCATAGCTGTGATTGACCAATACGCGCGGCAGCGCATCCGAATTCAGTTCGACGCGCCACGATCCGTCGGCGGCGGCCTGCACGATCACATCGGCGACGAGCGGTTGGATCGGAGAGTCCCCGAACGCGCGTCCGGGCTTGGGATCGAGGCGGCGGATTTCGGCCGCCATGTCCGCGATGTCTTCGGCGTCGACGCCGCAGAGGCGGATGAGAGCCGGAAAATCGCGCTTGGCGAGAAGCGGTAGATTGGCGATGAGAATCTGCATTGCAGGATCGAAGCGATCACGTTCGCGCAATTGAATCGCTAAACATTCCGCAAGATCGCGGGCGCCAACTCCTGAAGGGTCGAAGGATTGAACGGTGGAGAGCAACGCCTCCACCTTTGCGACGCTGACGTCGAGACGTTCGGCTATTTCGTCGATATTCTCGCGCAGATAACCAGTCTCGTCGATGCCGTCGATGATCGATTGACCGATGAGCCGCTCGCGCGGGTCGGGACAGGCGAGGGCCAATTGTTCGGAGAGATGTTCCCGCAAGGACGGTTGCGTCGCGACATAGGCTTCAAGGTTCGCCGCCTCTCCATCGCCGCTCCCGCCGGCCGCGCCGTTCCAGGACGTGGCCGAGAGGCCCATGCCTTCCCCTGCGGCGGTAGGGCCGCTCGGCGCGACCTGCGGCCCTTCCGGTTCGAAAGCGTTGCCAAGGTCTGTTCCGAGATCGGCTGCGAGATCGCTCGTGCTGACGGAAAGGCTCTCTTGCGCCCAGTCGCCTTCGCGCGCCTCGTCGAAGGACTCCGAACCCTCGCCGCTTTCGCTCGCAGCGGCCCCCGGGTCGCCAGCCTCATCAGGGCCGGCGCCGGCGTCATAGGCCTCGAGTAAGGGATTTCGCTCGAGTTCTTCCTGAAGAAAAGCGGAAAGCTCAAGGTTTGAAAATTGGAGCAGCTTGATCGCCTGCAACAGTTGCGGCGTCATCACCAGGGCCTGGCCCTGTCGCATCATGAGCTTGGTCGAAATCGCCATTGTAAGCCCACTCACAAACTAAATTCTTTGGGCCGTCTGAACTCGCGGCCCATTTTTTGCTTATATCACAGTTGCGCTGGGAGGGAGGATCAATTGTTCGGCGCCGCGGGAGCCGATAGCCTATCAGTTAATCAAATCTGTATTTCCGAAGATAATTTTTCCTTCGCTACATTCGGAAATCCTCGCCGAGATAAATGCGCCGCACATCCGGATTGGCGACGATATCCTCAGGCGTTCCTTCCGTCAGCACATGGCCATTGTGAATGATGTAAGCGCGGTCCGTGAGGCCCAGCGTCTCACGCACGCTATGGTCCGTAATCAACACGCCGATGCCGCGCGCCTTGAGATGGCGCACAAGATCCTGAATGCCGCCGACGGCAATCGGATCAATGCCGGCGAATGGCTCGTCGAGCAGCATGAAGGAAGGGTGGCCGGCGAGCGCTCGCGCAATCTCGCAGCGCCGGCGTTCGCCGCCTGACAGGGCGACCGCGGGCGTATGACGCTGCTTTTCAAGCCGAAACTCTTCGATGAGAGCTTCGAGTTCTTCTTCACGCCGTTGCTTGTCGGGCTGGGTGATCTCCAGCACGGCGCGAATATTGTCCTCCACGCTAAGGCCTCGAAAGACCGAGGCTTCCTGCGGAAGATAGCCGATGCCGAGCCGCGCGCGCCGATACATGGGCAGCCCCGTGACATCGTAGCCATCGAGCGCAATCATGCCCTTGTCGGGCTTCACCAGCCCGGTGATCATATAAAAAACCGTGGTCTTTCCGGCGCCGTTCGGCCCGAGCAATCCGACCGCCTCGCCGCGCGCGAGATGCAGGCTGACGTCCTCCACCACACGGCGCGATTTGTAGGACTTCGCGAGATTATGGACGGAAAGGATTCCCTCCCGGTCGATGAAGTCGCTGTCATGCCGTGCAAAAATCGTCGGAGCCTGTCCGTTTCCCGCGCTGGCGTAAGACGTCGGATCGGCGCCTAAATTTTCATCATCTACTGTGCGCCACTCGTCTTCTGTCATCTCATCGACATGTTGCGTCAGTCGCCGACCCCGCCAATTGGCCGCCGACGCAGCGACGAATCGCGCGAGCGTATCGCGAACAGTTTCGAAGCGTGCGGCAAAGGAGGAGAGGAATCGCAATTACAGGCGGCCCGTTGAGCGGTCGGCCGAGCAAGCTCCGGCCAGACGATGATTGCCGCCTAGTCTCACGATCGCAGCGCCTGCCGCAAGAGCCGTCGCTCTCGCGATGGCCCTTGATTTCCTGCGCCCACACGATCGTACGGCGGGATGGATATGCTGCGGCGTTTCTCTCTTAAGCCCAAGGACGCGCCGCCGCGGATTTTTTTTCGAATTCGTCGATCCTAGCCGCCTTTTGCAGCGTAAGAGCGATATCGTCGAGCCCGTTCAGCAGACAGTGCTTGCGGAACGGGTCAATGTCGAATTTCACCACGCCGCCGTCGGGACCGCGGATTTCCTGAGCTTCGAGGTCAATCGTCAGCGTCGCATTGGCGCCGCGCTTGGCGTCGTCCATGAGCTTGTCGAGATCAGCCTGCGTCACGGTGATCGGCAAAACGCCGTTCTTGAAGCAATTATTGTAAAAAATATCCGCGAAACTCGTTGAGACGATGCAGCGAATGCCGAAATCGAGCAGGGCCCAGGGCGCGTGCTCACGCGAGGAGCCACAGCCAAAGTTTTCGCCGGCGATCAGAATCTGCGCCTTGCGATAGGCGGGCTTGTTCAGCACGAAATCCGGATTCTCCGAACCGTCCTCATTGTAGCGCATCTCGGAAAAGAGGCCTTTTCCCAGGCCCGTGCGCGCGATGGTTTTGAGGTATTGCTTCGGGATGATCATGTCAGTATCGACGTTCATGATCTCCAAAGGTGCGGCCACACCGGTGAGCTTGACGAATTTTTCCATTTTTTCTACGGCCCTCGCGCGGCGATCCGCGACTTTCCAGACGCTGCGCCCTGTAGCAAATCGCACGCTCCGGCGCAAAGTGGGGCTCTGCGGCGTCTCCCGCTTCGGCGCGTCATGATCTAGCATAGGCGAAAGCGTCTGGGAAAGCGGGCGCAGAGGAACGGGGCGGCGATGAACGCGTGGATCATTGAGGCGGTCGGCTATCTCGCCGCGGCGGTGAACGTCTTCGTCTATGTCTCCAACACCATGATCCCGCTGCGCATTGCGGCGATCATCGCCAACGCCCTTTTCGCCTCATATTTCTATCTCAAGGGTGTGCTGCCGCTTTTCCTGCTGAACGCCGCGCTTTTGCCGCTCAATGTCTATCGGTTGCGCCAGATGCAGCAATTGATCGAGGCGGTGCGCCAAGCCTCCAACGACGATTTCGATTTCGACTGGCTTCGCCCCTATATGAAGCCTCTTCGCCTTGCCGCCGGCGTCACCCTCTACCGCAAAGGCGACCTCGCCGACGACGCCTTTCTCATCGTGCGCGGCGACATTCATCTGCTTGAGCCTGACGTCACGCTTACGGCCGGCGCGCTGTTTGGCGAAATGGGCCTCTTCACCGACGAAAACCGTCGAACGGCGAGCGCGATTGCGGTGGGCGAGGTGGAGCTCCTCTGCGTGCGCTATTCCGACTTGTTGCAGCTGACGGCGCAAAATCCGCAATTCGGCTTCTATCTGATGCGGCTGATGGTCAGGCGGATGCAGCATAACGTCGAACTCGCCCGCATTGGCAAAGGGAAATAATTTTGCCGCAGCGACGCCGGGCGCTGCGCCCGTAGCGCAAGACGTGAATTCGCGTCATATTGAATGCATGAAGAACGGCCGGCGCATCATGTTGCGACCGGCCGCGTAAAGGGCAGGACGTGTAGGGAGATTGTAATGTCCGAAAAAATTTACGCCGTGCCGGACGATTGGAAATCCAAAGCCTATCTCGATCACGAAAAATATGAGGAGCTTTATGCGCGCTCGATCGCCGACCCGAACGGATTCTGGGCCGAACAGGGAAATCGCATCGAGTGGATCAAGCCATTTACGAAAGTGAAGCATACGAGCTTCGACACGCATAATGTCTCGATCAAATGGTACGAGGACGGCACGACCAATGTGTCGATGAACTGCATCGACCGGCATCTTCCGCATCGGGCCAATCAAACCGCAATCATCTGGGAAGGCGACGATCCTTCCGTCTCGCTTCACATCACCTATCAAGAACTGCACGAGCATGTCTGCCGCTTCGCCAATGTCTTGAAGAAGCATGGCGTCAAGAAGGGCGATCGCGTCACGATCTATCTTCCGATGATTCCAGAGGCCGCTTACGCCATGTTGGCCTGCGCGCGCATCGGCGCCATTCACTCCGTCGTGTTTGGCGGCTTCTCGCCCGATTCGCTCGCCGGCCGTATCGAAGATGCGCAATCGGATGTGGTGATCACAGCGGATGAGGGTTTGCGCGGCGGCCGCAAAATTCCGCTCAAGGAAAATGTCGATGAGGCGCTGGAAAAAGCGCCTGCGAAAACCGTCATCGTGGTCACGCGCACAGGCGCCGCGGTCAATATGAAACCCGGTCGCGACGTGCGCTACGAGGAAGAAGCAGCGAATGTTCCCGCCGATTGTCCTTATGCGGAAATGGACGCCGAAGATCCGCTGTTCATTCTCTACACATCGGGTTCGACCGGAAAACCCAAGGGCGTCCTGCATACGACGGGCGGCTATCTCGTCTATGCGTCGCTCACGCATCAATATGTGTTCGACTATCACGAGGGCGATATCTATTGGTGCACGGCCGACGTCGGCTGGGTGACAGGGCACAGCTATATTCTTTACGGTCCGCTCGCCAACGGCGCGACGACGCTGATGTTCGAGGGCGTGCCCAATTATCCGACGATCTCGCGCTTCTGGCAGGTCGTCGACAAGCACAAGGTCAACATCTTCTACACGGCGCCGACCGCGATCCGTTCGCTCATGGGCGCGGGCGAGGAGCCGGTGAAGAAGACGAGCCGCAAATCATTGCGGCTCTTGGGTTCTGTCGGCGAGCCGATCAATCCCGAGGCCTGGGAGTGGTATCATCGCGTCGTTGGGGACGATCGCTGCCCGATCGTCGACACGTGGTGGCAAACGGAAACCGGCGGCATTCTGATCACTCCGCTTCCCGGCGCGATCTCCCTGAAACCCGGCTCCGCGACTTTGCCTTTCTTCGGCATAGCGCCGGAGATCGTCGATTCCGTCGGCAATGTGCAGGAGGGGGCCTGCGAAGGCGTTCTCGTCATCGCCGATTCCTGGCCGGGGCAGATGCGCACCGTCTACGGCGATCACGAACGCTTCGTTCAGACCTATTTCTCGAGTTTTGCGGGAAAATATTTCACCGGCGACGGCGCCAAGCGGGATGCGGACGGCTATTATTGGATTACAGGTCGCGTCGACGACGTCATCAATGTCTCGGGTCATCGCATGGGCACGGCGGAGGTGGAGAGCGCGCTCGTAGCGCATGAGAAAGTGTCGGAGGCGGCGGTGGTCGGCTATCCGCACGACATTAAAGGCCAGGGCATTTACGCCTATGTGACGCTGATGAACGGCGCCGAGCCGAGCGATCATTTGCGCAAGGAGCTCGTCAATTGGGTGAGGCGCGAGATCGGTCCGATCGCCTCGCCCGACGTCATTCAATTTGCGCCAGGCCTTCCGAAGACGCGCTCCGGCAAGATCATGCGCCGCATCTTGCGCAAGATTGCCGAGAATGAGTTTGGTTCGCTTGGCGACACTTCAACTCTCGCCGATCCGAGCGTGGTGGATGATTTGATCAAGAACCGCCCTGCGGAGTGAGCGTCAAAGCCGTTCGTGCAGCAATGTTTGCAGCACGCGCATTCAAAAATAGGACGCGCTTCCTTCTCACGTTTCACGGGAGAAGGAAGCGCCCAAACTTGACACGCCCGCCCCGGCAATGCGACTCGCGGCGCTCTTAACAATAGAGCGGCGAGAGACAGGGCGATCACGAATGTCGAAGGCTTTCATATTTCCAGGACAAGGTTCTCAGACAGTCGGCATGGGCAAGGCGCTCGCCGAGGCCTTTCCCGAAGCGCGTTCGGTGTTCGAGGAAGTCGACGAGGCGCTTGGCGCAAAACTGTCTCGCATCATCTTCGAGGGTCCCGACGGATGAACTGACGCTCACCGCCAACGCCCAGCCGGCGTTGATGGCGGTCTCGCTCGCCGTGGTTCGATCTCTCGAAGCGCATGAGGGGCTCGATCTTGCCCGCGACGCCAAATTCGTCGCCGGCCATTCGCTCGGCGAATATTCAGCGCTCGCCGCCGCCGGCGCGCTCGCTCTCGCCGACACGGCGCGCCTTCTGCGTCTGCGTGGCGAGGCGATGCAGGCGGCCGTTCCGGTCGGCGAAGGCGCGATGGCGGCGCTCCTTGGCGCGGAACTCGATCAGGCGCGCGAGATTGCCGCCGAGGCCGCAAAGACGGCAGGCGCAGTCTGTCAGGTCGCGAACGACAATGGCGGCGGCCAGGTCGTTCTCTCCGGCGCGAAGACCGCCGTGGAGAAGGCGATCGACCTCTCGAAGGAAAAAGGGATCAAGCGAGCGGTGTTGCTGCCCGTGTCCGCGCCTTTCCATTGCTCGCTCATGCAGCCGGCGGCGGAGGCGATGCGCGAGGCCTTGGCGCAAACAAGGATCGGCGTCCCGCGCGCGCCGGTCGTCGCAAATGTGACCGCGCGTCCCGTCACCGAACCTGATGAGATTCGGCGCCTCCTCGTCGAACAGGTGACAGGCTCGGTGCGCTGGCGGGAATGCGTCGCCTATATGGCGAGCGAAGGCGCGATGAAGTTTGTCGAATGCGGGGCGGGAAAGGTGCTGACCGGACTTCTGAAGCGCATTGCGCCTGAAGCGTCAGGCCTCGCCGTGGGCGATCCGGCGGACTTCGAGGCGTATCGCCATTTCGTGACGTGACGACAACAAAAAAGCCCGGCCAAAAGGCCGGGCTTTGATGTGAACGACCGTTAGGTCGATCAATATTTCGCGACAACCGGCGAGGGGTTGAACAGGTTGAAGTGATAGTTCACGCCCGCGCGCACCGTGTGGAAGCGCGTGTGGTTGTTGACGTTGTTCAGACCGAGGCCAAAGTTGAAACCGTTGTTGTTGTTTCCGCTGAGGTCCGTATAGAGATATTCGACCTTGGCCGACCAATTGGGCAGGAAGGCCCATTCCACGCCGCCGCCAGCGGTCCAGCCGGTCTTGGTGACGTTCGTCGAGTTGTTCCCAAACCAGAAGAACGGGTCGTCGCGACGCACTTCGCCGTAAGCGAAACCGCCTGTGCCGTAGATCAGGAAATGCGGGTCGAACGGCGTGATGCCGAGGCGGCCGCGGACCGTTCCGAACCACGGGATACGCTCGCCGCCACCATTGAAGCCGAAGAAGTTGTTGTTGTTTCCGCCACCGGAGCCAATGCTCGTGCCCTGGAAGTCGGTTTCAAGACCAACAACCAACCACGGCGAGAACTGGTAGTTGTAGCCGATCTGGCCGCCGCCGACGACTCCGCCGCTATTGTTGGCGTTATTGTTAGCGAACGTGGACAACACGGGGAAGAAGGGGTTGAAGTTGTTGTTGTTGCCGCTGTTGGCTCTCCAACCGCCGCCGAGGTTCACACCGACATAGAAGCCAGTCCATGTGAAGATCGGGGGCGGGGGAAGATAAGCGGGCGGCGGTCCCTTCCGGGAAGGAAGATCCGCGGCCTGCGCAGACCCGGCGGCTAATGCCAGAGCCAGTGCAAAAGCCGAAATGCTCTTTTTCATGATCATGGTTCCTCTATGCGTCAAAACTCTAGGATTTCGTACCACACAAGTCTGGGACCCGTATGGACGACGCGTCCGCCCCAGGTCTTGGAACTTAACCCCGCGACCGGAGAAATTCAGCAAGAAAGGGAAAACAAAACCCTAATCATTTCATGCGGGTGCAAAAAAGAAATCGGCTGCGGCAAATTTGTCACACCGAATTCGCGCTGTGTACTTTCATTGTGAAACTCACATGAACGAACATTCACGCGAGAGGGCGTGCGCCGTGCGTTTTCGCTCCTGAGCCGATGCGGGCGCATCTGAACCTTGCGAATCCGATGCCGCACAAGGAAAAACGCACGGATTCGAATCTCACGCTTGACGTGACGACGCATCATGAGCTTCGTGCAGCGGCGCGGCGGCGGCGAAAAGAAATTTGCGAGAGGGAAGAGCATGTTTGATCTGACGGGAAAGACCGCGTTGGTGACCGGCGCCAGCGGCGGCATCGGCCGAGACATTGCGCGCGCGCTGCATTCCTGCGGCGCGTCGGTGGCGTTGTCTGGAACGCGCCGAGACGCGCTCGAAACGCTCGCCGCCGAGTTGGGCGAGCGAACGCACATCCTCGTCTGCGACCTGTCCGACAAGGAACAGACGGAAAAACTCGTTCCCGCCGCGGAAGCGGCCCTCGGCGGACTCGACATTCTCGTCAACAATGCGGGAATCACCCGCGACATGCTTTTCATGCGGCTGAAGGATGAGGATTGGGACGCCGTTCTCAACGTCAATCTCACATCCGCCTTTCGCCTCTGCCGAGCGGCGCTTCGGGGAATGATGCGCAAGCGATTTGGGCGAATTATTGGCATTACCTCGGTCGTGGGGGTCACCGGCAACGCCGGGCAGGGCAATTACGCCGCCGCCAAGGCTGGGATGATCGGCATGACGAAATCCCTCGCAGCCGAAGTCGCCTCGCGGGGAATCACCGTCAATTGTCTCGCGCCAGGCATTATTGAAAGCCCGATGACCGACGCCCTGTCCGAGGGGCAGAAAGAATCCATCCTGCGAGTTGTTCCGGCTGGGAGGCTTGGGACGGGCGCCGACGTCGCCGCAGGGGTCGTCTATCTCGCAAGCGCGGAAGCCGGCTATGTGACGGGTCAAACCCTGCATGTGAATGGCGGCATGGCCATGATTTGACGCATATAATACCTTCATCGAGGACGGCGCGCGGGCCCTCTCGCCATCCAGAATGAAGTATGCTACCAGACCCCTCGCTGAGTGGGCCGCCGCCGCTCCGCGCAAGCGGTTCGGCGCAATGCAAGACCTTGGGCGCCAGATCCGCGATTGACGCGGACGTGGGGTGGAAACAAAGTGACGTTTTGCCGGATCTAATCGGCTTGGGCCTGGGCGAAATTCGGGCCGAGACAAATCAGTATCAGCAGCACAATCGCAACAGAACAATCGAACGAGGATCAGAGCAGATGAGCGATGTCGCCGAGCGCGTGAAGAAGATCGTTGTCGAACATCTCGGCGTAGAGCCCGAGAAGGTCGTCGACAAGGCGAATTTCATCGACGATCTGGGAGCGGACTCGCTCGATACGGTCGAGCTGGTCATGGCCTTCGAGGAAGAATTCGGAGTGGAGATTCCCGACGACGCCGCCGAGACGATTCTCACGGTTGGCGACGCCGTGAAGTTTCTCGAAAAGGCGAAGGCGGCCTGAGTCGCCAAATTGAGCGGCGGAAAGCCTGGCGTTTTTCGTCGCCCATTCACTGACGTTGAGCAAAGCAAGCGATTTTGAGAACAAACAATGCGTAGGGTGGTTGTCACCGGTCTAGGCATCGTTTCGCCTTTGGGGTGCGGCGTAGACACGAACTGGCGTCGCCTCATTGCAGGCGAATGCGGTTTTCGTCGGATCGAAACTTTTGAAGTGTCGGACCTCGCCTGTCAGATCGCCGCGGTCGTCCCCCGCAATGGCGCGAAGAACGGCGCCGCAGACGGCGTCTTCAATCCGGACGAATGGCTCGATCCCAAAGAACAGCGCAAGGTCGACGATTTCATAATCTACGGCGTCTGCGCGGCGACCCAGGCGCTCGCCGACGCCGGCTGGAAGGCCGACACCCAAGAAAAGCAGGAAACGACCGGCGTCCTGATCGGCTCCGGCATCGGCGGGCTCGGCGGGATCTACGAGACGTCGATCACGCTGAAGGAAAAGGGTCCGCGGCGGGTCTCTCCCTTCTTCATCTCCGGACGCATCATCAATCTCGCTTCCGGCTATGTCTCCATCATGCACGGACTCAAGGGGCCGAACCACGCTGTGGTGACGGCCTGCTCCACGGGCGCGCACGCCATCGGCGACGCGGCGCGGCTGGTGGCGCTCGGCGAAGCGGAAGTCATGGTGGCCGGCGGGGCGGAATCGCCCGTCAACCGCATCGGCATCGCGGGCTTCGCGGCCTGCCGCGCACTTTCGACAGGATTCAACGATCGCCCCGAAGCGGCCTCGCGGCCGTACGATCGCGATCGCGACGGCTTCGTCATGGGCGAGGGGGCGGGCTGCGTCGTGCTCGAATCCTACGAACACGCGAAAGCGCGGGGCGCACGAATTTACGCCGAGCTCATCGGCTATGGCATGTCTGGCGACGCCTATCATATCACCGCGCCGGCTCCCGATGGCGACGGCGCCTATCGGTGCATGCAAAACGCATTGAAGCGCGCGGGCTTGCGCATCTCCGACGTCGATTATGTGAATGCGCATGGAACGTCGACGCCGCTCGGCGATGAGATCGAACTCAACGCCGTGCATCGCTTGCTCGGAAATGAGCAACCGAGGCTCTCGATGTCCTCGACCAAATCGGCGATCGGCCATTTGCTTGGCGCGGCTGGGGCAGTTGAAGCGATCTATTCAATTCTCGCACTGCGCGATCAGGTCGCGCCGCCGACCCGCAATCTCGATAATCCATCGGTCGAAACTCAGATCGATCTCGTGCCTCATGAGGCGCGCCGCCGCTCCATCGAAGTCGTTTTATCAAACTCCTTCGGTTTCGGCGGCACCAATGCGTCGCTCCTCTTCCGCGCGGCTGAGTGATTCGCGTTTCAAGGGCGCGCCGACAGCGATTTCGCATTCCTGATTTCGCCATATAATGCGATAGAGTGTCTATTCATTGGGATGACCTCCTGCGCCGGAAAAGGGCGAGACAAAAATGAGCGACGCACCCAAAGACGGCGATTTAGGCGCGACGACTCCGACCCCGACGAATGAGACGAAAGAAACGTCCCCGCCCGCGAGCGGCGTTTCCGAGGAGAGCGGCCGGTCGAGCTTCTTTCGTCAGCGCGCCAGCCTGCAAAGCGCCAAGCAGAAGCTTCAGCCAAAAACTCCGCCCGCTCCTCCTCCACCACCAAAGCGACGCGAAGGGACTTTGTCGGCTCTGAGCGGCTTTCTGTCGTTTCTTCTGCTGATTGGCGTCGGCGGCGCTTTCGCGCTGATCGCCGTTCAGCACAAGCTGCAGGCGCCGGGTCCCCTCGCGGTCGAAAAAGTCGTTTACATCCCACCGCGCGCGGAAGGCTCCGAGAGCTTCGCTCAGCAGGCCATCTCCGAGCTCGAGCGCGAAGGGGTCATCGACAGTCCCCTGCTGATGGAGGCGATGCTCTTCATCGAGCGCGGCTACGGAAAATTGCAGTCCGGCGAATATCTGTTCAAGCAGCGCGCCAGCCTTCGCGACGTCATCGACATTTTGGTCAATGGTCGTCAGCTGTTGCATTCGATCACCATCCCCGAGGGCTTGACCAGCGAGCAGATTGTCCAGCGATTGCGCGAAAGCGATTTTCTTTCCGGCGACGTGATCGAGCCACCCAAGGAAGGTTCGCTGCTGCCGGAGACTTACAAGACGCAGCGCAATTTTTCGCGCACCAAACTCATCGCCAAAATGCAGGCGGACCAACGCAAACTGCTCGATCAGATCTGGGCGAAACGCGCCAAAGACCTGCCTTTGAAGACGCCCTATGAATTGGTGACGCTCGCCTCCATCGTCGAAAAGGAAACCGGTAAAGCCGAGGAGCGCCCGCATGTCGCCAGCGTCTTCCTCAACCGCTTGCGCAAGGGCATGCGCCTGCAGTCCGATCCGACGATCGTCTATGGAATCGTCGGAGGGAAAGGCAGCCTCGGCCGCGGGATTCTGCGATCCGAGGTGGAGCATGCGACGCCCTACAACACCTATGCGGTGGATGGCCTGCCGCCCGGACCCATAGCCAATCCCGGGCGTGCGGCGCTTGAGGCCGTGGCCAATCCTTCACGCACGCGCGATCTCTATTTCGTGGCCGACGGCACGGGCGGGCATGTGTTTGCGGAGTCGCTCGACGAGCACGGTCGCAACGTTCAGAAATGGCGGCAGATCGAGCGCGATCAGAAAGACAAGGCCGCTGACGAAGTGGACCGCGTCTCGCAGCCCCCGCCCCCTTCACCGCCGCCGGCGGCGCGCGAGAAGCGCGGCGACTCCGGCGTCACCACAATCGGCAGGCTTGTTTCGGTCGACGCTCAACATGACGATCCTGCGCCGCGCCGCGCGGTTGCGGAAGATAAAGCGGGTCTGTTGCGACTCGCGCGCGTCCCATGGATCGACCAGGCGACGCTGATCGGCGTCGAGGACGACGCGACCCGCGCGAACGCGTCTCGCGCAAAGGAGTTGCGCCGCGCCCGGGCGTTTTTCACTCAGCCCTCCGCGCAGATGCAGAATCGAACAACGCTCGATCCCTCCCTACTCGCGGGCAATCCCGGCTCCTCTAACGACGAGAGCGAACCGGCTTCCGAAGAAGCCGCCGCGGGCAGCGACGCCGCCCTAGCCTATATCAGCGGCGAGGCGCCTGGAAGCTATCCGGTGTCCGCGAAGCTGCGCGCCGAACAGAAAGCGCGCGCGGCGAGGCTCGGCCTGAGGCCTGGTTCGAATGAATTGCCGCCCGACGTCGTCGGAGCCGCCGACGATGCGCCTTCCGCGGCGGCGCCCACCGCAGCGCGCTCCCAGCGCGTGCGCGCCTTTGACGCTTCGGAAGGAACCGCTCTCGATCCTCTACGCGATAAGTCGTGGGATTTGAGCTCGGCGAAGACCGTGCCGTCTCTGTCGAACCTCCGCTAGAGCGACGTTCCCCTTATGGCTCTCTTCAGCATGACCGGCTTTGCGCGCGCTCAAGACCATCTTGGGCCGTGGCGCTATGCGTGGGAAATCAAGACCGTCAATTCCAAAGGACTCGATTTGCGCCTGCGCGCGCCGCAAAATTTCGACGCGCTCGAAGTCAAGGCGCGCGCGCAGATTTCGAAGCGTCTGACGCGTGGCGCCTGCTTCGCCAATCTCTCCGCGAAGCGCGACGACTCAGCAGTTGTGACGCGCATCAATCGCGAGGCGCTCGATAAGCTTTTGCAGGCGCTCGACGATATCCCGCTGCACGCCAATCTGCGGGCTGCGTCGCTCGACGGCCTGCTGTCCTTGCGCGGCATCGTCGATGTCATCGAGCCCGAAGAAAATGAAGCTCAGCGCGCGGCGCTCGAAGACCAGATGCTCGCCACTTTGTCCCAGGCGCTTGATGCGCTCGTCGCCTCAAGAGAGGCCGAGGGCCGCGCGCTTGCCGAGATTTTGAACTCGCGGCTCAAGCGTATTGCGGCGCTCGCCGCGCAAGCCGAGCAATCGCCAACCCGAACGCCGGACGCCATTCGTGCACGGCTCGCCCAGCAGCTGGCTGCGCTGCTCGAGGGCGCAAACAGTCTCGATCCGCAGCGGCTGCATCAGGAAGCCGTCATGCTCGCCGTCAAGGCGGACATTCGCGAGGAGCTGGACCGTCTGGGCGCGCATGTCGCAAGCGCTCGCGAGCTTCTGGCCGCTGGCGGGCCCATTGGCCGACGCCTCGATTTCCTGGCGCAGGAATTGTCGCGAGAAACCAATACGCTCTGCGCCAAATCGAATGATCCGACGCTCACCGCCATCGGCCTCGAATTGAAGGTCGAGGTGGAGCAGTGGCGAGAGCAGGTGCAAAATATTGAGTAAGAAATTGCGAGTAGGGAGTAGCGAATAGAGACGCTAAAGACTATTCGCTCCTCGCCATTTGCAACTCGCCCGGAACGCCCCATGTCAGCCCACAGACCCACCCGCCGCGGCATCGTCCTTATCCTGTCGTCGCCGTCCGGCGCGGGGAAGACCACGCTGACGCGAATGCTGCTGCAGGACCGCTCTCTCGACCTCACTCTGTCGATTTCCGTGACGACGCGACCGCGCCGCTCCAGCGAAGTGGACGGCATTCACTATCGCTTCATCACGCAGCGCCAATTCGAGTCGATGCGCGACGCTGGCGAACTGCTCGAATGGGCCGAGGTGCATGGCAATCTCTACGGAACGCCGCGCGCTCCCGTGGAGGAGATTTTGAGCGCCGGCCGCGACGCCTTATTCGACATCGATTATCAGGGCACGCAGCAGGTGCGCGAGAAAATGGGCGCCGATACGGTGACCGTTTTCATCCTGCCGCCCTCGATGAAGGAATTGCGCGCAAGATTGGAGCGCCGCGCCGAAGACCCGAGCGACGTGATCGAGCATCGGCTGGAAAACGCGCGCAATGAAATTCGCCGCTGGACTCAGTATGATTATGTCCTGATCAACGATGATCTGCAGCGCGCCTTCGACGATCTTCTGGCGATCCTGCGCGCCGAGCGTCAGCGTCGTCCGCGCGGCGAGAAGGCGATCGAGGAATTTGTGACGAAATTGTTGAGCGAGTAGCTTAATTGCGGAGCCGCTACACAAAGCGATGAGCGACGCTATTTTACGCGAATGTTTGCAATCAAACGAGTCTATGAGACGCCTCATTCCTCAGACGGGCGACGCATTCTGGTCGATCGCCTGTGGCCGCGCGGACTGAAAAAGGAAGCGGCCAAGCTCGACGACTGGATGAAGGAACTGGCGCCAAGCGATGAACTGCGCCGCTGGTTCGGCCATCGGCCTGAGCGCTGGGCGGAGTTTCAGGCGAAATATCGTGCGGAACTGGCCTCGCCCACCGTCTCCGAAAGTCTCAAGAGGCTTCGCGCGCTTGGACGCAAAGGCGCGGTCACGTTGGTGTATTCTGCGAGAGATGAAACCGAGAACAATGCGCAAGTCCTCAAACGGGTTTTGACAAAGAGCGGGAAGTGATTCTCCGACGCGGATCAGTCGCCGCTTCCCTTTCGCATTGACGAGAAGACTCTCGCGAGCGCAGCGAAGCCAGCGACATCCACCTCTTCCGCGCGTTTCGTTTCTTCAATTCCCGCCGCGGCAAGAAGCGCGCTGGAGTCAACGCCAAGCGACTTCAAACTCTGTCGCAGCATCTTGCGGCGCTGGCCGAACGCGGCCTGTGTGACGCGTGATAACGCGCGCGCCTCGCAGTCGAACGGCGACGGGATTGGGCACAAGCTCCACAACGGAAGAAGTGACTTTCGGCGGCGGCGTGAAAGCCGCGGGCGGCACGTCGAACAATATGCGCGCTTTCGTGCGCCAGCCGCAGAGCACGGCGAGGCGTCCATAGTCGGCGCGCTGCTTTGGCGTCGCGACAATGCGCAATGCGACTTCTTTTTGAAACATCAGAACATATCGATCGAAGACAGAAGGCCAGGGTTCGGCCTCAATCCAATTGGCGAGAAGAACAGTCGCAATATTGTAAGGAAGATTGGCGCAGATGCGCGTCGGGCCGCCGAGCCCATGCGCGCGAGCAAGCTCCGCTGCATTGCTCGTCAACGCATCGCCCTCGACGATCACAAGACGATCCGGATAATGCACGGCGATGTCGTGCAGCGCAGGAATGCAGCGCGCGTCGCGTTCGATTGCGATGACGCGCCCCGCGCCCTGCGCCAACAGCGCGCGCGTGAGCCCGCCGGGACCGGGGCCGATCTCGACGATGGTCGCGCCTTCGAGCGGCCCCGCCGCCCGCGCAATGCGCGCGGTGAGATTGAGATCGAACAGGAAATTCTGCCCCAACGCCTTGCGCGCGTCGAGGCCATGACGCGCAACGACCTCGCGCAGCGGCGGCAGCGCGTCGATCATGCCGCGCGCCGCGTCAAACGATCGGCGAGACGGATCGCTTCAATCAGACTTGAAGCGTCGGCGACGCCCTTTCCGGCGATGTCGAAGGCCGTGCCATGATCAGGCGAGGTGCGCACGAAAGGCAGTCCGAGCGTGACATTGACGCCGCGATCGAAGGCGAGCGTCTTGATCGGAATGAGCGCCTGATCATGGGTCGGGCAGAGCGCGACGTCGTAACGCGCGCGCGCCGCCGCGTGAAACATGGTGTCGGCGGGATGCGGACCGCTTGCGTCGATTCCCTTCGCCCGCAATTCCGCAATCGCCGGCGCGATGATTTCGATTTCCTCGCGTCCCATCGCGCCGCCTTCGCCCGCATGCGGGTTCAGTCCGGAAAAGGCGAGACGCGGCTTTGCGATGTTGAAGCGCGTTTTCAATTCATTCGCGACAATCAAGCCAGTCGACACGATCAGTTCGCGCGTGAGGAGACGTGGAACTTGCGTCAGCGCGACATGGATGGTGATCGGAACGACGGCGAGTTCTTCCGACCACAGCATCATGACGGGAGTTGAGGTTCGCCCGTAAAAGCGCGTCGCCAATTCGCCCAGAAACTCGGTGTGACCGGGATGTTTGAATCCCGCAGCGTAAAGCGCGCTTTTTGCGATTGGATTGGTGATCACGGCGCGCGCTTGATTTTTCGCGACAGCTTCAACGGCCCGCTCGATTGAAGCTATGGTCGAGCGCGCGTCAGTTGGATTTGGCGCGCCGAATTCGCCATTCACATCGAGGCCGAGCGGCACGACTGGCAGGGCGCGCGCAAAGACGTCGTTCGCTCCCGCCGGAGTTGTAGCTTCGACAGCCACGTCGAGCGCGAGCTTTTTTGCGACGCGCGCAAGAAAGCTGGGGTCGCTCAAAATAAAAAAGCACGGCAATTGTTCCCGCGCCCTCGCGGCATAGGCTTTGAGCGCGAGCTCAGGACCAATGCCGGAAGGGTCGCCTTGCGTTAAAGCGAGGGGCAAGATTGAAACCAAGCGTTTCGTCTTTCAATTTACTGAAGCCGAAGGTGAAGCAGGACTGCGTCAGCGATGACAATAGGACGAACCCTCTGCAGGGTAAAATTAGATCGGCAGTCGCTCACGACGCGATGAAAACCATGTCAGCTACGTCTCTCCTGGGCGAACGGCCTTTCCTCCATCCGCGCGAGGAAGAAGAGCGAAAGCGCGATCAGCGCCGTTGCGGCGACGAAAACAAGTCGGAAGCTCGCGACGAGATCGCCGACGTCGATCGCGTGACTGGAGCCCGCGCCGGCGTGCGCATTGAGAAGCGCATCGGCGCCTTCGCTCCCGAGGACAAGCGCGCCGAGCAGAGCCGCGACGATGGCGCTGGCGAGTTGCCGGAAAAACTGCATGACGGCGGTCGCCGTGCCGAGGTCGCGCGTCGCAACCGCGTTTTGCACCGAGACGGTCGCGACCGGCAGCATGGCGCCGACGCCGAGGCTCGCGGCGGCAAGCAGCACATTGATCGCGACGAGCGAGAGATTGTCGAGAAAGACGGCGAGCAACGCCATCGCCGCAAGCGACAAAGTCAATCCCGCCAACGGGAGGCGTTTGTAGTGGCGCGCATGAGCCATCACGCGGCCGGAAACCGTCGCGCCGGCGACCGTGCCGGCCATCAGCGGAATGAGCGCGAGGCCTGACTGGTCGGGCGTCAAACCTAACGCGCCCTCAAAATAGATCGGCGCGACGACGGTCAGTCCGACGAAAGTTCCCAATCCGAAGCTGCTGGACAGCGTCGAATTTCGCATGATTGCGTTTTGCAGAACCGTGAGCGGCACCAGCGGTTCGGCGGCCGTGCTTTCGCGCCAGGCGAGGGCGGACCAGCAGGCGGCGGAGGCGACGAACATCAATAGGATGGGCGCCGACATCCATGGATGTTCCGCGCCGCCCGAACTCAACGCCAGCAACAGCAGACTCGATGCAAGGATCAGCAGTAGCGCGCCAGCGATGTCGAGCCGGTGCGGATGCCGGCGTTGAGGCAAGCGCGACAGGCGCGTGCGAATGAGAAACAGAGCGACCACGCCAAGCGGAAGGTTGATCCAAAAAATATAGGACCAATGCAGACGTTCGGCGAACAGGCCGCCGAGGACGGGACCCGCGAAGCTCGACGTGGCGAAGACGCTGGCGAAATAGGTTTGATAACGTCCGCGTTCGCGCGGAGTCACGACGTCTGCGACGACCGTCTGCGCCAATGCGATGAGACCGCCGCCGCCCATGCCCTGCAATCCGCGCGCGAGCGAAAGAAAGGTCATGTCGTTTGCAAGCGCGCAGCAAAGCGAGCCGAGCATGAACAGCGCGACGCCGATCAGCAGCATGATCTGTCGGCCGTACATGTCCGCGAGCTTGCCATAGAGCGGCGTCACCGCGGTCGAGGCGACGAGATAGGCGGTGACGATCCATGGCAGATGTTCGACGTCGCCGAGTTCCCTGCCGATCGTCGGCATGGCGGTCGCGACGATGGTCTGATCGAGCGCAGACAGAAACATGGCGAGTCCGAGCCCGACCATGATCTGGCGGATTTCGGCCTTGCTGAGCGCGCTGGGGGATGCATCCATGGAATCGAGCAACTTCTTTTCAGGCGCGGATCGCGCCTCGACAGGCTGAGGTTGACTGGTGAGAATCGGACGGGCGAAGAGGCGCCTTGTTAGACCTTTTCCCGCCAATGATCGATGTCACGCAGGAAGAGCTGCGCATCGACGATATCGCACGCCTCGCCCATTTCGTCGACGAAGGGCGGTTCGTCAAGACTGCGCGGCCACGCCGCAGCCATCGCCGCCAAGAGATTGTCGCTTGCGACGCGATGCGGAGGGATACGGCGCTTGCGTGCGATCTCCAGTCGCGTCGAGGCGAGTTTGCGCAAGAGGCGTTCGTCTTCGACGCGCAGGCGAAATTGTTCCACATCCGCATCGATCGCGGTTGCGTCTGAAGCAGCATCGGAGTTTGAGGGAGCCGTCTCAAGCGCCGGCTCCGAGGCAAAATCAGTAAATCGGCTTTCAATCGCCGCCCGCCAGCCGAGCCAGACGAGATTGGTTTTTCGAAGGACGCCAAAGGCGCCGCTGCGGCAATTGTCGCAGCAGCCGCAAGCGCCGCTCGTTTCCCCGAATGCCGCAAGCAATGCGGAGAACCGGCACTTCGGCGTCACGCAAAGTCTCGCCATCGCGCGTCGTCGCTCATATTCAGCGGCGGCTGCTTCGTCCTGTGCGATGGCGTCGGGCAGGTTTTCGCGCAGAGCAAGGTCGCGCGAATTGAACAAGGCGAGCGCTTGCGCAGGAGCGCCGTCACGGCCCGCTCGACCGATCTCCTGATAATAGCCTTCGATCGAATCCGGCAGATCGGCGTGGGCGACGAAACGCACGTCGCTTTTGTCGACTCCCATGCCGAAGGCGATTGTTGCGACCATCAACACGCCCGTGCGCTTGAAGAAAGAGTCCTGATGCGCGTCCCGCGTCGCGGCGTCGAGACCCGCGTGATAAGAGAGCGCGTCAAAGCCGAAGGCGCGCAGGTCCTTCGCCATGTAATCGGCCTTGCGGCGCGAACCGCAATAGACGATCCCGCTTTCGCCCTTATGCAGGCGCGCGAAATCCGCGATCTGACGCAACGGATTTCGGCGCAGCCGAAAAGAGAGGGAAAGATTGGGACGCGCGAAGGAACGCAGGACGATTCGAGGTTCGCGCGCGAATAATTTACGCGCCACATCCGCGCGGGTCTGCGGTCCCGCCGTCGCCGTTACGGCAAGGGTCTGCGGCGCGCCGAGCGCCTGCGCAATTTCTTTCAAGCGGGCGTAGTCGGGCCGAAACTCATGTCCCCAATGCGAAACGCAATGCGCTTCGTCAATCGCGAGTAAACGAACCTTTGCGGCGCGCAGCCGATCGACAAAACCGTCCGAGACCAGCCGCTCCGGCGCAACGTATAAAATCTTCACGCGCCCCGAGAAGAGACCGGAAAGAGCCGCCGAATTTTCGCGATCGTCCTGACCGGAATGCAGCGCGGCGGCTGCAACTCCGGTCGCCTCGAGCGCCCGCAACTGGTCGCGCATCAGGGAAATCAGGGGCGACACCACGACGACCGGCGCGAAGCCCATGAGGGCCGGGAGCTGATAGAGCAGGGATTTGCCGGAGCCCGTGGGCATGACCGCGAAAGCGTCGTCGCCGTCAAGGATCGCGCTGATCGCGTCTTCCTGTCCGGGTCGGAAATCATCGTAGCCGAACGTCTCTCGCAAGACGCGGCGCGCCTCGCCAATCCCCGGCGCCGTGAGCCTCACTCCGTCCAGCCTTCCATCCAGATCGCCTGCAGAGCCGTCAAATTCATCACGCACCACGTTTCCATCGGTCCCGCCATGGTGCCTTGGAAGGTGAGATAAGGCTGCCGGCAGGAGGCGTCGCGCCAGGCGATCCAGGCGCGCTGCGTCTTGCGCAGATTGTCGGCGGCGTCTTTCTCCATTTTTTCGAGCGCTGTGCGATAGGCGGCGTTCAACCGCTGGTCCCAGACCGCGGCCTCTTTCGAACGGCATTCGTTCAAGGCGGCGTTCGACATGTTGCCTATCTTTTGCACGCAGGCGACGGCGAGCACGCCGATGCAGCTCTGCTTGTCGTGACCGGCTAATTCGCTCGCCGCCGCAAGCCTGCCTTCAGGCCCGGCCTTCTCCTCAAGCTCCTCTTTGAAGGGCGGCGCTTTCTTTGCCTTCTCGGCGGCGACATCCAAGCAGGCCTTCACGGCGGCCATGTCCTCTTTGGGCGCTTCGAGCGCGCGCGCCGGCGCTAAATACGCAAGACTCATCAGCCCTGCGCAGACAACGAATTTCACGATCATCCGGGCTCCCCAGCCTTGAGCAACGTCTGCGCGATCGCCGTCCATTCTTCTTCGAGCGAGGCCGTCGAAGGCGCATGTCCGGCGCGAGAATACCAATATCTCGCGTTCGAGCTATCGCCCTCTTTGCGATGAAGATAGGCGTGGACCCGCATGCTGTCGGGATCGCTCAACTGATCGACGCATTTATGCGCGCCGTCCCAATCGCCTCTTGCGTCGCGCCATAAGGCGAGGAGCGGCGGGCCGAGCGAGGCCGGCGGCCGCGGGTCTTCGAGCGAGGCGAGAAATTCGGCGAGGGTCATAAATCGGTTCAAAACAGTCTTTCTCGGAAAGATGGAATTTAGAACAACGAGCGATCAAGTTCTCTCAATTTCGACAAGTGACCACGCCATCGGCTAAGATCACGCCCCGAAATCAACCGAATCAGCAGCATCTCATGACCATTCGTTTGCACAGCGGCGACCTGCCCGACAGCCTCGACCTTGGACCCATCGTGGCGATCGATACCGAAACGCTCGGCCTCAACCCCCATCGCGACCGGCTCTGTCTCGTCCAGCTTTCCGGCGGGAATGGCGACGCCGATCTCGTCCAGATCGCGCAAGGCCAGACGAGCGCGCCCAATCTCACCCGGCTCCTCGCCGATCCCAAAGTGCTGAAACTCTTTCACTTCGCGCGTTTCGACCTCGCCGCGCTGGCGAAAACCTTTGGCGTCATGCCGGCGCCCGTCTATTGCACGAAGATCGCCTCGAAGCTGACGCGCACCTACACGGACCGCCACGGGTTGAAGGATCTGGTGCGGGAGCTGCTCGGCGTCGAAATCTCCAAGCAGCAGCAATCGTCCGACTGGGGCGCGCCGACCCTCACGGAAGCCCAGCAGGCCTATGCGGCCTCGGACGTCCTCTATCTGCATGCGCTGCGGGAAAAACTCGACGTCCTGCTGGCGCGCGAAGGCCGCACGGAGGTCGCCGCCGCCTGCTTCGGTTTTCTGCCCATGCGCGCGAAGCTTGACCTTCTCGGCTGGCCGGAAACCGATATATTTTCGCATGAATGACGGCTGGAAATGACGCTTAAGGGGCAAATGGCTCCGCCCGCCCCGAATTCGCCATGATCGGCGGGCGGGAATGCAGCGACATGAAAACGCGTAAGGCTCCATGACCGAACTCGCTCCCCCCAGAGCGTCTCGCGACCGCTTGAGCGTGATTGGCGTCGCGCGCGAGAACGCCTTGCCTCAAGCCATCCGGCACTCCATGCGGGTGGCGCGGCTGCGCCGCCTGATGATCTGGTCGGCGACCGCAGTCGTCGGCCTGGTGATGGTTGGTCTGGCGGCGCAGGCGCTTCGCTTTTTGCCGATGGATCTGCGCTTTTCGCGGATCGGGCTGCAGGGCACGCGCATCACGATCGACAGCCCGAAACTCGTCGGCTACCGCAAGGACGGCAGACCTTACGAACTGCGCGCCGCGGTCGGCATTCAGGACATGGCGACGCCGGACGTCTTCGAACTCCAGGAGATGGAGGTGCGCATGGATGGCGGCGAAAGCGTCGTCATCCTGACGTCGAAAAAGGGCGTTTACGATTCCAAGCACGATCACGCCGATCTGACGGGCGGCGTTCGGATTCATGACGACAAGCAATTCGATATGAAACTCGCATCCGCCCAGATGGACTTCAGGGCGAATGTCATGTCGTCGGATCAGCCGGTCACACTCAAGATCGATCATGGCGACGTCGTCGCGAAATCCGTCGAATTCTCGCAAAATGACCGCCGCGCGACCTTCATTGGCGACGTGCATTCCGTGCTCTATGGCGATGAGGATGGCGACGCTCCATAATGCGTCGCCGCCGCCGGAAGGAAAGTGACGTAACATATGCGTGGTTTGGGCATTTTGGCGCTTGTCGCCACGATGGGTTTGCTCGTCGCCTCGCCGCTCGAGGCGAAGGACGCGCGCGGCGGCGGCATATTGCCGGGCGCGACGGCGAAGGATCCGCTCAACATCGACGCCGGCAAGCTCGACTATTTCGACAAGGAGCAGAAGCTCATTTATTCGGGCAGCGTGATCGTCGTTAACGGACCTTCGACGCTGAAGGCTTCGAAACTGACGATCCTTCTCGACAACAACGCAAAAGGCGGGAACGCCGCAGGCGGAGCCACAAGCAACGACCGCGTGAAGCACATTGAGGCGGATGGGCCGGTGACGCTCGTCTCCAAGGATCAGATCGGCACGGGCGATCACGGCACTTACGACCGCGGCGAAAACAAAGTCTATCTCATCGGAAATGTCACGTTGAGCCAGGGCGACAACGTCACCAAGGGCGAGAAGCTCGTTTACGACGTTCCGACCGGCCAAGCGGCCGTCGTGGGCAGTGCGGCCGCAGGCGGGCGCGTGAAAAGCATTTTCACGCCGAAGGAGAAGTGATCAATCGCGTCATTGCGAGCGAAGCGAAGCAATCCAGGAATCATGAGGCCGCGTCTGGATTGCTTCGTCACTTTGCTCCTCGCAATGACGAGGCCCGTTTACCCCAGCGTCTTTCCCAATTCCTTCACGATCGCCGCGCCCATCTCGCTGGTCGAGACCGTCGACGCCGCATCGCCCTTGATGTCCGCCGTGCGCAAGCCTTGCGCCAGCACATTGGAAATCGCCGCGTCGATGGCGTCCGCCGCCTTCGGCAGATCGAAGGAATAACGCATCGCCATGGCGAGCGAGCCGATCATGGCGATGGGGTTCGCTGTTCCCTTGCCGGCGATGTCGGGCGCCGATCCATGCACCGGCTCGTACATCGCCTTGCGTTTGCTCGGTCGCCGGGTCTGAAGCGCCGAGCGAGGCGGACGGCAACATGCCGAGCGACCCCGTGAGCATGGAGGCGACGTCCGACAACATGTCGCCGAAAAGATTGTCGGTGACGATCACGTCGAACTGCTTGGGCCAGCGCACGAGCTGCATGCCGAGCGCATCCGCGAGCATGTGTTCGAGTTTGACGTCCGAATATTCGCGCTTGTGGAGCGCCGTGACGACTTCGCGCCACAGGAGGCCCGACTTCATCACATTCGCCTTGTCGGACGAGGTCACTTTATTTCCGCGCTTTCGCGCAAGTTCGAACGCGACGCGCGCAATGCGCTCGATCTCGTAGGTGTCGTAGACCTGCGTGTCGATTCCGCGCTTCTGCCCATTGCCGAGATCGACGATCTCCTTCGGCTCCCCGAAATAGACGCCGCCCGTCAGCTCGCGCACGATCATGATGTCGAGCCCGTCGACGAGGTCCCGCTTGAGCGACGAGGCGTCGGCGAGCGCCGGATAGCAGATCGCCGGGCGCAGATTGGCGAAAAGGCCCAGATCCTTTCGCAGCCGCAACAGGCCGGCTTCGGGGCGAACCTCATAAGGCACGCCGTCCCATTTGGGGCCGCCGACCGCCGCGAGCAGCACGGCGTCGGCGGATTGCGCCAGCGCCATGTCGGCTTCGCTGATCGCGACCCCATGCGCGTCATAGGCCGCGCCGCCCACAAGTCCGCGCTCCGTCTCGAAGCTCGCAACGCCGGCGCTTGCAAGAAAAGCCAGAACCTTTTCGGCCTCCGCGGTAATTTCCGGACCGATGCCGTCGCCGGGCAGGAGCAGAAGCTTGTAGGCCGCCATGAAATTCCTCTTTTTGTGTGAGAGAGAGAAAACTGCGCCGTCAATAGAGCGCCGATTGGCGCCGCGCAACCGAGCGCCCGGACCCGAGTCTCATGCGACAATTGGTCCGGGGCCGACGGGCTTGCCGATGAGGCGAGACCCGTGCAGCTTCAAGGCGTAATAAGGGGAACGCAGCGTTCGCCTGAGAGGGCCTCGTCGGCGATCGCGCCGACACGACAGAGCGATGCAGCGGCGCCGAAAAAAACGAGCAGGAGACGCACCAATGACCAGATTGAAGATCGCGGCGCTGACAGTGTTGGCCCTTGGCCTCGCGACGGCGCCGGCGAAAGCCATCTGTCTTTTCAATTGCGAGCCCGACGAAGCCGACGCGCGCAAGGTGTTCGAAAATCTGGTCAAGAAGAAATTCGACCCGGACGCTAAGATCATCGATTTCAAAGTGGATCGCTTCTGGCGGCTCGACGTCGAGGGCTCGGGCCATGCGGGCGTCGAATATTACTTCACGGCGAAAGTCGAATTCCCCAAGGGCGCCAATCTCGACTGCAAGCCGGAAGGGGCGGACAACGCCGTCAAGCCGGGATGCTCGGCGAGCACATATTACTCGACGACCATTCAGAACAAGATGGTGAAGGAACGGCAATATATTGAGCCGGGCAAGACCATCGATTTCAAGGACGAAACCCGCTTCGACGAGGGCGCCAAGGGTTGGATGGGCCAGGACGGGAATACCTACTGATATTCGCGCCGGTTCTCACGCCACGACGCGTTGAATTTAAAGAGGCGTCACAATGCTGTGGCGCCTTTTGCGCGCATGGTGTAGAAGGCCGCGCAATCACTGACGCGATCGAGCCCCGCCCCTGGCGCCGGGCTCGCCCGGGAGAGGCCTTTCATGCAGCATGTCATTATCGCGATCCACCTGATGGTGGTGACGGCTCTCGTCGCGCTGGTTCTCTACCAGAAGTCGGAGGGCGGCGCGCTCGGCATGGGCTCCAGCGGCTTTATGACAGGCCGCGGTCAGGCCAATGCGCTGACCCGCGCGACCGGAATTTTGGGAACGATCTTCTTCCTCACCAGCATCGCCCTGACCGTCCTGCCCGCCTGGGAGCGTGGACCGGGCGACGAGTTCGAGAGAAAGATCGAGCTGAAAGAAATCCCCCCGACCGCGCCCGCGCAGCCGACTGCGCCTTCGGACGGCAAGGAAAGCATTTTCGAGCAGCTTCAGCGCGCCCAGGAGAAGCGCCAGGGCGGCGCCCAGGCTCCGGCGACGGCGCCGGTCGCTCCGAAGGTCGAGGCGCCCAAGGTCGTCGAGCCGCCAAAGTCTGAAGCCCCGGCTCCCAACGCCGTCGCTCCGAAGACGGAAGCTCCCGCCAGTGAGGCTCCCAAGGCTCGGAGGCCCCCAAGAGCGACGCGCCCAAGGCCGATGTCCCCGCGGCTTCGCAGCCCGCGGGCGCCGAACGGCCCGAGATGAAGCCGAGCGTCAACGACAACGCCGTGGCTCCGAAGGAGCCGGAGGCGGCGAAGCCGACCGAGCCGGCCGCGAAAGCCCCTGAGACCCCCGCGAGCGATACGCCCGCCAAGGCGCCGGAAGCCGCCGCTCCCGTCGTCCCGCCGCAGCAAGCGCCCGCGACGCCGGCGCCAGAAGAGAAGCCTGCGGCGAGCCCGCCGGCCCCAACGATCTGGAAGTCGCCGTCTCAGTAAAATCGTTTACGGAAATGGCTGGGGGAAACCCCGGCCATTTTCAAAACTATCTCCCCAAACCAGTCAAAAGGCGTTAGTCGTAGAGCCCCATGGCGCGGTACATTTTCATCACCGGCGGCGTGGTCTCCTCTCTCGGCAAAGGGTTGGCTTCGGCGGTCCTCGGAGCGTTGCTGCAGGCGCGCGGCTATAGCGTCCGGCTGCGCAAGCTCGATCCCTATCTCAACATCGATCCGGGGACGATGAGCCCCTATCAGCATGGCGAGGTCTTCGTCACCGACGACGGCGCCGAGACCGATCTCGACCTCGGACATTACGAGCGCTTCACCGGATGCCCCGCCTCGCGCCACGACAATGTCACCACCGGCCGCATCTATCAGGACATCATCAACAAGGAGCGGCGCGGCGATTATCTCGGCGCGACCATTCAGGTCATTCCGCATGTGACGAACGCCATCAAGGAGTTCGTCGTCGAGGGCAATGAGAACGTCGATTTCGTGCTCATCGAAATCGGCGGCACGGTCGGCGATATCGAAGGGCTTCCCTTCTTCGAGGCCATCCGCCAGCTCGGCAATGATCTGCCGCCGCATCATTGCATCTACATTCATCTCACGCTGCTTCCCTACATCCCGAGCGCCGGCGAGTTGAAGACGAAGCCGACGCAGCATTCGGTGAAGGAGCTGCGCTCGATCGGCGTTCAGCCCGATATTCTCCTCTGCCGCACGGATCGCGAAATTCCGCGCGAGGAGCGCCGCAAGCTCGGTCTCTTCTGCAATGTGCGCGAGAGCGCCGTGATCGAGGCGCGCGACGCCGATCACATCTACGACGTGCCGCGCGCCTATCACGCGGCGGGGCTCGATGCGCAAGTGCTCGCGGCCTTTGGCATAGAGCCCGCGCCAAAGCCCGACATGAGCCGCTGGAACGCCGTCACGCAGCGCATCAACAATCCCGAAGGCGAAGTCACCATCGCCATTGTCGGCAAATATACCGGCATGAAGGACGCCTATAAGAGCCTCATCGAAGCGCTCGCGCATGGCGGCCTCGCCAATCGCGTGAAGGTCAATCTCGACTGGATCGAGTCGGAGATTTTCGAAAGCGCCGATCCGGCCGCGCATCTCGAACATGTGCACGGCATTCTCGTGCCGGGCGGCTTTGGCCAGCGCGGCGCCGAGGGCAAGATTCTCGCGGCGCGTTTTGCGCGCGAGCGTCATGTTCCCTATTTCGGCATTTGCTTTGGCATGCAGATGGCGGTGATTGAAGCGGCGCGCGCGCTGGCTGGAATCAATGATGCGAACTCAACGGAGTTTGGCCCGACTCCAGAGCCCGTCGTCGGCCTCATGACCGAATGGATGCGCGGCAATGAATTGGAGACGCGCGGCTTAGGGGGCAATCTCGGCGGCACCATGCGGCTTGGCGCTTACCCTGCGCATTTGAAGCCGGGCTCGCGCATCGCGAATATTTACGGCGCGCTGGATATTTCCGAGCGCCATCGCCATCGCTATGAGGTCAACACCGCCTATCGCGAGAGACTCGAGCAGAAGGGACTGCTGTTTGCGGGAACCTCGCCCGATGGGCTGTTGCCCGAGACGGTGGAGATACCGGAGCATCCCTGGTTCATCGGCGTGCAATATCACCCCGAGTTGAAGTCGCGGCCCTTCGAGCCGCATCCGTTGTTTGCGAGTTTTATCGAAGCGGCGAAGGCGCAGAGCCGGTTGGTTTGATCTGAGCGCTGTTGCGAGGCTTGGCGCGCTTGATGAAACTCGACGCTCCGATGAAAAGCTCAAGCGCGAAGCTTCTGCGTCGCATCCTTCATCCTTGGGTACGATCTGGTGAGCAGATTGAATTGGGAGCGGGATTTCCGCACGCCCAACGCGCCGACATGGAACGCGAGGGTGAGGTAGGTGGGGAGGGAGGTCGCCTTCCGAGGAGAAACTGCGAAATCCAAGTCGACTGCCGATCAGAATTCTTGCACGCGCTACGGCAAAGCAATATTTTTTCGAATGTTTAGGAGATTTCGCATGATCAGCAAGTTTCTCGGAACAGACGGAAAATATCACCCAACAGGCTCATTTTTGGGTCGGGACGGGAAATATCATCCGAAGGGATATTTCCTCGGCCAAGACGGCTGCTACCACCCTCCGGGCTCATTCCTTGGCCGTGATGGAAATTACCATCGCCGAGGTGAAAGCCTTCGCAATGATGGATGGTACCATCCAGCAGGGCACATCTTAGGTTCTGACGGGAAATATCATTCTGCTGGTTCATTTCTCGGACAAGACGGCGGGTATCATCCGCAAGGCGCTTTCCTCGGGCAGGATGGTCGTTACCATCCTGCTGGGTGCTTTCTTGGCTTGGACGGGAGATACCATTTCAAAGGCTCGTTTCTGGGTCAGGATGGCGGATATCACTTACCCGGATCGTTCCTTGGCAGTGACGGTCGCTACCACCCGAAGGGTTCCTTTTTAGGCGTGTACGGGCGCTACGAAGAGCCCGAAGGTGCGGCTGAGATGGAAGCCCGCAATCAACGGGGAGTGGACTGCTGAACAGTTTGTCGCTAGTTCACCCTCTGACGAGAGGCGTCTCGCTTTGTGCTCGATTCATTGCGTCAATAGCCGAGGCTCGGTCATGAGTTTAGAATTAAGACGCCCAGCAACGCCTCCGCGTGGATGCCCGGCACAAGGCCGGGCATGACGCGCGTGCATATGAGAGGCATGAGGCCTCTTCCAAGATTCCGCCCTCACCTCACCTCATAAGCCTCATCAATCGGCACGCCGAGCGCGGTGACAAGCCGGTTGGTTTCCGACGCCATGCCGACGATCGCCAGCAATTCGCGATACTCTTCTTCTGACATTCCTTTCGCGCGCGCATTGGCGGTGTGCGAATGGATGCAATAGGGACACCCATGCGCAATGGAGACGGCGATATAGATCATCTCCTTGATCTTCGGCTCCAAGACGCCCGGACCCATGACGTCCTTCACGCTCTCCCATGTGCGTTTCAGCGTCGCGGGATCATGCGCCAAAGCGCGCCAGAAATTGTTCACGAAGTCGCTTTTGCGCGTCGCGCGAATATCGGCGAAGACGGCCTGCGCCTCCGGCGAGAGTTCGTCGTCGCTTAGCAATCGAACCGTGGCCATGATCTCTCAAGCTCCAATTTCGATGCGCGTTAAAGATATGAAGGCGCGCTGCGACTATGTTCCGGAGTCCGGCGGATTGAAATGGTAATTCACCGCGCAACCCAAGGGAGCCAACCCAATCGCCCTTGTCCAAAACAACAAATGGCGTCAAACTCGGTTTCCAATCCCGGAGCAACCGGGAAAACCCATCTAAGCGGCAGGAAACAACCCATGAAGAATGCGACACGCTCAGGAACCGCTCTCGCGATTGCGGCGGTTTCCCTCGCGCTGGCCGGTGCGGCGGCGCCAGCCTCGGCGGCGACGGCAGGCAAGGTGCATTGCCTGGGCGCCAATAGCTGTCAGGGCAAATCCGACTGCCACACACCGAAGAACGCCTGCAAGGGCATGAACGCCTGCAAGGGCAAGGGATGGGTCTTCACGGAATCCGCCAAGGCGTGCGAAGACATGGGCGGCACGGTCCACGACTAAACGCCGACCGGCTACTGGATCGCTTCGCCTTCGGTTCGCGATGACGGCGCGTGGAGCTGACCGGCGCCCCGAGCGCTGTCACCCAAAAGCCTGGCGAATGTCGGCGACGAGATCGTCGGGATGCTCGATGCCGATCGACATGCGGATCAAGGACGCCGTGATTCCGATTTCGTGGCGCGCCTCCTCGGTGAGGCCGGAATGCACGGTCGTCGCCGGATGGCAGATCAGCGACTCCGTGCCGCCAAGACTGACGGCGAGTTTGAACACTTGAAGTCGATTGAGAAAGGCGAAGGCTTCCGCCTCTCCGCCTTTCACGTCGAAGGAGAATGTCGAACCGGCCGAACTCGACTGCTTCTCCATCAACCGGCGCGTTGGATGATCGGCGGGCAGCAAGGGCGGATAATGGACGCGCGCCACCTTGGGGTGATGGGCGAGAAACTTCGCCACAATAGCGGCGTTGCTCGCGGCTCGCTCCATGCGCAGCGACAGCGTCTCCAATGAGCGCGTCAGCATCCAGCAGGAATGCGGATCGAGCTGCGTGCCGATCGCGCTGCGCATCACGCGAATGGGCTTCAGGTCGCTCGCGGAGCCAAGGATCGCGCCGCCGATGAGATCGCTATGGCCGCCGACATATTTTGTGAGCGAATAGAGCGAGAGATCGGCGCCGTGTCGCAGCGGCGATTGAAACACGGGTCCAAGAAGAGTGTTGTCGCAACAGACGATGGGCCGAACGTCCTGCCTGCTTGCGATCTCCTCCGAGATTCGCCGCACGAGCGCGATGTCGACGAGGCTGTTCATCGGATTTGACGGCGTTTCGATAAAGATCATGGCGACGCGCCCCTGCGCGAGGGCGCGCTCGGCGGCGGCGCGAATGCTTTGCTCGTCGAGGCCGTCTGTGAAGCCGACGCCATTGACGCCAAAGGGCGCAAGCGTTCTGTCGATCAGGACTTCCGTTCCGCCATAGAGCGGCCGGCTGTGCAGGATCGTCTCGCCCGGGCCGCACATAAGCGAGCATTGCGGTGGCGATGGCCGCCATGCCGGACGAAAACACCAGCCCGCTTTCGGCTTTTTCGTGGATCGCCAGCCGGTCTTCGACGATTTCGAGGTTCGGGTGATTGAAGCGCGAATAGATGAGGCCGGAGGGACCCTCGGCTGGCGGCGCGCGGCGTCCGGCCAGATAATCGAAGAAATCGCGGCCCTGCTCCGCCGTCTGGAAGACGAAAGTCGAAGTCAGAAACACTGGCGGCTTGACCGAGCCTTCCGAGAGAACCGGATCATATCCGTAGCCGAGCATCAGCGTTTCGGGATTGAGCTCGTGGTCTCCGATTTTCGCCTTGTGATAGCGCGCGGCGTCCATGATGAGGTTTCCTTCGCAATCGATTCGGTCGGTAATTCTGCGCTGGCCCATCAAATAAGATAGAGCGCAAACTCGGCCAGCGCGCCTTTTAGCCATGCGCCGAGAGGGCGATGACGCGCGCTCAGCGCCGTCATGGCCGGACTTGTTTCGGCTATCCAAGAAAAGGACGTTAACCCATTTCGTGCATGCTGAAGAAGGCGGGGAGCTGCTGGTTCTCGGCGCGCTGTTCGAGGCCGGCTCCAAGAGCGCCAAGAACAAGGCTTTCGCCGCTGTCATGGCGGCGGCGCCGGAGAAGGAAGGCGAAGCCGAACTCAAAGCGCCGATTGACGCTGCGGCGCTCTTGCCAAAAAAGCGTCATTTCTTTCGCTACGAAGGCTCGTTGACGTCGCCGCCCTGCTCGGAAGTGGTGAGTTGGAACGTCTTTTCCGACCCGGTCGAAGTCGCGGCTAGCGACATCGAGACATTCAAGAAGCTCTTTCCAATGAACGCCCGGCCGTTGCAACCCCTTCACCGGCGTGTGGTGCTTAGTAACTAGAGCTGGCGGCGGAGAGTTCTGTTGAGGGCCCGCGCCAAGCGCAGGCGGGCTTCGGCGCATCCCAGCCACCTCGTCAAATCCGCCAAAAACATTGCAGATTAAGACATCGACCCAAAGCTTCGCGCAGGTCTCAACACTCAGTCGGAATTCGCCCGCGTCCGCGCGCTATATGAGTGCGCCGGCCCACCAGATTTTCTCGGAAGGACGATCATGCTCAAGCTTTATTACTCGCCCGGCGCCTGCTCGCTTGCGGTTCACATTGCGCTGGAATGGATCGGCCAGCCTTACGAGGTCGAACGCGTCAAACTGGGCGATCCGGAATATTTGAAGATCAATCCGGCCGGCGCCGTTCCGACGCTGGACACGGGCGAAGGCTGGACGCTCACCCAGGCGGGCGCCGTGCTTCTTTATCTCGCGCGCCGCTTTCCGCAGGCCGATCTCGCAGGCGGGGAAAGCCCGCGCGAGCAGGCGGAGGTCGAGCGCTGGTCGCATTTCTTCACCGGCGATCTGCATCCGGCCTTTTTCCCGCTGTTCATGCCGGAGCGCTACACGACCTCCAAGGATCCTCAGGCGCGTCAGGCGGTGCGCGATGCGGCGCTGATACAGATTCGCAAACGCTACGCGCTGCTCGAAAACCATATGACGAACAGAAAATTCATCGCCGGCGCCAAGCGGTCCATTCTCGACGCCTATTCCTTTCCACTCGTGCGCTGGGGCGCGGCCAAGCTTCCGGACGGACTCGCCGCCTATCCCAACATTGAAGGTCATCACCAGCGGATCGCCGAGGATGAGGGGGTGAGGCGCGCGCTCGCCGACGAGGGGTGAAGGCGAAGGCTTTCTGCGCAGCCGCTTGATTCTCGGATCGCCCTCCCGTAACCTGATCAGGATCACGTAACGCGGACTAGGCTGTGAACGGCAATTTCCTTGTAACCATCGCGCCAAAGACGGAGCCGGCTTAGCCCGGAATTCCGCCGATGGCGCTTGACCCAAGGCCCCGTGTGGGCCTTTTTTGTTGTCCGCAGGACGCGAAGCTTTGAAATACGGCCACAAAGACGGAATGAGACCATGTCGAGAGAGATGAGCGGCGCTCAGATGATCGTCGAAGCCTTGAAGGATCAGGGCGTCGAGGTGATCTTCGGCTATCCGGGCGGCGCCGTGCTTCCGATCTATGACGAGCTGTTCCACCAGGACAGCGTCCAGCATATTCTCGTGCGCCACGAGCAGGGCGCGGCCCATGCGGCGGAGGGCTATGCGCGCTCGAGCGGCAAGGTCGGCGTGCTGCTCGTGACGTCAGGCCCCGGCGCCACCAACACCGTCACCGGACTGACCGACGCTCTGATGGACAGTATTCCGGTCGTCTGCATCACCGGTCAGGTGCCGACGCATCTCATCGGCTCCGACGCCTTTCAGGAATGCGATACGGTCGGCATCACCCGCCACTGCACCAAGCACAATTACCTCGTGCGCTCGATCGAGGAATTGCCGCGCATTCTGCATGAAGCCTTTTACGTCGCCTCCAGTGGGCGGCCCGGCCCTGTGGTGATCGACGTTCCCAAGGACGTGCAATTTGCGCGCGGGGCCTATACGCCGCCGCGCGGCGTTCATCACAAGACCTATCAGCCCAAGCTCGACGCCGACATCGATCTCGTGCGCGAGGCGGTGCGCATGATGGCGGCGGCCAAGCGCCCGATCTTCTACACCGGCGGCGGCGTGATCAATTCCGGTCCGGCGGCGGCGACGCTGTTGCGCGAACTCGTGTCGCTCACGGATTTTCCGATCACCTCGACGCTCATGGGGCTTGGGGCCTATCCCGCGTCGGGCGCCAACTGGCTCGGCATGCTCGGCATGCATGGCACGTTCGAGGCGAATAACGCCATGCATGGCTGCGATCTGATGATCGCCGTCGGCTCCCGTTTCGACGACCGCATCACGGGCCGGCTCGACGCCTTCTCGCCAGGTTCGAAGAAAATCCACATCGACATCGACCGCTCGTCGATCAACAAGAACGTCAAGGTCGATCTGCCGATCGTCGGCGATTGCGCGCATGTGCTGGAGAGCATGGTGCGCGTGTGGCGCGCCGACGCCGCGCAGGCCGACAAGCAGCCTCTCGATCTCTGGTGGGAACAGATCGAGGAGTGGCGCGAACGCAAGTCGCTCGCCTATCGCAACTCCGACAAGGTCATCAAGCCGCAATATGCGGTGCAGCGGCTTTATGCGCTCACCAAGGATCGCGACGTCTACATCACGACGGAAGTCGGCCAGCATCAAATGTGGGCTGCGCAGCATTATCATTTTGACGAGCCCAATCGTTGGATGACGTCCGGCGGACTCGGCACCATGGGCTATGGCCTGCCGGCGGCGATCGGCGCGCAGCTCGCGCATCCAAAATCGCTTGTGATCGATATTGCGGGCGAGGCGTCCATCCTGATGAACATGCAGGAAATGTCGACGGCGATTCAATATCGCCTGCCCGTCAAGGTGTTCATCCTGAACAATGAATATATGGGCATGGTGCGGCAATGGCAGGAGCTGCTGCACGGCGGGCGCTATTCGCAAAGCTATTCGGAGGCGCTTCCCGATTTCGTCAAGCTCGCCGAAGCCTATGGCGCGCGCGGAATTCGTTGCTCCAATCCCGCCGATCTCGATCAGGCGATTCTCGAAATGATCGATTACGACGGTCCGGTGCTGTTCGATTGCGTCGTCGAGAAAAACGAAAATTGTTTCCCCATGATTCCATCGGGCAAGGCGCATAACGACATGCTGCTCGCCGATCTGTCCGACGACGCTGGAATCGAGCTTGGCTCGATCATCGATGAGAAGGGCAAGATGCTTGTTTGAGCGAATGGGGATTAGCGAGTAGCGAATTGTTCATTTGCCGTCGCTTCACTCTTCGCTACTCAACATTCGCCATTCGCTCAATTGGAGCCAGACATGAACGCCCCCGCTTCGCCGCCCTCCCCCTATTCCGCAGCGACCAAGACGTCCAACGTCGAGGCGCATACGCTGTCAGTGCTCGTCGACAACGAGCCCGGCGTCCTTGCGCGCGTCGTCGGCCTGTTTTCGGGGCGTGGCTACAACATCGAGAGTCTGACGGTCGCCGAGGTGGCCCATGCGGAGCATCTCTCGCGCATCACCATCCTGACCTCCGGCGCGCCGGAGACGATCGAGCAGATCCATCACCAGCTCGAACGGCTCGTGCCCGTGCATCAAGTCACGGATTTGACGCTCACGAAGCGCTCGCTCGAGCGGGAACTTGCGATGGTGAAAGTGCGCGGGCGCGGCGAGAATCGCAATGACGCATTGCGCCTCGCCGAAGCGTTTCGCGCACGCATCGTCGACGCTACGACAGAGAGCTTTATTTTCGAACTGACCGGCCGACCGGATAAGATCGACGAATTCATCGATCTCATGCGCCCCATCGGCCTCGTGGAAGTCTCGCGCACCGGAGTCGCGGCGATTTCCAGGGGCCCCGAGCCCATCTGACGCGCAGCGCCTCTTATCTAAATCGCAATTATTTGTTGCGTATTTAACACAAGGCCGAACAAAAGCGGCCGCGAATGCGCATGGACCCCGAAGTTCGTTGACCTTCCTTCAGCGGCCTCCTACTCCTCGGCAAGGTCGCGGATAAGCTGGCCGTATGCCGGCCGATTTACGTGTTGATGACACTTGGGCCCGGAAGGTTTTCGAATGCTGAAAAAAGCGCTTCTGTCCAGCGTGGCGATTGCCTCCATGCTGGCGATCCAACCGGGTCACGCCGCTGATCTGCCCTCGCGCAAGGGGCCGCCGATTTATGCTCCGATTCCCGTCTTCACTTGGACGGGCTTCCATATCGGCGTCAATCACGGCTATGGCGGCGGCGTGCTCGACGCCAATGTGGCTCTCGCCGCTCCGATCCTTGGTTTTGGGACGACGACCCAGACGTCGAATCGGGCGAGCGGCTTCACGGTCGGCCTTCAGGCTGGCTACGACTACCAATTTTCGAACAATGTCGTCCTTGGCGTCGAGACCGACGGGCAATGGAGCGAGATCAAAGCGTCGCATCAGGCGACGAATGTCGCCACGACGGGCGTCGCCGGCTTCTCTTACGCCGACATTCACAATGGGCTGGATTGGTTCGGCACGACGCGCGTGCGCCTCGGATACGCCTTCGGCCGCCTGCTTCCCTATGTGACGGGCGGCGTCGCCTATGGGCAGATCGAAGCGAGCGGAACGCAAATCGCCGGCGGCTCCTTGTTTTACGGCTCCGCGCGCGACACCAAAGTCGGTTGGACGGCGGGCGCAGGTCTCGATTACGCGCTGACCGACCAGCTCTCCGCGCGGTTTGAATATCTCTATCTGCAGCTTCAAGGCGTGACGGCGCCCGCCGTCGGCCTTACGCCCGTCGCGCCGCTGGTCGGGTCGTTTACGACCGGTTCGTTTGGCGCGCATATGATTCGCGGCGGATTCAACTGGAAGTTTGGCGGCGAGGGTCCGGGCGCATCCTTCCCGGGCGGCCTCTTGGACGTGTTCTTCGCGCCTCAGCCCACGGTCGACTGGTCGGGCTTCTACGCTGGCGTCAATGGCGGCTACGGCGGCGGCGACACAAACGCTGTTCTGAGCTTCGTCTCGCCAGCTCCCTTCGCTTCGACGACGCAGACGACCAATCATACGAGCGGATTCATCGTCGGCGGCCAGGCCGGCTACAATTATCAGTTCGCCAATCATGTCGTGATCGGCGTCGAAACCGACGGACAATGGAGCGACGTGAAGGCCTGGCATCAGGCGACGACGCTCTCGCCGGTCGGTCTGGTCTTCACCGACACCAAACACGATCTGACCTGGTTTGGCACCACGCGGGTGCGCGCGGGCTACGCCCTCGGACGCGTTCTGACCTACGCCACAGGCGGCGTGGCCTATGGCGAAGTTGGCGCGCGGGGCGAGCAGGTTTCGGGCGGATTGTTCGCGGGCTCCACCCAGACCACGAAGGTCGGCTGGGCTGCCGGCGTTGGCGGGGAATATGCGCTAACCGACCATCTCTCGCTGAAGTCCGAATATTTATATACGGAGTTCAGCGGAGTGCAGGGACCCGCCTTCGGGGTGGCTCCGCCTCCCGTCCCGCCCTTCATCGGCGGTTTCTCGACGGGACGCCTCAAGACACACATCACCCGCGTCGGTTTGAACTGGAAATTCGGCGGTTTCGGCGGAACGCCGGTCATCGCGAAATACTGACCTCAGGCGCTGGGCGCTTGGCGGAGGCCCGCCCAGCGCCCAATCGCCGGCCGCTTGCCTCAAAACGCCCAGTCTGACGATTTCGGCGCAAATTCGGGCGCAGGCGCAAGCCTCTTCGTCCTCGCACGTCATTCCCTTTTGACCTTCGCCGCAGCGCCGCGTAGAAGACCCGCAGAATTTTGGGAGAGGCGACGGCCGGGCGCCGTCAGTCAGGGGAAAACGAACTCATGCGCGTTTATTACGACCGGGACGCCGACATCAATTTAATCAAAGGCAAGAAAGTGGCGGTGGTCGGATACGGCAGCCAGGGCCACGCCCATGCCCTCAATTTGAAAGACAGCGGCGTCGCCGATGTGGCGGTGGCTTTGCGCAAGGGCTCGGCCTCGGCCAAGAAGGCCGAAGCCGCCGGTCTTAAAGTTTTCGACGTCGCTGAAGCCGCCAAATGGGCCGATGTCGTGATGATGCTGACGCCCGATGAATTGCAGGGCGAAATCTACGCCAATGAACTCGCGCCCAATCTGAAGCAGGGCGCAGCGCTCCTGTTCGCTCACGGCCTCAACATTCATTTCAACCTGATCGAGCCGCGCAAGGATCTCGACGTGCTGATGGTCGCCCCGAAGGGTCCCGGCCATACGGTGCGCGGCGAATATCTAAAGGGCGGCGGCGTGCCATGCTTGATCGCCGTGCATCAGGACGCTTCCGGAAAGGCGCATGAGCTTGGACTTTCCTATGCGTCGGCGATCGGCGGCGGTCGCGCTGGGATTATCGAAACAAGCTTCCGCGAAGAATGCGAGACGGATCTTTTCGGGGAGCAAGTGGTGCTCTGCGGAGGATTGGTTGAGCTGATCCGCGCAGGCTTCGAGACCTTGGTCGAGGCCGGCTATGCTCCGGAGATGGCTTATTTCGAATGCCTTCACGAAGTGAAATTGATCGTCGATCTCATCTACGAAGGCGGCATCGCCAACATGAACTACTCCGTGTCGAACACGGCGGAGTTTGGCGAATATGTCACGGGGCCGCGCATCATCACCAAGGAAACCAAGGCTGAGATGAAGCGCGTGCTGGAAGATATTCAGTCTGGACGCTTCACGCGCGACTGGATGCTTGAGAACAAGGTTAACCAGACGTCGTTCAAAGCGACGCGCGCTCGCAATAATGCTCATCAGATCGAGGAAGTCGGCGCCAGATTGCGCGCGATGATGCCATGGATCGGCAAGAACAAGCTGGTCGACAAAGACCGCAATTAGCGCATAATGGCGAGAAGCGGAGTTTTTCGTGACCCTTGTGCGTAGCAGCGACGGGTCAGGGAAAGTAAGACGGGCGCACAACGTCGACTTCGCGGAGGGCGCGATGCATCCAAGGGCTGAAGGCCCAAGCCGAAAAAGAGAATGCGATCTGCGTCGTAGCGTGTCTGAAATCACGAAATTGCGCATGTCGGGCCGCATCAGTGAAATGATGCAGTTCTTCGCCGACGATGTGATCGTGCATTATCATTGCGCCAAGGAAGGTTTGTTCCTTGCCGGCGTGCTCGAAGGGATAGACGCCTTTAGAGAAAATATCCGCATCACCGACGCCGAGTATGAACCGCTGGATTCTGAAATTCTCGACGTGTTGGTTGAGGGAGATCGGTCTGCGGTGCGGTGGCGGAACTCATGGCGCAATCGCGGGACGGGATATACGCGCACGCTCGATATGGCGCATTTTCTGCATTGGAAAAATGGTCGTGTGGTCGAGATGTTCGAATATCTCGACTATCATGGAATGATGGCTTTGGCCTGTAGTTGAGGCGATATCGCTTCGAGGACGTCGCGCGCTGACTGAAGCTGCGCCTTATGCGACGATTAGAGCCTGCCGACGGCCCTTTCAGCCGTTTTTCAGGCAGGCTTGCTCCGAGACGCCTGTTGATTTGACTAAAGGAGCGATGCGAAGGCATCGTCTATCCGGTCCATACGTCCCATAATTGCGAAGGTCGAGGTTGGCTGATGAGTTTTGAGAATTTGCTTTCCCCAAGGGCTCCGGGCCTGGAGCGCGCCGAGATTGTGAGGCGCTGCGAAGACCTTTTGAAATTCTCAAGCTGTCATGGACCCGACGTCGGTTTGGTGCGGGAGCTTTGCTCGCCAGACATCGTCTGCGAGTTCGTCGGCGACAAATCGCGCATCCCTTACGCCGGCCGACATGTCGGCATCGACACGCTCGAAAGAATCATTCGCTCGATCGCCGTGGATTTCGAACAGCTCGACTATGCGATCCGCGAGATTATCGTGGACGGCGGCCGCATCGCTGTGAGACGGACCGTTGAGTGGCGCCATCGTGGCACCGGTTGCAGGGGGCTTGTCGAACTCGCGGACTTCGCGCGCTTCGAGGACGGCCTCATCGTCGATTTTATCGAGTATCGCGATACAATCACAATCTTGTCGATGGCTGGCGAGATGAGCGCACGGTGAGAGGGTCGTTATCCTTTTACACGCTCGATGTTTTTACCGATCGAAAATTCTCCGGCAATCCACTCGCGGTCGTCCTGGACGCGGACGCTCTGAGCGAGACCGAGATGCTCGCCATTGCGCGTGAATTCAACCTTAGCGAGACAGTCTTCGTCCTCGAGCCGCGCGACCCCGTCAACACCGCGAGACTTCGCATCTTCACGCCGGCGCGCGAATTGCCTTTCGCGGGTCACCCGACAATCGGCGCTGCGGCTCTCATCGCGGAGCTTCGCGGTGCGGAACTGCTCGCGCGTCATGATGTGGCGATCGCGCTGGAAGAGCCGATCGGGCTCGTGCGTTGCGAGGTGATGAAGAGCCGCGCGGGCGTCGTCTATGCGCAATTCGCACTGCCGCAGACGCCACAAAAAATGCGCGCGCCGCCGTCGACGGCCTCGCTCGCGCGCGCCTTGTCGATCGACGAGAGCGACATCGGCTTTGAGCGCCATCAGCCTTCGTTCTACTCGGCCGGCCTGGCGTTGCTCTTCGCGCCTCTTCGCACCCGGTCCGCCGTCGATGCGGTGAAAATCGAACCGAGCGCCATCTCAGCGGCGATCGCGGACGCAAGCGGCGTCTACGTCTACACCCATGAGACCGTCGACCCTGCCAGCGCGGTTTACGCCCGGATGTTTCCTCACGCGCTTGGCATCGCTGAAGACCCCGCGACCGGCGCAGCTGCGGCGGCCTTCGCCGGCGTCGCGCATGAATTTGAGCGGCCCGAGGACGGCGATCATGAATTTTTTATCGAACAGGGCCATAAGATGGGGCGGCCCTCGCGCATAACTTTGCGAATGAGGGTCGAGGACGCAAGGCTTGTCGGCGTCCATATTGGCGGTCAGTCCATTCGCGTCAGTGAAGGAACGCTATTTTTGTGAGCAATGTCCCGCGCCTCATAACGGTCGATCGCCTGCATTGCATTTTGGAGCCGCATGCGTGGGATTTCGCAGCGCTGAGAGCCGAGGACATCCAATCGCATTGGCGTGAGAAGACGCGCGCCAATCCATCGCTTTACGACGGCCGGGTGTTGCTCGCGCGACGGGTCGCGCAAAGCGGGGATGCGGAGGGAGATCGCACGCTCTCCATCGAGTTTTTCGAAACGGGATTTTCAAACTTTCTCGCCTGGCGGGATTTCGGCTTCCCGGACGCCGGCGTCTACAATTGTTTCGCCATGGCGGCGTTGCGGTCCAAGGACGGAGCCTATCTGTTGGGCGAAATGGGTCCCGGCCACTCGAGCGCGGGCGCGATTTATTTTCCCGGGGGAACGCCCGATCTTCTCGACGTGCGCGGAGACTTTGTCGATCTCGAAGGAAGCGCGGCGCGCGAATTGTTGGAGGAAACCGGGCTGTCGCTGCAGGGCGCAGAGCTCGAGCCAAGCTGGACGATCGTCTTCGATCGCCATTACGTGGCCTGTCTGAAGACGATCTCTTCGCCCGAATCGGCAGAGGTCCTGCTCGCCCGCGCGCAAGCTCATCTGACGCGGGAAGACGATCCCGAGCTCGCCGCCATTCATATGGTTTCGAAGCGCGCCGATCTGGCGCATCCAAAGGTCATGGGCTTTGTCCGGGCGTTTCTGGAGCCGCTTTTGCCCGAGTGAGCCCTAGGCCCTTAGGCATATCGGCGAATTGAGCTGAATTTCCCGCTCGCGCGGTGTAAGTTGCAAAGATGAACAAGGTGCAGCCCATCGCCGGGGCGCAGGGCTCGCCGGCGCATGCCGGATCGACGCTCATGGATGAGCGGGTCGCGGCCTTGCGCTCGGCCTTGGGCGATCGTTCCATCGTTCTCGTCGGAATGATGGGGTCCGGCAAAAGCGCGATCGGCCAGCGGCTCGCGTCACGGTTGGGCCTGCCGTTCCGGGATGGGGACGCCGAAATCGTCGCGGCGGCGGCTGGAATGTCCATCCCCGAGATTTTTGCGAAATACGGCGAAGAGTATTTTCGCAATGGCGAGCGACGGGTCATTTTGCGGCTGCTGAACAGCGGACCCATGGTCCTCGCGACGGGCGGCGGCGCTTTCATGGACCCGCGCACGCGCGAACGCATCGAGGAGCGCGGCGTCTCTGTCTGGTTCGACGCGGATCACGACTTGCTGATGCGGCGCGTGCGACGAAAAAACGATCGGCCGCTTCTCCAGACCGCGGACCCGGCCGCGACCTTGCGCAAACTCATGGAGGAGCGCTATCCAACCTATGCGCTTGCGGATATTCGCGTGCTGTCGAGAGACGCGCCGCAGGAAGCGATGGTCGAAGATACGCTCAGGGCCTTGGTGGAGCGATTGCCGACAGTCGAAGCAGCAAGACTCGAAAGACGTAGTCAGGAGCGATCGCGATCCATGAACTGGCCTGCTTTGGAAGTTGAGCAATTCAAAGCGTCTGCGCAAACAGAGACCGTTCATGTTGCTTTGGGCGGGCGCTCCTACGATATCGTCATCGGCTCGGGCCTCATGGCGACGGCCGGCGAACGCCTTGCCAAACTTGCGCCCGGCGCCGCCTGCGCGATCGTCACCGATCGCAATGTCGCCGATCTTTATTTGCCGGCGTTGGAGCAAAGCCTCGCCGCGCATAAGATTCGATCAAGCGCCATTATCGTCGAGCCGGGCGAAGCGTCGAAGTCCTTGCCGGTGTTCGCGCGCGTCTGCGACGACATTCTCGCCGCGAAAATCGAGCGGCGCGATATTGTCGTCGCGCTTGGCGGCGGCGTCGTCGGCGACCTCGCGGGGTTTGCGGCGGCGAGCGTAAGGCGCGGCGCTCGTTTCGTGCAGATACCAACCACTCTTTTGGCGCAGGTCGACTCCTCGGTTGGAGGGAAGACAGGCGTCAATTCGTCTCACGGCAAAAATCTGATCGGCGCGTTTTATCAGCCCTCTCTCGTGCTTGCCGACGTCGACGCGCTGCAGACGTTACCCCTTCGCGAGTTGCGCGCGGGCTATGCGGAAGTGGTGAAATACGGATTGATCGGCGATCGCCGCTTCTTCGAATGGCTCGAGGCGGACGCCGAGGCGATCTTTCACAGCAAGCCGGAGCAGATCTGCGCGATCGCCGTCAGCTGCTGCCGCAAGGCGGCGATTGTCGCCCGCGACGAGACGGAACAAGGCGATCGCGCTTTGCTCAATCTCGGCCATACCTTCGGGCATGCGTTCGAGCGCCTCGTTGGCTATGACAGCGCGCGGCTTGTTCACGGCGAGGGCGTGTCGATCGGCATGGCCTGCGCCGCGCGCTTTTCCGTGCGGCTCGGGCTGCTCGACGCCCAACAGGCCGAACGCGTCGCGCGTCATCTTGCAAGCGTTGGCCTTCCCACGCGAATCCGCGACATTCCTGGCTGGAGCGCTGACGCCGACGCCATCCTGGACGCCATGTATCAGGACAAGAAGGTTGAACAGGGCGCGCTGACTTTCATTTTGCTGCGGAGCGTGGGCGACGCCTTCATCGCGAAGTCCGTCGCCGCCGCAGACGTACGGGCGTTTCTTCAGGACGAACTCGCGAGCGAGTGACGCGAATGCACGGGATCGAAGGCGGCCCGCAGGTCGATATTTGGGTCGCGATTTTCATTGTGATTTTGTGCGTGCTTTTGTCGGCGTTCTTCTCGGCGTCCGAGACGGCGCTGACCGCCGCCTCCCACGCGCGCATGCACACTCTGGAGAAGGAAGGCGACAAACGCGCGCTTCTGGTGACGCGGCTCCTGCGTCAACGCAATCGCATGATCGCCGCATTGCTTCTCGGAAGCACGCTGGTCAATATCGGCGGCTCCGCCTTCACGACCAGCGTTCTAGTCGTGCTCACGGGCGAGAGCGGCGCCGTCTACGCCACGATCATCATGACCGCTGCTGCTTCTGGTGTTCGCCGAGGTGTTGCCGAAGACGCTCGCGATCAATCAGCCGGACCGCATTTCGCTCGCCGTGGCGAAAAGCATCAGCCTGTTCGTCGCCGTCTTCGGACCTTTGCTCGCCGGCGTTGAATATTTCGTCAGGGCGGTGCTGAACGCCGCGGGCGTCGAGCTGGGACACGGACGCACCGTGCTCTCGCCCTATGATGAATTGAAGGGCGCCGTCGACATTCTGCATCAGGAGGGCAATGTCGAGCGCAGCGCGCGCGACATGTTCGGCGGCGTTCTGGACCTGCAGGTGTTGCAGGTCGCCGATGTGATGATCCACCGCACGAAGATGCGCACCATCGACGCCGACCTGCCTCCAGAAGATATTGTGCGCGAAGTGCTTGCTTCGCCTTTCACGCGCATGCCGCTCTGGCGCGATCGGCCGGATAATTTCGTCGGCGTCGTGCATTCCAAGGATTTGCTTCGCGCGCTCGATCGCGCTGGCGGGGATGCGACGAAACTACGCATCGACGATATCATGCTCGAGCCCTGGTTCGTGCCAGAGACGACGACGCTCGAAGATCAATTGCAGGCGTTCTTGAAGCGCAAGACTCACTTCGCCCTCGTCGTGGACGAATATGGCGAGGTGATGGGACTCGTGACGCTCGAGGATATTCTGGAGGAGATCGTCGGCGACATTCGCGACGAACATGATCTCGCCATGCAGGGCGTGCGTTCGCAGAGCGACGGTTCGGTCCTCGTCGACGGCGCGGTCCCCGTGCGCGATTTGAATCGGCTGATGGATTGGAGCCTGCCCGACGAAGAAGCGACCACGGTCGCGGGTCTCGTCATTCACGAAGCCGGCGCCATTCCCGAAGCCGGACAGATTTTCACCTTCCACGGCTTCCGCTTCGAAGTCATGCGCAAGGTTCGAAACCGCATTACGGCGCTGCGCGTCACGCCCGATGAGAGGAAGGAGCCTTAGGCGCGACAAAGGACTGGCGATCAATAAGAAACGTCGACCGTCATGCCCGCGCTTGTCGCGGGCTCCACGCCGAGAAGCTGGCGTGTAGCTGAAGAAGGAGGCGGTGGTCTCCTCTTATTGAACGTCAGTCGTAACGTTTTAGCGTGGATGGCCGCGACAAGCCCGGCCATGACGCGTCTCTTCACCCCACAATTTCCTCGATCGGCTCCATGTCCTCTGCGGCTGAGCGAGGGGGGCATTTCGACGGGGTCGGAGCGGCCGCCATGAATTGGGCGGACGCAAGCGCAGCCAGGCGGCCGCGCTTTTCGATCAGCTCGTCGAAGGTTCCGCTTTCGACAATCTCGCCGTGATCGAACACGAAGATGCGGTCGGCGTTTCGGATCGTCGAGAGTCGGTGCGCAATAATGAAGGTGGTGCGGCCCTTGGTGGCGGCGTCCAGCGCGATCTGGATCTGCCGTTCGGTCGTGGCGTCGAGCGAACTCGTCGCTTCGTCGAACACCATGATGGGCGGATCCTTCAGCAAGGCGCGCGCGATGGAAAGACGCTGACGCTCGCCTCCAGACAGCGAACGCCCGCGTTCGCCAATGCGCGTCTGCAATCCGTCGCTTTGGCGGGCGACGAAGTCGGTCGCCTGCGCGAGTTCGAGCGCCTGCGCGATCTCGTCGGGAGTGGCGTCCGCCTTGCCGACGCGCAGATTTTCATTGATCGTTCGCGCAAACAGCATGGGCTCTTGAAACACGACCCCGATGTTGCGCGCGAAGAGAGGCGAGCGTATATTCGCGAATGTCGACGCCGTCGATCGTCACGCGGCCATGCGTGGGATCGAAAACGCGATGCAGCAGGCTGAGCGTCGTCGATTTGCCGGAGCCGGTCGCGCCGACAAAGGCGATGGTTTCGCCGGGACGAGTGGCGAAAGAGACGTTGCGCACCGCGTCTCGCCTGCCGTCGTAGGAGAAGCTGACATTCTCGAACGCCACCGCGCCGCTGAGCCGGCCCGCCTCGAGCCGGCCCGGGACGTCGGCGACGAGCGACCGTGTGTCGAGCACGGCGAAGAATTCCCAAATCTTTGAGGACTGCTGGAACAGCGAATTGACGAATCCGACCATCTGATCGAGCCGACCGATCAACATGGTGGCGAAGCTCATGAAGGCGACGATCTCGCCGATCGAGGCGAGGCCTTTCAGATGCAGCCAGGTTCCAAGAATGAAGATGCCGAGCAGGGTGAGCGTCGCGGAGGCGCGGCTCGCCACCGCAGCCAGCGCCCACCAGGAGAGAACGGGAATTTGCGCGGCCAGCAGATCGTCGATCAGACGCAGAAGCGCGTGCGATTCCGATTCGATGCGGGTGAAGCTCTGAATGACGGGAACATTGCCAAGCGCGTCGGAAGCATGTTCCGCGAGATCGGAATTATGGCGCTCGACTTCTCGCTGAAGAGTTTCAGTGCGGCGCAGGACAAAGCTCGTCATGACGCCAAAGATGGCGACCAAAACGATCAAAAGGCTCGCGAGCCGCCAATTGACGAAAAGCGTCGCCGGCAACAAGACGAACAATGCGGCGAATGACGCGCAATTCTCACGGAAGAACGACAGCCACAGGCTGAACATGCCGTTCGAACCTTCGAGCATGGCCTTGAGCAGTCGTCCCGAATGGACCGCCGTATGAAAACTCAAAGGAAGGTTGAGGACATGGTCGAAATAACTCGCCATCATGGCGAGCCGACGCCGATGCGCTAAGCGATCAGCGTGCAAGGCCACCAGCACAGAGCCGGCGATCGAAAACAAACCGAACCCGGCCCAGGCGGCGATCAGCGGCAGGAGGTCGCCCCAAGTCAGCGCTGCGCCGGACCCCTGCGCGCGGCTCAAGAGATCGATGATGCGTCCAAAGAGCAGCGGCTCGGCGAATTGCGCACAGGCCAAAGCGAGATTGGCCGCGACCAGAAGCATCGCGAGGCGAGCTTCAGGGCGCAGCTGGCGGAGCACTCGAACATAGATGGCGAGGACTGACATGTGGCTTGCGGCGGCGGTTGGCGTTGCTCTCAAGGTTGGCGATCCACGCGAGACTAAGCCCGCCTTAAAAGCGAGCGTCATTGCTTTGCCTGAACTTCGATGAATGGCGGCTGAAAATCAGGCCGGAAAGGCGTCAACGCACGAAAATTTTAGTCTTTTCGGCGCTTTGGGCTGGTTTGGAGGCCGGTTTGACGAAGGATCGGCGGCTGAACCGTAGATCAGAGCCCAATCCTTCCCCTAGCGAGGCCGTCTCCCTATATAGCATCGAATTGTCCCGCTGAGCGACCGCTTCCGGTCGCGTGGAGAAGCAGGCGGGTCTTGCGGCTATCTTGCCAATCGAAGCGCGTGCGTTTGGCGAATAATGCACTTATTGTGGCTGTTTCGCCATAGTGGCCTTTTGTGTCGATGATTGCATAATGGGTCGACGCAAGGGTGCGGCCACGAGCCGCTGTCGCCAAGGGGCGCGACGTTAAATGATCGGGGAGGGTGCCCAATGATGCCTTATGTCAAGAAATTCGCTCCCTGGGTTATCGTCGGTGTGCTGGTCGCGGCGGGACTGCTGCTGTTCGATCAGCGCGGACAGCGCACGCAGGCGCGCGACATCACCTTCAGCGAATTGATTACACAGATCGATGACGGTCATGTGCATGACGTGACGATCGCCGGCAATGAGATCACCGGCCATTTCATGGATAACCGCACCTTCGTCACATATGCTCCCAACGATCCGAATTTGGTTCAGAAGCTCCAGTCGAAGAATGTTGCGATCAGCGCGAAGCCTGCGACGGACGGCAACAGCTGGCTGATGACGCTGCTCATCAACGGTCTTCCGTTGCTGCTGTTTCTGGGCGTGTGGATTTTCATGGCGCGGCAGATGCAGGGCGGCGCCGGCGGCCGCGCCATGGGCTTTGGCAAGTCGAAGGCGAAGCTTCTGACCGAGGCGCAGGGGCGCGTGACCTTTGAAGACGTCGCCGGCGTCGACGAAGCCAAGGAAGATCTGCAGGAGATCGTCGAGTTCCTGCGCGATCCGCAGAAGTTCCAGCGGCTCGGCGGGCGCATTCCGCGCGGCGTGCTGCTGGTTGGTCCGCCCGGCACCGGCAAGACGCTGCTGGCGCGCGCCATCGCGGGCGAAGCGGGCGTGCCGTTCTTCACCATCTCGGGCTCCGACTTCGTCGAAATGTTCGTCGGCGTCGGCGCGTCGCGCGTGCGCGACATGTTCGAACAGGCGAAGAAGAACGCGCCCTGCATCATCTTCGTCGACGAGATCGACGCGGTCGGGCGTCATCGCGGCGCCGGACTTGGCGGCGGCAATGACGAGCGCGAGCAGACGCTGAACCAGCTGCTCGTCGAGATGGACGGCTTCGAGGCGAATGAGGGCATCATCCTGATCGCCGCGACCAACCGTCCCGACGTGCTCGATCCGGCCCTGATGCGTCCGGGCCGCTTCGACCGTCAGATCCAGGTGCCGAACCCCGACTTCATCGGGCGCGAGAAGATCCTGAAGGTGCATGTGCGGAAAGTCCCGCTGGCGCCCGACGTCGACCTCAAGGTGGTGGCGCGCGGCACGCCGGGCTTTTCGGGCGCCGATCTGATGAACCTCGTGAACGAGGCGGCGCTGCTTGCGGCGCGGCGCAGCAAGCGCATCGTCACGAAGGCGGAGTTCGAGGACGCGCGCGACAAGATCCTGATGGGCGCGGAGCGGCGCACTCTGGTGATGACGGAGGAGGAGAAGCGCCTCACCGCCTATCACGAGGGCGGCCATGCGCTGGTGTCGCTCAACATGCCGGGCTCGGTGCCGATCCATAAGGCGACGATCATCCCGCGTGGGCGGGCGCTCGGCATGGTGCAGGGCCTCCCCGAGCGCGACCAGATCTCGCAGAGCTACCAGGAGCTGGTGGCGATGCTGGCGATGGCGATGGGCGGCCGGGTCGCCGAGGAGATGGTCTTTGGCCACGACAAGGTGACGTCCGGCGCGGCGAGCGACATTCAGCAATGCACGCGGGTGGCGCGGGCGATGGTGACGCAGCTGGGCTTCTCCGACAAGCTCGGGACGGTCGCTTACGCCGATCCCCAGCAGGAGCAGTTCCTGGGCTATTCGCTCGGACGCCAGCAGACGATCTCCGAGGCGACGCAGCAGATGATCGACGCCGAGGTGCGCCGGCTCGTCCAGGAAGGCCATGACAAGGCGAAGCAGATCCTGACCGACAAGCGCAAGGATCTCGACATATTGGCCCAGGGGCTGCTGGAGTTCGAAACGCTGTCGGGCGAGGAGATCGTGGGCTTGCTGGCGGGCAAGCGGCCGACGCGCGAGGACCTGTCCTCGTCGCCGCCGTCGCGTCCGACCGCAGTGCCGACCGCCGGCCAGCCGCGCCCCGAACCCGACGTCGGCGGCCTCGAGCCGCACCCCGTCTGAGCCAGCCTCAAACAAACATCAAAAGCCCGGCCAAAAGCCGGGCTTTTTGTTTAGAATCCGAAAGCGCGTCGTGCCATACAGTCCCATGGCCAATGAAAATGAAGATCAGGACTACACCATAAGAGTGCGCCCCCGAGGCGGAAGCGGGCGAAACGCGATGTGGCAATGGGAGGTCTACGCGTCTGGAAACGCTCTTCCTGTCGAGAAGGGCGTCTATAAGGGCGCCGAGGCGAAGGCCTTCCAGGCGGCCCGCGCGGCCGCGACCCGTTTGCACGAGCGACGAAACGGCGAGAGCGAAGGTCGATAGCGAGCCAGCAGTCTCGACCTTTCATTGACTTCGAGGCCGTCGCGGCCTAGAAACCCCACAAATCTCGTCAGAGATGCTTAATGTCCGCCTATTCGCCCCAAGGGGCGTCAGGCCAACGCCCGGCAGCGCGATGCGCCCCCGGGCGCGTTTTGCTTTGGAATGGCGATTGGCGAAGTAGCGCCGACCCGCCCCTAGGAGAGAACCCATGTTCGAGAGCCTTTCCGACAAGCTCTCAGGCATATTCGACAAGCTGACGCGACGCGGCGCTCTTTCGGAAGCCGACGTCGGCGAAGCCCTGCGTGAAGTTCGGCGCGCTTTGCTCGAGGCCGACGTCGCGCTCGATGTCGTTCGCTCCTTCACCGACAAGGTCCGCGATCGCGCTGTCGGCGCAGGCGTCGTCAAATCGGTTTCGCCCGGCCAGATGGTCATCAAGATCGTCAATGACGTGCTGGTCGAAACTTTGGGCTCCGTCGCCCAGCCGATCGATCTCGACGCGCCGCCGCCGATCGCCATCATGATGGTCGGCCTGCAAGGCGCCGGCAAAACCACCACCACGGCGAAACTCGCCAAGCGCCTCACGGAGCGCCACAAAAAGCGGGTGCTGATGGCCTCGCTCGACGTCAAGCGTCCGGCCGCGCAGGAGCAGCTCGCCGTGCTCGGCCGGCAGATCGAGGTGGATACGCTGCCGGTGGTTCCCGGCCAGACGCCGGTCAAGATCGCCAAGCGCGCCGAAGAGACCGCGCGACTCAAAGGTTACGACGTCGTGCTGCTCGATACGGCGGGCCGCACCCATATCGACGAACCCCTGATGGCCGAGATGGCGGAGATCAAGGCCGCCGCGCGTCCGCATGAAATCCTGCTCGTCGCCGATGCGCTGACCGGACAGGACGCCGTCAATCTCGCCAAGAATTTCGACGAGCGCGTCGGGCTCACCGGCATCGTGCTCACGCGCGTCGACGGCGACGGCCGCGGCGGCGCGGCGCTTTCCATGCGACACGTCACCGGCAAGCCGATCAAGCTCATCGGCTCCGGCGAAAAGATGGACGCGCTCGACGAATTCTCGCCGACGCGCATCGCCAATCGCATTCTCGGCATGGGCGACATCGTTGCGCTCGTCGAGAAAGCGGCCGCGTCGGTCGACGCCGAACAGGCGCGCAAATCCGCCGAGCGCATGGCGAAGGGCAAATTCGACCTGCAGGACCTGGCCGACCAATTGGCGCAAATGGAGAAGATCGGCGGCTTCGGCGGCATCATGGGGCTTCTGCCCGGCGTCGCGAAATTCAAGGACCAGATCGCCTCGGCCAATCTCGACGAGAAAATGTTCAAGCGCCAGCGCGCCATTATCATGTCGATGACGCCGAAGGAGCGCCGCAACCCCGACCTGCTGAAAGCCTCGCGCAAAAGGCGCATCGCCGCCGGCTCCGGCGTCAAGGTCGAGGAAATCAATAAGCTCCTGAAGCAGCATCGCCAGATGGCCGATCTCATGAAGTCCGCGCGCACCGCCAAGGGCGGCGGCATGATGGGCAAGGCGGCGCAAATGCTGGGCATGGGCGGGATGGCGATGCCCTCGCCAGAAGAACTCGCAAAGCTTCAGGAAAAGATGGGCGGCGCCTCGCCTGCTCCCAAGCCCGGCGGAATTCCGAGCGCGCCGCCGGCTGAACTGTTTTCGCAAAAGCCCGGTCTTCCCGGACTTGGCGGCGGACTTCTCAAGGGGCTCAATCCCTTCGGCAAGAAGAAATGATGGAGACGCTGACGCACTGGCTCGCGGAAAAAAGCCAGATCGATTTTGGCAATCTGGCGGTCGGCGTCGGCGCCATGGCTGTCGCGCGCGGAAGGCAGAAAAGGCGACCCGGAGCGATTCATCAAAGTCGCTCAGATGGTCTGCAAACAAGAATGGGAAACCACCAAGAGACACTTGCAAGAGTGAAGACGGCGAACAATCGCCAACCGAAAATGAAAGAGAGCAAAGAGCATGTCGCTTAAGATTCGTCTGTCCCGCGGCGGCGCCAAGAAGCGCCCCTTCTATCGCGTCGTCGTCGCCGATTCGCGCTTCCCGCGCGACGGCCGCTTCATCGAAAAGCTCGGCACTTTCGATCCGTTGAAGGCCAAGGACGCCGCCGACCGTCTCGTGCTCGACGCCGAGAAGGCAAAAGCCTGGATCGCCAAGGGCGCGCAGCCGACAGATCGCGTCGCGCGCTTGCTCGAGAGCGTCGGCGTCGGAAAGCGCGAGGCGCGCAACAATCCGCAAAAGGCGCAGCCGAAGAAGAAGGCGCAGGAACGCGCCGCCGCGGCCGCGAGCGCTGCGGAAGCTCCCGCCGCGTGACGCGAATGGACGCCCGCCTTGGCCCTCATGCTGAGGAGGGCCTGGAAGGCGCATCTCGAAGCGCGAGGGCCAAGGCGTCCACTGGCTCCCTCGTCCTTCGAGACGCCCATTTTGTGGGCTCCTCAGGATGAGGAAACCGGTAAGCTCGCGTCCGAACCAGGATTTCGTGCTTTTTGGGCGTTTCGGCGCGCCGCATGGCGTGCGCGGCGAAATTCGTCTGCAAAGCTTCACGGCTGAGCCGCAAGCGATCGCGGCCTATGGCCCGCTCTGCGACGAGAGCGGCGCCCGGCGCTTCGTCCTCACATCCGTGCGGGCGCAGGGCAAGGATATGCTGGTCGCGCGAGTGGAAGGCGTGGACGATCGCCAAGCCGCCGAAGCGCTGACTGGCGTCGGACTTTATGTCGCGCGCGCCCTGCTGCCCCAGCCTGACGAAGACGAATTTTACTTGGCCGATCTGGAAGGCCTGCGCGCGGAGAGCGCCGAGGGCATTCTTCTTGGGCGCGTCGTCGCCGTGCGCAATTTCGGAGCCGGCGATATTTTGGAAGTGGCGCCTGCGCAAGGCGAGACTTTGCTTTTCCCCTTCACCAGAGCCGTCGTGCCGATCGTCGACCTTGCTGGCGGCCGGGTGGTGATCGCGCCGCCGGAGGAGGTGGAAGCCGAGACGGACGAGCGCGACGGCGGCTGATCGAAACGGCTTCAATTTCCCGCGGGCGCTCTGACATGCCATAAACCGCGCATGTGGCGCGCGACTGTCCTCACCCTGTTTCCGGAAATGTTTCCCGGCCCGCTCGGGCTGTCGCTTGCGGGCGACGCGCTTGAGCGCGAGGTCTGGTCGCTGGAGACGAAACAAATCCGCGAACATGGGCTTGGTCGCCATCGCGCCGTTGACGACACTCCGGCCGGCGGCGGGCCGGGCATGGTGATGCGGGCGGATGTCTTGGCCGCCGCCATCGACGCAGCCGCGGCGCCTCACGATCCGCGTCCGAAACTTTTGATGAGCCCGCGCGGGACGCCCTTGCGCCAGCCGCGCGTGCGGGAGCTCGCGGCGGGTCCTGGCGTCATCATCCTATGCGGGCGCTTCGAAGGCGTCGACGAGCGGATCATCGAGGCGCGCTCGTTCGAAGAGGTTTCAGTGGGCGATTATGTGCTCTCCGGCGGAGAGATCGCGGCCTTTGCGCTTATCGACGCCTGCGTGCGGCTCCTTCCCGGCGTCATGGGCGAGGAGGCGTCGGGCAGCGAGGAGAGCTTCGAGGCGGGACTCCTCGAATATCCGCAATATACCCGCCCGCGCGAATTCGAAGGCAAGCTCGTGCCGGAAGTGCTTCTCAGCGGCGACCACGGCAAGATCGCGAAATGGCGCCATGACGAGGCTCTGCGTCTCACGAGACAGCGCCGGCCAGATCTTGCCGCTCCTCCGAAAGACGACCGGTAGCCGTCGTCGATCAGGCGAGGCCCGTTTTGAGGAGATCGTAGGTGAAGCAGCCAAGGAGGGCGCCTCCGCCCAACGCCTTTAGATTATTGGCGACGAGATAGAGGTTGAAATATTCCTCCATCACATAATAGACGCCAAAAGCTCCGGCGAAGGCGGCGATGGCGCAGCCGATGTCGAAACATTTGAAGCGCACGAGCGACCAGACCACGGCGAGCGACATGCTGATTGCGGTGATGGCCCCGAAATGGGCGATGAGGAATTCCAACACGGACGCGGCTCCATCCCAGGAGAAGGACATGCCGCTAAAAAAGCGCTGAAAACTGAAGGATCTGTAAAGTTTCGCGGTCTAGCGGGTCGGGACCGGCGTTCCGCTGCGATAATCGTAAAAACCCCGTTGCGTTTTGCGTCCAAGCCAGCCGGCTTCGACATATTTCACGAGCAAGGGGCAGGGACGATACTTCGAATCGGCGAGTCCTTCATGCAAGACCTGCATGACCGACAGGCAGACGTCGAGGCCGATGAAATCGGCGAGTTGAAGCGGCCCCATCGGGTGGTTGGCCCCGAGCCGCATGGCCGTGTCGATCGCCTCAACCGATCCGACGCCCTCGTAGAGCGTGTAGATCGCCTCATTGATCATGGGCAGCAAAATGCGATTGACGATGAAGGCCGGAAAGTCCTCGGAAACCGTGATCGTCTTGCCGAGCTTGGTGATGAATTCCTTCGCCTGCTCAAATGTCTTGTCTTCAGTCGCGATCCCCCGGATCAGCTCGACGAGCTGCATGCGCGGAACGGGATTCATGAAGTGAATGCCGATGAATCGCTCCGGGCGGCCGGTGACCGCGGCAAGCCGCGTGATCGAAATCGACGATGTGTTGCTGGCGAGGATAGCGTCGGGCTTCAGGCCCGTCGCGACGTCGGTAAGAATCTTACGTTTGACCTCTTCGCTTTCCGTCGCCGCTTCGATCACGAGATCGGCGTCCGAAAAACCGGCGTTGGATTGCGCCGGTTTAATGTGCTTCAGCGCGGCTTCTCGCGCGCCATCGTTTATCAGGCCTTTCTCGACGGCGCGACGCATATGCTGGTCGATGTCGACGATTCCGGCTTCGATGCGGTCCATCGAAACGTCGGTCAGCACAACGTCCATTCCCGCCAAGGCGCAGACCTGAGCGATGCCTTTGCCCATCTGACCCGCGCCGATGACGCCGACTTTGCGAATTTCGAAGCTCATCGCGTGATCACCAGTTGGGAGAAGAGGGGCGCGCCCAATTTCGAGACAGGCCGCACTGCAATATAGCGCGCGTTCGGGGCGCCTGGAAACCGGCAAACTGCACGAAAGGCGTCCATTTTACGGGCCGAGCGGCCCCTCAGGGCTCTGATTTGAGCCAGGCTCGGCCAACGCTGCAATGCGGGCGCTAGCGTCCGCATGGTCATATGCGCCGCCACAGTCTCGTCAGCGTCCGATTTTCGCGAGTTCGTCATTCAATTCCGGGAGAGCGGTGAAGAGGTCCGCCACGAGACCGTAATCGGCGACCTGGAAGATCGGCGCCTCTTCATCCTTGTTGATGGCGACGATGACTTTCGAGTCCTTCATGCCGGCGAGATGCTGGATCGCGCCGGAGATGCCCACGGCAATATAGAGATCGGGCGCGACCGCCTTGCCGGTCTGACCGACCTGGAGATCGTTGGGCGCATAGCCTGCGTCGACAGCCGCGCGCGAGGCGCCGATCGCGGCGTTGAGTTTGTTCGCGACCGGTTCGATATATTTGGCGAAATTCTCGGCGCTTTGCAGGCCGCGGCCTCCGGAGATGATCACCTTGGCGGCCGTCAGTTCGGGCCGTTCCGATTGCGCGAGCTCCTCGCTCTTGAAGCTTGAGACGGACGGATTGCCGCCTGCGCCGATCGCCTCGATCGCGGCGGAGCCGCCTTCGCCTGTCGCCGCAAAGGCGGTGGTTCGAACGGTGATGACCTTTTTGGAGTCCTTGGCGCGAACCGTTTGAATGGCGTTGCCCGCATAGATCGGGCGCTCGAAGGTGTCGGCCGAAACCACCTTGATGATGTCCGACACTTGCGCGACGTCGAGAAGGGCGGCGACGCGCGGAAGCATATTCTTCGTCGCGCTGGTCGAGGGCGCGATGATGACGTCATAGGAGCTTGCAAGCCCGACGATGAGCGCGGCCGTGGGTTCCGCCAGCCCATGCGCATAAAGCGCGTCGTCGGCGAACAGCACTTTCTCGACGCCCTTGAGTTTCGCCGCTTCGTCGGCCGCTGCGCGCAGACCGGGACCCGCGACGAGCACATGCACCGGACCGCCGATTTCCAGCGCCGCCGTCAGCGCCTTGGCGGTCGCCGGAGCGAGCGCAGCGCCTTGCGTTTCCGCAATGAGGAGCGAAGTCATCAGAGAACTCCCGCTTCATTCTTGAGTTTCGACACAAGTTCCGCGACCGAACCGACTTTGACGCCGGCCTTGCGCGTCGCGGGCTCGGAGGTTTTCAAAACTTCGAGACGCGGCGCAATGTCGACGCCGTAGTCGGCCGGCGTCTTCTCGGCGATCTCTTTTTTCTTCGCCTTGATGATATTGGGCAGGCTCGCATAACGCGGCTCATTGAGGCGGAGATCGGTCGTCACGACGGCCGGAAGCTTCAAGGAAACGGTCTGCAGGCCGCCGTCGATTTCTCGCGTGACATCGACCGAGTCGGAACCGAGCTCCACTTTGGAGGCGAACGTTCCCTGTCCCCAGCCGAGAAGCGCGGCCAGCATCTGACCGGTCTGATTGCTGTCGTCGTCGATCGCTTGCTTGCCAAGAATGACGAGGCCGAAGCCCTCCGCTTCGATCAACTTCGCGAGCAGTTTCGCAACCGCCAAGGGCTCGGGCGAAACGTCGGTCTTGATGAGAACGCCGCGGTCGGCGCCCATAGCGAGGCCGGTCCGAATGGTTTCCGCAGATTGCGCGGGCCCGATCGACGCGAGCACGACCTCGGTGGCTTTGCCGGCCTCTTTCAGGCGAAGAGCCTCTTCGACGGCGATTTCATCGAAAGGATTCATCGAGAATTTCACATTGGCGAGATCGACGCCCGACCCATCCGCCTTCACTCGTATCTTGACGTTGTAGTCGACGACCCGTTTCACGGGCACGAGAATTTTCATCGCGCAACTCCCGGCGATACGAATGATCGCCTCGAATAGTCCAGCGCGCCGTCCTTAAGGCCAAATCGCCCGATCGACAAGAATCCGCGCCAGTTGAAGGGCGCGGCGAAATCGCTTCGCCGAACGGAGCTCCGTTTCGACCGATTTCGCTCATGCGCCAAGGCGCGTTGTGGTAGCGGGCGCGTCGGCTCAAGTCAAACCCCGCCGGGGCCTTGCAGACGCGCCGCTCCTTCGCCCGGGGCGAAGCTCGCGAAAATCGGGAGGAGTCCGCGCGACAGCGCCGGAAAGCCGCGTAAAACAAACGTCTTCGCGCTTGCCGTCGCCGCGCGCTCGTTTCGACTAGTCGCCCTTCCCGACGAGCCGGATCGACATCGTCTTGTTGACGAGGCAATGCGTTCCGTCCTTCGGGTCTTCCGTTCGGCGTGGGCGCTTCAGGCTGCACTCCCTCGGGTCAGCAGGATTTTTCACCCCGTAAAAGGCGTTGATGATCGCCTGTTCCTGCTCGTGGTTGAAGGCGTGCGTCTGGCCGAACATCACATATTGAAAAAGGAGCGGCTGCGTTTTCGTAACGAAGACGAAATCCTCGGCTTTTTTCAATCGGCCGGCGGCGCAGCCTTTATAGGCCGCGGGTCGCGGATATTTGACGCCGGGCGGCGTCGATTTGCCCGAAAGCGCGTAAGTGTAGCAGCCTCGCGGCTTCGACATCTGGCAATAGTAATGGATGGTGATGTCGGACCAGTGCCTCGGCGCGTAATTGGTCTTCAGGCATTCGGCCATATATTTGAAGCCCTGATCCGTATGCCGCGCCTGGCCCGCCGCCCGGCTTCCGAAAATATCGGCGCTGGCGTTCATGGCCTTGATGATCGACGCGCCGGGAAGATCGAGCGACGTCGCGGGCGCATTCGGCCGATAGTCGGTGTAGGCGAATTTCGGATCATTGATGGGATTGGCTGTGAGCTTGTCCAATTCCTCTTGCGTGGGAACGGCGATCCAATCGACGACCGCGTTGACCTTATCAACCGACGTCCCGACGCCGAGTTTTTCCAGGTTGCGCTGTCGAGCGTCCCGCTCTCCGGGAGATTCGATTGCTTTTGAAAAGACTTGATGGCGAGGATCGTTTTGCCGCCGGCGACGCCATCGAGGGGGCCGGGATCAAGCCCTGCAGCGGCGAGCTTCGTCTGCGCCTGTTGCATGACGGGGTTGTATCCGGCTGCGACGCCTACTGACGGCGTCGCCAATCCTCCCAATATCAAAAGCGTCAACGCGCCTCGAAAACTTCTCATCAATCCCTCCATTGCAAAAGCTTTTTGCGTATACCCACGCGACGCCGATTCAAAACGCGCCCGACATTCGGCAATTATCGAGCAAACTTGTTTGAACGTCAAAGCCGCTTCGATCGGTCTCGCTTGGGCAGGATTGTAAAATCTCCCCGCCGATCCATTTGACATGACGGACCGACTTTTTCAGCGAGGCGAACATGCATGTCACGATAGACGCCGCGGAAGCCGCAATTCAGGCCGCTTGCAAGCGCGCCGTGGAATTGAAGACCGAAATGTGCATCGCCATCGTCGATTCAGGCGCCAATCTAAAGGCGTTTTATCGGATGGACGCCGCGTGGGTCGGCAGCATCGACATTGCGATCAAGAAAGCGAAGACCGCCGTGTTCTTTGGAATGCCGACCGGCCTGATTGGCAAATTATCGCAACCGGGCGGTTCGCTCTATGGAATTGAACATTCCAATGAGGGTCTCATTACCTTTCCGGGCGGTCTTCCCATCGTCGATAAGGAAGGCGTGCTGATCGGGGCCATCGGCGTCAGCGGCAGTTCGGTCGAAAACGATCACGCGGTTGCGCAAGCGGGCGTCAAAGTCGTCGGCGTCAGCGATCTGCCGGAACATCCCTGGCGCACATAACTTTCGCGCGTCACGCCAAGGCGATGGCCGAGACGAGCCGCCCGTAATCGGGCTCCTTGCGGTGCACGCTGCGGCGGTAGCTGAAGCAGCGCGCCTCATCCGCATAGGTGTCTATTTGCAGGTTCTCAAACGACGCCACGCCCGCGCGCTCCACTCGCATTGTGATGAAGGCCGGCAAATCGAACATTGAATGTCCTTCCCGGCGCGAAGGCGAAAAATATTGCTGATGGTCTTGCGCAACGTCGATGAATTGCGCGACGAACTCCGGGCCGACCTCATAGCTTTGTCCGCCGATCGTCGGTCCAAGCGCGACGTGTATGTCCTTGCGCTTCGCGCCAAGCGTCTCCATTTGCGCGATGGTCGCCTCGATCATTCCGGTCAATGCGCCTTTCCATCCGGCATGGCAGGCCCCGACGACGCCGGCGCGCGCGTCGGCGAACAGCAGCATTCCGCAATCCGCGCCCGTGACGCCCAAAGCGAGGCCCTGCGTCGCCGTCACAAGGCCATCGCAACGCGGCCGCGTCTCCGCGCTCCAGGGCTCAGCGACGCCAAGCGCGTCCGCCGAATGAATCTGATACGGCACCAGCAGGCGCTCGGGCGCTGCGCCGAGATGGCGCGCCATGCGCACGCGATTCTCGTGAACGCGCGTCGTTTCGTCGCGCGAACCCACTCCGCCGTTCAGGGAATCATAGACGCCTTCGGACACGCCGCCGGCGCGCGTGAAAAATGCGTGGCGCACGCCTGGCAAGCCGAGATTGGTCGCGGTGAAGGCGGGAAGCTTCGTCATTGCGATCGCTCGAGGATCATATGTTGGAGAAGAATCCCGGCAGATCGTACATGTCCGGATGCGTGACCGCCATCACTTTGAAGACTTCGCCCATTGTTTCGCGCGCGTCGCCGTCGCCCGCTAAGCGATGTAGCGCAGCCGAAAGATCGGCGCGTTGCTCAGGCGTCGCGCGTCGCGACAAAGCTTCAGCCCGCTGCACAATGCCGAGCTGACGCAGGAACGCGCCTTGCGTGACCGGGCCGAGAATTTTCGCGCCGCTCGATTGCGCCGCGCGCGCGAGCGCCGCGAAGTCGACATGCGTCGTCAGATCTGCTTCGCCGGGGTCCGCAAGCGGATCGGCATAGGCGTGATTCTTGACCGCCTGCAATGTCTCGCCGAGCGATGTTCTGAGATAGCCGTAATCGGCGATCAGCATCGCGCCGCCGTCCTCGACGATGCGGTCTGCAATATCGACCATGAGGCGCTGCGCGATCGCCGCCACTTCAATGACGGCGCCGCGTTCGGCGGCGACGTTGATGTCCGGCTCGACGCTTTGCGCCGCGCCAAAGACGAGCGCGCCATGCTCGTCGAGACCGATCAGACGCTCGCTCCAGCCGCGTGCGCCCTTGACGAAATGGCGAACCGGCAGCGCGTCGAAAAATTCATTGGCGACGATAAACAGCGGGCCGCGCGGCAATTGAGAGACGTCGCTGCTCCACTTAGTCGGGCGCGGCGAATTGGCGAGCGTGTGGCGTTGAATTCTTTCAAGCGTCGGACTGGTTTCGATCAGATGCACGTCGACCGAATCCAGAAAGGGCGCCGATACGCGTCCCACGCGCAGAATGTCGGCCATCAACGTGCCGCGTCCCGGGCCAAGTTCGACGAGAAGCGAATTGCGGGGCGACCCCGCCGCACGCCAGGCTTCGGTGATCCAAAGCCCGACCAATTCTCCGAACATCTGGCTGATTTCGGGCGCGGTGATGAAGTCGCCCGCAGCGCCAAACGGATCGCGCGTCATGTAATAGCCGTATCTCGGATGAGAGAGCGCGAGCGACATATAACGCTCAAGCGTCATCGGACCCTCATGCGCGATGATCGACGCGATCTCGTCGCCAAGCGCGCTCATGCCGTCGCCGTGCGGTTGCGCAATGCGAAGACGATCGCGAGAGCGCCGGCCAGGACGAGCGGCGCCGAGAGCGCCATGCCCATGGTGAGCCCGTTTCCAAGCGCCTCCTGATAGGGGTCCGGCTCACGGAAGAATTCGCAGAAGATGCGCGCGAGCCCGTAACCCACCCCAAAAATTCCTGTCGAGAGTCCGGGGCGTTTCAAAGCGCCGCTGCGCGCGGCGAACCACAGAATGAGACCGAGCGCCAAGCCTTCGAGCCCGGCTTCGTAAAGCTGGCTCGGATGGCGGGGCGCATCGCCCGCCTGCGGAAAGACCATCGCCCAGGGAACGTCGGTCTCGCGCCCCCACATCTCCGGCTTGATGAAATTGGCGAGGCGGCCGAAGAAGAGACCGATCGGAGCGACGGTCGCGCAGATGTCGCTGATCGTCAGCACGGGCGTCCTGTCGCGCCTCGCGAACAATAGGATCGCGATGATTGCGCCGAGCAAGCCGCCGTGAAACGCCATGCCGCCTTTCCATGTCTGGAGAATTTCCAGAGGATTCGCGAGGTAGAAGCGGAGATCGTAGAACAGCACGTGACCGAGCCGCCCGCCGATGATGATTCCCAGCGCGACAAAAGCCAGAAGGTCGTCGAGCGCCTCGCGCGTCGGCCTTGGCTGTGAGGGCCGCCAGAGAGCGTCGTTTGACGCCAGCGCGCGCATATAGACCCAGCCGAGTATGAAGCCCGCGATATAGGCGAGCGCATACCATCGTATCGGCACGGGGCCGATATTGATGGCGACAGGATCGATCACGGGAAACGGGAGAACGAAGAAGGGCATCACCAAATCTGCGCGTCGCTCGCCCGCTGCGAGCCAACGGGAGAAGCGACTCTAACGTCGATTGGCGCGCCTGTCATGCGGCTCTAGGCGGCTTTCGCCTGCGACCCGAAACGCCCGTAGAAGGTTTCGCCCTTCGCCGCCATGTCGCGCAGCAATTGCGGGGGCTCGAAGCGCGGACCGAATTTCTTCGCAAGCTCGTCGCACAGAGCAACGAAAGCCTTCGTCCCGAGTCCGTCGATGTAGGAGATCGTGCCGCCCGTGTAAGGCGCAAAGCCAAAGCCCAAAACCGAGCCCACGTCCGCCTCGCGCGGATCGGTGACGACATTCTCCGCCATGGTGCGCGCGGCCTCGACCGCCTGCACGACGAGAAAACGAGTCTCCAATTCCTTCACGTCGATGGAGTCGGGATCGAGTTTGCGTTCGGCGAGTTCGGACAATCCCGGCCACAGGGTTTTCTTCCCGTTCTCGGGATAGTCGTAAAAGCCCTTGCCGTTCTTGCGGCCGAAGCGGCCTTTCTCTTCCACCATGAAGCGCAGCACGCGCTCCTGGGCCGGGTCGACGGCCTTGTCGCCCAGATCCTTCTTCGTCGCCTGCAAAATCTTCCAGCCCAAATCGAGCGCGACTTCATCGTTCAACGAAAGCGGCCCGACCGGCATTCCCGCCATTCGCGCGGCGTTTTCGATCATCGCAGGCGGCACGCCGTCGACCAGCATGATCTGGCCTTCGCGAACATAGTTGAGCACGCAGCGATTGGCGTAGAAGCCGCGCGAGTCGTTGACGACAATCGGCGTCTTCTTGATGATGCGCACGAAATCGAGCGCCGTCGCCAGCGCCTTGTCGCCGGTCTTTTTGCCGAGGATAACTTCGACGAGCAGCATCTTCTCGACCGGCGAGAAGAAATGGACGCCAACGAAATTCTCCGGCTTTGCGGATGTCTCGGCGAGCGAGGTGATCGGCAGCGTCGACGTGTTGGAGGCGAAGACGACGTCCGGCCCAACGATGTCCTGAGCCTTTTTCGTGACCTCCGCCTTCACGGCGCGGTCTTCGAACACGGCCTCGAGCAGCAGGTCGCAGCCCTTCAATTTCGCGTAATCGGGCGTCGCCTCGATATGGGCGAGAAGCGCCTCCTTGTCGGCTGGCGTTGCGCGTCCCTTCGCCACCTGTCCTGAAATCAGCTTGTCGCAGGTTGCTTTGCCCTTGTCGGCGCTCTCCTGATCGCGATCGACGAGCACCACGTCCAAACCATTGAGCGCGCTCACATAGGCGATGCCGGCGCCCATGAAGCCCGCGCCGAGAATGCCGATCTTTTTGAGATTGGTCGGCGGAACATTCTTCGGTCGGTGGGCGCCTTTCTCCAATTCGTTCTTTGAGAGAAACAGCGTGCGGATCATCGCCGCGGCTTCCTTGGAGCGCAGAATATGCGCGAACCAACGCGCCTCGACCCTCAAAGCAAGGTCCATCGGCAATTGCAGGCCTTCATAGACGCTATGCAAAATGGCCTTGGCCGCCGGATAATTGTCGTAGGTTTCGCGACGATAGATGGCGTTGGCGGCGGGCCATATCATCATGCCCGTCGGCGAAAACACTTTGCCCGATGGCGGCTTGAAGCCCTGCGCATCCCAAGGCGCGACGCCTTTGCCGCCGCCAACGATCCACGCCTTGGCGCGCGCCACGATTTCACTCGCCGGCGCAACCTCATGCGCAAGCCCTGCGGCCTTCGCCTTCTGCGGTCGGACCTGCTCGCCCTTGAACAAAAATTGCAGCGCGTCGCCTGTCGGCAAAAGGCGCGCCACGCGCTGCGTTCCGCCGGCGCCGGGAAACAGGCCCGACTTTGATTTCCGGCAGGCCGACGCGCGTCTTGTCGCTGTCCGAGAGCACGCGATAATGACAGGCGAGCGCCAGTTCGAACGCGCCGCCGAGGCAAACGCCGTTGATGGCGATAGCGAAAGGCTTGCCGCAGGTCTCGAGCTTTCGGTAGAGCAAGGACAAACGCCGCGCGCCGTCGAAGAACTGCTGATTGGCCGCGTCCGCGCCCTCTTCCTTGAGCGCCTTGGCGTATTGCGCGGCGCTTTGCTGCAGCATCGAGAGATCGGCGCCGCCGGAAAAGGCGCTCTTGCCCGACGTGATGACGCAGCCTTTGATGGCGGCGTCCGACGCGACCTTGTCGACTGACTTGCTCCAACTCGTCGATCACCTGCAGCGTGATGACGTTCATCGAACGGTCGGGCATATCCCAGGTGAGGAGCGCCACGCCGTCGGAGTCAGTTTCGAATTTGAAATTCTGGAGGTTCATCGAAGACTCCCTGACAACTGTTTGCGGCGTCGACGCCGGATGAATGAATCTTTATTCCGGTAACCTGACCGCGCCGGCCTCGTCGAGAGCAAAGCCCGGATTCCACGCGACCTCCCACAAATGTCCATCGAGGTCGCGGAAATAACCGGAATACCCGCCCCAGAACACGTCTTGTGCGGGCTTAATGATGCTCGCGCCTGCGGATTTTGCTTCGTCAAGAGCAGCGTCGACATCCTCTTTCGAGCGGGCGTTGTAGGCCAATGTGAAGCCGCTGAACCCGTTTCCATCGGGGCTTACGCCGGCATCCGCCGCCAACTCCGATCGCGGATAGAGCGATATGGCGACGCCGCCACACTGGAAAAACGAGACGCCTTGCGCCCCTTTGACAGAACGGCGCCAGCCCAGCTTCTCAAAGAAGGCTGTGCTTTTTGCCAGATCGTTCACGCCCAGCGTAACGAGAGTAATTCTTTGTTCCATTATTCGCCGCTCTGCGCCGTAATCACACCCGCTCGATAATCGTCGCCGTTCCCATGCCGGCGCCGATGCAGAGCGTGATGAGCGCGGTCTGCTTGTCGCTGCGCTCCAATTCGTCGAGCGCGGTTCCGAGCAGCATGGCGCCGGTCGCGCCGAGCGGATGTCCGAGCGCAATGGCGCCGCCGTTGACGTTGACTTTCGCCGGATCGAGATCGAAGGCTTGCAGATAGCGCAGCACAACGGCCGCGAACGCCTCGTTCACCTCGATCAGATCGATGTCGGCGAGCGACATGCCGGCGCGGTTCAACAATTTTTTGGTGACGTCGACCGGACCCGTCAGCATGAGCGCGGGCTCGGAGCCGATATTGGCGAAGGCCCTCACGCGGGCGCGCGGCTTGACGCCTAATTTTTCGCCCGCCTGCTTCGAGCCGAGAAGCACGGCGGCGGCGCCGTCGACAATGCCCGACGAATTGCCGGCGTGATGCACGTAATTGAGCTTCTCGATCTCCGGATGCGCCTGAATGGCGACGGCGTCGAAGCCGCCCTGTTCCGCGTAAAATGAGAAGGATGGTTTCAAAGCCGCGAGCGACTGCATGTCGGTCATTCGGACGCATATGTTCGTCGCGATCGAGGATGGTCAGCCCGTTCACATCCTTCACCGGGACAATCGCTTTGGCGAAACGTCCTTCCGCCCAGGCGCGCGCCGCGCGCTTTTGCGATTCGACCGCATAAGCGTCGACGTCGTCGCGCGAGAAGCCATATTTCGTCGCGATGAGATCGGCCGAGACGCCCTGCGGCATGAAATAGGATGGAATCGCGATGGTCGGATCGACCGGCCAGGCCCCGCCGGACGCGCCAATGCCCACGCGGCTCATGCTCTCGACGCCGCCGCCGATTGTGAGATCGTGCTGGCCGGACATGATTTGCGCTGCGGCGAAATTCACCGAGTTGAGACCGGATGCGCAGAAACGGTTGATCTGCACGCCCGGCGCGACGAAACCGAACCCGGCCGAGATCGCAGCGGCGCGCGCAATGTCGCCGCCGGCTTCGCCGACCGGATCGACGCAACCCATCACGACGTCGTCAACGGCGACGCCATTGATGTGATTGCGCTCCTTGATGGCCTTGAGAGTCGTGACGGCGAGGCCGAGCGTCGAAACCTCATGCAGCGAGCCATCGGGCTTGCCGCGTCCGCGCGGCGTTCGCACGGCGTCGTAGATATAGGCTTCGGCCATTTTGAACTCCTCATTCGGCGAATAGAGAATAGCGAATGGCGAATAGGCCGCGCCCAATTTACTCGCTATTCGCCATGCGCTACTCGCCTCTAGAACATCTCCTCCGGAAGCGACATCATCGTGTCGGCTCCGGTCGATATGCGGGCAAGGCGCAAGCTCGTTTCCGGCAGCATGCGCTCCATGTAAAATTTTCCAATCAAAAGCTTGGCGTCCATGTCCTTCCCGTTTCCGGGCTCGCGCACTTTCTTTTCCATCGCGGCCCTCGCGATCTGCGCCCAAATATAGCCAAGCGCGACACGGCCAAAGAGATGCATGTAGTCGTAGGACGCCGCGCCCGCATTGTCGGGCTTCGCCATGGCGTTTTGCATCAGCCACATCGTCGCCTTCTGCAAATCGCCGAGCGCGTTCTTCAACGGTTCGACAAAAGGTTTCATCGCTTCATTGACGCCTTCGCGCGTGATGAAGTCGCCGACTTCCTTGAAATAGGCCATGACGGCGCGCCCGCCGTCCCTCGGCAGCTTGCGGCCGACGAGATCGAGCGCCTGAATGCCGTTTGCGCCCTCATAAATCATGGCGATGCGCGCGTCGCGCACGAATTGCTCCATGCCCCATTCGCGGATGTAGCCGTGCCCGCCGTAGACCTGTTGCGCCTTGACCGCATTGTCGAAGCCGACGTCGGTCAAAACGCCCTTCAACACCGGAGTCATCAATCCAAGCCGGTCTTCCGCAGCCTGACGCGCGGCGGCGTCCTGCGAACGATGGACGATGTCGCTTTGAATCGCCGCGTCGATGACCAGTCCGCGCGCCGCCTCGTTGAACGCTCTGATCTCGAGCAAAATGCGCCGAATGTCAGGGTGAACGATGATGGGGTCCGCCGGCTTGCTCGGGTCCTTTGGTCCGGTGAGCGAACGGCCTTGCAATCGCTCCTTGGCGTATTGCGCGGCGTTTTGATAAGCGACTTCCGATTGCGCGAGACCCTGAACGGCGACGCCCAAACGCGCTTCGTTCATCATCACGAACATTGCGTTCAGTCCGCGGTTCGGTTCGCCGATCAAATATCCCTTGGCGCCGTCGAAATTCATCACGCAAGTCGAATTGCCGTGAATGCCCATCTTATGTTCGATCGATCCGCAAACGACCTTGTTGCGATCCTGCAGCACGCCGTCGGGGCCGACGTTGATCTTAGGAACGATGAAAAGCGAAATGCCTTTCACTCCGGCCGGCGCGCCCTCGATCCTCGCCAGCACCAAGTGAATGATGTTTTCCGAGAGGTCGTGTTCGCCCGAGGAAATGAAGATTTTTTGACCCGTGATCGCGTAACAGCCGTCGCCCAGCGGTTTCGCCTTTGTGGTGAGCAGGCCGAGGTCCGTGCCGCATTGCGGCTCGGTCAGATTCATCGTGCCGGTCCACTTACCGGAGGCCATCTTCGGCGCATAAAGCTGCTTTTGCTCTTCGGTTCCGTGCCGCAACAAGGCGGCGAGAGCGCCTTGGGTGAGCCCCGGATACATGGCGAAAGCCATATTGGCGGAAGAGGCGAATTCATTGATCAGAACGGCCAGCGTATAGGGAAGGCCCTGACCGTCATATTCGGGCGGCACGGGGAGGCCCACCCAGCCGCCCTCCGCGAAAGCGTCATAGGCTGCTTTAAAGCCAGGCGGCGTGGTGACGCTTCCATCGTCATGACGCACGCAACCGACGGCGTCGCCCTTTTGATTGAGCGGTTGCAGGGCTTCTTCGCAGAGCTTCGCGCCTTCGCTCAGCACCTGTTCGATCAGCTCCGGAGAGACGTCGGCGTATCCGAGCGCATTTCCATGGCTTTGAAAGCGGAGAACGTCGTTCAGGAGGAACAAGACGTCTTCCACCGGGGCCTTGTAGCTCGGCATGAACCGCTCCGTGAAATTTGCTGCAGCGTACTCCGTTCGCATAATGAGCCGAACGGTCCGCGGCGCGACCCCCCTAGGACGACATAGGTAGATAGCCCCGCGCGACGGCGCAATAGGGGCCGCTGAATCCGCGCTGGCGCGGCCTTTTGCGGCCAGCGAAGCTCTTGCTCGCGTCCAGGCCTCCTGTTCTGATCACGCCGGCGATTCGTTTTGCGACCGTCATAAATGCGGCTGAAATTTGCTTGTCCTCATTTACGGCGAGAATCGCCCTCTGAAAAACCGCGCAACGGCCTGCCATTCGAAGGGGCTTAACGTCTTATTTACCCTCAACGAAGGAAAGTCAGCGCAGCGGCCGATGCGCCGCATGTAGGGCCATTCGCGCCGATTGCGTCGTTCCCATGAGTTTCGAAAAATCCAAACACGCACGGGCGAAGCCCGCTGGATGAACTCATGAGCAAGGCGCCTTCGTGGAATAATGACGGATCGGACGAAGAGAGCCGCGAGGCGGCGCGTGAATCCGCCCGTCGCGCCGAAAAAAATCCGCATGATCGACCGGAGGAAGCGCCCCTCGGCGAAAGGAGGCCAAAATCCGCGCGAAACCCCGATGAATTCGACGAAGCGGACGAGCAACGGCTCCAGGCGATCGCGCGACGTCTCGCGGAAGCCATGGATAGTAGTCACGGCGGGCGGTCCTCTTCACGACTGCGCCACGAAGGCGATCCCGACCGATCCTTCGAAGCCGAGGCGATCATCGGAGACGCCATTTCGCTTTTCAAACGGCATGCGACGGACGGCGATCGCTCGACGGCGCGCGCGCTTGAAAGCGTTGCGCGTCTGATCGGCGAGCACCGCCGCGCCCGCTCGGCGGCAGAAGACGAGGGCGGCGCCGAGGCTTTCGGCCGCTACGAAAACGAGCTGAGGGAACGCTATGCAAAGCCGCGCCCTTTCGCCGGCGCGCATGATCCCGACGCAGCCTATGGCGAAGCGCAGCTGCGCCCGCTTGCCGAGGCGATTGCGGAAATGACTCGCAAACAGCGTCCGCAGATCTTTCAAGCAGACCTTGACGAAGAGCAATTTCGTCGTTCAGAGAGGATGGCGCCGGCGCAGCGGTTCGACGATCTTAAAATCTCGATCGACTCCATCTCCCAGCAGATCGAAGAGTTTCGAAGCGGCGATGCGGCGCGCGATGATCGGCACCGCTTCGTCATGGGGCAGATCAATCATTTACGCGATGAAGTCGCCGGCGTCTCGCGCGCGCTCGCCGATCTTGCGCCGCGTTCATCGATCGCTGCGATCGAAGCGGCGCTGCGGACGCTTGTCGACAGCGTCGAGGCGCAGCGCGATCGAGGCGTTCAGGATAATCTGTTGGCGCCCGTCGAGCGGCTCGCCACCGATTTGCGAGCGATGGTCAAGGAGCTTGACCCTGGCCCGATCGTTCGCAGCCTTCACGCCGAAGTGCAGACGATTGGGCGCAAGCTCAGTGAACTGCAATCCGCCGGCGGCGCCAATGGGGCGGCGATCGGCGAGCTGACGCGGCAAAGCAGCGAAATTCGCAATCTGCTCGCAGCCGTCGCCTCGCGACCGCTGCCGCTGGAAAAGCTCGAGACTCGTCTCATCGAACTGGCGCAGCGGGTGGATGGCTTCGGCGTCGCAAGCCGCGAAGCCGGACAAAAGGACGTCGCGGAAATCATTAAAACGATCCGCACGACGGTTGCGACGGAAACATCCGGCACGTTGCAGGCCTTCGGTCAGAGGCTCGAAGAATTGGGCGCCAAGGTCGATTCTTTGGCGTCGAAATCCGGCGGAGCCAAGCGTTTCGACGATCTGGGCTATCGCCTCGACGAAGTTCAAAAATCTCTCGCTGCCCGCATCGATCGCGCCGTCGCGTTTCATAGACCGGTGGACATCAGCCAGCTCGAACATCTCGTCTCCAAGCTCGCGAAGAAAATCGACGCGTCTCTCGAACCAAAGACTGACTTCGACAAACATTTTACGGAGCTTGCGCAGCGCATCGATCAGACTGAGCAAACGCTTGCGGCGCGCATAGAGCAGGGCGTCGCGTTACGCGCGAATGCGGACGTCAAAATCAACGAGCTGCTTTCGGCGCCGATCGCCGAGAAGCGGTTCGAACAATTGGCGGGACGCATCGACGGCGTCTACAGCGCGATCGTCGAAAGAATTGACAATAGCGCGCGCTCGCGCAGCGAGGCCGAGAATGCGCAACTCGCCGAACTGGTCGGCCAATTGGCGACCAAGATCAATACGGCGTTGGATCCGAAGGCCGACAATCAGGCCCTTCTGACGCTTGCGCAGCAGATCGATAAATTGTCGAGGCGGCTCGATCGAACGGAGAATACCGCTGCGACGCTCGTCTCTGTCGAACAAACGATTGGACAGCTGTTTAAGCGCATCGAGGAAAAACAAAATGCCGCCGCCGAACTGGCGGAGGCCGCCGCGCGACGCGCCGCTCAGGAGGCCTTGCGCGAAGCGTCGCTTGGGCTGGACGGCGCCCTCGAACGCGAATTGGCCGATCTTCGAAAGACGCAAACCGAAAGCGGCAAGCGCGCGCAGGAAACCTTATCCGCCGTTCACGCCACTCTGGAGCGAGTTGTCGATCGGCTGGCGGTTTTTGAAAATGAACTGACGGATCTTCGTCAACCCAGTTTGCGTCAACCCGAGCTGGCCGTTCGAGAGGCGCCGAGGAGCCCGTCGATCGCGGCGTCTGAAATCGAGACGCCTCGTTTGCGTGAGGCCGCAGATGCGGCGCGATCGGCGCTGGGCGAAGAGTTCTACGATGACCAGTTTGAACAGGAAGCCAATGCAACAGCGCGAGCGGAAGACTTCGACCAGCCGCTGAGTAGTTCTCCCCTCATGGCGCCCGAGCGGCGCGTTGAAGCGCCGACCCGGGACCATCGCGGTGAAACGTCCGTCAAGTCGGATTTCATTGCGGCGGCGCGCCGCGCCGCGCAGCAGGCCGCCGCAGACGCTGAAGCGGCGGAAGCGATCAACCCGCGCAAAATCACGCCGAAAGCCGGCGCCCGACCAACCCCTGCCGGGGGGCTTGAAAACGTCGGCGCCAAGATTTAGGAACGAAAGCGCCCGCTCTTATTGGCGCTCGGCGCGCTCGTCATGCTGATTGGAGCCTATCAAGTCGTACGCGTCGGGATGGACGTCGCCGGGCCGCGGACGACGACTGCGCGGATCGTCGATGAGGCGCAACAAAAGCCCGCCACAGAGGGCCGGATCAATCCGTTAAGCGGCAAGAGCGTCGAGCCGCCCGCCAAATCGACGCCTCCCGCAGCCGCTTCCGGCGCCGGCCTCGCGCCCAGCGCGGGCGGCTCAGGGCCGCCGGCGCCAAAATTCGTCTCCCCGCTCGATTTCGCCCCCGGCGGCTTGACCCCGCCGGCGTCGGAGCCGTCCAATCTCCCCGCGCCGAGCCGTCCGCCCGCGGCGCCTGCCGCGTCGATCGGAGTCGATGGAACGCCGACCGGCGCGATCGAGAGGCCGGACGAGACGGCCTCGAACGGCTCCTTCGCGGCGATGAAGGATCTCGCGTCCCAGGGCGACAGCGCCGCTCAGTTTGAGCTGGGTTCAAGATATTCGGAAGGACGAGGCGTCGCTCGTGATTTCAAGACTGCGGCGCAATGGTTCGAAAAAGCGGCCGGCCAGGGCCTCGCGCCCGCCGAATATCGCATAGGCTCCATTTACGAGAAGGGCGTCGGGGTCGAGCGCGACTACGTCAAGGCGCGGGATTGGTATCGGCGCGCGGCGGAGCACGGCAATGTGCGCGCCATGCACAATCTTGCGGTCTTGTTCGCAGAAGGCGGCGACGGCAAGCCCGATTACATCAGCGCCGCCAATTGGTTCCGCAGGGCCGCCGAACATGGCGTGCGCGACAGCCAATATAATCTCGGCATTCTTTGCGCGCGCGGCCTCGGGACGGGGCAAAATCTTGTTCAGTCCTACATGTGGTTCGCCGTCGCAGCCGCCCAGGGCGACGAAGACGCCGCAAAGAAGCGCGACGATGTTGCGGGACGACTGGATTCAAGCCAGCTGAGCGCGGCCAAGGCCCTGGTTGAGGGCTTCCGCCCGTCGCCGCTCGATAAGGCCAGCTAATGAACCTCCGCCGCCGCCTGTCGTGTCGGACTCCGCGAAGCCCGCCAAGGCGAGCGGCAAGTCCACGATCAGGCCCAAGGTCTCGGCCATGTAGGCTGGCGCGCATAATTTGCGGCTTGTTAACGTTTAAGAAACGTCAATCGATACAATTGGCGCACTGAAGCGCCGTGACGGTTCCTAAACGGCACGGTTCTTGGAGAAAACAGATGCAAAAGAGGATAGCCACAGCCGTTGTCGCGTTCACGATCGGCGCCGCGGCGCTGACGCCTGCGACGCCGGCCTCAGCGGATGCCGGCGCTGCGGTCGCGGCGGGCATCGGCGGTTTCGCGCTTGGGGCGCTGGCGGGTGGAGCGCTCGCGCGTCCAGCGCCGCCTCCAGTTTACTACGGCGCTCCCGTCTACGTTGAGCCGGTCTATGAGCGCTGCTGGCGTGAGCGCCGGCCTGTGTTTGACGAATTTGGCGAGGTCATCGGCTATCGCCGTCAGCGGGTTTGCGAATAGCTTTCCGTCAAACCGGAACTCCTGATTTCACCACGGCCGGAACGGCGTAAGAAGCGCCGGACCGGTTTTGGCGCGTCAAATTTCAGCTGAAACGAAGGAACGAAACTCGATCTATGGCGTTATCGAGGCAGGACGCGGGATTCCCTATTGGCCGGCGCGACGCCCGGCGTGGAGGTTAGGAGCCCGCTCCTCTCATGCTGGAGGATCGAGGAATGGCCGTATCACGCGAATCGATTTTCGCTAACCGGACATCGGCGATTGTGATTGCGCTGACGGTGGCGACGAGCCTTTGCGCCGTCATAGCGGCCGCTCCCTCTGCTTCAGCGAATAAGGCGGACGCAACCGCAATGGTCAGGCAGGCGAGAGCGCCTCTGAGCGAAACCGCGACCGGCGTTCGGCCCCTCGGCGTGGGGCCGGCCATTCAGGTCGGTCGCGCTTATGACTCCGAAGACGAAGATTGCACGCTCGCGGTCACAAGAACCACAGATAAGAATGGCCGCGTGCGAGTAACCCACGGAGTGGCCTGCGCCAATTGACGCGACGATTGTCCGCAGCAGTAGAGATGCGTATCTGTAGCATGCGTTTGAGGCGAGAGGGTTTCGTTCCAGAAGCCGTCTCGCCTTTATGTTTGCCTGGAATCTGCGGTGAGATTGACGCATCGGCGGCGCCTCCATAGTGTGCCGGCCTCCCTTCTCCGCAAAATCCGGTTCCATGTTGCGCCCTCTGCACCCATTGCCCGCCGAACTTCTCGACGCCGCACGCCTATCCGCCGCATGGCCCTTTGAAGAGGCGCGGAAGCTGGTGAAGCGCGTCGAGCAAAGCGGTCAAACGCAGGTTCTATTCGAAACCGGCTATGGTCCCTCGGGCCTTCCGCATATCGGCACGTTTGGCGAGGTCGCGCGCACCAGCATGGTGCGGCGCGCCTTTGAGGTGCTGACGGAGGGTCGCATTGCGACAAGGCTTCTCGCTTTCTCAGACGACATGGACGGGCTGCGCAAAGTTCCCGACAACATCCCGAATAAGGAACTGGTCGCCGCCCATCTCGGAAAGCCGCTGACGCAAGTGCCGGACCCATTCGGCACGCATGACAGTTTCGGCGCGCATAACAACGCCAGGCTGCGCGCCTTTCTCGACGCTTTCGGATTCGATTACGAATTCGCGTCTTCGACCGACTATTATAAATCGGGCCGCTTCGACGATGCGCTCAGGCACATGCTGACGCGCTATGACGCCGTCATGGAAATCATGCTGCCGACCTTCCGCGAAGAGCGCGCCGCGACCTATTCTCCCTTTCTGCCGATCCATCCCCGAACCGGCGTCGTGATGCAGGTTGCGCTCGAAGGTCATGACGCCGCTGCCGGAACGATCAGCTGGCGCGATCCCGAAACCGGGGAAATGTTCACGACGCCTGTCACCGGCGGACATTGCAAGCTGCAATGGAAACCGGATTGGGCGATGCGCTGGTATGCGCTTGGCGTCGATTATGAAATGGCCGGCAAGGATTTGATCGACTCGGTCAAGGTGTCAGGCGCCATCGTGCGCGCGCTCGGAGGCCGCCCGCCCGAAGGCTTCAACTATGAATTGTTTCTCGACGACAAGGGCCAGAAGATTTCAAAGTCCAAGGGCAATGGGCTGACAATCGATGAATGGCTCACCTATGCGAGCCCCGAGAGCCTCTCCCAATTCATGTATCAGAAACCTTCTGCGGCGAAGCGACTGCATTTCGACGTCATTCCCCGCAATGTCGACGACTACATTGCTTTTCTCGACGCCTATGGACGGCAGGCGTGGAAGGAGCGTCTCGGCAATCCGGTATGGCATATTCATTCCGGCGCGCCGCCTGCGCCGGAGACGCTCGTGCATCCGGGCGAAGACGGTGGAAAGGCGACGACGATTTCCTTCGCCATGCTGCTCAATCTCGCGACCGTCGCCAACGCCGAAGACCCTTCGGTGCTGTGGGGATTTCTGCGGCGCTATGCGCCGTCTGCGACGCCCGAAAATCATCCGCGCCTCGATAGGCTCGTCGGCTACGCGGTCGCCTATTTCCGCGACTTCGTGCGTCCGGCCAAAACCTACCGCGCGGCGGACGATGTGGAGCGCGGCGTGTTGGAAAAGCTGTCGCAGACACTCGGATCGCTTCCGAAAGACGCGAGCGCGGAAGACATTCAAAGCGCGCTCTACGACATCGGGCGCGCCGTTCCGCGCTATCAGGATTTGAAGGCCAAGGGCGCGACGCCGGAGCGTCCCGGCGTCTCCAACGATTTCTTCAACATGTTGTATGAAGTCTTGCTCGGCGAAAGTCGCGGGCCGCGATTTGGATCCTTCATCGCGCTCTATGGAATCCCCGAGACGCGCGAATTGATTGGGAAAGCGCTTGCGGGCGATTTTCTGAAGCCAAGCGACAAGGTGTGAAGACATGCGCGCCGCCGACGCCGATATTCTCATCGTGCCGGGCCTTGGCGACTCAGGCCCGGATCATTGGCAAAGCCGATGGCAAGATCGGCTGTCGACCGCGCGTCGGATTGTTCAACGCGACTGGAACACGCCCTCTGCGAAATGGGTGGAGACGGTGGAGCGTGAGATCGAGCGTTGCATTCGGCCCGTTGTGTGCGTGACGCATTCGATCGGCGGAGTGGCTTTGATTTTCGCTGCGCCGCGCGTCGCCGATAAAGTCGCCGGAGCCTTCATCGTCGCGCCGCCGTCTGAGGACGCGTTGCGCAGAATGAACTTGGATCCGTCCTTCCTGCCGTTTCCGCGGAGGCCCTTGCCATTTCCGGCGATACTCGTCGCGAGCAGCGACGATCCTTACTCGACGATTGAGTTCTCCCGCGAATTTGCGCGCGATCTCGGGGCCGAATTCGTCGAAGCCGGCGCCGCGGGACATCTCAACGTCGAGAGCGGCCATGGGCCGTGGCCCGAAGGCTCGATCCATTTCGCCGCTTTCGTTTCGAAATTGTAATGCGAATGCTGCGCATCGTTGCTTGCGCGATTGCGGTCTGCTGGACCGTCATGGCGCGCGCGGAGATCACAAAGTTTACGGAAGTATCCGCGCAACCCTATGCGCCGGAACAGAACGCTGCGTCGCCTCCCTATATTCGCGCGACGGCGGATGTCGAAGGCGCGCTCGATCCGAAGGAGCCGCGTCTCGCGACGCTCGATAAGACGCTCATCGGCGCCGACGGGCGCATCGCTTATAAATTCCAAATCGTCACGTTGCGGCCGGCGCAGGCGAAGCCAGCGAGCGCGACGCTGATCGTCGAGACAGAACCGGAAACGAGCCCGGCCGCTGGCGACCTTCTTCAGATCGCGCGTCAGCGCAATGCGACGATGCTTTTCTTGTCTCCCGCATTTGAAAACTTGCCCGAACGGCTTCGCGCCCACGCGTTGCGGGACCTCGTTTTTCACCTACGCAAATCTGCGGGTCTCGCTTATGTGATCGCGCGCGGATCGGAGCGAAAAGCCGAGTTCCTGCAAAATGTCGCGACGCTTTTTGGCGGCGAGGACAAAAAAGGCCCGAGAATTTTCGACGGGCTCTTGCTGCATGATCGCCTATCGACGGCGCCAGCTGCGCCCAACGCCCCCGTGGCGGCTGCCTCAAGCCTTCCCTTGACGATCGAGACCTTTGGTTCAAGCGTCTATTGGCGCAGCGATGTGAAATTTGCGGGACAAGACATCAATGCGCCAGAAAGCGCGAGACAACGCTCTTTCTTTCTTGCGGGAGCCCCCGCGCGAACGGATGCGCTCGCGCAGAATTGCGCCGCGCCCGTCAACCCGCGCTCGATTGCGCCGGCGTTGCGCGCTTTGTTCGTTGCGCTCGATGATTGGGTTGAGAAAGGGGTTGCGCCGCCGGCAAGCCGCATCCCTCGCGTCGCTGATCATACGCTCATCGCCGCGCGCGAAGCGCATTGGCCGAAGCTTCCGAATCTCAACGCGCCGTCACTAAGCGAAGACCGTCTCGTCCCGGCAATTGATTTGGACGGGAATGAAATCGCCGGCTTGCGCCTTCCGGATCAGGCCGTGCCGCTTGGCGCATTCACTGGCTGGAACGAGCGCAAGGACAAGGCGGGCGCGCCTTGCGAGGCCTATGGCGCCTATTTTCCCTTCGCCAGCAATAAAGCGGATCGCGAGAAGACCGACGATCCACGTCTCTCATTGCAGGAGCGCTATGGCCTGCGCGATTTTTATGTCGCGACTGTTCGCACCATTGCGGATCGATTGGTGAAAGAGCGCCTGCTGTTGAAGCAAGACGCCGACGCCTATGTCGCTTCGGCGAAAAAAGCGCCGTTTTGACGTCAGCGATTCAGCAGCCAGATCGAAGCGTTGAGATAGATCGCGAAAGCGACCCAGGCCGCATAAGGCCAGAGGCAATAGGACGCGATTCGATCAAGCCGCATGAAGAGAACAATCGTCACAAGAATTGCGGCCTCGAGCGCGAGGATCACGATCAGGCCGGAGATCGGACTATGAGCGGCGAAGAAAACGAAAGACCATGCGCCGTTCAATGCGATCTGCGCGAGAAAGGCGATGATGGCTTCGGTGCGCCCCTCGCGATGGATCGGAAGTCTCAAAATGCGAAGGAACGCATAAGCCATCAAAATATAAAGAACGGTCCACACGGGTCCGAAAGCCCAGTTGGGCGGATTGAGCGCCGGCTTCGCGAGCCCCGCATACCATCCCTCTATGTTTGGGGCGGTCGCCGTATTGCCGAGAACTGCGGCCGCCACGACCGGCGCCGCCGCCAGCATGGCAAGAAGGAATGGGTTCCTTCTGCCTGAAGCGTGTATCGGGGCGCTCATGCGGTTTCCTTTGAGGGGAATGCGCTGCGTTTTATGGAGCGCATGCCTGCGACATAGGAGTGTAAGCGCTTATTTCAATGGAGCTGTGACCGCATCGGCGCCGGCGCCCAAGGTGTCGCCGACATGCCCGCCGAGCTCTTCGGCGCGATCGCTGAAGTTGTCGCGCGTGCGCTCGTCGAAGACCGCGAAAGGCGCCGCGACCGCCATTCCAGCTGCGCTGCCAACGGCCGAGCCCGCGCCGACAAACACATGACCGAGCGTATCGCCAATGCCGCCTTGCGAGTCGGAAAGCGCCTGTCCACTCGACAGCCGACGTCCAATCGCCTGCACGACAAGCGGCGAACGCGCGAAAGTTCCATGGCCTAGAAGATCGTCGGATTTTACGTTGGTCAGATCGATCGCCGTTATGTCGTCCTTTTGAAATTCGCGATCATAATTTTCTTGCCGGAGATCGACGCCGCCCAGCCGTCGTCCGCCCCAGAAGCGGCGCGACACCGCCAAAGCCTCGTCGTTGCGCGACACGAAAAGAGTGAAGGTCGAGGGATGCGCGCCGATTTTCGCAATCTGCCGCCGGAAGACGTCATAATCGACGTCAGGCGCCGCCAGCATGACGTTCTTGATTTTTGCGGGCAGACCCCTGTCACGAATGGCCATTTGGCGAAGCGCCTCCAGCGTCACCCAATTTCCCATCGAATGCGCGAGGATCGAAATTTCGCGCACGGAATTGTCGCGGGCAAGGGCGCGCAGGAGTTCATCCAGAGCGTCGCGTGAGAAGCTGGCGCTTTCATGATCGTAACCATAGGCGAGCAGTTTGCCGCGCGAGGGCCAGGTGAACAGCACTGGCAGGGCTGTCGTGTCCGCGTCGTGAACGATCTGCGCGAAACGATAGACCGCTTCCTCAAACCGCGTGTTGAATCCATGGACGAAGACGAGCACCTGACGATCTGGCGTGCGCTTGATGCGCATGTCGAAACGGTGAATCGCCTGATCGCGCGACAACACGTCGGCGCGTAAGGTCACGAAATCCGTGGCGGGATTGCCGGGTGGCGAGCTTGGCCATTGGACCTCGCCGATTTGCTGCGCATGCGTCGGCGGGATCGATATTGCGACGTCCGCGAATGAAGCTGCGTCGGCGCGGTCGCCGTCGAACATTTCCCCCGGCGCGTCTGTCGGCTTGCGCGTCGTGACGACAAGCATGTCGACCGTATTGTCGGGAGACGCTTGCACATCGATGGGAATAAGCGTGCCATGAGGACGGCCGCCGCAGGCGGAGAGAGCAAAGGCTGAAAAAGCCAATCCGATAAAAATCGCGCCAATGAAAAATCTCATATGCGTTGTCTCTATCCCATGCGCGCCTGACCGCCCGTTAGCCTTGCAGGTAGCCCGCCGCCTATTTGCAAGCTCATGAAAACAAATCAGGAAGCGCTACGCGCTCCCGGGGCTATTTTGATACACCGCGGCCACGCCAAAGTCGATTCCGCGACCTATGTAACTTTTAGCGCCCTAATACCGAATCCATGGATATTGGGGAGGACTTAATCCTATGGCTTCCATGCAAACGAAACCCGTGGTCGCGAGAACTGCGGGCGACGGGTCGGGTCTATCGCGTCGCACCTTTCTTGTGTCGTCCGCTTTATGGCTGGCGGCGCCTCGCGCCCGAGCGCAAACTTTGCCGCAGCAGATCGAAATCGAGGAGTTTTCGAAGTCAGGCAAGAGCCTCGGCGTGAAGACGATTCAAGCAATCGCGAAAACCGACGCCGAATGGCGTGCGCAACTGTCTCCCGAGGCCTTCGACATCACGCGCAAAGCCGGCACTGAACGCGCCTACACGGGGGCCTATTGGAACAAGCATGATGATGGGGTCTATCGCTGCGTGTGTTGCGAGACGGCCTTGTTCGACTCGGCGACGAAATATGATTCAGGGACCGGCTGGCCGAGTTTCTGGGCGCCGATATCCAAGCTCAACATTGTCGAAAGCGAAGACACGAGTTTCGGCATGACGCGCACGGCGGTCTCATGCCGGCGCTGCGACGCGCATCTTGGTCATGTCTTTACCGATGGTCCCAAGCCGACCGGGTTGCGCTACTGCATGAACTCCGCCGCGCTTCGCTTTGTCGAGCGTGCGCATGGCGCAGGCTAGAAGAGGCCGATAATGATGCAAATTTCGAGTCTGTTCCGCCGCTGCGGCTATGCGCCTCTAGCCGTATTTCTTTCTCTGCTCATCGTCGGAGCCGCTCCTTCACGGGCTGAAGAACAAGCGATTCTGACGCCGCCGCCAGAGAATGAGCAGCCGATTACGACCGAGGGAATGCAGACAATCGTTCTTGCCGGTGGATGTTTTTGGGGCGTGCAGGGCGTCTTTCAACATGTCATCGGCGTAACCGACGCCGTATCGGGATACGCTGGCGGATCCGAATCCTCCGCGCATTATGAATCCGTGAGCACGGGGAGAACCGGTCACGCCGAAGCGGTGAAGATCGAATATGATCCCAAGCTCGTGAGCCTTGGCCAATTGCTCCGCGTATATTTCTCGGTCGCTCACGATCCGACGCAATTGAATGCGCAAGGCCCGGATCGCGGAACGCAATACAGATCAGCGATCTTTTTCTCCGATCCGTCGCAAGAACGCATGGCGCGCGACTATATCGCACAGCTCAATCGCGCTCATGTGTTCAAGGCGCCGATCGTCACGACGCTTGAGCCCTTGCCGCATTTTTACGCCGCGGAAAGCTATCACCAGGACTATCTCATTCATCACCCGCAGCAGCCTTATATCGTGATCAACGATTTGCCGAAGATCGAAAATCTTAAGAAACTGTTTCCTGCTCTTTACCGCGCGCAGCCAAAGCTTGTCGCAGATAGAGCCGGCGCCCACTAAATGTCCTTGACGAAAGCTCCGTTGAGGCACATCTCTTGGTTGTTGGATGATTCCTTGCGGGAGAGATCGACGTTCGCGTCGGCGCCGAAGGCGAAACCGCCCCGGAAACGCTCAGGCAAAAGGACCGCAGGGAAGAGATTGACTCTGGAAAGAGGCGCGCGAAGTTAGCGCGCCCACCGAAGGGCGTAACCCGCATCGTCTTTGCGGGGAAATCTCTCAGGTTGCCGGACAGAGGGGGCGCGTGCAGGCGGAAGAATTCCGCTTATCGCAATGCGCAGCCCCGGAGTCGATCGTGAGCGATTCAGCAGAAGTTCAGGACATTACGAGACTTCCGCTCGATGCTCTGCATCGACGGCTAGGCGCGCGTATGACGCCCTTCGCCGGCTATGACATGCCGCTGCAATATCCCTCGGGCATCGTCGCTGAACATTTGCACACGCGCGCAAAAGCCGGGCTGTTTGACGTTTCGCATATGGGACAGGCGATTCTCGCCGGCGTCGGCGCAGCGCAAGCGCTCGAAACTCTGGCGCCCGCCGATCTCCTTGGTCTTGCTCCCGAACGCTTGCGCTATACGCAATTTCTGAACGATGCGGGCGGCGTGCTCGACGACCTCATGGCGACCCGTCTGCCGGGTCGCGACGAGCGATTTCTCCTCGTCGTAAATGCGGCGACGAAGGAACAGGATTTCAACTTGCTCAAAGCGAAGCTGCCGCGTCACGCTTTGCATATATTAACAGACCGCGCCCTGCTCGCCTTGCAAGGTCCGCGCGCGGCAGCCGTGCTTTCACACGTCTTGCCTGGCGTCGACGAGCTTCACTTCATGGCTTGGCGGGCCTTCGATCATGATGGCGCCGGCGTATGGGTCTCGCGGTCCGGCTACACCGGCGAAGACGGATTTGAAATTTCCCTGCCGGTCTCGATCGCCGAAAAATTTGCAACGAGATTGCTCGACGATCCCGATGTCGCGCCGATCGGTCTTGGCGCGCGCGATTCTCTTCGTCTTGAAGCGGGCCTTTGCCTATACGGCCATGATCTCAACGAGTCGATCGATCCGGTCGAAGCGGGGCTCGCATGGTCGATCGGAAAACGCCGCCGCGAGCAAGGCGGATTTCCTGGCTTTTCGCGCATTCACGCGGCCTTACGCGACGGGCCGCCGCGCCGCCGCGTCGGCCTCCTGCCGCAGTCCAAAGCGCCGGTGCGCGAAGGGGCCGAACTCTTTGCAAATGATGGGCGCGCAGTGGGCTGGATCACATCGGGCGGATTTTCGCCGAGCCTCTCAAGACCCATCGCCATGGGATATGTCGAGAGCGCTTTCTCTCAACAAGACGTCGCGCTGAAGGCGGAAGTGCGCGGCAAGGAAATCGAAGTCTGCATTACAAAGCTTCCCTTCGTTCCGCACCGCTATGTCAGAAACTAGATCGAGAAGGATTGCCGATGACTGACCTTCGCTACACCAAGGATCACGAATATGTCCGTCCTGACGGCGAGGTCGTCGTGATCGGAATCACCGATTACGCCCAGTCGCAATTGGGCGACGTCGTCTTCATCGAACTGCCGCCCGTCGGCAAGAAAATCGACAAGGGCTCGGAGCTTGCTGTCGTCGAAAGCGTGAAGGCGGCGAGCGAAGTCTATGCCCCGATCTCTGGCGAGGTCGTCGAGGTAAACAGCGCCTTGGAAGATGCGCCCGTTACCGTGAACAAGGATGCACAAGGCGAGGGCTGGTTCGTGAAGCTGCGCATGAACGACCCCGCGCAGCTCTCGGGACTGATGGATGAGGCCGCCTATCAGGCCTTTCTCAACGGACTGTGATGCAGGCAAGCAGCGAAACAAGGATGTTAAGATGCGGTATCATCCCTTAACGGACGCGGATCGTTCCGACATGCTGAAGACGATCGGCGTTAACAGCGTCGATGAACTCTTCGCGGAGATTCCGCGAAGCGCGCTTCTGCGGCAAAGCCTCGATCTTCCGCGTGGAAAGTCGGAGCTCGAGGTCGAGCGCTTGCTCGGCAGGCTCGCCGCCAAAAATAGGACGGCTTCGCGGACGCCTTTCTTCATCGGCGCAGGGGCTTATAAGCATCACGTGCCTGCAAGCGTCGATCATCTTATTCAGCGTTCGGAGTTCTTGACGAGCTACACGCCCTATCAACCGGAAATATCGCAGGGCACGCTCCAATATCTATTCGAGTTTCAAACACAGGTCGCGGCCTTGACCGGCATGGAGATCGCGAACGCGTCCATGTATGACGGCTCCACGGCCTGCGGAGAGGCGGTGCTGATGGCGCATCGCATCACCAAGCGGCGCAAGGCGGTGCTGTCTGGCGGCCTGCATCCGCAATACGCCGACGTCGTGCGCACATTATCCAAACTCGCCGAGGACCAGGTTGTGACGCTTGCGCCGGATGTGCGCGCAACGGAAGATTTGATCGCCCAGATTGACGACAGCGTCTCTTGCGTCGTTGTGCAATCGCCGGATTTTTTCGGAAATCTGCGCGATATGCGACCCCTCGCCGAGGCCTGTCACCGCCATGGCGCTTTGCTCATCGCCGTCTTCACGGAAGCCGTGTCGCTTGGTCTTGTGACGTCGCCCGGCGCAATGGGCGCCGACATTGTCGTCGGAGAGGGGCAATCGATCGGCAATTCTCTTAATTTTGGCGGCCCATATGTGGGTCTCTTCGCGACGCGGCAGGAATATCTGCGGCAAATGCCCGGAAGAATTGCGGGACAAACAGTCGACGTCGACGGACGGCGCGGATTTGTGCTGACCCTTTCGACGCGCGAGCAGCACATACGCCGCGACAAGGCGACGTCGAACATCTGCACAAATTCGGGGCTTTGCGCGCTCGCCTTCACCATTCACATGTCGTTGCTTGGCGAAACGGGATTGAAACGCCTCGCTCGCGTCAATCACGCCAATGCGGTGCGTCTCGCCGACATGCTCTCGCAAATACCGAATGTCGAAGTGCTGAATGACGTCTTCTTCAACGAGTTTACGCTGCGCATAAAAGGGGACGCCGCGCAGCTCGTTGAAAAAATGGCTTCGCGCGGCGTGCTCGCCGGCGTGCCGGTTTCGCGGCTTTTGCCTAAGGCCGGACTCGACGATCTGCTGCTTGTCGCCAATACGGAAATCAATACCGACGAAGACCGGGAGTCTTTCGTTTCCACTCTTGAAGGAGCGCTGTGATGCTCGATCAACGGACGCGCTTTGAGCCAATCGAAGAGCCAGAAGAACTGGGACCGACTTTCACAGGCAATCGAGGCCTCGACCAGGAAGAGCCTCTGCTGTTCGAGATTGGGCGGAAAGATGTGACGGGCGTCGATATTGACGAGCCCGCGCCTTTTGCGTCGCGACTTGGCGCGCTGGAACGACAGGATGCGATTGGGCTTCCGGGCCTCACGGAGCCGGAGACGATGCGCCATTATGTGCGTCTCTCGCGCAAAAATTATTCCATCGACGCCGGACTCTATCCGCTGGGCTCCTGCACGATGAAACACAATCCGCGCCTCAACGAAAAGCTCGCGCGGCTCGAGGGCTTCGCCGACATTCATCCGTTACAGCCGCAGTCGAGCGTGCAAGGCGCGCTTGAACTGATGGAGGAGTTGTCACGGTGGCTGGTGACGATGACCGGCATGACGGCGGTTGCTCTTTCGCCCAAAGCCGGCGCGCATGGCGAAATGTGCGGGCTGATGACGATCAAGACCGCAATCGCCGCGCGCGGTGAAGGCGAAACGCGAAACGTCGTGCTCATCCCGCAGTCGGCGCATGGCACAAACCCGGCGAGCGCTGCGCTGCTCGGCTTCAAAGTGCGCGCGGTCCCGGCCGGCGACGACGGCATGGTCCACGCCAATGCCGTCAAAGAATTGCTTGGGCCGGACGTTGCGGCGATCATGCTGACAAATCCCAACACATGCGGATTGTTCGAGCGCGACATCGTCGAGATTGCGCGCCTCATCCATGAAGCAGGCGCCTATTTCTATTGCGACGGCGCCAATTTCAACGCGATTGCAGGCGTGGCTCGGCCCGGCGATCTGGGCATAGACGCCATGCATATCAATCTACACAAGACCTTTTCGACTCCGCATGGCGGCGGCGGCCCGGGCGCCGGCCCCGTGGTTCTCTCGCAGCGGCTCGCGCCCTATGCGCCGACGCCTTACCTGCTGCGCGAGGGGGAAACATTGCGGCTCGTCGAACATGCCGACGATGGCCCAAGCTTTGGGCGCATGACGGCCTTTCACGGACAGATGGGCATGTTCGTGCGCGCTCTCGCTTATATGCTTGCGCATGGATGCGATGGCTTGGCGCAGGCGTCGCGCGACGCCGTGCTGTCGGCGAATTACATTCGCGCGTCGCTCAAAGACATCATGACGCAGCCATTCGGCGACCGTATCTGCATGCATGAAGTCCTCTTCGACGACGCTTGGCTTGCGGGAACAGGAGTAACGACGCTCGATTTCGCCAAAGCGATGATCGACGAAGGTTATCACCCGATGACGATCTACTTTCCGCTTGTCGTGCATGGAGCGATGCTGATCGAACCGACCGAATCGGAATCGAAGGCCTCGCTCGATCTTTTCATTGCGACATTGCGCGACCTCGCCCTGCGCGCCCTGCATAATGAAGCCGAGCGCTTCCGCGCCGCGCCGCAACTCGCGCCGCGCCGTCGGCTAGATGAAGCGCTTGCGGCGCGCAAGCCCGTTCTGCGCTGGAGCGAGGACGATCGTCAAACGACGCTTCCAGCGGCGTAAATTACGGGCCTGTCTTCAAATGCTGCAAGTTGAGCAGGAGGCTGACGTCCATGGCCGGCGAGCTTGAGGCGTCGAGTAAAATGGCGTTGGCCGCGTTTAAGGAATTCGGCGCGCCGGCATTGTTTGAATCGTACATTGCCGCAAAGCGCGAGATGAAGGCCTGAAGCATCTTCGGATCTTGGAAATCGGAAAGCTTCAATTTCGAAGAGAGCAGCCGCGCTTGCGTATCGATCGGTTGCGCCGAAGTCATTGGCGAGATCCCGAGCGCGGTTTGCACGACTGTCAGCAGATTCTTGTCGGCCAGAATTCCGTAGATGCTCGACACATTCGGCGCATTGCGCCGAAAATACAAAGCGAGCTGGACGCCGGGATTTTGCTTTCCTTGCGTCGTTTCGAGCGATTGCTCGACAAAGCGGTCCACCACGCTGGCCTGCAAGGCCGCTGACGATGTCGTGCTCGCTCCATTGGCCGCAAAATCGAACGCCTTCGCAAATGCGCGGATGTTTGGATTGTTCATTTTATTTGCGAGCGCCTTGGGGTCCGCCACGCCCTGCTGCAGGACCTGTTTCATCATGCCCTTCGCATAGGTCATATCGCCAAGCCCAAAGGCGGTCATGGCGAAACTGAACAGGCGCGTATTCTTGATCAGCTGGTCCGCGCTTTTGATCTTGCCGATATTGTCCTTGAAATATTTGCATCTGCTGCGACACATCCGGCGCGCTTTGCGTGATCGACTGCCATTTGCCAAGATTGTTGGCGATGGTGAGATAGGAGGACAGCGTCGTGGTCACCGTCGTAATCCTTTGATTGAAAGATAGGCGCGCCGTCGCTCGCGCGGCTAACTCGAGGGCGCGTCGCGATTGAAGTTGCGACACTGATGAGATTAGGCGGCGCGCCTTGCGCCAAACTGCGTCGGCATGAAGGGAGTCCAAATCGATTGGCGACTCTACTGGCTCGCCCAAAGAATTCGCGCCATCCAGCTGACTTCGTCCTTCCCCAGCACGCGATCGGGATAGGCGGGATTGAAGGATTTCAGCTCGATCGTGCGTGCGGTTTGCCGCTTCAGCTCCTTCGCCATGATCTCGCCGGAGGTCGTCTTCACGACGACGCGGTCGCCGCGTCGCACCGGCGCCGAAGGCGAAACAATCACAATATCTCCGTCGCGATAAACGGGCGCCATGGAGTCGCCCGAAATCTCCAGCGCATAGGAATGTTCGTCGGCGTCGGCGAGAAAATCGATCTCGTCCCATCCGGAGCCGGTGGCGAAGCCGGCGTCGTCGAAGAAACCGCCGGCGCCCGCTTGCGCAAGACCGATGAGCGGTCGGGGCTTACGGGCGCTCGCGGCGCCCTTGGCGGACACGAGCGCCATGAATTCGTCGAGCGTCGCGCCCGTCGCCTGCAAGACTTTCGCGATCAACTCGGTCGAGGGCCAACGCAAATGGCCACTTGGAGTCTGGCGCTTGGAGCGGTTGAAGGTGGTTGGATCGAGGCCGGCCTTGCGGGCGAGTGCGGACGCCGACAGACCATAGCGTTCGCCGAGCGCGTCGAGAGCGGCCCAGATCTGCGCATGAGAGAGCATTTCAGCCATTGCGGACCACGTTCCTATATATAGGAATATAACATCTGTTTCAAAGTCGCAATTGGCAAGTTTGCATTGAATGGGTGGCGCTGCAGCCAGGTCGGGTTTCTGTCGCGCTTGACCAGCGTCCTTTGCGCGTTAACTGCGCGAGCGTTGGCCGGCTTGATGAAGGGGGCTTGGAAATGACCGATCCGCAATTCAACCTGCGCAATCTCTTTATCGGACTCATGGCGCTTGCAGCGATTGGCGCCGTCTTCGCGTGGATAGGATGACGCCGTCCTGATGCTTAGCCGATCCGCTAAAGATCACGCGCTCCCGCATCCTTAGAAAGGGTGTTAGCGAATGAAGATTCGCCGTGAATGTCCCAGTCAAACGGGACGATCAACGGCAACCAGATTGAAGCAAGTCGTTTCGTAAAACAGAGCTTGCGCTTTCAACGCAAGCTGAAGCGGATCCTCCCTCGAAGCTTGAATCCGCGACGAAGCGTAATCATTGCCTTACTGAAGTGCACTCGGGTTGTCAGTCTGATTGCTGACTTGTTCATTGGCGTTCGCGGCCTATATCGCATCGCACACTGCGATGGTGCAATGCAAAGCACGGCCTCGCTTTGGCATAGGCGCACGGCCCGCCGTTAAGGCTTCGATATGTCGGCGGCGAAAGGCATCAAGGGAATGATTCATGTTTGCATCGAGATGGATAAGCTCGACCCCACTCGGCCCCATTCGTCACACGCCCCCCGTTACTGTGCTAGTCATTTCCGTTTTAACGGCGACGCAAATTGCAACTCAGTTGTTGCCGTCATTCATGGTTGTTGACGCGTTCACAACCTTTTCGCTGATCCCTGCGCGTCTTTCTTTCCTCTTTTCCTCTGACGCCTACATGCAGGCGCTGGCGCATGGCGTCACAACCGGCCTCAAGGGAAGCGACATTATGTTGCTTCTGGGCGGTGGCCGATCAGGATTCTGGACGCTTCTTACCTATGCTCTGTTGCACGGCGATTGGACGCATCTCACATTGAATTGCGCCACGCTGGCGATCTTTGGAAGCTTGTTGGAGCGCCGTTTCGGCCCGCGCCGGTTCCTCGCGTTTCTCGCAGTCACCGCCATCCTCGGCGCGTTGGCGTATTACCTGTTTCATCCGTTCGACGTGAGGCCGGTCATCGGCGCATCGGCCTCGATTTCAGCGGCGATGGCCGCCAGCGCGCGTTTCGCTTTCGCGCCGGGCGCGCTCCTCGGAAAACAGCAGGCCTCATGCGTGGATATGGACCCGAAGGCAAAGACGACGCTTTTCGATATGTTCAAGAATCAGCGCGCGATCTGGTTTCTCGGCGTGTGGTTTGGAATGACCACGCTTTCTCAGATCTCTCCACAGGCGGGGTCGATTCATGTCGCCTGGGAGGCGCATTTGGGCGGATTTCTGGCTGGGCTTCTGCTGTTCGATCTTTTCGATCGGCAATGGGCGTTCCCGCAGGCTTACAAGCTACCGCGAACTGCGGAGCTCCTGCGCGGTTGATCCCGGTGGAGTGACCGGAGCAACAAAAATGAACCAATTTTTCGCCGACTTTGCCGCCAAGTCGTCCAAATGGTGCGGGCGTGCGCCCGCCTTCGTATTATCTATTGCTGCTGTAGCGCTGTGGGCGGCGCTCGGTCCGCTCTTTCACTATTCCGACACTTGGCAGCTCGTTATCAACACAGCGACGACGATCGTCACTTTTCTCATGGTGTTCCTTATTCAAAATACACAAAATCGGGACGCTGCGGCGATACAGGCGAAGCTAGACGAGATCATCCGCACCAGCAAAGCTCAAAACAGGTACATTGGGATTGAAAAGCTGACTGATGAGGAGCTTGAGCAACTGCGTCAGCGCTGTCAGGAAGATGCAGCCTGTCAAATCGTCCAGACGACAGCTCAAAATGGACGACCGATATTGCTTCACAAGGAAGGGTGACCGCTGGAGCGGCGTTCGGGACGAAAAAGGCCCGGCGCAAGCCGGGCCAAGTCAGGGAGGTTGGGCCAAAGGGGGGAGAAGGCCACCGTCCATCAGAAAAACCTACCGTTCGCGTTTTTGTTCTGGGCGTCCATCGGTTTTC
>CAWESG010000033.1:0-24315 GCA_963811555.1 uncultured Alphaproteobacteria bacterium | reverse complement strand
GCTACTCGCTCTTCTCCCTTTTCTTTTCAATCATCCGAACGGAATAGATCGACGCTTCGTAGAGCAATATGCCGGGCACGGCGAGCGCGAGCTGGCTAAACACGTCGGGCGGCGTCAGTATCGCCGCGACGATGAAAACAAGGACGATCGCATAGCGGCGCTTCTCGGCGAGAAACTTCGACGAAACGATCCCCACCTGCCCGAGCAAGGTCAGCGCCACCGGCAATTGGAATACAATGCCGAAGGCGAGCACCAGCGTCATGATGAGCGAGAGATATTCCGAAACGCGCGGCAGCAATTCAATCTGCGCCTTGCCCGGTTCGTTCGCCTGCTGCATTCCAATGAAGAAGCGCAACAGGTTAGGCATGACCAGAAAGTAAACGACCAGGGCGCCGAACGCGAAGAAGACCGGCGTCGCGATGAGATAGGGTCGGAAGGCGGCGCGTTCGTTCTTGTAAAGGCCCGGCGCCACAAAGGCGTAAAGCTGGCCAAAAACCACAGGGCACGACAGGAATGCGGCGGCGAACAGCGCCACCTTCATCTGCGTGAAGAAATACTCCTGCGGCGCGGTGTAGATGAGCTTCGCCTCGGGCCCCGCGACATGGGTGTAGGGGACGACGAGCAGATTGTAGATGTCCTTGGCGAAGAAGAAGGAGATGACGAACATCGCGAGAAAGGCGAGGAGCGCGCGAATGAGTCGCTGGCGCAACTCCATCAGATGTTCGATCAGCGGCGCCTTTGTCGCGTCGATATCCTCGTCCGTCATTTGCCCTCGCCCTCGCTGGGCGTTGGCTTCGAGGTGGAGTCTTTAACGCCGTCCGGTTCGGGCAGCGCGGCCGGCGCGGGCGGCTTGTCGAGATCGACCGCCTTCACGACGTGATTGCGAATATCGGCCATGGGATCGAAGGGCTTATCGAATTCGGCCGTCTTGGCGACCGCATTCAAGTCCTCTTTGATGCCTTTGATTTCGTTCTGAACGTCTTGAAGCTCCGCCTCGCGCATCGCCTCCATGATCTGGCCTTGAAATTCATTCGCCATACGGCGCATCTTTCCGGTCAGCTGACCGATCTGCCGCAGAACGCGCGGCAAATCCTTCGACGGAATCGCGATGAGCGCGACAATGCCGATGACAATGAGCTTGCCAACGTCGAGATCAAACATTGAAAACTACCGGCGCCGCAGCGCGTAAGGAAAAGCTCTCGGGGACGAAACGGACTCAGACCTTATTGGGGTCAGTCGACTTGCTCACATGCTCCCCGGCCTGATGCTCGAGAGGCTTGGGCGTCTCGACGGGCGCCGCAGGCGGCGGCGTCTCGTCCTCCGCCATCCCCTTCTTAAACGCTTTGATGCCCTTGGCGACGTCGCCCATCACATCGGAGATTTTGAACTTGCTCCCGAAGAGCAGGAACACGACGGCGCCGACGATGATCCAGTGCCACAATGACAAGCCGCCCATGGCGGAATCCTCCGATATTGCCGTATGACCGGCGCGCCGGCTGAAGTTGCCGAGAAATTAGGACGTCAGAGCCGCAAAAACAAGGCGCTGCCACGTTCGGCGACGCAAACCTTGCAATGCCCGAAAAAGGCCCCGTTACCTTGCCCTCGCGCTTCGAGACGCGCCTTTCAGGCGCTCCTCAGCATGAGGGCAAGGAGAGATCGTGCGTAACGATTTTCCTCATCCTGAGGAGGCCTCGTAGAGGCCGTCTCGAAGGACGATGAAAAACCGGTTCGCCAATTGCCGTCAGCGACGCCGCCTAGGCAATGCTTTCGCTAACCGCGTCGATAACTCACTCTCCCTCGGGAGCGTCCGTCTCATCGGACGTCTCGGACGCTTCCGGGAAGTCGAGTTCCAGAAGATCCGTCGCTTCGGCCTCCAACGGCTCCTCATCATCCGTGAGTGCTGCGTCATCCGATGGCTGCGGCACGTCGAAGCCCTTCGGCAAGCGCCCATCGAACAGTCCGGCGCCTCTCAATTCCTCAAGGCCTGGCAGATCGCCGATCTGCTCCAATCCGAAATGCATGAGGAATTTCTCGGTCGTGCCATAGGTGATGGGCCGTCCCGGCGCCTTGCGGCGTCCTCTGAGCCGCACCCAACTCGTATCGAGCAGGACGTCGAGCGTGCCTTTCGAGATCGCGACGCCGCGAATATCCTCGATCTCGGCGCGCGTCACAGGCTGGTGATAGGCAATGATGGCGAGCGTCTCCAGCGCAGCGCGCGAAAGCTTCTTCTCTTCGACCTGCTCCCGCGCCAGGATCCAGCCGAGATCGGCCGCCGTGCGGAAAAACCATTTCTTGCCGGCGCGAGTGAGATTGATTCCGCGTTCGGCGTAATCTTCGCGCAAGCGCTGAAGAACAGCCGAAACGTCGACGTCGTCGCGAAGACGTCGCGCAATCTCGGACTCGTCCAAGGGTTCGGTTGCGGCGAACAGCAGCGCCTCGGCGATCCGAACGGCTTCGCGCATCGCCTCTTCCGCACGAGCTTCGGCCGCGTCGTCGCGGGGTGGGAACAGTTCCACGTTATGTGCCGCTTGCGCCAAGGCGCTTCTCCCCATTTTTGCGATCGTTCAGCGTCGCCATCACGAATCATTGTCCTGATGCAAGACCGCCGCAGTTTCGCTGTCCGTGGCCCGCCGCCGAACCCAGATCGGCGCGAAAGGGCGGTCCTGACGAATATCGAAATAGCCTTCGCGCACCATCTCCAGCGAAGCCGAAAAAGCCGACGCCCTCACTGTGCGCGCCGTCGGCAGATCGACGCAGTAACGCAGCAGATAATCGTCCAAAACCGTCCATTCGATGGCGACGCCGGCGAGCCGCTCCAAAGCCTCGCGCGCTTCCGCGAGCGACCAGACCGCGCGCTGGCGCAAAGTGACGCGCGATTGCGCGCTCTTTTGACGTTGGCGCGCATAGGCAGAGAGCAGATCGTAGAGGCTCGCCTGATATGTCGACGAGGTGATCGTCTCGACGCCCTCGGGGCCGCCGCGCAGGAACATGTCGCGCCCGAGACGCGCGCGCTGGGTCAGCTTGTCGGCGGCGACGCGAATCGCCTCAAGCCTGCGCAGGCGCTCCGCGAGCGCCGCAGCGAGATCCGCCGCGGACGGCTCCTCGCCTTTCGGAGGCTCAGGCAAGAGCAATCGCGATTTCAGGAAGGCGAGCCATGCCGCCATGACGAGGTAATCGGCCGCGAGCTCCAGACGAACGCGCCGCGCCGCCTCGATGAAGACGAGATATTGCTCGGCGAGCGCGAGAATGGATATTTTGGCGAGATCGACCTTCTGACGACGGGCGAGTTCGAGCAGCAGGTCGAGCGGACCCTCGAAACCGTCGACGTCGACGAGGAAGGCGGGTTCGGCCTCCGCCCGATCAACCTCGCCAGCCATTTCGAACGCCAATTCCCGCGCCATTTCCCTCACGCGCCGATGAGGCGCTCCAGTCTGGGGACCAGCCGATTCCCGCCCCAAATCGCGGGAAGATTGGGCCTTTTACGCCACTATCGCAAGCGCGGCGTCGAATTCTCGCGCTCCGTCCACAGGATCAAAGTCCCCGATGGTCTCGCTTCGAGCCAAAGCGGAACGGGCGCGCTCCGCAGATTGGCCGCCAAGCTCCGGCGAGCCTTCCGCCACCGCGCGGGCTTCGTCGAGATCGCCATTGCAATGGAGCACGACATCGCAACCGGCGAACGATCGCCTTTTCGGCCCGCGCGCGGAAGGAGCCCGACAGCGCCTTCATCGAAAGGTCGTCCGTCAGAAGCAACCCGTCGAAGCCGATCCGTCCGCGAATGACCTCCTGCACGACCGTTCGTGACAGTGTGCCGGGACCGGCGGGGTCGATTGCGGAATAGACCACATGCGCGGTCATGGCGATCGGCATGTCGGCATTGGCGATGAAGGGGGGAAAATCTACCGCTTCGAGTTCGGCGCGCGCCGCCTCGACCAGCGGCAGCTCGAGATGACTGTCGGCCCGCGCACGGCCATGCCCTGGAATATGTTTGATGACGGGCGCGACGCCACCCGCGAGCATTCCCAAAGCCGCGGCGCGCCCGAGACGCGCAACTCTTTCGGGGTCGCGACTATAGGCGCGATCGCCGATGATATTATGCGAGCCTTCCGCCGGCGCGTCGAGCACGGGCATGCAGTCGATCGTTATTCCCGACTTCGCGCAGATCATGAGCCATGAGACGCGCGCCGAGCCAGGCCAGACGCTCGCGCGCCGCATCATTTGCGCCCGCGCGCTCGAAGACGGCGGCGGCAGGATAGGCGCGCCAGTGCGGCGGGCCGAGTCTCTGAACGCGTCCGCCCTCCTGATCGACGAGGACCGGAGCGAATTCCGAACCGAGCGCCTCACGAATGTCAGATGTTAAAGCGCGCAACTGCTGCGGCGACTCGACGTTGCGCTTGAACAATATGACGCCCCAGGGCGCTGCGTCGCGCAGAAAGCGGCGCTCCTCCGGCGCGAGCGCGCGATCCTTCAATCCGCAGATAAAAGCGCGAGTCATGCAACAAGAACTCCGATAGAGACGCCGACGCCCGGCCTAAGGGGCCGGGCGAGGATCATTCGCGTCAACCGACTATGCGTCGGGATCAGTTCGTCGCGACGAAGCAATTCCCGCCGGACGCCTTCACCTTTTCACAGATGGCGACGGCAGATTCCTTGTTCATTCCGCTGGCGCGCACCCGGTAGACGGTTTTGTCGCCGACCTTCGCGTGATGATAGCCCAACCGATGGCCGCCAAGCTGCGAGCCATATTTGCCGGCCACCTTGTTCATCATGTCGCGCGCTTCCGCTTCCGAACCCGCCGCGCCGAACTGCACCGCGAAAGACCCGCCGGCGGACCCGGCCCCGGCCCTGGTCGGCGCAGCAGCCTCAGGGGCGGCGTTGTCCTCGGCTGCCGGCGGCTCGACCGTCGCAACCTTAGCGGGTTTCGGAGCCGGCTTCGCCGCCCGCGGGGTCGTCGCGGGCTTTGCGGCGATCTTGGGGGTTCCACCCTCCACTTCCGCCTGTTCCGAGACTTTCGCCGGCGGCGGCGCCGGGCGAGCCGGCTTGGCGACGACAGCGGGCGGAACGGCGTCATTGGCGATCAGCGATCCGTCCGGACGGACGGAAACGGTCTTCACTTTGCGCGGCTCGGGAGCCGGCACGAGACCATCCGAGGAGGCCTGATGCGGGGCGTCGACGGGGCCGGCGCCGAGACGCAGGGCTTTTGGCGCGACCGCCGGATCGACAGGTTGCTCTTCGCTTGTCACGACCTTGCGCACGGCTGCGTTTTCATTGCGATCGAGAACGGTCGCGGCCTGCTCGGGCTGCGGCGCTTCGCTTGCGGCCGGCGGAACTTTCGCGGGTCCTTCCGGCGCGGCGATCGTCGCGAGATCCTGCGGCGCTATGCTGCCGCCGCTGCGATGCGCAAATGTCCATCCGATGCTGACGACGCCAAGTACGGCGATGCCGGCGACGGCGTGCCACGGGCGAAATTTCGGAAAACGGCGTCCGGTGCGGGGCTCTTCATAGGCGGCGGCGTATTCTCCGTCGTCCTGCGCGCCATAGTCGAGATAGGCTTGGCTTTCATCGACCGGCCATTCTCCGGTCTGAGCGTGATAGGCGGCCTCCTGATAATCCGCCTCATGATAGCGCTGATGGGAAGCCGCGCCGTCCAACGAGCCACGCAAATCGCCGTGAAAATCGTCCTCTTCCTGGTAATGGGCCTGCGACTGAGGAGCGCGCATATGCGGCTCGGCGCGATAAGGCGACGATTCCCGATGCGGCGCCTCCTCGGCGAATACGTCGCGATACGGATCGGCCGGCGCGGCAGCTTCATTGCCGTTGAGGAGGCGCGCGAGTTCTTTCAGCGGATCGTGCGCTCTCGGGTTCGACGGTTGCGGGCCGCGTAACCGGCGTTCAAATTCAGTCAGGTCGATTGCTGGACCTTTGGCTGTCGCTTCGCGCATGGTGCACCTCGGGGCAAAACTCGGACGCGAACCGCTTGGCTACGCCATACGTGGACCGTCCATTCCACACAGGGGACCTGGAGCCCATCAGCGCATTTCGTCGGGAGCGTTTACGCCGAGAACCCGTAAGCCCGACGACAGGACGCAGGTTAACGAGACAACCAGTGCGACCCGAGCGGTGGTTAAACTTCTCTCTACTGAATTAACAAAGCGTAATTGTGGCCGATCTTTACCGCGATTCCAATGGGCATGGAATACGCTCGCGAGCTCATAAAGATAGAAAGCGACCCGATGGGGCTCATGCGCCGCCGCCGCCGCCTCTATGAGACGCGGATATTGGGCTATTTCCCGAGCCAGCGCGATTTCGCCCTCGTCCTCGAGCAGATGGAGCGGCGCGTCGACGAGCGCGGAAGCCGAAAGGTCGAGATCCGGGAAGGCGGCGACCGCCTGCCGCAAGACCGATTTCCCCCGCGCATGAGCGTATTGGACGTAAAAGACGGCATTGTCCTTCGATTGCTCGATCACCTTGGCGAGGTCGAATTCGAGCGGCGCGTCGTTCTTACGGTAAAGCATCATGAAGCGGACGGCGTCGACGCCAACTTCATCCACTACTTCACGAAGCGTCACGAAGTCACCAGAACGCTTAGACATTTTAACAGGCTCGCCGTTGCGCATCAGCTTCACGAGCTGGCAGAGCTTCACGTCAAGCTCGACCTTTCGGTCAGAGAGCGCGGCGACGGCCGCCGCCATGCGTTTCACATATCCGCCGTGGTCCGCGCCCCAGACGTCGACGAGCGTGGTGAAGCCACGATCGATCTTGGTCTTGTGATAGGCGATGTCGGCGGCGAAATAGGTGTTCGAGCCGTCGGACTTCTTGAGCGGCCGATCAATGTCGTCGCCAAAATCGCTCGATCGAAACAGGGTCTGCTCACGGTCCTCCCAGTCCTCCGGCAACTGCCCTTTGGGCGGCGGCAGGCGTCCCTCATAGACCAGTGCCCTGGCGCGAAGCTCCTCGATCTGGCGATCGATCTCGGAGACGCCGTTCTTTTTTTCGTGCAGGCTTCGCTCGGAGAAAAACACCTCATGCGTGATGCCGAGCGCCGCGAGATCGTCGCGGATCATCGCCATCATCGCGTCGATGGCGGCTCCGCGCACGGGCTCGATCCATTCGGTTTCCGGCTTGTCGAGCAGCGCGCGGCCATGCGCCTTCGCGATCGCCTCGCCGGCGGCCTTCAGATAGTCGCCGGGATAAAGCCCTTCGGGGATGGAGATCCTCTCGCCGAGCGCTTCGCGATATCGAAGATAAGCGGATCGCGCCAGCACATCGACCTGGGCGCCGGCGTCATTGATGTAATATTCGCGCGTCACTTCACAGCCCGAAAACTCGAGCAGATTCGCGAGCGCGTCGCCGAACACTGCGCCTCGCCCATGGCCGACATGCATCGGGCCGGTCGGATTGGCCGAGACATATTCGACATTGACCTTGCCTGTCAGCGAACCCGCCCTTCCCTTTTCGTGGCGGCCGAAGTCGACGCCGTCTCGCAGCACCGCGCGCAGCACATCGGCGAAAACGGACGGTTTCAGCCGGATGTTGATGAAGCCAGGCCCCGCGACTTCCGCCTGGGCGACGCCCTCGGATTGCGCAAGTTCCGCCGCGATCTCGGTTGCGAGCTGGCGCGGATTCGGAAAATGGGGCTTCGCCTCCTTCGCGAACACCATGGCGGCGTTCGACGCGAGATCGCCGAGAGAGGCGTCCTTGGGCGGCTCAACGACGAAACGCGCGTAATCCAGCGTCGGCAATCGCCCTGAGGCGACGATCCGATCGAGAATGGCGGCGATACGGGCGTGGAAGTCGGAATAGATGTTCATGAGGGTCCGGGCTGGATGGGATTGCGCGGGGTTTAGCAGAACCCATGCGCGAACGCATCCCGGGGCCTGGCTAAACAGTGCCGACGCATCTGAGCCGCGTCGGTCGTCTCCAAACAGCCGCCGATACTCGCCAAGCGCGTAGCGGTCTGTCATGCCGGCGATATAATCGGCGACGACCGTGGCTCGCTCGACGCCGGCGGCCGACGCCGCGAGCGCGGCCCATTCGGCGGGCATCAAGGAAGGGTCGTTGAAGAACGCAGGAAACAGGCGCGAAATCGCTTCTCGCGCCCTCTCCCAGACGCCCATGACCTTCGGATGGCGATACATTTTCCTGAATAGAAAATCCTTGATGGCGGCGTCCGCCTCGGCGATCGACGGCGAAAATCCGATCAGCGGTTCGCCCGCTTGCCGCACCTCGTCCGCGCTTTGTGGCTTCGCCCGCACAAGCCGCGCGCGCGACTCCTCGAACGCGTCCTCGACGAAGCGCGTAATGACGCGCCGCACCAGTTCATGAATGACTCGTTGACGTTCGAGCCCGGGATAAGCCGCGCGAATCTCGTCGAGCAGCGCCGCGATGAAGGGAACGCTCGCGATATCGTCAAGCGCAAAGAGCCCGGCGCGCAATCCATCGTCAATGTCATGCGCATTATAGGCGATGTCGTCGGCATGCGCCGCCGCCTGCGCCTCGGCGCCGGCGAAGGTCTCGAGCTGCAATGGAAAGAGCGCGTCGAATTCTGCGACATAGCCGGCGAGCGGCCTTTTCGCCAAAGCCCCCTTGAGCGGGCCGTTGTGTTTGACGAGTCCCTCCAGCGTCTCCCACGAAAGATCGAGCCCGTCATAGGCGGCGTAACGACGCTCCAGCAGGGTTACGACGCGCAACGCCTGGGCGTTGTGATCGAAGCCGCCGAACTCTTTCATGCAGCTTTCCAGAGCGCCCTCGCCGGCGTGGCCGAAAGGCGTATGACCGAGATCGTGCGCCAAGGCGACGGCTTCGGCGAGATCGTCGTCGAGCCCGAGGCCGCGAGCCAGAGCCCGGGCGATCTGGGCCACCTCGATCGTATGGGTGAGGCGCGTGCGGAAATGATCGCCGTCGAGCGGCACAAACACCTGGGTTTTATGAGCCAGACGCCGGAACGCCGTCGAATGCAGGATGCGATCGCGGTCTCGCTGAAAACAGCTGCGCGTCGGCGATGGAGCCTCAGGGAATAATCTGCCCCGGGAATGGGCGGCGTCGCAGGCGTAAGGAGCGCGAAAAGGGCGGTTTGACACACCGTCGTCCTGTCATTGAAAGGCCATGGGCGTCGGCTTATGTTGAAACAGCGATTGGCGCATAACCCGAGGCATGGCCAACGGCAAGCGTGCAAGTCCCATATATACAAGGTCAGGTGAATGATGAGCGACGCGAGCGGCCCCGTCAAAGTTGAATTGAGCGAGAAAGCGGCCATGCGGACCGCCGCCATTCTTTCCACGGAAGCCCCGGGCTCGGTGCTGCGCGTGGGCGTCGACGGCGGCGGTTGCTCGGGATTTCAATATACATTCGCCGTGGAGGCCGCTCCCAAACCCGACGATCTGCTCCTCGAACGCGATGGCGCGAAGGTCGCCATCGACCCCGTGTCGCTTGGCTATCTGACCGGCGCGCGCATCGACTTCGTCGACGATTTGATGGGACAGTCGTTTCGCATCCAGAACCCTAACGCCACGTCTTCCTGCGGCTGCGGATCGAGCTTCGCGCTCTAGAATTTGATCCGCTTCGTCAGCTTCCTTCTTTTTCACGGAGTTTCCATTGGAAGCGCTTTTCATTGGCCATGCCTATATCGACGTGACCATGCTGACCGATGTGATGCCGCATGGAGACGGGAGGGACCTTGCGAAGGATTACGCCGTCTCCTTTGGCGGCAATGCGGTGACCGCCGCCTTCGCCTGCGCGAAGCTCGGGCATAAGGTCGATCTGCTCACGACGCTCGCGCCCGACTGGCTCGGCCACATGTTCATGGACATGGCGACGAAATATGGCGTTCGCGTTCATCCACGCAAAGTGGCGCGCTCGTCCCTGTCCTTCGTGCTGCCGAACAACGGCAAGCGCGCCATTCTTCGAGCTCGGGACGAGAATTTCCTCGAGGATTTTCCGCGCCTCGACATCAATAGTCTACGACTCCTGCACGTTGACGGACATCTCGCCGACGCCGCCATGCATTATGCGAGAAAGTGCCGCGAGAGTGGCGTGCTGACGTCCATCGACGGCGGCGACATCCGGCACAATACGCTCGAGCTTCTCGAATTCATCGACGTCGCGGTCGTCGCCGAACATCTTTGCGAAGAGCTGGCTCTCTCCGAAACCGACATGCTCGCCTTTCTCAAGACCAAGGGCTGCCGGATTGGCGGCGTGACCAACGGCGAGAAGGGCATGCTCTGGTACAATGAGACGGGCGAAGTGTCCCGCCTTCCCGCCCTGCCCGTTCCGCCAGATAGGATTGTGGACACGTCTGGCGCCGGCGACGTCTTCCATGGCGCTTATTGCGCGTCTTATCTGGCTCGCCCCGAAGCGAGCTGGCTGGAGCATTTTGAGTTCGCGAGCGCGGCCTCGGCCAATAAGATCCAGCACCTGGGAAATGAAGCCGGTTTGCCCTCCCCCACGGACATCCAGACAGCTCTCTCGGCCTTTCCAGCGAGCGTCTGAGCCCGATTTTCCTTGTTTTGCCGGAAATTTCGCTGGATGCGCCCCAAAGGGCGATGAGGGCTTGGCAAATCGCCGCGGGGCTTGCTATATGCCGGCAGCGCGACGCGCTGATCCCCGATAGCTCAGTTGGTAGAGCAAGCGACTGTTAATCGCTTTGTCGCAGGTTCGAGCCCTGCTCGGGGAGCCATCCGCCTTTTTCCAATCCATCCACAGCAATTCGCGGCACTCCAAATGAATACGCGAATTGTCGATCAATCCTGAGAGATTGTTGGGATTGAGGGCGGTTTTTGATCCAAATGCGCCCATTTTTTCCGTGTTATCCGCCCCCTTTACCGGTTTCATGCTCCGCTGCTTTTCGAATGCGGCGTGCCTATGTACGGGAACTCCTTCAGGATGTCGGTGTGCGGTTTCAGACCGCTAGAAGGGCATTCGCCCTTGGTCAGGAACGCGAGGCGGTAATCGATCACGTCGTCAGTGAAGACGCGGCCGTTGGGATACTTCGCAGGCTTCGACGGATCGAAACTCAGCACGTCGGGCAGTGTTCGTTCCTTGTCGATCGCGGCAATCGCTTCTTCGCGCGAGTAATTTCCCGTGTGGCCCATCAGATGCACGAACTGATCGAGCCAGCGCTTGCGATCGTTCACCGGCTCGCAGGCGTTGTATTCCAACTTCGTGTCGTCGGTGTTGAAAAAGCTGCTGACGCTCGGATGGCCCGCGCGATCGGCGTGGATCAGCTTGCCATCCTGCCGCACGCTGCATCGCCCCCAGATGTGTACTTCGGGCTTCGGGGCTAGTTCGCTCGTTGGCAGTTCGACCACCATAGAGAAGACGTTGGCTTCGGTATTCGAATCCACGCCGGTCCACGGTGACTTGCCGCTTAGGTGAGGTTCGGTGAAATTCCGCTTGCCTCTGATGTCGAACAAATTCTTGATGCCGTCGAAATCGAAAAAGAAGGCGTCGCTGCGACTGCCGGCGAAGAATGTGTAGTCGTCCGCCTTGACGAGGTTGGGTTTGGGGCCGAATGAGACTTCTGCATCGGCGATTATCTTCTTCCCGACAGCTTCAACCGAGCGCGACTCCGCGCCTTTGGCCAGAAACACGCTGAACGTCTGCTTGCCGTTTTGCGGCTTCGAAAACACATAGCTGAATGCGATATCCGTTAGGTAATCGCCGTCGTTATCGATGTTGAGGCGATAGATTGCGTCGGGATGAAGTGCGTCCGCGTTGGGATTTGCATTGAGAATGATTACGGTTCTGTTTTTATCAACGGGCGACTGGAATGCGTACAGGTCGCAAAGGTCGAGTCGTTGATCGCCCAGCGGTGGGCCGAGACTGAGTCCAGTGAAGTGGTTTGACATTGCACTCTCCTGTCAATCAAAATTTCTATTTTTGGTCTTACAGATTGAGTATTACAGCAAAACGGCAGCTCTGCTGGATACCTCGGCAATATATCCCTACGAAAGCTATTAAACCTCAGTTCCCCGGGATCGTCAGCTCCGTCTCGTTCGTGTCCACCACGAACACCGCGAGGAGCTTGGCCGGCTTCGTCTTGCTGGCATTGGCGCTGACGCCGTGGCGGTCGCCGGGCAGCTCGGAGAAGTTCTGTCCGGCCTTGTAGGTCGTCACCGGTTCGTCGTTGACCTGACTGAGGATCTCCCCCTCAAGCTCGGTCGCGTAGATGAAGGCGGATTTGGGATGCGTGTGACCAGGCGAGTAGCCGCCCGGGCCGTATTCGACGAGCACGCCCTTGATGCTCTTGCCGGAAACGTTCGGCAGCTCGTGCTGGTAGACGAGGGTTACCTTGGCGTTCTTCGACTTCGGCGCATCCGCGAGGACGCTGCCGAACGGCAGGGTGGCGACAAACAGCGAACAGAGGATGCGTTTCATGGAGCCCCTATCCTTCAGTTGGCGGATGCGGGATCAGGCTGCCGCCTGTGAGCGGCGGAGCCATTCGTCGAAACCGATGCGGCCGAGGCGCGCCTCGCCCAAGGGCACGAGCGAGTGCTCCTCGACCCGGCCGCCGAAGTAGCGGGCCTCGGGGTCGCTCACGACCTCACGCGGGTCGCCGACCGCCTTCAGATAGCGGGCGACGATTTCGTTGAACGGCGCTCGTTCCGGGCCAGCGATCTCGACGATGCCGTTTCGCGGCGCCGCGAGCGCCACGTCGGCAACGATGGCGGCAACGTCGTCCGCCGCGATGGGCTGGAACAGGCCGGGCGAAAGCCTGACCACGTTTCCATCCGCACTTGAAGCGGCGATGCCGCCGAGGAATTCCAGGAACTGGGTCGAGCGAATGATGGTGTAGGGGATGCCGGAGGTCTCGATCAGTTTCTCTTGGGCGACCTTGGCGCGGAAATAGCCATTGTCGGGCGTCCGGTCGGTTCCGACGATGGATAGCGCGACATGGCGCCGGACGCCGGCTGCGGCCTCCGCCGCGAGAAGGTTGCGGCCGGAGGTCTCGAAGAATTCCAGCACCGCCTTGTCTTCAAATGAGGGCGAATTGGCAAGGTCGATCACCACCTGCACGCCGGCCATGGCCTCCTTGAGCCCCTCGCCGGTGATGGTGTTGATGCCCCTTTTGGGCGAGGCGGCGACGACCTCGTGGCCGCCTCGGCGCAGAATGGCGACGGTCTTCGACCCGATTAAGCCGGTCCCGCCGATGACGACGATCTTCATCGCTTCACCTCTCATGATGGTTTTGAGACAACGTCGACACCTAAGCCGCTCGCCACCGGATCGCCTTCAAGGCCGATTCGTAGACTTACCCGGATGGAGCAGTCCGACCCTGCAGCTTCTCGCCGGCTGCTACGCGTGCGCCGCAAGCGGCCAGGCCGCCACCGCGCCGCCAACCAGCGTGATGAACTCGCGTCGCCGCATACTGGTTCCCAAGCTCAGACAAGAGCATTGCATCCGCTGAAACAGGCACTTTGATAAGGACTGAAACAAATTGGCGCAGTGCATAGCCAATGTCTCAGATGGGCATTTCGTCGCGTTCGCGAACAACAAGATTGCGCCAATTCCGGGCCTCGGTGGCGCGCGCGGAGGTCACGGTTGCACGAGGGATCGAAGCGTGCTCCAAGAGGGGTGGGCAAGGGTTTTAACGGCCCTCGCGGGCATGTGCGGCCAGCGCCGCATTTCCCTACCTGTCGCGTCCTGGCGGTTTCATGGATTGCGCTGACGCGACGACTGATATCCGCGGACGGTTTATCCCGATCCACTCGTCGATGGGAATGTCCTGTCGGCGTCGCCTCCCACTTTCCAGGCTACTCACCCAGTGACTTTCTTCGAAACGAGCCCCGCGCTCGCCCGTGCGCTCGAAGAGCGCAACTACATTACTCCCACGCCTGTTCAGGCGGCGGTTCTGGCGAGCGAAGCGCAAGGCGGCGACATTCTCGTTTCGGCCCAGACCGGCTCCGGCAAGACTGTCGCTTATGGATTGGCCATCTCTTCCACAATTCTCGGCGACTCCGGGCGAATGGCCGACGCGCGCGCGCCGGTCGCACTCATTGTCGCGCCGACGCGCGAACTTGCGCTGCAAGTCGAGCGCGAGCTGAGCTGGCTCTACAAACATGCATCGGCGCGAATCGTCGCTTGCGTCGGCGGCATGGACGCGCGCCTCGAACGACGCAAGCTGTCGGAGGGCGCCCATATCGTTGTGGGCACGCCAGGACGTCTGCGCGATCACATCGAGCGCGGCGGATTGAACGCGACGATGCTCGCGGTCGTCGTTCTCGACGAAGCCGACGAGATGCTCGACCTCGGGTTTCGCGAGGATCTCGAATTCATATTGGAGGCCGCCCCTCTCGACAGAAGGACTTTAATGTTCTCAGCCACGATGCCGAAAGGCATCGCGGCTCTCGCTAAGCGCTATCAGCGCAACGCGCGGCGGATCGACGTCGCTGGCGGGGCGCGCGGCCACGCCGACATAGAATACCGGGCGATCCGCACGGCGCCGAATGAGACTGAGCTCGTGACCGTCAATCTTCTGCGCTATTTCGAAGCGCCGGCGGCGATGGTGTTCTGCAATACGCGCGAATCCGTGCGGCATTTGCACGCAACCTTGCTCGAACGCGGCTTCTCGGCGGTGCTTTTGTCGGGCGAATTGAGCCAACATGAAAGAAACCACTCCATGCAGGCGCTCCGCGACGCCCGCGCGCGCGTATGCGTCGCAACGGACGTGGCGGCGCGCGGCATAGACCTGCCGAATCTGAGCCTCGTCATCCACGCCGACCTTCCTCACGACGCGGAAGCCTTGCAGCATCGCAGCGGACGCACGGGTCGCGCCGGCCGCAAGGGCGTAAGCGCGCTACTCGTGCCGGCTTCGCGCCACCGGCGCGCCGAACGACTGCTGTCGGACGCGGGCGTTCAGGCCCATTGGAGCGGGCCGCCCACAGCGGAGGAAATACGCGATCTCGACCAGAACCGCATGCTGCAGGATCCCCTGCTGACGGAAACGCCCGTCGAAGAGGATTTCCGCATGGCGAGATTGCTTCTCGCCGAACGAACGCCGGAGCAACTCGGCGCGGCGCTAGTCCGAATCTACCGATCGCGTCTTCCGGCGATCGAAGAGGTCGTGGATCCCGGAGAGGAGTCGGAGCGCCGCGAGAAGCGCAATCCACGAAGCCCGACCACAAAAACCCGCGACGAGCCGAGCAAGCGCCCGCATGCGGCCAGCCTGTCAGGTGGCGTGGCGTGGTTTCGCCTCGACATCGGCCGCAAAAGGAACGCCGATCCGAAATGGCTGTTGCCGATGCTCTGCCGGAAGGGAAACGTCACGAGACAGGATATTGGCGCGATCCGCATTTTCGACCACGAAACGAAAATCGAAGTCTCGGAGCGCGTGTCGGCGGGATTCGCCGCAAATATGCGTCGCCCGGGCGGCGACACCATTCGTGTCGAACGATTGAGCGGCCCGCCGGAGCATGGACGCGTGCAATCGCCGGAAGGCCCAAAGCCAAAAAGAACCCAGAAGCCGAAACAAAAGAAGACGTCGAAGACCTGAGCGCGAAGACGACAATCAGGCCTGGTGGCTCGCTCCGAGATCGACGCGTTCCGCGATCCAGACGAGGCGCCGGGCGCCGCCTCGTCCGCCATTGGCGCGCAGCTTGATCTCCTCGACGCCGAACCCGGCTCTAGCAACCGTCCCCGCGTCAATCAGAAGGGGGCTTGCTGTCCAATGCTGCACTTTATTTTCGATGAGAGCAGCTGTTAGCGTTAGTTTCAATGAACCTTCGCCCCGGCGTCGGCGTTGAATTCCCGTAAAAAGCCTCTTTGAGAGGAGGCCGAAAATGGGCGTCGCCTTGACCGTCTTGGCCCTCGTCGCGAGCTGCGTTGTCGCGGGCGTGATCTATGCGGTGGTCGCTACGCGTCGGGGCGTGGCCTCAAGACTTGTCGGCGAAATCGCTGAGATCTTAAACGTCATCGAAACGCACGACGTGGAAAACGGCTCGGCGAACGCGGCCGTCTTTGTTTCACCTCTATCATCGCCATTCTCGCCGATCATATATCAATCTCAGGCCGCTAGAATTAGTTTGCTCGGAGCCCATCGCGCGCGTCTCATCGCGTCCTTCTATGCGTCGGTGCGAGATTTGAGCGACGAATTGCGCGCGCTTTCGATCGAATCTTCCGAAGTGGGACGGGCGGCGCGGGCGAAATTCATTTCAACGGAGGCTCGGACGACGTTCGATCTTGGAGAGGAAGCGCTACGGTGTCTGCGACCTCTGGTTTCGCATTATCGCGTGGCCTCCCTTTCTAGGGCCTGACTTTATATTGACGCGCTGTGAGATTTACCGACATGCCCGTGGCTACCCAAGAATTTTGTTAGCCGTTCGCGGGGAGCGCTTTGACCAAGTCAATAAGCCCGGATCGATTTGTGGCGCGTAGATGATCAGGTTGAGATTTTCTCTGCTTCGCGGGCGCCTGAATTGGAGCCCGAGTTATGGAGCCGAGAGAGAAGGCAGCGACAAATAATTTCTAAAATCTCTCGCGGCGCGCCGGCCCAAGTCAAACGGCGCGGATGACGCGAACCAGCAAGAGCAACAGGATTGCGCCAGCTGTTGCATTCAAGATGGCGAGCGCGATCCCGCTTCCTAAATGAACGCCGAGCCGGGGCAGCAGCCAATCCCCAATAAAAGCGCCGATCACTCCGACAATGATGTCGCCGCCAATGCCCATGCCATGTTTTGTCACAACCTTTGCGGCGACCCATCCGGCGACGAGGCCGACCAAAAGCATGACGACAAGGGTTTGATAAGGCACGTACATTCGATTCTCCGCCGAAACACGCTCAGATTATCCGGTATAGCTTTGAAAATGAATAGGCGCCGCCTCTGAGGCGCGAGTTCTTAGCTGGGCGCACAGCGTCGTCACCGGTCGATGTCGGCGAAGCGATAACCCATTCCAGGCTCAGTCAATATGAGCTGGGGCACGGACGAGTCCTCCTCGATCTTGGCGCGCAGCTGGCCGATGAAGACGCGCAGATATTGCGTATCCTCCTGATGAGCTGGCCCCCATACGGCGGTGAGCAATTGCCGATGGGTGAGCAAGCGCCCCGCATGGCGAGCGAGCATCGCCAGAATGTCATATTCTTTTGGCGTCAATTTCACCGCGACGCCGTTCTTCGTCACTGTGCGCTTCGCGAAATCGATGCAAAATCCTCCGCTCTCGATTCGCGTCTGCTCCCGTCCTTCATGCGTCGCATGACGCAAGGCCGCGCGAAGTCGCGCCATGAGTTCCCCGATCGCGAAGGGCTTTTCGACATAGTCGTCGGCGCCGGCGTCGAGCGCCAGAATCTTTTCCGCCTCCTGGTCTCGCGCCGAGAGAATGATGATCGGAATTTTCGAGAAACTGCGGGTCTGCCGCAAGACGTCCTTGCCGTCCATGTCCGGCAGGCCGAGGTCCAGAACGATCACATCGGGAGCGGCGGTGGCGATGAGTCGCAAAGCGTCGCGACCGGTCTCGGCCATCACAACCTCATAGCCGCAAGCCGTCAGCGCAGGACGCAAGAATCGATGGATCTGTGGCTCGTCGTCGACGACGAGAACGCGAATGGCGCTCATGCCGCCTTGCCTCCCGGCGATTGTTCGGAAACAGGAAAGCGCAAGACGATGCGCGTGCCGCGTCTGCGGATCGCCGGACTTTGCGCGACGATCGTTCCTCCCATCGCTTCGACGAGGCCGCGACAGATCGAGAGACCAAGTCCGGTTCCCGCCTTGCGGCCGTCGGGTCGACCGCCCCGATAGAATTTTTCGAAGATGCGTTCAAGATCGGCAGGCTTTACGCCCGGTCCCTCGTCGGTCACTGTGACGACGACCTCTGGCCCTTCGCGTCTGCCGTGAATGACGGCGCCGGACTCGCCGCCGTATTTATGAGCATTGTCCAACAGATTGAACAGAACTTGCGCGAGAAGATTCGCATCGCCGCGGATAAGTGGTAGATCCGGCGCGATGCTGACCGAGATCTTTTGCGCGGGAAAAACTTTGCGGCAACGATCGACCGCGCTGCGCACGACCTCGGCGACATCGACCAGATCGCGTCGTGGCGCGAGAGCGCCGGATTCAATACGGGACATTTCGAGCAGATTGGCGACGAAACGGCTCAGCCTGCCGGCCTCCTCCTCGATCGAAACGAGAAGATCGCGCCTGTCCGGCAATGGTATCTTGTCCCCAAGTTGCAGCAAGCTGGTGACGGCTCCCGTGATCGATGCGAGCGGCGTTCGCAGATCATGGGAAAGCGACGCCAGAAGCATCGTGCGCAACTTCTCGTTTTCCTCGAGCGCGGCGGCCTTCACGGAATCGTCAACCAGCAGCGATCGATCGATGGCGATGGCTGTCTGTTCGAGAATGGAGGTCAACATGCGTTCATCCTGCGCCGGGAGCGGTTCGTCGGCGATCTTCGGCTCGATGCCGCACACGCCGACAATGCCGCGCGAAGTTGCGAGCGGTCGAAACTGAAACCGCACATTTGGCAGCGTTCCGGTTCTCCAGCCGGCCGGCTCGGATTTTTGCAGCGCCCATCGTGCTGCGCTCGCTTCTCCGGCGTCCAATTGGTCTACCGGCGGCCATGCGGCGGAAATCTTCAACTCTCCATCGTCCGGCCTGAGCAATACGATACAGCGCGCATCGAGCGTTTTCTGCGCATGCACGGCGGCGGCCCACAGAACGTCGTCGAGATTGGCCGCGCCCGAGAGTTTGCGCGAGAATTCAAACAAAGACTGGGCGGCATGCGCGCGCGTGCGCATACCAAGAGATTGCTCGCGCATACGGCTCGCCAGCATTGCCGTTATGACGGCGACGACAAGGAAGACGATGAGCGCCAGGAATTCATGCGGTTGCGAAATCGTAAACTCATAGCGAGGGTCGACGAAGAAGAAATCGAATGCGAAAAACGAAAGAACCGATGCGGCGACCGCCGCCGATAGTCCAAACCTCACCGCGCAGAAGATCACTGGGATGAGAAAAATCATCGACAGATTGGGCAATCGTAGCCACAATTCCAGCACGTGTCCCAGACCAACCGTGATCGCGACGGAAAGAGCGGCGATCCCCACGCCGATCCATAATTCCAAGCGCGCCGAGCGCGACATCGGACGTCGTTCAACGACCGACTTCGCTTGTTCCTCCGTCACCACATAGACAGCGATGTCCTTTGACCGCCGAACGATTTCGTCGGTCAGGGACCGTCGCGCGAGGCGAGCCAGAAGACCTGCGCGCGATCGTCCCACGACGATTTGCGTCACGTTTTCGCTGCGGGCAAAACGAAGCACTTCTCCGGCAAGATCATAAGCGGACAACCGCTCGGTCGAAGCGCCAAGACGTTCAGCGAGCCTTAGAGCGTCGTCGATGCGCTTCACGCGCGAAGGGTCTGTTTCCTCGCGCCCGAGCCGTTCGACATAGACTGCCGTCCATTCTGCATTGAGGCCAGTCGCAAGGCGCGCCACCGCACGCACAACCACGTCTGAGGAAACATCGGCGCCAACGCAGACCAGCAAACGTTCCGCCGTCGCCCACGGTCCTTCAATGGCGTTCTGGCGCAGATAGTCGACCATCTGGTCGTCGACGCGATCCGCCGTGCGCCGCAAGGCAAGTTCGCGCAGAGCCGTGAGATTGCCGGGGGTGAAGAAGTTCTGCAGTCGCTCGTTTGGCGGTTTCGGGAACGTAGACTTTCCCTTCCTTCAATCTTTGGATGAGTTCATCCGGCGTGAGATCGACGAGAACGACATCCGCCGCATGCTGCAACACGCGGTCGGGAACCGTCTCTCGCACCGCGACGCCCGTGATGCGGGAAACGACGTCGGCGAGGCTTTCCAGATGCTGGATATTGAGCGCCGTCCAGACGTCGACGCCGGCGTCCAGCAATTCTTCGACGTCCTGCCAGCGCTTGGGATGACGGCTCTCGGGCGCGTTGGTGTGAGCGAGTTCGTCGACGATGATCAGCTTGGGCTTTCGCGCCAGCGCTGCGTCGATGTCGAACTCCTCGATCATCCTGCCTCGATAGGCGATCTTGCGGCGCGGCAGGATTTCGAGACCCTCTGTCAAGACTTCGGTCTCTCGCCGCCCATGCGTCTCAACGAGGCCGACCACGACATCTACGCCATCCGCCTTCAAGGCGCGCGCCTTCGCCAACATGGAATAGGTCTTGCCGACGCCGGGCGCCGCGCCGAGAAACACGCGCAATTTTCCACCGACCTGATCCGTCAACGCGAGCAGCGCGTCGGGATCAGGTCGGCGATCGAAGTTTTTCTCCAGTTGCGCCACGTCGTAGATTCTCCAGCGTTGTGCGGGCTAGTCTCCTTTCCGCAAATGGAAATGTCGGCGAGGGGGACCGGATGGAAGCTTACGGCACCCGTTCGGACTTGAACAGGATCGATCGGCTAACGCTCCCGGGCTCACAATTGCATGGGCAAGATGGCGCGCAACCGGATTAAAACGTCCGACGAGCCATCATGAGCAAATGTTCGACCAAAGAACCGAGCGTGGTAACGGGAAGACCTGCAGCAAGGTGGGACGGCTGCCTCGTTATCGATCCGCGGCAGATTTTGCGGTCACGCAGCCGTGTCTGGTTCCTTCTGGGAACCAATCCCAAACAAGCGATTAAGGCGTCGCTTAATGGGGCCTGCTATCGGAATAGGAAACGCCTGAACGCCTTTGTAGACATCGACAAAATACACCGCAAATGGAAGGCCGAACCCAACCACTATCAGCAACACGAAAACTATTTTCGTCCAGTCAGCGGCGCTCATGACATCCTCGGTTTTTTCGATAAGGATATATGTCTTCGTCGTCTCGACGCACTAGAGCGAGCCATGGACAGGTCTTCGCTCTAGCGCATTGTATCGATGCAGGGCTCGTTCAAGACCTCTATCGCTTTTCGGACACAAGATCCGGGCGCAACTCGTCCAGCGCAAGATTCAGCAGCAGCACATTGACGCGCGGCTCGCCGATCAATCCTGCGAAACGCTGTTCGGTATGCTCCTCCACCAATGCGTGGACGCGGCTCTCTTTTAACCCGCGCGCCTTGGCGACCGCCGGAACCTGCGCCTGCGCAAATTGGGGCGAAATATGCGGATCGAGACCTGAGGCGGAGGTGGTGACGGCGTCCGCCGCCACAATATCCACGCGCCCCGCGGCAAACTCGGCCTCAATCGCGCCGTTCACGCGATCGACGAGCTTTTGCGAAGTCGGACCGAGATTGGAGCCTCCAGAATTCGCCGCGTTATAGGGCGCGTCGACGGTCTTCGTGGAGTCTGCAGGGTCCGGCGCGCTCGTCGCCGAGGGACGGCCATGGAAATAGCGATCGGACGCGAAGGTCTGGCCAATCAAGGACGAACCGACGATCTTGCCGTCGCGTTCGATCACGCCGCCATTGGCTTTGTTGGACATTGCGAGCTGCGCGACGCCTGTGATCGCCAATGGATAAGCAAGGCCTGTCAAGGCAGTGAACAATACGATCATCACGACCGCGGGACGAAGTTGCGCCAACATGATGGACTCCTTAAGCGAGATGCAAAACCGAGACGACAATGTCGATGAGCTTGATGCCGACAAATGGCGCGACGATGCCGCCGATCCCATAGATCAGCAGATTGCGGCGCAGCAGCGCAGCGGCGCCGACGGGACGGTAAGCGACGCCTTTCAAGGCGAGCGGGATCAACGCAATGATGACGAGCGCGTTGAAGATGACAGCCGAGAGGATCGCCGACTGCGGGGAGGCCAGCTTCATGATGTTGATCGCGCCAAGCTCCGGATAGGTCACGACGAACAAAGCCGGGATGATCGCAAAATATTTGGCCACGTCGTTTGCGATCGAGAAAGTCGTCAACGATCCGCGCGTCATCAGCAATTGCTTGCCGATGGCGACGATTTCGATGAGCTTTGTGGGATCGGAATCGAGATCGACCATATTGCCCGCTTCGCGCGCCGCTTGCGTGCCGGTCTGCATGGCGACGCCGACATCGGCTTGCGCCAATGCGGGCGCGTCATTGGTGCCGTCGCCGCACATGGCGATCAAGCGCCCGCCCTGTTGCTCCTTGCGAATATAGGTGAGCTTGTCCTCCGGCGTCGCCTGCGCGATGAAGTCGTCGACGCCGGCTTCCGAGGCGATCGCCGCAGCCGTGAGCGGATTGTCGCCGGTGACCATGACCGTCTTGATGCCCATGGCGCGTAGAGCCGCGAACCTGTCCTTGATATCAGGTTTGACGATATCCTTGAGGTGCACGACGCCGAGCAAGCGTCCGTTCTCCGACACCGCGAGCGGCGTGCCGCCCGCCCGCGAAATACGTTCGACAGCCCGCTTGAGGTCTTCGGGCGCGTGATCATTGGTCAAACCCGCATGCGCGATGACGGAATCGACCGCGCCCTTGCGCAGCGCGCGTCCGGGAAGATCGACGCCCGAAATCCTCGTATGGGCGGAGAAGGGCACGATCCGCGCATCGGCGCCGATTTTGGGCTCCGCCAGGCCATAGCGGCTTTTCGCCAGAGCGACGATCGAACGACCCTCCGGCGTTTCATCCGCGAGCGACGCGAGCAACACGGCCTCCGCCAATGCACGCTCGGAGACGGTTCCGGCGGGAATGAATTCATCGGCCATGCGATTGCCGAAAGTGATCGTGCCGGTTTTATCGAGCAACAACGTATCGACGTCGCCGGCCGCCTCGACGGAGCGGCCCGAGGTGGCGATGACGTTGAAGCGGATCAAGCGATCCATGCCGGCGATGCCGATCGCCGATAAAAGGCCGCCGATGGTTGTCGGAATGAGGCACACGAGCAGTGCAATGAGCACCGTCACCGAAAGAACGGTTCCCGAGTAGCCAGCGATCGGCCACAGCGTCACACAGACGATGAGGAAGATGATCGTCAGTCCCGACAATAGGATCGACAGCGCCAGTTCATTGGGCGTCTTTTGACGTTCGGCGCCTTCGACCAGCGCAATCATGCGATCGATGAAGGTCGAGCCGGGCGCGGCCGTGATTTTCACCCTGATCCAATCGGAGAGGACAGTCGTGCCCCCGGTGACGGCGGAGCGGTCGCCGCCGGCTTCGCGAATGACAGGCGCCGACTCGCCGGTGATCGCCAATTCATTCACCGAAGCGACCCCGTCGATGATGTCGCCATCCCCCGGAATGAGATCGCCGGCTTCGACGAGGACGATGTCGCCCATTTTCAAATCAAGCGCCGAGACGCCTTCGACGACGTCCCTCATGCCGCTCTTGTTATGGGGATCGATGAGTCGCTTCGCTTTGGTGTCGGAGCGGGTCTTGCGCAGAGCGTCCGCCTGCGCCTTGCCGCGTCCTTCCGCCACCGCTTCCGCAAAATTGGCGAACAGCACCGTAAACCACAGCCACGCCGCGATCTGACCGGAGAACAGCGCGACGCCATTATGCGTGACGAGATCGCGGACAAACAAGATTGTCACGACCGCCGAGACGACCTCGGTGACGAAGATGACCGGATTGCGCGCAAGCTGACGCGGAGAGAGCTTACGGAACGCGTCGATCGAGGCGCGTTTGATGATGGCCGCATCGAAGAGGCCGGGAGCAACGACTTTGTGGGACATGGACGAAACTCCGTTCAGAAGGCTTTGCCGGCTTGCAGCAAGAAGTGCTCGACGATTGGGCCGAGCGCGAGCGCCGGGAAATATTGGAGCAGGTACAAGATGACGATGACGCCGAGCAGCAGCCCGATGAACAGAGGTCCATGCGTCGGGAAGGTGCCGGCCGAAGCGGGCGCTTTCTTTTTCGCGGCGAAAGACCCCGCTAACGCCAGTACCGGGACGACATAGGCGAAGCGCCCAAGGAACATGGCGAGGCCAAACGTGGTGTTGTACCAGGGCGTATTGCCGCTCAGTCCCGCGAAGGCCGAACCATTGTTCGCATTCGTCGACGCGAAAGCGTAGAGAATTTCCGACAGTCCATGTGGGCCGGCGTTGCCCAGACTGTCGAGCGCCGACTTCACCAGCACAGACGCGCCCGAGAAGCCAAGCACGGTGAGCGGATAAATCAGCACCGCCAGCATGGCGAGTTTCATCTCGCGCGTTTCGATCTTCTTGCCGAGATATTCCGGCGTGCGGCCGACCATGAGTTCCGCGACAAACACCGCGATGACGGCGAGCACGAGGAAGCCATAGAGCCCCGCGCCGACGCCGCCGGGCGAGATGCAGCCGAGCAGCATGTTGAACAGGGGCACGAGGCCGCCAAGCGGCATATAGGAATCGTGCATGGAGTTGACGGAGCCGGTGCTGGTGCCCGTCGTCGCCGTGGCGTAAAGCGCGCTCATGGCGGGACCAAAGCGCACTTCCTTGCCTTCCATATTGCCGGGCGAAGGATCGACGCCG
>CAWESG010000032.1:0-421073 GCA_963811555.1 uncultured Alphaproteobacteria bacterium | reverse complement strand
GGAATGGGCGCGATGATGAGCATGGCGCACCCGATCCATCTCCATGGCGAATATTTCCAGGTCGTCAGCCGCCAAATCGATGCGGATCATAGTGAAGACTACGCGACAATGCGGGATGGCTTCATCGACAGCGGGTGGAAGGATACGGTCCTTGTCACGCCAGGCGAAACTGTCCGCATCGCCAAACCATTTCACGACTTCAAGGGTCGTTTCATGTTTCACTGTCACAATCTCGAGCATGAGGACATGGGCATGATGAGAGAGTTCTTGGTCGAATAAGACGGCGAGCCTATCAATGCGCCGGTGGAATTCAAAAAATGGGAGGATGAATATGACGATCTCTAAGAATTTGCGTCGGAATTGGAGGATGACTGCGGCAGCTTGCGTGTTGACATACGCCGGCGCCGGCGTCGCATTTGCGCAGCAAGGCGGAGGCGCGCCGGCAGGCGCCGGGTCCAGTCAAATGGATCACGGCGGCATGCCAATGGGCGGCGCTGGAGGGTCGGGCCAAAGCGGCATGGATCATGGCGCCATGGGTCACGGAGGGGGTATGGATCACGGCGGCATGATGGGCCAAGGGATGATGGGCGGGATGGATCATGGCGCGACAGGCGGCGGCGCTGGCGGTCACGGCGGCATGATGATGATGGGACACATGATGTGCCGCACCACAGAGCATGTGGAAGGACGCCTCGCCTATTTAAAAGCGGAACTCAAACTGACCGACGCCCAGACGCCGCAGTGGAACGCGTTTGCCGATGCCGTCAAATCATCCACACAGAAGGCGGGTCAAGCCTGCGCGTCCATGCATGAACATGGTGGGTCCGAATCCTCCGGAATGTCCGGAATGTCAGGCGGCGTTCTTCAGCATCTCGGCATGATGGAGAAAATGATGGGAGCGCATCTCGAAGAAATCCGCGCCATCAAGGCGGCTGCTGAGCCGCTTTTTGCCGTCTTGACCGATGAACAAAAGAAGATCGCGGATCAAACGATGACCGGAATGATGGGATTTGGCATGGGGATGGGCAAAATGTAGCGCACAGCTCGCCTATGCATAGAACGACAACCTCACGAGTGGAGGTTGTCGTTCTTTTTCTTGCGAGCCTTCTATCTAAATAAGCGTTCTCATCATTGCGCGATCGTCAGATCCGATATCACAGCGGCCAAGAAACGCCCCGCCTCTCCGCCCGAGACAACCCTGTGATCGAACGTCAAGCTCAAGGGCAGTATTCGGTGCACCGCAGGAATTCCATCGCAAGCGACGACGGCTGAACGGATACGGCCGGCGCCGAGAATTGCGACCGTTGGCGGAAGGACAATTGGAGCCGCGTATTTTCCCGCGATCATGCCAAAGTTCGACAGGGTAATCGTGGCGCCCCGCAGTTCCTCCGGCGGGATGCGTCGAGCCGCTATGTCGGCGCGCATTCGGGTTAGCGCCTCGCGCAAATCGGCGGCGTCGCGTTCCGCGACGTCTCGCAGCACCGGCACGAACAGTCCCTCTGGCAAGTCCACAGCAATACCGAGATCGATCTTTTTAAGGACGCGTCGCGCCAGCGACTCGCTTTCGAACCATGCATTGAGGGCGGGCTCCGCACGACAGCCCTTCACGAGCGCGCGAATAAGTCGGACCGTCGTATCCGTTCCACTTGACCAGGCGTCAATGTCGGCGTCATCGACAATCGTCGCGGCAGCGACTTCGGCGCGCGCCAAGGCCATATTCTGAGCCATTGCGCGGCGAAATCCGCGCAGCGGTTCCGCCGGCTCGGTCTCGCTCAATATTCTTGCCACTCTTTGCACGTCATCGATTGTGATCACGCCGTTTTCGCCAGATGGCGTCACCATTCCGAGTTCGACCCCGAGCTTGTGAGCGAGCGCCCTAACGGCAGGCGTCGCGCGGATCGCTCCCACTGCGCGCCCCATGGCGATCGGCTCCTCGCGCACAACGCGCGCGCCGCTTTGAACTGCCCCTACAATGGAGCCCTCCCCTTCGTCGGCTCCGCCCTCGAACGCGACAAGCGGCGCGCCGATACGAATTATGTCGCCAGCGTCGGCAAAGATGCGTTCGATGCGTCCTGCCCGCGGGGAGGGAATTTCTACGACGGCCTTCGCCGTCTCGACCGATAACAAAGGTTGATCGACAGTCACTGCGTCGCCAGCCTTCACAAGCCATTCGACAAGTTCGGCCTCTTGCAAGCCTTCGCCGAGGTCGGGGAGCCTAAACGTCTTCATGACGCCTCCATTGTCTTGCGAACGGCGTCAGCAATGCGTTCGACGCTCGGCATGTATTGGCCTTCGAGTTTCGCCAGCGGCACGACGACGTCATAGCCCGTGACCCGCTTCACGGGCGCAAGCAGGGAATAGAGCGCGCGTTCCGCGATTTCGGCGGCGATTTCGGCTCCGAAGCCGCATGTTCGCGGCGCCTCATGCACAATAACGCAGCGGCCCGTCTTTTCCACGGATTGCAGAATCGTTTCGATGTCGAGCGGCTTCAGCGTCGCGACATCGATGACATCGACCTCTATCCCTTCGTTCTCGAGAATTTCGGCAGCGCCCATCGCCTCTCGCATCGCAGCGCCCCAGGCGACGATTGTCGCGTCGCGCCCCTCTCGCGAAACGAAACATGTATCAAGCGGCAAAGCCTCGCCGTCATCCGAGACATCTTGACGAAACAGGCGATAAAGCCGGGTCGGTTCGAGGAAGACGACCGGATCCGGATCTCGTATCGCGGCAAGGAGGAGGCCATAGGCGCGAGCGGGGGACGAAGGAATCACGACTCGCAACCCAGGCATATGCGCGAAAAATGCTTCTGGACTTTCAGAGTGGTGTTCCGGCGCGTGGATGCCGGCGCCATAAGGCGACCGCAACACCATGGGACATGTCATTCTGCCTCGCGTGCGATGACGCAAGCGCGAGGCGTGATTGATCATGTGGTCCATCGTGGGATAGATAAAACCGGTAAATTGAATTTCCGCCACGGGTTTTAAGCCCATCGCCGCCATCCCGATCGCGGCGCCCGCGATACCCGCCTCGGCAAGCGGCGCGTCGATGACGCGTTCGCACCCGAACCGAGCCTGCAATCCGACTGTCGCACGAAATACTCCGCCATTCACCCCGATGTCCTGACCTAACAGCAGGACGTCCTGATCTTGTCCCATTTCATAAGCGAGCGCGTGGTTGACAGCTTCGACGAGAGTTAGATCAGCCATCATTGTCCCCACGACCGGATTCGAAGCGCCGCGCTTCCTCCACTTGCCGCTTCAGCGAATGGGGAAGAGTCGCGTAAAGATGATCGAACATGGCGTCGCAGTTTGGAGCCGGCGTTGAAAGGTAGACTTCAACGGCCTTTTCGACTTCAGCTCCACATTCCGCAAGCAAGGCGGCTTCCTGATCCTTGCTCCAAAGTCCCTTGCGGGTCAGATAGGATCGCAACCGGGCGATAGGTTCGCGCGTCCATTCCTGACGCACAACCTCTGGATCGCGATAGCGAGTCGCGTCGTCGGCTGTCGTATGATCGCCCAACCGATAGGTCAGCGCTTCGATCAAGGTTGGTCCGCCCCCGCTACGCGCCTTCTCGATCGCCCGCCGTGCGACTTCATAAACGGCGACGACATCGTTGCCGTCGACCTGTATCCCCTCCATCCCCGCCGCAACCGACTTTTGCGCAAGAGTTTTTGTGGCGCTCTCCAGTCTGCAAGGCGTCGAAATTGCCCAACCATTATTGCTGATCACGATGACAAGCGGGGTTTTCCAAACACCCGCCATATTGAGCGCTTCATAGAAGCCCCCATTTGCGGTGCCGCCGTCTCCGATGAAGCAGACGGCGACGCGATCTTCCTTACGGTACAGGAATGAATAGGCGGCGCCCACGGCATGCGCCACCTGCGTCGCAACGGGAACGCAATTCGGAAAATCGGAGCGCGGGATTGCATAGTCGCTTCCCCGTTCATCGCCGCCCCAATAGAGCAGGCAATCGGTCATGGTCATCCCGCGAATGAACTGTGCGCCGTGGTCGCGATAAGAGGGAACAAGCACGTCGCGCTTTTCCATAGCGGAAGCGACTCCAACCCCGACCGCTTCCTGCCCCAACGCTGAAGCAAATGTTCCTAATTGCCCCGTGCGCTGTAGCGCTATCGCCTTACCGTCGAAAGCGCGAGCCTTGGTCATCGCGCGATAGAAATTTATCAGGAGAGCTTCATCATGGGCGCTTCCGCCTTCGGCGCTTCTCAACTCGCCTTCCGCTGAAAGAAACTGGATGAACCCGATCCGAGAATCATAATTCATTCGCTTGACCATTGTGCTTGTGCAGCCGCGCTCCCGATAGGCGATTTAGCGCGCCATTTGGCCCCGTCATCGTTTCGATAAAGAAATTTTTGTGGACGGATAATGGCGGCCTTTCCACGCCGCGATGCAGCGAAAATAAGAATTCAGGATAGCCTGCGTGAGATGGCGTTTTTGCGCTGCCGGGCTAGCTTATAAGCTCGATCGCGATCGCGGTCGCCTCACCGCCGCCGATGCAGAGCGCCGCAACGCCTCGCCTTAGCTGATGCTTTTCCAGGGCTGACAATAGAGTGACGACGATACGAGCTCCGGACGCGCCGATCGGGTGTCCGAGCGCGCAGGCGCCGCCATGAACATTGACCTTATCTCTTGGAATATCGAGATCTCGTAGAGCAGCCATAACGACGACGGCGAAAGCCTCGTTGATCTCGAAGAGATCGACATCCTTCAAACTCCAACCCACCCGCTCCATCAATTTTCGAATCGCGCCGATCGGAGCGGTCGAAAACTGGCTTGGAGCGTCGGCATGGGTGGCGTGCCCAACGATTTTCGCGCGCGGAGTCAAGCCGAGACGCCCTGCCCGTTCGAGGCGCGTGAGCGTCAACGCAGCAGCGCCGTCCGATATCGCGCTCGCATTCGCCGCAGTGATCGTGCCAGCCTCACGAAAAGCGGGCTTCAGTTTTGAAATATCCTCAGTCTTCGCCTCTTGCAGGGAGTTCGTCCATCGAAATCAATCGATCGGACTTGCCATCCTTCGCATTTACGGGAACGATTTCGTTCGCGAAGCTTCCATCGCTCGCTGCACGTTGGGCGCGCGTTAGCGACTCCAGCGCATAGGCGTCCTGCATCTCACGCGTGAATTGGTAATGCGTCGCGCAATCCTCCGCAAAGGAGCCCATCAACCGACCTTTTTCATACGCATCCTCAAGTCCGTCGAGGAACATATGGTCGATCGTCCTTCGGTGACCCATTCGATAGCCGGTTCGCGCACGATCGAGGAGGTAGGGAGCATTGCTCATGCTTTCCATGCCGCCCGCGACCATGATTTCGGCGCTGCCCGCGATAAGCTGGTCATGCGACAACATGATCGCTTTCATTCCGGAGCCGCACATCTTGTTAACCGTGACACAGGCGGTTTCTTTTGGCAGTCCTGCGCCCAACGCCGCCTGTCGCGCTGGAGCTTGGCCGAGCCCGGCGGACAAAACGCAGCCCATGGCGACCTCGTCGATCGCTTCCTTTGGAACGCCAGCACGCGAGACCGCCTCCTTTATCGCGTGCGCGCCAAGCTCCGGCGCGGTGACGTCTTTTAGATCGCCGAGAAATGCGCCAATCGGCGTGCGAGCCGCGCCGAGGATAACGACCGGGTCCGCTCCGCTCATGCCTCGCTTCCCCTGTCGTTGGGCCGTCTTCGCGTGGGCTAACGCTATGCGATATTTTTCCATGCCCCGAACACGGGCTCAGGATCGCCGCTTCCGCGCAATATAGCGGCGACCGTCGCTTCGTCGACGTCTTCCAATTTTTCGGGCGACCAATGCGGTCGCCTATCCTTGTCTATGACCGCGGCGCGAATCCCCTCATAAAGATCATGTGTTTCCATCAGTGCGCAGGCTGCGCGGAACTCGTTTGTCAAACACTCTTCCAAAGAGCTCGCTTTGGCGGCGAGTGTTAAGAGCTTACGCGTCAACCTTCAGGCTTGTCGGAGATTTTTTTTGAATCTCTCTCGCCGCGTCTTGCGCGAATGATGATCTATCAACGATGAGGGCATCGACAATGTCTTCAACCCGATCTTGCTGCATCGCTCGATCGAGCAAAGGACCATTGTTCGCCAGGACGCCACCTGAAGGCGTTGCGGCAAAATTCGCAAGAATTGCGTCGACCTCGCTCGCGACGCGGATGGTTGAAAGACGCCGCTCCAATTCCGGGATGGAGGCGGAATCGATGGCGATGTCAGCGAGACCGACATAGATCGCGTCCGCAGCGTTAACGACCGCGCCGGATAAGGCCATATAAATTCCCGCTCCGCCATTCCGCGTCAGGAGCCATGTGCCGCCGACGTCGGGAATGAACCCAATGCCGGTTTCTGGCATGGCGAGGCGCGTCCGCTCGGTAACGATGCGATGGCTTCCATGTGCCGAAACCCCGACGCCGCCGCCCATGACGACGCCATCCATGATGACGACATAGGGTTTTGGAAATGACGCGATACGCGCGTTCAACTCATATTCCTCGCGCCAGAAGCGCTTGAACTCGTCGCGGCCGCCTTCCCGCGTTTCATAAAGTGCGCGTATATCGCCGCCAGCGCAGAGTCCGCGCTCGCCCGCTCCGCTCACCCAAACAGCATAAATGTCAGGATCGATAGCGAAGCTTTCGAGCGCCGCCGTGAACCCGCGCACCATCGGAAGGGTCAGGCTGTTCAGAGCTTTCGGCCGGTTCAGAAGGATCGTTCCTAAATGTCCTCGGCGCGCAATGAGAATTTCGTCTTCGCTCGTCACTCTATCCGTTCCCTTGAGACAAGCCTCTGGCGACAATTAGACGCATGATCTCATTCGTTCCTTCGAGGATCTGATGCACTCGGAGATCGCGGACGATCTTTTCGACGCCATAGTCAGCCAGATATCCGTATCCCCCGTGGAGTTGCAGCGCCTCATTTGCGACATTAAAGCCAGCGTCCGTCGCGACTCGCTTGGCCATGGCGCAGAGCATGGCGGCGTCGGCCGCTTTCGCATCCAGCGCCTGCGCAGCGCGCCAGAGCATGGCGCGCGCCGTCTCAAGTTCTGTGGCCATATCGGCAAGGCGGAACTGAAGAGCCTGAAACTCATCAAGGCGGCGTCCAAACGCCTTGCGTTCAGTCATATAGGAAAGCGCTTTCTCAAGCGCCGATTGCGCGCCGCCTAAAGAGCAAGCGCCAATATTGAGCCGGCCGCCATTCAGCGCGGCCAGCGCAATTTTAAATCCGAAACCTTCTTTCCCAAGCAAATTCTCGACGGGAACCCGGCAATCTTCGAAGACGACGGCGGCGGTCGGCTGCGCGTTCCAGCCCATTTTTTTCTCCAACGCGCCAATCTTCAATCCCTTCATCCCGCCTTCGACAAGAAAAGCCGAAATGCCGTTTGGCCCCTCACCTCCCGTTCGCGCCATGACAATGTAAAGGTGCTGATCGCCGCCAGCGCCGGCGCCGGAAATGAATTGCTTCTCGCCATTCAGCACGTAAGAATCGCCCTGGCGCACCGCGCGCGTTCGCAATGCTGCCGCGTCAGATCCGCAGCTCGATTCTGTAAGGCAATAACTCGACAATACGTTCCATTGAGGCGAGCCTTGGTCCCCACATGCGCCGTTGATGTGTCGAGCCAAAAGCGTCGATCATCGAGGCGACCATATTGTGAATAGAGAGATAGGCGGCGATCGTTGGGCAGCCGGTCGCAAGCGCTTCGAAGATCAAGACCGCATCAAGCCTGCAAAGGGCCGAACCACCGAATTCTTCACTCGCGAGGATCGCGCCCATGCCAAGCGCCGCCGCCTCTCGAAGCGTCGCGATCGGAAAATGCTTTTCCCTGTCCCACTCCAGCGCATAAGGAGCGAGTTTGTCGCGCGCGAATGCAGCAGCCATTTCGCGTATGGCTAACTGCTCGCCGCTCAGACCAAATAACGAATACATTTGGCGTCCATTCCAATCGACGGTTCATGTCCAGAAATTGTTACGACCGCTTCGGCAGGCATTTCTCATAGCGCCGCCTCCTTGGCCGCGAAAGCGCGTGCAACAGGACTGGCAGGCGCGCGTCCCAATCGATACAAGATGAAGCTTCCTGCCCTAAGCAAAGCAGCGAGATCGACGCCTGTTTCGATCCCCATGCCCGCAAGCATATAGACGACATCCTCCGTCGCCACGTTTCCTGTGGCGCCAGGAGCATGCGGGCAGCCGCCTAGTCCGCCTACGGAACTGTCGACGACCGAAACGCCCATCTCGAGACAAGCGAAAATATTCGCCAGCGCTTGACCGTATGTGTCGTGAAAATGAACGGCAAGGCGATCGACCGGAATCTCGCGTGCGGTCGCTTCAACTAATTCGCGCGCGCGTAGCGGCGTCCCGACGCCAATCGTATCTCCAAGAGATATTTCGCGACAGCCCATTTGCCGGAGAGCTTGCGCGACAGTCACGACGCGTTCAATGTCGACTTCACCCTCATAAGGACATCCCAACACGCATGAGACGTAGCCGCGCGAGGTGACGCCGTGACGCGAGGCTTCTTCGACGACACGGGCGAAGCGATCAAGACTTTCAGAGATGGAGCAATTGAGATTTCTCTGAGAGAACGTCTCCGACGCCGCGGCGAAGACGGCGATCTCGGAAACGCCCGCCGCAAGCGCGGCTTCAAGTCCACGCAAATTTGGAACAAGGACCGACAAGCGGACATCGTCGCGTGAAGGAAATCGTGAGAGAACCTCAGCCGTCGACGCCATTTGCGGCGAAGCTTTTTCTGAGACAAAACTTCCGGCCTCTATCGTGGTCAGGCCCGCATCCGCCAGCAGGCCAATCAACGCGACCTTGTCGTCAACGGAAACCACAACCGGTTCGTTCTGCAGACCGTCCCGAGGGCCTACCTCGACGATGCGGACCCTGGAGGGGAAGGCCATCACGATTCATCCTCAGCCAGTGAGATCAATTCCATTCCCTCGGTCGTCATTTCTCCTTCCACGCAGAAGACGCGCTCGATCGCGCCCTCTCGCGGCGCAGTCAGCGTGATTTCCATCTTCATCGCTTCAAGAACGATCAGCGGGGCGCCCTTTTGAACCGTGTCCCCCACCTTGACGTAGACGTGCGTCACTCTAGCCGGAAGCGGAGCCCTCAATTGAGAGCCCACGCCAACCTCGTTTAGATTTGGAGATAGCAAATCGACGTAGTTGAGCGCATGGTTACGTCCATTGAGTATGACGACGATACCTTTGTCGCGGCGAACAATCCCCAGTTCGCGCTTAACCCCGTCTAACCGCAAACTCATCCTGTCTCCGGTTTCCGTCGCGCTGACCGCGACGGACGAGTCCTGCGTTTGCAGGTTGAAGGAGCCATCAGAGTGCGTTTGGATCTTGCCCGATAGTTTGCGCCCGCCCGCATCAAAATGGAGCTCATATTGACTGCGCCCGCGCAGGCGCCAACCATCGGTCATAGCCCAGGGCGACCACGGATCTTCCGAGCGCATCGCCTGTTCGCGCTCGCGTCTTCGCAGATCGGCAAGCCAAACCGCGGCGCCGGCCGCCAAAACAGCTGTCTCGTCATCTCCGGTAAGTATTGTGGCAACGTTAAGCGCATCAAGATTGCGCTCGATAAAGCCCGTGTCATATTCGCCGCCGAGCAAATTCTGGATGATTTGCGATAGCGCGAAGAAAATCGAGATTGGTTGCTATTCCGCATAGCTCGAATGTATCGAGTGATTTTTGAAGTCGCGTCAGCGCCTCACTTCGATCGGACCCCCATACGACGAGCTTCGCCAAGAGTGAGTCGTAGTATTCTGAAACACGATCTCCAGCTCGTACGCCGGAATCGATTCGAACATCTGAGCTTTCAGCGGGAGGCCGAAAATGTTCGATCAGGCCAATCGACGGAAGGAAATTTTGCGTCGGATCCTCTGCGCAAACTCTGACCTCCATCGCGCAGCCCCGCATGGTCAGTTCATCCTGAGATAGCGGCAGCTTTTCCCCGCAGGCGATCCGAAATTGCCATTCGACGAGATCCTGCCCAGCGATCATCTCGGTGACCGGATGCTCCACCTGAAGCCTTGTATTCATCTCGAGGAAAAAAAAGGCATCGTCTTTCACCAGAAACTCGACGGTGCCCGCGCCGACGTAACCGATGACTCTCGCAGCCTTTATCGCCGCTTCGCGCATCGCTCGACGCAGCTCTACAGGCAACCCAGGCGCTGGAGTTTCCTCCAATATTTTCTGGTGATGACGCTGCATTGAACAATCGCGTTCAAAAAAAGAAACGACGTTGCCTTGTGCGTCTGCAAAAATTTGGATTTCGACATGTCTCGGCCGCGTAAGATATTTTTCGAGCAGCAAACGCCCGTCGCCAAACGACGCCACCGCCTCACGCTCAGCGCCGGCAATTGCGGACGCAAGTTTACTGTCATCGCAAACGACCCGCATTCCCCGACCACCGCCGCCGGCAGAGGCCTTGACGAGAAGTGGGAACCCAACGCGTTTTGCTGCGTCCATCAAACTTGCGGCGTCGACCGCATCGCCGTGATACCCCGGAACGGTTGGAACTTCGGCGCGCTCCATGAGCGCCTTGGCGGAAGACTTCGATCCCATGAGCCGCATGGCTTGTGCGGATGGTCCGATGAAAATGAGGCCAGCCTCCACGCATTGTTCTGCAAATTCGGGATTTTCAGCGAGGAAGCCGTAGCCAGGATGCACAGCTTGCGCTCCGGATCGAAGAGCGGTCTCAATGAGTTTGTCGATGCAGAGATAGCTGTGACGTGCAGAAGCTGGCCCGATGGGCCATGCCTCATCCGTAAGATCGACATGCAACGCGCCAGCATCCGCCTCCGAATATACAGCTACCGTTGCGATGCCTAACCGTCGCGCCGTGCGGGCGATTCGACATGCGATTTCACCGCGATTGGCGATCAACAGCTTTTGAAACATCTCAGCGGTCTCGATCGGTAAGCCATGCGGGCGGACGCTTTTCGATGAACGCGCTCAACCCTTCTTGCCCTTCCGAGGAGGCCCTTCGCTCCGCCAGTCTTCGAGCTGTCTCCTTCATCAAATCCGCGTCGATCGGATGTCTCTCGCATAACCGTATTAATGACTTCGCATCCCTCTGCGCCCCAGGCGCGCCGAGAAGCAGAGCATCGATCATACGATCCCGACTTGCGCCTAGGTTGGATTCCGGAACCACTTGATGAACGAGTCCGATAGCCAACGCGTCTTCGGCGAAGATGACTTCGGCCGACATGAAGAACCGACGCGCTTGCCGTACGCCGATCGATCGAATGACGAAAGGCCCAATGACCGCAGGAACGACTCCCAGCTTCACCTCACTTAAGCAAAAGCTTGCGCGTTCGGACGCAATGGCGATATCGCAACAAGCCACGAGGCCGACGCCGCCGCCGTAAGCCACTCCATGCACCAAGGCGATGGTCGGCTTCGACAGTCTGTCCAGGGTAGACAAGAGTTCGAAGAGCGCGATGGCGTCATTTTCGTTCGCCTCAAGCGTGCCCTCAGCGGCGCGTCGCATCCATTCGACGTCTGCGCCGGCGCAGTAGCTCGGACCCGCGCCCGCAAGAATAACGATGCGCACGTCATGTCTGGCGTCAAGCGCTCGCAAGACCTCCGTCATGTGAATGATCAACGCGTCATCGAAAGCGTTATGGCGATTTGGTCGGTTCAGAGTCAGCGTTGCGACGCCGCGTGAATCGATTGATTGCAGCAGGTCATCCATCTCAATCTCACATTCGAAACAGCCCAAAATGCGTATCCTCGATCGGCGCCTTCAGGCTTACGGATAAACCAAGCGCAAGAACGCGACGCGTGTCGATCGGATCGATAACCCCATCATCCCACAATCTGGCGCTGGAATAGAAAGGATGACCTTGGCGCTCATATTGTTGCCGAATAGGGGCCGCGAAGGCCTCTTCCGCCTCGGACGTCCAGCTTTCCGCGCGCGCCTTGAGCCCTTCGCGACGAACGCGCGTCAGCACGTTTGCGGCTTGTTCGCCGCCCATGACGCTGATGCGGGCATTGGGCCACATCCAAAGGAAGCGAGGAGAATAGGCGCGCCCGCACATGGCGTAATTTCCCGCTCCGAAACTGCCGCCCACAATCACCGTTAACTTTGGGACGGCCGCAGTCGCGACCGCGGTGACCATTTTGGCGCCTTCCTTCGCGATGCCTCCGCTTTCATATTTGGCGCCGACCATAAAGCCAGTGGTGTTCTGCAAGAAGATCAATGGCGTCTTGCGTTTGGCGCACAGTTGAATGAAGTGTGCGCCTTTCTGGGCGCTTTCCGAAAAGAGAATCCCATTGTTTGCGATAATTCCGACCTGATAGCCCCAGATGCGCGCGAAACCTGTGACGAGCGTCTCGCCAAAAAGTTGCCTGAACTCCTCAAATTCGCTGTCGTCGACGATACGAGCAATGACGTCGCGAATGTCGAATTGCTTTCGTCGATCCCTCGGAATAATTCCGTAAATTTCACCAGGATCATATTTCGGCGCGGCAGGCTTTGAGGACTCTTGAAGGGACTGCTGCTGAGGGCCAAGATTTGCAATTATGCTGCGCGCGATATCGAGCGCGTGTGCGTCGCTCAACGCGTAATGATCGGCCACACCGGAACGTCGAGCATGAACATCGGCGCCGCCCAATTCCTCGGCCGTCACCACTTCACCTGTCGCAGCTTCAACGAGAGGCGGCCCTGCCAGAAAGATTGTTCCCTGGTTGCGCACGATGATGGTTTCGTCGCACATCGCGGGAACATAGGCGCCCCCAGCCGTACAAGACCCCATGACGACGGCGATCTGAGGAATCCCTTTCGATGACATGACGGCCTGATTATAAAAGATGCGCCCAAAATGTTCGCGATCCGGAAACACCTCGTCCTGGCTCGCCAGATTGGCTCCGCCTGAATCGACCAGATAAATGCAAGGCAACGCATTTTGCAGAGCAATCTCCTGGGCGCGCAAATGCTTTTTAACGGTCATCGGAAAATAGACGCCGCCCTTAACCGTCGCATCATTGGCGACGATCATGCACTCGCGGCCATGGATGCGGCCTATTCCAGCGACAACCGCCGCGCAGGCGACCTTTCCGTCGTACATGCCGTGCGCCGCGAATTGCCCTATTTCCAAAAAAGGGGAAAGCGGATCGATGAGCGCATCAATACGCTCCCGCGGGAGCAGCTTGCCGCGAGCGAGATGGCGTGCGCGCGCCTCTGCTCCGCCGCCCTCGCAGACCGTCGCGGCGGTTTCCTTCAATTCTTCGACGAGTTCAGACATCGCGTCGCGATTGCCCGCATATTCGGACGATCGGACATCGATGGCGCTTTCAATTATCGGCATTTCGGCGCCTTGAACCATCACACCGGGCGAGCCGGCACGCTTATGCAGTCTCCTGAAAAAGTTCGCGTCCGATCAACATTCGGCGGATTTCGCTCGTGCCAGCGCCGATTTCATAGAGCTTCGCGTCTCGCAGCAAGCGACCGGCCGGATAGTCGTTAATATATCCGTTGCCGCCAAGGCATTGGATGGATTCAAGCGCCATCCATGTGGCCTTTTCCGCGGCGAAAAGAATTGCGCTCGCTGCATCCTTGCGCGTAATGCGTCCCCTGTCACAAGCCTTCGCCACGGCATAGACATATGCTCTTGTCGCATTTATCGCAGTATACATGTCGGCCAGCTTGCCTTGCATGAGTTCGAATTCGCCGATCGCCTGGCCAAATTGCTTGCGCTCATGCACGTAAGGGAGGACAAGGTCCATGCAGGATTGCATGATGCCGAGCGGACCTCCGGCCAGAATGGTGCGCTCGTAATCCAGCCCGCTCATCAGCACATTTACGCCGCGCTCGGGGCATCCCAGCACATTCTCCTCGGGGACAGCGCAGTCTTCGAAAACAAGTTCGCAGGTGTTGGAGCCGCGCATGCCCAATTTATCGAGCTTTGGCGTCACACCAAAACCTTTGAAAGTCTTTTCAACGATAAAAGACGTGATCCCGTGCGTGCCGAGCGTTGGATCCGTTTTCGCGTAGACGATGACGATGTCGGCGTCTGGACCATTAGTTACCCACATCTTGCTGCCGTTGAGCATATAGCGTTCGCCGCGTTTCTCGGCGCTAAGACGCATGTTCGCCACGTCTGACCCGGCGCCGGGCTCCGACATCGCCAAGGCGCCAATGTATTCGCCGGCGACCAGTGGCGGCAAATAGCGCGCTTTCTGCTCGGTCGAACCATTCCGATAGATCTGATTGACGCACAGATTGGAATGAGCTCCGTAAGAAAGCCCTACGGAAGCTGAAGCGCGGCTGATCTCCTCCATTACGAGGACGTGCTCGAGATAGCCGAGATTTGCCCCTCCGTAATCCTCATGCACCGTAACTCCGAGAACGCCGAGCGCGCCAAATTTGGCCCATAAATCGTTTGGGAATGCGTTGTCGGCGTCGATTTGTGCTGCGCGCGGCGCAATTTCGCGAGACGCGAAGTCTGCGATCTGATGGCGGAGAAGATCGGCCGTTTCGCCGAGATCAAAATCCAGAATTGGAGTCCAATGGCGCATAGCTCTGCCCTTCACCGTCAAGCCGCGGCATGAAGCTATATTTACCGCTTAATCGCGGTTTCAAGACGGCGCCCCACCGCTGGACGGCGAGCGCTGCGTCGTAATAGAAAGATTGGCGAAAAAATCCAGCGACTCAGGGTTCGCCAGCGCCTCGCTATTCTTGATCGGGCGGCCGTGGATGATGTCGCGCACCGCCATTTCGACCAGCTTTCCCGAACGCGTATGCGGGAGATTTGGCGCTTCGATGATCAGCTCCGGCACGTGACGGGGCGACGCTTCCTCCCGAAGCTTTCGCCTGATGCGATTTATCAATCCCTCTTCGAGGCGACGACCGGGCCGCATTTTGACAAATAGGACGATACGCGCGCCGTCGCCAAACTCTTGATCAACCGCTAAGGCTTCCTCAATCTCCGGCATCGTCTCGACCACGCCATATATGTCAGCGGTCCCGATCCGCACGCCTTGCGGGTTCAATGTCGAGTCGGAGCGTCCGTGGATGATGTATCCGCCGCTCAACGTTTCGGTCGCATAGTCGCCGTGACGCCATACGCCAGGGAAACCGGAAAAATAGGCGTCGAGATATCTTTTGTCGCCGGGATCATTCCAGAATCCGGTCGGCATGGAGGGAAAGGATTTCGTGCATACAAGTTCTCCCTGACGCCCGACGATGCGACGCCCCTCATCGTCCCATATTTCGACCGCCATCCCCAGACCCGCGCCTTGAATTTCGCCACGTCGCACGGGCTCCCAAGGGTTTCCGCACACGAAACACGATATGATATCGGTTCCACCGCTTATCGACGCCAGTTGCACATCCGTTTTCACATCCCGGTAGACATAGTCGAAACTGTCGGGAAGAAGCGGCGACCCTGTCGAAGCAATCAAGCGCAATGCGCTGAGGTCATGGGTTTTGATCGGCTGAACACCAAGCCTTTCGGCGGCCTTTAGAAAGCCTGCCGAAATCCCGAACGCAGTTGCTCGCTCCGCCTGCGCGAAGTCGAACAGCTCTCTTCCCTCATTCGCCATCACAAAACCATCATAGAGCAGAACTGTCGCGCGGCTGGCAAGCGCCGACGCGAGCCAATTCCACATCATCCAGCCTGTCGTGGTGGCGAAAAAAACCCGATCCCCCGGCCGGATGTCGCTCTGGAGCTGATGCTCTTTGAGGTGCTGTAACAGCGTTCCGCCAGCGCCATGCACGATGCATTTTGGCGCTCCCGTCGTGCCCGACGAAAACATGACATAGAGCGGGTGATCGAACGGCAAAGCCTCGTAGCGAATCTGCGCGCCATCATTGGCGGCGATAACGTCAGGCCACAATCGCGCAGAGTCGAAGCCAGCGAGATGCGGCGTCGAATGAATGTAGCCAATGACGATGGTCTCAACGACGCTTGGCAAGCTTCTCGCGATCGTCGAGCGACGTCCAACCGTTCGATGACTTCTCCTTTGTAGAAATATCCGTCCGACACAATCAGCAGCTTGGGTTCAATCTGGCTGAAGCGATCCAGAGCGCCTCGCGCGCCAAAGTCTGATGAGCATGAAGTCCACACGGCGCCGACAGCGGCCGCGCCAAGCATCCCAATAATCGCTTCGGGCCCATTGTGCATGTAAGCGGCGATTCGATCGCCGGGCGCGACGCTCATCGAACGCAAGTAAGCGGCAAAGGCCGCGACTTGTTTCCTCAGCTCGCGGAAGCTCAACGTTCGCGTGGCCTGACCCTCCCCTCGAAACACGAGGGAGATTTCATCTTCTGGTCTTTTGCGCAGCAGGTTTTCCGCGAAATTCAGGCGCGCGTCGGGAAACCAGCGGCTACCGGGCATTTTGTCGCCATCGACGAGTACGCGTCGGCCCTTGTCGCCGATCACCTCGCAAAAGTCCCAGAGCTGCGACCAAAAATCAGCGCGATTTTCGATACTCCAGCGATGCAGCGCGTCATAATCGAGAGCTTCGCCATAAGCCTGCGTCTCTGTTCGGAGACGTGTGAACTCTGACAAGAGAGAGTTTGTGCGTCGTTCCAGGTTCGGCGCCCAGGATATTGTCATTTATTTGATCCGAATGATCCCTCAAGAAGAAAAGCTGGAGCTAGCAAGGCGACTGGCAAGCCCGCTCGATCCAGCGCGCGGCGCTTGTCGCTCGCGCGGAAAGTCATAGATGTTCGCCATCCGTCGTTTCTTTCGCCGACGCCGGACTGAGGAACACGGCATGACGAAGAAAAATTCCCTTGCTCGCGGTAATTTGAGTCCGGTTAAAACCGCCGTTCCCCCTCGCGACGACGATCAAATCAAAACTGATCTGAGCGATGACGAACTCGAAGAAGCGCTGAACGCAACCTTTCCCGCGAGCGATCCGATCTCTGGACAGAGTCAACTCGTGCCGGGCTGTCCCCCTTCAGTTCGAGATCGCACGAAAAAGTCCGACGCGTAGCTGCTGCGTAAGTCACTCCACAAACGTCAAAGGACGGGCGACGGCTTCAAGCGGTTTACGCTCCGCGGCAACCCCCCAGCGCCATTCAATGAATGCGGCGCCGATCATGAGCGCCGCGCCTAGAGCGTAACCAGCAAAAACGTCCGATCGCAGACCCGTCCCGATAAGCGTTCCAAAAAGCCAGGGGCCCGCCACCCCGCCCGCAGCCGTGCCAATCGCGTAAAAAAACGCGATTGCGAGCGCGCGAATTTCGAGCGGAAAGGTTTCGCTGACCGTGAGATAGGCTGAACCCGCCGCTGCCGAAGCAAAAAAGAACACAACCATCCAAGCAGCCGTTTGCTGCGTCGCGGACATGAGGTCCTGTTCGAAAAGATATCCGACGATGGCGAGCAAAATACCGGAAATTGCATAAGTTGCGCTGATCATGATTTTTCGTCCAAGCGTGTCGAAAAGCCTGCCGAGCGCCAGGGGACCGAGAAAATTCCCGGCTGTAAAGGCAAGGAGATGCCAACCGACCGAATTGGCGCTTACGCCATAAAAATCCGTAAGAACGAGGGCGTAGGTGAAGAATATGGCGTTATACAAAAAAGCTTGTGACGCCATGAGACTTATTCCGACCAGCGTCCTTTGCGGATAAGTCTGAAACAGCGTGCGTCCAATTTCAATGAACGGCGTATGGGTGCGGACTCTGAGTTTGACGGTCTTGTGGTTTTGCGGAGAGAGATCAAACCCATCGTTTTCGAACTGCGTCTCGATAGACGAAACCACCGCATCCGCGTCTTCTTTTCGTCCATGCGCAACAAGCCATCTCGGACTTTCGGGAATCCAAAGGCGCATAACGAAAATACCCAGTCCGAGCCCTGCTCCGATCAGGAATGCGAGACGCCAACCTATGGCGGGATTCAAAATCTGAGGATCGAGAAGGATAAGCGATCCTCCCGCGCCTAAAGCGGCGCCGAGCCAAAAGCTGCCGTTGATCAGGAGATCCGTCCAACCACGCATTCTGGCGGGAATGAGCTCCTGTATCGTGGAATTGACGGCCGTGTATTCTCCTCCAATTCCGCAGCCGACCAGGAATCGAAAAGCTGCAAAGCTCCAAAAATTCCAAGACGCTGCTGTTGCAACCGTTGCAGCGAGATAGACTCCTAACGTGACGAAGAACAGCAGTTTGCGACCGAACAGATCGGTCAGCCAGCCGAAAAACAATGCGCCGAGCACCGCACCCGCGAGATAAGCGCTTCCCGCAAAGCCGACTTCGGCATTGGTCAAACCAAGAGCTGACCTCTCTTTGAGCACGCCGGCGACCGCGCCCGCCAACGTCACTTCGAGACCATCCAGGATCCACGTCACGCCCAACGCGACGACAACGAGCACGTGAAATCGACCCCACGGCAGGGCGTCGAGCCTGGCGGGCACATCCGTTTCGACGATACCAATCGATAAGCGTGTCGAACTTGGAGGCTGCAGCATCCGAGTAGCTCCGATCCTTGACGAAAGGCGCCCACGCCAATTGACTGGCTATTTGTTGATCGCATGGAGATAGCGCCTCTCAGCTATTTCGTCAGAGAGACCAGAAAGAAATGGTGGGGATGGCTTTAGTCGGGAGCCTGCTTATCAATCGTCGCAACGATTATTTCTGTAGCAATGGCGCGCAGCGCTTCTGCGTCGTTTGGTTTCACAAAAACTCTGTCAGCTCCGGCGCGGATTGCCTCTGCATGAATTGCGGGCGCCGTAGTGGTCGTCAACACAAAGACAGGCAAGTCCTTCAGCATGAGTGACTTACGTAGCGAGCGCAGGAACTGGATGCCGTCAAGCTTAGGCATGTTAAGGTCAAGAATAAGCGCGTCAGGCAGCGTATCCGTTTGGTCCTCCCTTGAGACGAGGAATACGGCGTCCTGGCCATTGTCCACGTGTTGGGTTTCGATCTTGCGGCTCAGCACGCGCTGCGCTTTATCCAAGGCGCGCTCTAGTAGGAAGACGTCGTCCTGATCATCCTCGATGATTAAGACTCGGCATACCCTTTCCTTACTGGCGACAGCGGACATATGACTACCATGGCGTAGACGCGGGAGTCCGAGCAGAGCGTTCAATTTTAAGGGCAAGATCGACTCTCCAGGGATTATAGAGCGCCCGAATCTGAGGTGACGAGGGGCGAAGAATGAGTTTTGGCAGTTTTGGCGAGGAGCACTTTCGATTGGCCGTCGAATTGTCCCCCTCAGCCATGATCGTAACCGCCGATGATGGACTCATTCAATTCGCCAATGCTGAGACTGAGCGCATATTTGGTTATACGAATCAGCAGTTGGTTGGACAATCGATCGACATGCTGGTCCCCACGCGTTTCCGGCACGAACACGCGTCGCTAAGGAAAGGCTTTTTTTCCGCGCCGAGCAAACGTCCCATGGGCGTGGAGCGCGATTTGAGAGCAAGGCGGTTTGATGGGAGCGAGTTTCCGGTCGAAATCGGCCTCACTCCCATAAAAACTACGGCCGGGCTAATGGTTCTTGCGACCATCCTGGACATTACCGCGCGTTTCGCGGCAGAGAACGCTCTCGCGCAGCGTGCTGCGGAGCTTGAGCGCGCAAATGAGCGTCTCGACAGATTTGCCTATGTCGCTTCGCACGATTTGCAGGAGCCGCTTCGAAAGATCGCTGCGTTTTCCGAGCTGTTGGAGCAAGCCATCATCTCGTCCAATCAGTCAGATATGACTTACGCAAACCATGTTATTCGAACGTCGGCGTTGCGCGCGCGCGAACTGGTTGACGATCTCTTGATTTATTCTCGAACGATCAATGACACGCAGCAGCTGATGACCTGCAATCTGCGAGAAGAAGTTCAATTCGCGCTCAATGATCTTTCGGAAATGATCATTGAAACCAACTCCAGCATAGACATTAACGTCGCCGACGTGACGTTCAAAGCCGACCGTTCTCAATTCGCTCGTCTTATGCTCAATATCGTTTCCAATGCGATCAAATATCGAAAGCCAGATCAAATCGCAGAAGTGAAAATCGTAACGGATCGGGTGGAGGACAACGCGGTGAGGCTCGCCATCATCGATAACGGCATCGGTTTCGAAGCAAAATACGCGGATGAAATCTTCGAACCGTTCAGACGCCTGCATACGAAAATACAATATCCCGGCACCGGAATAGGCCTCGCGATTTGCAAGTCCATCGTCGATCGTCATGGATGGAAAATATCGATCGAATCAAGACCTGGCGAAGGAGCTAAATTTTTCATAACATTTCCGATCGTCCCGAAAAATCCGCGCTCCTCCGATGTTTCAGCCGCTTAGAAAAGACGCCGCTCTGAGTCGCTTCTTGCCGAAACGACTTCTTTCGACTGCGTAAGCTCACGCGTTCTGCGCTCCTCGATAGTTAGCTACGAACCACAAGGTGGAGGAATAATGGATCTACCCGCGATTGACCCCTTGATCGCCGCCGGCGTCGTATTATCGACCGCAGTGACGGACGCCGTCTATGTGTTTTTCAACGCTGCTGTGTCGGCGCGCAGGCGCTACGCTGCTGCGAGCTGGAGCAGCATTTGGTATTTATTGTCGGCTTTTGCCGTCATCAGCTACACGTCGAATTGGGGATACGTGATTTTTGCTGCGATAGGCGCTTGGCTAGGGGGATACCTCTCGATCACCGCGCTCAATCATATCGTTCCCTTGCGAAACGAGTGAGCGCCATACAACTAGGCACTTGCGTCGGGACTATTTGCGATCTGCGCGAAACACCACCGGAACCTCGAAAGACAATCCCTCATCGGCGAGGGCCGGTGGCGGAGGAGGAACAGGGTCCGCCTTCTTCATCATGGCGAGCGCGGCCTCGTCGAAGGCGGACTGTCCGGATGACCGCTTCACGTTGTAGGCGACGACATGTCCCCGCCGATCAAGCGTGAAGGCGACCGCAACCTCTGCCGAGCGACGAGCGCCAGCAGGGTAACGTTTTGCGCGATTTAAATGGGCCATCAGAGCTTTTTGCCATGTGAGAATTACCGCGCGAGAGGCCGCGTCGGCGCCCGGCGCCGGCGCTACTGGTTTTTCGGCCTGCTGAGCCGCATCGGATTTCGGCGGAGCGGTTGCTTCGGAAGCAGCCGATTCGCTCGAGACGACTGGCTGCGCTTGCGGCGTATGTGAGTCCTCAACCGGTTTGTCGGGCTTTTCGCTCCGCGTGAACTCAGCGTCTTCGGCGTCGGTTCGCGAAACCTTCGGCTCGTCTGTTTCTTTCGCCTCAGACGAAGCGACGGAAGGCGCCGCCGCAGCCGCCTGATCCGCTAAAGGACCCGGAGGTTCGTCCGGAGCATCCTCGATGCGAGGCGCAGCAGGAGCGAGCGAAATTTCGATCGCCGGCGCGCCTGTTGCGTCGTCATCCAGTTCCCCGCGAAGAAAAACCATAGCTGCGGCGAAGCTCGCCAGATGCACGACGATCACGGTCAGCGCCGCGAGCGCCCATAATCTCGCGTTTGTCGCAGCTCGTTGAAGCGCCGGCGCCGCACTCATTTGGCGCCGCCTGCATCGAGAGCGACGAGCGCGACTTTCAGATAGCCGCCGGCGCGCAATCGTTCAAGCACAGCCATCATCTCGCCGTAAGGCACCGCGCTGTCCGCGCGCAGATAGATGCGCTTACTCTTGTCGCCGCCTTGCGATTCGAGCGTGGAGACGAGCTCGCCCCGCTTCACAGGCGTTTCCCCGATCGCTAACGCCAAGTCGGATTGAATGGTGACGTAAATCGGCTTGTCAGGCTTTTCATGTGGGCCGGCGTTGGAGGCGGGCAGGTCCACAGGAAGATCGACAGTCGCAAGCGGCGCGGCCACCATGAAGATGATGAGAAGAACCAGCATCACGTCGATAAACGGCGTGACGTTGATTTCGTGGGTTTCTTGAAGGTCGCCCTTCGAAGATCCGAGCGGCGCCGACATGGCTACTCCGCCGCGTGTATTTTGGCGGCGGCGTGCGCGCTACGATCCAGATCACGAGATACGATTCGCATGAGTTCCCCCGCAACATTCGACACCAGTTCCAGATAAGATCCTGTGGAACGCGCAAGATGATTGTAGATGAGCACTGCTGGTATTGCGGCAAAGAGACCGATCGCTGTGGCGAGCAAGGCTTCTGCAATGCCAGGGGCAACCACCGCAAGATTGGTCGTCTGCGCCTTCGAAATTCCGATGAAGCTGTTCATGATGCCCCAAACGGTGCCGAACAGACCGACAAACGGTCCAGTCGAACCAACGGACGCAAGCAGCCCCGTGCCGCGCTTGATCGAAAGACTTTCTGCGCGCTCGATTTCTGCGAAGCTTGATGCAATGCGTTCTTTAACGCCCGGTTCCGAAAGAATGTCCGACGATAGCTTCAGCTCCCGCGTCGCCTCAGAAATAAGTGCGCCTGTGAGACGATCTCCGCCGCCGAGCGCGAGACGCGCTTCCGCCAATCCGCGAGCCGTGGAGAGTTTCTCGATCGCCTCGATCGCACGAGCGCGAGCACGCTTAATCTCGATTGTTTTCGCGATCAGAATCGTCCAGGTCGCGATGGAGGCGATGATCAATCCGAGAATGACGAATTTGACGACGATGTCCGCGTTGACGAACATATTCCATACCGACAAATCATGTGGCTTGCCGGCGCTGATCGCCGCATCAACCGCCGCTCGAGACGGCGCTGCGCCGGGCGCAGTCTGCGCCCATGCGAAATTTGCCGAGGACATAATAAGAGAAGCTACAGTCCAAAATAGAGATGTCTTACGTTTCATGCTTCCGCCCATGCGCGAATGAGGTTGTGATAAACCGCAGTGAGTTTGATGCAGCTCGGATCGCCAGACCCGAGACGCGCGCTCAGAGATTGGATTGTCTGGTCGAGATCGAACAGCAAGGCGCGTGCCACATTGTCGCGGATCATGCTTTGCAGCCAGAAGAAAGAAGCAATCCGTTCACCGCGCGTGACTTCGCGAACAAGATGAAGACTGGTCGACGGATAGAGAACGAGATCACCGGCCGCGAGTTTGACCTCTTGCGAACCCACATGATCCTCTATGACGAGTTCGCCGCCGTCATATTCTTCAGCCTCGGAAAGAAACAGGGTTACCGATAAATCCGTCCGAATTCGTATTGGAGTTCTCGGTACGCCGCGAATTGCATTGTCCACATGCAATCCGAAGCCATGTCCCACTCCATAGCGATTGAATAAGGGAGGAAAAATCTTGGCGGGCAAAGCCGCCGACACAAACATCGGCGACGACGCCAACGCGTCAAGAACGAGGTCGCCCAGTTCCCGCGCAGCAGGGCCATCTTGGGGCAGTTGAAGATTGTTCTTCACGAGAGAAGATTGCGAGCCGGCGGTCGAGCGGCCGTCTTCCCATTCAGCCTCCGACATCGCTTGGCGAAAATAAGCGACCTGCTGCTTCGTGAGCACTTCGGGTATGCAAATCAACATCAGCAACGCGTCCTAACAACGTCTGCGGAATGGATGGTCGCTCGCCATATGAGGAACTCTCTCCCGTTGGGACTTTTCATATCTCACCCCAATGGCGAATAAGATTGTGATAGACCGTCGTCAGCTTTCGAAGATCGGGGTCGTCAACCCCGATGCGCGGGGCAAGATCCTGAATGGATGCATCCAGATCATATATCAAGCTTCGTGCTTCATCCTGTCGGATCATGCTCTGGAGCCAGATGAAGGAAGCGATGCGGACGCCGCGCGTGACCGGCGTCACCATATGGAGGCTTCCGGCGGAATAGAGCGCGAGATGACCAGCGGGAAGCTTGAACTGGCGCGAACCGTAGACGTCGTCGACAACAAGCTCGCCGCCATCATATTCGTCGGGATCGGAAAGAAACAGCGTCCCAGCGAGATCAACCCTAATTCGCGTTCGCGTCATCGCATCGCCGCGCACTGCATTGTCGACATGCATGTCGAAATGGTCGCCGACGCCGTAACGATTGAAGAGCGGCGGGAATACGCGCATGGGAATCGCGGCCGACACGAAGTTCGGACACGCGAGAAGCGCGGCGAGAAGACGCTCGCCTAGGCGCCTAGACTGTTCCGAGTCGGGCGGCAACTGTTCGTTTTGCTTTATCTGCTCGGAGTTGGCGCCCGCGGTCGAAGCGCCGTCCTCCCATGATGACTCATCCATCTGGCTACGGAATAAAGCGACCTCGTCCTTACTGAGCACATCCGGAACATAGACCAACATTAAGGTGTCCTCGCTAGAATCTTGCGCGCGCTTCCAGCAACACCGTGCGCGCGGGCGCGATCAGCACGAATGGCGCCGCGCTTTGATAGAAGGCGTCATAATAGGTCCGATTGAAGATGTTTACGACAGACAGCTTCATGGTGAAATTTGGGCCGACTTTCATTTCCGCAAAGGCGTCGAATCGCCAGTGAGACGGTAGGACGGTTGGAACGTTGATGAAGGGATTGGCCGTCGTGGGCGCCGGCAGACCAAATGCATTGAACGCCGTTCCGCCATTCGCCACAAGATTATTGCCGCCGTAAATTTTCGATGCGTAGATCGCCTGTCCTCCGACTTCCAGCAGATCGCCGATCTCGTATTTAGAGAGCAGACTGAAGGATTGGTGCGCTATGTTCGCAAGCTGTAGCCCAACATTGGTCGGAGCATAGGATTGCGTGACCTTGGAGTTCATCAGAACGAGGCCGCCGATCACGCTCCATTTGTCGGTAATCTTGCCGGCGGCCTCGAGATCGACGCCCTGCACGTAATAAGCGGCGTTGCCCGTTGTGACGCCCGAGTTCACTTCACGGGCCCCGCGTGACATCGGTCCGAAAGAGGGCGGCCGTCGCCAATAGGTGACGATCAAAAAGCTCCCATTTCGTGCCGATTTCCTCCGCTCTGTTGCGTTGAGGCGCAAAGATCTGAGCGGCCGCATTTAATCCGCCATAATTTGCGGCGCTTCCATCGAGTTCGGCGCCGACCGGGTTAGCGGATGTGGCGTAAGCGATATAGAGGCTCGCATAAGGCAGCGGCTTTAATACAAGACCGCCATTATAATTGACGAGTTCGGAATGATTCTGCGCCCAGGTCGACGCTGAGCGCGAGGTGATGTTGTAATCGTCATAACGAACGCCGCCGTTCACGAGAACGACATCCTGGTAATTGGCGGTTTCGATCAGATAGCCGGACTTCGTGTCCACCCCGATATAGGTCGGATTTCCCGTGCGATACGGCTCCGTCGAGAATGGAAGCCCATTCGGCGGGGAGAAGAGACTTGCGGTGACGCTGCCGGAACCGTTGAACCCTCCAGGCGAGGCCTCGGAAACAAGACCCGAATAATTGTCGCGCGTAACGAATTCCCGAGAAAATTCAACGCCCGTCACCACCGCGTGCTTGATCGGGCCAGTTTCGAATTTCAGTATCGCCTCGGTCTGATTTGCAAGCGTATTTGCGACCTGATACCGGCTCTGAGGATTCATTCTAACCGTCGAACCGATCAAATTTCGTGCGATAGTGGGCAATTCCGCGAGCGTGCCGACGTAATCGAGAATCGACCGCTCCTGCCGCAGCTTGCTGCTCAGAACGAAGTTCTCGCTGAACCGATACTCTCCCGTGAACGTTCCGAAATTCTGCTGAGCCTTTTGGAAATCGCGATTGACGAACCCGTAGTAAGTGTTGCGCGGAATGACGCCCTCGGTGAAGGGGCGATTCACCAATCGGTTGTACGGGACGCCGAAGTCCGGCAATCCGTCCAAACGAACATGAGTGTATTCCGCCGTGAGCTTCAAATTGTCGATAGGCTTGAATACAACTGAGCCCGATACGCCATTTCGGTCGTCGACGACGTAATTTCGGCCCGACACATTCGCGTCCTGATACAGGGCGTTGAGGCGCACAGAGAGGATCGGGCTAATGACCTTGTTGACGTCGACCGTGACGCGCTTCGTTTTGTCGGAAGGCCCGCCGGTTAGGTTCATGTCGTAGAAGTCGCGATCCCCGGCTTGCTTTGTGACGATATTGATCGCGCCGCCGGCGGTGCCGCGACCCGCGAAGGTCGATCCGGGCCCGCGCAGGATTTCCACCTGCTCCGTGTAAAAGTTTTCGCGAATGCTGACGCCAGGATCGCGGACGCCATCGACGAAGATGTCATTGCGGGCGTCGAATCCGCGGATGAAGAAGCGGTCGCCGAAGGCGTTGCCGCCTTCGCCGGTTCCCAGCGTAACGCCTGCCGTGCTTCGCCCGATCTCGCGTAGCGTTGTGGCGTTTTTGTCCTCCAGGACTTCCTTCGTCAGAACGGTGATCGTGCGGGGCGTATTGAGCACCGGCTCGGTAAATTTATTCGACGACAGACGATCGACTTTGTACGGCGCCGCCGGATCTGCGTACGGGTCGGCGTCCGCCGCCGCGACGGGCGTTCCAGAGCCCGCGCCCCCAAGCGCCGACGTCGTCGCCGCGCTGGCTCCGCCTTGGCGCACGCCAGAGGTATGACCCGACGCGTGAGGCGCCCTATGAGGCTTTGCCATCGCCAGCGTCGGGCGAGGCTTAGCGGGCGCCGCCGGGCGAGGCTTTTCGTGGGGCGCATCGACCTTTACCGCGGGCAATACTGTCGAGGCGCTTTGCGCCAGCACCGACACGCTAACGCTGGAGGCCAAAATTGCCGCGACGCCGAGCGCCCTTGCGGAATTTCCCTCCCCGGAAAAATTCGAAGGCAAGGAGTCTCGAAGACTACGCAGCGACAGTGGGGCCTTGACCTTGCTCATCTGAACACCTTGGCTGACTGCGTTGACGGATTGTCTTCGCCGCGGAAGGAATTGTTCAGACGCTATTTTTTGTGATCGCCTTGGTCAACAAGCTTAAGCGTATTGTGGAAATATTGTAATCAGTGTCTTCCAAACAAAAAACGGTGATTTCTTTGTTCAATTCGCTACATTGTCAGAAAACCGCACATTGGAATCGTTTTAATTCCAATCTACAGAACTTTTATTACGCTTGGTCTGTATAGATGAGGCCAAGGGCCTGATTGGAAAGCGATAGCTGCGCTGTGCTAGCGGCTCGAGTGATCGAGCTCGCTTATGAGTTCTTTAAAAGATTTGTGCGCTGATACCCGGCTCGAAAATGACAATCTCCGCTCAGTTCGGCTTACCCCAATGGGTCAATTCGGCCTCAACCTCGACGAACACTCCCTTAGTTTCGGTTCTAAGGAAGCAGACACACAGCCGCTTTCGCATGAAGAGCTGCAGGAGTTTCGCGCGCGCATTGGCAAGAGACGCGGCAGCCGTCCCGTGATTTTTACTGCGTGCCTCTTCGCCGCAGGCTTCGCCATTGGATTTCTGCTTCTCTATTTCGCGACTGGCTTGAACCACTACCTCCACTCTACGCTGCCTTAGCGATCCAACCGCTTATCCAAGAAGCGCGCGCAACTCGTGGCCGTCGCCTTCCCGTGGTATTCCCATCACGGGAACGTCCTTCGTCCATCGTCCGATCTCTTCGACTGTCTCTTGCAAACTCACAATCCCGCCCAGCGATTCGCTCACCACGATAGCGTCCACGCGGATGTTGCGGTGTTTCATCGCTTCGAAGGCCGTGAGGGTATGGCTGATCGTCCCGAGATAGCTTCCAGCCACCAAAAGAGCCGGCATATCGATGTGCTCGATCCAATCGAGAACTGTATGCGTCGCGTCAATCGGAACCATGACGCCGCCGATACCTTCGATCAGCACAATGTCGAAGTCTGACTGAGCGACCGTCCGGCTGAATGTTACGAGTTTGTCAAAATCGATCTCGTGACCTTCGCGCCGCGCAGCCATCGACGGCGCCAACGGGGCCGCATAACGCCAGGGCGAAAGACGCCGCACCGTTGCATCACTCGGTTCTAGACCGAGGGCGTCGATAAGCTTGCCAACATCGGCGCCGGCCAAATTCGCAGCGTCGAACCCACTGACGATCGGTTTGTAGGCGGCGACCGTCTTCCCCTCCGCCAGAGCTCGTCTTATCAGGGAAGTCGTAACGTAGGTTTTTCCAACGTCCGTGCCTGTCGCGGTGACAAAGTACCGAATTCCCATTCTCCTTGCGGATTTTCCGGCTGAACAACCAATAAGCAAACAGACTAAAATACCACACCTCGTCCGGGAGGCGTCATAGGCTCTTGCGCTAACGGCTGTCGCCTCCAAAATAGTCAAGCAAGGCCCGATTATGCGCGTCGAAGAATAAGACGGTGAAAGAGTCTGCCCGAAAAGTGGTCGACAACCGAAACAGAAAGTGATGATCTCCTGCCAAGAACATGTAATACTCCCAATCGTCTCGAGCAACGGTCGTTAGAATTGGCTCTCGCCGTCCGATCCGTTGTGAAGAGCAACCTCCATCGACTCCTCGACGTCGCTTTTGCCTGGGAATGGCTCCGGATGAACTATCCACATACCGAATTCGATCATCCACGATCGCAAACCTTGAGGATACGCAGGGCGAGTTGGTTGACGCCTTGTGCGGCTTTCGCGCTGCTTGCGACAACGATTGGCGCTGGCCCCGCGCGCGCCGACGGTCCGCCGGCGCCGACCGTGGTCACGGCGCATCCTCTCGCCGAAACGATTCCGCGATGGGATGAATATACGGGCCGCTTTGAAGCCGTGCAGCAAGTTGAGGTTCGCGCCCGGGTTTCAGGCGCACTGGACAAAATCAATTTCGTTGACGGGCAAACCGTAAAGGCCGGGGATGTATTGTTTGTAATCGATCCACGTCCGTATCAGATCGCAGTTGATAGCGCGCGTGCGGAAGCTGCGCGCGCTCAGGCGCAGGTTACAGTTAGCGCCCGAGAATATGCGCGAGCCCAGCAGATGACTGCAGGCCGCACGATCACGGAACGGGATGTGGACCAGCGCAAGGCTAACGTCGATGTGGCGAGGGCGCAGCTCTTAGGCGCGGAAGCGGCGCTCCACAACGCTGAACTCAATCTGGAATGGACGCAGGTGCGCGCTCCCATCTCTGGACGAGTTTCGGATCGTAAAATTGATGTGGGAAATCTGGTTCAGGCCGGACAGGCCGGTTCGACTTTGCTCACCACGATTGTGACGCTTGATCCAATACACTTTGTGTTCGACGCGTCAGAGGCGGACTATATCCGTTATTCGCGACTCGGCGCAGATGGCAAAAGGCCTTCTTCGAGAGACTTTCAAAACCCGGTCAACGTGCGATTGGCGGATGAGTCGGAATGGAAGCACAGCGGCGTAATGAATTTCGTCGACAATCAACTCAATCCGCGCTCGGGCACAATTCGGGGAAGAGCCGTCCTCCAAAACAAAGACCTGCTCTTCGCGCCGGGGGCGTTTGGCAGACTGCGTTTATTTGGGGGGAACGTCGCGGCGTTGCTGATACCCGATTCAGCCATCGTATCGGACCAAACGACCAAGATCGTTTTTACGGTGACTCCTGACAACAAGATCGCCCCCAAACCCGTGACGCTCGGTCCGATCTTCAAGGGGTTGCGCGTGATCGAAACCGGCCTGGAGCAAAATGATCTCATCGTCATCGGAGGTCTCGCAAACCCGGCGGTGCGACCAGGGGCTGTGGTTCAACCCAAAGACGGCGTCGTAGAGCCGCTCTCCAACTAATCAAACCAAAGCGAACGGCGCAGAAAATATGCGGTTTTCACACTTCTTCATCGAGAGGCCCGTCTTCGCGGCGGTGCTTTCGGTTCTGTTGACGATTATCGGCGTCATCGCTCAGCGATCCTTGCCGGTCTCCGAATATCCCGAGATCGCGCCGCCGACCGTCAACATCACCGCGACCTACCCTGGCGCGTCGGCCGACGTGATTGCGGAAACGGTCGCCGCGCCAATCGAGCAGGAGGTCAATGGCGTCGATGACATGCTCTACATCACTTCACAATCGACGGGTGATGGGCAGCTCACGATCAGCGTCACTTTCAAACCGGGGGTCAACATCGATCAAGCGCAGGTGCTCGTACAAAATCGCGTCGCGATAGCCTCACCAAGATTGCCGGAAGAAGTCACGCGTTTTGGCGTCATCGTAAAGAAGGCGTCGCCCGATTTGATGATGGTGGTTCATCTGATCTCGCCCGACGCTTCGCGCAATCAACAATATATTTCGAACTACGCAACGCTTTATGTGAAGGACATGCTCGCGCGGATCGACGGCGTCGGCGACGTGAGGATTTTTGGCGCACGCGACTACTCCATGCGCGTCTGGTTAGACCCAGCTAAAGTTGCGGCGCGAGGTTTGACTGCTGGCGAAGTTATCTTGGCTTTGCGCGCAGCGAATCTGCAAGTTGCGGCTGGCTCCGTCAATCAGCCGCCCGCCGCGTCGTCGGGGGCGTTTCAACTCTCCGTGCAAACGCTCGGTCGATTAAAAGACATAGAACAGTTTGGCGATATCGTCATTCGCTCTGACGCCGACGGACGCGTCCAGTTGCGTGATGTCGCGCGGATCGAATTCGGCGCCCAAGAATACACCGTAAATGCATATCTAAAGCGCGATGTCGCCACAGCGCTCGCGATCTATCAACGTCCCGGCTCCAACGCGCTTTCAACCTCAACCGCGGTGCAAGCCGCGATGGAGAAAGCGAAGAAGGATTTCCCACCCGGCATCGACTACACGGTGATTTACAATCCCACGGAATTCATCCAGCTCTCGGTCGACGAGGTCATCCGCACGCTCTACGAGGCGATCGCGCTTGTTGTCCTTGTCGTCATCATCTTTCTGCAAACCTGGCGCGCCGCGATCATTCCCGTCATCGCCATACCTGTCTCATTGATCGGCAGCTTCGCCATCATGAAGGCGGTAGGATTGACCTTCAATACGCTTTCTTTGTTTGGCCTTGTCCTTGCGATCGGCATTGTGGTGGACGACGCGATTGTCGTCGTCGAAAACGTCGAGCGTTATCTCGCGCAAGGGCTGTCGCCGAAGGAAGCAGCCCATAAAACGATGGATGAGGTCGGCGGGGCGTTGATCGCCATCGCGCTCGTGCTTTGCGGGGTATTTATTCCAACCGCGTTCATCACGGGATTACAGGGCGCGTTCTACAAGCAATTCGCCATTACGATTGCGACCGCGACCGTCATTTCGGCATTCGTCTCGCTGACCTTATCCCCGGCGCTCGCCGCAATTCTATTAAAGCCGCATGGCGACGAAAAAAAGCCGTCTGACCTTACAAGCCTCCTGTCCAGTCCCATCCACGCCTTCTTCGCGAAATTCAACCGCGCCTTCGCTTGGCTCTCGTCGAACTATGGAAACCTGACGGCGAGATTCGTGCGCGTCGGCGCCATATTGCTGGTCGTCTATGGCGCGCTGATTTTTCTCGCGATCGAATTGCTGGAGCGAACGCCGACGGGTCTCATTCCGAAACTCGACCGTGGCTATCTGATAGCCGCCTTGCAGCTGCCCCCGGGTTCGTCCCTTCAACGCACAGACAAAGTGTTGCGGGAAGCAAACGAGATCATCCTCAAGCATCCGGGCGTTTTTTCCACCGTTCCCTTCGCCGGTTTTGATGGCGCGACCTTCACGAACGCCCCTAATTCCGCCGTGATCTTCGTTCCGCTGAAATCATTTGAGGAGCGAGAAAAAGAAGGACTGCCTGCTTCAAAGATACAAGCGGATCTCTATCAGCAGCTCTCGGGGCTCAGTGAAGCATTTGTCTTCGTCCTCGAACCGCCGTCCGTGCCGGGAATTGGCACCGGTGGGGGTCTTAAGGGATATGTTCAAGATCGCGGCTCGCGTGGTCTGCCCGCTCTTGAAGCCGCCACATGGACTCTTGCTGGCGCCGCCTCGCAGACGCCGGGATTCGCGCAGGCGTTTACCCTTTTCAACACGCGGACGCCACAGATCTACGCAGACATCGATCGCACCAAAGCGGAAATCATCGGCGTTCCCATCACCCGCGTCTTCGAAACCCTTTCGGTCTATCTCGGTTCCGTATTCGTCAATGACTTCAATATTCTCGGGCGCACCTACCGCGTCACGGCGCAGGCAGATAACGCCTTCCGGCTGACATTGCACGATGTCGCCAATCTAAAGACGCGCAGCGTCTCCGGCGAAATGGTTCCGATCGGTTCGGTTGCGACATTCCATGACACGACCGGACCGTTTCGGGTCCCGCGTTACAATCTTTATCCCGCCGCCGAACTTCAACTCAATCTGGCGCGCGGCTTTTCGTCGGGCCAAGCGATCGAGGCGCTGGAAAAGCTCGCTCGCGAGAAACTTCCGCAGGGCTTTGGGTTCGAATGGACTGAGATTGCCTTGCAGGAAAAGCTCGCCGGCAATACTGCGCTCGTCGCCTTCGTTCTCGCGGTCGCTTTCGTGTTTCTACTGCTCGCCGCTCTGTACGAGAGTCTTCTCCTGCCTCTCGCGGTCGTCCTGATCGTCCCCATGTGCGTGCTCGCAGCAATGTCGGGTGTCGTCGCGCGCGGTCTCGATCGGAATATCCTCGTGGAAATTGGTCTCGTCGTTCTTATCGGACTCGCCGCGAAGAACGCCATTCTTATCGTCGAGTTCGCGAAACAAGCGGAAGAGGCCGGCCAATCGAAATATGAAGCGGCTGTCTCCGCAGCCCGCACCCGACTGCGACCCATCTTGATGACCTCTCTTGCCTTTATCCTCGGCGTTGCGCCGCTGGCGACAGCAGTCGGCGCAGGCGCCGAAATGCGCCAGTCACTAGGAACCGCGGTGTTCTTTGGAATGCTTGGCGTGACATTCTTTGGATTGGTCTTTACGCCGACATTTTATGTTCTCGTGCGCAGCCTTGGCTCCGCGTTCGAGCCTCACTCGCTAAGAAGAGCTTATGCCTTAAGCGGCGATTGGTTTGGGATGCTCGCGCCGATGCGCCCGGACATCGAAACTTCCGCACGAAGCGTTCTGGAAGGTCTCGCGACAACGAGTCGAAACCTATTCCTGCGCCTGAAAACGATCGTAAAGCCCGGAAAGTGAGTCGCGCGATCGACCTGCTCTCTCACTCCTGAAATATGTAAGTCCCCGGCGCCTCGCAAAGCGAAGTCCCCGAGAGAGGCGGCGGAACGGGTTGGCCAGAGCGCGCGGCGAGCCATGCGACCCATTCCGGCCACCACGAGCCATCCCTGTGTGGCGCAAGCAGCGCCCATTCTTCTGGATCTGAATATCGATCCTCGGGCTTCTTTGTCATGACTTGGTAGCCCGCGCCTTTTCGGCTGCGCTCTGACACAATGCCTGCATTGTGACCGCCCGTCGTGAGCAGATAAGTGACTTCGGCGTCTGTGAGCAGATGGATCTTATGGGTGGAAGCCCACGGCGCTACGTGATCCCGCTGTGCGCCGACGGCAAAAATCGGAACGCGAATATCTGTCAATGCGACCGCCTTGCCTCCAATGTGAAGGCGTCCTTCAGCGAGATCATTGTTGAGGAAGAGCCGCCGCAAATATTCCGAGTGCATCCTATAGGGCATCCGAGTTGCGTCGGCGTTCCACGCCATGAGATCAATCATCGGCTCGCGCTCGCCCATCAGATAGGCTTTCAAAGCGTAAGACCATATGAGATCATTGGACCGCAAGAGCTGGAATGCGCCGGCCATTTGTTTGGTGTCGAGAAAGCCTTGCTCCCACATCAGGTCTTCGAGGAAGTCCAGCTGGCTTTCATTGATGAAAAGCGTCAGCTCCCCCGCCTCTGTAAAGTCCGTTTGCGCGGCCAGCAACGTAAGAGATTGCAAGCGATCGTCATTGTCGCGCGCCATCGCCGCGGCGGCGATCGAGAGAAGAGTGCCGCCCAGACAGTAACCGGTCGCATGGATCTTTCGATTTGGCAGAAGCGACTCTATTGCGTCAATCGCCGACATGACGCCGAGTTTGCGATAATCTTCCATATCTAGATCGCGATCTTCGGGGCCAGGGTTTCGCCATGACACCATGAAAACCGTGAAGCCTTGCTCGGTAAGATATTTGACAAGCGAATTTCTGGGCGACAAATCCAGTATGTAATATTTCATAATCCAGGCCGGCACGATGAGCACCGGCTCGGGCTTAACGAAATCCGTTGCTGGAGAATATTGGATCAGTTCGATAAGGCGATTGCGATACACCACCTTTCCAGGAGTAACGGCGACGTCGACGCCAGGTTGAAACGCCTCTGCGCCAACGGGTTTTTGGTCTCTCGCCGCCCTCTCCAAATCCTCTAGAAAATTTTGAAACCCGCGGATGAGATTGGCGCCGCCTTGATCCAAGGTGCGTTGTTGCGCTTCCGGATTCGTCAATAAGAAATTGGAAGGGGAAAACATATCGAGGATCTGTCGCGAGACGAAATCGACAACATTCTCATGCTGTATTGTAACGCCTCCAACTCCGGTCGTCGCATTGTGCCACCATTGCTGGTTTAGCAGAAATCCTTGATAGATGAGATTGTAAGGCCATTGCCGCCAGGCCTCGCCAGAAAATCGCTTATCCTGCGGCAGCGGCGCGATACAGGGCGCAACTTCGCTGTCGTTTGCGGCGGCTCGTACGGCGTAATTGGTGAACCGTACCGCCTTACGCATCGCTTTTTCGGCCAGCTGGAGTTGCTTTCCCGGCGAGGATGCAAGATGCACAGCCCAGTCCCAATAGGCGCCCGCCAAGGACGCGGGAGAAAGACCGCCCGTCATACGCGCGACGCTGGCATGAAGCGTTCTGTCGATGATGTCGCCTAGCGCGCTGTAAGCATAAGACTCGCCCTCCAACGCTCTTTCTACGACAGCGAAAGAGGCCGGCACTGCTCCAGCGAGATGGCCCGACGCATGGGTTTCCCTTCGTGCTATGGCCGCGCCAGTTTCCGATGGAGCGGCCAGACGGTTCGTAAAAGCGTCCGAAATCGCCTCGTCTTTCATAAAGCCCTGCACGTGACGTTGGAGGATTGCCTGTTGTAATTAGGCATGGGAGCGAACCATTACAATGCGACGCCTTGTTAACACGCTCAAGTGGCGCATCGAAGCTGCGGACACTACGAAGCGCCCGAGCGATCCCTTCGGCTTGAACGATCGCATTTGAGCCGACCTCGACTAGCTGCGAGCGCCGCCTTCCGCGACGGCTTTGAGATTCGCGAGACCGCTCTCGAATTGGCCTCCGACCATCTTGTCGCAGTTCATGAGCAGTCCCATTGCTTTACCGATGAAATTATTGCGTCCGAACATGCTCCATGTGACCGTCGTACGGTCCGCATCCGGCGCGAGCGAAAATTCTGCGGTGTTGACCGCTTTCATCGGTTTTTCGAACTCCAGTTTGAAACGAATGAAATCGTCCGGGTGGCTTTCAATAATCGTCATGCGTCCAACGCCAACCTTATTATTGCCTGCCCAAGACATGGCGGAGCCAACACCGTTCGGCGGCCCATCAAAACTGTTTCTCGCATTGGGGTCGAGCTTCGCCCATGGCGACCACGCCTCCCATTTGTGCAAATCGTTTATGTTGTCGAACACAAGCTGCGCAGGCGCATTGATCACTGCCGAACGCGTGACACGAAAGTCATCGGGACGTTGTTGGATGATCACGGCGGCGCCGAGAAGGATGACGACGAGAATCAAGAGAACTGTCATGTGCAGGCCTTTCTTGCTTTTAAGCTCAGATGCGCCCTCAGAGAGCAGAAAGATATTCACCAAGCCGATCGAAAGAGCTGTTCCAGCCCCAGCGATGACCATCACGATTCTGAGTCGTTTCGAAGACGGACTTGTCGCAGAGTCATCAAAGTCTTGCCGCCCTGCTCCTCGAAAGTGATCGTCACCAAAGTTTCGTGGCCTGGAGCGCCATCCTCCTGATCCCAAGAAAAAGTGTAGACAAGTCGCTCTGGCTCGACGATTTCTTGATAGACGCCTCTTTGCCAGAGGTCTCTGCCGCCATCCCTGGATCGAAGGCATGTCCGCCAGGAACCGCCGGGCCGCAGATCGGCTTCAACTTGAACGGCGGGATGATCTCGCGGGCCCATCCAGTTCCTAAGATGGCCAAGATCGGTCCACATCGCGAAGACGAGCTTACGCGGCGCGTCGAATACCCGGGTGATGACAAGCACGCGCTCGTCGGCTTCGACGATTGGATCAGCTTTCGTCGCCATTTTCGCCTTCCTTCGCTCGGAGTTCGCGCAAATACGCGTCGAGACGATCGAAATTCGCTTCCCAAAATTGACGATAGCGACCGAGCCAGTCCGATGCCTCGGCGAGCGGCGCGGCATTCAGCCGGCAGGGCCGCCGCTGAGCGTCGCGCCCTCTCGTGATAAGGCCGGCGCGCTCCAGATACCTTCAGATGCTTGGTGATCGCGGGCCCGCTGATATCGAATGGCTTCGAAAGCTCCGCGACCGTGGCGTCCCCAAGCGCCAGCCGAGCGAGAATGGCCCTTCGCGTTGAATCTGACAGCGCGGAAAAGGTTTCACTAAGATGGTCAGGCATACAGATTACCAGACAGTTAAATAACTTATAGGTTAAATATAGATAGGTCCTACCTTGTGTCAAGGGCGTGCGGTTTTACAGCCACGGAAAGCGATAAAGATTTCCTTCGATATGCATTTGTAAATAGCCGCCCTATAGAGAAGAGGATCACAGCGCTCGGCGAGCGTTGATGAGAAAATTTGCATGTGTATTTGCGCGGACGATGCATATGACTCTTACGGCCCAAATCGCCGAACATAACGAGGAGGCCGCTCAAAGAGCGCCCCAGGTCAATTTGGAAAAAGCGCCAGTCGAAACGGTGCTTTCTCAATTGGCGGTTCAGCCAGAACGCGGGCTTTCGAGCGCTGAAGCAAATAAGAGATTAGCCGAATACGGCCCGAATGCCTTGGTCGAAGAGGAAGTGAGCCTCTTACGAAAAGTCCTGGGATATTTCACCGGGCCCATCGCCTACATGATCGAAGCGGCAGCGGCTGTATCCGCCGTCATCAGCCATTGGGGCGATTTCGCAGTCATATCGGCCTTGCTGGTTTTCAACGCAGCGCTTGAATTCTGGCAGGACCGTAAGGCGTCCGGAGCGCTCGCGGCGTTGAAGAAGGGCTTGGCTCCCGAAGCGACGACGTTGCGGGACGGAGCTTGGCAGACCCTGGACGCCGCCCGTCTTGTTCCAGGAGACATTGTGAGGGTACGGCTCGGCGTGATCGTCCCCGCGGACATTCGTTTTGTCGGCGGCGATTACGCCTCTATCGATCAAGCCGCATTAACGGGTGAATCCGTTCCCGTCACAAAGAAGGTTGGAGACGAAGCTTATTCGGGCAGCATCGTCAAACAAGGCGAGATGACCGGCGTCGTCATCGCGACGGGTTCGAAAACCTTTTTTGGCCGCACCGCCAAACTCGTCGCCGGCGCAGGCGCAATCAGTCATGCGCAAAAGGCGATGTTTCAGATCAGCAATTTTCTGATCGTGATCGCTATCGCGCTCGCGACCGTCATGGTCGCCGTGAAGGTCTACCGCGACCTGGTCGTCTCGGACAATTGGGGTCTCGCCGACGCTTTAAGCATTCTTCAATTCGTCCTGGTGCTGCTCGTCGCCTCCATCCCCGTTGCGATGCCCGCGGTTTTCTCAATCACGATGGCCTTGGGAGCGCTCGCGCTTTCCAAAGAAAAAGCGATCGTCTCGAAGCTCTCTTCCATTGAAGAAATGGCGGGGGTCGACATTCTCTGCTCCGATAAGACGGGAACGCTTACGCAGAATAAGCTCACTTTGGGAGATCCGATCCTGCTTGCGGCAGGCGACCCGCAAGACTGCATTCTCGCAGCCGCATTAGCGTCAAAGATCGAGGATCGAGACGCGATCGATACGGCCGTCATTTCCGCGCTGAAAGATCAAAAAGCGTTGCAAACGTTTCATCAGCTGAAATTTATTCCCTTTGACCCGGTGAGCAAGCGAACCGAGAGCACAGTACAAGGCGCAGACGGGAAAACTCTGATCGTCACCAAGGGCGCTCCTCAGGCGATCGTCGATCTTACGAAGTCGCCTGCGGCGATTGCGGATCGAGTTAAGACGATCGTCGCCGACCTTGCTGGCAAGGGGTCGCGCGCGCTTGCCGTCGCTCGCTCAGACGATCAAGGTCAAACATGGGCTCTGCTTGGGATCCTCCCCATGTTCGATCCACCACGGGCAAACTCCAAGGCCACGATTGAAGAGGTCAACGCAAAAGGCATTCGCGTGAAGATGGTGACCGGCGACGATACCGCCATCGCGATTGAAACCGCGCGTGAACTCGGTATGGGGACGCATATTCTGCCTGCCGCAGAAGTGTTTCGCGGCGATCTCGATCCGAATCATCTCCCGACGGAGATCATCGAGGCGATCGAGCGAGCCGACGGTTTCGCCCGCGTGTTTCCGGAACATAAATACGCGATCGTGAAGGCGCTGCAGCAGCGCGGGCATTTGGTGGCGATGACCGGCGATGGAGTCAATGACGCTCCCGCGCTGAAGCAAGCCGATTGCGGCGTCGCCGTTTCAGGCGCGACCGATGCAGCTCGCAGCGCCGCAGCCCTTATCCTTACCGCGCCCGGCCTCTCGGTTATCAACAGCGCCATCGACGAAGCCCGCCGCATATTCGGCAGGATCACCAGCTACACACTCTATCGCATTGCGTTGACAATCGACATCATGTTCGTCGTGGTCCTCTCTACGGTCTTTCTCGGGTTTCAGCCTCTGACGGCAGTCATGATCGTCGTCATGTCGCTGCTCGATGACGTGCCGATCATGGCCATCGCTTATGATAAGACCCCCGTGAGCCCTGAGCCTATTCGGTGGCGCATCCTCTATCTGCTCGGCACAGCCAGCGTGCTCGGATTGTTTTGCGTCATCCAGTCATTCGGCCTGCTCCTGATTGGAACCAGGATCGTGTCCTCCCCGGAAATGTGGACCTATTTCGATCCTTTATCCATGCGCGATTTGCAGACTGTCATGTTCTTGCAATTGGTCGTTGGCGGTCATTTGCTGTTGCTCGTCACCAGGACGGAGCATTGGTTCTTCATGCCGCCGTTCCCGGTCGCGCCATTGTTCTGGGCTATTGTTGCGACGCAAATCGTCGCTATGCTGATGTGCGCGTACGGCTGGTTGTTTCCATCGATTTCGTGGAGCACCATCGGCTGGGTATGGGGCTACAATCTCGCTTGGATGTTTGTCCTTGGCGCCGTGAGACGCGTGACCGAGCATTTCGCCGCCTATAGAACGGCTCGACAAATCAAGAGCCAAAAACTGATCAATGAGTCGTTGTCGACATATTAGAGCGCTCGATCGGGAAACGAGGGTGATATGAATTATGAAAGTTTCATCGTAGCGCCTGGCGCTAAAGTCAGGCTTAGCGAGATCGATCCCGCATACACGGAAAAACATACGTCACATGACGAAGCGCTGGCGGCCATCCAACAAAATACGCAGCGCATCGACAAGCTGCAATATCTGCTCTACGCGGATGGCGAACAATCCTTGCTTGTCGTTCTGCAGGGCCTCGACGCCGCGGGAAAGGATGGAACGATACGGCATCTCTTCAGCGGCATGAATCCGCAAGGGACGTCGGTCTCCAGCTTCAAACAACCCAGCGCCGAAGAGCTCGCTCACGATTTTTTATGGCGTATCCATGCGCGCGCGCCCGGAAAAGGCCAGGTCGTGATTTTCAATCGGTCCCATTACGAGGATGTTCTGGTTGTGCGCGTCCACGAATTGGTTCCCGAGAAAGTGTGGTCTGCGCGCTATCAGCTGATCAATGACTTCGAAACGCTGCTTTGCCAAAATGGCGTGCGGATATTGAAGTTCTTCTTGCACATAAGCAAAGAAGAGCAGCTTGAGCGCTTCAAGCAAAGACTCGATGATCCGACACGGCAATGGAAGATTAGCGAAAGCGACTATTCAGAGCGGGACCTTTGGCCAAAATACGTCGAGGCCTACGAAGAAGCGCTCTCACGCACGAGCACGAAGCACGCTCCTTGGTACATTATTCCCGCTGATCACAAATGGTTCCGAAACCTCGCAATCTCGCAAATCGTCATGGACACCATGGACAATATGGGGATGAAGCTTCCGCCGACGCGCGTCAATATTGAGGATATTCGCCGCAAGTACCACGCCGCTGCGGCCAAGGCCTGAATCGGAAGCTGACTAACCACGAGGCTCGTGACGCGCTAAAAATTGCGTCATGACGCTCGCCGTTCGGGTCGTACAGCGAAGTTTGTCCGTCTGACCCCAATTCTGTCGAACCCGCGAAGTCCCGAGCGATCCTCCGACGCCGATAGGTCGCCTGATTTTGCAGATTCGATTGAGAAAGCGCGCGCCATGCAATAATCTATCGTGAGCGTGGGTATTCGTCATGGGCGGTGACTAGGGATGGAGCTTTTTCCGATTGAAGTAATCCGGACGGGCCGGGAAACGACGCTATTCGTCAGCACGTTCTCGACCCTTCTAGCGATCATAAACCCTCTTGAAGTGCTCCCAATCTTCTTAAGTTTGATGGCGGGCAAGAGTTTGGGCGAACACCGCGAGATCGCGTTGAGATCTTGTTTTTACGCCCTAACGCTGATCCTATTTTTCCTCGTATTCGGCGCGTTTATCCTGAAATTTTTTGGGGTCCCTTTAAGCATGGTTCGCATCGCCGGAGGCATCGTTCTCATGCGAATCGGATTCGATCTCTTCGCGCCATCGAATGGCGGCGGCGCTCCATTCGCGAGTTCCGGAGCAAACGCCAATATCGCCTTTATGCCGCTTGCGATGCCGCTCATGTGCGGTCCCGGGGCCATCGCGACCGTTCTAGGCATGACCGCCACAGTGAGAAGATCCGGAACCGAGGTTACGTCCTTCGTCGCCATTTTGACGGCGATCTTTCTGACGATGTTTGTGACCTATCTCTGTCTGATCTATGCGGGAAAGCTGGTGTCCCGATTAGGCATGTCCGGAATTGACGCGGCCACCCGGATTGTCGGATTTTTCGTCTCCGCCATGGGGGTGGGACTGATTTTCGACGGCGTTATCGAGGCATTGCAAACTCACGGCCTGACGGCGTTGCACTGACGCATCGTCGCGATGACGGAACAATTTTTATCACGAAAGTCGGAGAGTATCTGATGTGTGAAAAATGTGAGATCCGGGCAAGAACGATCGGTCGTCGAAAGGTCCTTGCGCTTGGAGCCGCCACTTTGCTTGCCGCTCCCGTGGTGGCCGCGGCCAAAGATTACGCACCGCCGCCAAAGCCCCAAAATGTGCTTTCTCCCCAGCAGGCGCTCGAACGCCTGAAGAAAGGGAATGAGCGTTATGTGCAAGGCGTAGCAAAGCGCCACGACTTTATCGCCGAACGCGAAGCCTTGGTCGGAGGCCAAAATCCATATGCGGGTATCTTGAGCTGCGCCGATTCCCGCATCGCCCCGGAATATGCGTTTGATAGCGCAAGAGGCGACTTGTTCGTCGTGCGCGTGGCCGGCAACTTCCTCAATCCGGACAATCTGGCCAGTTTCGAATATACTGTGGAAGTGCTGAAGACGCCGTTGCTAATGGTTCTTGGACACGATTCTTGCGGCGCGATCTCGTCGACGATTTCGTCGATCCAGAACAAAACGACTCTGCCTGGACATTTGCCATCCCTGGTCGCCAGTCTTGCGCCCGCAGTCAATGCGGCCGCTGGTCTTCCGGGTAATTTATTGGAAAATGCGATTAGAGAGAATGTCCGGAGAAATGTGGCGGCGCTCAAAACCGCTACGCCAATTTTGAGCGCCGCCACAAACGAAAAGCGGATTCAAGTCGTAGGCGCAATCTATCGATTGAAGACCGGTCAGGTTGAAATCATCGACTAATCGAGCCACGACGCTCGGCTAAACTATATTTGCAAGAGAAGCAGAATTCCTACAAGATTGGCCGATAGCTGGGGGTCGGGTCGTCCATGAACATATCGAGACGTTCGGCGCTCGCCGCAACCGGGCTTGCTTTGCTCGCGCCGAGAATGACTCTCGCCCAAGTAAGCCCCGTCGTAACTCGTGAAACAATCGACAAATATCTCCCTGACCTCGAAACTTTGGCGATCGACACCTTGAAGAAAACCGGCTTGCCGGGTCTGTCGATCGTCGTCGTATATCAAGATGAGATTGTTTATCTCAAAGGCTTTGGGGTGAGGCAGGCGGGCAAGCCAGAGCGCGTGGACGCCGACACGGTCTTTCAGCTCGCATCCTTGTCGAAGCCCATCGCCTCGACCGTTGTCGCAGCCCTGGTGGGCGACGGGCTGATCTCATGGGACGATCCGATCATCCGCCATGATCCGAGTTTTGCGTTGCACGATGCGTATTCTACGCGTGAGGTGACGCTCCGGGATATGTTTTGTCATCGCAGCGGCCTGCCAGACCATGCGGGCGACACCTTGGAAGACATTGGTTATGACCGCGCGGAGATTCTGCGTCGGCTGCGCTACGTAACGCCAGACAGCAGTTTCCGTTCTCAATATGCTTATACAAATTTTGGTTTCACCGCCGCCGCCGTGGCCGCCGCGAAAGCGAGCGGAAAGAGTTGGGAAGATCTGTCGGTTGAGAGGCTCTATCAGCCGCTAGGGATGAAAAACACGAGTTCGCGATTTGCGGATTTTATCTCAGCCCCCAATCGAGCTGTCGGGCATGTCCGACAAGACGGCGCCTGGATCGCCAAATACATCCGTAACCCAGATGCGCAATCGCCGGCTGGCGGCGTCAGTTCATCCGCGCGCGACATGGCGGCTTGGCTGCGTCTGCAACTCGGCCGGGGCGTCTTTGACGGGCGTGAGATCGTCCGCGCGGCGCCGCTGGACGAAACCCATCGTCCTCAGATCGTCAGCACCTCAGCCAAGAATCCAGTGATCGACCACTCCATGTTCTATGGATTGGGCTGGGGCGTGAATTACGATGAGCAGGGCCGCATCCGCTGGAGCCATTCGGGAGCGTTCGATCTCGGCGCCGCGACATGCGTGAATGTGCTTCCGGCCGAGCGGATTGGCGTCATCGCCCTGAGCAACGGCTTTCCAATCGGAGCGCCAGAAGCAATTTGCAGAAGCTTTCTCGATCTGGTCCTTACGGGAAAAATTGAGAAAGATTGGCTTTCTTTGTTCGGACAAGTTTTCGAGCAAATGGCCGCGCCGACATATGGGGGAACCATCGATTATTCCAAGCCGCCAAGAAATCGGTCTCCAATGCTTGCGGCGTCCGCCTATGTCGGCGACTACCACAACGACTTGTATGGAGATGTTCATATCGCCAGCATCGACTCCGGATTGGTTTTGAAACTGGGTCCAAAGCAAGAAACCTTTGCCCTACGCCACTTCGACCGCGACGTCTTCAGCTACCAGCCGACCGGCGAGAGCGCCTACGGCCTGAGCGCCGTGACTTTTACGGTTGGCCCCAATAGGAAGGCAACTTCCGTCACCATTGAGAATCTCAACGTCAATCGCCAAGGCGCGTTCAACCGTTCGTCGAGCTGATCGCCTCATCACTGGCAAAATCGGCCTGCCTCAACTACGATTGCGGAAAAATAAAAATATCGTCCGTAATAATCGCCGCAAATCCCGCCGCAAGCTGTCAGCGAGCATGTAATCCTTCCCTAGGTCGACACGAACGATGCAAACTCAGAAAAGCCCGGTCAGCGCCCAGATATTTCCTATACTTGCTCTGGGTCTTGTTGTCGGTTTCGACGCTGGACAGTCGCTGCTAGCGTCGTTTTCAACACACGCGATAGCGGCGCCGACAGCGCTCGCGACTGTCGTGCTGATCGGAACTGTGTTTGCGGCGCTCCATCATGCCGAAATTGTTGGAGCAAGACTTGGGGAACCTCTCGGAACGCTCGCCCTCACCATTTCGGTGACCATAATCGAGGTTGCGGTCGTGGCCTCGTTGATGCTGCATGGAGAAAATAACCCTACGCTCGCTCGTGAAGCGGTGTTCTCTGTCGTCATGATCGTCTGCACCGGGCTCGTTGGCGCTTGTCTCTTGACGGGCGCGCTTCGGTATCGGGAACAAGAACTCCAACCTCGCGCAACGAGCGCCTTTCTTGCCGTTTTGATTGCTCTCTCGGTTCTCACGCTCATTCTGCCAAATTACACGCTCACGGCTCCGGGAGGAACTCTTTCATCGAGTTCAGCTCGCCTTCGTCAGTTTAATTTCTATTCTTCTCTATGGCGCGTTTCTGTTCATCGAAACAGTCCGTCATAGGACAGACTTCATCGAATCGGAGAGCGCGGAATCGACGTCAGTCGAGCCGCCTACATTGAAGAAAACCTTTATTGCGCTTTTTTGGCTGATCCTTAGCCTCGTTGGCGTGGTTCTTCTATCAAAGCGAGTCGCGGCGGGCGTTGAAGATGCGCTTGTGGAAATCAACCCGACGCAGGCTGACGCGATCGTCGGAGCGATAATTGCGCTGCTCATACTACTTCCGGAATCAATTGGCGCCCTGCGAGCCGCCAACCGCAATGCGCTTCAAACGAGCCTGAATGGAGCGCTGGGCGCCGCGCTTGCGACGATCGGATTGACCATTCCAGCAGTCGCTGCCGTGAGCCTCGCGAGCGGCAGAGAAATCGTTCTTGGACTCGATATGCGCGATACGGTGCTTCTGCTGCTCACTCTCGTTCTCAGTGTTGTGAGTTTCGGGACCGGCCGGACGAACATGCTGACCGGCCTCGTGCACCTAGTCGTGTTTGCTACATTTATTTTTCTTTTGATCGTGCCTTAGCTCTTTGCCGATGAACCTATGATCCGCGCACCAAGCTAAGAAATTCCTCACGCGTGCGGGGATCATCACGAATAACGCCCAGCAGACGGCTCGTCGTCAAAACAGAACCCACCGTATTAACGCCGCGTAATGTCATGCAGCTATGCTCAGCCTCAATCACCACCCCCACTCCTTGCGGCTCAAGTATGTCCTGTATCGCTTCTGCGATCTCGGCGGTAAGTTTCTCCTGAATTTGCAGTCGGCGCGCAAATCCATGCACAACGCGCGCGAGTTTGGAAATCCCCACGACCCTATGTGTTGGCAGATAGCCGACATGCGCGCGCCCGACGACAGGCAGCATATGATGCTCGCAAAAGCTGATCACCCGAATGTCCTTCAGCACCACCAACTCATCATATCCACCGATTTCCTCGAATGTGCGTTTAAGATACTCACGAGGATCGACTGAGTAACCCGCGAATAGCTCCCGATAGGCCCTCGTGACCCGTCCAGGCGTATCGATCAGCCCCTCTCGACTCGGGTCATCGCCCGCCCACTCGATAAGAACACGGACAGCAGCCTCCGCATCCGTCTGTGTCGGTTTCGCCATCTAAAACTCTCCCTGCGACGGAAACGCAGTCGGCTGACGTTCCCCGCCGCCAATCTCGCTTAAAAACGGCCACGTTCATAGAGATTTCCTCAATCGTGCTTTCGCGCAATTCAAATCGGCTGACTTTCGCTTTGCGCGCCCTAATCTCAACCATTGTGCGCCGGAACCAGAGGAGCGACCAATGAACGACCATGTCTATAAGATCGTCGAACTCGTCGGAACGTCCAAGAACGGCATTGAGGACGCAATTCAAAACGCGATCAAGCGAGCGGATCAGACCCTGAGGAATTTGCGTTGGTTTGAGGTCGTGCAGACGCGCGGATGCATTGAGGGCGGCGCTGTGAGCTATCAAGTCGTCATCAAAGCCGGCTTCACGCTGGAGTGAGGCGACGCGCCAGCGGTTTTGAAGCGAAGCATGCGCATCGAAAATCAACCGCGAACTGTTCCCGCTACTTGGAACAGCAGGCATCCTCCAACCAAGCGAGTGAACGATGAATACAGCCAACCTTCAGCTAGAGGGCGTCTATGCGGTGATCGCCGCCATTCTCAGCGCGATAAGGGACAAGGGGCTCTTGGATAAGGAAGAGATCGATAGGCTTTTGGGTGGAGTCGAAACGGCCTTGGCCGCTGACCTATCCCGCCCGACAGAGCTGCGTAGCGCTAATGTTGATGCGATCTGCTTCCCTGCTCGCCTTCTCCGGCAGGCGCTGAAAGCATCTTCGGAAGGTCACGACTACTCATTTGCTCAGCTTGTCAGTCGCATTGGCCAAACGAAGCCAGAGCATTGATAGGTCAGCCAGATCATTTGTAGGGGCTAGCCTTCGAGGGTCTGGTCAATGACCTGCGCCTCACTCTTTCATTCCTGAAAAAATGAGGCGCCCGAAAGGCGTAACGCTTGTTTAGGACGCCCGACGCTTGCGCGTCGCCGCGGCTTTTTTGGCCGCAGCCGAACGCTCCGACGCCGGACGAGCGGCCGACGCTCTGCCGCCAATTTTTCCGCCTTTCCGCGACGATCCATGGCTTTCCGGTTTGCCGACGCCAGAACCGCCGCGTTTTCCACCGCCGCTTTCCTTGTTCACGGTCGCCCAGGCCCGGCGTTCGGCTTCTTGCTCGGGAACACCGCGGGTCTCATAGCCCTCTTCTATATGCTCGGCTTTGCGTTTTTGCTTGTCCGTATATTTGCTTTTATCGCCGCGAGGCATGACGGTCTCTCCCATTTCGATAACCATGGTTTGAAACGCGCCTGCGCTGTAAAGGTTCGTGCGATGTGATTGCGATCGCAATTCCCGAACAGGCGAGAGAAGAGGACAGGGATCCGTGTCAGACAGCCTTATTTGGCTTGAGGCGCAAACCTAACGGGACGAAGCGACGCTCCGCCAGTCCGAACAGCCCTTGAACCACGAGCGCGAGCACAGCGGCCGGAATGGCTCCCTCAAGAATCAACCCGAAATCATCGAGCCTTACGCCCGTAAAAATTGGCTGCCCGTAGCCCCCCGCTCCGATCAACGCCCCAAGAGTTGCGGTCCCCACATTGATAACTGCTGCAGTCTTCACGCCATCGAGTATTGCGGGTGACGCCATCGGAAGCTCAATCAGCCTTAGTCGTTGGGCGGGCGTCAATCCAATCGCAATTGCGGAGCTGCGGATAGAGGCCGGAATATTGGTTATCCCCAAAGCGGTGTTTCGGACAATTGGCAGGAGACTATAGAAGAACAGCGCAGCGATCGCTGGAGGCGCTCCGATCCCCAGAATCGGGATCATGAAAACGAGCAGCGCAAGCGAAGGGATTGTTTGCATGATGCTGACCGCCGCCAAAATCACTCGGCCGAGCGGAGGCCGTTTTGCGGCAATGACGCCGAGGGGGAGCGCAATCAGGATAGCGGCGGCTAGCGACAAAGAGGTGAGCCTAAGATGCTCAATCGTCCGTTGCAGAATTCTGGCCGCGATTCCCGCATGAGGTTCAAAACTGACAAGACCAAAACGGTTCTGAATGAATTGGGATGCGACGTCGCTTTCCGTGCGCCGATCGATTTTGACGGCGGCGTTCATGTCGATCATTGTCCGCGTATCGATCTTACCTTGCAGCCGGAGGACTGAAGCCAACGCTGCTGGCGCGCGTCGGTCAAGGTCGGCGCGATAGATTAAGATCGCCTGATTGTCCGAGAAATAATGGCGATCGTCATCGAGGATCAGAATTTTGTGAAGGTTGATTTCGGCATCTGTCGTATAAAGATCGATGACGTCAATCGATCCGTCGACCAGTCCCTTGTAGGCAATTTCATGATCGATCCCGCGCACGTTCGACTCGCTCAAGCCATACGCAATTCTCAACGCCGGCCACCCGTCGGAGCGGTTGAGGAACTCGTCGCTTAATCCGAAACGTAACGTCGGATGTCGCGTGAGATCGGAGATTGTCCGAATCTGTAAATTTTCCGCCTTTACCTGCATCATTCCAAACGCATAGCGATTGCTGAACCCCAGCGATTCACTCATCCTGAGGCCTCGTTTCGCGAGGGCGCCTGCGAGCGAGGCGTCGCTTTCAATGTTCTCGCTCTTGAGAATCTCATGCGCCAGCGTGCCTTTGTACTCAGGATACAGGTCGATCTCGCCTGCGACCAAAGCATCCCAGAGAAGGCGTGTGCCGCCGAGCTCTTGATGTTTGATCACTTCGGCGCCGGCAATGCCGCAGAGCTTCGCTGCAATTTCGGCAAGTATCACGGACTCCGTGAATTTCTTTGATCCAATGCGAACTTGAGGCTCCGAAGCCGCGCCATTGATCGAACTCGCGACCGCGATCAACATCAAGGCAATCGATAGAAGGGCGTTGCAGCGGAAATTCACGTTCCCCCCTGTGGAGGCATGCTCGTAGGTGCGTTCGCCACCGGAGGGCGTCGCATTTGAGCATGGACGAAATGCTCGACAAATGTATCCACCGGATGTTCGATGAAATCGCTGAACTGTCCCGCCTGAACGATTCTGCCCTGCTTCATCAGCACGATAGTGTCGGCCAGGAACGCCGCCTCGCTGAGATCATGCGTGACCAGAACAACAGTTTTTGCAAGTCTGCGAAATATGGCCTTGAGATCATCCTGCAGGTCGGCGCGTATCATGGGATCGAGCGCGCCTAAAGGCTCGTCCAGGAGAAGAATCTCGGGATCCAGCATCAAGGCGCGCATCAAAGAAACGCGTTGCCGCTGGCCCCCGGACAATTCTGCTGGATAGTGATCCAACGCAGCTTCTGGAAAGCGCGTGAGACTGCAGAGTTCTTCCAGTCGTTGGCGCCGCTGACGAGACGGCCAGCCAGCTTCCTTCGCCATGAGCTCGATATTTTTGTGGGCTGTCATGTGAGGGAAAAGTCCGCCGTCTTGAATCACATATCCCATTCTTCGACGCATCAAAATCGCGGACTTTGGCGTCAGTGGATGTTCGTCTATCCGGATTTCGCCTTGGTCCGGCGTCTCGATCCCAATCATCATCGAGAGAAGAGTCGACTTTCCGGAGCCGGACGGGCCGATCAAAGCCGCAGCTTCCCCACGAACCATGGTTAGACTTACATCGTCGACCGCAACCAGGTCCCCGTAAGCTTTGCGGACGTGCGCTGCGCGAATGACGACATTTCTGACGTCTCCTGACATGTTATCGGCCGCGGGCCGAAGCCGAGCGAACCATACGAGTGCGTCGCAATTGCAAAATCCTCCGAAGCTGGCCGGGCCGAGCCCGACCGTCTTAGTTCAAAATCTTATCGATAGTGATCGGCAGCTCGCGAATTCGTTTTCCGGTCGCATGAAAGATGGCGTTGGCGATAGCGGCGGCGGTTCCAACCACTCCGATCTCGCCCACGCCCTTAATCCCCAAAGGAGTGACCTCAGGATCAGGCTCGTCGACGAAAATAACGTCAATGTCCTGCACGTCAGCGTGAGATGGAACGTGGTATTCGGCTAGATTATGATTCATGAAACGTCCGAGCTTATAATCCATCATGCTCTCTTCGTGCAGCGCCATCCCGAGACCCATGACGACGCCCCCCAAGATTTGGCTACGCGCGGTTTTTGGATTGATGATGCGACCCGCCGCGACAGCGCAAACAATGCGCGTCACACGCACGACACTTAATTCTTCGTCGACTTTCACCTCGGCAAAAACGGCGCTATGTGTGTTGCGCGCTTTTTTGGCTTCGTCATGGCCTGGTTTCGCGGTCTCCTCTGCGCTTATCGTCGGACGCCCGGAAGCCGCGACCACAGCGCCTAACGAAACAGAGCGCGAAGGATCAGCCTTCAATCGCACAACCCCGTCGCTAAACTCAACGTCATCGAAAGAAGCGCCGACGAGAGGCGTTCCCTCGACCCTCTCTGCGGTTCGATGCAGTTTCTTCGCGAGAGCCTGACAAGCAAGTTGCACGGCCGAACCTACGGAAGCCGCTGTGAAAGATCCTCCTTGTACAGGCGCTTTCGGCAGGGACGAATCGCCAAGCTTTACGGAAACGCGTTCGATCGGAACTCCGAGCGCTTCGGACGCGATTTGAGCCATTATCGTATAGGTGCCGGTGCCGATATCCGAGGTCGCGGAAGCGACCTCGATGCTCCCATTCGAGTCGACGGTGATACGGGCTGACGCCTCCACCATCAGCGCCTCCCAGATCCCAGTAGCGACGCCCCAACCAACAAGGTCATGGCCATCCTTCATGGAGCGCGGCGGGAAACTGCGCTTGCTCCATCCAAATCGTGCCGCCCCTTCTTCATAGGCCGCCATCAGCGCCTTGCTCGTATATGGCTTTTTGTTCACGCCATTCGTGTCGGAATAATTGATTATGCGAAACTGGAGCGGGTCGATATTTGCGGCATAGGCCATTTCATCCATCGCGATCTCAAAAAGATTCATACCGGTCGCCGCGCCTGGCGCTCGCATGTCACAAGGGGTTGCGGTGTCAATCGAAGCGATTGCGGCCTCAAGCTCAAGATTTTCGCAAGCGTAGGTCATCGCTCCCCAGTTGACGATATTTTCCATGTAATTTTCAAATCGAGAGGTCGCATTAGTCGCGCTCGAGATCAGTGCGGAAAGCCTGCCAACTTCATCCGTTGCAAGAGAAACACTCATCGCGCATTCAGGCCGGTGGCCATGGGTAAACATCTGTTGCCGCGTCATAGTCACTCGGACTGAGCGTTTGAACTTTATGGCGGCGAGAACTGCCAGCACGGTCTGATACTGCGGCCGTAAACCGGAACCGAAGGCCCCACCCACAAATGGATTTAATATGCGCACCTTCTCGTTCGGAACGCCAAAAACGCGAGATATATATCTCTGAACATTTTGGGGCCCTTGCGTCTTGTCAAAAATGGTAATGCGCCCATCGCCCTCCCAGATAACCGTCGAGGCGAACAATTCCATGGGATTATGATGCTCGGTTGCGAGCCTATATTTGCCCGTAATTTTAAACGGCGATTTTGCGAACGCAGATCGCGCGTCCCCGCGTCGCGCCGGGTCTTGAACCATTTCCCGCTTTTTCGCCGGGACAAATCGCTCCGACTCCGCTTTCGAGAAATTGGTGTTGTGAGACGACGGCTCGTATTCGATCTCTAGGAGGGTCGCAGCGTATCGCGCGATTTCGAACGTGTCGGCGACGACCAGCGCCACAGGCTGCGCGCTGAACTTGATTTCAGCATCATACAATGGCGCGAAGGGGACGCCCGGAGAATTGACGTCATCGCTGTATTTCTCGCCAGGCGGGGCAATCGCAGGACGATTTTCGTGTGTGATTACGTCGACGACGCCGGGAATGCTGCGAGCTTCCGCTGAATTGATGGATGAAATCCGTCCTTTTGCTATGCGGCTCGATACGATAACCCCATATAACAGCGCATCGGCATGGTGCTCAGCGGCGTACCGCGCCTGTCCCGTGACCTTGGCCACGCCCTCAACCCGGCTGACCGAGTCGCCTATATGTGTGGACATGCGTCTCTCCGTCAGGCGATTTGCTTATGCGTTTGCAATTGAGGCGTGCCGGCCGCCGCCTGTGTCAGGGCTCGGACAATGGCTCGACGGGCGAGTTCAATCTTAAAGTCGTTTTGCCCCTGCCCCCGCGCATCGCGCAGAATTGCGTCACTTGCAGCGCGAAAAGCCGACTGATCAGGCGCGGCTCCGATCAGCGACGCCTCTGCGGTCGTATCGCGCCATGGCTTATGCGCAACTCCGCCCAACGCGATGCGCGCATCTGCAATTTTTCCGCTGTCAATTCGCAGCGCAACGGCGACAGAGACGAGCGCAAAGGCGTAAGACAATCTATCCCTTAGTTTCAAATATGTGTAGTGCTGCGTAAACGACTCTGCTGGAAGATCGATCGAGGTGATCAACTCGCCGGCTTTAAGATTCGTGTCGCGCTCTGGCCTATCGCCAGGCAGTCGATGAAAATCAAGGATCGGAATAACTCTCGAACCTTCAACTCCGATCACGCAAACCCTAGCGTCCAGCGCGGCCAAAGCGACGCACATATCTGACGGATGTGTCGCAATGCATTTGTCGCTGGCGCCCAAAATCGCATGAATGCGATTGACGCCGCCGATCGCATCGCATCCGGCTCCTGGCGTCCGCTTGTTGCAGGACGTCGCCACGTCGTAGAAATAATAGCAGCGTGTCCGCTGCATGAGGTTGCCGCCCATAGTCGCGGCATTGCGAAGTTGCGGGCTCGCTCCCGCCAGAATCGCGCTGGACAGCAATGGATAGCGTGCTTCGACGCGACGATCATAGGCTGCGTCAGAATTGCGAACCAAGGCGCCTATGCGCAGTTCTCCGCTCTCAAGCTCTTCTATCTGATCAAGATTTAAATGGTTGATGTCCAAAAGGCGACGAGGCCGCTCGACGCCCTCCTTCATCAAATCTATAAGATTGCTCCCGCCAGCGATGAACTTGACGCCCTCGGAGGAGCCTTGACGAACCGCATCCGCCGGATCGGTCGGTCTAGCGAAACTGAAAGGATTCACCGCGGACCTCTCTTCTCCTGAACGTCCATCACGGCGTCTGCGATATTTGTGTAGGCGCCGCAACGACAAATATTTCCGCTCATCAATTCCCGGACGTCTTCACGTGTTTTTGCACGGTTCTCGTTTAGGAGGCCGACAGCAGAACAGATCTGGCCGGGAGTGCAGTAACCGCATTGAAAGGCGTCGTGATCGATGAACGCCCGCTGCATCGGATGCAACGCCTCGCCTTTGGCGAGACCCTCGATCGTGACGATGTTGCGTCCTTCGCACATCACGGCGAGCGTGAGACAACTGTTGATGCGCCTACCATCGATCAGCACCGTGCAGGCGCCGCATTGTCCGTGATCGCAACCTTTTTTGGAGCCCGTGAGATCTAATCCTTCTCGCAACAGGTCGAGCAAAGTGGTCCATGGCGTGACTTCAAGTTCGAAAGCCGTGTCGTTTATGACCACATGGAGCGGCATTCTTTCTTCGCTGTCGCGTCGAAGCTGTGCGCGGTCCCGTCTTAGGTCTGTCACGGACGAAGCCATAATTTAATTCCCCAGAGGAAGGCTACGATCCTTAACGGCGCATTTCTAAATGTGTTCCGGCCGTAGCTCCGTCAGCGTATCCATGCAAATCACTCGGCAAAATCATCCCGGACGCGATCTTTGTCAGGCGCCGCCCCACTTATCACAGGGGCAATCCGACAGGCGCGGACGAGAGGGATGAAGAAAGTTGCAGCAGTCGTATTAGCGGCGGGTCGCTCGTCCCGCTTTGAGGGAGCACGCACGAAACTCATCGCTGAGTTCGGTAAACGACCACTCGTCCGACAGGTGGTCGAAGCGGCCACGGCCTCGCTCGCCCACCCCGTGGTTGTGGTGACGGGCCATGCGAGGGAAGAGATCGAGATGGCGCTTGATGGATCAAACGTGGTTTTGGTTCATAATTCCTCCTACCGTTGCGGGCTGGCTTCATCCTTGCGCACTGGGCTCGCGTTACTAAAGGAAGACATCCAAGGCGCGGTCATCTGCCTCGCAGATATGCCGAAGGTCACGGCTGAAACGATTGACCTTTTGATCCGGAGTTTCGATCGGACCGATCAAGCAGAGGCGATAGCGCCTGTTTGCAATGGCCAGCGGGGCAATCCGGTCCTTATTTCTCGCGCCCTCTTTTCGCGCGTTGAAATGCTTTCGGGCGACACAGGCGCGAAACATTTATTGAATCGCTCAGACACCATCGTCTTGGAAGAACAAGTCGAAGACGTCGGCGTTCTTATCGACATAGACACAAAGGAAGCTCTGGATGCGCTGTCGGACCCTGCTCAAATTCGCACGCGAGTTGAATCATGACGCGAGAAACACAAACGGCGGCCTCTGCGGAGAATATTTTGGCCGTCGCCGAAGAATGGAAAAGGGCCGGTCGAAGAATTGCGCTCGCGACCGTCGTTGAGACCTGGGGTTCGGCCCCGCGACAAGCGGGCGCTCACCTTGTCGTCGATGACCAAGGCGATTTCTGCGGCTCCGTATCAGGCGGATGCATCGAAGGAGATGTCATCGCCGAGAGCCTGCTGATCATTGAGAGCGGCGTTCCCAGATTGCTCGAATTCGGCGTCGCCGACGATATCGCATGGCTTAGCGGACTGGCCTGCGGCGGACACATTCGCGTTTATGTCGAACCAATCAATGATTGAAGTCGCTAGACTTCAGATCGGATATCATAGATGCGGTTAGAGACCTTGACTTCAATTAATCGTGAACGCAGCGCGCGTCGCATGGTGGCGCTCGTCACCGACATCGACAGCAATGAACAGCGACTGATCTGTGAGAACAATTTGGCAAACGATGCAATATCGCATCTCGTTGCAGACGAAATGCGCCGCATGCGAAGCGGCCTAATTGACGTTTCTGGGCGGCGCTATTTCGTGAATATTTTTTCTCCCTCCCCTCGGTTGATTATGATCGGAGCCGTTCATGTTTCTCAAGTTTTAGCCTCGCTGGCGCCATCCGCGGGTTTCGATACGATCGTGATCGACCCGAGAACCGCTTTCGCGACTACCGAACGTTTTCGAAATGTGAAGGTGATTACCGAATGGCCGGACACAGCCCTCCTCAATATCGGTCTTGATCGTTACACTGCGATCGCCTGTCTCACCCACGAGCCACGAATTGACGATATCGCTCTCAGCATGGCTCTGCGAGCAGACTGCGGCTATATCGGCGCGCTGGGCTCCGCAAAATCACATTTAAAACGCGTTGAGCGGCTCGAAAACATGGGCTTCAGCGCTGATGATATCGAAAGAATTCACGCGCCGATCGGACTGGACATTGGCGCTGCGAGTCCGGCCGAGATCGCCGTCTCCATCCTCGCAGAGATCGTCCTCTCATGGCGTGCGAAGCCATTGAGAAGCGAGAGACCCAGCAAGTGTTTTTCGGCAAACTCGCTTACGCCTGCTCAATAACGAGCCCTTCATTAGGCCGCAGATTTAGATTTTGTTCAATTTTCTCGCTTTGACGATCCCCATGCGTCGAGATCGCTATCCGAAGTTCTGTCGAGGGATCAAAGTGATGAACGCGTGGTTCAGACGCGAAGTTGAGCGCCACGATCACACGGCTTTGTCCGTCGCTGCGTTCATAGGCGAGAACATCGTTTTCTTGCGACAGAAGGCGCCAAGCTCCGCAAGAGAGCGATGGACATTTGCGCCGATAATGAAGCAGGGTCCGAACAAGAACGAGCATCGAAGTCGTCTCATTGCTCATGACGGCGACGTTACGCACAGCATGATCTGGCGTGAGCGGAAGCCAGGGCTCATGCGTTGAAAAACCTGCGAAGTCGCTCTTATCCCACTGCATCGGCGTGCGCGAAGGGTCTCGACCGACGCGCAGATGCGGTTCACGAATAGCCCACGGATCACGAATGAGGTTTGGGGGTATTTCGACGCGACCAACGCCAAGCTCATCTCCGTAATAGAGTGTCGGAGCGCCGCGCAAGGTGAGAAGCAACATAGCCGCTATTCGCGCCTGTTCCGAACCCACGCGCGCCGCTACGCGAGGCCTGTCATGGTTGCTAAGAACCCAGTTTGGCCAGGCGCCCTTTGGCAGAATGGCCTCGTAATTCGTTACGGTCTGCGCAATGCTCTGCGCTGTCCAGGCCGCATCCAAAAGCGCAAAGTTGAATGGCAAATGAGCCCCGGCGAGGCCTTCCCCATAATAGGCGATGGTCTTTTCTATCGGCAGGTAAATTTCGCCTATTAGAAGCTTGTCGCCAAATTCGTCCAGCACCTTGCGCATATCGGCGACCACCTCATGCACTTCCGGTTGATCGGCTGAATAGATTTGTGAGAGGCGCTCGATTTCCGGATCGTCTCTTGACCAGGCCGGGTTCGGCGGATTGTCTCGAAACGCCGCATCCTTGATGAGATGCCACATCACATCGACGCGAAAACCATCCACTCCCCGCCGCAGCCAAAATCTGAGCGCCTCATACATGGCTGCGCGGACGTGAGGATTTCGCCAATTCAGATCCGGCTGCTCGGCAAGATAAGCATGGTAGTAGTATTGGCCCGTGCGTTCATCCCACGCCCAGGCGCTACCGCCGAAGTTGCTGATCCAATTGTTTGGCGGCCCACCGTCAGGCGCCGCATCCTTCCAAATATACCAGTCGCGCTTTGCATCTGAGCGCGAACTTCGACTGGCCATAAACCAGGGATGCAAAATCGAAGTGTGATTGGGAACGAAATCGAGAATAACCCTGAGGCCTTTCGCATGCGCCTCCTGCACGAGGCGATCAAAGTCCTCAAGGGAGCCGAAGACGGGATCGATCCCACAAAAATCCGCGACGTCATAGCCAAAGTCATGCATGGGAGACGGATAGATCGGTGAAATCCAGATCGCGTCCACGCCGAGCCAGACGAGATAATCGAGCCGTCGCCGTATCCCCTCAAGATCGCCTACCCCATCGCCGTTCGAATCCTGGAACGAACGCGGATAGATTTGATAGATGACCCCGGTCTCCCACCACTTGTAGGGCATTTAATGAACCGTTGACTAACCCGCGCAATGTTGACTTCGTCAAACGCACAAATCCGAAATCTGCGACGACCGCATGACAGCGCCTCAGTTCGATCAAACCGGACGATCCAAATAATGAATGCTCGCAGCCGCCTGCAAGCGCTTGGCGGCGAGCTCGGGCGTGATGTCACGCTGAGGCGAGCCCAATAGCTCAAACCCTACCATAAATTTTCGTATTGATGCGGAACGCAGCAGCGGCGGATAAAAATGCCCGTGGAAATGCCAGTGAGGATGTTGGGCGCCGTCGGTTGGGCTTTGATGAAAACCCATCGAATAGGGAAATGGCGCGTCGAACAAATTGTCGTAGCGGATGGTGATCTGACTCAGAATGTCCGCGAGTGCGGAAACGTCTCTCATGCCGAAATCATTCAGAGAACCAATGTGGCGCTTTGCGAGGACCATTGTTTCGAACGGCCAGGTCGCCCAAAATGGAATAAGCACAACGAATCCTTCGTTTTCACAGATGATTCGTTCCGCGACGCTTTGTTCCAACGCCAAATAATCGCATAACAGGCACGACCCTCGCCGAGACAGGTAATCATGCTGAGCCACGGCTTCCTTGGCGACTTCGTTTGGCAGACTCTGCGTCGCCCAGATTTGACAATGCGGATGCGGGTTACTCGCTCCCATCATTGCGCCGCGGTTTTCGAAAATCTGTACGTAACTGATATCTTCGCAGGCGCCGAGATGTGCATACTCGTCACGCCATGCCTCGACGAGATGCGCTATGTCTGGGACGGACATGCGCGATAGGCTCAAATCATGTCGCGGCGAATAGCAAACGACCCTGCAACGACCGGATTCGGGCTGCGATACAATCAGTCCATCGACGTCAATCTTCAGATCGCCAGCGTTAGGACGCAGCGCAGCAAAATCATTGTCAAACGCAAAGACGTCTTTATAGAGGGGAGTTAACGGCGCCATTCGCGCGAACCGCGCCAGGACATAGATAACAGTGGGGATCATGCGTTGGAATGACGGTTTCCGCAGGCTTCTCGATCTCTCCTCCCCAAGGACGATCGGTCCTGTCTGGCGAGACAAGAACCCAATCCCCGTTCAGCGGATTGAAGCGGCGATGAGTGGAATTTTGCTGGAAAGGCAAGTTCGATCCCTTTGATTTCAGGGCTAGCGTCATACCATGTTGGGCTGTTCCAACGCATGATCGATCATAAAAAAACTTCTCCGACTCCCGGACTCGGAACGCAACAAAAGATCGACGGCGTCAATCCCGTCGCTTTACGGTAAGCCTCGCCGACGCTTTCCTGGAAGCGAGCGGCGCAATTTGCGTCCACCAGACTGACCGTGCATCCGCCAAATCCTCCGCCCGTCATGCGCGACCCAAATACGCCATCAACCTTTCGTGCAAGATCGACCATCAAATCGAGTTCGGCGCAGCTGACCTCAAAGTCGTCACGAAGACTGCTATGAGATTCATTCATCAATCGACCGCATTCGGCTAGATCGCCAATGTCGAGGGCCACCGCCGCCTGCAACGTCCGCTCGTTTTCACTGACGACGTGGCGTGCGCGTTGAAAAATTGGCTCAGGCAGTTCTTCTTCGTATCGTACGAGCTGATCGCTCGTTATTTCGCGCAAGGACGAAATTCCCTCGATCGATCTGGAGAGGATCGAAACCGCACGCTCGCATTCCATGCGCCGTAGATTATATTCGCTGTTCGCCAATGCATGATGAACCATCGTATCACAAATCAGCAACCTCGCGCGCGGATCAATAGGCACCGGACGCGCTGTTAGACTGCGGCAATCCAGCAGCAATGCGCAATCAGGCACGCCGTTGCAAGAAACAAACTGATCCATGATGCCGCAGCGCATGCCGACGAATTCGTTTTCCGCACGCTGGCAGGTTACGGCTAGATCGGTTAGCCCGATCGTCACACCGGAAATCTTGCAAAAGGCATATGCTGTCGAGACTTCGAGCGAAGCGGACGCGGACAATCCTGAACCCATTGGCAAATCGCCATGCAGCATCATATCGGCTCCGGTAAGCGAATGACCGACCTTCTCAAGCGCAACGGTGACGCCCCGCACATAATCGCTCCAGTCATGGCGCGGCGCTGGTGACGGCTCATCAAGATCGAATTCCGCTAACGCCGCGAGAGCGAGCGAATATATGCGAACTCTGCGATCGTTGCGGGGAGCGACCGCCGCAAAGGTCGAAAGTTGAATAGCCGCCGGCATGACAAAGCCGTCATTATAGTCGGTGTGCTCGCCGATTAAATTAACTCTTCCCGGCGCACGAAAGAGACGCGGCGTGGCGCCGAACATCTCCTTGAACTTTGATGCCAGTTCAATGCTGATCGTCATATGTTCTTCTGCGACGAACCTTCGAGAAATCAGCGGGCGGTCCGCTTGAAAGCAGCGACGCCGCACGGCGGGAGGCTTTTTTCTCCCAAGAGAAATTCAACGTCACCCGCGAGGGAAGAAATATCTGTCGGTTCCGGGCCAAAGTTGAAGACAAATCGCATATCTCCATTGTCTCGAATGCGAATGTCCTGCGGTAGGCTGAGTGCTGCTATGTTTGCCTGCGTCAGCAGGCGGCGCAACACATTATCGATAAGGACATCGTTCGGCCAGCCCGCAAGATAATAGATGCGATCGTTACGAGCGAGAGCGACCTCGCCATCTGTCGAGCGCATTTCCGCGACGGCGCCTTGTCCAAGCGTCAGAAACTCGCGCCAACTCGCGAAGTGACCGTGATCGACGCCGTCGATTGGAACGACGGCGCCTGGTCGAAGGCTTTCGACCCGGCGCACCGTCACATCGACGAGCGAGCGAAAGCTCCCAGGGGGAAGTCCGTCTGCGATGTGAAAATTTTCGGTCTTCGACCCTGATCGAGGACCAAAAAATACAATCGCTTCGCTTTTCGCCAAGGCGTCCACTAATTCTTCGCGCGCTGCAAAGACGCCAGGGAGTATAATCAGTTTCCGATCCGCCACCGCGGCTGGCGTCGCAGGGATGACGTCGACCGAAAGGCCCATTCGACGCAATCCGCGATAAAAGCTCAAGAGAAGTTCAAAATAGGAAAAATCCTGCTCCCTGTGGCTCGATGGCCCATGCCCATGCGCTTTCATAGTCAAACACGAGAGCGACGGCAGAGCGCTCTGTCTCGACATGAGCCTTGAACATCGTGAGTTCGCGAGAAATCTGTGACACATCGTGATAGGCTTCGTTTGGCTCAGAGTTCGGAAGCAAGATGCCTTCATGCATCTGCTCCTGCGCGAATGGCGCCTGTCGCCAGCGAAAGTAGCTCACGACTTCAGCGCCGGCGGCGAAGGCCTCATAGGTCCAAAGCCGCACGGCGCCAGAGGCGGGAGCTGGATTCCATGGAGCCCAGTTCACTGCCCCCGGTTGCTGCTCCATCACCCACCAGCGCCCACTGCCGCATGCGCGATAAAGATCGTGATGAAAAGCCTGATAGTCCGGGTCACCGACACGGAAATATCGTGCTTTGAATTCCTCGTCCCGCGGACTTCGCTCCAAATATCCCAGCGGGTAGCTGTCCCATGAGGCGGCGTCGAGATCCCGTCCGACCGCGAAATGATCGAAGGCGGTGAACGTCCCCATGAAATTATGAAGGATCGGACGGCCGGGCGAATGGCGGCGGATAATGTCAACCTGGCGTCGATTGAAGGCCGCGACCTGGTCCGACGAGAAACGTTTGAAATCGAGGCGATGCGCCGGATTGGCCTCTGTCACGGTGAGATTTGGAAGCTCCACATCGTCAAAGCCCGATAGCTCCATCGACCAGAAGACATTTCCCCAGGCTTTGTTGAGCGACTCGATCGTTTTGTATTTCTTCGCGCACCAGATGCGAAAAGCGTCCCGCGCCGCGTTCGAGAAGCTTTCGACCGTATCGTGACAGCCATATTCATTATCGGTTTGCCACGCTGCGACGCCGGGATGGGCGCCAAACGCAGAAGCGAGCGCCAAGACGATGCGCTCGCATTCACGTGCATATCCTTCATGGCTGAAGCAATAATGACGACGTGAGCCAAATTTGCGCGCGTGGCCCAAAGCGTCCAGCGCGACCATGTCGGGCATTTTATTGACAAGCCATTTTGGCGGCGTCGCGGTCGGCGTGCCAAGCACAATCTTGAGGCCGGCGCTATGCAGAGTATCTATCGCCCGCCGTAGCCAGTCAAAGTCGTAAAGCGCCGTCTCGCGGCTCCAATCGAGACCAGGCGAATTCGCCTATGCGCACGAAGCGAAGCCCGATTTCGCGCATTCTCTCCGCATCTTTGGCCCAATAGGATTCTGGCCAATGTTCGGGATAATAACATACGCCCAGACTTTGCTCGGTCGCGGTCACACGATCTCCATCCTTGTCAAAGCTTCAGTGGCGTAAATCGTGAATGACCCAGTGGTCTGACAAATTGATGACATCCGCCCATAATGCGGGCCGCCGCTTATTGCCCCTTGATTAGAATGGCTTATCATCAAGGTGCGCATGATCAAATGCTTGAGGAAATGGAGATCGGACCCAGCGAATATCGGTATTTTCTATCCTGTAGCCGGGTCGAATTGCCGCTTAATCTTGTTTCTCCCCTCGATGCTCGGGAGCTAGAGAATTGAAATACCTTTTTCCGCGCTGTCTTTGGCGATGCAGATCGGCTCGTCTCATGCGAGAAGATTGTCTATGGCGAAGTGCAATTGACGCATCGCTACGAATCTCGCGGCAACGACACGCTCTCACACGCGCGGACCGCCATGGGCGACGACGAAGAAACAGAAATCTGTTCGACGAGAGTGGCGCGCCGACTCGTTGACGATCAAGCAGGCTCCAGCATTTTTATTCGCGCGACATCCAAGCCTCTAAAGATTGCGCAACGTTGAAAAACGTCGAGATCTGCGGCGACCTGCTTCTGATGGCAGAATTTCGCAACAAGTTTCGCAAGGCCTTTGATGTCTCGTCCTGTCGCCGCCGGAAAAACCTCCACCAGGTCGTCAATCAGTTCCGCGTCCAGCCTTAGCTCAAATTGTTCAGCCATGACTCGCCAGATGCGCCGCCTCGCATCGTCGTCTGGCGGATAATATTTGATGAGCGCGATGCAGCGAGAAACGATGGCCTCGTCTATGTCATCGACTCGATTGGTGGTAAGGAACAGCAATCCATTGAAATATTCGAGCACTCGCAGAAAGACGCCGACAACGGCGTTCATGGCGATGTTATCGTCACGACGCTTGATATAAACGTCCGCCTCGTCGATCAGCATGACGGCGCCCCAGCGTTGCGCACGCGTCAGAATCTCTTTCAGAGCCGTTTCCATCGTCGAAACGTTCAGTCCGAGTTGGCCGGAATGCACTCTGTAGAGCGGGCGCTGTATGATTTCCGAATAGACTTCGGCCGTGAGCGTCTTGCCGACGCCGGGCGGACCTGCGCATAGCACCGTCGTGCCGCCGGATTTTCCCTGGACGATATCGTCCATCAAGACATCCATCTCCGCCGTCAGAATATCGATGAGGTCCGTTTGCTCGGGCGGCAGCACAAGTTTTTTCTTCAGTTCCGGCTGATACCGATAGGGCGCCATCTCGTCCACATGCACCCAGAGATGATGATGCAGTTCCAAATGGAACATCAAAATATACGGGTGAACCGGCACACATGTGAAAAGACCGGCCGGAATTTGCTCTCGTAACTCATTCAGTTCGTCTTCGGCGGCGAAATGATTGCTTTTCGCCGCCTTGCGAACGAAATGTCCGAGCACGTCGCCCGGAGCCTCCAGCGTCAGGCTTCTCGCCGCCAACACTCCTTCGTCATTGACGAGCCGCGCTTCGCCGCCGCTCGTCGACAGCACCACAATGTCCTTGCGCGACCAATCCATATCCCGGTGCGACGCATTGGGATCCTCGGCGTGAAAGCCGGTTCCCTTCCCGGTAAATTGCGCGCCATATTGGCCACGCCAACTGAAATAGATCTCGGTTGCGGCGTCGAAGGCTTCGATCAGCTCAGGGGTCTCGCGCAAGAAGCCTTTTGCGGCGAGGATTTCGCTTATCGTGCGACCGCCTATGTCGGCCGTCATGATGCGGATCGCATTGGATTGCAGAACGCCTTTGGCGTTGGCTTTGAGTTCGATGAGGATTTTCCCAGCCTCGTCGTTCGAGGCGGCGACATAGTCGAAGCGCGTGATGATATAGGGCAGCGGCTTGCTGGCGACGCTTGCCGTGAAAAGCCAGCCGCGAATAGCGTTCGTCGTCAAATGGCGCACGAGCGCAGGGAGAACCATTTCCAGGTCGCCTGATTCGAATCTGACGCCCTCCGCCTGCAGCGCCGCGCGCAGCGTGGCGAGTTGCGCCGCCCGCGCCTTCATGTCCGGACCCGCTTGACGATAAAGCCCCTCGATGAAGTCGAGTTCGTCTGCCGAGAGATGCGACAGCTCCATTTCGACGCGATCGCTGAAGCGCAATTGAGCGGCGAGACCGGAATGTCGTGGAAATCGCTCCATCAGAGCTTCGACATGAGGACGTTCGATCTGAATATTCATCGCCGCATCCGTCTCTCTTCTGAATAGGGAGGGAGCGTCAGAACGCGTGCATCCTCGAGTGGCGTTCCGACGGTGAAGTGATAGACGTCCTGGAATTGCGTATCGTCAGGTGAAAGACCGAGCAGCGTATGAACCTCGTCATCGAAGAAACAACCGATGCCCGTGCCCGAAAAGCCCAGGGCGCCGGCCCAGAGATAAAGCGCCTGGCCGATGAGCCCCGCCTCCCAATGCAGACGTCGATAGGCGAATGCGCCGTCCTGCGCGAGCGCGCGATCAAAATCGGCGATCATGCCGACGCTGAAACAGCCCTTGCCTGAAATGGCCTGCAAACAGCAAAGACGGGTCGCCTCTCGCTCGACCGAATTGGCGTGCAGCCGAAAAAGCGGAAGTCCGTCGAGGTCGATCGGAGCCCAATCGAAGTTGCTCGAAGAAGCCGCCCGCAGTCGCGTCGCAGCCTCTGCATCGCGCGCCAGGAGATAAAGGCCCGGCTCCAGACCTTCGACGCGGTGCACGAACAAAACAAGCGTAAGAGCGGGAGGCCAGGGAAAGGCGTCGAGCAGCGGCTTGGCGCCAGGCATGGTCGCCGCCAACATGGCGGAAAAGGATGCGCGCGGCATAATCGCTTTTCCGTCCATGCGCTGCGCGCTTCGTCGCTGGCGAACGACATCGGCGACGCGAACGCCCTCGACGCTCGGCGGCGCCGCCGATGCTCGAGTTAAGGACTCAAGGGCCCGTGTCGCGGGCTTACGACAGAACTGAGCCGCGAGATCGACAAGCGGCCAACCATCATGGTCCTCGCTCAATCGATTGGCCGCTCCATGCCAAAACCGCTCCGCGTCCAGAAGAGAGCGCAGATCGAACGACGTGGGCGCGTCGTCCGTCGCAATCCACAACAGAAGGTCGGGGTGCTCCGGCTCGCGCCGATACGCGGCGTCGGCTCGCGTGAGGCCGAGCAAAGCTTCGATGTCTTCATCGGAGGGTTCCGTCAGGAGCTGAGCCACGCCATCCGAGAGCCGCAGCCGCCTGAGCGACGGCGCCGATCGCGTGCCCTACGTCGAGCTGGCAATACCGAAAGGCGCGCTCTCCATATTTCCAGGCCTCGCGCCAGGGGATCGAGCTGAGCGCAAGCAGAAATCCGCCATCCGGCAGACAGCGAGCGCCCGGATAGCTAGCGCGCTCCTCCAAAGCGTGAGCGAGCGGCGCGTAATGGTACAATGCGCCCGTCTCGCCAACGCCGGCCATTGCGTCGAGGACGAGATAGGCTTCCGTCGGATGCAAATTGCCGCTCGAAGGATTGTTGCGCAGCGCCCAAGTCGAACCTTCGTAGCTTTTCCACGCGCTGATCCCGAAAGCGAGCTCCAGGAACAGTCCTAACGCGTCACGATCAAGAACCGCAGGCTTCGTCGTGGGGCAAGGGAACGGGGCCGTGTGGCGCCCGTCCAGCAATGGGAGTTCGACCTGACGGCTTCCTTCGAACAAACGATATGGAGACGGCTGCGATGTCCAATCGAGAAAAGCCGGTCCTAACGCATAGCGGTTCGGCGCATGTTTTGTGCGCTGATGATAACCGCGAATGTCCTTCGGCAAGATATCGCCGTAGTGAACGTTCATTCCGGTCCTCTATGTCGAGTCCCAGCGCTTTTGTCAGGTAGAGCGCGTGATTTCACAGAAGCGCGTCGTTTGGCCCGAAGAGGCCCCTCGCGGTGCGCCGATACAAGGATCATGCCTGCTTTCAGGCGTAAAAAATCCTGCGCCGGGGGCTCAATGACCGGTGAATCGCCGCCAGCTTTCCAATCGGACCCTCCAAATTGGACGAAAACGAACAAACGTCTGCGTTTGGTTCAGACACTGTCAAGCTGGACGGCGCCCGGAGAACGGCTCAACGATATCCCTCCTCGGCCAAGACCTGCCGCACCGCGGGCCGGGTCCGCATGCGCTGATAATGGGCAAGGCAATTTTGGGGCAAATCCATTTTGATCTTATCCGCCCAGAATTCGACGTAAAAGAGAGCCGCATCGGCAATTGAAAAGCCGCCGGCGATATAGTCTTTCCCCGCAAGTTGCTCGTTTACAACTTCGAACGCCTTGCCGACAATCTCTCGCCCGCTTGCCTGTATCGTCTCAACAGCTTGCTGTTTTGAGGCGTAACGCTCGGGAGTAAAGACGCGTCGAAAACCGTCGCCGTGAATGTGCTGCACGCAAAACTTCAACGTCGATAGAGCCTCCTCCGCAGCGTGCGGATCTTTCGGCAACAATTGCCTCCGGGGATAGGCCTCCGCCAGCCACATTGCGATGGAAAGGAAATCGGTCAGCGCCACGCCGTCGTCACGCACAAGCGTGGGTATGCTTCCGTTAGGATTGATGGCGAGATATTCCGGCTTCAGATGATCGCCTTTCACGAGATTGACGATATAGGCTTCAAAGACGAGGCCTATTTCCTCAAGCAAAATGTGAATGCCGGTGGAGCACGACCCCGGCGTCATGTAGAATTTCATTCGGTCCAAGCCCTTGTTGCGACGGCGCGCCATGAGCGAACCGGCGATCTCGCAATTCGGGCGCCATTTGGTTATGGCATGGAGACCGTTTCGGCCGTAGACCGGTCCCTATCGGGACGTCTGACGGCTCAGCCGCGCCTGCTCGGGCTCCACAAGGCGATGTTTGATCAGCCAGACGAGCGCGCGACTCCAGGATTCATCGGTTTCTCCACGCAAATCCGTTTGCGAAATATTGACCAGCTCGTCGGTGCGAACGTCTCGAATTCGAAACTCGAGGTATTGCTCCATAACGCTGATCTTTCTGAAAAAGCCAACGAACGACATTTCGGCGCCAAGATCGCGCGCGATATCGCGGTCGCATCCGTTGCATTTTCGTAGCCAATGCGCCTTGACCATTTCATTCGTCGAGGAGCTGACGTCGACGAGTTCAAACAGACCCGATTGAGCGAGCATCTGACGCGCGAGTTCTGTCATGCGTCGAAGCCGCGCCGTCTCGATCGCGCTTTCGCCTGCGATCGGTCCGCCGGCGCTAAAGTCATCGAGCTCCAAGTCAAAGACTGCGAGCTTGATGGGTCGCCTCGGCTCGGCGTATCCAGCGGCGGAAAAAAGCAATATCAGGCAAATTGTCCCCGCGCCGGCGATGAACCACCGCGCAAGTCGCCGCGTCAATAATCGATAGTCCATCTCACAGCTCCAATGTCTTCCCGATGCGCTCATTTCTGCTGGAGCGTAGTTAAGAGCTCTCGTGAAGGCGTCAGACCGGCTCCCGACATCGCTTGGGCAAATTTCCGAACGTGAGGGAAGCTTCAGCCTGATCGGCGACTCATCTCGATGCGAACAATATGCGTTCGAAGAGATCAAACGGAATTATTAGCGCTCACGAGCCCGGCGCCGATCGCAAGCCACACAAGATGCGCATCGGTCCGCGCGCCGACCTTGGATTTGATCTGGTAGTGGTAATTTTGAACTGTCTTGGGACTGAGATTTAGAAACTCTGCGATTTCATCGGTCGTTCGGCCTGTTGCGACAAGCCTAAGTATTTCCGTTTCACGCGGGCCAAGATCCTCCGTTGGCGAGCGACCTTCCGCGAGCCTTTCCGCAGCGATCTCGCGCGCAATGTCGTCGCTGAGCGATCGACCGCCTTTTGCGACCATCGCAATCGCGCGCACAAGTTCGGCGGCGTCGCTGCTCTTTGTGACATAGCCTGAAGCGCCAGCCTCGAACGCCTTCAGCGCGAAAGCCGCGCCACTGTGCATGGTGAAGACCAGAATGCGCGCGCGTTTATCCCACTGTCTGATGTGTCGAACGGCTTCGAGGCCTCCTGCGCCTGGAAGCGAAAGGTCCATGATGACGACATCCGGCGAGGCGTTCCGATAAGCCTGATAGGCTGAAGCAGCGCTGTCCGCTTCCGCCACGATCCGATATCCTGGTTGTCGCTCCAGCAGACGGCGATATCCCTCCCGGACGATGGGGTGGTCGTCAACAAGAAGGATCGCGATCTCGGTCATGCGATTGCAAGCTCGCCCGTTGGCGATGGATTCAAAGCGACGAGAGGTATGCGCGCAGCGACGCGCACGCCATGCGCGGCGCGGCCGATCGAAAGACTGCCGCCAAACGCTGCAATCCGTTCGCGAACGCCGAGAATGCCATGTCCTGACGACGCGCTGATATGAGTGGGATCGCCGCCGCCGTCGTCTTCGACCGTCAGCGCTATCAGGCCCTCGTTCGACTGCATTCGCTCGACGCGAAGGTAAACGTCGCGCGGTTTGCCGTGACGCATCGCATTGGTGAGGCATTCTTGCGCGATGCGGTAGACGCTCATCGAAACCGCCTGCGGCACGGCGGCGAGGTCGCCCATAAGGTCAAGATGGACGACCGCCTTCGGCGCGGTTTGTGCGTTCCAGCCCGCGACAAGCTGAACGAGACAGGCTTCCAGACCAAGCTCTTCCAAGTCCTGCGAGCGCAATCTGGAAAGCGCTTCACGCAAGGTTGTCATCATTCGCTTCGCCACTCCAGCGATGGAGCGTGCGTCCTCGGCGAGATCGGCGCGATCGCCGGAGCCCGCCTCGATCGCTGCGGCGAAGGCCACCGTCGCGGTTAGGCACTGCCCAAATTCATCGTGCAAATCGCGGGCGAGCGCACGCCGCTCTTCTTCTTGAACCTCGAACAAACGTTTCGTGAGCGCGACACGCTCGGCGGTCGTCTGCGCAAGCCGCTCGGCGAGATCGTTTACCGCGCGCGCGATCAGCCCGAACTCTCCCCTTGTGAACGCCTTGATCCGATGCCGGTAATTGCCGTTCTCAAGCTGACGTAATCCATTGACGATAATTTGCGTGGGCGCGAGCGTGTGGGCGATCGCCAAGGCCGCGAGGAGGCAGATCCCGATGGCCATCGACGCCGCAACGCTGGCGACAATCGATGTCTGGCGCCATGCCTGACGCACGGCCGCCGCCGGGTCGGCTCTCGCAACGACAGCCCCCGTCTCCGGCTGTCGAACCGTCAACGGACGCGCGATGGGCGACTGCTCGCCGAAGACCATTTCATACAAGTTCGAAAACCATTTCGGAGCGGGCGTTCCCACTCCCTCCAATTGGCTGCACATGGTTCGAGGCTCTTCCGCCCCCGGAGCGAAGGTGATGCAGACGCCCGGCGAGACAAGCTTCAACGTAGCGAGCGATTCCCAATTGGGGATCGGCAAAACATTGTCTCGGCGCATGCTCCCGCGCCACAAAATCTCGCGCCAGAACAAGTTTTCGAGTTCATATGCGACACGCTCGCCGGAGGCCGCGGTCTCGACTCCAATCGTGCGATGCGCATCAACCATGACCCAGCCGACGGTCAACGCCAAGCATATGAGAACAACGCCCACTAGCCGGAAAATGAGCCGAACGATCAGTTGCATCTGAGGCTCCCAAAAAGCAGAGGGATCGAACTTAAGCAGGAATTCCTTCAAGCGCCAATGCGTTTAGGCGCGAAACAGGCCTCGTTTCGGCCTTCGAGAAGAAATTCGGGCAAATTGCCCATCGTGTCTCCGGTCGAAATGATAAACAGAACGCGTTTGCGGAAGTTTACTTCACCGTAACGGGGTAACTCGCGACGACAAGGACCACTTTGCCTGCGATTCGCGCGATGTCTTGATGCAGCTCGCCTGCCGCATCGCGAAAGGCGCGCGCCAGCGCATTTTCCGGAACAATGGAGAGACCAACTTCAGACGACACAACGACGGTCGGCGCCGCGCGGCGCGCCAATGCGTCGACGAGCGCGGCGCGATCCTCCGCGAGATTGGTTTCCGCCAGCAGTCGATTGCTGAGCCAGAGCGTCACGCAATCGACGAGCAAGGGCTGCTTGGCGGGCGCGTCGAGGACCGCCTTTGCAAGAAATTGCGGCGCTTCAACGGTGGCCCACCCTTCGCCGCGACGCGCTCGATGCGACTCAATGCGCGCGCGCATTTCTTCGTCGAAGATTTCAGCCGTCGCGATGTAAGTCCAAGGGCCCGAATGCGACGTAACGAGCTTTTCCGCATAAGCGCTCTTGCCGGAGCGGGCGCCGCCAAGCACGAGCGTGAGATGTATATTTTCGTTCATATTTTGGCTCGCGCAAACGGAGTGCGCGCGAGCAGTCCACCCGCGCGATCGAAAACGAGAACGTCCAATTCGCTTTCCGAATTGTTGAGCGCGCGCGCCGCGGTGATCCATGCGTCGCGAGCGATCGGCTCGGCGAGATTAAGTCCCGCGGCGTCGGCGATATGCAACGCCGCCAGCGCGCTGTTCGCATATGTGATTTGCTCCACGACATCATTGCTGGCCCCGGCTTCGCGAGCCGTCTGCGCGAGCCGCGCAAAATCCACGCTCGAGCGTCCCGAATGAAGGTCGAGCCGCCCTTGTGCGAGCTTTGTCATTTTGGCGAAGCCGCCGGCGATCGTCACGCGCGGCACCGCATGCGAGTGCAAATATTTCAACAGGCCCCCGGCGAAATCGCCCATTTCGAGAAGCGCCGCGTCCGGTAGGCAATAAAGCGCGCGCACGGCGGCCTCGGAGGTTGAGCCGGTTGAACCGACGACATGGAAGAGACCGCTGGCGCGCGCCACATCGACGCCGCGATGAATGCTGTCGATCCACGCCGCGCAGGAATAGGGCACGACAATTCCAGTGGTGCCGAGAATGGAGAGACCGCCCACAATGCCAAGCCGCCCGTTCAATGTATGCGCCGCCATCTGCACGCCGCCGGGAATGGAGATTTCGATATGCGCGTCGGCGTTCACGCTGAACTTCTCTGCCGCTTCGGCGATCGTCTGGCGCATCATCGCGCGAGGGACTGGATTGATCGCGGGCTCTCCCGGCGGCAAAGGAAGCCCGGGACGCGTGATTTTACCCACGCCCGAGCCCGCGGCAAAAGTCACGCCCGCGCCCGGCTGATTTCGCCGCACAGTTGAAACGACCATCGCGCCATGCGTGACGTCAGGGTCGTCGCCCGCATCCTTGACGACGCCGACGCTGGCGCTACTTCCGATGCGCTCAAACGAGGCAAGCGCAAAGGCCACTCGTCGACCGCCGGGCAGTTCGATCTCGACCGGGTCAGGCGGCTCTCTCTCAGTCACGAGCGCCTCGAAAGCCGCACGCGCTGCGGCTGTCGCGCAAGCCCCGGTTGTCCAACCCCGGCGCAGGGGGCGGTCTGTCCGCGCATCGGTCATGCACCCTGTTTAGATGGTTTTCGGAGAGCGGGACAGCCGCGCGTCAATAGGCTAGAAGCTGTTCGACCAGTAGAGGAAACGATTATGATACGGGCTGTCCTCGCCATTATGTTTCTCGTCTGTGGCGCGGCGCTGGCGAGCGCCTTCGAATTGACGAGTTCCGACATTGCGCCCGGCAAGGCGGTTTCAAAAAAATTCATCCATGACAAATGCGATGGCGAGAATATCTCGCCGGAACTCGCCTGGAGCAATCCGCCGGAAGGAACGAAAAGCTTCGCCGTGCTCGTGCACGATCCGGACGCCCCTTCGGGCGGCGCCGGCTTTTGGCATTGGCTCGTGATCAATATTCCCGCCTCGATCACAAACTTGCCGCAGAACGCGGGCGCAGACAAAGGCGCGGCCCTACCGGCAGGCGCAGTGCAACTCGAAAACGACTTTGGCGATGCGTCCTGGGGAGGCCCCTGTCCGCCAAAGGGCTCCGGAACGCATCGATACAATTACACGGTCTATGCGCTTGGCGTTGAAAAGCTTGATCTGCCAGCCAATGCGAAGGCGTCCGTCGTTGGAATAGCGGTCAATAAGAATGCAATCGGCAAGGCGACCTTAGTCGTCCCCTACTCGCGCTGACGATTTGCTCGCCGCCCTTGCGGATCATCTGCTTCTTGCCTTGCTCGCTCTCGCGATCGAGGCGGTCGCCGGCTATCCCGACAATCTCTTTCGACGCATTGGACACCCCGCAACCTGGTTCGGACGTCTGATCGGCGTCCTCGATGGTCTCCTGAATCGAGATGAATGGCCGAAAGACAAACGGCGTGCGGCGGGCTTTGTCACGGTGGCGACGCTCCTCTTCATAAGCGTCGTTATTGGCGAGACGTTACAAAGTATTCTCCTTCAATTCCCTTTTGGGATGGTTGCGCTCGCTGTGATCAGCTCGACGCTGATCGCGCAACGCAGTCTCTACGACCATGTCGCCGACGTTGCGAATGCGCTCGAGAGATCGCTCGCGGAAGGGCGATCTTCGGTTGCAAAGATCGTTGGGCGCGACGTGTCGTCTCTCGATGAAGCGGGCGTCAGCCGCGCCGCAATCGAAAGTCTGGCGGAGAATTTTTCCGATGGCGTCGTGGCGCCAACCCTTTTCCTCGCCCTCTTCGGCCTGCCCGGCGCTCTCGTTTACAAGGCCGTGAACACCGCCGACAGCATGATCGGACATCGAACCCCCCGATATGAATCCTTTGGATTTGCGGCCGCGCGTCTGGACGATCTTTTCAACCTGCCGGCCGCGCGCATTTCAGCCGGGCTGATAGCGCTCGCGGCCGCAATCAACTCGACGTCGGCGAGCATTTCCGCATTCAAGACCTCCATGCAAGACGCAAGGAAGCACGCGTCGCCCAATGCGGGCTGGCCGGAATCCGCCATGGCCGGCGCGCTGAACCTGCGCCTTGGCGGTCCACGGTCTTACCGAAACCGGGAGGTTAAAGCCGCTTGGCTCGGGAACGGGCGAATCGGGGCCGGTCCTTCCGACATCCGCAAAGCTCTGCAAATTTACCGCTCGGCTCTTGTCCTGCTCTGGCTTGTCATTATGCTGGCGGGTTTCGCCGTAAGATTTTAGCGGCGAAAGCGTCACATTTACCAAGGTCCTCCGCCGAGTTGGCGGTATGACTTTCCTTTTTCGTAATATTGCATATGTTAATTGGTTGATTGTGCAGCGCAGCAAAACCTGCGCAGTTGGGGCTGAAGCGGTTAAAAACGCTTCGGGTAAGGTAGAAAGAGGCAGAGGAATGGATAGGTTATCCTATCAGTTTTATGAAATGCTCCATCTGGCGTTCGCGCCAATGCGGGCGCTCTCCGACGCCACGCTCCATACCTTCAAAAATCCCCTCAATCCCGTTTCGCACACGTCGTTTGGGCGCAGCATGGCGGCTTCAGCCGAACTGTTCGAGCGCATGACTCGGCGGTACGGCAAGCCCGTCTTCGGTCTGGATAAGACGGTTATTGGCGATCAGGAGATTCCAATTCTCGAAGAGGTCGTTTGGGAACGACCCTTTTGTCGCCTGTTGCGGTTTCAGCGGATTTTTGAAAGCCGCCCGCCGCGCCAATCCAAATTGCTTATCGTCGCCCCGATGTCCGGCCACTACGCCACGCTGCTGCGCGGGACAGTTGAAGCATTTCTTTCAACTCATGACGTCTATGTGACCGACTGGGCGGACGCCCGCAACGTTCCGGTCTCCGACGGATCGTTCGATCTTGATACATACATCGAATATTTGACAGATATATTGCGCCGCCTTTCGAAGGAGCAGGACGGAGTGCCCCTCCATTCGCTTGGCGTCTGTCAGGCGTCGGTGCCGCTCGTTTGCGCCATTGCGGCTCTCGATGCGCATAACGATCCGGATACGCCTGAATCGATGGTGCTGATGGGCGGTCCTATCGATCCGCGCGTTAACCCGACAGCGGTCAACCGCTTGGCCGAGCAGCGCGGCATCGAATGGTTCCGCAGCCATTGCATCCATACGGTCCCTTTCCCTCATAGCGGCATGGGACGCCACGTCTATCCGGGTTTTCTGCAATTATCCGGATTCATGGCCATGAACTTCGAGCGGCATATGTCCGCGCATTTCGAAATGTTCAATCATCTCATCGAAGGCGATGGCGACTCCGCAGAAAAACATCGGGACTTCTATGATGAATATCTCGCAGTCATGGATCTCGCGGCGGAGTTCTATCTCCAGACCGTTGAAAAAGTGTTCATCCGTCACGAAGTGCCGCGTGGCCTCTTGCAGCACAATGGCGAGACCATTGACCTGCATGCGATCAAGCGCACCGCGCTGTTGACGGTCGAAGGCGAGAAGGACGACATTTCAGGCGTCGGTCAGACCTTTGCTGCGCAGGAGCTTTGCGCAGGAATTCCCGCCGAGCGCAAATCGCATTATTTGCAGGAAGGCGTGGGCCATTACGGCGTGTTCAACGGCTCGCGTTTTCGAAGGGAAATCGCGCCGCGCATCATCGAATTCACGCGCAATATGGAGCGCACGCGCGTCAAGCTCTGATCTCGTCACCGCACGGGCAGAAGACCGGCCTTAAGATTTTCCCTCGCGAGTCCGATGATCGACTCCGCCGTCGCGCGGTCCTTGCGCCAAGCGTCGACGCGGATTTGCTCCATGTTTGCGGCGTCTCCCTGCGCATAGGTCTTGTAGCTCTCGGCAAGAAATTGGGGCAGCGTGAGAATGTCGCCGACGCTTTGCGAGAGATGGAAGTTTTTCATTTTAAAGAGATAGCTCCCGCGAACGCCCAATATCGAGCCCACCGGCGGATAAATCGGAAAGATTTCGCTGCGCGCCAGATCGTCGATCGAATAATAGTCGAAATCGACGTCCGGCGCTTTGAGGCCGACGTCCGCAAACAGCCGTTTCGCAAGATCGAACAGCACATAGGGCTTAGGATGCGCGAGCGAATACATGAACACGCCGCGGCGCGACCAGTTCATCAGCTCGGTGCTCAAATCGAGGTTGAAAAACTCCCGCGTCGTATCGACCAGCTCGCTCGCCGCGCCATTCCACACGTCGAAATAGCCGAGAGCTTCGAACACATTCCGATTGTAGAGCGCATTGGCCTCCTCAAGAGACAGCCCCTCCCGAAACGCAAAGACGGCCAAAGCGGAATGAAGAAGGCCGAGCGGGCCGAGAACGGGCGTTTTGCGGGCGGCGTCTTGCAGATAAACCAGATCCGGATGAAAACCTGCAAAGACAATTGCGGGGAACAATCGCAGATTTTTCACGCCACGCCGCAGATCTTCAATATCGCCGCCTCTGACATGCCCCGCGGGGAATGGATGAGAGAAAACGTAGTCGTAGGTCTGAAGCGTCCTTGCAAGGACGCCGATGCTGACCTTCGGGCGTCCGATCACGGAAAAATGGTCGACCGTCGCACTGGGGTCGAGCACCTTCATGGAATAAGCGACGCCAAAGCTTTGACAATTTCCGACGACCGCGATGCGTGGGCCGGAGCCGCTGGGCGCCGTCCCTTTCAATTTCGCAAAGGTCGGCGCGACGCGGTATTGATACCACGATCGCAGGACCTGTTTATCGATCTGTGAAAGCATGCCGAAATTCGCCGTTAAGAGCCGCGCATCAATCAACGCGAAGGCCGCTCTGCGTGACAAGCGACCCCTCGCCGTTTATGTTCCCGACGGAGAGTTGTTGGAGCCGGGCGCGTGCGAACCGGCTAATCCCAGCAGGAGACTGACCAATGGCGGATAATCCCTATAGCTCCCTACCCGACCATCGCTTTTGGCGCAAGGCGGTCACCTCGCTGCCGCCTTTCGCAATCAAGCCCGTTCTCGATGCGCCCTTCAAGATCGCGCGCGAAGATAAAGTCGCGACCGGCGGAAGCTGCTTTGCGCAGGAAATCGCCAACAGCCTGCAGGCGAGCGGATATCATTATTATCTCGCCGAGCAGCCGCCGGAGGGCATGTCTGCGGCCGAGGCGAATCGTCGCAACTATTCGATGTACTCCTGCCGCTACGGCAATGTTTACACCACGGCGCAATTCCTTCAGCTGATCGATCGCGCCTATGGCCGCTTTCAGCCTCAACTCGATTACTGGACCAGGGAGGAAGACGGTCGTTTCGTCGACCCCTTCCGGCCGCGCATCGAGCCGGACGGTTATGCGACGGTCGAGGAAATGCGCGCCGATCGCGAGCGACATCTCGCTTCCGTGCGTCACATGCTGGAGACGATGGACGTCTTCGTGTTCACCTTCGGCCATACGGAAACGTGGCGTCATAAGGCGGACGGCGCGATTTTGCAGCTCGCTCCCGGCGTCGCGGGAGGCGAATGGGATGACAGCGTCTACGAGTTTTACAACATGACCGTCAGCGAAGTCGTGCGCGACTTCCTCGCGGCCGTCGACAGGATTCGCGAGGTCAACCCAAAGGCGCGAATCATACTCACGGTTTCCCCGGTCGGAATCATCGCGACCTACGAAAACCGCCACGTGGTCGTCTCCAATTCGGCTGTTAAGGCGATTTTGCGCGCAGCCGCCGACGAAGTCGTCCGCCAGCGGCCCAACATCGCTTATTTCCCATCATATGATCTTGCGACCGTGTCGCCCAATGTCGGACGATTCTATCGCGAAGACACGCGCCGGATCACATCGACGGGAATCGATCATACGATGCGTATTTTCTTCGATCACTTCACCGATCGATCGACAGAGGCTAAGAACGCCGTGAAAGCGCTCAAAGTCGATGTCGCTGCGGAAGCGGACGCTTCGTCCAAAGTCATATGCGACGAGGAAGCCATCGAAGCGGCGTAACGGCAGTCGAAACCTCTTTTCAGTCAGGACCAATGCAATGATCTCGGGCTCTCTCGCGCTGGCCGCCGCTGGCGCATTCACCGGCGCGTCGCTTTACGTCAATTTTGTCGAACAGCCTGCTCGCCTTGCGCTTGACGACTCGGCGCTCGTTAAGGAATGGGAGCCCTCCGATCACAGAGGCTTTATCGCGCTTGCGGGCTTTGCGTTGCTGTCGGCGCTGTTTGGCTTTGTCGCATTTCGCGAACTCAACGACGTCCGCTGGCTCGCCGGCGCGATCGTCATCGTCGCATCATGGCCTTACACCTATTTCACCATCGTGCCGCTCAACAATCGCATCCTCGCGTTTATCTCCGCAGAGGCGTTGAGCGATGCGCGAAAGGTCATCGATCTTTGGGGTCGCCTTGAACTCGGTCAGACTGCGCTCGGCCTTTTCGCCACATTGATATTCGTCTGGGCGGCCGGTTGATCGACTGAGCCCGCGCACGGCTCTTCAAGCTGGCGCAGAAATTGATGAGCGTCGCTCATGGCATATGATCTCATCGTGATAGGAAGCGGCCCAGGCGGCTATGTCTGCGCCATCCGCGCGGCGCAACTTGGCCTCAAGACGGCTGTCGTGGAGAAGCGCACGATCGATGGGCGTCTGACGTTCGGCGGAACCTGCCTCAACATCGGGTGCATTCCCTCAAAAGCGCTGCTCCATGCGACGCATATGTTCGCCGAGGCCGGGCATGGCTTGGCTCCGCTGGGCGTTATCGTCGACGCGCCGCGCCTCGATCTCCCAGCGATGATGAAGCATAAGGACGAGACGGTCGCAGCCAATGTCTCGGGCGTCGCGTTCTTGTTCAAAAAGCATAAGATTGATGGGCTTCAGGGCGTTGGTCGCATCATCGCGCCGGGCAAAGTGGAAGTTGCGGCGGGCGACGGGTCCAAGCAAATCGTCGAGACGAAAAATATCGTGATCGCGACCGGCTCCGAAGTTGCGCCTCTGCGCGATGCGGATGGAAACGAAATCGCGATCGACGAAAAAACCATTCTCTCATCAACCGGGGCGCTTGCGCTCGAAAAAGTCCCGCAGCGACTGGCCATCGTCGGCGCTGGCGTCATCGGCCTCGAACTCGGTTCAGTGTGGGGACGGCTCGGCGCAAAAATCAACGTGATCGAATTTCTCGACCGCATTTTGCCCGGCTACGACGCCGGGGTCGCGTCTAAATTCAAGAGAATCCTGGAAAAGCAGCAGGGGTTCGTCTTCAACCTCGGCTGCAAGGTGACGAGGATATCGAAAGGCAAGAAAAGCGTCACGGTCTCCTACGCGGCCGTCGCCGGCGGCGATGAACAGACCATTGAAGCCGACGCCGTGTTGATCGCGACAGGACGCATTCCCTTCACCAAGGGTTTGGGGCTGGAGGACATGGGCGTCGCTCTGGAGCGCGGTCGCGTTGTCATCGACGATCATTTCCAGACAAACGTCCCCGGCGTATACGCGATTGGCGACGTCGTGCGCGGTCCCATGCTGGCGCATAAAGCCGAAGATGAAGGGATTGCGGTCGCGGAAATCCTCGCCGGTCAGGCGGGCCACGTAAACTACGGCGTTATTCCCGGCGTCGTTTACACCCATCCCGAACTCGCGATGGTCGGCATGACTGAGGAAGACGCCAAAGCCAAAGGGCTCGCTTACAACGTCGGGGAATTTCCCTTCATGGCCAACGGCCGCGCGCGCGCCATGCGCGAGAAGGACGGTTTCGTAAAGATTCTCGCCGACGCTGCAACCGATCGCGTCATCGGAGTGCATATTCTGGGGCCGATGGCTGGCGAACTCATCGCCGAAGCGGCCGTGCTCATGGAGTTTTCCGGCTCCGCCGAAGACCTTGCGCGCACCTCCCACGCCCATCCGACGCTTTCCGAGGCGATCAAGGAAGCGGCGTTGGCCGTCGCCAAACGCGCAATCCATATCTGAAACCGTCAAGCCAAGCTGAAGCTTGGCGGCGGCTCCTCCGAAATTGTTCTCTCAACTGTCTTGTCACGACTCGATGGGAGTGATTCGATTGCATGAGACTGATTCGAATCGCGAGGAGCGAAAACATGGAAGCCGTTAAGCATCGTCTTATTCGCGCGTTTTGGCTTACGCTCGCTATTATTTTTCTGATCGAGTCCTGGCTTTGGGATCATGTGAAAATTTGGCTGCGCGCTTTTGGCGTCGCCATCGGAGTCGAACGTTATGAGGCTCGCCTTCGCGATTTCATCGGCGGCCTCCCTCCGTATGGAGCGTTGGCCGTTTTCGTGATCCCCGCGGTCGTAGTGCTTCCTTTGGAGTTCATGGCCTTCGAAACAGTCGCTGATGGACATGCGTTGTTCGGATTGATCTTTATCTTGACCGCCAAAACCCTGGCGCTCGGCGTCACCGCTTATCTTTTCGATCTGTGTCGCGAAAAGCTGATGCAACTGCCATGGTTCGTGCAGTTTTACGACCTCGTCTTGCGTGTGCGCGCCTGGGCGAACGCCCTCGTCGAGCCGGCGCGCCAAGAGCTACGAACCATGACGTCCGCCGTCTACGAACGAGCGATGGCGATTGTCGGCGAAGGGCAATCGCAGTTTATGAAAAGAGTGGCGCATATTCGCGCCTTGGCGACGCGGCGGACCAACTCCGCCTGATATTGGCGCCGAAGAGTCGATCAGGAGAGCCGATCACTTGCAGATCGCATATCCCGAGCAAAAATCGCTGGGATCGGCTCTCGCCGTCCACTGCATGTAAACGCCGGCGCTGGCAAAAAGAGTTAACATCAATAACGCCAGAAAAACCCTGGTGCGCATTTCATCCCCCAATGCTTATCCTGTTCAGGCGCGGCATGGCCTCGCCCAACAGCAAATTTCCGCGCAATGGGATCATTGCGCCGGCGGTTTAAAGAGGAATTTCGGAATTATCCCCGAAGCCGCTTGTCCAACCGAGGGCGAGCCTCAGAACCCGCGCCTTTCGCCCTCAATCGGCCATTCCTGCTGGGGTTAACGTTGAACTCGAAATTGCGTTCCCAAGCTCTCGCGCTCTAAACGCCTCGTGAAATATTTTTCTTCAATTAATGGCAAATGGCGTAGCCAAAGCAGTAATCGGTCGGATTGACATGGGCGGCGCCCGCGGCATAAGCCCCGGCGCCTGCAAGTTCGAGCGCCAATACGACCGCGAGCAGAACGAAAATTTCGAAATTCTCTGGCAAGCGCATGATGACCCTCCCCTTTTTGCCGCCCGCTCCATCAGCGAGCGTCCCGAAATTAGATCGGTCCTTGCGATTCATCCGTGCGCCGGCGCACGCAACGAAAATGCCATCTAAAGCTTTGAACAACATGAGTTTTATTGCGGAGCGCGTATGATCGCCGGACTCTGCGTGGCGCTCTGGATCACTCTCACCGTCGCGAGTTTGGCTGTCTCGATGTTCGCCTTTTCGAGCGGCGAAGTTCGACGAGCCATGTTCCTCGCCCTCATCGAACGGCTCGGTGCGGAATTTTCGATGGATTTCGTGGTCGTCGGCGACAGTCTCGCGGCGCAATGCCCTTGGGCGCGGAAACTGTCGCGCAGACCGTTCAGCGTGCTCAATCTTGCGAAGGGCGGCGCCACGCTAAAGGAAATTGGCGGCCAGATTCTGCGCGCAGGCTCAATCCGAAAGAGATATTTGCTGATTGACGGCGGCCTCAACGATTTATTGTTCGAGGAAGCGCCGGTCGAACAGATCGAATATGATTTCAGGGCGCTCCTGCGCAGGCTCGACCCCAACGCCAAAGTCGTGATGACTCTGATGCCCTATGTGTCCGATCCATCATTCACGGCGCGCATCGACGAGGCCAATAAGGTTGTGCGCCGACTCGCCGAAGAGCGTGGCTGCGCCGTCGTCGATCTGAATTCCGAACTCTCATCGAATGGCGTTCGAAAACCGGAAATGACCAATGATGGGCTGCATTTCAGTGCGCTTGCCGATTCCATTTGGATCGAGGCGGTGCGGCGACAGATTGCTGCAAAGGGATAGGCTTCCGCGACTCAATCCGCGCGCGGATGGGCCAAACGATAGGCGTCGAGCAAGCGCGCCTTGTCGACCGACGTATAGATTTGCGTTGTCGACAAGGACGCGTGGCCGAGAAGCTCCTGAATCGTGCGCAGATCGCCCCCGCGTCCCAGAAGATGGGTCGCAAAGGAATGGCGCAGGGCATGCGGAGTGGCGCTGTCGGGGAGACCCAGCGCGCCGCGCATGCGCTGTACGGCGAGTTGAACGATTCGAGGCGACAATGGCCCGCCCCGCGCGCCAACGAACAGCGGTCTGTCGGCTAAATTATGCGGACACAGATCGAGGTAGGCTTCGATCGCCCGTCTGACCGGTTCAATCACCGGGACGGTCCGGGTCTTTCCGCCTTTGCCAAGGATCGTGACGCGATCGACCTTCCCGGTCGGCGCCTGCGCGCGGGTGATCGAAAGCGCTTCCGAGATACGCAGCCCCGCGCCGTAGAGAAGAGCGAGCACGGCGGCGTCGCGCGCGAGGATCCAAGGCGCGCGCTCTTCGCCCGCCCGCGATTCCTGGTCGAGCAGATCGCGAGCGTCGTTGACGGTGAGCGCCTTCGGAAGACTATGCGGCCGCTTGGGCGCGCGCACCGCGCCGAAGACATCGGTCTTGGCGAGGCCCTTTTTTTCCAGAAATCGCAGGAAGGACCGCAGGGCCGCCAGCGACCGCAGCAGCGAACGGCTCTCAAGTCCGTCGTTTCGCCGTTTGGCCAGAAACGAGCGCAAGTCGGCCGGCTCCAAGGCCTTGAGCGCCGCGGCGTCGGCGAGCGCGCCCTGATGCTCGCTCAAAAAGCCGAGAAAGGACCGCAGATCGCGCGCATAGGCGTCGACCGTATGCTTCGAAGAGCGCCGTTCCGCGGATAAATACTCGAGCCAAGCTACCGCTTCTTGAGCGATTTCAGCCGAGGCGAGAAAGGAACCGGCTCGCGGAAGACGCTTTGGCGTTGAAGAATCGGGCATGAACCCATCCTCGCGCCCGCCGATGAAGAAAGGCCTACCGCCTCGCTCTCGCGAGCTCTATTGGCCAGCCTTCACTTCGGCTTCCGCTTTGACGAGCAATTCATCCATCGTGCGACGGATCTGATGCTCGGACTGGGCGACGCCTGCGGTTTGAAAATCCTTCAGCACCCTCGCGAGAACGCTCTCGCTGGCGTGCGCCGTTACTTCGACGGCCACAAGGGCGTCAGCGTAGGATTGCGCTTCCGCCCCGGTCTTGCCGAGCTTTTCGGCGGCCCACAGCCCCAACATTTTGTTGCGGCGCGCCTCTGCGCGAAAATGCAGCTCTTCTTCGTGGACGAAGCGCTTTTCGAAGGATTCTTCACGTTTATCGAATGTGCTCATGCCCACCCTCGGCCAGTTACCCTCCGCCGCTCCGCTGCAATCCCGCAGCGATATTGCGACGCTTTAAGCTCCGCAGCTGATATATGCGGATTTGTCAAAAAAACCAACGCTGACGGCCGATTTTTAGGCATATTAGAGTCGCTCATTGTATCGCGGGGGGCTTTCGGTTACTGTTTCCAAGTGGGTTGTCTCAATCCTTCGAAAAGGTTACGACCCACGCCATCCGCGGCCAACGTGAACGCCGCTCCAAACTAGAGCTGTTCTCGCTTGAGGGCCACTCCTCAAGCAAGCGGCAGCCGGGAGCTGAAACCAGGAGCCACGGCCCAATCCATGGATTTTCTCAAGCCACGGTTAATCCCAATGAACCGCCGCCGTCGCATTTACGAAGGCAAGGCCAAGGTCCTCTATGAGGGCCCGGAGCCCGGCACTTTGATTCAGCACTTCAAGGACGACGCGACCGCCTTCAACGCCAAGAAGCATGAGGTGATCGACGGCAAAGGCGTGCTCAACAATCGGATTTCCGAGTTTATTTTCCAGCACTTGAACGACATTGGCGTGCCGACCCACTTCATCCGCCGGCTCAATATGCGCGAGCAGTTGATCCGCGAGGTCGAGATCGTGCCGCTGGAGGTCGTCGTGCGTAACGTGGCGGCGGGCTCCCTCTCCAAGCGCTTGGGGATGGAGGAAGGAACGCAGCTGCCGCGCTCGATCATCGAGTTCTATTACAAGAACGACGCGCTGGACGATCCCATGGTCTCCGAGGAGCACATCACAGCCTTCGGCTGGGCGAGCCCCCAGGAGATCGACGACATCATGGCCTTGGCGATCAGGGTCAACGACTTCCTGTCCGGCCTATTTCTGGGCGTCGGCATCCGTCTCGTCGACTTCAAGATGGAATGCGGGCGTCTGTGGGAAGGCGATATGATGCGCATCGTCGTCGCCGACGAAATCTCTCCGGACTCCTGCCGCCTCTGGGACATCAAGTCGAACGATAAGCTCGACAAGGATCGGTTCCGTCGCGACATGGGCGGGCTTGTGGAAGCCTATACGGAAGTCGCGCGGCGACTGGGCATCATGCAAGAGAACGAGCCGGTCCGCACCGGCGCGCCAAAGCTCGTGGAATAGTTCGCGAGGCTGCAAATCAAAATGGAAAGCCCGTCTTGAAAAAAGGCGGGCTTTTTTCATTCGCCTATTGTGTGCAGCTAATGAAAGCGGATGGCTTGCGCTTTGATCGCAACGCCGCTAACCGTGAGGCGCTCCATTCGGCCAGAGACTTCGCCCCATGAAAGCCCGCGTCATCGTCACCTTGAAGAACGGCGTCCTTGATCCGCAAGGTAAGGCCATTGAAGGCGCTCTGCATTCGCTCGGCGTCGACGGAGTTGCGAGCGTCAGGCAGGGCAAAGTCTTTGACGTCGAAATCGACGGCGTCGACAAAGAGACCGTGAAAAAGCGGCTCTCGACCGCGTGCGAAAAGCTGCTCGCCAATACGGTCATCGAAAACTACAGCATCGATATTTAAAGCCGCCATGAAAGCCGCCGTCATCGTTTTTCCGGGGTCCAATCGCGAAGGCGACATGGCGCGCGCGCTTACGCAAGCCATTGGCCGCGCTCCGCAGATGCTGTGGCATGACGATCACGAACTGCCGGCGGGAACCGATCTCGTCGTCTTGCCGGGCGGCTTCAGTTACGGCGACTATCTGCGCTGCGGCGCCATAGCAGGGCGCTCGGCGATCATGGACGCCGTGCGGGCTCATGCCGCGCGCGGCGGTTTGGTGCTTGGCGTCTGCAACGGGTTTCAGATCCTTTGCGAAAGCGGATTGCTGCCAGGCGTCCTCATGCGAAACGCCAATCTCCGCTTTGTTTGCAAGATGCAGCATTTGCGCGTCGAACGAAACGACACGGCTTTTACAAGCCATTACGCCAAAGATCAGGTGATCAAAGTCGCGATCGCTCACGGCGAAGGCAATTACGAAGCCGACGACGCGACCATCGAAAAGCTCGAAGGCGAAGGGCTCGTCGCGTTCCGTTATTGCGACGAGGCGGGAACGCTCGGCGGCGAGGCCAATCCCAATGGTTCGCGCAACGACATCGCCGGCATTTATTCCGAAAAGAAAAACGTCCTTGGCCTGATGCCGCATCCCGAAAATCTGATTGATCCGCTCGTCGGCGGAATCGACGGGCGCGCGCTTTTCGAAGTTCGCGAGCGCCGCGTAAAAGGCGTCTTCCGACACTATCGTCTTCGAAAAAGAGGAGGAGCGCAACATGAGCTATATCGACGGATTTGTCGTTCCCGTGCCGACGGACAAGAAAGACGCTTACGGCGCGTAGCCGCCACGGTCGCGCCGTCTTCAAGGAACATGGCGCGCTGCGCATCGTCGAATGCTGGGGCGACGACGTGCCCGACGGAAAGGTCACCGACTTCAAACGCGCGGTGCAGGCGCAGGCGAACGAGAATGTCGTGTTCTCATGGATCGTCTGGCCGTCCAAGGCTGCGCGCGACGAAGGGAGCAAGAAGGTATGGAGGATCTCAAGAATGAAAGGCTTCGACATGCCTTTCGATGGCAAGCGAATGATCTATGGCGGTTTCGCGGTCTTGCTCGACGAGTAGGCTGACGACGCGTCACCGCGACGCCGCTCGAGCAATCCGCAAGAGCGCGCGTCCCGCCTCCATCTCGGCGATGCCGGCGTTGGCGCGCGCCCGATGTTGGGCGACGCGCAGCATTTCGAGAAGTTGCTCGACGCGCGCGGCCGACCAATGTTTCAGGTGCCACTCCAGCATGGCGCGATGGCTGAAGCCCCAACCGCTCCGCGTGAGAATGGCGACGCCGGCCTCCAGCCGTCCGTCCCTGTCGACTGAGAGCCTCGCGCGATGCAAGGCCAGCGCGTATCGCAACGCGCCCCCCAGCAGTTGCGACGCGTCGCCGCCTGAGGCGAGCACATGCTCGAAAGCCGCGCCGGCTGAACTCGCCTCTCCCGAAAAAGCGTCGAGCACGACGCGGTCGGCGGCGATATTGGAGGCGTGCGCGACGATGTCTTCGACGTCGCTCGCCTCCACCCGTTCCTTGCCGCGCATATAGAGCAAAAGCTTCGCGAGTTCGGCGCGGCTCATCAAGCGATCCTCGCCCAGCGCCGATTGCAGCAGGCCCCGCGCCTCCGGGCTGATCGACAGGCCCGCCTCATGCAATGTCGAATCGATCAGAGCGTGCAAGTCCTGTTCAGTGTCGGGATAGCATTCGATCGCAGCTCCCTGCTTTGCGCCCTCGATCAGCTTGCGCAACGGCGCATCGCGCCTCAGGGCGCCCGCGATCAGGACTATGCTGCAATCTTTGGGAGGCGCCGCGAGCAGCTTCTCGATGGCGGGCGCAATGGATTTCGCGCCGACCTCGGTGAGGATGACGCGCCGTCCGCCAAAGAGCGGAATGGTGTTGGCTTCGTCCAGCAGAGCGAGCGGATCGGCCGCGATGACGTCGCCGCTCATTTCGACGCATTGAAACGGATCGCGCCGATCGTCGACGCGTTTTTCGACGATGCGAAGGGCGCGCTCGCGCGCGAGGCCGGCGTCGGCGCCGTGGATAAGAAAAAGAAAGATCGCGTCAGGCGGAGCCGAAACGAATTTTTCCGCGTCCCGATTCTTGACCGCGACCATGCGCGATCAGTGCAGCGCCGCAAGCGCCATCGATACGCGCGTGCGAATGCTGTCGGCGATGACCTTCGCGTCGCGGATTTCCGCATCGCGAGCGGCGCGGACATTGGAAAGACGGTTGCTGAAACGGTCGTAGCTCGCGACGCCCGAGGCGATGCCCTTCGTAACTTCCACGCCCTCGGGAACGGTGACGAGCTTGTAATCGGCGTCGACGATGACCGTCGCAGAAGTTGCGCGACCTGTGACTGTATCGAGAATCGGCGTCTGCACGCGCTCCCTCAGCGTCACCTTCAGATGGTAGCGCGGCGGGCACTTGCGAGCCCGTTCCGTTGAAGCCGAAGATCAATTCGTTCGTGACATAATGTCCAAGGCGATCTGGAATTGGCTCGACGTCGATGGCTTGCAATTCGGCGGCGAGAGGCGCGCCGGAGCCAATCGGTCCGTACAAGGGCTCTATGCAGCCGGAGAGCGGCGACGCCAGGAGAAGCGCGCAAAAGGCGCCGATTCGGCGGGCGAGGCCCGGTTCAAACGACCACATTGACGATCCTTTTCGGCACGAGAATGAATTTCTTCACCGGCTTGCCTTCCATGGCGCGCAGCACGCCGTCCTGTTTCAACGCTTCCTCGCGCACGGTGGATTCGCTGGCGTCATGGGCGACGAGAATCTCGCCCCTTTTCTTGCCATTGACCTGCACAGGCAAGCTTATCATTTCCTGGGCGACGAGTGTAGGATCGGCTTCCGGCCAGGGCGACAGGGCCACGAGCCCGGAATTGCCGAGATCGGCCCAGCATTCCTCGGCGACATGCGGCGTCATTGGCGCAATCATCAGAACGAGCGCATCCGCGGCCTCGCGGAAGGCGAATTTGAGGTCCGCGCCAACGTCCGGCTCGGTGATTTTATCCAGCGCGGATGTCAATTCATTGGCGAATTCACGAATGCGGGCGATGGCGCTGTTGAATCGCAATCGCTCGATATGTTCGCCGACGGAGGCGATCGCGCGATGCGTCGTCTTGCGCAATTCGAGCGCATCGGGGCCAAATTCCGTGGGCGGCGCAGCGCCGGCGGGCGCCGCGATGTTTTTCAGTTCGCCCGTCAGACGCCAGAGGCGCTGAACGAAGCGCCAGGCGCCCTGAACGCCCTCGTCGGACCAGATCACGTCACGGTCGGGCGGCGAATCGGACAGAACGAACAGCCGCGCCGTATCGGCGCCATAGCTTGCGATAATGTCGTCGGGATCGACGGTGTTCTTCTTCGATTTGGACATTTTTTCGATGGAGCCGATGGCGATTTCCGCCCCGCCGTCCACCAAAAACGCCTTGCGGCCATTCCCGCCAACCTCGATTCGAATGTCTGCCGGCGCGACCCACTCCCCCGTCGGCGAACGATAGGTTTCGTGAACCACCATTCCCTGCGTGAACAATCCGGCGAAGGGCTCGCCGACGCCGCCATGACCCGAATCCCGCATGGCGCGCGAGAAAAAGCGCGAGTAGAGCAGATGCAGAATTGCATGCTCGATCCCGCCGATATATTGGTCGACCGGCAGCCAGCGGGACAGCGCCTCGCGCGAGGCAGGCTCTTCAGCGTTGTGCGGGTCGGTGAAGCGCGCATAGTACCAGGACGAGTCGACGAATGTGTCCATCGTGTCGGTTTCGCGCCGCGCCGGCGCGCCGCATTTCGGGCAGGCGACATGTTTCCATGTCGGATGGCGATCGAGCGGATTGCCGGGCTGATCGAAGGTCACATCCTCGGGCAGCGTCACCGGCAGATCGGCGTCCGGAACAGGAACCGGCCCGCAGTCGTCGCAATGGATGATGGGGATGGGGCAGCCCCAATAGCGCTGACGCGAGACGCCCCAGTCGCGCAATTTGTAATTCACTTTGCGCGCGCCTTGCGGGCGGCCGAACAGATCCGTGGCCTCGAGGCGCTTGGCGACTTCGTCCTTCGCCTGCTCGACCGTGAGCCCGTCGAGAAAGCGCGAATTGATCAACCGCCCCTCGCCGTCGAAGGCCGTGTCCGTTACGACGAGACTTGCGGGGTCGACGCCCTCGGGACAAACGACCGGCGTCGCTCCAAGCCCGTATTTATTAGCGAAATCCAGGTCGCGCTGATCATGCGCCGGGCATCCGAAAATCGCGCCCGTCCCATAATCCATGAGAATGAAATTCGCGACATAGACGGGAAGCCGCCAATTGGGATCAAAGGGGTGAACGACCTCCAACCCGGTGTCGAAGCCCTTCTTTTCCGCGGTCTCGATCGCCGCGACCGACGTGCCGCCGCGCCGGCATTCTTCGGCGAATTCCGCCAGCGCCGGATTGCGCTCGGCCGCCGCCTTCGCCAGTGGATGATCGGCGGCGAGCGCCACGAATTTCGCGCCGAACAAAGTGTCGGGCCGCGTCGTGAACACCTCGACCTCGCGCGCATCGCCAAACGGCTCGGCGAGCGCAAAGCGCAGCAGCAGGCCTTCCGAGCGCCCGATCCAATTGCGCTGCATGAGCCGCACCTTCTCCGGCCAGCGGTCGAGCTGGTCGAGCGAGGCGAGAAGATCGTCGGAATATTTGGTGATGCGCAGAAACCACTGCGTCAGCTCGCGCTGCTCCACCAGCGCGCCCGAGCGCCAGCCGCGCCCGTCGATGACCTGCTCATTGGCCAGCACGGTCTGATCGACAGGGTCCCAATTCACCTTGGACTGTTTGCGATCGACGATCCCGGCGCGAAGGAAATCGAGAAACAGCTTCTGCTGATGCTTGTAATAGGCGGGATCGCAGGTCGCGATTTCCCGCGACCAGTCGAGCGACAGACCCATCGACTTCAATTGTCCGCGCATGGCGGCGATATTGGCGTAGGTCCATTCGGCCGGATGCTTCTTGCTTTGCATGGCGGCGTTTTCCGCCGGCAGGCCGAAGGCGTCCCACCCCATGGGGTGCAGGACGTCATGTCCCTTGGCGCGCATATAGCGGGCGATCACGTCGCCCATCGAATAATTGCGCACATGGCCCATGTGGATGCGCCCCGAGGGATAGGGGAACATCTCAAGCACGTAATATTTTGGCTTGGCCGCTTCCGCCCCTGCCTTAAATACCTGTTCTTGCTCCCAAATCTTCTGCCATTTGGGCTCGGCCTCGGCAGAATTGTAGCGCTCGGCTCTCATGATTTCGGTCGGTCCGGTCCGGAAGAGGCGGGAATTTTACATGGCCGCTTCTATGCGACGTGGACGCCGGGCTTTCAAGCGTTATACGGACGCCATGACCATCGTCGATCGCCTGAACGATATCGAAGCCGCTATTCGCCGCGCTGCGCAGGATTGCGGGCGCGATCCGCGAGGAATTGCCCTCGTCTGCGTCACCAAGACATTTCCCGGCGAAGCGGTGGCCCCGCTGCTTGAGGCCGGCCATCGCGTCTTTGGAGAGAATCGGGTGCAGGAGGCCAAGGCCAAATGGGCGGGACTGCGGATCGTTTATCCCAATATCGAGCTTCACCTGATCGGCCCGCTCCAATCGAATAAGGCGCGGGAGGCGGTCGAGACCTTCGACGTGATCGAAAGCGTCGACCGGGAGAAGATCGCCGAGGCTCTCGCCAAGGAGATTGAGGCGACCGGCAAGCATCCGCGCCTGCTCGTGCAGGTCAATACCGGCGCCGAGCCGCAAAAGGCCGGCGTGCTCCCGGAAGACGCGGACGCCTTCATCAAGACATGCCGTGAGCGCTACGGGCTCAAGATCGAAGGGCTGATGTGCGTGCCGCCCGTCGATCAGCAGGCGTCGCCGCATTTCGCGCTATTGGCGGAGATCGCGAAGCGAAACGGCCTCGAAGTTCTGTCCATGGGTATGAGTTCGGATTTCGAACTCGCGATCCAGCAGGGCGCGACCCATGTCCGGGTCGGTTCGGCGATCATGGGCGAACGCGATTATTCTAGCCGATCACAAGCCTGACGCCGCGCGCCAACCTCGGCAGCAGCCGCGCCATGTCACGCGGGCGCAGGGCGACACAGCCGGCAGTTGGCGAAAAATCATCCTTTGCGATGTGAAAGAAAATGGCGCTTCCCCGCCCCAGCACGCGCGGACTGATGTTGAAATCGAGCACGCCGACGATGTCGTAGAGCCTGTCGGCGCGCCACAATTCCTCGTGACTAAGTCGCGACGGGGCGCGCAAGGGGCGGTTGTAAAGCTGCGAAGAGCGGTCGTCGCACCAAAGGTCGTCTTGCCGGATGAAGCGAAGCGGCAAGCGTAGCCGTGCGAGCGGCAGGCGGCCGCGGCGCGCCCAGACCGACGCGAGCGCGAGGCCGCCCGCGGGCGTCGCGCCGTCGCCCTCGCGCTTGAAACGGGTGACCCCGGAGCGGCCCAGCGCGCAGCGCAGAACGAGCGTCCCGGCAATCAGCCGCCCCTCATGCGGCCGAGCGGCCGCGATTCGGCCAATCAGCAGACGCCGCAGGCCACCTCCGGCTTTTTGCGAGGCTGGATCGGCTTTCCTCGTCACGACGCCTGCAATCCCTGAGGCGTCAGCAACATGCGGACGCCGATCGCGTTTTTGGGGTAAACTCCGCCTCCTCGCAAGGGAGAGATTCGGCGGGAGCCAACGGACGACGCCAAGCATGACGACTATGTCCAAGATACTCATCGCGGGCGACGCCAATCTGCGAAGCAATCTCGTCGAGGAATTCGCTGCGACGCCAGAATTCACAGTCTTCGAGGCGATGAGTCTTACGGACGCGCGTGAAAAAATAATCGGCGAGGCTCCGGATGTGCTTCTGATGGGCGACGATATCGCACTGCCCGACGCAGGCGCTGCGATCGCCGAGATTCGCCATTCCGGGTTTACGCGACCAATATTGCTGCTTGCCCGCAAAAGGCCGGACGTCGAGGCGCAACAATACGAGTGGCTCCTGCGTCCCTTTCTTTTCGCCGATCTTTTGACGCGCCTGAAATTGCTGTTGCGCCAACGCGACCAGCAAAAGGATGAGACGTTCTCTGTCGGCGAATATTCTTTTCATCCTCAAACTGGCGATCTCACTCGCGGCGAATCGAACCGAGTGCGTTTGACCGAAACCGAAACCGCGATTCTCGCAAGACTTGCACGCTCACGAAACGAGTGCGTTTCGCGCGATATGTTATTGCGCGACGTGTGGGGCTATAATCCGACTGTCACGACGCGTACGTTGGAGACGCATATTCATCGCTTGCGACAAAAAATGGAGCGCGAGCCGTCAAAGCCTTCGCTGCTCGTCACAGAGGTTGGTGGTTATCGTTTGGCGTGTCGTGGCTTCGTCCGGGAGGCCGGAGAAAAGATGAGCGGTAAACGCCTCAGGAAGCGATAGGACATGGCTCTCGATGACGACATGAACAATCTGCGGACGATCCCGCTCTTCCAGAGTTTTGAACAGGAGGCCTTGCGTCTGTTCGCATTCGGCGCGGAGACTCGTTTGTTGCGCGCCGGGGACACGCTGTTTCGCCGCGGCGAGCCTTCGGATGGCGGCTACATACTGATGAGCGGCTCCATCGCCATGGGAGTCGAGGACGATGGCAGGCCGGCTGAAAAGATCGTGCGGCCCTTCTCGCTGATCGGCGAAGTGGCGCTGATGGCGTCAACGACCAGACCTGCGACGGCAATCGCCCGCGAGCCGACGACTGTGCTCAAGGCGCCGCGGGCGCTCTTTCATCGCGTTCTTGAAGAATATCCGCTCACCGCGGCGCGGGTCCGCGCCTTTCTTGCGGCGAGACTGAAGGAGTTCGCAAAGGATTTGAAATTCGATCCGCAAGGTTAATCGCTGTTGCGGCGCGCGGTCGTCTCGAAAAGTTTCTGACCCGCTTTAGATAGCCAGATGGCGACTGCCTTTCATGCAGAGAGTGCGAAAAGACTTTGGCGATCCTTGGAGGTTTTGATGCATGTGATCAGAATGGCCGTTACGGGCGCCTTATGCATCGCCCTTGCGCCAACTTTCGTTCCTACTGGAGCTTTGGCCGGGCCAACCAGCCTAGCGACAGCGCAGTCCCTTCGTCTCTCCTCGCCAATCATCGTCGGTCGACGATCGCGGATATCATCGCCGTTATTACGCCGGCCGATTTGGCTATTACGGATATGGTTACGATCCTCGTTTCGCAACGCTCGGCGCGACCACGGGGGCCGCCGTCATCGGCGCCTATGGTTATGGGAGCGATTACATATACCCATACGATTATGGCGCTGCTGACCCATACGCCTATGGCGCTCCCTATCCCTATCCTGGATATCCCTACCCTAACTCCAGCTTCGGATATGGCTACGGATATCCGATTCACGGCGGCTACCGTCATCGCTATTGGGGCTCGGCCGTCGGTTGGCCAGGAGTGGGCAATCGTCGCGGCTGGGGCGGCGGCTTCGGGCGCGGCATTGGCGGAGGCGGCGTCGCCCGCGGCTTGTATGGAAGCTATCATTATCACTAGATCAAAATGAGCCCCGATCCCGCCATATGAAGCGGCGAAAATGCGCCGCTCGTTTTTCTATTTGTATCTCAAATGCGCGAACCGACGCGTTTCCCTATCGGGCCTTCTCACAGTATAGAGATGCGATCTGAAATGGCTGCGCATCGTCGAAATCGAGCGACGCGAGTCATTTGCGCATATGCGAGATCAAAGGCCTCGATCGCTTATGATAAAAACCGTTGAAACCACTCCATTCCAAGATCAGCGACCGGGCACCTCAGGGTTGCGGAAGAAAGTCGTCGTCTTCCAGCAACCCCATTATGTCGAAAATTTCGTGCAATCGATTTTCGATTGCCTCGAAGGCTATGAAGGCCAAACGCTCGTCGTGGGCGGCGACGGCCGTTATTTCAACCGCGAAGCGATCCAGACAATTTTGAAGATGGCGGCGGCCAATGGCTTTGGTCGCATCGTCGTCGGACAAGGCGGAATTTTATCCACCCCCGCGGTTTCAGCGCTCATCAGATCGTTGAAGGCCTATGGCGGCGTGGTGCTTTCGGCAAGCCATAATCCGGGCGGCCCGGACGGAGATTTCGGAATAAAATATAACGTCGCCAACGGCGGTCCGGCGCCGGAAAAAATCACCGATGCGGTCTACGCTCGTTCGCGCGAGATTACGTCCTATAAGACGATTGAAGGCGCGGACGTCGACATCGACCGTCTGGGGTCATCCAAACTCGGCGATACGCAGATCGAAATCGTGGACAGCGTCGCCAATTACCGCGCGCTGATGGAGACGCTGTTCGACTTCGACCTTATCCGCGACTCGTTTCGCGCGGGCTTCTCCATGGTCTTCGACGCCATGTCCGCCGTCACTGGCCCTTATGCGCGCGCCATTTTCCAGGATGCGCTTTGCGCGGGGCCTGGAAGCGTCATCAATGGCGTTCCGCTCCCGGATTTCGGCGGTCATCACCCTGATCCCAATCTCGTCCACGCAAAGCATCTTTACGATCTCGCCATGTCGCCGATGGCGCCCGATCTTTGCGCCGCATCCGATGGCGATGGCGACCGCAATCTCATTATCGGGCGCTCGTGCTTCGTCACGCCGTCGGATAGTCTCGCTATTCTCGCCGCAAATGCGCAGCTCGCTCCGGGATACAGAAGCGGCGTCGTGGGCATAGCGCGCTCCATGCCGACGAGCGCCGCCGCCGATCGCGTCGCGGCGAAACTCGGCGTTCCGCTCTTCGAAACGCCGACCGGCTGGAAATTCTTCGGCAATCTTCTCGATGCAGGGCTTGTCACGCTCTGCGGAGAAGAGAGCGCCGGCACAAGCTCGAATCACGTTCGCGAGAAGGATGGGGTTTGGGCCGTCCTTCTGTGGCTGAATGTGCTGGCGGCGCGAAAGCAAAGCGTGGCGGAAATCGTGCGCGAACATTGGGCGCTATATGGGAGAAATTACTATTCCCGTCACGACTATGAGGAAGTGGATGCGGATGGCGCCAACGCGCTCGTGAAATCGCTGCGCGATCGCCTGCCCCGTCTGAAAGGCGAGAATTTCCGCGGACTCGAGGTTCGCGACGCCGACGACTTTGCCTACCATGATCCCGTGGATGGGTCCGACTCGGAGCATCAGGGAATTCGCATCCATTTTGCTGACGGCTCGCGCATCGTCTATCGTCTATCGGGAACCGGAACCGCCGGCGCGACACTGCGCGTCTATATCGAGCGCTACGAGCCCGATGCGTCTCGCCAGGGCGTCGAGACTCAAACGGCTCTCGCGACGCTCATCGAGCTGTCGCATTCGATCGCCGACATCGAACGATACACGGCCCGCAGCCAGCCAAGCGTGATCACCTGAGACAGCGCAAGCAGGAAAATCAACTATGATGCACAATATGAGCGGCGGACGCCGGACAGCGCTTTCGCAATTCGAGGAGCACGCCGAACGCGCCGCTGTGCTCGCCGAATTGCACGCGCGCCCTTTCGCGCCGATAGAAGCGCCGCGGCGCATATACCATTTCGCGTTTCTCACAAACGACGATGAAGCGCGCGCAGACCGTGTGGCGATCACGGAACTCGCAAGAGCAAATGGCGCCGCCGCGCCACTCGCCGACGCGAAGTATCATCGATTCCCCGTCGGCGTCTGGGAATTGCGTTGGGAACAACATACGGAATTTTCGACCTATACCTGGTCGACGTCCACGAACGCCGCAGAGCCTTTCGCCCAACCCAATCCGCTCGAAAATAACGAGATCAACTTTAACGCGGCGGGACGCCTTGTCGTCGCCACGCATCTTGCGCTGGTTGGACGTGAACGCACGGTCGACAAGCTTGCGGAATTCTTCGATTCGCAAAGCCTTTGCGTCATCGCCGCCGCCAAAGGAACGGCGCATGTGCTGACCGATTTTGCGGTAGACCCGCAAGGCTTCACGCGGCTCATTGTTCGCTTGCACAATGCGAGCCCATTGGAAGCGGGGCGCATCACGCAACGCGTTCTGGAGATTGAGACCTATCGGAGCATGGCCCTGCTTGGATTGCCCGAGGCGCGCGGAGCAAACCCGGAATTGCGCGCCATGGAGCGCGAGATTTCCGACATTACGCATTGTCTAAGCCTGACGCAGGATAAGCGCACAAATCAGGAATTGCTGAAGCGGCTGAGCGATCTTCTTGCCGCCAGCCAGGCGCTCTCCACACGCACGGCGTTTCGTTTTGGGGCGAGCCGCGCTTATCATGCGCTTGTGAAAAACAGGCTCGAGTTGCTGCAGGAAACCAAAGAGAGCCAGTATACGACGATCTCGGCCTTTTTCAGCGTCCGTCTCGATCCGGCGATTGAAACCTGCAACGCCGTGGAAGCGCGACAGACGCGACTGTCGAGCCAGGTCGAGCGGGCGACGGATTTGATGCGAACGGGCATCACCTTCGAACTCGAGCAGCAAAATCGCGATCTGCTTGACGATATGAACCGCCGAGCGCGGCTGCAATTGCGACTGCAGCGGACAGTGACCGGCCTCTCGATCGCTGCGCTGACCTATTATCTTTCGGGCCTGACCGTCTATGTGGCGAAGGGCGTCAAAGACGAGGGCTGGCTCCCTAAAGACGTGACGGCGGAGATGGTCGGCGCTCTGGCCGTGCCCCTTCTCATTCTCGCCTCCTGGGCCTTCATGGAGCGCGTGCGGCGACTGTCGATGAAGGCGCAGGAAGAAGAACAGGTGAAGTGAAAGCTTGACGCCTCATTCGAGGTCGAGCGGACTGACGCCCTTGGCTTCGCCGTTCGGCGAGACGTTTATTTTTTGGATGCGCGCTTCGGCTTCCTGCAGCAGGGCTTCGCATCTTTTCTTCAGCGCTTCGCCGCGTTCATAAAGCTTTACCGAGTCGTCGAGCGACACGCTCGCCAACTCGAGCTTGCCGACAATTTGCTCAAGCTCCTGAATAGCTTTCTCGAACGGAAGCTTGTCGATGTCCTTCAGAGGATCTGGCACGGTTGATCTCGTCAATGGGCGCTGGAGCGTCTGGCTCTCTCAGAGCAAGACGCAGGGCTCAACGGCGGATGATAAGACATCCGCAAGGAAATGGCGAACCCAGCCCGCGACCGAGGAGTCGTGGTCGCCCTAGTCGTTCTCCAACACAAAATGTTGCGGGAATTGCGGCGTATCGCCGCCATCGATCTGGCCCGCCGCGCCCGCGGCCCGACGCAGATTCGGGCGCGCCAATACCGGAAGAATCAGCGCCGGAATCACAGCGCGATTAATGTATGCCCCAAAACAAGTGTGGAGGCCGTAGCCCCATAAAATATAGTCGCCCCAGGGGCGATCGACGCGGAATTCATCGGGCTCTGGAATATGCAAGGGATCGAACATGGCGGAAAGATTGGACGCGAGGACCATCGTACCTTCCGTTATGCGCCTTGCGCGCAGTGTCGAGGCGGCAATCGTCACATCGCGTGTGGCGCGGCGATAAATGACCGGATTGATTGGATTGAACCGCAAGGCCTCGAACATATAGGCGCCGAGCAGCGCCTCATCTCCCGCCTGCGCAGCGGCTTGCGCGCCTGCGAGCGCAGCGGGGCGGTCGAGCAATTGGTCGACCGCCTGAACAGTCGCTTTCGAGATCGTTGGAATTGCGCCGATGACAAGACCGACGAGATTGTTTCGGATCGCGAGGTCGGTAAACTCGGGCGACGCAGCCTGAAGTTTGAGCGCGCGCCCCAGAACGTCGTCTTTTCTCTGTCCGCTTTTCTTGCGGGCCGCGATGGCCGTATCAATGCTGTCGCGCAAATTCTTGGCGGCGGCGAGCGCCTTGGTCTCGACTTCTTTCGTTCCTTCCAGATCGACAAACAAATACCAAAATAAATACGTCGCCCAGGAGATGACGTCCTGCTCCGTCGAACCCGGCGCGCCGAAATATTCCGCGACGATGGCCGCCGGAACGCGCAGCGTCAGGTCCTGCGGAAGATCGATGCGCTTTGGATGCGCATTCGCGAATTCAACCGCCTTGCGGCGCGCAAGAGGGGCGACCACGCGCTCCACGTCGTCGCGCTGCATCGCCAGCCGCATGATCGACGTGTCGTGCTGATATTGGGCGCTGTTCTGCATCCCAAGAAAGAAGTTCTCGCCGCCCGTGATGGCTCGCATCTTGGGTTCGTAGACGACGGCGAAATCCGCCTCGCGATCCAGAACCTCGATCACATCGCTTGCGCGGGCGACGAAGGCGGTTCCGGTGTTCTCATAGGCTTTCACCACTTTTGTTTTGATGACGATATTGGGAAGCGCGCCTCGCGCGACCGCAAAAATGGCTCGCTGCGCCTCGGCCAACTGCAAGACCGGTCCAAAGATTTCTTTCGCCTTTGGACGCTTTCCGGTCACAAGCGCCACGAGATAGGTCTTCGCTGCGGGCGCCGCCAGCCGTATGAGGGTGAACAAGCCGAGGATTGCCCCAAGGATGAGCAGAAAGTGCGCTCGCGCCAGATCGTAGATATTGCGAAAGAAGCTCATTGACGTTCCTCGCTCCGCGCGTCGCCTCAGGTCGGGTCGACTGCGCCCATGGAAATCATGCGCAACGCCGTCAGGCTCGGCGCAAAGAAATACTCGCCGCCGCGCATTTCGACGAATTGAGGCAGCCCCTCGAGAACGAAGGGCGGATGCCCCAGGCTCGGATCGGCCGGGATGACAAATTTCGCCTTGGGGCCGTTTCGCTTGCGCGCCTCAGGATCGCGCGTGTCGGATCCCAGCGAGTGATTGCCGACGATCGGGCAGGCGTCGCTTCCGGATCTGGCGTCGAGCCCGTAGTTCACCCATTGCTGCTGAACGAATTCGAACTGCCGGAACAAGTCTGCGCACATGATCAGCATCACGATTCCGTGATCGTCCTCGTCGCGCGTGTCCGGGCCCGAGAGACCGTAGGGAAGTCCGCGCCGCAAGATGCGTCGACGATTGTTGAGGGTCGATCCGCCGCGCTCGGCTTGTTCCTTGATGGCCCGCGGGTCGAGCCCATCGCGCGTGTTCACGCGACGGATATGCGAGCCGAGCGGACAACGACGCCCATCGGAGTCCTCGTCGAGAAATCTGAAATCCGTCAAAATTCTATCGCGCTCGGGCGAACCACGCGGCAACTCCTTGAGGCGCGCGGTTATCGTGCGCCACTCGCCCAGCGTCGGCGCCGTCGACAGAGGCACGCCGTTCGACCAGCGGCCAATCATTTTGGCGATCAAGAATTCGCGCGCGTCGTCCTGATTTGCGACCTTGAAGACTTTCCCGAAATCAATCGCGGCCTTGCCGACAAAATCTCTCCATGTTTTGACGTTTTCGTGCAGTTTCCGATAGGCGACGAATGTCCCGTTGCGGCTGAAGGGGATGGGCATTGCGGCGCCGGCGATTTCCTGGGCTTCGTCCGGATATCCAAGCAGGAACTCGCCCGTCGCGAGCGGACGCCATTTGCCCATTCCGTTGACCGCGCCATTGCCGGTCGCATCCAACTGGTCGCCCTCGTCGGGATACTGCCCCTCAAAGACCGGGTCGCTGATGCCGTCTCTCAGCCCGAAATGCTCCGTCGGCGCGGGTCCCGAGCCGTCGGCTTTCCAGACGGCGGAAACGTCCTGATAGCGCGCCTTTTGCTTTCCGCGCCGATTATGCCCTTCGAGAACCATGCAGCCCGTTTCGTTGCGCCGAGGCCTCCAACTCTTTCGTGATCGCCTCCATCGTAGACAGTCCGTCCACTTGCGCGTTCAGCGTCACGAGAATATGCGCCGGCCTTGCATCAGCCTGCCACACCTCATCCCAAGCGTCGCGCCAGTTGGCGCCGACATAGTCGTCGCCCAGCAATCGTGCGCGCGTCGCCATGCCGTCGATGAAAGGGTCCGGCATCCCGCGCAAGGTTCGCGTCGAAACGCCCAGCGCCATCAGCCCTCGAAAGGTGAGGGCGATATTGATCGCGACCTGCGGCTTGGGAACGACGAACTCCCCTGGCCGATGCGGCTTCTCCTCCCATCGCAGCGCATTGGTGACGCGCGGCCACCATTCGCTGAGAAAAGCGCGCCCATTGGCTGCTCTTTGCGCTTCGGTATCGCCGCCAATATGAAAAAGAATGAAGCGGCCTTTCGGAAAGCCCTGCTTTCCGTAGCCGGCAAGAATATTGCCTTGAATATCCGCAAGGTCGAGTACGACTGCCATGAATTGCCCCTAAATTCCCACGACGCCGGGTTCTTGTGTCGGCGCGTCAAGATCATTTGGCTTGTTGGCGGCTGCGAAGGCCGCAAACCGATCGTAGAGCTCCTGCTGCGACGCGGCGTCCTGACTCACCGAAAGCAATTGATTGTCGATCACGAAGCGCGTGAAATTCGTTCGCAGATAAAGCGACTTGAGAACGCAGCGCAATGTCGAATCGGGCGCGGCCGGATAGGACTTCACGCCCGCCTTCATCACCATGATGTATTCCGCGACGCCGCCCACGAGAAAACCGCCAAGGAGCGCGAACAGCGTGTGAAAGAACGACGGCTCGCCCGAAAAAAAGCCCCAGTAGATAAGAGCGAAGGCCAGGAACGCCGGCCCGAAGAACATGGCCAGCAATTTTGAATTGGGGATTTCCGGCAACGCGCTGAGAGGAACGCCGTCCATGAAGTAATCATGGAAAGGCATTGTGGTTTCGATTTGACACCGCGCGATATAGTTCGCGAAGGATGCGCCGTCGCGCACCTGGTTCTCGAAGTCATAACAATATTTGAAGATCGAAGTGAGTTCCTCGTGAGCGACGTCCCACAATTCGCTCAGGAAAGAGTCGCGCTCGCTCGGGTCGTCGCTCGCCGCGTCGAAATCTGCCGAAAACAGCAGAAAAGGACTGCTGAGATGATCCTGCGGCTGCGGATTGACCGGATTGATATGCAGCGAAGGCGGCAGGAACAACTCCGTCAATACGGTCAGCAGCGCATTGATCGGCTTTCGTCCCACATAGGCGACGTCATCGATGACGACCATGCGCGAGAAGTGAAGACGTTTGCTGCGCGCGAACGGGCTTTGCTTGTTGCAAAACGGCCCTTGCAGCGCGGTCGGGAGCTCAGAGATCGCGCGACGCAATTCATGAACCGGCGATACTCCCGATGTCCCGCTCGAATCAGCGATCGTGTCCGTTCGAACAGGCACAAGCGTCGTGAGAAAATAGGCTCCGCAATCGAAATTTGGCATATAACCTCCCCCTCGAGGCGTAGTCCGACACGATAGCTCGACACCGGTTCACCGAGCGTCGAAATCTACGAATGATTTTTTTCGGCGTTATACGTGTCATTGCTGGCGATCGGCGCATAGCCCTGATAGCCGTAGTCGCCCTGAGTGTTGATCAATTGCTTGACATAAAGGGCCTGAAATTCCGCGGGAGTGAGCTTGGGGTGCTGCTCGACGAGCAACTGGAGCGCGCGACGCACGCGCAACGCCGCCTTCACATCCCACTGCGCCGCGCCAGGGACGGAATTATAGTAATAATCCGTGTCGATTTGGTTGATTCGAATGTAATTCTTGAATGCGGTGATCGGAATCGACTGCGGATATTTGGTGCTGGTGTGCCAGAAAAAATCGAGGCCGCTTGGAAATCCGTCCGCGAAGGCGTCGATATATTGATCCCAGGTTCCGTTGAAATTGCTGCAGAACAACAGATAGTCATTCTTCAGATTTTGTTTGCCCTGCCCGAGATCCGGCCACTGATCGCGCCTGATGATCGCCCAGCGCGCAAAATGAATAAACGACAGCCCGAGCAACGAGATCAAAGTCGAGGGCTTGGAACGCGCAAACATGAAAGTGAATTCGTTGAACCATGTAAACCACGGCTTCATTGGCGTAATAGCGTTTAGCGCATATGCTTTGCCCGCAACATTCGACATGGCGCCTGCCTCAAAGAAAAAATTCAAGTTTCTAAAGCTAGGCCAAAAGACCCAAAAACACAACACGCTTCGGCTGTATGAAGCCTGTTGCGCACAGCCGTCAGATCCGCGGCGTCGGACTTCAATGGTCGCGTGGCTCGGCGTGCCCGACGATGCGCAGAATAGTTGGAAATTCCTGACGCACTGCGCGCTCGATTTCATCGACGGCCGCATGAACGGCGTCGACCGAAAGGGCGGAGTCGGCGCGGCAATGATAATTGACGATCAGCCCGTCATCCGTTTGGCGAACGCGCACGTCATGGACGTCGGTTGTCTTTTCCACCACTGCGCATTGACGCTCCAAGGCGTGCTTGATGTCGCGATACACCAACTCCTCGGCGTCCTCGCCCTTTCGCAGATGCGGCTCGAGCGGCTCGATATGGGTGTCAATCTCGACCGCCGAACCGAATTCGTCGCGAATGGCCCTTTCGAAACCTGTCGCGATCATATGCGCGCGTCCGTGCCGCATCGTTCCATCGACTTCAATATCGAGGCTGATCGATAAACGGTCTCCAAGCTGCTGCGCGATGATGTGATGAACTGGCATATGCTTGCGAGCGGCGACGACGCGTATGCGCTCGACCACCGTCTCATCGTCAAGAACGCGGGGATTGACGGTAAATGTGATCTGCGCGTTTGGCGATTCCGCGAGAACGGCGGCTTCCGCGGCTTTCTTGATGCGCGCCGCATGTTCCAGGGGCAGAGTCCTTGAAACGCCGATCGCAGCTTCGCCGATAGCCTGACGCCCGACGGTGCGCAGTCGCAGGCTCTCGACTTCGATCACGCCAGGAACGTCGGCGATCGCCTGCTCAAGGCGCGGCACCAGTTCGCGCGGCGCCGCGTCAAGCAAGGTCTCGACGGTGCGGCGGCCCAGCCGATAACCGGCAATTGCAATAAACAGCGCGACGCCGAAGGCCGCCAGGGCGTCGCCGCGCACAAATCCTTCCCGGGTCGCGACCAGGCCAATCGCCACCAGTATTGAGGAGATAAGATCGCTCGAAAAATGGAGCGCGTCCGCCGCCAGCGCATCGCTCCCTTCCTCGCGAGCGATGCGGCCCAGTTGACGTGACCGAACGAAGTCAATGACGATGGAGGCCCCCAGAACGGCGAAGACCGGCCAACCCGCGTCGATTTCGGCGTCGCTCTCTCGAAATCGGCGAAGAGCTTCTCCAACGACGAAGATCGCCAGGCCGAACAAAAGTCCCGTCTCCGCGAGAGCGGCCAGAGATTCATATTTCCCGTGACCGTAATGGTGCTCCGCATCCGCCGGCTTGCCCGCCTCCTTGACGGCGAAATAGGTGAGCGCCGCAGCGCCCGTGTCGACGGCCGCATGGCCGGCTTCGGAAAGAAGCGCAAGCGACCCGGACCACAACCCCGCCGCCAATTTGGCCAGCGCGAGCAAGGCGCTTGCGGCGATCGACGCGCGTGCGGCGGCGATCTTGCGCGCCAAAGCCTCCTGATCGATGCCGCCGATGTTCTGCATGGCGTTCTGCAAACTCTTAAATACGGTGAACTCTTGGATCGGTGAGCCGCAAGGCAGTAGCAGCCAAGGCTAGCTCACGCAATTGGTTCGGTCCCTTTATGGAGGCGCTCGTCTTGCCCCGACATAAATCGAGCTTAGAATACCGACTTCGCCACATTTGATGCGTTTTTCGAAGCATCGAGATGAAGCGCGTCGGCGAAGCAGTCGGCGTAGAGAGCTTTTTCGATCGCCATGGAGCCCACAGAATGAAATATCTCCACACAATGGTGCGCGTCGGCGATTTGGATCGAGCCTTGGACTTTTACTGCAACAAGCTTGGCCTCGTTGAAGTGCGCCGCACAAATGACGAGAAAGGCCGTTACACTTTAGTCTATCTCGCGGCGCCGGCAGATATAACGCAAGCGCAGGAAACGCATGCGCCGCTCATCGAGCTAACGCATAATTGGGACGAGGCGGAATATTCAGGCGGCAGGAATTTCGGGCATCTGGCGTTTGCGGTCGACGATATTTACGCGACTTGCGCAAAGCTGCAGGCGAGCGGCGTGACGATTAACAGGCCACCGCGCGACGGTCGCATGGCCTTCATTCGATCGCCGGAAAATATTTCGATCGAACTTTTGCAGAAAGGCGAGGCTTTAAAGCCCTCTGAGCCATGGGCTTCCATGCCGAACGTTGGCGTTTGGTGACGCTGATTCGGCGTCCACACTCTCTTGAAACAAGTTTTCGGCGCTTTCGGAACTTTCGGTTTTGAAGCGCGTTATCAATTTCAGAGGGACCGCGTACCGAAATCACAGCTATATCGCAGCGCAAAAAAGTTTCTCGCGGTTAAAAAAAATCGAGGCGAAAGCGAATCGGTAAACTTGTCGAGATCATTGCAATCTCCGGCATTAACCGAATTCGGCAATGTGAGAGCGTCAAGTTTAGGCCGCGTTCAGTCGATATCTGGACGTCACATAAATAAAGTAATGGGTACGATCAGGCGACGGAACGGTTTTTAAGAACTATGGGGCCGAATGGCGCCCTTGATCGCCAAAGCTCATTGCGAAAGTGGCATCGTCAAATTGCACGGTAGCGATCGCAAAACTTGCGGCAGCTACGACCGCAGAAAGACGAGGTCGTGTGAGTGAAGTGAACGCGTTTTTGGTAAAGGCCAGGGAGAACGTCATGCTGATAACCGACCTGATCCATTCCTGCTCCAACGAAAGAGTCGCGTTGGCCGCAATGGCGTCAATCGGTGGTTGTTTCGCGGAAAGGGTCCGCGGGGCGGCTCAAGAAAATGGCGTGCCGACAGGAAAGTTTGTTGCTGGCATTGTGCGGGACTTCGGCCGCCGGGCGAACGCCGACATGCGACGCAAATTGCAGAAAAGAGTCGCCGGCTCGGATCAGCCGCTGCTCACTGCGCTGCGCGACATCGTCGAAAACGCGATTGAAAGCGGGACGCTGTTTTTTGAAGACCCCCAGTGTATCGAGCCTCGCGCCTCCGCGTGCTGGATGCGGATAGAGGCTGGGGCGTTTCACTAAAACTCGCGTTCGGATTTGCAACGCGCCGCATGGCTTTGCGGCGCGTTTTGCGTTTTTGAGCCGTCGTTCGATTCGCTAAGAAATCCCGACGCTTGCCCCAAAAAGGGGTCGCTCGGTCGCTTCGAGCAAGTCGCTCACTTGGTTCAAGCCACAAGCCACAAAAGCCGAACATCGTTGCTTGAAGAGGACCGAAATGACGCATTTTTGCGCTTTGTCAATATTACGGACACTCTATACAGTAGATTTGATTGATATTGGGACACTGAATTAGTCGTTGCACTTAGTTAAAGGTTGTATTAAATACATAATAAAGCGACACTTGAACAGATGCTTTTGTCCCGGCGCCTTTGTCTTTTCCTTCGCCTTATTTAGGCGGCGCAGCAAAAAAATCTGGTCCGTTCGCTTGGAACCTGCGAAACGGTGAGCAGCTCAATGAATTCAATCAACAATATCGAACTCGCGGCAGATATCGTATCCGCCTATGTCAGCAACAACTCCGTTCCGGCGGGCGAACTCCCCAGTTTGATACAGGAAGTCTATAGTGCGCTGACGCGGGTGGGGGCGGGAATCGCCATCGCGCCGTCAGAGCCGCCAAAGCCAGCTATTTCCGTTAGAAAATCCATTACCAACGATTATTTGGTCTGTCTTGAAGACGGCAAGAAGTTCAAGTCGTTGAAGCGCCATTTGCGTACGCAATACGGCTTGTCGCCAGAGGATTACCGGGAGAAATGGAGTTTGCCGCCGGACTATCCGATGGTTGCTCCGAATTACGCGAAAGCGCGCTCCAATCTCGCCAAGCAAATGGGCCTTGGACAGCAACGTCGACGCACTGGCCGTCGATAAGCTTCGACAGTTCCGATTCACATCATTGAAGAGCCTGCGCAATGGCTTGAGCGCTGCCTGTGTTATGCACAGGCTGTCGCTGTTTGCGTCAGCGACTGTGGCAAAATCGCAACTCACGACAAACAACACGCTCATCGGACGCCTGAGCCGCGTCAATACTCTTGCGTCACGCACACGCCTGCGAGAGATATTGAACAGAGGCCGCGCGCGTGATTTGCGCGCGGCGTTTGAGAAATCTGTTCGAAGAGGAATGCTATGCGGCGATTTGCTTTGGCGCTTTCCGGAATTATCGCCATTTCCTGCGCCTTTCCCTCAAAAGGAATGGCTTACGATTCGCTTTTCGAAAGTCTGTTTAATCCCTCTCCTTACTCCTCCACCTACCGCTCGTCCGATGGACGTCCACAGGCGAGCGCCATTCCCCGGGAACTGGTGAATTTCGACAGCCGTTTTGCGCCAGGAACGGTCGTGATTTCCACGAGCGAGCGGCGGCTCTATTACGTTCTCGGCAATCGTCAGGCGATTCGCTATGGCGTTGGCGTCGGTCGACCGGGGTTTGAATGGTCGGGTTCGCGCTATGTGTCCTATAAGAGGGAATGGCCGGATTGGACGCCTCCCGCCCAGATGCTTCGTCGCCGCCCCGATCTCCCGCGCCATATGAATGGCGGCCTCAGCAATCCGCTTGGCGCCCGCGCCATGTATTTGTCGGGAACGCTTTACCGTATCCACGGTTCAAACGAGCCGGAAACGATCGGGCAAGCTGTCTCCTCGGGTTGCATCCGCATGACGAATGATGACGTCGTCGATCTCTATAATCGGGTGCGCGTCGGGACCCGCGTCGTTGTAACCCGATAAGTTGAAGCCGCTCCCCTTCAGAAAGGCCGGACCAGCTCCGGCCTTTTCTTTGGCCTCCGGCGAAATCGTCGCCTACCCTTCTCCAGGATGGTCGCGGTCCAATCCCTTCGCAGCCAGTTCTTCGAGATAGCGGGCGAAATTCTCTTCAAATCCCTCGCCAAGCTCGCGAAGGATCCTCCATGTATAGATGCCGGTGTTATGGAGATCGTCGAAATCCAGGCGAACGGCGTAATTGCCCACGGGCCGCACGTCGATGATTGCGACATTGCGCTTGCCGCCGACCGTTTTTCTCTCAGCGGCGGAATGCCCCTGGACTTCCGCGCTGGGACTGCGAACACGCAAATATTCAGCGGGAAGCGAGAAAACCGCGCCATCCTCAAAGCTGACTTGCAGTTTCCGACCGTTTTCGAGCAGCCTAATTTCGCTCGGCCAAGCCGCTTCATTCGATTTCATTAGGCATTCCAAGATAGATCGAGCTTTATATGGGCTTCACCAGAGCGCCCGACGCCAATATATAGGTGTAAAGTAAAATACGCGCCCTGAAATGATCGCTCACTCATGAACGCCCACTCAAGCACCTTTCTAACCAGCGCTGCGCCGGCTCCGCTCGTCGACCCCTTTGGTCGAGCGATTTCCTATGTGCGCGTATCCGTCACCGATCGCTGCGACTTTCGATGCGTCTATTGCATGTCCGAGCACATGCAATTTTTACCTCGTCGCGACCTGTTGACCTTGGAGGAGCTGGATCGGCTTTGCTCGGCCTTCATCGCGCGCGGAACGAAAAAATTGCGCATCACCGGCGGCGAGCCGCTCATGCGCCACGGCGTCATGGGATTGTTCAAACTTCTCTCGCGCCATTTTCGAAGCGACGGGCTCGAAGAGCTCACGCTCACCACCAATGGCTCGCAACTTGCGCGCTTCGCTTCCGAGCTCGTCGATTGCGGCGTCAAGCGCGTCAACATTTCGCTCGACACGCTTAATCCCGAGCGTTTCCGCGAATTGACCCGCACGGGCGATCACTCCCGCGTTCTTGCCGGGATCGACGCCGCGCTCAACGCGGGTTTGGCGGTCAAGTTAAATGCTGTCGCCTTGAAGGGCGTCAATGAGGAAGAATTTGTAAGCCTGACGCATTTCGCGCATGCGCGCGGCATGGACATGACATTCATAGAAGTCATGCCGCTTGGCGAACTCGATGGTGTGGTTCGTATCGACCAATATCTGCCTCTGACCGCCGTGCGCGAGCGTCTCGCGGAACGCCTGACTCTCGAAGAGATCGATTATCGCACCGGCGGACCGGCGCGCTACATGCGCGCCAAGGAAACCGGCGGCCGCATCGGCTTCATCACGCCATTGACCCATAATTTTTGCGAATCCTGCAACCGCGTGCGCGTCACTTGCACTGGAACTCTTTACATGTGCCTCGGCCAGGAAGACGCCGCCGATCTGCGAACGCCCTTGCGCGCAAGCGCGTCCGATGAATTGCTGTTCGAAGCGATTGAAGAGGCGGTCGCCCGCAAACCCAAAGGCCACGATTTCATTATCGACCGCGCCACCCAGGCGCCCGCCGTCAGCCGACACATGAGCACGACTGGCGGTTAAGGCGCATCGTCTCCGCGCTATCCAAAACGTTTGCGTAAAGGAGCTCCGAATGAGCACGTCGAGCTTGCGCGTCGCCTATCTTGGACTTGGCGTCATGGGCTACCCCATGGCTGGCCATTTGGCGCGGGGCGGGCATCGCCTCGCCGTCTATAACCGGACGATCGAGAAGGCGCAGCGCTTCGCGTCGGAATATGGCGTGCAAGCCTTCGCGACGCCGCGCGAAGCCGCGACCGACGCCGAAATTGTGTTCGCCTGCGTCGGAAATGACGACGATCTTCGCTCCATCACGCTTGGGCCCGACGGAGCCTTCGCCGGCATGAAGCAAGGCGCAATCTTCGTTGATCACACGACCGCTTCGGCGGATGTGGCGCGAGAACTTCACGCAAGCGCCGCCGCATTGGGGCTCGGTTTCGTCGATGCGCCCGTCTCTGGCGGACAGGCGGGCGCCGAGAACGGCGCTTTGACGGTGATGTGTGGCGGCGACGCGGCCCATTTCGAGCGCGTGGAGCCGGCGATCGCAACTTATGCCCGCGCCTGCCGACTCATGGGTCCTTCCGGCGCGGGACAGCTGACGAAAATGGTCAATCAGATCTGCATCGCCGGCCTCGTGCAAAGTCTTGCCGAGGCGCTGCATTTTGCGCGACGCGCGGGCCTTGATGCGGAAGCCGTGATCGACCTCATCAAGAACGGCGCCGCGCAATCCTGGCAGATGGAGAACAGGCACAAAACCATGCTCGCCGGAGAGTTCGACTTCGGTTTCGCGGTCGAGTGGATGCGCAAGGACCTTGCGATTTTGCTCGCGGAGGCTCGCAAAAACGGCTCGCACCTGCCCGTCGCGGCGCTGGTCGACCAGTTTTATTCCGAAGTTGAAAAGATGGGCGGCCGCCGCTGGGACACTTCCAGCCTCATCGCGCGTCTGGAGCGATAGGGCTCGCCCGCGCGTTAAATCGTCAATTGCGCGCCAAGTTCGACGACGCGATCTGAGGGAATCGAAAAGAAGTCCGTCGCATTGGCTGCTTGCCGGGTCAAGGCGACATAGAGCTTGTCCTGCCACGCCGGCATTTCCGACGTTGCGCTTTCCTTGATCGAGCGTCGACCAAGGAAGAAGGACGTCGTCATGATGTCGTATTTGAAGCCGGCCTTGCGCATTGCCGCCAGCGCGGCCGGAACGCGCGGACTTTCCATGAAGCCGAAATGCAGCGTCGCGCGCGAGAAATTATCGCCCAGCTTCTCGATTTCAAAACGTTTGTCCGGAGAGACGCGAGGCGTGTCCTCCGTATTGACCGAGATGACGAGCACACGCTCATGCAAGACCTTATTGTGCTTCAAATTATGCATGAGCGCCGTCGGCGCGACATTGGGGTCGCTGGTCAGAAAGACGGCGGTGCCAGGCACGCGCGTCGGTTTCGATTTTTCGAGCATGGCGATGAGCTCGTTGATCGGGATCGAATCGCGATGCGTCTTCTCCGCGAGCAATGTCGTTCCGCGCACCCATGTCCACATGACGATCATCGAGCATCCGCCAAGAAGCAGCGGGACCCAGCCGCCATCGACGACTTTCATGAGATTGGCGGCGAGAAAGGCGAGATCGACCACGAGGAAAGACGCGATGAGCAGGATGGCCGCCCATAAGGGCCAACGCCATTTGCGCCACACGACGATAAAAGCCAAGGCGGTGGTCGTCACCATGGTGCCGGTGACTGCGATGCCATAAGCAGAGGCGAGAGCCGAAGAATTCTTGAACGTGATGACGAGGATCAGCACGCCTATCAGGAGGAGACGATTGACGCGGCCGATATAAATCTGGCCTTCGAGAGCCGCCGAGGTGTGCGTAATCTCCAGACGCGGAAGCAGGCCGAGTTGAATAGCCTGCCGAACCAGCGAGAAGGCGCCCGTGACCACCGCCTGACTGGCGATCACCGTCGCGACGGTCGCCAGGATGACGAGCGGCAGCAACGCCCAGTCGGGCGCGAGCAGATAGAACGGATTGTCGATCGCTTCCGGCCTGGACAGGATCAAAGCGCCCTGCCCCAGATAGTTGAGAAGCAATGCGGGCAGCACGAAAGTCAGCCAGGCGACGCGGATCGGAACGCGCCCAAAATGCCCCATGTCGGCATAGAGCGCTTCGGCGCCGGTAACGCCCAGAAAGACCGAGCCGAGCACAGCGAAACCGATCCATCCATGGCTGAGCAGGAAGACAATGCCGCTGCGCGGATCGAACGCGGTCAATACCTGAGGGGCGTCGGGAATATGCATCGCGCCAAGCGCGCCAATGGTGAGAAAGAAGATCACCATGATCGGTCCGAAAAAGGTGGCGACCATTGCCGTTCCGCGGCTTTGCACCCAAAACAACGTAATGAGGATAAACACCGTTATCGGAATGACGTATTCGCTGAACTTATGCGTGACGAGTTCGAGGCCCTCGACGGCGGACATGACTGAAATCGCCGGCGTTATGATGGCGTCGCCCGAGAACAGCGCCGCGCCCGCAACGCCAAGCAGGAAAATAGGCTGCACGCGACGTCCAAGAGCGGATTGCGCCAGCGCCATCAGCGAGAGAATGCCGCCCTCGCCGCGATTGTCGGCTCGCATGAGGAAGACGACATATTTAAGAGTGACCGTAAAAACCAAAGCGAAGATCAGCAGCGATATCGCGCCTATGACGGCCTCTTCAGTGAGAGCATCCGCTTGCTTATGGTGAGATAGGGACTCGCGCAACGCATAGAGCGGGCTCGTCCCGATGTCGCCGTAGACGACTCCGATCGAGCCGACGATCAAACCCCAGAGGCCGCCGGCATGTGCTTGTGGAGGATGTGCTTGTGGAGGAGCTTCGCCGCCGCCGCTGGTCGCAGCGCGAGCGGATCCGTCGGACTGCGGACCGGTGAAACTCGCGCTCGGATTCTCCGCCATATGCCGATCCTCAATGATCTCGACGCGTCAGGAAAATCGAGCGCGGGGCGACGCATCGCCGCACGCCTGTCTTATTGGAGGATCAACTCATTTATTTTCGAACGCGCCCCGTGGGCCACTGCATTCCGGCGCGGCGATATACGCCTTTTTTCGCGGGATGAGAAGAGGCCCTGTAAAAGCTATCATCCTGGAGCATTGCGCCAAAAAAAAGCCGCGAGCCTAATCATTTTAGGCCACATAGGCCTTCATTTCAGAATAAAGCAAATTCTATCCAATACGCAGGGGTTTTCTTTACGTCGTCGAGCTTGGGAGAGGCGACGCCAATGCGCTGCGCCGACGACCGTAAGAAAAATACAAGACGAGGCCGATCAACATCCAGATCGCGAAACGCTCCCAGGCCGCAGCGGGCAGCTTTGACATCAGCCAGAGCGAAAAGCCGACGCCCGCGAGCGGAACCCAGGGCACGAAAGGCGTGCGGAAGCTCCGACGAACATCGGGGCGCGTCCGCCGCAGCACGATGATCGAAATGCAGATAACGACGAAAGCCGAGAGCGTTCCGATGTTCACAAGCTCTGCGACTTCGCGAATGGGGAAGAAGCCAGCGACAAGCGCTGTCAGCGCCCCAACGATCAGCGTCGGGCGATGCGGCGTGTGGAATCGTGGATGCGGCTCGGCGAACCATGCGGGCAGCAATCCGTCCCGGCTCATGGCGAACCAGATGCGCGCGCAGCCCAGCATGAAAGCGAGCATGACGCTGGCGATGCCAGCGACTGCAGCGGCCGAAATGATGAATGTCGCCCAGGGAAGTCCGATCGAGGCGAAGGCTGTCGCGACCGGCGCCGGATTGTTCAATGACGGGTAAGGCGCGATGCCTGTCAGAACGAAGGACATGGCGACGTAGAGCGTGAGCGAAACGGCGAGCGACAACAGAACCGCCAGCGGCAATTGCCGTTGCGGATCCCGCGCTTCTTCGGCCGCCGTGGTCAGCGTGTCGTAGCCAAACACGGCGAAGAACACCACCGCCGCGCCTTCGACGACGCCGCCAAATCCAAAAGGCATGAAAGGGCGCCAATTCTCCGGGCGCACATAAGGCGCGCCGGCGATGATGACGAGGATCACCGCCGCGATTTTGAGCGCCACCATCGTCATATTGAAGCGCGCGCCCCATTCGACGCGCAATGTGAGAATCCCCGCGACGGCAAGGCTCGCCAGCATCGCCGGAAGGTCGACGACATGGCCGGCGGCGGCGTCAGGCGCGCCCATCGCCCAAAGAGGGATCGTCACGCCAAGCTGCCCCAGCAGCGCTTGTAAATAGCCCGACCAGCCGATCGATACGACGGCGACGACCAATCCATATTCGAGCAGCAAATCCCAGCCGATCACCCAGGCGACCAGTTCGCCGAGAACCGCATAGGCGTATGTGTAGGCGCTCCCTGCGACCGGGATCATGCCGGCGAATTCGGCATAACATAGCGCGGCGGCGCCGCTCGCCACGCCAGCGATGACGAAGGACAATGAAACGGCTGGCCCCGCTTGAGTGGCCGCGACGATGCCGGTGAGGACAAAGATGCCGACGCCGATCAGCCCGCCGAGCCCAATGCTCGTCAATTGCCACAGTCCCAGCACGCGGCGGAATTGTCCCGGCTTCTCGACCTCTTGCTGAAGGCGTTCGATTGATTTGACGCGCGTCAGCTCGTCCCACAGCATGATGACTCCAGCAGTCTTGAGGGCGAATAGGACGCGTCAGTCTTTCAATAGATCCGCATATTCCGGATGACGCTTGAAAAAAGCGGTAACAAAGGAGCAATGGGAGACAACTTTCAGTCCCTTTGCGCGAACCTGCTCAAGCGCTCCGCGAATAAGCGCCGAAGCGACGCCTCGCCCCGCCAGCGCCTGCGGAGACTCCGTATGGGTGAAGACGATGACTCCATCCTTCAATTCATAATCAGCGAAAGCGATCGCGGCCGTCGACCTCAAGTTCGAAGCGACTGCGTTCCCTATTGTCGCGCACCTTGGTTTCAATCATCGCCCGGTCCTAGCGTGTCCCGCCAAAGGAGAGCTGCATAACATGTGAAGCGCGCCCGACAAACGCAACGCCGCACGCCTCAAACGGGCGCGCATATCTAAGCTCCATCGGCGCCGCACTGGCGCGCCGCGCTCCTGCTCCCTAAATAGATGCAGCGCTCCATGGACATAAACGCTCATGCCTGAAGCCTTTGCGGCCCCTTACGCGCCTTCCGACGAAACGATCGCCGAAGAATTATTGGCCAATCGTCTGGACCCGCAAGAGGAGAGAGACGTCGCAGCGCTTGCTGTGCGCCTTATTGAAGCCATTCGCGAAAAGCAAGGCGCGGTCGGCGGCATCGAGGACCTGTTGCGCGAATACTCGCTCTCGACGCGCGAGGGCCTGGCCCTCATGGCGCTGGCGGAATCCCTGCTTCGCGTCACCGATTCTTCCACAGCCGATCAATTAATCGCCGACAAATTGTCCTCCGCCGATTTTATCCACCACGACGCTCGCTCCGAGACGCTTCTCGTACAGGCGGCGGGTTTTGCGCTGGGATTGTCCGCGCGATTGATTGGGCCGGACGATTCGCCGCGCAACATTGTCGTGGATCTTGCGCGCCGCATTGGCGTTCCCGCGTTGCGCACTGCGGCGCGTCAGGCGATGCGTCTCATGGGAGCGCATTTCGTTGCGGGAGAGACGATTGAGGAAGCGCTCGCGCGTTCCATGACGCCCGCGAACCAGCGCTATCGTCACTCTTTCGATATGTTAGGCGAGGCCGCGCGCACGTCGCATGACGCCGAGCGATATTTCGCCGCCTATGCGCAGGCGATCGACGCAATCGGAGCGCAAACTCACGCAGCGATCTGCGTCCGCGCGACCCGGGGTCTCCGTCAAACTATCGGCGCTGCACCCGCGCTATGAGGCGATCTCGCGAAGCCGCGTGATGAAGGAGCTGACGCCGAAGTTGTTGGATCTCGCAAGACGCGCGAAGACGCACGACGTCGGCCTCACAATTGACGCCGAAGAAGCGGATCGGCTGGAATTATCCCTTGATGTGATCGGCCAAGTCGTTTCCGACAGCTCGCTGAAGGGCTGGGATGGATTTGGCGTCGCCATTCAGGCCTATCAAAAACGCGCGCGCGCTGCGATCGACTATCTCTCGGAACTCGCAGAAGCCCATGATCGGCGCTTTACGGCGCGGCTCGTCAAAGGCGCCTATTGGGACACTGAAATCAAGCGCGCGCAGGAGCGCGGTCTTGCCGATTATCCCGTGTTCACGCGAAAGGCGATGACCGATCTCCACTATATCGCCTGCGCCGATCGCCTTCTCGCCGCGCCTCGGCTGTTTCCGCAATTTGCAACGCATAACGCGCTTACGGTCGCGACAATCGTTCAACGCGCCGGCGATCCGTCACGCTATGAATTCCAACGTCTACACGGCATGGGCGAAAGCCTCTACGAGGCGCTCTTTTCTGAAAGGCCGGACATCGCCTGCCGCATCTATGCGCCCGTCGGTCCGCATCGCGATCTCTTCGCCTATCTCGTGCGGCGCCTCATCGAGAATGGAGCCAACTCTTCCTTTGTCGCGCGCGCCGCCGATCCGGCGACGCCGACGCGAGAACTTACCGCTATGCATTATGACGTCATCGGCGCGGCTGAAAAGGCGCGGCACTCGAAACTCGTTCTGCCGCGAGATATTTTCCAACCGCTGCGCGCGAATTCAAAAGGCGTGGAGTTTGGCGATCGCGCGGCGCTCGCGACGCTGCTGGCGGAAATCAACGCCGCGAGAGGGCTGACATATGAGGCGACCCCCACAATGGCGGAGTCGGCGTCGCCCATTGCAACCGAAGCTCCGCTCGCCCATCGACGACGCAGTCGTCGGAACCGTGCGATGGACGACGCCGCAGGGCGTTCGCGCTATCATGGACAGAGCGGCGCGCGCCTTTCCGCATTGGGACGAGACGCCCATTGAACAACGCGCCGCAACGCTCGAACGCGCCGCCGATCTGATCGAGGCGCGTCGCGGAATGCTGATCTCCCTCTTGCAGAGCGAAGGCGGAAAGACGCTCGACGATGCGCTTGCGGAAGTGCGCGAGGCTGCCGATCTTTGCCGTTATTATGCCGGACAAGCCCGCCTCATCGCCGCAGAAGGCGCATTGCCGGGACCGACCGGTGAGGAAAATCGCCTGCTGCATCGAGGTCGCGGCGTCTTCCTGTGCATATCGCCGTGGAATTTCCCGCTCGCGATCTTCATTGGCCAAGTCGCCGCCGCGCTCGTCGCCGGAAATGCCGTTATCGCCAAACCTGCGGAACAAACGCCTCTTGTCGCTCATGAAGCGATACGCCTCCTGCACGAAGCGGGCGCGCCGACCGACGCATTGCAATTTGCGCCGGGCGACGGGGAAATCGGAGGCGCATTTGTAGAAGATCGAAACATCGCGGGCGTCGTCTTCACCGGTTCGACAGAAGTGGCGCGCAAGATCAATCGAACTCTCGCTGCATCGGATGGGCCGATCGTTCCTTTTATCGCCGAGACGGGCGGCGTCAACGCGATGATCGTCGATTCGACCGCGCTTAACGAGCAAGTCGTCGATGACGTTCTCGCCTCCGCCTTTCGTTCGGCGGGCCAACGTTGCTCCGCTTTGCGACTGCTCTGTCTGCAAGAAGACATGGCGAAAGATTGTTTGGCGATGCTCTATGGCGCCTTGCGGGAAATGCGGATCGGCGATCCTCGCGAGATCGAAACCCACATCGGGCCTGTGATCGACGCCGAGGCGAAGGCGCGCCTTGAGACCTATCTGGCCGAACGGCGAAAGGAAGGACGCGTGCTGTTTTCGGGCGATGCGCCCCCATTCGGGCATTTCGTCGCGCCGCATGTCGTTCGTATCGACCGCCCGCGCGATCTTCGCGAAGAAGTGTTTGGACCTGTTCTTCACGTCACGACGTGGTCGAGCGATGGGTTCGACGCTTTGGTCGAGGAGATCGCTGAATCGGGATATGGGCTGACGATGGGCCTGCATACGCGGATCAACTCGCGCATTCGCCGCTTGGCGAGGCTCACCCCGCCGGAAATCTATACGTCAATCGCAATATGATCGGCGCCGTCGTCGGCGCGCAGCCCTTCGGCGGCTCGGGCCTTTCCGGCACGGGCCCAAAAGCTGGCGGCCCGGATTATCTTCGCCGCTTTTTCAAGGAAGCGACGGTCACGATCAACACCGCCGCGCTTGGCGGCGATGCGGGTCTGCTGTCTTTGGAGGAGTGAGCGACGCGGACCAAAGCATCCGCGCAGCTATCAATTGTCGAGGAAGCTACGCAGCTTGCGGCTGCGGCTCGGATGCTTCAGCTTGCGTAGCGCTTTCGCCTCGATCTGGCGAATGCGTTCGCGCGTCACCGAAAACTGCTGGCCGACTTCTTCCAGCGTGTGGTCGGTGTTCATGCCGATGCCAAAGCGCATGCGCAGCACGCGTTCCTCGCGCGGCGTGAGCGACGCCAGCACGCGCGTCGTCGTCTCGCGCAGGTTCGACTGAATCGCCGCCTCGATCGGCAGCACGGCGTTCTTATCCTCGATGAAATCGCCGAGATGCGAATCTTCCTCATCGCCGATCGGCGTTTCGAGAGAGATCGGCTCCTTGGCGATCTTGAGCACCTTGCGCACTTTTTCGAGCGGCATGGCGAGCTTTTCGGAGAGCTCCTCCGGCGTCGGCTCGCGGCCGATCTCGTGCAACATCTGTCGCGACGTGCGCACGATCTTATTGATCGTCTCGATCATATGGACGGGAATGCGGATCGTGCGCGCCTGATCGGCAATGGAGCGCGTAATCGCTTGCCTGATCCACCAAGTGGCGTAGGTCGAGAATTTATAGCCGCGTCGGTATTCGAATTTATCGACCGCCTTCATCAGGCCGATATTGCCTTCCTGAATGAGGTCGAGAAACTGCAAGCCGCGATTTGTGTATTTCTTGGCGATGGAAATCACGAGACGCAAATTGGCCTCGACCATTTCCTTCTTCGCCTGACGCGCTTCCCGCTCGCCCTTCTGCACCATTTGAACGATGCGGCGGAACTCCGAAATCTCGAGGCCCGTCTCGGTGGCGAGCGCGTGGATGTCGGCGCGCAACTCCTTGATGCGATCCTTTTCGGAGCCGATGAACTCTTTCCATCCGCGCGAGCCAAGCTTTGCAACGCGCGCAATCCACTTGGGATCGAGTTCGGAGCCGTGGAATTTGTCGATGAAGTCTTCGCGCGCGACGCCCACGCCTTCCGCGAGCCGCAGCAGTTTCATCTCATAGCCGATCAGCCGCTTATTGATGTCGTACAGCTGCTCGACCAGCGCCTCGATGCGATTCTGGTTGAGCGACAGGGACTTCACATCGGCGACGATCTCTTTCTTGAGCGTCTTATATTTGCGTTCCTGCGCAGGCGTCAGCGTTTCGTTCTTGAGTTTGTTTTCGACGTTTTGATCCTGCAGGCGGCGAAGCTTTTTGTAAGCGTCGGCGACGCGCGCGAAGGTTTCGAGAACCTTCGGCTTCAACTCGGCTTCCATGGCGGAGAGCGACACGGAATTTTCCATGTCGTCCTCATCGTCAAAATTCTCTTCGCCGATCGCCGGCTCTTCGGCGATGCTTTCCGGCGGCGTGCGCGGCGCGGTCGAAGGCGCAAGCTCGGCCCCCGCCTCGGGCGTCGCCGGCTTCGCGGCTGTATTTTTCCCGTCGGGGCCTGCATATGTCGCTTCAAGATCGATGATGTCGCGCAACAGCACCTTTGCCGCTTCGAGCTCTTCGCGCCAGATGATGATGGCCTGGAAGGTCAGCGGGCTTTCGCACAGGCCTGCAATCATCGCCTCGCGGCCGGCCTCGATGCGTTTGGCGATCGCAATTTCGCCTTCTCGCGACAAGAGCTCCACCGAGCCCATCTCGCGAAGATACATGCGCACCGGATCATCGGTGCGATCTGCGGGTTCGGAGGTTCGAGTCGCGACGGCCGTCGCACGCGGGGACTCGACCAGTTCGCCGCCTTCGGGTTCATCCTCTTCGGCCGGCTGCGCCTCTTCGCCTTCGGCCTCGTCGGGATCTTCGCCCTCGGTGACGGTAATGCCCATTTCGGAGAGCATGGAGATCACGTCTTCGATCTGGTCGGAAGACACTTCCTCGGAAGGCAGCACTGCGTTCAATTCGCCATTGGTGACGAAGCCGCGTTTCTTGGCGAGCTTGATCATCCGCTTCACGGCGGCGTCGTTGAGATCGAGCAACGGCCCATCAGCGGCTTCAACCGCGACAACGCCTTCAGCCTCGACCTTTTCTTCGTCCTTTTTCGCCATTCTTCGCTCCGCCAGGGGCCGGACGCCGTCGCTGTTCATTTAGCGCGCACCGCGGGCCTCTTACCCATAGACTTTTAGCTTCGTGAGAGCTGTCAAGGCGCTCCCCTTTAAGGGCGCTCCGCGACCTTGCTCGCGGAGGTGGCGTCCATTGACCGCAACCCGATTCAATCCGAGAAATTGCGCTCCCGTTTCATTCGCCTTTGCTTGCGGCCGAGCCGATTCGCGCAACGCCCACATTCGTCGCTTACGGCTTAAAGTCTTATTAAGCAAAAGCACTGAAAGAGCCGTGCTCTAAAAGCGTCACAGCCCTCGGTTCGAGCGGCCCGACATGGAGCCAAATCCCTCAACAGCGGCTTCCGTGCCTTCAAGCGCAGATAATTGCGTTTGAACGTCGCTCAGACGAGCCCTGTCCTGTTCGCTGGGATTTTCCGCAAGTCGCGCCTCAATCCTGCGTAACTCCCTATTTAGCGCCCGCGCCCGATGATGCAAGACAAAAGCTTGGCGAAGGCTCTCCGCGGCGTCGACCGCGGCGGCATCCGGCCTCACGCTCCAAAGCGAGGCGTGAGCCGTCATCGAAGCGAGACGCTCCCTCAGGCCCGCAAGTCCCGCCTGTTCAATGGCGTCCGAGATCTGTTCCGGACGATCCAGGCCGGATTCCGCGCATCGAACGAGCACGTTGCGTAAAGCTTCCGCTTCCCGAGAGCCGAGCTCCAGCGCCGCCAAGTCCTCGATATGGCTTGAAAGAAGACGGGGATGATTGACAAATATCAGCAGAATCAATGCTTCACGGGCCGAAAAAGGTGAGGCTAGTCCGCGAAAAAGAGGCGAACTCGCGAGCGACCCGCTAATGGGAGCGGCTGGCCGCCAACTCGCAACCCGAGGAAAACGCGGCGAAAAACCGCCACGTCCTTGTTGGGAAGCGAAGGCGCGCACGCGGCCCCGCGCATTGCCCGAACTCCCAAAGAGGCCCGAAAGGCGCTGGGAGAGCTCCTGCCCATAATGGCGACGGAGCGTCTCGTCGGCGATCTGCGCCGTCACGTCGGAAAGACGTCGCTCCAGCGCGGCGCGGCGCTCAGGCGTATCCAGCGATTGCCCCTCGGTCTCCCGCATCCAGAGCACATCGACGAAAGGCAGCGCGCCTTCGATCGCCTGCGCGACCGCCGCCGGACCGCTGGATCGGAATAATTCGTCCGGGTCCTGCCCGCCCGGAAGCAGGACAAAGCGCAGGCTTCTGCCCGGACCGATCAGCGGCAGAGCGGTGTCGATGGCGCGAAACGCCGCCTTGCGTCCGGCCTTGTCGCCGTCGAAACACAGGATCGGCTCCTCGGCCATGCGCCACAAAAGCGCGCATTGATCCTCGGTCAACGCCGTCCCGAGCGGAGCGACTGTGTGAGGAAAGCCCGCCTCCGTCATGCTGATGACGTCGATGTAGCCCTCGACCGCAATCACCGTTCCCGCGTCATGCGCGGCTTTGCGAGCGTTGTGCAGATTGTAGAGCGTCGCTCCTTTGTGAAAGAGAGCGGTCTCGGGCGAGTTGAGATATTTCGCCTGCGCATCCGCTTCCATTGCGCGGCCGCCGAAGGCGATCGCACGCCCCGAGCGATCGCAAATCGGAAACATGACGCGATTGCGGAAACGATCATAGGGAACGGCGATGTCTTCGCCATGGATGAGCAGGCCCGTCTCGATCATCGCTTCGACGCTCGCGCCCTTGGCGGCGAGATGATCGCGCAGGCCATGGCGCTCGGGCGAAGCGAAACCCAGCCTGAAATGCGACCGCGCGCCTTCCCCGATCCCGCGTTGCGCGAGATAGTCGCGGGCCGCTCGCCCCGCTGGTCCGCGCAGCTCCTTTTCGAAAAAAGCCGTCGCCCATTCCAGCACCTCGCCAAGCGAGGCGCGCTTTTGATCGTGCTCGCGCTGCTCTCTCGTTTCGACAGGCATGGGAAGGCCAGCGACCGCTGCGAGCTTCTCGACGGCCTCCGGGAACGAGAGCCCCTCGGTCTCCATCAAAAAGGTGAAGCCGTCGCCATGCTTGCCGGAAGAGAAATCGTGGAAAAAGCCCTTCTGATCGTTGACGAAGAAGGAGGGCGATTTTTCGGCATTGAAAGGCGACAGGCCGCGCCACTCGCGGCCCTGCTTCTGCAGCTTGACCTTTTGCCGCACGACGTCGGAGACGGGCACGCGAGCCCGTATTTCATCAAGGAAGGCGGACGAGAATTGCATTTGAGCCCAGGTTGAGTGTCACCCTTCCTAACATCGCAGCCGTGAAAAGGCGCGACGAATGCAAGGATATCCCCCCTAACCACAGCGCCCTTCCGCCTAAAACGGCAGCGGACCGCTCAAGGTCACGCGCACGGCCGGCGCCTCCACCGGATGAAAATGCCGGTCCATGACGCCGATTGCGCAGACATTGCCAGGAGCAACGCCCGCCCGGCACAACGTATAAAGCGGATCAGTCGGCAGCAACGATCCATAGCCGTAGGTGATCTGATCGGAACGCGAATTGAAGATGTTGAACGCGTCGGCGCGCAGATTCCAACCATTGTCGAAACGATAGCCGATGCGCGCATTCACGACGCCCGTCGCCGGACCTTTCAAGGCGCCGTCTTCCGTCAGAGGCTGGGCGCTGAAATAGCGGTATTTCAGCGCGCCATACCATCCTGTCTTTTCCCCGAGTTCGATCCCCGCCGTCGCCACGATGCCCTTGGCTTCGGGAATGAAATTGCCGGGGGCGTTGCCGATAAAGGTTCCGTACGGAAACGAAGCGGGATTCAGCAGATCGAAATACGCCAGCGACTGCTGCATATCGACGCCGCGAAATCGCGCGTGAACGAGCGCAACGTCGCCGTCGAAGCGCATCCATGAATTCGGCGAGTAGTGGTTCGTGATCTCGATTCCATAACGTCGGCTTGGACGACCGAAATGTGGTCGTGCCGGTGTCGCCCTGGAATTGGTTTTCGGAATCGAAGTTGAGCCACCACAGGCGATCGAGGAGTCGAGGCCTTCGATGATCTTCGTGCGCGCGCCAATTTCCGCGCCGCGCGATTTCACGAGCAATGGAATTTTGCCGACTTGCGCCAGGCCATCCGTATCGGAAAGCGCCGCCGTGTCGAAATTCTGGACGGTTCCGCGCGCGTCGGTCGAATGGAAGCCTTCGCCAAAGTTCAAAAAGAACTCGGTGTTGTTGAAGGGCCCGATCACCGCGCCAAATTTGGGGCTGGTGATGGCGGCGCCTTTCGAGCCGCTGTTGAAAGGCCCGGAAAGAATAGCGGCGACATTGCCATTGCTGTCGAAAACCTTTGGCGCGTCCCACAGAGTCTGCAACGAATTCACATCGGCGTGATAGTAATCAGCGCGAATGCCGCCGGTCGTTCGCAACCAGGGCGTCCAGAACACAGTGCTGTCGGTCCAGAACGCGAAGCTGCCTTCATTCACATAGTCGTTGCGAATGGCGTCGTAGTTCTGTCTTTGCACCGATTCCTGAAGCCCCAGGCGAATATTGTCGTAACGGCCTTGAAAGCCAACGCGCGTTTCAACCGGAAATCCCGCGAGCTCATGCTTGATGCTGTGAACGGCGTTGACGCCGAATAGCGTGCGATGGTCGAACTGATGAAATTGATCGCCGAGATCAGGGTGGTCTAGAGGAAATAAGTGAAGTTGTTATAAAGATCGAGCGTCGAGCGAATGGCGTAAGCTTCGACCCGCGAGGACTGATTGCCTTCAGTTTGGCTCCAGCGGCCAGATAGGCTGAAACGAGTGGTGTCGCCGCCGTCGGTGCGGTCGATATTGCCCCACAGCGGAAGAAATCCTTCCTGAATGGCGCGTTCTGGAATTTGATCGGTGGAATACCAGCGATTGGCGTAGGCCATTCCCGTGATGGAGACGCCGTCGTCCTGCGTTCCCCGCGTCCAGCGCATGACGCCATTGATCTTGCGCAATTCGTCAGGACGCGTCCATGGGCCATTGTAGATGCTGGTTTCGAGCGCGGTCAGCAGACTTCCGCCGTTTACGTCATAGGACTTGATGCTCAACAGGCGCCCATAGCCGAAACTTCCGGCGGTGGCGGAGAACAGGCCCTGATCGAGCTTGTCGATATATTGCATGCGAACGGAGCCGGCAGAGGAGAAGTCCCCTTCATCGGCGAAATAGGGTCCCTTGCGGACAAGAACGGAGGCCAGAAGTTCGGGGATCAGGAAGTTGGCGTCGGCATAGCCCTGCCCGTGTCCATGGGTGCGCATGTTGAGCGGCATGCCATCGAGCCACAGCGCCAGATCCGTTCCGTGATCGAGCTGAAAACCGCGCAGATTATATTGATTGGCTTTGCCCTCGCCGCTGTGCTGCGAAACGACGAGACCGGGAACGACTTCCAGCGCTTCGCCCGGACGCAAGAAGGGCACTGCATTCACTTGCGCGCCCGTGAAGGTTTTCACGCTCGCCGCTTCGTCAGGGGCCTTAGGCTGGGTGAGCACATTATCGACGCCAGCGGCAGGCTCGGACGTCGGCGTCGCCGGTTGGGGACTGGCGACCCGCACGGGCGCCGATGGCGTGGGAGTGCGCGGACGCGCCACTTTTCGCGGAGCGCGGCGCGTGACTTCAATCGTCGGCAAAGACTCTTGCGCCGGCGCCGGGTCTGGCGAAATAACCGCGAGCAGCGCGCAGGCGATTAGTTCCGCGAATGGACGGCGCCGAGCCATACCCCCTCCCCTGGTATGCTGTTTTTTATATCTGATCATACCGGAGTCGGGAGGGTCAATCGCCGCCTGACGATTTGCCGAAGCCGTTGCTTTTTTGTCACAAATTTGCGGGCCGCGGAGGCTCAATGGTTTCGTCCATGCGCGCCGCCATGCTCATGCGAATGCGCCGGCGCATGGTCGTGGGTTTGGCCCGCCGCGTCCGCAGGGACGACGACCAGCTGCCCATAACGCACGCCCCGCTCGCCGATCACATGCCGGGAAAAATGCTCGACCTCGGATTTCTGGCCGCGCAGAAGAGACACTTCGAGGCAGCTCTCCGCGTCGATATGAACATGCAAGGTCGCGATGGAGAGATCCGTATGGCTGTGATGATCCTCCATCAAACGCTTCGACAATTGGCGCGTCTCATGGTCGTAGACGTAAACCAGCGCCGCCATGCACTGGCGCGCCCCGTCGTCGATCTGTGGTTGCTTCATCAGTCCGGCGCGAACGAGGTCGCGAACGGCCTCCGAGCGGTTCTGATGACCGCCCGCCTCCATATATTTATCGAGGATCGCCATGAGATCATCGTCGATGGTCATCGTCACGCGCTGCATAATGATCCCCTCGCCGTCCCGAGCGCGTCGCACTGAATCGAAGCGCCTCCTTCAGTCTTAACGGCGCGCGAATCCGCCCGCAAGACGCCCTGCTGGGGCGATCTTGTCCGCGTCGCGACGATGGGGCAAGGTGCGCCGCCTTGCCGGCCGAGTAGGAGAAGATGCGGTGATGATGAGTGGGCTCCGGAGGATTTTGTTGGCGATCGCGCTGTTGTGCTGCGGCGCAGCGCCGGCGCTGGCGCATACGGCCGATATCTCAACCGCAAAAATCGCGGCCAAGCCAAACCGGGTTTATAGCGTCGACGTCGGATTTCTTGCGACCGATCTCGAGCGCATGTTTCAGGAGACCATGTCGGAGCGCGCCGGCGTCAATCTCTCAGAGCCAGGGGTTTTGGAAACCGAGATCGGGAAATTCGTCCAGCACCGCGTTTCGATGCATGACGCCGAAGGACATGTCTGCGCAAGCACTGTCGAAAAATCAGGCGAAGATCCGACCAACCAGGACAGCGCGCTCGTCGTGCTGCAATTCGATTGTTCTGGCGTCGCCGGCCAGATTTTCTACGACGCGACCAAACTGCTCGCCGCGCAGGGCCCGAAAGGCAAGCATCTCGTCACGCTCATTGGGGGCGAGAACGCCGGCGAGACGATGCTTTACCCAGCCGATCCGGCGCTCGATCTCTCCAAACCGTTGATGACGACTTGGCAGATCATGCTGAAATTCGGCGCGGCGGGGGTCGAGCACATTCTAACCGGCTATGACCATATTTGCTTCCTGCTGGCGCTTATCCTCTGGGCGCACAGGGTCTGGCCGGTGGTGAAAATCGTTACCGCCTTCACAATATCGCATTCCATTACTCTGTCGCTTGCAGCGCTCGATGTTTTCACCTTACCGACAATGTTGACGGAAGTCGGCGATCGCGGCCTCTATCATTTTCGTCGCGCTCGAAAACTTCTTCTCGAAGGACATCGATAAGCGGTGGATTGTAACGTTCTTCTTTGGCTTCATCCACGGTTTTGGCTTCGCCTCAGGTCTCAAGGAACTCAGCGTGCAGCAAAGCACGATCGTGCCGGCTCTCGCCTCGTTTAACATCGGCGTGGAGCTTGGCCAAATAGGCATCGTTTTGATCATACTGCCCATTCTGCTTTACATCGACAGGCACACGCAGGGTAAACGCCACAAGGCGCTGGTCTATGCGGCCTCGACGATCATCGCGCTCTTTGGCGTCTATTGGCTGTTGGAGCGAACTGGAGTGCTCGCGCATTTCGGCGTGTCGGCGTGAAAATGCTCACGCCTTCACTTTCACATACTCGCCCGGAGCGTCGCAGATCGGCTTGAGTTTGCCGCCGCCGGGTTCGGGCGCTTTGACTTTCCTCGGCGCCTGCTCGACGAGCCATTGAAGCCAATCCGACCACCATGAACCTTTGATCACTTTTGCGGAGTTGACCCACTCGTCAAACGAGCCCTTGGCCGGCCCGCCGAGCCAATATTGATATTTTTCTTTGCTCGGCGGATTGACCACCCCCGCGATATGCCCGGCGCCCGCCAACACATATTTCACCGGACCGCCAAAATATTTGGCGCCCGTGAAGACCGAGCGCGCGGGCGCGATATGGTCTTCCTTCGCGGCAAGCTCATAAACGGGAATCTTGACCTTGCGCAGATTGAGCTTGACGCCATCGATCGTCATCTCGCCGCGCGTCAGATTATTCTCGAGATAGCAGTTGCGCAGATAGAAGGAATGATTGGCGCGCGGAATGCGCGTGCAGTCGGAGTTCCACGTCAAGAGATCGAAGGCGGCTGGCTCCACGCCCTTCATGTAATTGTTGACGACATAATTCCAGATGAGTTCGTTCGGCCTGAGCATATTGAATGCGTTGGCCATCTTGACCCCTTCGAGATAGCCGGTGCGCGCCATGCTCTCGTCAAGCGCCGCAAGCCGCGCTTCATCGACGAAAATCTGCAGGTCGCCCGCGTCCGAGAAGTCGACCTGCGTGGCGAAGAAGGTCACGCTGTCGATGCGCTCGTCCCCGGTCGCCGCCATATAGGCGAGCGTCGCGGCGAGCAGCGTGCCGCCGACACAGTAACCGGCCGCAGCTATTTTTTTCTCGCCGGTCGCTTGCTCGATCGCGTCGAGGGCCGCCATCACGCCTTCGCGCATATAATCTTCAAAGCCCTTTTCGGCGCGCGATTTCATCCGGATTGACCCATGAGACGACGAAGACCGTCAGTCCCTGCGCCGCCGCCCAGCGCACGAAACTTTTTTCGGGATTGAGATCGAGAACGTAAAATTTGTTGATCCAGGGCGGAATGATCAGCAGCGGCCGCGCGTAGGTTTCTTCCGTCGTGGGAGCATATTGAATGAGCTCCATCACCTCGTTGCGGAAAATCACCTTGCCCGGCGTATTGGCCATATCGACGCCGAGCTTGAATTTGCTCTCGTCGCTCTGCCTGATTTTCAGCATTCCGCCGCCTGCCGAAAGATCTTCGGCCAGCATCTTCATGCCGCGCACGAGATTTTCGCCCTTGGCGTCGAGCGTGGCGCGCAACAGTTCAGGATTGGTCGGCACGAAATTCGACGGCGACAGGGCGCTGGCGATGAGCCGCGTATAGAAAGCCGCCTTGGCGCGCGTCTGCGGATCGACTCCTTCGGTCTTTTCGACAGCGTCGCCGGCCCAGCGCGCGGTCAGAACGTAAGATTGCCGCAAGCAGTCGAAGAAGGGATTTTCGCTCCATTCGGGAGCCGCGAACCGCTTGTCCGACGGGTCGATCGGCACCACGGGAGCCGCGTCTTCTCCCGAATAGCGACGTAAGGTCTGGCTCCAAATATCGGCGAGGCCGTGAATGAGGCTGGCCTGGGCCAGCGCGGCGCGCTCGGGTTTGGCCATCCATGACTCGAGAACGGCGCCCAAGCTGCGGGTGGCGTCGGCGACGCTGTTCGCCAGCTCGCTGCGCGCCTCGCCCGGATCAATGCCGCCAAAGGCGGCGGCCAAGGCTTTGCGACCATGATCGACAAGTTTGGCGATATTTTCCGCCATGACGTCGTATTCGTGGCCGCCGCCCTTTGGAGCGGACGCGATTTTTCCGCTTTTGGGCGGCACATCCTTCGAGCGCGGCAAAAGCGGCGTCGAAGAGGCAAGCTCGGTCTGAGCCGCGCCGTTCAAAGCGGGATTGGGATTCGACGACGACTTCTCTGCGGAGCGGGCTTTCTTGGACTTGCGAGACCCCGAAGCTTTGTCGCCTTCCGATTTTCGGCGCTTCACTTTCGCCTCTGGATCAACCGTGGATTTCATACCTGTCTCAATTCCTGATCGCGTCCGCGCCGCCGAATTGGCCTTGCGCATCCGCCTCTGCTATTCTTACCACATGCCACTTTTGAGAAACCGCTTCTGGCGGCGATTCAAAGTTTTGACGCCGAGATGGCTAACGCGCGGCGAAGACCGCCTCTTGCATAATATGAGAAAATATCTGGCTTATGAAAGAGCCGCGAGCTCTCGAAATGCTCGACGCATCAAACATTTCGCCGTGCGGCTAGGGGTCTCGCTCGGCTTGTGCGGCGCCGTGCTGGCTTATACGCAAGGCGCTCGCGCCCAGAGCCTGGGCGAGGCGATTGGCCGCATGATGGAGGGCGCCAATTTGCGGAACTCGCCGCCGCCCCCGCCGGATTTCGTCACCAATTCACGCCCGGAGCCCGGCGCGCAGGATTATACGCCCTTCGCCGCCCCGGACGCTGCAAAGGCTAAGAAAAAAACCGCCAAAGACTTCGAAGCGATCGGCGCCGAGCTCAATAAGGCCGGGGCGCTCAATCGGCAAAGAGGAGCGCAAGTGGCGAGACCCGAGGGAGGAGCCCCGCGAAATCCTTCGGGAGGGTCGGCGCGAAACGTTCAGGGCGCCCCCAAACGCGTCGATTGAATACTGTTCGGCTCGTCGGCGAAGTGCTAAAAGTCGGTTAGATCGCGTTTCTCACAACGGATAATTGCTGCAATGTCGGACTTCTACCGCGTCAAGCGCCTGCCGCCTTATGTCTTCGAACAGGTCAACCGCCTGAAGGCCAAGGCGCGCGCCGGCGGCGCCGACATCATCGACCTTGGAATGGGAAACCCCGATCTTCCCGCGCCGAAGCATGTGATCGACAAGCTGGTGGAGACCGCCGGTCGACCGCGAACCGACCGCTACTCCGCCTCCAAAGGCATCGCGGGCCTTCGCCGCGCTCAGTCCGCCTATTATGAGCGCCGCTTTGGCGTGAAGCTCGACCCGGAAACGCAGGTCGTCGCCACTCTCGGCTCCAAAGAGGGCTTCGCCAATATGGCTCAGGCCATCACCGAGCCGGGCGACGTGATCCTGGCGCCCAACCCCTCCTATCCCATCCACGCCTTCGGCTTTCTCATGGCGGGCGGCGTCATCCGCTCCGTGCCGGCCGATCCGACGCCGGATTATTTCGTGGCGCTTGAGAAGGCCGTCGTGCATTCGATCCCAAAGCCCATCGCCGTGGTCGTCTGCTACCCCTCGAATCCGACCGCCACCGTGGCTTCGCTCGATTTCTACAAAGACCTCGTCGCCTTTGCGAAGAAACACGATCTTTTGATCCTGTCCGATCTTGCCTACGCGGAAGTCTTTTTCGACGGAGAGCCGCCGCCCTCGGTGCTGCAGGTTCCCGGCGCAATGGATGTCGCGGTGGAGTTCACCTCCATGTCGAAGACCTACTCCATGGCCGGCTGGCGAATTGGATTTGCGGTCGGCAATGATCGGCTGTGCGCGGCGCTGGCGCGCGTAAAAAGCTATCTGGACTACGGCGCCTTTACGCCGATTCAAGTCGCAGCGGCCGCTGCGCTGAACGGGCCTGACGACTGCATCGAGAGATGCGCTCCACCTACAAAAAGCGGCGCGACGTGATGGTCGAAAGCTTTGCGCAGGCGGGTTGGCGCATTCCTTCGCCATCCGCCTCCATGTTCGCCTGGGCGCCGGTGCCGGAACGCTTCGCCGGCATGACGAGCCTGGAGTTTTCAAAACTGCTGATCGAGAAAGCCGATGTCGCGGTCGCACCGGGGATCGGTTTCGGCGAGTATGGCGAAGGCTTTCTGCGGCTCGCGCTTGTTGAAAACGAGCAGCGTATCCGCCAGGCCGCGCGAAATCTTCGCCGTTTTTTCGAGACGGCGGATTCGAAGCTGCACAATGTCGTGCCGCTCGCCGCGCGGGGATAGACCCTTCATTTTCAACCGTCGGCGCCGTTCTGTTTTACAAACCCGGAACTTCGCTATGGTGGCGCTCGCGAGGGCGACGATCTTTTCGCCTCGCGCCTTCTTCACCAGCGAAGAACGGCGCCGCCCCAGGTCATTCCCGCGCCAATTCCCATCATCGCAATGACGTCGCCCTTTTGCAGGCGGCCGGCGCGATTGGCCTCATCGAGCGTGATCGGCAGGGAAGCGCTCGACGTATTTCCAAATCGGTCGATGTTGATCCAGCACTTACCGATGTCGATCCCCAAATTTTCCATCGCCGACTCGATGATTCGCAGATTGGCTTGATGTGCGATGACATGGGTGACGTCATCCGCGCAGAGCCCTGCTATTGCAAGCGTGTCGCGAATGACTTCCGGCAACAGACGCGTCGCGACTTTATAGACCTCGCGACCGCGCATTTTGATCTTATGCTGCTTGGAAAGCAGCATTTCCTCGGACAGCGGATTCAAACTTCCGCCGCCGAAAATACCCAATATGTCTGTCAGACTTCCGTCCGTTCGCAACTTTGCCGCGAGTACGCCGCGATTATCCGACTCTTCGCTCGCTCCTAGAACGATCGCGCCGGCGCCGTCGCCGAACAGCACGCATGTTTCACGATTGGTCCAGTCGACGACGCGGCTGAGGGTTTCGGCGCCGATGATGAGTGCGGTTTTCACCGTGCCGTTTCGGATGAATTGATCGGCGATCGACAACGCATAGATCGAGCCCGCGCAAGCGGCCGACACATCGAAGCAAAAGGCGTTGCGCGCGCCGATCTTGGCTTGAACGAAAGCGGCGCAGGAGGGCGTCGGAGTGTCGGCGGTGACTGTTCCAACAATGATGAGATCGATTTCCTCCGGGTCAATGTCCGCCAACGCCAAAGCATGTCTCGACGCCGCCGCGGCCATATCGGACGTAGCTTCGCCTTCGGCGGCGATGCGGCGCTCTTTGATTCCGGTGCGGCTTACGATCCAGGGACCGTTGGTGGCGACCAATTTCTCAAGGTCGGAATTGGTGAGCACGCGAAGCGGAGCATAAGACCCAGTTCCAAGGATGATCGATTTTGGCAATTCCTCTTGCCTTTCGGTGGAGGCGAGGCGCTCGGGCCAAACCGCAGCGCCACGGAACCGGCTCTGCCCGGGCGATAACGACGGCGGAGCCTGAGGTCGAGGCTTCCTCGTTCGCCCGCAATCGATAACGGTTCCGATCGCGTCTTGCAAGGCGTCGCCCAAGCCTGGAAGCGAATGCGTTGCGCCAGATCGGCGGACCATTGGCGGAGTTTCTTCCCGCTGCGGCGATTGCTATGGCCGCGCCGACGTGGCAAGCGTTCCGCCCATGATGGAAGAACGACAGCTCACAGACGAGGCGCCGGAAAAAAATTCCGCGCCTCGAATCTCCTTCGTTTCGCTGGGCTGTCCGAAAGCGCTCGTCGATAGCGAGCGGATCGTCACGCGGCTTCGCGCGGAAGGTTACGAGCTTTCGCGAACGCATGGCGGCGCCGACGTCGTCGTCGTCAATACATGCGGGTTTCTCGACAGCGCCAAAGCCGAATCTCTCGAAGCGATCGGCGCCGCCTTGAAGGAGAACGGCAAGGTCATTGTCACCGGCTGCATGGGCGCCGAGCCCGAAAACATCAGCGCGCGCTTTCCTGAGGTTCTGGCGATTACAAAACCTCAGGATTACGAAAGCGTGGTTGAGGCCGTGCATCAGGCGGTTCCGCCCGCGCATGATCCGTTCCTCGATCTCGTGCCCGAGCAGGGCGTGAAATTCACGCCGCGTCACTATGCTTATTTGAAAATCTCCGAAGGCTGCGACAACAGCTGCTCCTTTTGCATCATTCCTGCGCTTCGCGGCCCGCTCGTGTCGCGCTCGGCCGCGGATGTTTTACGCGAAGCCGAGCGGCTTGTGCGCGCGGGCGTGAAGGAATTGCTCGTCATTTCGCAGGACACCAGCGCCTATGGACGCGATCTGCGCTACTCTGAAAGCGTCTTTCACGACCGCACGGTGCGCGCGCGCTTCCTCGATCTTGCGCGCGAACTCGGCTCGCTCGGCGTCTGGGTGCGGATGCATTACGTTTACCCTTATCCGCATGTCGACGAAGTTATCGAACTGATGGCGGAGGGAAAAATCCTTCCCTATCTCGACATTCCGTTTCAGCACGCCGCTCCCGGCGTTCTGAAATCGATGAAACGTCCGGCAAACGAAGAAAAGACGCTGGAGCGCATCAAGACGTGGCGTCGTATCTGTCCCGATCTCGCCTTGCGTTCGACCTTCATCGTCGGCTTCCCCGGGGAGACGGAGGAAGACTTCGCCTATTTGCTCGACTGGCTCGACGAAGCCGAAATCGATCGCGCCGGAGCATTCAAATATGAGTCGGTGAACGGCGCACGGGCCAACGACCTTGGGCTTGATCCTGTGCCCGACGAAGTGAAGCAGGCGCGTTGGAGCCGCTTCATGGAACGTCAGCAGAGAATATCGTCGCGTCTTCTGCAAAAGAAAATCGGCAAGCGCCTTCAGGTGCTGATCGATGAGGGAAGCGGCGTCGGCGCTCCGGCCAAGGGCCGATCGAAATATGATGCGCCGCAGATCGACGGCCTCGTGCATGTCGCTTCGCGGCGGCCGCTGCGCGCCGGCGATCTCGTCACTGTCAAGATCGAGCGGGCGGACGCCTACGATCTGCATGGCGCGGCGGTGTAAGACCCGCGTCTTTATGCTACCCTGCGCTAAAATATTTATGCAGGGAGCAAATCAATGAGCGACGAACAGCCCGAAGAAATTCGCCCTGAAAGCCCCGAGCCCAAACCCGAACGCCCGGTTCTGCTCATTCCACGAAGCTATATTTTCGTCACCATCGCCATCATCGCCGTTTCGATCTTTGTCACGCTGTTCGTGCGAAACCCTTACACGCAGGCGACGTCCGGCGATTATTACGAAAGAACTTCGCTCGACAGCTCCATCATCTGGGCGGTCATCTTCATAGGCTTGCCGGGGCTCTGGTTCGCCTATCAGAAATGGGTCGCTCCGAGACTGAAGAAAAGGCGCTAGCCGTTTTCGCCGGCGCGCGCGCCTGCGAGTCGCAGCGCCGAGGAAGACTTCGCGAGCCGCCGGCCATGCAGATAGACAAAAGCCGGAGGAGTCGTGAGCGCCAGTAGCGGCGCCTCGCGTTCGTCAATTCGCGCATTTGCAAAAAATTGCGCCGCCTTGGCGCTCGCAGCCTTCAATGTCGCGCCCGGCCGATCGATGATGGCGATCGGAACCGTCCGCGCAATTTCCCGCCAATTCCGCCATTGATGAAATTGCAGCAAATTATCGGCGCCCATGATCCACACGAAGCGCACGCCTGGGCAATGGCGACTCAAAAATTGAATCGTATCGCATGTAAAGCGCGCGCCGATTTGCGCCTCCAATCCGGTGACGACGATGCGCGGATCGCGCGCAAGCTTCTTGGCCGCAGCGATGCGCGCGTCGAGCGACGCCAGGTGTTTTGTCTCTTTCAGTGGATTGCCCGGCGTCACGAGCCACCACACACGGTCGAGCCGCAGTCTGCGCAACGCAATGCGAGAGGCCAGCAGATGTCCTTCATGTGGCGGATCGAAGGAGCCGCCAAAAAGGCCGATGCGCATGCCGGGCGAATGCGCAGGCAGGCGAGGGATCATGCCCCTTCCAACATTATGGGCGCACCTGGCCGGCCCCATGCACGCGGTAATTGAACGAGGTCAGCTGCTCGACGCCGACCGGACCACGCGCATGCATTCGCCCTGTCGCGATGCCGATCTCGGCGCCAAAACCGAACTCGCCGCCGTCGGCGAATTGCGTCGAGGCGTTGTGCAACACGATCGCCGAATTGACCTCCGCAAGAAAACGCGCCGCGGCGGCGGCGTCATCGGTGACAATGGCGTCCGTGTGATGCGAACCATGGGTCTCGATATGTTCGATCGCTCCACCGAGTCCATCGACGACGCGCACCGCGATGATCGCGTCGAGATATTCCGTATCCCAATCTTCCTCGCTCGCCGCGTTGACGCGCGCATCGGCGGCTTGCGTCGCCGCATCGCCTCGCACTTCGCAGCCGGCCTCGATCAGCGACCTCACAAGCGGCGTTAGATGCGTGCTCGGCGCAGGCGCGATCGACAAGCAGCGTCTCGGCCGCGCCGCAAATCCCCGTTCGGCGCATTTTGGCGTTGAGCGCGATCTTCTGCGCCATATCGAGATCGGCCGCCGCATGCACGAACACATGATTGACGCCTTCGAGATGCGCGAACACCGGCAGGCGCGCTTCATTTTGCACGCGCGCCACGAGGCTCTTGCCGCCTCGTCGGCACGATGACGTCGATATTGCCGTTAAGCCCCGCGAGCATCGCGCCGACGGCGGCGCGATCCGGCGTCGGCACAAGCGAAATCGAAGCCTCAGGCAGGCCGGCGGCGTTCAATCCTGCGACAAGGCATTTATGGATCGCCGCAGATGTGCGCAGGCTTTCGGAGCCGCCGCGCAAGATCGCGGCGTTGCCAGCCTTGAGACACAGCGCGCCGGCGTCGGCGGTGACATTCGGACGGCTTTCGTAGATCACCCCAATGACGCCGAGCGGCGTTGAAACACGTTCGATGCGCAAACCGTTCGGGCGCTCAAAGACCGCAAGCACGCGGCCGACAGGGTCAGGAAGCGCAGCGACCTCTTCGACCCCGCGCGCCATCGCCTCGACGCGATTTGCGTCGAGCGTCAGGCGATCGAGAAAAGCGGCGGGCGTCCCGCGCGACCGGGCGTCAGCGACGTCCAGCGCATTGGCCGCAAGGATCGCCGCCGCCTCACGCCTGATCTCGGCGGCGGCGGATCGAAGCGCCTTAACCTTCTGGTCGCTGGACGCGAGCGCCACGACGCGGGCGCTGGCGCGCGCCTGCCGGCCAAGCTCAGCCATCAACGCCTCAGTTCCGGCGTGTAAAGCTTCGATGCGATTTGGCAGCGTCATGATCGTTCCAGCCTGATTAGCGCGGGATGCAGGCATCGCTAGCATGGGCGGCGCATGGCTGGAAGGCGCAAAAAATGGAAAGAGGTCGACCCAAGGCCCGGCAGCTCGTCGCCTAGCCCACCCTCAGCGCATTGGGGCGGCGCGCTCGCCTTCAGAAGACACTCGGGGTCAGGCTTATTCTGACGGCCGATCGGTCAATGTTTCCAGAAAAGCGACGATCGCATCGATCTCCTGATCGCTGAGCCGCGGTTTTTCGCCGGGCTTACGGTCGTAAGGGACCTCTTTCACATTCACGTTGGAATGCTGCTTGCCCGAAAGGTCGTTGAATTTCGCGACGCCGCCGCCGGGCTTCTTCGGATACCATCGCTCTGGATTCGTGTCGCGCGTCGCATAAAAAGCCACCACGTCGCGCAGTTTCGTGAAGACGCCGTTGTGCAGATAGGGAGCAGTGATCGCAATATTGCGAAGCGTCGGCGCTTTGAACGCGCCGCAAAGACTTTCAATATCGAAGTCTTTTGGAGCGATTTTCTCCAGTCCCTCGCGCCGGCATAAGCCGAGGTCGACGAAATCCGCGTTCTTATTGGCCGGAATGGTCATGTTTCTCGGCGCGCCAAGCGCGTCGTAGCTGAAATCGGTGAAGATCCAGTCCTTCGGATCGCGAGAATCCTCTTTGCCGACGTGGCAGGCGAGGCAATTGCCTTTTTCCGGATTCTTGAACAATTCGAACCCGCGCGCTTCAAGCGGCGTGAGTTTTGCCCGACCGCGCAGAAAATCGTCGAATTTCGATGCGAAGGGGTGAAAGCGCTCCGTGTTTTCGAAGGCGACGACAGCCTGCGCCAATTTCTCGAAAGCTGTATCAAGATTTGCGAAAAGACTTTCGCCATAAACGCGCTGCGCGAGTTTGGCGTAGGCGCCGTCTCGGACCTTCTCGACGACCGCGCTTTTCGACGGATTGTTCATCTCGACCGGATTGAGCAGCGGGCCTTCGAACTGCTGCAGGAGATCGGACGCGCGCCCGTCAAGGAATTGTCCGCCGATCGGAATTTTTTCGACTTCGCCGGTCTTTTCGTCCTTCTTATCGACGAAGGAAAAAGGCGGGCTGAAGGAGGCGTACATCAAGGACGGCGTGTTGCGGGTTCCGAGAAGTTCAGGCTTGCTTCCGCGCGCGATGGCCGGAATCGGCGAACCATTGTCGCCCGTGAACGCCTTGGCGCGATCGTGACAGGAGGCGCAGGAGACGCCCGCAGGCTGCGACAGCGTCGCATCCTCGAACACGCGTTTGCCCAACAGCTCTGTGGGCGACAGCGACGCTTCGTCCTTGGTGAGCGCAATATTTTGGTCGTGCGCCGCCGCGACGTTCTCCAAAGCGCAGAGCGGGTGGATACGCGGAAACGTCAGGAATATGAGGACGCCTGCCGAAATGACCAAAAAACGACGTCCTGTTCGCGAAAACATCGCGGACGGCATGACTGTCTCCAATGCGCTTTTCATGACAGCATTGCGCTGGCCGCAGATGTAGAAAATCGGCGTCGCTCACGTCAAATATTAAAGATTACATGTTTTCCAAAGAGGGCCTTGCTCCGCCGACACTTGACCGCGTGGGCTCTCCCTTGAGACTCGTGCGCAACTCCCGCCAATCTGCTAATTCCATCGGGCATTGGATATACGGCGGCGGAGTCATGGAGAAAGAGACGCAGACATGGTCCGATCGGCTTCTGGCCTTTCGCGATCGGCTGATCGCCAATCCTCGCTTTCAGCGTTGGGCCCTGGCGAACCCGCTCACACGGCCGATCGCTCTCAAAGGCGCGCGGGCGGCGCTCGATCTCTGCGCGGGCTTTGTCTATTCGCAAGTTTTACTCGCCTGCGTGCGCCTGCATGTGTTCGACATATTGATGGAAGCGCCGCAGACGGCGGATGCGCTTGCAGAGCGCCTGTCGCTCACGCCTCAAGCCACGAGGCGGCTTCTCGAGGCCGCGGCGTCGCTGGGGCTCGTGGATCGTCGCAGCGGCGCCCGCTATGGGCTTGGCCAGTTGGGGGCGGCGTTCGCGGGAAGCCCCGCAGCGCTTTCGGTTATCGAGCATCAGCCGATGCTCTACGCAGATCTTCTCGATCCGGTCGCCCTTTTGCGAGGCCAAGGCGAAAAGCCTCGTCTCGACGACTATTGGCCCTACTCAGCCTCGGCGCAGCCTGCCGCGCTAACGGAGGAGCAGGTCGCGCCCTATAGCGCTTTCATGGCGGCCACGCAGCCGCTCGTCGCTCAAGAGGCGCTCGACGCTTATCCCATCGAGAAGCATCGTCGCCTGCTCGACGTCGGCGGCGGTGAGGGCGTTTTTCTTGCCGAGGCGGGAGTGCGCGCGCCCGATCTTCGCCTGATGCTGTTCGACCTGCCCGCCGTAACCCAACGCGCGCAAAAGCGGCTGGCGCAGGCAGGGCTGCTCGAGCGCGTTTCGCTTCATTCGGGAGATTTTCTCCGCGACCCTCTGCCGCAAGGCGCCGACATCATTTCGCTTGTGCGCATCGTACACGATCATGACGACGCCTCCGCGCTCGCGCTGTTGCGCAATGTGCGCAAAGGCGCTGCCGTCAGATGGCGCGCTGCTCATCGTCGAAGCGATGTCGGGCGTCAAAGGCGCCGAGCCGCTGACGGCCTATTACGGATTTTACACGCTCGCCATGGGTCGCGGCGAACCGCGCAGCATTGAGCAACTCGGCGAACTGCTGAAACAAGCCGGCTTTGGGCGCTTTCGTCTGCTTCGCACCCGCCTGCCCTTGCTGACCAGCGCGCTGGTCGCATGGCCGGACGCCTGATTGACCTGGTGTTTCGTTCTCCAGCGCTCGCTCATGCGAGCCGTCCGCCCAGCAGGAGGACCCTTCCCTTCAAGCCGGAACTGCGGACTCGGTCGCCGCGTTGTGGCGGGGGAAAGCGGGGCGCGTGAAAGCCGTTCATCCGTTGCCCGCACATTTGCAAGGTGGAGAGGGTGAATGTCGGAACATTGGCTGATTTCCGGAGCGAATCGAGGCATTGGCAGGGAGTTGGCCCTAAGCGTTGCGGCGCGGGGCGATCGGGTGACCGCGACCGTGCGGAATGCAGAGGCCCGCGCGCGACTCGCGGCCGAAGCTTCAAAATATGGCGACCGTTTCCAAATCCTTGTTTTCGATACGCGGGACGAAGCGGCGATCAAAGCGGCGGCGCAGCGTGTAAAGGAGCCGATTGACGTGCTCGTCGCCAACGCGGGCGTGAGCGGACCCAAGCGTCAATCGGCATTGGATATCGATTTCGAGGGAGCGCTCGACACTTTCTCCGTGAATACTCTTGGCCCGTTGCGGCTTGCTCAAGCCTTTCTGCCTCTGCTGCGCGAGGCTGAAAATCCGCGCGTCGTTTTCGTCTCGAGCGTGATGGGGTCGATCGAGAGCGCAAGCGTCGATCAGGTCGCCTATCGCGCTTCGAAAGCGGCGTTGAACATGGTCATGAAGACGCTGGCGGGCGAGCTGAAGCCGCAAGGAGTGACGGTCGTTTCGCTCCATCCAGGCTGGCTCCGCACCGATATGGGTGGGGCAAATGCGCCGCTCTCCGTAGAGGAAGGCGCGGCGGGACTCATCGCCACAATCAACTCATTGTCGACTCGCAAAGACCGGGCGCTTTCTGGATTACCGCAACAAAGAAGTCGCCTGGTGAGGCGAGCGCGTCTCACTGCTCCCGAAATGACTTGATCGCTGAGCGCGCTTCCAACTCAACCGACTGCGCTGCTTCAGGCGTCAGGCGCGCTCGCGACTGCGGCACGTTGATTGTTGCGTAAATGCGCGCCGGCCGCGGGGACAGCAAGAAAATTTTATCAGCGAGTTCGATCGCTTCTTGCAGATCATGCGTGACGATCAATGTGGTGACGCGCCTCTCATCGATCAGCGTCGCGATTTCGTCGCGCAGTTCCTGGGCGAGCGCGACGTCCAGCGAGACGAAGGGCTCGTCGAGCAACAAGAGATCCGGCCTGATCGCAAGCGCGCGGGCGAGCGCGACGCGACGCGCAAGACCCAAAGACAATTCGCCGGGAAAATGCGTCCGGTGTTCCGTCAGCGACAGGGCGCCAAGCAAGGACGCGATGTCGTCGTCGCTCGCGTCGGGCGCGGCGATGCGAAGATTGTCTTCGACGCTGCGCCAGGGAAGCAAGCGCGGCTCTTGAAACACCATTCCGAGCCGCGCATGCTCCGGCAGAACGATGCGTCCTTCATAAGCGCGATCGAGACCTGCGATCATGCGCAACAGCGTTGTCTTGCCGCAGCCGGAAGGTCCGACCATTGCGCCCGCCTCACCGCGCGACAGTTCAAACTCGAGGCCCTTTAGCGTTCGTTGGAGGCGCCCGTTCGCAGTCAGGTGATCCTTTGAGACGATCGCCACTTCAAGCGCCCGCTCGGGCGCGGCGAGCGTTGGCGCGGGGATCGGCGTTTGCGCTGCGCATGCGTTTTGTGATTCGCGACGGGCTCGTCGAAAACCTTTTGGTCGCCCTTCGCGGCGAAACCGCCGCGCCAATGCGAAACCCTGCGCTCCAGGGGCTGCACGATGAATGTTTCGACGCCGAGCATCAGCGCGACGAACGGCAGCGCATAGGCGAGCAGCAAGCGCACGTCGAAAAGCTGAAAGGCGAGATTGATCTCGAAGCCGACGCCATTCGAGCGCCCAAGCAATTCGACGACGAGCACGATTTTCCAAACCAGCGACAAGCCGGATCGCGTCGCGGCGGCGATATAAGGCGCGAGCTGCGGCGCAACGATATGGCGCAGGCGCGTGCGCGCGCTCATGTTGAAAACCTGCGCCATCTCGTCGAGCGCGGGGTCGAGAGCGCGGGCGCCCTCCCGCGCGATGACGACAGCGTTAGGCAATTTGTTGAGCGCGACCGCGCCAATCGCGGCGATCTCCGTGAGGCCCGCCCAGATATAAGCGAGCACGATCACGACAAGCGCGGGCAAATTGAGCAGCACGACGAGCCATGGATCGAACAGGCGGTCGATGAGCTTACGCCGGCCCATCAGATAGCCGAGCGCCGTGCCGAGACTCATCGCGAGAAGAAACGCCGCGGCGACCCGCAACAGCGTGACGCCAAGATTAAAGAACAGAGCGCCCGAAGACGCTTCCTCGACAATCGCGGAGAAGACAGGACCAGGACCCGGCAATCGGCGCGGGTCGCTAAATAATGCAGCCGCCTGCCAGATCAGCAATAAGAACGCGATCGAGATCAGTCTGATCAACGAGCTTTGTCCTTAATCCCGCTCCTATAGAAGGTCTGAGGATCGAATGACTTGCCGGGACCGACGAGTTTCTCGCCGCCCGTCGCCGCAAGCACTTTGTAGAGCGTCGCGGCGTCGGCCTCCTCCTCGGCGAGGCTGCGCTTGGGAACGCCGGCGACATAGCGCTTGCGATAGAGATCGATCAGAGCCGGATTTTTGGTTGCGATGCGCGTTTGCGCCGCCGCCCACGCCTTGTCCGACGACGCAATCAATTCGCCGGCCTTGCGCGTCATCTCGAAAAAGCGAGCAAGCGCATCCGCATGTTTGATGGCGAAAGATTCGTCGAAAACATAGCCCGTGACGACAGCGTCGCCTCTCGCTCCAAGCGACTTTTCAACATCGGCGAGGTCGATGACGCGATGAAAGCCGCGCGTCTCGAGATCCGCGGCGAACGTCCAGAACTCGAGGACAGCGTCGAGTTCGCCCTGTACGGCTTTTTCAGCGATCAACGGCGGCGCGCCATAAAGGATCGTTGCGCTTTTTTCGAGATCGACGCCATTGCGCAAGGCGTAGGCTTTCAGGAACAGCCAGCTCTTGTCTACGGGTCCCCCGGCGACGCCGATTTTCTTGCCCTTGAGATCATTGAGCGATTTGATCGAAGCGTCTTTCGCCATCACGGCGCCGATGGCGGTGGAGTAAGGATAAAAGACGAGTTTGGCGCCCTGAGCGCGCTCGCGCGCCACCCAAAGCCAGTCGGAAACGATGATATCGGCGGAGCCGCCTTGAATGGCGATCTTGCCAGCCTCGGTCGAAGCGAGTTCCGTCGCGTCAATCTCCAGCCCCGCATCTTTATCGAGACCAAAGGCTGAGACGACAGCAAGCTCCCAGCCGACAGTGCCGGTCTTTTGAATGGCGAGACGAAGCCTGTCAGCCGCCTGCGCGTCACCCGCAGCGAGCGTCAGCGTTAAAACGGCAAGAAAGGCGGTGATCGGCCGCAGTTTCATATCGTATTTCCCAGGACGTTCCACCCGACGCTCTTAGCTTGTCACGAGGGCTGCGTCGATGCGTCTGGATGTTGCAGTCTCGCCTTACGCGGCCGCCCGACGCCCTTCCAGCATGGCGGTGTAGACAACCATAATGTGTCTGACATGGCGCTCCAGCGTCAGCGGATCGCGCCAAAAATTATCGTAGGCGGCTTTGGAAAGGCGCGCGACGAAATCATCATCCTTCAGCCGTTCAAGAGCGCGGGCAAGATCGTCGACGTCGCCGCTCTTGAACCAGAGGCCGCTGACGCCATCCTCGATTTCCTCGCGTCCCGCGCAAATGTCGGACACGATGACCGGCGTTCCCATCGCTTTGGCCTCCAGCACGGTGAGCGGCTGACCTTCGTACCACAACGAGGGAAACGCCAGCGCCCGCGCGGCGCGCATGAGCTTTTGCACTTGTTCTGGAGCCTGCCAGCCCAGAAAGCGCATATGCGGAAAATTCGTCTCCAACTCGTTCTTGATCGGGCCATCGCCAATGATGACAGGCGAAACGCCGGCGCGCTGCGAGGCTTGCGCCAGCAGCAAGGCGCCTTTTTCCGGAGAAAGGCGACCAACGAAAATCACGTCGCCTGAAGCCGGATTTTCCTTCGGACCAAGGTCTTGGCATTCGATCGGATTCGAAACCAGATGAACGCGAACGCCGCTCGGCAGATAGGGCGCAATGATCTGCTGCTGATAATTCGAGATACAAATGAAATCCGAAAAGATTTGCGGCAGCCGAGCGAATTTCTGCGCGACCGCCAAGCGCGCGCTACGCCAAAGCTTTCGAGCATAATTGCGACTGTCGCAATTGGTCGCGAGACAGGCCGGCGACAAAGGCGTCAGCGGGCAAGTCTCGTTGGTTTGATAATTGTAAAATCCGCCATTGGGGCAAAACAGGAAATATTCGTGGATCGTATAGACCGCGGGGAGGCCCGACGCCGCAATCGGCCTCGCGATGGAAGGCGAGAGCGCCTTCGCCCAGCCGTGCACATGGACGATTGTGTTGTCCTTCGGCAGGGTGGACAGCAGTTCAGCCAGCCTTCGCTCGGCCTGCAAATTCCACGTGCCCTGAAACGCCGCGACGAGACGAGACGGATTGCCGAGCAGATCGTGCTGATCGAGGCAGACGACCTCGATTCCCGCATCAAGCAGCCGTTGGTCCACTGGCGCTGCGGCCGCAAAGAGTATGGGGCGCACGCCATAGGCTTTGAGCCCCAGCGCGCTATCAATGGCGACTTTTGCCTGGCCGCCCGTCACCGACGCATGGTCGACGCAGATGACGACCGTCAAAGGGGCATTGGGGGGCATTGAGGCTCCGGCCGAGGATGCGGCGAAATTGTGACAAGGAGCGTCATACATAAGAAGGGACGAACCGGAAAGCAGCCAAATCCAACAATTCTCCCGAGCCCGCGCATTCGCCGGCGAATCGGGCTATTATCCGCTCATGGCCAACAGCAATGACTTATTCGGCGCGTCGCCGCGCAAGGGCGCCGCCGCTTCCGCCCGTCAGCCCGCCAAGACTGCGGGCAAAGGCGAATATAACTCGGCTTCCATTGAGGTTTTGGAGGGGCTTGAGCCGGTGCGCCGGCGGCCCGGCATGTATATCGGCGGAACGGACGAAGCCGCCATGCACCACCTTTTTGCCGAGGTGCTGGATAACTCCATGGACGAGGCGGTGGCGGGCCACGCCACCTTTATTGAGGTCGAGCTGGAGCCCGGCGGCTGGCTTTCTGTCACGGACAATGGGCGCGGCTTCCCAATCGATCCGCACCCGAAATTCCCCAAGAAATCGGGCCTCGAAGTGGCCATGACGACGCTTCACGCCGGCGGCAAGTTCGACAGCGGCGCCTATCAGACCTCGGGCGGTCTGCATGGGGTCGGCGTGTCGGTCGTGAACGCCCTGTCCGAGAAGGTCGAGGTCGAGGTGGCCGTCGGCCAGCAACTCTACAGGCAGGAGTTTTCGCGCGGGCTTCCCTCGACCAAGCTTCAACAATTGGGACGCGTCGCCAATCGGCGCGGCACCAAGGTCCGCTTCAAGCCCGATGCGCAAATTTTCGGCCCGAACGCGCATTGGCGGCCGGCGCGGCTTTTTCGCATGTCGCGCTCGAAGGCCTATCTGTTCGGCGGGGTCGAGATCCGTTGGCGCTGCGCGGCGTCTCTGATCGAGCCGGGCTCGAATGTGCCGGCGGAGGCGGTCCTGCGCTTTCCCGGCGGGCTCAAGGATTATCTCGATCGGGAAATCGAGGGCAAGGAGACCGTCGCCGACCAAGCCTTCGCCGGCAAGGTTGAACGCGAAGGTGGGCACGGCTCGCTGGAATGGGCCGTCGCCTGGCTCGCTAATGACGACGGCTTCGTGCATTCCTACTGCAACACCGTTCCCACGCCCGACGGCGGCACGCATGAAGCGGGATTTCGGCTCGCTCTGCTGCGCGCTTTGAAGGACCACGCCGAGCGCGTTGGCCAGGGCAAGCGCGCCGCGCAGGTGACGTCCGACGATCTGATGGGCCAATCGGCCGCAATGATTTCCGTGTTCATCCGCGAGCCGGAGTTTCAAGGGCAAAACAAAAGCCGGCTGATGAGCGCCGAAGCGTCGCGCATCGTCGAAAACGTCGTGCGCGACGCCTTCGACCATTGGCTTGCCGGCGCCCCCTCGCAAGCCAATAAGCTGCTCGACTTCGCAGTCGAGCGCGCAGAGGAGCGTCTGCGTCGTCGCGCCGAGAAGGATGTCGCGCGAAAATCCGCGACGCGCAAATTGCGTCTGCCCGGCAAACTTGCCGATTGCACGAATACGTCGGCGCAAGGCTCGGAACTTTTCATCGTCGAAGGCGATTCCGCCGGCGGCTCCGCCAAGATGGCGCGCGATCGCGCCAGTCAGGCAGTGCTGCCATTGCGCGGAAAGATTTTGAACGTCGCCTCGGCGACGCGCGACAAGCTTGCCGCCAATCAGCAGCTTGCCGATCTCGCGCAGGCGATTGGTTGCGGGCTTGGCGCGCACTATCGCGAAGAGGATCTGCGCTACAGCAAAATCATCATCATGACCGACGCCGACGTCGACGGCGCTCACATCGCGTCGCTGCTCATTACGTTTTTCTATCGGCAGACGCCGCGTCTGATCGAGGGCGGACATCTCTATCTCGCCGTGCCGCCGCTTTATAAGCTCACGCAGGGATCGACGGTCGTCTATGCGCGCAACGACGATCATAAGGAAGAGCTCGAGCGCAAAGTGCTTACCGGCAAAGGCAAAATCGAAACAAGCCGCTTCAAGGGCCTGGGCGAGATGTTGCCCGCGCAGCTCAAGGAGACGACGATGGACCCTAGAAAGCGAATGCTGCTGAAGGTCGTCGTGGACGCCGAGGATCGAGAGGAAACAGCCGATTGTGTCGAACGGCTGATGGGCAACAAGCCCGAGGCGCGTTTCGCCTTTATTCAGGAACGCGCAGCTTTCGCTACGGAATTGGTGGATATTTGAAGCAGTTGGCTGGCCTGTCTGGACCGGGGCTCCCAACAGGCGCAAACTAGCCTTATGCTCTGGCGACGATCACGCGCCGCCATCAACAGGATCGACGCTTTGACAAACGCTGATGTTTTCGAGGACGCAAAGGACCAAGTCGCTTGCGAGGACGTCCCATACCAGGCTTTCGCCTTGCAGCGGATGCAAATGGCGCTCGACGCCGGGCGCACGGGCATTTGGGATTGGAACCTTGTCACCGGCGAGGTTCATCTCGACGCCCGCGTGCGCGCGCTTTGGGCGCTCCCCGACGACATGCCCGGAAGCTTCGAAATATTTCGCAGCGCCCTGCATCCGCAGGATCGCAAGCGCACGAAGGAAGCCGTTGGCGTGGCTCTCGATCCGGAGCAACAGGGCGACTATGAGGTCGAGTATCGCGTCATCGGAATGACCGATCGCGTCGAGCGCTGGATTTCGGTGCGCGGCCGCACCTTTTTTGAAAACGGGCGCGCTGTGCGCATTCTCGGCACGGCTCGCGACATTACTGAACGCAAGCATCGCGAGCAGCATGTCCGCACTCTTTTGCGCGAACTGGTGCACCGCTCCAAAAATCTTCTCGCCGTGGTGCAGGCGATGGCGCGCCAGACCGCCAACGGCGCGCCCTCGATTGAAGACTTTCAGCGCAAATTCTCGGCGCGCCTTCAGGCGCTTTCCATGGCGCATGATCTGCTCGTCTCACAGGATTGGCGCGGCGCCTCGATGTGCGACCTCGTGCGCAAGCAAATGGCCTACTGTCTCGACGTCGCGCAAGGCGATCTCGGAAAACGCGCGCTGATCGAAGGGCCTCCGATCATGCTGAAGCCGGAAGCCGCGCAAAATATCGGCCTCGCCTTGCATGAGCTCGCGGTCAATGCGCTCACGCATGGAGCGTTGTCCTGCGAGAACGGCCGTATCGAAATTCGCTGGAGCCGCGATGACTGCGGAATTTCATGTCGAATGGCGTGAAGCCGGCGGCCCCTGCGTCGCCTCGCCCCCGGCTGAAGGATTTGGACATAAAGTCATAAAGCGGCTCGTCGCGCAGGCGCTTGACGGAAACAGCACAATCTTGTTCCCGCCCGAGGGTTTTATCTGGACGTTGAGCATTCCCGCGACGCATACGATCATGAAATAGTCGCTTCCCGCGTTCTACGGCTCGGTCTATCCTGCGGCGAGGGACGAATTGCGCGATGAACAAGCCGAGCTTTTATGAATTTTTCGCCGGCGGCGGCATGGCGCGCGCCGGCCTCGGCGACGGCTGGAACTGCCTTTTCGCCAATGATTTCGACGCCAAGAAAGCCGAGAGCTATCGCGCCAATTGGGGCGGCGAGGAGCTTTTCGTCGGCGACGTGCGCAAGATCGAGACGCAGCAACTGCCTGGGCGCGCCGATCTCATCTGGGCGTCCTTTCCCTGTCAGGATCTTGTCGCTTGCTGGCGGGGGCGCCGGATTGAAGGGCGAGCGTTCCGGAACGTTCTGGCCGTTCTGGGACATCGTAAAAAAGCTGCGCAAGGAAGAGCGCCATCCGCCGCTGCTCGTGCTTGAAAATGTGTGCGGCGCGCTGACGTCGCATGGCGGCAAGGATTTCACGTCGATTTGCGACGCGCTGGCGAAAGAAGGTTACCGCTTCGGCGCGCTGGTGATCGACGCGGCGCTGTTCGTGCCGCAATCGCGACCGCGACTTTTTATCGTCGCGGTGAGCGAAGATGTCGTCGTTCCTTCGTCGCTTGAAGCGACGAGCGCCGGCTCGCGCCTTTCCACACGCGCGCACTGCAAACGGCTTATGAGCATCTACCGAAGAGCTTGCGCGACAATTGGCTTTGGTGGCGACTGCCCGCGCCCCAACTGAGCAACATCTCTTTTGCCGACCTTATTGAAGAAAAACCTACAGACGTTGATTGGCATTCGCGCGCGGAGACGCAGGCGCTGATCGATAAAATGAGCGACCTCAATCTCGCCAAGGTCGAAGAGGCGAAGCAAGCCGGGCGCAAAATGGTCGGAACGCTTTATCGTCGAACGCGCTATCACAACGGTAAGAAAATCCAACGCGCGGAAGCGCGCTTCGACAATATGAGCGGATGCCTGCGCACGCCAGCAGGCGGCTCAAGCCGGCAATTCGTTCTGGTGATTGAAACGAAGCGCCTGCGCTCACGCCTTATTTCGGCCCGCGAAACGGCCCGACTCATGGGGCTTCCCGATAGTTATATTCTGCCGCAAAATTACAACGAGGCTTATCATCTCACCGGCGATGGCGTGGTCGTGCCGGTCGTGCGTCACATTGCGGCGCATATTTTGGAGCCGATGTTGCAGGGAGTGACGGCGATGCGAGCGGCGGCGTGATGGCCGCCGCACGCGGCGCTCGTCAATTAGAGACCCCTGCTCAACGCTCCGCCGTCATGCGCGCGGTGAAATCGCGCGACACGACTCCCGAGCGCATCGTGCGCGAAATTCTTCGCGGCTTTGCGCCGCACTATCGTTTGCATCGCAAGGATATCCCCGGCCAACCCGACATCGCCTATGTCGGTCGCAAGCTCGCCATCTTCGTGCATGGTTGTTTCTGGCACGGACATGATTGCAAGCGCGGCGCGCGCATGCCCAAAGCCAACGCTGATTATTGGAAAACGAAAATCGCGAAGAACCGCGCACGCGATGCAGTTCATCAGGAAAAACTCGCCGCCAATGGTTGGCGCGCGCTGATCGTTTGGGAATGCGAACTCAAGGATAAAGACGCGCTGGAAAAAAAGCTGCGCGAATTTTTGGCGTGAAGCGACAACTCAATTCCGCGTCATGGCCGGGCTTGTCCCGGCCATCCACGTCAAGATGCATCCGCGACCTTACAGAGCGCGCCATTGCCCTGTTCCACGATAGCGGGATGTCATGGCATGGATGTCCGCGACAAGCGCGGGCATGACGGCGTGGGCGTATCGAACGTTCAATCCTTCGCACGCTCCACGTAAGTGCCGTCTTCCGTCTGGATGACGATGCGCGTTCCGGCTTGAATATGGGGCGGCACCATGACGCGAGCGCCATTTGCGACGATCGCCGGCTTGTAGGAAGAAGACGCCGTCTGACCTTTCATCGCCGGTTCGGTCTCGGTCACTTCCAGCGTCACGCGCTGCGGCAATTGAATGGCGACCGGCACGCCGTTGAACATCGACAGGATGCAAACCATCCCCTCCTGCAGCCACTGCGCCTGATCGCCGATCACCTCTTTCGGCACAGGGACCTGATCATAGCTCTGCTGATTCATGAAGGTGTAGCCATCGTCGTCGCCATAGAGATAGCTGAAATCCTGATCTTCCACGAAGGCGCGCTCGACCTGCTCGGTCGTCTTGTAGCGATCCGTGGTCTTCACGCCGTCCGAAAGCCGGCGCATGTCGATCTGCGTCGTCGGCGTGCCCTTGCCCGGGAAAAAGCTCTCCGCAGAGAGCACGACATAGAGATTGCCGTCTTCTCTTTCGATGATATTGCCCTTGCGGATCGAACTGGCGATGACTTTCACGATGTGGTTTCCTAAGATTGCTGGCCGAGGCCCTCGGGTTTATGAACGCGCTTATGACCATAATTCCGACGCGCGGGCAAATGCCGGCCACGGAGCCGCTTTTTGCCTCGAACCGCGAGATTGATGACGAATGACGCGCGCTTCGCCCTGGTGGGCGCCAGATGTCTACGCCGATCGCAAGCCTTTTCTCAAGGCTCGGGCCAAAATCGCGGCCTCGATCAGGCATTTTTTCGCCGCCGAGCGCTTTACCGAGGTGGAAACGGCGGCTCTCCAGGTCTCCCCGGGCAATGAAGCGCATATTTCCGCCTTCGGCGTGGAGCTGATTGCGCCTTCGGGCGACAAAAGCAGGCTTTTCCTGCATTCCTCGCCCGAATTTTCCTGCAAGAAGCTCCTCGCCGCGGGGGAAGAGCGGATTTTCACCTTCGCCCGCGTTTTCCGCAATCGGGAGCGCAGCGCCCTGCACCATCCGGAATTCACGATGCTCGAATGGTATCGCGCCGGAGAGCCGACCCTCCGCCTGATGGAAGATTGCGCGGGCCTGCTCAGCGTTGCGGCTCGCGCGGTGGGAACGGATGTCTTCACCTATCGCGGCCGCGCGACAGACGCCTTCGCAGAACCCGAAATATTGAGTGTTTGCGACGCATTCGAGAAATACGCCAACATCGATCTCGCAAGCGCCCTCGGTGATCGCGAGGCTTTGGTGCGTGCGGCGGGGCGCGATGGCGTGCGCGTTGCGGACGACGACACATGGTCCGATCTTTTCAGCAAGATCCTGACCGAAAGAGTCGAGCCCAATCTTGGACGCGAACGGGCGACGCTGCTTTGCGACTATCCGCTGAGCGAAGCTGCGCTGGCTCGCCCGAGTGAAAACGATCCCCGATTTGCGGACCGCTTCGAACTCTACATATGCGGAGTCGAGATCGCCAATGGCTTCGCCGAATTGACGGACTCCGTCGAGCAGCGCCGACGTTTCGAGTCTCAAATGGCGACACGGCGACGCGTCTATGGGGAAGACTATCCAATCGACGAAGATTTTCTGGAGGCGCTCGCCGTAATGCCTGCGGCCTCTGGAATAGCGCTCGGATTCGATCGTCTCGTGATGCTTGCAGCCGGCGCCGAACGCATCGAGCAGGTTCTATGGACGCCTGTCGCGGCCAGCGGATCGCCTTCGTGACGTCAAAGCAATTGTTGTCCGTCGACGATCTTGTCGCGGCGAGGCTGATCGCGCCCGAGCGCGCGGCCTCCTTGCGAGCCGTCGAAACGCGTTACAGCGTTGCAGTCACTCCGCAAATCGCTTCATTGATCGATACGGCGGACCCGAATGATCCGATCGCAAAGCAATTCCTGCCGCACGAAAATGAGCTTCATGCGAAGCCCTACGAGCGCGACGATCCGATTGGCGACGACGCCCACAGCCCGCTCGAAGGACTTGTGCATCGCTATCGCGATCGAGTCCTGCTGAAGCTTCTTTCGGTCTGTCCGGTCTATTGCCGCTTCTGTTTTCGCCGCGAAACTGTCGGCAGAGGCAAAGGCGACCTCTTGTCGGAGCGGGCGATTGACGCCGCCATGTCCTATATCGCCGGGCATTCGGAAATTTTCGAAGTGATCCTTACGGGCGGCGATCCCTTTGCGCTCTCGGCGCGTCGCCTCGATGCGGTTTCCGCCGGTTTGGCGAACGTCGCGCATGTTCAGCTTTTGCGCGTCCACACCCGCGCGCCAATCGTCGCGCCGGAGCTTGTCGACGCCGAACGCCTCGACGCCCTCCTCAGCAGCGGCAAAAGGGTTTATGTCGCCCTGCACGTCAATCATTGGCGAGAACTGAGCGCAGCGGCGCGCGCCGCGATCGCGCGTCTGCAGCAGGCGGGAATTGTGGTTCTCGCGCAAACTGTGCTGCTAGCGGGAGTCAATGACGACGCCGACGTTCTTGAGAAGCTTATGCGGGAACTGGCGGCGGCCGGGGTCAAGCCTTATTATCTGCACCATCCTGATCTCGCCCCGGGCACGGCGCATTTTCGTCTGAGCATCGAGGCTGGGCGGCGGCTCTACGAGGAATTGGCGCGACGCGTTTCGGGACTTGCGCTTCCGGCCTATATGCTCGACATTCCCGGCGGATTTGGCAAAGTCCCGGCTCGGGCGGCGCATGTCGCGGGAGATCAGTCAGGCGGTTGGCTCGTGACGGACCGCGAGGGACGAGCGCATCCATATCCCGATGAGGGGTGAGGCGCCTTAAGAAGGCCGGAAACGAGGGTTTTCTCGGCTGACGTTCAACTCGACACACCTGGAAATCAAACGTTGCGCAAAGTTCTGATACGCATCGTCGCCTGCTGCGCGGTTTTGTTGCCTAGCGTGGTCTTTGCGGCGGAGACGTCGACAATCGAGCAATATAATCAACAGCTCGATCGCGCGCGCGGGACGCTCGACGAGATTGGGAAATCGCTTGCCGATCCCACTCTCTCGGACAGCGGCTTGAGAAATTTGCGCGATAAGATCGATCCGCTGCCGCGTGACCTGCAGGAGGTGATCGACAAGCTCACGCCTCGTCTCAGCGCTCTTCAGGCGCGTCTCGATCAGCTTGGCGCTCCGTCCACGGAGCAGAAGCCCGCGCCGGAAGTTGTTAAGCCGAAGGCTCCCGCCCCGCCCGCGAAGTCGCAGAAGCCTCAGTCAGGGAAACCTGGCGCCGGCGCGCCAGCCGGTAAGGGATCAGGCGACCAATCGCCGGAGACGAAGTCGGCTGACGGCAAGCCGACTCCCGCGCCGGATCAATCGACAACGCCCGCAGACGCGAATTCCGCGGCGGCGAACGTCAATGCGGAACTCGTCGAGCAGCGCAAACTTTACGACGATACGGACGCTATCCTGAAACGCGCGCGCGCTTTGATGCTCGAGGCGCAGCAGACGATCGTAACGATCGGCGCGCGGCAACGGGCCTTATTCACCCAGACGTTGTTCCTGCGCACGAGCAGCGTTTTCGCGCCTTCGCTGTGGCACGCAGCGTTGCGCGATTTTCCTGGCGTCATGTCCAGCGCCCGCACATTTCTTTCCGATCGGACGGCGAATGTCGAATCCAGACTGACCGGCGGCCGTTACGCGCAGTTTATCGGCGTCGTCCTGTTGATCCTGATCGCCATTCCTCCCGCCTTCCTGCTCGCCCGTCGCGTGCTGGCGCGCAACGGCGAAACCGAGCCGACAAAAGAAACGAAGGTCCTTGGCGCGGCGTGGACGGCATTGGCGATCGGCGTGATTCCGATCACCGCCATCGGCGCATTCGCGCTGGCGGTCGACGAATTCGATCTTGTGGACGCCACTCTCGAGCCGCTCGTCAATGCAGTCTTTTCGTCACTGTTGCGGGTCGCGGCTATCTACGCCGTGGCGCGCGGCGCATTGGCGCCAAGGCATCCGCAATGGCGACTGTTTGCGCTTGACGACGGCGCCGCCGTCATCATCGTACGTCTGGTGACGACGATCGCCATCGTCTTATCGGTCACTTACATTTTGGAGCAATTAGAGGAGTCCGTTCAGGCGGCGTTGCCGGTTGTGATCGTCACCCGCGGCGTCGGCGTTTTGATCGCCGCTTTGCTGCTCGGAGTTGCGACGCTCGCCATCTGGCGCCGGCGCGCGGATGACGACGACGGCGTCAGGCTGACCTCGACGTCGACGGTCGAATCGACGGATCGACTGAGATTCTTGGGCTTAGCCGCAATCGCCGCCATCCTCGGAGCCAGTGGAGCGGGCTACGTCACTTTCGCGAATATCGCAATTGCGCGCGTCGGGTGGTTTCTTGCGGTCGGCGCGGCGCTCTATCTTATCGTCAAGCTTCTGCAAACCGGCGTCGAGTGGGCGCTTGCGCCTAAATCGCCGCTCGCGCGAGTGTTTATTTCGGGAATGGGACTTAAACGCGAGTCCCTGGCGCAAACTTCCGTGCTGCTCAACGGAATCATTACGCTTTCAGGTTTCGTTATCGCTGGCCTGGTCGCGCTGAACCTGTTCGGCGTGCAATCCGGCGATTTTCTCAATCGCCTCGAGTCGACGTTCTATTCGCTGAAAATCGGCGACGTCACGATTTCGCTCTCGGCGATCGTCACGGCCATTGCGCTGTTCGCCGCGACTTTGGCCGCGACGCACGGTCTTCAGCGATGGCTGGATGCGCGCTATCTGCCGCTGACCCGTCTCGATATGGGTTTGCGCAACTCCATTGTGACGAGCGTTGGCTATCTCGGATTTATATTGGCGGTGTCGCTCGTCCTGGCGCATCTCGGCCTAGGCTTTGACAGGATCGCGATCGTTGCTGGCGCACTGTCCGTCGGCATCGGCTTTGGACTACAGTCCATCGTCAATAATTTCGTGTCGGGACTGATCTTATTATGGGAGCGCGCCATTCGTGTCGGCGACTGGGTCGTGGTTGGCGATGAGCAAGGCTATGTGAAACGCATCAATGTGCGCACGACGGAGGTCGAGACCTTCGACCGCGCCACGATGATCGTTCCGAATTCCAATCTGGTCGCGGGCGTCGTCAAAAATTGGCTGCGCGGCGACAAGGTTGGACGCATCAAGATCGCGCTTTCCCCGCACGCCGGCGTCGACCCCGAGGAGATGCGAGACATCTTGATCGCCGCCGCCCGCGCTCAGGAAGGGGTTTTGCGCATCCCCGCCCCGCAAGTCATGTTTCTGGGCATGGAAGCGAATATGTTCCGCTTCGAGTTGTGGTGTTACGTGGAGGACGTGGAGCTGGCGACGCGCGTGCGCAGCGATTTGCATTTCGATCTGCACAAGCGTCTCCATGCGGCGGGTATAACCATTGCGGCGGCGAGTTCTCCGGCGCCCGCCGTCGTCGAGCTTGCGAGCCTAGATAAGTTTCTGGCGGCGGCCGTCGCGACAGCCATCGGCGCCACCGAACTCCAAAAAGATGAACCCAAGGAAGAGGCCGTTCCCGAAAAGGAAGTGCGCGAGGCGTCGTGAGGACGCGCTCCGGCATTTACGCTTCCTCAACCAAATTCGCGCGAGATGGCGGCATGCGCGCGGCGTTTGGTAAATTCGTTGGTCTTGTCATTTTTTCGTCGTTCGTTGCGGGCTGCAACGAAGCGCCGCCCGTGCGAGTTGAATCCCATAGTGAGCCGACGTTTTATCGTTCGCTCGCCGCGGAAGGCGCACTCATCGATGCAGACGCCGCGCGCGACATGATTTCCCTCTATCGCGGCAATAACGGGCTGTCGCCGCTGACGATCGATCCGAAATTGCAGGAAGCCGCAAAGACGCAGGCGGACGCCATGGCCCGAGCGAATTCGCTGGATCACAATGTGCGCGGTCCGCTGCAGACGCGACTTGCTGCGATTGGCGCGCGCTCCCAGAATGCGGTTGAGAATGTTTCAGCCGGCTATCACACGCTTGCCGAAGCTTTTTCCGGCTGGCGTCAATCGGCGCCCCACAACAAGAATATGCTGGAGCGTCGCGCGACGCGCATGGGGATTGCGACGGCCTATGCGCCGGGCACGAAATACAAGGTGTTCTGGGCGCTTATTTTGACGGATTGAATATGGCGGACGGTGCGATAGCGAATGGGCGGCTTTCGAAAGGCGTCAGCGAACCGAGTTCAAAAGCCTGGCGTCATGCTCTGCGCTTGCGTTTCCTGTGTCGCGCCGCAGCGCCGCCGCTCGCGAGCGGCGCAGTGCTCTCGGGAATCGGCGGGTCGTCGACCCTTTGATAGCGAACGCCCAAGAAGAATAGGATTTCCGCCTCGCTGCCAGCCCTCCGAGAGGTTTCCGGTCGCGGCATGCGCCCGTCACCCGAAGGGAACGCGATGATCTTGCCCATTTATCGTCTCCGCCCGTCGCCGCGAATCCTTTGCGGCGATTACGATCGGATTAGGAATTGGTGAGGGTTAATGTTCCGTCAACGACCGATCGCTAGAATGTGATCGATGAGTTGTGTTTGGTAGGGTATTTGAGTTCATGTCGCGCGAGAAAAGCCAGGACCAGCGAGTCGACGCGAGCCTTTTTCGCGTGATCGTCGATCAGTTCGTCGCCAGGCGAATGCATGCGCGAAGCGACATCCTTCAGTTCGAAAGATTGGCTCTGGGGCTTATGGAAGGGCTGGACGCAGAGTCGGTCGCCGCCGTAGCGCAGTCCTTATGCACCCACCCCGAAACGCCTGAAAGCCTCGTCGCGAAGCTGTTCGACATTGGGGGGCGATGCGCTTTGATCGCTTTTGAATTCGCCCCAAATATCCCTTCCCGGGATCTCCTCGCGCGAGCTGAGCATGGCCCGGTCGAAGAGGCGGCGGCGATCGCGCGCCGCGCCGACCTCGACCGCATGGTCGTCGCCATGTTGGCCTCGCGTCGAGAAGTCGAAATCTTGCAGTCGCTCGCCGCAAATAAGAACGCGCGGCTCGACCCCGCAACGCTTCGCGCTTTGACTCAGGCGGCGCGCGACGATCTGCAGCTCGGCCGCATTTTGCTCGATCGCGGGGAAAGCGCTCTCGACGCCGAGCCCCTGTTTCTCGCCGCGACGCATATGGAGCGCGCGGCGATCATGCTCGAGGCGACGAAAAGCGCATTTGTCGATCCCGTGCCGGATAGCGCGCCGAGAATGTCGGGCGCGACGATTGCGAAGAATCTCGAGCGCGCGGCGCGGTCCGAAGGCCTTGAGGCCGCGGCCGACGTTCTCGCCGAGGCGTTGGATTGCCGCAAGAACAGAGCCCGAGCCATTCTCGCGGACAAGAGCGGCGAGGCGTTGGCCCTCGCGCTGGTGGTCCTTGGAGTGGACGAAGAGGGCGCGATAAGAGTGTTTCTACGCGCCGATCCGCGCATCGCGCATGACGTCGCGCGCGTGCGGTCGCTCGTGGGTTTGATGCGCTTTATTCCTCCGCGTGCAGCAAGACGCATTGTCGCGTCCATGATCGGCGCGATTCGATCGGAAAGAGAGCCGCACCGAAGGGGTTTGCTTCACGATCCGTCGAAGGCGGCAAACAACGCAGCGCGACAAAACGCTCCGGCAAGGCCGGCGGCCGAAACAGGACGGCCGCTGCGAATCGATCAAGCGTCCTGATAAAACGCGGGTTAGGAGGCGAGATCCACGAAAATCCGCCCCGCGCGATCCTCGATTTCGACGATCCAGAGATCCGAATCGAAAGAAACCTCACGCCTCAAGCGTTCCTCCGCGCTCGCCGGGTCAATCCAATCTTCCTTGTGCAGGCGCGCAAATAGTCGGTCGACGCCTGGAGGCAAATCCTCACTCTGTGACGCCGGTCCAAACAAGGCCGCGCGACCGTCGAGCAAATCGAGTTTGATGAAAATCGCGCCAGCTTCCGCAGCGCCGCGTCGGCGCAAGACGGCGGCCGCGCCCTCGACTTCCGCGCGCCGGATCAGCGCGCTTACGAAAATATCGGAGCGAAGCCGCAAAGGAGTGACCTCATGCGCAATCTCAGGATCGCGCTATTCTATCGGGACGCCAGAGCGTGACGTCAATTGGCGCATGATCTTCGCGGTCAGTTCGCCCTTTACAGGCAGTCCGCTGTCGCGCTCGAATTTTTCGATCGCCTGCCGCGTCGAACCGCCGAACTTGCCGTCGGCGCGGACATTGTAACCGAGTTTCGCCAGAGCGCGCTGCGCAAACAGGGCTTTTTTGTCAATCTCCTCGGCCTTTGGCGCGTCGCCAGCGAGCAAAAGCCCGATCGGATCGCGCATCTTTCCATTCGAATGCGCGACGTTCGGCTGAGCGGCGTCGGAGTTCACGACATTCGTCTTCACCGGCGCGGGCCGCGCTGGCGCGACGTCGAGAGGACGCGGCGGCGGCAGCGGCGCGTGTTCGGCGACGGTCGGGATATGGATCGAAGATTGAAACAACGGCGCCGGATGACGTCCGTCCTGCAGGAAGAGCGCATTCAACGGAATGCCAAACAAGGCAAGGCTGGCGATGGCGACGATAACAACGCGGTCCGCTTGCGGTCTTGCGCGAAGCAGTCGCTGGCGAAGCGAAACGGGTTTGCTCTTGCGGCGCGAATCGCCGGATCGCTTCTCCTCGCGCATCAGGAAATCGTGATTCGTTCCGGCGAGAGCTTCACGCAATTTTCTTCACCACTTCATCTTCGTGGACAATGTCCTGACCGGGCGCGATCGCGCCATGACGGAAGACCGTTTCGATTTTCGCCATGGCGTTGGCCTGCTGCCGGTTGCGGCAGTCAAGAGGCAACCGGACTGTAACGCAGGTGCCCGAGTCCGGCGAACTTTCGATTACGATCGACCCTCCGTGCAAGCCGACGAGTCCCCGCACAACCGAAAGCCCCAGTCCGGTTCCCTCATGGGAACGCGAGAGCGAAGAACTGGCCTGGAAGAATGGGTCGCCGAGACGCGCGAGGTCGGCAGGCGAAATGCCGATCCCGCTGTCCAAAACCGAAACAACGAGAAAATTTCCGTCAGGACGAAGGCGCATCTCCACCCGGCCGGACGGCGGCGTAAATTTTACGGCGTTGGACAGAAGGTTGATGAACATCTGCTTGCAGGCGCGCCGGTCCGCGACAATCTCCTCGACATGTTCGGCGTAATTGCGCGAAATGCTCACGGCCGCCTGATCGGCTCGCAGGCGCATCATGTCGCAACATTGGTCGATGAGATTTGACAAGGAAAACTGTTCGAGATGCAGCTCCATCGAGCCCGACTCGATCTTCGATATATCCAGGATCGAATTGACCACCGAAAGCAGATGCTGACCGGAGTCGCGAATGATCCCCGCATATTCGCGCCGCTTTCCAAGGTCCGCCGGCGCCAGCGTGTCATTTGCGAGCATTTCGGAAAATCCGATGATCGCATTGAGCGGCGTCCGCAATTCGTGACTGACGTTCGCGAGGAACCTTGTCTTTGCCGCCGTCGCGCGTTCCGCCTCGCGCCGCGCGGAGGCGATCTCCTCTTCCGCCCGTTTCGCGATCGTCACGTCGCGTAAAATGCAGATGACCGGCGCCGCTGAATCCTCGTCACTGTCGATCTCGACGGGACAGGTGCGCGCATCGAAATAATTGAACATCGGTTCGATGAATTGATTCGTCTCGTCAGGCTTTGCGCTCGTGCGAAGCCGAACGACGGCATGCGCCGTCGCCTTGGTTGCGATCGCGTCCAGAATGAGCTTTAGAAACGCCGGCCGGTCCGCGACATGAACGCGCTGAAAAAATCCACGGCCTTTGAGATCCTGTTCGCTCAGCGCATAGGTTTTGTAGGTGTCGCCGATAATCGCCATGACGCCGCCCGAGCGATCAAGATGCAACACAATATCGCCGATCGCTCCGGTGAGAAGTCGCAGATCGCGCGCATTGCGCCGATCCATTTTCAGGCGTGCGTGCTCGGCGCGAATGTCTCCCATTGCGAGGATCGCGACATATAAAAGCAGCGGCGCGATGAGCCAGGCCAGATGCGTTACCGCAGCGGCCTCTTCGGGCCGCAAGAAGTTGACCGTGTTGCTTCCTAGGTCGATGAGAAGGAGGCCGAGCGCCACTCCGACGATCGCGGCGACGATCATCGGCTCAAGAGTCAATGCGGCTTCGACCAGCGCCAAGGTCGTGAGCAGAACTGTCGCCGACTGCATGTTGGGCGCCGTCCAATCGACTGTCGCCGCAAGCGCGAGCCAGCCGATGATCGACAATGTTTGCGCGTGGCGGAGATTGCCGGTGCGCGACAAAATGATGATGGATAGCAGCGGCGCCTGCGCCAGCAGGAAGAGCAGCGTCTGCGTGTAGCTCGGCCAGCCGTAAAGAAACAGCCAGGTCGGCGCCGAAACGATGACGGCGGAGGCGACGGTCAAACGCGCGAGAATGAAAGACTTATGGCGAGCGAGCGCCGTCGGGCGACCGGCGACGCTTGGATGCGTCAAACCCTCGATCCACGCACTGAATCTGGAAAAACGAAACGACGAGAAATAAGGCAAGACCTTGCTCCGGATTTCCTCGATTGTTTCGCAAGCGTCTTAAGCGTCTGCTAAGCGTCCATCGGAATTTAAATCAATTTTCGTCAATCGCCGTTGAACGGCGTTTATGGTTTGCAAGTCCTTTCCGCGAACCGACATGCGCGGGCTTCCCCGGTTTACGTTGGGTAAAGGAAACACGCGCCATGCTCAGAAGGCCTTTTCTTTCGCGTCGAGGCGGCTGAGGCTGGTCTCGAAGACGCGCCGCCATCGGAGTTTCGCCTGTTCTTTCTGATTAAATGCGCGTTTTGGTTGTCGCTTGTCCTTTTAGCGATCTCATGGTCGAAGCCCGAGGTCGCGACAATGGGCGAGCGACCGCTCTCGGCGAAAACGGACAGTGCGGCAAGGGGCGACAAAACCCAAGAGCGCGCGGCGTCAAAACCTGGCGCAGGGACGCAGGAGGCGCTCTCGTCCGTTTCGCGATTGGCCGCCGATCAATTCGCCGCTGCAATGCGGCGCCACTGTCTTAAACAGCCGCAGGATTGTCTGAACGCGATTGATTCGCTGCGAGATGAGGCGGTTCGCCGCGCTCTCCGTCGCTAACAGCGGATGGCGCACGGCCCGCGTAGGATTGGCGTCCGTTTTTTACACATCGTGCTTGTGCATAAAACTGAAAATCTTACTTTTGCCTGACCTTCAAATTAACTATGTCTCTTTAGAGATGCGTGTCTCAGGCCACCAACGGTAGGAGATCGATCTGTCTGACGAATCAAACCCCCAAGGCGATCTGGCGGCGGCGCTCGCTGAAATCGCCGATCTCGAGGTTCAATTGAAGGCGATCGCGGCCGAACGCGATCGTTACGCTTTCGAGAAAACCGAAGTCGTCGCCAAAGCGAACAGCGCAACGAGGGAGCGCGACGATTTGAGAATCGCGCTGGCCGCCGCCGGCGCCGACCGCGACCGCCATGCGGCGGAGAAATCGGACGCTTTGTCCAAGGCGGAGACGATCGTCAAAGAACGCGACAGTTTGCGCGACAGGCTCGCCGCGACGACGAGCGAGCGGGATCGCTTACTGGCTGAAAAGGCGGCGACCGAACTGGCCGTCGCAAGCGCCCGAGCCGAAAGCGCGCGCCTGCGGCATCAGATTGAAACCATGCCGCCGCCCGATCCAGCGAAGGTTATGTACGATTTCGCCTCTGAGAAGACCAAGACCGGGGTCGCCACCCTTCGCTCTTACATTCCGCCCGAAAGCCCCGCTCTCGGCTGGTTCGACAAGACGGTCGCCATTCTCACCGAGGTCGGCTGCTTCATCGTTCAGGCGACTGGCGCCTTCCTGCGTTGGGCCATCCCCGAGTTGCGCAGGCTTTTCGCTTACCTCAAGGGCGAGTTCGAATCCCGGATGGCGAAAAAGCAGTAGCGCTGCGCCGGAGTTCCGTCGAAAAGCGCGTCTTTTCGACGGATTTTCCCTGATGGGGCGGTTTTCGGCTCCCCGCGGGCGCCTATTGCTGCATCGCCCTTTCCTTCGGGGCTGCGCGCTGCTATCCCCCGCGCATGACGACCCATAAAATCGAAAATATCCGCAATTTCTCGATCGTCGCCCACATCGATCACGGCAAATCCACGCTCGCCGATCGTCTGATCCAGACGACCGGAACGGTGGCCGAGCGCGACATGGTCGAGCAAGTCCTCGACTCCATGGACATTGAGCGCGAGCGCGGCATCACCATCAAGGCGCAGACCGTTCGGCTCGACTACAAGGCGAAGGACGGCAAGTCCTATATCCTCAATCTGATGGATACGCCCGGCCATGTGGATTTCGCCTATGAAGTCTCGCGGTCGCTGAAGGCTTGCGAAGGCTCCCTTCTCGTCGTCGACGCGAGCCAGGGCGTCGAGGCGCAGACGCTCGCCAATGTCTATCAGGCGCTCGACGCCGGCCATGAGATCGTCCCCGTTCTCAATAAGATCGATCTGCCCGCCGCCGAACCCGACCGCATCAAGGAGCAGATCGAGGACGTCATCGGCCTCGACGCCTCCGACGCCGTGCTCATTTCCGCCAAAACCGGCATCGGCATCCCCGATGTGCTGGAGGCGATCGTCACGCGCCTGCCGCCGCCCCAGGGCGATGAGGCGGCGCCTTTGAAGGCGATGCTGGTCGACAGCTGGTACGACGCCTATCTCGGCGTCGTCGTGCTCGTGCGCGTGATCGACGGAACGCTCAAGAAAGGCCAGAAGATCAAGATGATGGGCACGGACGCCCATTATGAGATCGACAAAATCGGCGTCTTCAAGCCCAAAATGCTCGATGTCGCGACGCTCGGCCCCGGCGAAGTCGGCTTCATCACCGCGCAAATCAAGCAAGTCGCGGACACGCGCGTCGGCGACACCATCACCGACGACAAGCGTCCCTGCGCCGAGCCCCTCCCCGGCTTCAAACCGGCGCAGCCGGTGGTGTTTTGCGGGCTGTTTCCGGTCGACGCCGCCGACTTCGACGATTTGCGCGCGGCGATCGGCAGGCTGCGTTTGAACGACGCGAGCTTCTCTTACGAAATGGAATCCTCCGCGGCGCTGGGCTTTGGTTTCCGCTGCGGCTTTCTCGGCCTGCTGCATCTCGAGATCATTCAGGAGCGCCTGCATCGCGAGTTCAATCTCGATCTGATCGCGACGGCTCCCTCCGTCGTCTACAAGATCAAGCTGACGAATGGCGATGAGATCGAGCTTCACAACCCGGCCGATATGCCGGACGTCGTGAAGATCGCTGAAATCCAGGAGCCGTGGATCAGAGCGACCATCATGACGCCCGACGATTATCTCGGCTCGGTCCTGAAACTTTGTCAGGACCGGCGCGGCGTGCAGATCGATCTGAACTATGTCGGCAAGCGCGCCATGGCCGTCTACGATCTGCCGCTCAATGAGGTGGTGTTCGATTTCTACGATCGGCTGAAGTCGATCTCGAAAGGCTACGCCAGCTTCGATTATCACATCACCGATTATCGCGCCGGCGATCTCGTGAAGATGACCATTCTCGTCAACTCCGAGCCGGTCGATGCGCTGTCCATGCTCGTGCATCGCACGCGCGCCGAGGGGCGCGGACGGCAGATGTGCGAAAAGCTGAAAGAGCTGATCCCGCCGCATATGTTCCAGGTGCCGATTCAGGCGGCGCTGGGCGGAAAGATCATCGCGCGCGAGACGGTGCGCGCCTTCCGCAAGGACGTGACCGCGAAATGTTACGGCGGCGACGTTTCGCGAAAGCGCAAGCTTCTGGAGAAGCAGAAGGAAGGCAAGAAGAAGATGCGCCAATTCGGCCGCGTCGAGATTCCGCAGGAGGCGTTTATTGCGGCGCTGAAGATGGAGGAGTGACGAATTGGCGGGATGAACCCGTTTCGCCAGTTCACCCCGATCACGTTTTCATTCGTTCTTGACCAGCGTTTTACAGATCATTACGTCGCCTCGGTTAATGACACGTGCTGGTCACCGCGATTCCACGTGCAGTAATTCACGCATGCCGCAATCAGACAGGTCGAAACGTCGGCCGGCGAGGCGTAGCCGCCCCCACCAACGTCGGCTATCGCCTGATTGAGCACGGCGCAATTTGCCGTGTTCTTGTTGACCGGCGTGCTGTTATTATTTTCGCTATATAATGAGACGAACGTCGAAGCGACATGTGCATGATACTTATTATAGGTCCCCCCTACGTAGTATGATCCGTCTTTGGCTATTTGCGTAGGCGTGCAACTTTTTTCATACCAATCCTTCGCGGATGCATGAGCGCAGAAGGTAAAAAAAGCGACTGCAAAGATCAGCAAATGCTTCATGAAAAGTCCGTCCATTATCATTTGCGATGAGGCGGTCGTAGCCGCGCTGCGGCTCATAGAAATGTTTCGAGTGGTCATGATTCTTCTCCTTCAAACCTTTTTGAAAATTCATTGGTGTCGGCGGCGTCGCCAATCTGTCGTCATCGGAGCGACGCCGCCTCCGCGGGGAGACGTCCTCAGTTGAACGGTAAACAGACGTTGAACGAAGCGAGGGTGCTGCCATCAGCGGTTCCGACTAAAATTGGCGACGTGTGCTGCGCGAATGTAGCGGTTGCCCGTACGTGCGTGCACATGCGCCGACTGTCGGTCCGCCGGTGGGTCCAACCTGATATTCGCGAAGCCGGACATTTGCGCCAGGATTACTCAAATTTTGGACGGTTACCGGCGTATTGCAGTTGGCTGCATATCCCGTGGAAACAACGGCGGTGCCGGCCTCATTTTTTATCTCTGCGTTCGTAGCCACAGACGCTTTAATCAGAGCAGAGGCGCCGCTTGCCGTGCTGACCAACGCAGTCGGCGTGACCGTCCATGTGCCGTCGACGTTGTAGATGACGTTGAACGTCGTAAATCCGGTGCTGGCGTCGCACAGGGCTGCAGTCGCCGAAGATGCTGAGCGGTATCGCAAACTGTCGGACACCTCGAAAAACCTCGCGCGAGGTTTTGCGAGGTGCCGAACGCGATGAAATTGTTTGGGTGAAGCACTCATGCGCGCTTAATGGTCGTCCGTCGCCATGCTGCGCCCGCCTCGCAGCGCGCCAAGGAAAATGCCAATCAATATGCTTTGAGCGGTTGGCTCGCGAAGGAGAGCGAGGTCGCGCAAAAAAAAGACTTCGCAACCGCGACGACGGCTGTGAGACCGGCGACGATGTGGATGACGTCGATCATGGCGCATGGGTCATCGCGTTTCGCCATTACGCCGTGGATCATCTCCGCGATCTTCCAAAGAGCGTCGTAGGAGATGTCGTGATAGTCCCGCGCAATGCGCTCTCTCATCGCTGTCGGAATCAGAGCCATCATTTGGTACGCCTGAATGACGAACGCGACGGCGGCGTTCGCCAGATCCGTCTCGGTCTCAAAAGCCTGAACAGTCATGAACTCGAGCAGCCGCTCATGCTCCACGGCCTCGACGCGGCGCACGGCCAGAAGAATCAAATCGTCGATGTCTGCAAAATAACGATATGCGGCCTGCGGCGTGACGCCCGCTTCATTTGCGACCGACTCCAAAGCCAGTCTTTCGAGCCTTCTCTTCCTTTTGATGATCGCTTCGCCAGCAGCCAGTAGCCGCTCCACGGTCTCGATTGAACGAGGCTGGCGCGGAGGCACGCGAAAAGCGGAGGAAACCAACTCGCCCACGGGGCCGCACGCAATGTCGCGCAGGCTCCGGCTGGTCGCCAACGCCCAGACGTCAACCTGACCGAGCCGCTCAAGCGCCTCTCGCAGTCCCGCGTGTTGTGGGTCCGTCAGGTCGTCTCCGTCATCGAGCTGATGGGATACGGAGAATGTCCGACGCGTGAAGAATCTAACGGTCGTGGGCGCTTGCGCGTGAGCACGCAGGTCAGAACAACTTTCGTGCGGAATGCGGGATGCGCGCGATGGAGGTTCGCGCTCGCAAAGGCCGCTCTGAACGCGGCCGTCAGCCTTCCCCAATGCACTCAGGTTAAGCGTACCCGTCATGGATAACTCTGCTAAACGCAATGTACTTTAGTAAAAACGTAACGAATGTTCGTAATGGCGAGGCGATTGTAAACGACGCCGCGACTTACCTAGTCCTCTAAGTCAGAAACCAAGTTTTCTTCAATTGAAACACTTTGGCAAGTCTGTAATTCAACCTAAAGTCGTGACTCTCTTCTATCACCGCCAAATTACACGCTTTTTTAAGACTTCACCCCCGCGCCATTGCAATCATCACCGCGCCGAGCAACATCACTGCGGCCCCTAAAAACCGGCCGCCCGAGTCTTCCTTCAGCACCACGCCGCTCGCGAGCACAGTGAACAGCGCGGACAATCGCTTGATGGCGATAACGTAAGGCGTGAACAACACCGTCAGCGCCCACATTTGAGCGGTGTTGCCGATAGCCATCGCCGAGCCTGCGCCAAGCGCATAGCGAAGATTGGTGAAACGCGGCGCGGAACGGCGCCCCGCGAACCAATAGAGCAGAGCGCAGAACGCGATCACGATCGTCACCGCCGCGATCCAAATGAGCGGCGTCGAGGCCTTAACGCCGAGTTTGTCGATATTCGCCGTGACGCTCCAAATGATCGCCGTCGCGATCATCGCGCGCGCGCCCTTGTCTCTTGCGAAGACCACGAAATTGAAGCGCCGGCCGTTGGCCTGTTTCGCGTCGAGCAGACCGACGCCAAGAACCGTGAATAGAACGCCAAACATGCCCATCGGCGGCGCATGCTCGCCGGTCATGATCGGCGAAGTGACGAGCATCAGCACGGGGGTGAGCAGCACGAGCGGCGCGACGAGCGAAGCGTCCGACAAGCGAAAGGCGCGGATGTAGAGCGCATAGGCCACGATATTGAGCGCGCCAGACCATGCGAGCAGCGTCCAAAAGCCCGGCTGCGTCAATTGGCCGAGCGTCTCCACGGGGTGGCTCGCCAAGCCCGGGATAAGCGAATAGGCAGGCCGCGATCAGCAGCAGCGCGCCGGCGGACCATTGCGCCGCGAGAATGGCGCGGTCATCTGCGTCGCGGGTGGCGGCCTTGGTGCCGAGATCGGTGGCGGATTGGCAGATCGCCGTGAACAGCGAGGCCAGAAGGGCGAGAAGCGCGAGGTCCATCCGCGGTCTATATCTTGGCTTGTGACGAAAGATAATCGGCCACAAGCGAGAAGTGACGCGTTTTCGAAGATTTAGCGGCCTATCTGCGACGTCGCGTGTCATTTAACTGTCGCCAACATGAGCTTGACTTAAGTCATCCCTCCCTCGGAGCGAGAGCGAATGACTTCGGTTGCCTCCAGCGTCGATCTGCACGTCGACCACGACATACACAGCCCAAAGCCGAAGCTCGATCATCCGACCGATGTTCGCAGCATTTTCGTCTTTCTCGCGATCATCGCGATCGGTCTCAGCTATACGGCCTGGAGCATTTACAACGACGTGAAGGACACGGGCGCGCCGATCGCAACCTATCTGCCCTTCGTTCTGCTCGGCGTTGCGCTGCTCATCGCCCTCGGTTTTGAATTCGTGAATGGCTTTCACGACACCGCCAACGCCGTTGCGACCGTGATTTACACGCATTCGCTCCCCGCCAATATCGCCGTCGTATGGTCCGGCTTCTTCAACTTCCTTGGCGTTCTGTTCTCCACTGGGGCGGTGGCCTTCGGCATCGTGTCGCTGCTGCCCGTCGAACTCATTCTGCAAGTTGGCTCGCAAGCCGGCTTTGCAATGGTCTTCGCGCTGCTCATCGCCGCCATCATCTGGAATCTCGGCACGTGGTGGCTCGGCCTGCCGGCGTCGAGCTCGCATACGCTGATCGGCTCCATCGTCGGCGTCGGCGTCGCCAACGCCCTTATGCGGGGCCGCGACGGAACCTCAGGCGTCGATTGGAGCAAAGCGACCGAGATCGGCTATGCGCTCTTGCTTTCGCCAATCGTCGGTTTCACCTGCGCGGCTCTCCTTCTGCTGCTGATGAAATTCGTCGTGCGCAAGAAAGAGCTCTATCAGGAGCCCAAAGGCAAAGCTGCGCCGCCATGGTGGATCCGAGGCTTGCTGGTTCTTACCTGCACGGGCGTCTCTTTCGCGCATGGCTCCAACGATGGCCAGAAGGGCATGGGTCTCATCATGCTCATTCTCATCGGCACGGTGCCTACGTCCTACGCGCTGAATTGGGCGTTGCCCGCAAGCCATGTGGCGGCGTTCGACAAGGCGTCGCTCGCGGCGTCCAAAGTCGTCGAGTCGAAGGCGGCCGGCTACAATGTGATCGGCGATCCGCGCCCGGCCGTCACCAGCTACATTGCGCAGCATGATCTCAACGACGGCACCTATCCGGCGCTCGCCGTCCTCATTCGCGACATTTCCAAGCAGATCAACTCCTATGGCTCGGTTTCGAAAATACCTTTCGCGGCGGTCGGCAACACGCGCAACGATATGTATCTCGTCTCCGAAGCGATCCGCTTTTTGTCCAAGGATAAGGAAAGCAGCCTCACCGAAAGCGACAGGAAAATCCTGAAGGACTACAAAGACCAACTCGACCAGGCGACGAAGTTCATCCCTACATGGGTGAAAATCGCGGTCGCTATCGCACTTGGCCTTGGCACGATGATCGGCTGGAAGAGAATCGTCATCACCGTCGGCGAGAAGATTGGAAAGGAGCACCTGACCTATGCGCAGGGCGCTTCCGCCGAACTCGTCGCAATGGGCACCATCGGAGCCGCCGACATGTTCGGTCTACCCGTTTCAACCACGCATGTTCTGTCGTCTGGCGTCGCCGGCACGATGGCGGCAAATGGCTCAGGCGTGCAAATGGGCACGATCCGCAATTTGCTGATGGCCTGGGTGCTCACGCTGCCATGCGCCATCTTGCTGTCGGGCGGCCTCTATTTCGCTCTTAGCCACATTCTGTAAGGCGTGTGGTCAGCGTTTCTTGTAGAAATTTCCAAGAGCAATATTTCGATCCCGCATTTGAGCTGCGGCGCCGAGCCCACATCAGGCTCGGCGCCGTTTCTTTAAAGCCGTCAAGCGTTGCACAAACGAACGAGCGCGGGACCTTGCAATCGGTGACGCACGCCTCACAGCTTCAGGAAATCTTCCTTCAATTGCTTCTGACGCGCGGCGGCTTCGCGCTTCTGCCTGGCCATCAGCTCGTGAAACTCCGCATCCAGAACGCCACGCCGATCGGCGAGCTGCACAAGGGTGAAATCGGGAGCGCTATTCGCCTCGACAATCACCGGACCCCGGTCGGTCGGCGCCATATCCCACCCGATCATCCCAAAGTGGCGCAGCAGATTGGCGCCTTCCACCGCAACTTCCTTCATGCGACTCCACTCCGGGATCGCCACGCCAGCCAGCTTGGCGGCCGTATCCGGATGATGGGTGACGTCTCTTAACTCAAAGCCCGTTCCGCTTGTGACGCGCTCGATGCACCCTGTCTCAAGATCAACGCCCGCCAAAAGATTTCCGGAGCGCCAGAAATTGTCGGCGATATTGCCGTTTGCGGGAATCTTCCAGCCGGCGCGGAACACTTTGGCGCCGTTGTCCGTGAGCAGTGTGACGACGCGAACGGTCGCGAGCCGCGGACCGATCATTGGAACGAGATTGCGCTGCGATTGCAGCAGCTCCTGAAAAACATATCCGGAGCTGTAATGCGTCTCGATGTCGTTGATGACGACATCGACGCTTTGCTTTTCGCCTGAGAGGTCGATCACCTCTCCCGTCTTTGGATTGCAGCCGGAAAGCGCCAGCGCTCCGAGACTTTGCACGCTCTCAACGGGCTTTCCAAACAGCGGATAGGATTCAGGCGTCAAAAGAAAAGCGCGCAGCTCATCGCGCGAACGCAGCAGATTTGGCGCGTTCGTGGAGAAGCCCGGAGCGAAAATCGCGCGGATCGGCACGACCGGCAATCCATAGGCTGCAAAATAGCTCGCGGAGGTGATTTTATTGGAGAGAAGGCCAAGCCAATCGACGCGATGGTTGATCTCGGCCATAAGCTCGATATTGCGCCGCTGGCCAACGAAAGCGCGCTTGTCGGCGCCTTTCAGAAACTTATCGTCGAACAGACGATATTTCACGTAATCTTCGAGAGATAGTTTTCCGGCGCCAAAAGACAATCGCGCAAACTCCATCGCGATCTGCATGGGCGCGACGCCTATCTCCGCGGCAATGCGTGGCAGGGCTGCGGAGATCGACAGCTCCGAATGCTCATGCGACACGTCGAAGGAGGACGGAGCATGATTTTCTTTGTGCTGCCCAGCGGGCGCGTCTGGCTTGCGATTGGGTTGCATGGTCGGCTGGCCTCCGATTGATTCTGACGTTTCCACAAGTGGCGCGTCGGGCGCCGACTGATCCTACGACTTACGCAACTTCTTCCGCGCGATGACGCGCGATCAAAGACGCAGCTGTGCGCGCACCTTACGCCCGCGCGCGATCGCGAAGAGCTGCGCCCGAGCGATCGCCCGATTGCCGAAGCGGATTCCGCACCAATTCCCATTTGCGAAACACGCGCGCCAGATCCGAGCGAACGGGCGCAAACGCCAAACGCAAATCCATCCCCTTCGCCACGCGCTCGCCAACCGCTGAGATCAAAGGCATGCTCGCGCAGATACGCAACGCTGCGCCGTTTCCAACCGTCACCGGCTGTCCGATATGGCATGCGGTCGACAAAATATCTTCGTCGTGTGATCCTGCCGGTAGATCGTTTGGCCAACGCAAAGCCTCATAAATGCGACGCGCCTCGTCGGCGTCGCCATCGTCGGTGAGGATCGGGAAGATCGACGGCATGTCGTCGCCGGATATGGCGAGAGAGTCGTCGAGGAAATTCAAATCCGGGCGCGCGGCGACATTGGCGCGCACGGCGTCGCCGAAAATCTGCAGAATGTCGCGCTGCAAAGCCGCGGGGATCGCGGCCAGGGATTCGATCTCGAAGAGGGCCGCCTCCCACCGCGCCGCGACGCCGAGATTGACCGCCGGAAAATCTCCCTGATCGAGCGCAGACCTTAACGAACACGGCCAGTCGAAGCGCGCCGAATAGGCTCCAAGGCCGCGCGGCGCGCGCAACTCGCGAAGCTTCTCCAAAATCTGAGGCGGGATCAGCAGCGCGCCACAAAACGGCGGACCTGCTGCAAACTTCGATCCTGTAATCATCACCATGAAGCCGGATCGCAGATCCGCGCGGATCGACTCGGCCGAGCATCTGAGCTGACAGGCGTCGACGACGATCAGGGCGCGGTCCCCGGCTGCTTCCTTTATGGCGCGTGCGGCTTGACGGCTAGGCCCTCGGCGGCCCGTTTTGGACGCGTCCAGAACATGAAGCAACACGTCCCGACCGTCCTTTAGCGCCGTTTCGACGCGTCCGCCGATCTCGTGATCAATTTCGTCAGGATCGCGCAGACGCCCCGCCTCATCGCGTATGGCGACGCCCATTGTCGAAATCGCGCCGTCGTCGAATCCCTCCAGCGCGCGCCCTTTGACGACGTCGACGCCGAAGGCCGCCGTATTCGAAAAATGCGCGCCCTCGCCCGCGAGCATGACGCCGCTTCCGGTCTCGTCCGGCGCGACGATGATGTTCGTCAACGGACGCCTAAGGATCGCCTTGGCCAAAGTGAGCGACAAGAATTCGGCTTCCGTGCCGGACGCTGAGAGCACGACCTCGCAGCCCGCAAATCCGAACAGAGAATTAACTCTTTCGCGGATCTCGTCGAGCCACGACGCGGGGTCAATGCCGCCGCTGGGCGTCGTCAGACGATCGAAGGCAAGCCGCGCCATCTTATAGGCGCGTGAGGAAATGGTGGTCGCGGTCGACGACGAGAACCAAATTTCATTCGGCTTTGGCGTGGCGGATGCGCCATAGCGATTGCGCCGCGTGACCGGGTCCGGCCATATGCGCTCGTCGCCGCCGCTCGTAAGCAGAAGATCGAATGCGGCGCCCTGCGCATCGCGCGTCGCGCCGGGTTGCCGCCCCGGACCCATCATTCTTCAAACGTCCCCAGACCCCGCATTCCGTGGGGATAATCGGACGAAAGCGGTTAAGGCATCCTTACAAGTCAGATTCCGATGAACGGAATGCGTTACCACGCGCTTAAAACGATGCGATCAACGACGCGCCAATTTCGAAACTTCGAACGCTTCATTAAGAATAGACGCTCTGTAAATCATCCACACAAAGAACTCATGCCTGCGCCGCGCGCCGTGTTGCGACAGGTTTAAGAAAGTGCTTGGTCGTTGGCGAGCGTCGTTCCTTGCGTGCGCCTGACTTGCATCGCATCGATTTGACTGCGATTTATTTAGCTAGGGGCTCTTTGCAGATGATGGATGTTTCCGCGCCTGCTGATGATCGGCGTCATATGGCGTATCTATTTCGTGCAGCGGGTCTGGAAGATCGTCGTCTCCTCTCTCACAATCCACAATCTCGACGCCGCGCAAAATATCTCTCTACGGCCAGGAGAGACGACGCCTACGGCGCTGGGCGAAGGATTCGCCGACAGCCTCGATGTCGTCGGCTTTTGAGAAAAGGGATCATGACTCAGTCCGCTGAAGTCGAACCGGCGACGCATGCAGCTCCGTTCGAAGCAATCTATTTCGACGGTCGCAGCAATCAGAAGCGGCAGGTTGAGCTCGTCTTCGGCCCGGCGCTCGAAATCAGCGAGAATGGCGTCTTTCTCGCGGCCTGGGCCTATTCCGACATTCGCCGACTGGACGCCCCGAAAGGATCGATGCGTCTTCGAGCGATCACCGCGCCAGAGCTCGCGAGGTTGGAGCTGCACAATCCCGCCCTGCAGGAACAGATTTTGAATGCCTGCCGGCTTCTCGACGGCGACGGTTATCGCGAAATATCGACAAGGTCGATCGTCGGCTGGTCCCTGGTCGCCGCGGCTTCGATCGGAGGGATGATCTGGTTTGGGGTTCCTTACGCCGCGGACCGGATCGCGCCATTAATTCCCCTCTCGTGGGAAAAGCGCCTTGGCGACGCCGCTGACCATCAGACGCGCTCGATTTTCAAGGGCAAGACGTGCCAAGCGTCCAAGGGCGCGCAAGCGCTCGACGAGGTTTCGGCCTATTGTGAGACCGACGTGGTGAACACCTACAGAGTCTTTTTGATCCACGAATTGTTCGTCGGAAGTCTGACGCAGGAAACCTACGCGGCGAGCGAAGACAACTTGCGCCAATATCTCTTTACGAGAATGTCGGCCAAGCCCCATTATTCCTCGCTGATCGAGCCGCGATAGGTATGGAACGGTCACTTTTGCCGCTAATTTCTGGCGGGGCATAACCCTATCAGCTAATGCAAGAGCCGTTGGACTTCGTGCTTGTCCAACGGCTCTTATTTTTTTCGCTGCGAGGCGCCTCTAAAAACCAGCTTGAATAGCTGACCTGAAAGAAACTGACTTGAAACTCAACTTGAAAGGCTGACTTGGGAAATTCAAACGGACAAATGTTTACTGATTGATCAAAGGGATAACATGGTTTGCAAAAGATTGATAGGGTATGCTTAAAACAGTTTCAATGAAGGTAAATAAACAAAGTTAATGATCGAATGTTTGGATCAATTCACATGTCCCGCGAGCATGGACTTATCCCCGTCGAGCAGGGTTATGTTGCCATTGGCTGGGACGAGATGGGCGGTCTCTCTGCGATCAAACCGACCCGAGAATACGACAATCGTCCACCGTTCTATACAGACTAAGTTACTTTCACGGACCGACGCTTTCCCTTTATGGCTTAAAAGGGCTCTGAGCATCACCGGCTGATAGACATGGCTCATCCGCATTTCATTTTGGATGAAATGGGAGAGGCGTCGAAAAATGGCGGACGTCTCTGACACAGGGATCGGCCTCGATTCGGAGATATTCGGGAAGCCGATTGTAACCTGCTGAGCGTGATTGTTCACTCAGATCAACAAAGGCGAAGGTTTAGGAACTGCCCTTGCGGTGCTGGTGGCGAAATATCCGCTCCATGCGTTTATTCACGGCTAAGTGGAACACGCACCCACCACCGGAAAGCATTCCTGTTGGGCGCCATTCGAGGTTCACGGCATCTTCATATGTTTATGCCCTGTTTAAGATGCCATTGCCCCGTTAACCGCCCACCTATGTAGAAGTTTCTACCTTCATCTATGAAAACATATTCAAATTCCCGAAGCACGAGACCGTTGTCAGCAACCCCATCCGCACGACAAAACGCACCATTATCAAAATAATTGGTTGTCGTGATATGAATTAGACGTGTCTCGCTTAGCGCCTTCAACCAGCCAGCACATTTGGCGCTTTTAGCATGGTCTCTCGCTAAATCATCGACACACATACCAACGGCCACTTCCATGCCTTCACGCCAATCTGGGTTGGTTTGGCCACCCATTTGATTAAAAATATTGACGACTAGAGCCTTGAAGAAAACTGTTCTGGCGCCCTCGACCACTTCTGGCGAAGAACATGACAACGATTTGTGATCAACCACAGGCGCCGCAATTTGATTCCAAAACGTAACAACGGCACCAATCAACACCCCCGCAGCCGTAACCGTTGCCAACGCGCCCACTATTTTGGCGACAAAAACATCGACCGACTTCACCATAGCCATGACCTACTTCCATGCGGTGAATGCCGATATTGTGTTCTTCGGCCACCTATCAACCTCTGGCGCGGTTTCAATGATTTTCCACCGGTCATGGTGAATGAGGGGGGCCTTGCGGGGTCTAGCAGGCCGGAGTTTTTTCAAGAGAGGGCGGAAAAGGGGCGGAGCTTTTTGCCTCTCCCCAGCCTATGGCACACAAAAAGTCGCCAATGGCCTTCTGGGTCGATCCAGAAAAACGAACTCACAAGCGACGGCTTGGCCTGTCGATGAGCCAACAAACGAAGGCGTAGGTTTAGAAACTGCCATTGCGTTTTTGGCGGTGCCATAAGGTCGCTGAGAAGAGGCAACCTTGCTGCGTTGAAACCGTTTGTATACGTGGCGTCTATAAAGCCTGGCACAAACGGCTCGCTACGAGCGGAAACCATCGAGAGGACGACTAACATGGCAGGGGAAACGCTCAACCCGACCAAGAATCCATTTTTCGCGTCCATACAAACCGCTCAGGAGTATAATGCAAAACTCATGGAATTCAGCACCATCAACATCGGCGCCGTTTTCAAATACGCCGAGAGATTGTCGAAAGTGAAGTCGCCGCAGGAATTCGCCGATGTCATGGGCAATCACGTACGTGACCAATTCGAATCGCTGACGGAGCAGGTCGAGGAGTTGTCGGCGCTCGTTCAAAAAGACACATCGGGGAATGAAGAGGAAAAGGAATGCAATTTCGGGGATTAGCCCCGCCTGTGGATCGGCGCGTAAGACCGGCGAGCAAAACTTCTGCGCTCGTCGCTCTTGCTGATTTAGCTTAGTGGCGGATTTTGTTGGACTCCCGCTCAATCCCGAACAGACCACTTGCTGGAAGCTTTTGCTTTCCTATGAACACATCCACCAGGCCCGGCGTAAAGGCCTGATCAAAACGTTCGACCGGATTGCCGTCTAGATCGAAACGCACGGCACTGTCCGGGGTGTAGTTGACGATGAAACCCGTCGAGCGGCCATGGAATGGCACGAAAGACGTCCTCTTCACGACCACATGCGCCTGAGCCGCGAAAGTCACAGGAGGCTGCGACAAGTCGAGCGGGATTTGTAACCAGCGTTTCGCACCCCCGGTGATGCCGTAGATGGTGATTTGCGAGGGACGAATGTCGGTTCCGACAAGAAAGGCATGAGGTTTGAACGACGCTCGCCAGACTGCCTCGCATTCCGCCTCGGCGTGGCGTCCAGCCTCCGCGATGGCATTGACATGTCTGGATGACGCCCGCTGATCAAGGGTTATTTTGCTGTAGCGCGATGATCGTGGGTGCGGTCATGTCTTCGGCCTGTCGATGCGGGTCTTGACGCCCCGCTGGCCCTGATGTTGTCCGCTGATCTTTTGCCCCAATCACGTTGGCGCGCTTGATGGCGCAGACAATGCCCCGGGCTTTGAGATCAATCCGCTTTCTTCGCATCACCTCTTGGTCACCCTCGATTCTTGTGCAGCCTTTGGCCGCTGACGATGTCGGCGGTCGTTAGGCCGGAACTGCGCTGTAGGTTGTTTTGCCGCGCATGATCGCGAAGGCGATGCGCGCCATTTTATTGGCGAGCGCGACGGCGACAAGCTTGAAGGGCTTGCTCTGCATGAGCTTTTTCGCCCAAGACCGCAGCGCGTCGTCGTGCGGCTTGCAATGATAGAGGACCGCATGCGCGCCCACGACGAGCAATGTCCGCAAATATCGATTGCCCATCTTCGAGATGCGGCCCAGCCGCTCCTTGCCGCCGGACGAGTTTTGTCTCGGCGTCAGGCCAAGAAAGGCGGCGAACTCGCGCGGGCCTGAGAAGGCGGAGACGTCCTGAACGCTCGCGGCCATCGCCGAGGCCGTCACCGGGCCCAAGCCGGGAATGCTCATCAAACGGCGCGCCATTTTGTCGGCCCGAGCCATCGCGGCGATGGTTCGATCGCTGTGCGCGATCTCCTGATCCAGAACATGCAGTTGACGCACCAGCGGGGCGAGCGCCGCCTGCACGCAGGCCGGAATCGTCTCGTCGCCCTCCGCCATGAGGACCCCCGCCAATTCGCGGGCGTTTTTGAGCCCCTGCGCGGCGATGACCCCAATCTCGGCCAAATGCCCGCGAAGCGCGTTGATCAGTTGCGTGCGTTGCGCCACCAGCATTTCGCGCGCCTTGTGATGCATGAGCGCCGCCTGGTTCTCCAGCGTGCGCACGCCGACGAAGCGCATCGAAGGCCTTGTCACCGCTTCGCAGATGCCGGCGGCGTCGGCCGCGTCATTCTTCTGCCTGCGCACATAGGGTTTGACATAGGCCGGCGGCATCACCCGCGCGTCATGGCCAAGTTTGATCAGTTCGCGCGCCCAATGATGGGCCGAACCGCAGGCCTCAAGGCCAACGAGGCATTTGGGCAATTGCGCGAAGAAGGCCAGCACGTCCTTGCGTCGGAGCGCCTTGGCGACGATCACGCGCCCAGAAGCGTCAACGCCATGAACCTGAAAAACATGCTTGGCCAGATCGAGGCCAACGGACGTGACAGAAGATAAATCGGTGATAGATTTTCCCATGGACAGCGCTCCTTCAGAAGGTTGTTCAACGACAACCATCTTGGCACAGCTCTCAATCGAGCCAGATGCCGGTGCGGGCGCCGTCCACACCATCACGTTCGCCCAGTATAACCAATTTTAAGGCCATCTTTGGCCTGTGGACGCCGGCGGAAGTCGTTGATTTCACAAAGGCCGGTCGACGGCAGATTACCCCTATTGGCAAGTGAAACTCGCCAACGTGACATAGCCGATTTGCGCGATCACTTCTATTCTTGGCGCGGAGCGTCAGGGGACCGATATGTCTGCTCGGTGTTCCGGGTAGCCGAAGAAGCAATCGGGCTTTGACACGTTAAGCCGTTTTGCTTGTCAAGTTCCTTAATAGGGCGCCATGCGGCATAGGGAAATCAACGGCTTGCTCAAGCAGGATTAGGGCAAAGTGCACCCAAATCCGCCATTACTGACTTAACGTGTCGGTGCCCAAAAAAGTCAGGTCAGGGCATAAGATCAACACAATTGAGTCCACCATTTGAGGGTTACACGGGCGATAAAGACCTCGTTCGCTCGCCCGTCGCTAGTTCTCGTCTCCTGGTCGAGGGCTGGGCAATCGAACGGTTTCGCCTGCAAGGCTTCCTGTGTCGCGAATTTGGCTCTCGTATTCGAGCAAGGATGATCTTGAAGCCAACGCGATCCGCGACTGGCTGAATGAAAACGGTTGGGACGATGTCTTTCTCGATCCCGACCCCCCGGAAGGGGCTTATCTTAGTGAGCGGCGGGAGCACGCACTGCGGGAAAATGCCGCGCACTGCGAAGCGACGCTATTGTTGGTCTCGCGCAACTGGCTCGCAACAGAATGGCGCGGCGTCGAATGTGAGATCGCGCGCAAGCTCAATAAGCACATCTTCATCGCGCTGATTGAGAATTTGTCGGCGGACGATCTGCCGCTCTATTTGAAGCAAGGACATGAAACTGCATCGCTCGTCTCCGGCGAGAACAATCGTCTCTTTCGCGTCTCGAGGCCGGGCAACGATGAGGAGCGAGAGATAGCACTTTCCAACAAAGGGCTCGATCAGCTCAAAACTCTATTGTCGCAGGCCGGGCTCGATGCGCGTCTCTTCGCGTGGCCGCCCGAGAGTGAGCCGGAACGCGCGCCCTATCGCGGTCTTGAATCGCTGGAATCCGCGGACGTCGGCGTATTCTTCGGCCGCGACGAGCCACTAGTGCAAGCCCTCGACGAACTGCGCGGGCTTGCTGAGGCAACCGCGCCGCGGCTTTTCGTCATTCTGGGGGCGTCGGGCGCCGGCAAATCGTCCTTTCTGCGCGCAGGGTTATGGCCCCGACTTGCGCGCGACGACCGCCATTTCTTGCCGCTCCCCGTCATTCGCGCGCAATGCTCCGGCGCAAGCGGCGCTTGCGGACTTGCGGCAGCACTTTTCGAGGCAGCTGAGAGAAGCAATCTCGAGACGACCCGCTCTCACATCCAGGGGGCGGTCGCAGACGGCGCGAAGACGTTGCGATCCGTTTTAAAGGAGTTCGTGGAGCGCGCGGCGCGCGGCGGAAAGCCGCCGGTGGTTGTCGTCGCTATAGATGAGGCGGAGGAGCTGTTTCGTGCGGAACGATCCGTCGAAAGCGAGGACTTTTTGACGCTATTGCGCGACCTTACGTTAGCGGACGATCCCGCAATTATCGTCATCTTCGCAATACGATCGGATTTCTACGACGCATTGGCGAGAGCAAAGCCACTTGAGGGTTTCCGTCAACGTGTCTTCCCGCTGGCCCCCATGCAGCGGGCCGACTATCGGGAGGCGATCGAACGCCCGATCGAGCGCGCCGTGCAAGCGGGCGGCAAGCTTGAGATTGATCCCGCACTTACGCAGGCGCTTCTCGAAGACATGGAGAAATGTGGGAATGACGCTTTGCCACTCCTCGCTCTCACGTTGGATCAGCTCTATCGGACCTGCGGCGCCTCCAAGTGCATGACGCATGCGGACTATTTAAATCTTGGAGGTCTCGCCGGTTCGATCGAGTTTACCCTGAGGTGCGCCTTCGCAGCGGGCGATCCCGATTCCCGGATTCCCCAAGACATAGGCGCGCGTCTTGTCCTACTGCAGCGCGCACTCGTTCCGGCATTCGCAGGCGTCGATCCAGCAACAAAAACGGCGCGCCGACGCAGTGTCCCTGCTGCAGCAATCCCCGAAGATACACTTCCGCTCATTAATATCCTCCTTGATTACGGGCTGATGACGCGCCGCCTGGATCCGGACTCGGGCGATATTCTATTTGAGCTTGCACATGAAGCGCTCGTGCGCAAATGGAGTCGTCTTAGCTGCTGGCTCGCTGGGGACTTTCGGCGCGTAGCGACGCTCGAAAGCGTTAAGAGTGCTTCGCTGATTTGGGATGCCAATGCACGCGATCAAGTCTGGGCTGCACACGCCGGTGTACAGCTGGAGGAAGCTGAATTCCTTTATGCGCGGCCCGAATTCGCAGGGCTTATGGACGCAACCGATCGCGCCTATCTCGCGGCTTGCATCAAAAAGGAAAAGGCCATCCGCGAGATGGAGGAGGAACAACGCAGCGCTGCGTTGAAACTGGAGCGAAAGACGAACGAAAGGCTCTCGCAACGTGTGCGAACTTCAGGACAGGCGGCGTTGATCTCGTTTATCTGTCTGATCGTGGCCCTTGCCTTTGCAATTCTACAAAATTCACAATGGCGTTCGGCGAGAAGGGAGGAGGCACAAGCGAAGACGCAACTCGATGGCGCGGAGAAGTCTTTGGCGCTAGCGACTGATACGGCGAACGAATTGGCGCTCGATTCGGCGCAGCGACTAAGGAACGCTCCGAGCACGCTCGCGGCGTCACTGACGGATATTCTGAACCGGACGCGCAAGTTGCAAGAGCAATTGATCGCGGGGAATGCCAACAACGACGAGCTAAGGCGTGTTCAGTCCGTGGCCCTCAACCAGCTCGTTGAAGCGCAACTCGCCACGGGAGACACAAAAGGCGCGCTCGCTGCGGCGCAACGTTCGGCAGCTCTTATGGAGGTGCTTTCCGCCTCCAATCCGCGCGACGTCGGATGGCGGCGCGACCTATCGATAAGCTATGAAAAAGTCGGCGACGTCCAAAAAGCGCAAGGCAATTTAGCGGGGGCGCTGAAATCCTATCAAGACGACCTCGCGATAGCACAAGATCTTTTGGCGTCCGACCCTAGCAACGGACGGTTGCGATGGGATTTGTCGGTGAGTTACGAGAAAGTGGGCGACCTTCAAAAGGCGCAAGGCGATCTTGCTGGGGCGCTGAAATCCTATCGTGACAACGTTGCCATTAGGGAGGCTCTTTCCGCTTCCGATCCAGGCAATGCCGGATGGCAGCGCGACCTTGCCGTCGCCAAAGAACGTATCGGCGCAACGCTTGCGGAACAGGGCGACGTCAATGGAGCGGTGACCTCGTTTGCAAGGGCGTTGACGATATATCAGACGCTCGTGCAGTCGCACCCTGACGACGTAGAATCGCTCGTTTATTCAATCGCGCCACATTGGCGGCTCGCCGAGCTGGACAAGGCCAGAGCGCGCGAACATTTTGAAACAGCGGTCGCGATCCTGGAGCTGCTAGCGGCGGAAAATCGTCTGGACGCAAATCAGCGCAGCTGGATTGCGGAGATAAGAACTCAACTCGCGGCGCTTGATCAATCCGCGCCGGCGTCAAAGCCGGCCATCGCTGCCCCGGCTCTGCGGTAAGACGTTTGAATTTCCGCCAAGATGCAGACTTGTGTGTGGAACGTTTTTGTCCAATCCTCGCCGCATTGCTTGCCAGAATCTCCGTGTACGGAGCTATCTCAAGGGTTAATCATGAAACTAGCGTGCTGGCGATCAAGAGCTCCATTCTTCTGGACGAAGCTTGCGTCTGTAATCGCGTTGGGCACACTCGCCTGGCCAGTGGGAACGCAGGCGCAAGTTTTTTTCCCCCCTTACGGCTACGCCTTCCGCCGGCCGATTGTTGTACCCGAGCCTTATGTCTCGCCGAGACGCATCGTCGCGATCCTAGCGCGCGAAGGATATCGTCTCGCTGGGCCTCTCGGACGCCGCGGTGATCAGATTGTCGCCGTGGGGGTTAACGCGCAGGGCTGGCGAATGCAATTCATTGTCGATCCATATGAAGAGGAAGTATTGAGCTCGCGGCCGCTTGGGCCAGTTTCTGAATACGGCGGTCCGCGTGAGGTAGGTGCCCCGGAGCAGCGGTACGAGCCAGCGGACCCACTCGAGCCTGGCGAGTATGGCTCCCCTAGGGGGCGCGCGTCTAGGGATTCCTATGAGCCGATGGACCCTATTGATCGGGACATGGATGACCCTAGGCACGTACCCCGCGTCGGCGGCGAGACTCTTCCACTGCCGCCGAAGGCCTCTTCGCATCGCGCCAAGACAGCCATATCCGCGGCGGACCCCAGCCATCGCGCAGCCTTGCATCCATCGCTAGCGCAAAAGAAGAAAACATCACTCGCGCCTGCAGCGGCTGCGCCTAGCCCCTCTGCGTCGGAGCCGACGGCTCAGTCAAATGCGCCGCCAAAGGCAACAGCGCTTCCTTCAGATTCGCCCGCGTCCGAAGCGCGATCAAATGCACCTTTGCCGCCCCCAAGCGCGCCGGTGCAAGCTACTACCACTGCGCCGCAGGCAGTCACACTACCGCCGGCTTCGAGACCTGTAAAAATTCCGGCGCGAGCGAGTTCGACCGAATCGTCTACCTCGTCGGCTCTCCCCCCGCCGACTGTCGAACAATCGAACGTCAAGGCGACGAACGAGGCTAGCCCAAAGACAAACAACAGCAGGTGAGGCATTGATGGTGTGGACGGCCCCACCTCGACGGCATCAGAGTGCCAAGGCGTGGCCGCCGGAGCGCCACAAAAGAGGGAGGCCGTCCGTGAAGGAGTTTATCAAAATCGGCGTTGATCTCGCCAAGAACTATTTTCAGGTTCATACGCTGGAGAGCGAAGACGGACGCGCGACGACACGCAAGCTCAGCCGCCAAGCGATGCGCAAGTTCTTTTTGGAGACGAAGCCTTGCCTCGTCGGCATGGAGGCTTGCGGCTCGGCGCATTATTGGTCACGAGAATTGCAGGCGATGGGTCACGAGGTGCGCTTGATCCCGCCGATCTACGTCAAGCCCTATGTGAAGCGCGGGAAGAATGACGCCGCGGACGCGGCCGCGATTTGCGAAGCCATGTCGCGACCGGGGATGCGCTTCGTGCCGGTCAAGAGCGAGGAACAACAAGCGACGTTGATGCTGCACAAGACGCGTGAACTGCTGATCAAACAGAAGACCATGAGCGTCAACGCCTTACGCGGTCATCTTTTTGAATTCGGCGTTGTCGCCGCCAAGGGAGTTGGACGCGTCGACGAACTGATCGAAAAAGCCGAAAGTGATGCGAAGCTTCCAGAGATCGCCAAGGCAACAGTGAAGATTCTCGCCCAACATTTGGAAACGATCGACGCCTCTATCGCCGCCCTCGATCAGGAGATTGCCGCCGTCCATGCGCAAAGCCCGGTCAGCCGATTGCTGGCCGGTATTCCGGGGATCGGAAAGATCACGGCCTCGGCGATCGTCGCCAGCGTTCCGGACTCAAGTATTTTTAAGTCGGGCCGCGACTTCGCCGCCTGGCTCGGATCGACGCCGCGGCAAAATTCCAGCGGCGGCAAAGAAAAGCTCGGCTCCATCACCAAACAAGGCAACCGCTACATCAGGCGACTGCTCGTGCTGGGCGCGACCTCGTTGCTGCGCGTGGCGGGCAAGCGGAAAGGCGTTTTGCGCGATTGGATGGTCGCTCTTCTCGCACGCAAGCCCGCAAGACTGGTCACAGTGGCGCTGGCCAATAAGCTCGCACGGATCGTATGGGCTGTCATGATGACTGGCGAGACGTTTCGCACGGAGACTTTCGAGCGGGCGTGAGAGCGCCGTTGATGCAAGCGTAATCTTCGAGAACGACGAGTTTGGCGAGGGCGAAACTTGACGTGATGAACGACACGGTCGCAATAGACGACGAAGAACACTCCGTAACGTGACACGAGCCTAAAGCTCGCTGCATTGATTGGCGCCTTCGTGGTCGGACTTCATCAGGGCCAGCGGACATGGTTCCGCGTCAAAAGGCCGGACATATGACCGCATGCCACCCAATCGTTCAGAACATCAAAAAATCACTTGCCAATCGGGGCCGTCCACATATGTCACGTTGGCCCAGTATAAGCGATTTCGAGGTCGTTTTCGGCCTGAGGGGACCGACGTAAGACGTTGATTTCATAACCGACGGTTGACAGCAAACTGGCCTTATTGACAAGTAAAACTCGCCAACGTGACAAAGTCGCAAGAAGCATTGGCTTTGGCGCGCCGTCGATCAGGAAGGTTTCGTTCTCGACGCCTTGGTCCAAAGTCGCCGCGACAAACGCGCGGCCGAAAGCTTCTACGCAAACTCATCCGTAAGCAGGCCCGTGCTCCTCGTGTTCTGGTCACCGACAAGCTCGGATCTTACGGCGCGGCGCGCAAGGGCATGAGCATGAAATTCGAACACCGCCAGCACAAGGGCATCAACGATCGGGCGGAGAACTCCCACCAGCCAACAAGGCGACGACAGCGGATCATGAAAGGTTTTAAATGGCCGCGACAGATCCAAAGATTCTTGTCCATTCACGATCAGATCGCAAATCTCTTCCACTTCCGTCGCGCAAATCACTCCGCCCTTGAATACCGGGCTGCGCGCTCGCAGGCCTTTTCGACTTGGGCCGAGATCGCGACCGCTGGTGACGTAAGACGAAGCCAATATTCCCTTCAGCGCACCGGCATAGCCGTTAATGTGACGGTGCCGTCACGACTCCTTCGGGCGGCAAACGACAGACCACAGGTCGTAAAACAGTGGAAGCAGCATGACACAGGCCGCGAATAACACAATGACGCTTCCGCACTCACTTCCGGTCGAGTCATTTGTGTCTCTGTCGCTCGCGGACCTTGTTCGCGGAAGTGCAAGGTTCGCGGGCGGCATTGAACAAGATTTACGAGGCAGCCGCTCGCATTGTCGTCGCCCAGCCCATGCGGGTGCGCTCCCCGTTCCGCCGTTTGGCCACCACGGACGGCGGAACGGGTTTCTAATTGGCGCTGTTCGGTTTTTTGGCTCCACTGTCTTGGACCGAACATGCGCCAAAGCTGACTACGTTTCATGTTGCGTGCGTAGTCGGCGCGTCGCCGCTTCCTGATTACGTCAACTCTCAAGAAGCGGCGACAATTATAGGACCGAAGCAGTATGGCATTGAGGAAGACACGTTTCTCGCCATCCACGAGCACAGGAGAGAGCTTCAAGCCAATACTTGGCCATCGCGATCCAAGGCACGAATCTCCGAATCGCGTTGTGCGCTGGCGCATATCGGCAACGATTAATATTTCGTTAACTCCACCCATCCTCGCTACCAACGAGGAATTATTAGTGTGGAGAAAAAACATGCGAGTCCTGCATGAAGCCTTTCAAATGGCGGGCCTCGTTCTGTTAGCTGGCATCATTGCTGGATTGATTGGGATAACCGCTCATGCCTGCGAACTGAACAGTAAGGGCTGCTATTTGGAAAAAACGGTAGATGGTCACGTAGAATCCAGATGCCGTTAAAAAGCACCGAGCCAGCGAAAGCCAATTAGCTGGTTTTGGTTTAATCAACCTGAAATGTGGAGAACGAAAATGAAAGCAATTCAGTTGACTTTAGCGGGCTTTATGGCCGTTGCTGCTCTTGGAGCCTTTTCGATTGGTACGGCGGAAAAGGCCAATGCCTGGTATTGCTCGGCGCGTGGAACTACTGGCGCTTCGGGCTGGGGGCAATCGCCCTCACTAGGCTATGCTCGAACTATCGCTCTGCGCGAGTGCGCGGTTAGCACGCGGCAAGGGGCTTCTTGCTACATCATGTACTGCAACTAGCCGCGAGGCGATCAATTCCGAAAAGCCGGAACACCGAGTGCCGGAATTTACATCGAGGCGCTAACTGGCTTTTGGTTGATCGTCTGTCGCTACGCTAATCTTCCAGATAAAGAGATATGTGGTTGGGAACGCACTTCCGCTTTGAACACTGCCCGGGCGTGCGTCCCAATCTTACGGAAATCATATGATAAAGGACAAACGGCCATTGGATTCTCCTCCTTCGCGCCAATGCCGACCGTGAGAAGACCGAAACCCAATTTCACAGCACACTGTTCTTCTGCTCGATCGCCTCGAACGGATCGCTCCCCGATAACAAGCTCCGAATGAAATGCAAAACCCCGCCGGCGGGGGCTGGCGGGGGGCGGTTAGGTTTATTAGACAGGCGCGTCGTCGGGAGCGTCGCCGCTCGCCGCGTTAGCCGTGATGTGAAATAATCGGCGCGAGGTAGATAAACGTTACAGCCAATAGAATCACAGCCACAAACCATGAGATGTTCTTAACGGTCTCGCCAGTAGGACGAATAGCCATTTGATTTCTCCAGTAAATCCCTGCATCTGAGTATTAACGTATAAGCCGAGCGCAGAGACTTCTTGTTAAGCTGCAGCCTATTATTTTTTAATACTATTGAATCCTTAATCGACCAGGACCCAGCGCGCTGCGAAATAACCGACGGCGCCAATGGCGATTACTGCGATCATGCCGAGCGGGGTCGCGGCGTAGCTGGTCAATTCGAGAATTGCTCCCATAACTTTTTTTCCTCTCTCCGTTGGCTTCATGCCAACTGACTTCTTATACCCCATGCGAAGACAAAGTGCAATACTGCAATTGTGCACAATCGCACTTTCGCACATAAGCTTGCGGCGATCAGAAGCTATAATTCCAAGTGATACAAAGACATACTGCCTTGACGATTGAGTTAAAAGATGCAACTGTGCACAATAGCAGAAAGGAGCATTTGCAGATGTGCACGATCGCAAACACAATCAATAAAGCATGTATGCACAAGGGGGCCGTATGAGCGAGACGAACGCGCCTGCGCCGAAAGTCCCACGTGTCGCCAATCGGAGCGGAATGAAACACATCGGCGGCTACTTCAACCGATCCGATGTGGAGAAATTTGCGCTGCTGCGCGCCCGCCTCGGACTCGACAATTCGCAACTCATCAAGCTCGCCATCGAGGAACTTTATCGGAAGCATGAGGCGAAGCGGGTTTTCGGCGACGCCTGATGGCCGTCCGAGCTTCCTATGGGCTCTCGCTTTGACGAAAAAAACCGCTCGATCAGCAATCTGATCGAGCGGCTTTCTTTAACTGAAAATGTGACGCGCTGACCTGTAAGATCAGCTCTGCTTCACGGCAACCGGCGCTTTCGACAGGGGAGCGGCAACCGGCGACTCAACAGGCGTCGCGAACTTGGTCAGATTAAAAGCGTCCTTAGCGAAATCGGAATAAAGGCTGCCGATCTTCGTCGCCTGCGCGACGAAATCTTCATAAGCCGACTTGGCAAAATCCGACTGCAATTGAATCGCTTCGTCGAGCTTCTTCACGCCAACTAGCTTCTCGGCCAGAACGCGGCTCTTTTCGAAGGACTTCTTCGAATAGTCCGTGGTCTCAGCCGCTATGGCTTGGAGAACCTTCGTAGTTGACTCGGTCGCTTTGCTAATCACTGCGAACGGATTCGTGCCGAATCCGGGGAGTTCTGGGGAGTTGAATGACATTACTTATCCTATTTTGGCCTAAAGCCCGCGCCCATGCGCATTAGGTGCGATGCACAAATTAAGTCAATGATTATATCGCAGCGCAATGCGAGAGCATGGCGTTATCCGGTAGGCTCGGTCGCTCACTTGATCCGCTAATCGCTCAAGCGCATCGCGGACTTAACACCGCGCCAGCTGATCCTTATCCAAGGCGCATTTTGTCGCATTGATCTCGACCCCTGCGGTCCTAAGTGAGCCCAAATGGTTGGCGCATCGTGCGTCAACGACCTCCCAGAGATTGCGCATATGCTCGCTCGGTCAGAAATGGCCGAGCTTTTTTATGAAACAGATACCAATCGGTCTTTGAGCTAAGCTTTTTGTTTTGCCGCGAGCTTGACGCCAGACGTGTCCGCCACAGAGGAAGGATGACGGAACGACGAAGAGTTAAGTGCAGAGCGCATGACCGTGATCGTTGGTCTTGGCTTCCAAAGCGGCGTTAATCTTTCACCCCATGGAAAATCATTCCGAGGCGCGCCCGTTCGTGACCCGAAGCCGCCATTCGCGCCCAGAATCCAAATGCCCTCGTCTTGTGTTCGCCGATCTTTCAAGCCAACAGAATCACCCGGTGATGCTGGGCCGTCCTCCAAAGATCGTTATACTAGAGATGCGTTCCAGCATCTGAGTCGCCATGAAAGCCCAAAGTAGGTAGGCCATTGCTCAACAAGTCGTCCATATCGAAATCTCGGTTTCGGGAACAGCGGAGATGGGAACGGTTAATCTCGAGCTTTTGGGAAAAGTTCTTTTCCTTTTGACCATAGCGAATGGCACTCCAGTCATCGGGAAAAAGATACTTGGCGACAAGATGGCTTTTCCGATCGATGGCAGACTGATCCTGGGAGATGGTCAGCCGCTGTTTGGAAAGTCGAAGACGATCCGCGGAGTCGCTTGGCTCTCCTCGTCACGACGATGCTGGCTCCATTGGTCAATTTGGAGTTCATAAATGGAGCGATAGTTTCAGCGGCGGCGATGATCGGGGACTTGCTCTCGAGCTTCCTGAAGCGACGATTGAAAATTCCGCCCAGTGGCAAGACCATCGGGCTGGACCAAATTCCCGAAGCCCTCCTGCCGGCGCTCGTCGCTAGATGTGTGTTGCCGCTGACGTCATTGGATGTCGCAGCGATCGTTTCTATTTTCTTTGTAGGGCAACTCTTTTTCTCCCGCATCTTTTTCGCGCTGAAGATTTGGGATCAGCCTCATTAGGCTCTCTCGTTGGCGCGGCGCAGTCGGTGCAGCGTGATTTCGGGAGGACAATTGAACCGCACCGGCACAATGCACGAACCGGCGCCGACCGACGTGTAGCCGGCCATGTTCAGGTATCGCCATGCGCCGGAGCCGAAAGCGCGTGGTAGGTTAGAATCGAGCGTAAGAGGGATCCCGCCCGGAAGACATATCTGACCACCATGAGTGTGGCCGCTCAGCAGGAGGTCGAATCCGGCGTGCGCCGCTTGCCGATAAATTTCGGGAGTATGAGACAGCAAGATCGAGAAGCCATCCTCAGGAATCCCGGCAGCCGCCTTCTCGATATTGTCGACCCTGAAAAAGTGCGCATCATCAATACCGGCGATATGAATGTGCTCGCCTTGACGCTCAAGATTGACACATTCGTTGAGCAGCATCATGACACCCATGCGTTCGAGATCAGGAACCATTCGAATAGTGTCGTGATTGCCGAGAACGCCATAAATGGTCTCCTTCAGAACCTCCCTCACTCTTCCGATCACTTGGGCGATCCCGATCAGACACGGCTGGATTGCTCCGTAAGTCTCGGCTCGATAGTCACCAGTCAAAACGCAAATATCAAAATTTAGATCTTTCACGAGATCGATGACGCTTTGCATCGCCAGCGGACTGATGTCCACATGAAGATCGCTCAACTGCAGAATGGTGAACCCATCGAAGCGCGGCGGCAATCGCGTCGAGACGACGTCATTCGTTCTGACTCGAACACGCGCGGCGTTTCGCCGCCCAATCCAGAAGAGACCCGTCACTTTGAGTATGGCGGTGATGAGCCAAGGTGAAAGCGGAAAATTCTCGATATGGAAGAAGTTCAGGCCCTGACCGAAAACTTGAGCTTCGTGGTCTCGCTCGATCCCGAGCCGTTGACGCGCATGGAGGGGGCCCAGGCGCTGACGAAGTCTCGCGTCAATTTCGTCGTCGGTGAGAAGTTCTCCCATGGCCGCATTATCCATAAATCGCTTCTCGCGCCGCTTCGACACCTGAGATCGCTCGAACCAAGCGATAATAACATCTTGTTGTTATATCGTTCTTTTGCCTTCATCGACCTCACGCGCGAATCTCAATTCGACGACGCCGGCATCGCAGCCTCTGGCCTCATTTGCTTGCGGCTACGCTGTCCGTGGACATCCCCGTTCAACACGCTGCCCCCCGAGCCGGCCTACTCGCCGCGGTCATGAGAACAGATCAACTTTCAATCTGAGGAACATCCAGTTCAGGATGGAAACGGACTCCAACAGATAGGGCCGAAGACCTCTCATGGCGATCCAGCGACCTCATCCGTCATCGGACGTCGCTGCGCGTGCAGAAAAGGAAATGCAATAACGCGCAATTCTCTTCCGAGTTTGACCCATTCCGGTCATTCGAACGGGCAACGGTCGCGCCAAGATGGGCGGGGCAGCGTAACTCGAATTTTCGAAACTCGTGAATTTCGAGAGGCGAGAACGCTTCGGCCCCCGCTGTTCCAGTCCATCAGGCGGACCGCTTTACCGGTCGCAAAAGCGCTCTAACTCGATTGGGTCGCCCCTGCGATACAAGCTTTGTCTAAACCTGAAACAGTAGATGGCTTGCATATAGTGCACTTATGTATAGGCCGAAATCATCGCCCCCCGACTGAATGCAGTGAACGCGCCACACGAATAGGATTGCAGCTATTAATCGTATTGAAAATCGATGACCGACAACAACCTGCCCCCGCATCAAACTGAGGATCCTTGGTATTCTTATCAAGTGAAACTTCGAGAGCTTTCTCATGTGCGTGCGCTGGAGGAAGAGCGTTCTGCTTCGGGGATAATCACGATAATTATCTCTCATTTGTTTATTTTGAACGGCGCGGGAATTGGCGCCATTCCGACAATTGCAGCTTTCTTTGGCGAGACAAGTTTCTATGGGCTCAACAAATTTGAACTTTTTTGGCTCCCCGGAATATCTTTTATTTCAGGAGAAATCCTAGCGTTGATTTGTGCCTTTATCGCATACATCAACCATCTCTATATTGCTGGTTTTGTGCGAGCGTCCTGTGACTCTGAGTTAGCCGGATTCAATAACGCGCTTCCTTCGTCTCAATCGAACCAAAATCTCGTCGATATAGTATTTGGTCAATCCGAGCGAAATGCGAGTTATTATAATAAATTCCTAAAACTCTCTTTTTGGACGGCCGTAATTTGTGGGTTTTTTTCGTTGCTCTCATTCATTGCCGGCTGCTACTTTTTAACTGGAGTTTTCCGCAGCATAAGAGGGTTTTAGACAACTGCTTAACTTCCTATGATGCGCTTTTTGCGCCCCGCGCGCAGGACTGCTCACGGGACGTTTGGTTGCATCTCGAACCTCTGCGAAGGTCTGAAAGTGGCGCAAAGCAGACGCCTTCGCTAAGCCATCACAACCGGCTCAATCATCGTCGAATCATCATCGCCAACACCTGACCGATTCACACGCGGCGAAACGATCCACTCCCGCAACGCATCCTCTCGCATAGGCCGCAACAGTGCCGCTGCGTCACCGCCTGAGAGCCATTCGTCAAAATTATCGCGCGTTCGATTATAACTGGCGCGCGGTCGTGGTAACGCGTCATCCATTCATTCGCGCCGCAAACGATTATTGTGGCGGAGAGCATTGTTTCGGCGCTTTTCTGCTGGATTGCGCCAGCTCTCCCAAAGACCGGCGAAGGCTAAGGGCTCGCCGGACGGCGACGAAAAATAGTGCGGCGTCTTCTCGCCTTTCGGTCCCGTCCACTCGTAAAACCCCGACGCCAGGATGATGCAGCGGCGCGACCTGAAGGCGGAACGGAACATTGGCATTTCAGCGACCGTTTCCGCTCTTGCATTGAAGGTCGCTGGAAGCTCCTTAAGCGGCTTCTTCCACCATGACGGGACTAAGCCCCAACGCATGGGAACAATCTCGCGCCCGCTTTCGCCAGCCCGCGCCACATCTATCGTGGTCGTTGGGGCGATGTTGTAACGCGGTCGAAGATTCCGCGCCGGTCCTGTTAGGTCGAGGAAGGCGTTAATCTCAGCCCAAGTGTAGTGTTGTGTGAAGCGTCCGCACATGAGCGCATCTTACACGACCGGCTCAGATTGAGGCAGGGATCAAAAAAGGGCAATTCGTGGTCCTATAATAGGACGCAATCCATTCTCGCTAACATCAGTCCTTTAAAATCAATATATTAAGCACAAAGTCGGAAGGAAGACCCCCAACGCTTTCGCTCTACCGGGAGGCAAAGTCTATCTTTTCTCGGAATTGCTCGCCAAATCGGAATCGCAGGACGAAATTTCCGGCGTGCTGGCGCATGAACTCGGGCATCTGCAGCATCGCGATCATCTGCGCAGACTGATCGCCAATGGAGGCGGAGCCTATCTCTTCGGACTGCTGTTCGGCGATGTCACCGGCGCGGGCGCATTGATCTTCGCCAGCAAGACCTTGTTCAATGCGGCGCACTCACGCGGAGCGGAGGCCGAGGCCGATGTTTTCGCCGCGCAAACGATGGAGCGGCTGGGCCGCCCGTCAAAGGCGATGGGATCGCTGTTGTTGCGCGTCACGGGTCGTGAAAGCGACGGACTCTTCACCATCCTTCACGATCATCCGCTCAGCGAGGATCGGCTCGAGCAACTGTCGCGTCTCGACAAAGGCGCGACAGGACCGGCGCTTCTCACGGACGAGGAATGGAAGGCGCTCAAGGCGATCTGCGACTGATCGCCTTGTCAGCGTGTTTTCCGCCTTAGGCCATAGGCGACGGCGCAGGCAACGCTTCGCGGCGCGCGACATTGGCGCGGACCGCCTGCTGCACCTTCTCGAACGCTCGCACCTCGATCTGGCGCACACGCTCGCGGGAGACGCCGAACTCCTCCGAGAGATTTTCGAGCGTCACCGGATCGTCCGACAATCGGCGCGCCTCGAAGATGCGCCGCTCACGCGGATTGAGCACGTCGAGCGCTCCGCGCAAGGCGCCGAGGCGATTGTTCGCCTCTTCCTGCTGGACCAGGATGCGTTCCTGATCTGGACTTTCATCGACAAGCCAATCCTGCCATTCGCCTTCGCCCTCTTCGCGCAAAGGCGCGTTGAGCGACGCGTCGCCGCCCATGCGGCGATTCATGTCGATGACGTCCTGCTGGCTGACGCCGAGACGATGAGCGATCGTCGCCACGTTTTCGGGCCTCAAATCGCCTTCCTCGAAGGCGGAGATGCGGCTCTTGGCTTTGCGCAGATTGAAGAACAGCTTCTTCTGGCTGGCCGTTGTGCCCATTTTCACAAGCGACCACGAGCGCAAGATGTATTCTTGAATCGAAGCTCGGATCCACCACATTGCGTAGGTGGCCAAACGAAATCCGCGCTCGGGTTCGAAACGCTTCACGGCCTGCATGAGGCCGACGTTTCCTTCCGAGACGATCTCGCCGATCGGCAGGCCGTAGCCGCGATAGCCCATTGCGATCTTGGCCACGAGCCGCAGATGCGAGGTCACAAGTTCTTGCGCGGCTTTCGGGTCCTGGTGCTCGCGCCAGCGCTTGGCGAGCATGTACTCCTGCTGGGGCTCCAGCATAGGGAATTTACGTATTTCGGCGAGGTAGCGCGCAAGGCCGCTTTCACCGGCGACGATAGGCAAGGCATTCGCCATAGACATCCTCCTGACGGACCCCCGTTGGGCGGCAAGTCCGCAAATCGCGGTCGCAGATTCGCCGACCGCAACAGCTCAATATAGACCGCCGAAAGCATGGCTGAAAGATGGCTTTTCGCTAAAGGCTGACTGTAGTCAGCATTAAGTTTTTGTAATGTCGAAGGAATAAAGGCGCTCTAAAAGAGAGGCCAATCGCGGACGGCCAGTAGGGCATGGGGTTACGTGACACGGGACGCGCCAGTCGCGCGCTTATGGCTGAGTTCGCGCCAGCGCAGCCTTCAGCGCAGCCAGATCGGGCGGCAAGGGGCTTTCGAATAGAAGCTCCTCGCGAGTGATTGGGTGCTCGAAGCCGAGAGTTCCGGCGTGAAGCGCCTGTCGGCCCAAAGCGTCGACAAGGCTGCGCGCTTCATCTCCAAGCAGCGAGGCCTTGGTCTTGAAGCCAGCGCCATAGCTTCTATCGCCGATCAGCGGATGACCGATATGCGCCATGTGCACGCGGATCTGATGGGTGCGGCCCGTCTCCAGCCTGCAGGCGACAAGAGAGGCGACCCCGAATTTCTCAAGCGTCTCCCAATGCGTGATCGCCTCGCGACCTCGCGCTGCAGAAGTCACCGCCATCTTCTCGCGATGGATTGAATGTCGGCCGATCGGCGCGTCCACAACGCCATGGGCGCGATCGGGAACGCCCCAGACGAAGGCCTGATATTCCCGAATGAGATGCAGCTTACGGCCGTGATCTTCGAACAGGCGCGACAGGCCCTTATGCGCGGCGTCCGTCTTGGCGATGACGAGCAGCCCCGACGTATCCTTGTCGAGACGATGCACGATGCCGGGCTTTTTGACTCCGCCGATGCCGGAGAGACTGTCGCCGCAGTGAGAAATCAGCGCATTGACCAGCGTGCCGGTCTCGTGCCCGCTTGCGGGATGCACGACAAGGCCAGCCGGCTTGTCGATGACCAACAGATGCGCGTCCTCATAAACAACGTCGAGCGCGATGTCCTCGGCTTGCGGTTCGGCGGGCTGGGCCGGCGGCACGATCAACGCGACCGCTTCTCCGGCGGCGAGGCGACGGCTCGCGCCATCCGCCACATGGCCGCCGACAGTCACCTGCCCTTCCTCGATCAGTGACTTGATGCGCGTGCGCGAAAGATGCGCCGACGCCGCCTCAGTTTGCTCCGTAAGGTAACGATCAAGGCGAGCGCCCGCCGCGTCCGGCTCGACGACAAAGGAAAAGCGACGCTCGCGCGCTGTCTCGTCTATGGGCACAGTTTCTTGCGGCTTCAATGAATTTATCCGTTTGACGGCCCGCATGTTACCAAGCGTCGCCGCAGCGAGCGGCTCATACCACGAAACATGGGAGTTTCATCAATATGGCGCCGGCCGCCCCATTTTGCGCCGTCATCGGCGCAGGTCCCGCGGGGCTCATCGCGGCAGATGTCCTGGCGCGCGCTGGCGCTCGCGTCTCGATCTACGAAGCGAAACCGACCGTCGCTCGCAAATTTCTGATGGCGGGGCGCGGCGGACTTAACGTCACCCACAGCGAAGACCTTGAAGTTTTTCTCACGCGCTATCGGCGACGCCTCTGAGCGTCTTGGCTCCTCATATTCGCGCCTTTCCGCCGCAGCGGCTGCGCGATCTCTGCGCGGAACTTGGCGAAGACTCTTTCATCGGCTCGAGCGGCCGCGTCTTTCCGAAAAGCTTCAAGGCGTCGCCTTTGTTGCGCGCGCTGCTCGGCCGTCTGAGGCAGCATGGCGTCAGCGTCGAAACTCGCACGACATTCGAAGGCTTCGCGAACGAGCGCGATCTTGTGCTGCGCAACGCGCAAGGCGAACGCGAGATCGTAAAGTGTGACGCCGTCATTCTCGCGCTCGGCGGCGCCTCCTGGCCGCGGCTTGGGTCCAATGGCGCATGGGTTCCGCTCCTCGCCGAGCGCGGCGTCGCCGTTACGCCGCTGGCGCCGGCGAATTGCGGCGCGCTCATCGACTGGAGCGAGCGCTTTCGCGACGCCTTCGAGGGCCAGCCGCTGAAAACCATTGCGCTGTGTCATGGCGATGAAACTGCGCGCGGCGACGTGGTGATCACGAAGACAGGATTGGAGGGCGGGCCAGCCTATGCGCTGTCGTCAAGTCTGCGACGCGCCATTCAGCAAGACGGCGTTGCGACGCTTCATGTCGATATGCGGCCGGACACCGCGCTCGACGCGCTCGCGCAAAAACTGTCGCGCGCCCGGGGCAAACAGTCTCTTTCAAGCTTTCTTCGGAAAGCTGCAGGACTATCGAAGCTCGAAATTGCATTGCTGCGCGAAACTCAACGAAACGATTTTCCAAGCGACGCTCTTGCGCTCGCAACTCTCATCAAGAATGCTCCGATCGCCGTCCGAGCGACAGCCGGATTCGAGCGCGCGATTTCGACTTCGGGCGGCGTCGCTTTCGAGGAACTCGACGACAATCTCATGCTCAGGAAATTGCCGGGCGTGTTCATCGCAGGAGAGATGTTGGATTTCGACGCGCCAACGGGCGGCTATCTCCTGCAAGCGGCGTTTTCGACCGGCTACGCCGCCGGACGCGGCGCGGCGCGTTACGTGGGACTAACGCCGGGTGATTGAGCGGCGGCGTCACAAAGGACGATCGCCCCTTCACGACGTCGCGTGAGCGATCGCGCATTTCGCATTCAGGGACAATTGAAGCACATGCTGCGTTCACTTAACGAATCACCGACTGTGAGATAATTTCGCGACGTTGCCGTTTACACTTTTAAGTGTGCCTTCTTGGAGACAGGAAATGACTTTTCAAAAGCGGGTTTTTCTTGCCGTCCTGCTAGGATTGACTGTTTCGGGTTGCGCATTGGTCGACTATGCGCACACCACAGCCGGACGTTTGCAGGGCACGGTCCTCGTCATGTGGGTGAGTGAGGGAGACAGTAGCGGCGACGGAAATTTTTTGTTCGTGCCTGACCCTGATGATCCACTTATCTTTTATCGTCCGAACGCCAACAGTCATGGGGCGGTCATTCAGCCGGGCATGATGTATACGGATGGCGGCTCGATCCCAAAGATATTTCAAGTGTTCAACGGGTTGTCTCCTTGGGGATATGCGCCCGCCTATATGATCCATGATTGGTTGTTCGTCTCGCGTCATTGCATCGTTGACGGAACTCCACTGGAGCGCGCCGAGCAAGTGCGGGACGTTGAGTTCGATGATTCGGCGGCAATTCTTGGCGAAGCCATTCACACGCTCGTCGAGACGAAAAAGGTCAAGCGCAATGACTTCGCTGGAGAGACCATCACCGGAGCCGTCGATAGCGTCGTTGCGCGAAACCTTTGGGACGAAACGGGCGCCTGCGCCAAGTCCGTTGTGGAGGCCGGACTTCGCGCGGCAATTGAAGGAAAGATTCGTGTTTCCAAGAAGATGCCGCTTGATAAAAGCGTCGAATTACATGCATTCCGATGGCGTCATAGGGCGGCGCCGGCGCAGCCGACAACGGCCGTCACCATAAAGATCATCGACCGGGTGACGGTTGGACGTTGACCATGCGCCCTAACGCCCGTCCGGCGTGGAGGCTCCGCCCCAACTGTCCTTCACCTGATCGAAATGAAGGCTCGGATCATAGTCGCTCGTGTTGAGTCCGAGTTGTCGCGCTGACAAACGCCCCATTGCCGCGAGCACCGCGTAAGAGGCGACAACGCGGTCGCGCTGCGCGATCACCAGCGCAATGCGCGCATTCAAAAGCTCTTGCTGCGCGTTCAAGATTTCAAGCGACGTGCGCTGACCCGCTTTCGCTTCTTCCCGCACGCCATACAGCGCTCGCTCCGCCGCGTTGATTTGAATTTGCACGGCGGCGATCTGCGCTTTGGCGGCCTGCAGAGATCCCCAATTGGCGCGGACAAGGGCCAGAAGTTCCGCGCGTGAGACATCGACGTCGAGCTTTCTTTGACCGGCCGTTTCTTTCGCCTGACGCACCCGCGACGATGTGAGACCGCCCTCGTAAAAGGGCATCGAAAGCCGCCCCTGCACCCTGGCGCCGATCGCGCGATTGCCGCGCCCATCAATATCCGATTGCGTGTAAAGATCCCCGACGACCGACATTTTCGGCAGGAAATCCCCTTCGAGCACCTTGATGTCGAGATCCGCGACATCGACGTCATGCAGACGCCGCCACGATCAACGGATGTTCCATCTGCGCAATGCGCTCCGCCTCTTCCCGGCTGCTTGGCAAAAGGCGATCGATGGCGCTTGCAGGCGAAAGGCGTCGCGGCTCCTCACCGACGATTTGTCGATAAACGCCGATGCTCGCGTCCAGAACCGCGCGTGCGGCGCTGAGTTGCGCGCGTCCATTGGCGAGACGCGCCTCCGCCTGCGCAATATCGGTTGGCGTGATCTGCCCCGCTTCATAGCGCAGCTTGATCTGCCGCAATTGTTCTGCGAGCACGGCGACATTGCTCTCCTGCAATTTAAAGGCCGCCGTGTCGCGCAATACATTCATGTAAGCCGAGACCGTATCGAAAAGCACGCGTTGCTCGATGAGCCGCAAGCGTTCACGGCCGGCAAAGACGCCGCTCTCCGCGGAGCGCGCGCTGTTCTGAGCTCTTGAATCCGTCGAACACCGGCTGTTCGACGCTCAAGATCGCCGAGCGCGGTTTGCCAAACCCGCTCTGGATGCTTTGCGTGAATTTACGCGTTGTCGGATCATTGTTGTCGATGTCGATCGCATCTTGCACCGATCGTCGATCTTCAACGCCAAGCGTCGCGTCGCCCGTGACGCGCGGCCGCATCCCGGACAGGGCCTGCGGAACCTTTTCGTCGACTGCGCGCAATCCGGCACGGCCTGAATTGATGATCGGGCTCGCCTGATAAGCGCGGATCAAAGCTCCCTGCAGGGTTTCGCCGCGCGAAGGCGTCGCAAGCGACGCTATCCCGCAGGCGCCAAGGATCGCCAATGATCCGCGCCATCTCACGCGTCGGCTCCCCGCGGCGGAGCGCTCGGTTGCGTGGCCGCGCCCTTTATGGCCACCGGACTGTCGCCGCCGCCAAATAGCGTGTAGAGCGCCGGCAACACCAGCAGCGTGAGCAATGTCGCTGTGATCAATCCTCCGATCACCACCGTCGCGATGGGGCGTTGCACCTCGGCGCCCGTTCCCGTCGCAAGAGCCATCGGAACGAACCCCAATGAGGCGACGAGCGCGGTCATCGCCACCGGCCGCAACCGCGTCATCGCGCCTTCGATGATGGCGTCGCGCGACGAGTGACCCTGATCGATGAGTTGCCGAATATAGGTGCGCATGACGAGACCGTTCAGCACCGCGACGCCCGAAAGCGCGATGAACCCAACGGCGGCTGAGACGGACATCGGCATTCCGCGCAGCCAAAGCGCCGCGATCCCGCCCGACAGCGCAAGGGGAACGGCCGAGAACACGATGAGCGCGTCGCGCACGCCGCCAAGCGCCGAATAGAGCAACAGGAAGATCATGAAGAAGCAAGCCTGGCACGACCAATTGCAGTCGCGCCCGCGCGGCGGCCAGATTTTCGAACTGTCCGCCCCAACCAAGCCAATAACCCGGAGGAATCGTCACTTTGGCGGCGACCTTCGCCTGCGCCTCCGTCACGACAGAGGCAATGTCGCGTCCGCGAACATTGGCGGTGACGACCACTCGACGCTTTCCATTCTCGCGCGAGATTTGGTTTTGACCCTCGACCAAGGAAAAGCTCGCAATCTGTTTCAGCAAGACGGTCGGCGCCTGGCGCCCGCCATCTCCGGGTAAAGCGACCGGAATGTTTTCGAGAGCCTGTGCATCGTCGCGCAGCGAGTCCTTCAGCCTGACGACGATCGGGAAGCGCCGATCGCCCTCGAACACGACGCCCGCCTGTTGACCGCCAATCGCGGCGCCAATGACATCCTGCACTGCGCCAAGACTTAAGCCCAATCGTCCAATCGCCGCCTTGTCGACCTTGATTTCGAGCAGCGGCAGCCCGGCGACCTGCTCGACCTTCACATCCGCGGCGCCACGAACGGTTCGCAATATGGAGGCAATTTGATTGGCGACGCGCAACATCACGTCGAAATCTTCGCCAAACACTTTGACGGCGATATCGCCGCGCACGCCCGCGAGTAATTCGTTGAAACGAAGCTGAATCGGTTGAGAAAATTCATAGGCGTTGCCGGGCAGCTTGTCGACGTCAGCCTGAATTTTCTTGATCAGCTCTTCCTTGGAAAGATGAGGGTCCGGCCACTCGTCCTGAGGCTTCAGGAAGATGAACGTGTCGGTCAAATTCGGCGGCATAGGATCAGTCGCCGCCTCTGCCGTTCCGGTCTTGGAAAAGACGTAAGCCACCTCAGGAAATGCGCGAATAGTGTTTTCCACTTCGAATTGCATGGACTGTGATTGCGTCAACGACGCGCTTGGAATGCGATTGGCCTGCATCGCCAGGTTTTTTTCATCGAGCGTCGGAATGAACTCCTGGCCAAGGCGCGTAAACAGCAACAATGAGAGCGTGAATAACGCGGCGCCGACAGCTATCGTTTTCAACGGATCGTTGACAGCTCGCTCCAGCCAGGGCCGGTAACTGCGCTTCATATATCTGACGACCGCGTTTTCAGATTCCTTGATGTAGCCAGTAATCAGAATAGAGATCATCGCGGGCACAAAGGTGACCGACAGAACGAATGCAGATGCGAGCGCAATAATGACGGTCATCGACATGGGATGAAACATCTTCCCTTCGACGCCCGAGAAGGTCAGCATCGGCACATAGACCAGGATGATGATGGCTTGCCCATAAACGGACGGACGGATCATTTCCTCCGCGGATTCAATCACCGTCCGCAGCCGCTCCTCCTGCATCAGCTTGCGGCCGAGCGCGTGTTGCCGCTCCGCCAAATGACGCAAGCTGTTTTCGGCGATAATGACGGCGCCGTCGGCGATAAGGCCGAAGTCGAGCGCGCCCATGCTCATCAGATTTGCGCTGATATGTCCTTCGACCATGCCTGTCGCGAGCATCAGCATGGTGATGGGAATAACGAGCGCCGTGATCAGCGCCGCGCGGAAATTTCCAAGCAGCACGAACAGGACAATGATGACGAGCACCGCGCCTTCGGCAAGATTCTTGGCCACCGTCTTGATGGTCGCGTCGACGAGCATGGTCCGATTGAGAACCGTCTTCGCTTCGACCCCAGGCGGAAGAGCCTTGTTGATTTCGCGCATCTTCGCGTCGACTGCGGCGGAGACCGTGCGGCTATTGGCGCCAATCAGCATGAGCGTCGTGCCGATGACGACTTCCTGACCGTTCAAGCTGGCGCTGCCGGTGCGCAGCTCACGGCCCACGCCCACCTCCGCGACGTCGCCGACGCGAACGGGCACGCCATTCCGCGTCGCGATCACAACCTTTTTCAGGTCGTCCATCGTCTCGATGCGTCCGCCGCTGCGCACGACCAGCCCTTCGCCATTGCGCTCGATGTAGCCCGCGCCGCGACTGACATTATTGCGCTCGATCGTGGCCGCGACGTCGCCGAACGTCAGACCCAGCGCAAATAATTTCGCCGGATCCGGCTGCACCTGATATTGCTTCACAAAGCCGCCGAGCGAATCGACGCTCGCGACGCCCGGCACGTTTCGAAGCTGCGGCTTGATGATCCAATCTTGCACCGTTCGCAGATAGGCGGCTTTTTCAAGCTCGCTCGTCAGCACCTGCCCTTCCGGCGTCAGATAGTTTCCGTCGCTCTGCCATCCCGGTTCGCCATCGCGGACAATGTTGCCCACGCCGGGCGGCTGATAGTGAACCGTCCACATGTAGATTTCGCTCAGGCCCGTCGCGATCGGGCCCATATGCGATTCAACGCCGGGCGGAAATTCTTCCTTCGCCGCCATCAGCCGCTCGGCGACTTGCGCACGGGCGAAATAAATGTCGAGCTTCTCTTTGAACACCGCCGTCACCTGCGAGAAACCATTGCGCGACAGCGAACGCGTGAATTCCAGTCCCGGAATGCCGGCGAGAGCGTTTTCGATCGGATAGGTGATTTGCTTTTCGATCTCATTGGCGGACAGCGACGGCGCCAATGTATTGATCTGAACCTGATTATTGGTGATGTCAGGAACAGCGTCGATCGGCAATTGCGTCAGCGACCACACGCCAAACGCGCTGACGAGCGCCGTCAGCAGCACGACCAGCCAGCGTTGATAGACCGAAAAGGCGATGATCCGTTTGATCATGAGGCTCGCCGTCACTCCGCGGGGATGTCGTTTTTCCCCAGTTCCGCCTTCAGAACGAAGGTATTCGAGACCGCAATCTCGTCTCCCGGCGCAAGGCCGGAAAGAATCTCGACGCTATCGTCGTCTCCCGCCCCGACGTCCACCTTTCGGCCGACGAACCCCTCAGGCGTGCGGATGAAAACGGTGCGTTCGCCGTTGATCATCTGCAGGGCCGAACGCGGAACCTTCGCCTTCACCGCCGTGCGCTCCAGCGCAATCTCGGCGTTCAACAGACTGCCGGGATGAAGACCGAAATCGGCGTTTGGAAAACTGGCGATGACATGGCCGGTTCGTGTTTCGGGCGTGATCATCGCATTGATGAAGACGACTTCGCCATCGTAACTGCGCCCACCTGGCGTAGTAAGGCGAACGCGCTGCTTTTCGTGGATTGAGCCAAGATCCGCGGCCGGCACGGCGAGATCAGCCTCGACGACTGACAAATCGGCGAGCACGTAAAGCTCTTTCGCCTGTCCTTCGCCGCCTACCGGCTGGCCGAGATTGACGAGGCGCTCGATGACTCGGCCAGAGATCGGCGCACGAATTTCTTTGCGACGCAGCGCCGCGACAGCCTGGCCGGGCAAGGCGTCGATTTCCGCTTCGCTGACGTCCAAGGTTGCGAGCTTTTGCCGCGCAAGATCCACCCGTAACTTCGCTTCGGTGAACGTCGTCTTTGTGCGCAAGAACATTTGTTCAGCGATGATCTTCTTGTCGAACAGACCTTTTTCGCGCTGATAAATGAGGTCCTGGAGATTGTAGTTGGCGAGCGCCGCGAGATAGTCGCTTTTTGCGTCAGCGACTTCGCGGCTGTCGATAATGGCGATCACTTCTCCTTTTTGAACGCTGTCTCCGAGTTTCTTTCGCAGCTCCGCAACAGTGCCAGAAACCTTGGCGGCCACGCGTCCAATGCGGTCCGGGTCCGGCGTGATGGCGGCCGGAACGACGATGCGCCGCGTCAGCGCGCCGCCCTCCACGCGGGCCGTGCCGATGTGCGCAGCCGCAATCTGTTCCGGCGTCAAAATCACGACGCCTTCGCCGCCCTTTTTCGCTGCGGATTCGTCAGGAGACTTTGCGCCCGTCAGCGACCCGATCACCGCTTTGATCGGCGCGGATATTTGCGGAAACCAGGAGCCGGCCAGCGCGCTTGCGAGGACGATGAGAGCGAGAAGCGCATAGCGGGACATGATCGGCGTTCGAACCCCATGGCGCAACGACTCACTCGCGCCCGATCTACGTCCAGTAGCATTCGGCAAAACCATGAACCAGCCCAGAAGACCGCTTAAAGAGGCAATATCGCCCCAACGATCCATTATCTGCGCTTCTATCGCGCGTGGACCTTCGCGTCCATGCAAGCAGCATTAAACTTTATGCATAATCAACGGTCTCGCATCGAACAGAAAACCCGGCTTAGAGGCCGGGTTTTCGAATTCGAGAAGTTTCTCGCAGGAACTGATCAATCAGTATTTGGCGACGACCGGCGCTCCGCCAAAATTGAAATGATAGTTCAAGCCCACGCGCACAGTGTGAAAGCGCGTCGCCGGATCATGCGCCGCAACAAAAAAGCCCGGCCCCGTGAGGGGCGCGGCGCCAGCAACAGGGAAAGGGAGCAACCCCGCCCCAGACGTCGCCAGATAGGTCTTGCCTAGATCGATATAGAGATATTCGGCCTTGAGAGACCAATTCGGAAACTCCAGAGGCGCATATTCCACGCCGCCGCCGGCCGTCCAGCCTGTTTTGGTGCTGCTGTAGTAGGTTCCGCCAAACAGCGATCCAAAAGGCGGGAAATTGTCCGAATATTGGAATAAATGATTGACCCCGCCATAGGCGAAACCGCCCGTTCCATAGATCAGCAAATGCGCGTCAAATGGTGCGACGCCAATGCGGCCACGAACGGTTCCAAACCAATCCACACTCTGCTTCGACAGAACCGCGCCGAAGTGAGCGACCGGTGGAGGAAAGTCAGGTGTGGTGAACGAAAAGCTGCTTGACCGGAGGTCGGCGCCTTGGATGTCTGTTTCGACGCCGACGACGAGCCATGGATTGAACTGATAATTATAGCCGATCTGGCCGCCGCCGCTGACGCCGCTCAGATTGGGCGCGCCAACCCAGACCGCGCCCACGGGCGCAGTCAGCGGGTATCGCAGGCGGAGCGAAGAAGAAATTATGCGCGCCGTAATCCGGGTCGTTGTTACCGAAGCCATAGCCGATGTTGACGCCGGCATAAAAGCCAGTCCAGCTGAACATCGGCGGCGGCGGAATGTAAGCTGGGGCGGCGGCCGCTGAGCCGGTCAAAACCACGCTAGCGAAAAGCGCAGCGCGAATCCTATTAAAAACCATGACGAACCTCGTCGCTTTATATGAATTGATACATATCAATTCGGCGTTTTCGGCGTGTAAAACCGCCTGTCGCCCCAAAACGAACTCTTTCGTCAGCCCAATTGTAGAATGCTCCGCACCTCGCCGCAGGGTCAAGAAACTCCAGGCATGAATGTCGACTAATGAACTTGTTTGTAGACCGGCGTGATAAATCGGCAACAGTTCGCGATTATTCGAACTCCGTCCGGCTCAAAAAGGGCTCCATGCTCAGCCCTATTCGCGCTCCTTGCGCAGGCGCTCCCAATATTCGAGGCGCCGGCTGATCTCGCGTTCAAAGCCACGTTCGACGGGTTCGTATAGCTTCTGACGCCCCAACGCCTCCGGCCAATAATTCTGGCCGGAATACGCATCCGGCTCATTGTGGTCGTATTTATAGCCTTCGCCGTAGCCCTCGCTCTTCATGAGTTTTGTCGGCGCATTGAGAATGATGCGCGGCGGCATCAGCGAACCCTTCTCTTCGGCAAGGCGTTGCGCGGCTTTGAAAGCCATGTAAGCGGCGTTGGATTTAGGCGCGCAAGCGACATAAATCACGGCCTGCGCAAGAGCCAGCTCGCCCTCAGGACTGCCGAGAAAATCATAGGCGTCCTTGGCGGCGTTTGCGACGACGAGCGCTTGCGGATCGGCCAGTCCGATATCTTCGACCGCCATGCGAACGATGCGTCGCGCAAGAAAAAGCGGGTCTTCTCCGGCGACGAGCATGCGCGCGAGATAGTAGAGCGCGGCGTCGGGATCGGAGCCGCGCACGCATTTGTGCAAGGCGCTGATGAGATTGTAATGGCCTTCCTGCGCCTTGTCGTAAATGGGCGCGCGACGCTGCACAATCTCGGCGAGGCGCGCGCGATCGAAGATTTCGTCTGGAGCCGCAGCGCGCCAAATCTCTTCGGCCAATGTCAAGGCGGCGCGGCCGTCTCCGTCCGACATGGCGACGAGCGCTTCGCGCGCATCCTCATCCAGCGGCAGAACCTTTCCCTCGCTTTGTTCGGCGCGCGTCAGAAGCTTTTCGATCGCCTCTGCGTCGAGCGCTTTGAACGTCATCACGCGGGCGCGCGAGAGCAGCGCCGCATTGAGCTCAAAGGAAGGATTTTCCGTTGTCGCTCCAATCAGCGTGACGGTTCCGTCCTCCATCACCGGCAAAAAGGAATCCTGCTGCGCGCGATTGAACCTGTGAATCTCGTCGACGAAAAGTAAGGTCCCCTGCCCTGCGGCGCGCCTCGCTCGAGCGGCTTCGAAAACCTTTTTCAGTTCTGCGACGCCGGAGAAAATCGCCGAAATCTGGACGAAGGCGAGATTTGTCTCATGCGCGAGAAGCCGCGCAACCGTCGTTTTTCCAGTCCCGGGCGGGCCCCAAAACACCAGCGATCCGAGCGAGCCGGACCGAATCAGCCGAGTCAGGGCTCCGTCCGCGCCAAGGAGATGATCCTGCCCAGCGACCTCGGAGAGCCGTGTCGGACGCAATCGGTCGGCGAGAGGATGCGGCGCATCCTTTTCTAATTTTGCGGCGGCGAATAGGTCGGCCATGGGCCCCGATCTCAAGCGCTACATCGGATTGGTTGACGCAAGCTTGCGCGCAGTTAATAGGCGCCCGGTGTCGTGAAGTTAAGATGGGCCTACCATCGTCGGCCCACATTAACGAACGATTAACCCGTTAACCAGTATTGAGAATCAGTGAACGGGATAGTTCGTTCCCTCGTCTCGATTCCGGTCAGTCGTTACTGGCGGCGTAAACGCCCAAACCTTCAACATGGGTCTGACAACATGCGCACTATCGCATTCGTTACGCAAAAGGGCGGCGCCGGAAAAAGCACGCTCGCAAGCAGCATTTCCGTCGCCGCGCGGCTGGCGGGCGAAAAAGTCTTCCTCATCGATATGGATCCACTGCAATCGCTCGTCAAATGGTCGAAAAACCGCAAAACCAGCGACGTTCCCGTCGAGCACATTCCCCCGGCCAAGCTCGCCAAGGCCTTGGCGGCGCTAGAGAAAAAGGGCGTCACGCTCGTCGTGATCGATGCGCCTGGGCATGACTCCGAATTCTCCTCGGCCGCGGTCCGCGCCGCCGATCTCTGCATCATTCCGGCGCGCCCCAATGCATTCGATCTCTGGGCGAGCGAGGTGACTCGGTCCCATGTGAAAGCGAGCCGCAAGGACTATGCTTTCCTTCTCAATCAGTGCCCGCCGGCCCAGCAGAATGCTCGCGTCGAGCAAGGCGCCAAGGCCCTCGAGGCCATCGGCGGTCTTCTGTCGCCATTGATCTCCGCGCGCGTCGATTATCAGGAAGCCGCTCGCCAGGGCCTCGGCGTCGGCGAACTTAATCCTGACGGCGTCGCAGCGCAGGAAATTCGCGAATTGTGGAGTTCGATCAAGCGCCGCATGAAGAAAGGCGCACCCGCGTCCAAGCCGATCGCCAAGATCGAGCCCAAGACCGCCGCGAAGCCGATCTCAAAGCCGGCGACGCGAAAAGCCGCCTGAACAAGACGCATAAGAGTTTCATTCAAAATACAACGGCGGGCCTCATGGACCCGCCGTTTTAATTTGTTAACACGCAACGTCGAACTCTCAGCCGATTTCGACGATTTTCGCGCTGTCGTGAATTACTTCGACCTTGTCGCCGACGCTTTTTCCGAGAAGCGCCTTGGCGAGAGGCGCGACATAAGGAATGAGCCCCTTTGCGGGATCGGCCTCGTCTTCGCCCACGAGGCGAAAGGTTTGCCGCTTGCCGCCTTTGTGCTCCACGACCACATGATGCCCGAATCGAACTTGCGATGTGTCCGCGATCGGGTGGATAAGTTCGGCGCTTGCGCGGCGCGCCGTCCAATAGCGCAGGTCCCGCTGGGCTCTTGCAACCGCATGCTTATCGTCACGGGCGAGAGCCGCCTCGAGTTCGGCGTGAAGGCGCGTCAGCTCGCGCTCGATCTGAGCCAGGCCTTCGGCGGTAACCAAATTGCGATGCGCGCTAATGGGGCGATCCGGCAAATCGACGCGCGGATCGTCATCATCGTCTTGTTCCTTGGTGAAAGCACTGCTCATTCCACTTTTCCTATTGCCCCCGCATCATCCATTAACATGAGTCGCGACGCGCGAAGCGCCATTAGACCCGAGCCAAGCCTGAAAGTCGAGGAACCGCGTCAGTCTGCGGCGATTCGCGCCTTAAGCCGATCTAAACTGCGCAGGAAGGCGGCAGGTTCCCTGAGCGAGCGCGCCAACACCAATGCTCCTTGCACGCCGGCGACTGTTTCTTCGGCGATTTCACGTGCGGCGCCCTGTTCGCGGCCAGCGGCTTCCAGCGCTAAGGCCAACGCCGTGACCCATTCGGCGAAATAGCCGCCGATCGCTCCCGCAAATCGATCGCGCTCTTCGCCCAGCGCGAACAATCCGACGAGACAGACGCGGCCGCCTTTGTCGAAATAGGTTTCGACCGCATCGAACATTTTGGAGATCGCAGTTTTCGCATCTTGAGATGCGCGCAACGGCTCGAAAACGTGATTGCGAAACCAGCTATCGATTTCAGTGAGGACGGCCGCCGCCATCTCCTCTTTTCCTCCTGGAAAGAAGTGATAGAGGCTGCCCTTGCCAAGCCCGGTCGCCTTGGAGATGAGCGCCAGACTTGCGCCTTCGTAACCATGAGCGCGAAAGACCTCCGCAAGCTTTGGCAGCACATCGGCGCGTTCATTGATTGTGCGAGCCATGCGGGAGCCCTGCTCTTTCCGCTTTACAAACCAAGGTCGGAGAGGCCGGGATGATCGGCGGGGCGCGCGCCGAGCGGCCAATGATATTTGCGCTCCGCCTCTTTGATCGGAAGATCGTTGATGCTCGCGATGCGCAGCCGCATCAAACCATCTTCGTCGAATTCCCAATTTTCATTGCCATAGGCGCGATACCAATTGTTGGCGTCGTCGCGCCATTCATAAGCAAAGCGCACTGCAATGCGATTATCGCGGTACGTCCAAATCTCCTTGATGAGACGGTAATCCAATTCGCGGCGCCATTTTCGGGTCAGAAACGCCTCGATCTCCGCGCGGCCTTGGAGAAATTCGGCGCGATTGCGCCATCGGCTCTCGATCGAATAAGCCAGGGCGACGCGCGCAGGGTCGCGACTGTTCCAGGCGTCTTCGGCCATCCGGACCTTTTGGACGGCGGTTTCAAAAGTGAAGGGCGGAAGCGGCGGGCGCGACATGGGCGTCTCCGAAACGGGACTGTACCAAACGGAAAGATCTGTACCGATTGTTACAACTGTCGACCCAATCCCGTCAAGTCAGGCGACTTCGACGACGATACGCCCCCGGACTTTGCCAGCCACAATCTGACGCGCGCGCTCTATCGTTTCCGAAAACGGGATCGTCTCCGTCATGGCGGCGAGACGGCTCTTGTCGAGATCCCGCGCGAGCCTCGCCCAAGCCTCTCGCCGCAGCGCAATCCGGGGCAGCACGCTTTCGACCCCCAGGAGCGATACGCCCCGTAAAATAAACGGCGCGACGCTCGCCGGAAGATCCATGCCTTGAGCATTGCCACAGGCCGCGACCGCGCCCTCAAACTTGATTTGCGACAGCACATTCGCCAGCGTGATCGAACCCACCGTATCCACGCCCGCCGCGAAACGTTGCGTCTGCAGTGGCTTGCCGGGAGTGGAGAGTTCCGCGCGGTCGATAATGTCCGCGGCGCCCAGCCCCCGCAAATACTCCGCCTCTTCCGGCCGGCCCGTCGATGCGGCGACGCGCCATCCAAGCCCGGCCAGCAGCGCCACGGCGATGGAGCCGACGCCGCCGGCGGCGCCTGTTACGACGATGGGCCCACGATCAGGGCCAAGGCCATGACGCTCCAACGCCAGCACGCAGAACATCGCCGTGAGTCCGGCTGTGCCGATCGCCATGGCCTGCGCCGAGGTGAGACCTTGAGGCAGGGGAACGAGCCAGTCGCCATTCACTCTTGCTGTTTGCGCGAAGCCGCCATAATGGGCTTCGCCCAATCCGCAGCCGCCCGCAATCACGAGATCGCCCGGCGCGAAATCCTTATGCGTGGAGCGCGTCACGCGCCCTGCAAAATCAACACCCGGAATCATTGGGAAGCGGCGCACCACGGGGCTCTTTCCCGTAATGGCGAGGCCGTCCTTGTAATTGATCGTCGAATGGGTGACCGCGACGTCGACATCGCCATCCATGAGTTCGGCTTCATCGAAGTCCACATAGGCGGCGCGAGAACCGCTCTCATCCTTATCGATGCGTATGGCTCTGAAGCTTGTCATGCCGGCGTCTCTCTTTCGTCCGTTCGTCAACGTTAAGCGCGACGCAATCACACGAGCGCTGCAAAGAAAAATCGTCGCAATCGCGTCGCTGAGATCATTCACGCAACCGACGCCACATTAACGCTCTTTACCATTACCAAAGTTTAAGTTGCCTTGTCGCGCTTCTGATCGATCATGGCGGTCGTCCCTTCCAAAAACCCGAGGCGATCACATGAAGAAGCATTTCCTGATTGCGGCTACCGCCGTCGCGCTCCTCCTTCCGGCTGCTTCAATCGCAGCGCCGAGCGAGGCAGCCGAAGCGTTCAACGGAAGCCCGCGCATTTCGTCGGAAGACGCCGAAGCATTTGCCGAGGCGCATATCGCTGGCCTGAAGGCAGGGTTGAAGTTGTCGCCTTCGCAGGAGAAAAATTGGCCGGCCCTTGAAACGGCGTTACGTGAATTGGCCAAAGCAAGACACGCTCGCTTGGAGGAAATGCGTGAACAGGCATTGCAGCGCGTGACGCATCCCGACGCCATAGCGGCGTTGCGTCAGGGAGCCAAAATGTTTTCGGCGCGCGCGTCCGATCTCGAAAAACTTTCCGACGCCGCAAAGCCTCTTTATGAGAGCCTCGACGACGCGCAAAAGCGCCGCTTCGCTTTATTGTTGCGCGCGGCGGCGCGTCACCGCGCGCTCCATGCTCTTGCCTTCATGCGTGAGTTTCACGGACATGGACCCGAGCATTCCGAACTTGGCGTCGAGTAATATCGATGGCAAACCTATGGCCAGGCATGCCCTGGCCATAGGGGAGTTGAACCACCGATGCGAAAGATTAAATCTTGTCGCCAGTCGAACCTGGCGTCGCGCAACGCCAACGGGAAACGCGCACGCTCGGATGCTCGCCAACCCATTGCGCAATAAAGGGCTGCGCTTGCATGACGCAGCCGCGCAGAGACCCCGAGTCGGATGAAAACAACAAGCGTCGCTCGTCGCACGCGGCGGGCTGCGCCAAAGTGCAGACCGTCAATATAAGTTCGATGAAGTTATTCATCGGCGCCCTCACATTCGCACGCGCTCGCAGAGCGCCTTTTGCCTGAGAGTAGCGCTACTCACACCGGGGTCAATATCTCGCCCTTGCCGAAAATCGCGGTGTCGCCTGCGTAACGTTGTAGTTTCTTGCCGAGCACCCGCGAGGCTCCGCGGCTGACTTCAGCGAGACTCTTGGCGTAAAGACGCGCAAAGTTGAGGGAATGCGCGCCGCAATCGACATAAGTCGGACCGAAATCGCGCGCCTCGCTCAAGACGACGGTGCCGCGCTTGTTGAGATATCCGATGCGCCCTTCAGCTGCGCCGAGCAATATGATTGTTCCAGCGATCATGCGACACGCAAAATCTTCGCCAGCGTCTCCCTCGACGATAATGACGCCGCGTCGCAGTCGATCTCCGGCGCGAGCGCCGACGCTGCCGCGCACGACAACCCGTCCGCCGGAGATGCCGGGGATTTCGCCAGCCAGCGGGGCGCCGAGAAAATCTCCGGCGTCGCCGTATATGTCGATATTGGCCCCTGCGAGTTGTGACGCGGCGTAAGCGCCGGCGTCGCCCGCCACAGTGATCGCGCCGCCAGTTGCGCGGCGTCCGACTTGTGCGCCGACGTCGCCTTCGACGTGGATTTCAAAGCCTGGAAGCAGCTTCGCGCCAATCAGATCGAAGCGCTCCGAGCCGCCCTCGTAGCGAAGTGACGTCGCCTCGCCCAAACGCAGCTTGAACACGTCGCCGACTTTGACCGATACGCGCGTCGTGCCGATTTCGATCGACTCGATTTCCTTGGCGCTGCGACGAACCAAACGATCCGGCGTCAGCGGCGAAAGATCCAGACGCTGTTGCGGCTCCTGGCGGAGCGTGAAGATGATGGGCTTCACGGCAGGAGATCCTTCAAATGATAGTGAAAGGGACCGAGCTTGCCGCCATAATTGCCGGCGCCGACGCGCTTTGCGCCATGTTTGGGACCAAGCGAGATGATCGCCTTCAGTCCCGCGCGCATGGCGTTGGCGACGGCGTCGCTCGTCAAACCGTCGATGACGATTTCCAGCACGCAGCCGATATCCGGATCAAGCGCGCTGTTCACGACGCCGCGCAGCGTCGGGCAATAGGCGTCGTTCGTTGAAGCGCTCATTCCTTTGTACGACGAACCGACTTTTGAACCCGAGCGAACGATGCCCCCCGGAAATGGCGCAATCGCGTCGCGCACCTTGCGGATGGCGTCGACCGCCGCTTCCGTCGCGCGCATGGTGCTCGCCCAATCCTCGCCCATGATGAGCAGATTGCCGCCGCCAACCGATTTCTTGGTAAGGCCGACGACGCCTTCGCACAGAAACTCGCCGTCCATGACCGGCACGCGCCAGTAGCGGCGCCCATCGAGCGATTTCGAAATCTGCCATCTGTCGCCGAACTGGCGCACGGCGTCGCCGACCTTGATCTTGAATTCGCCGTCGAGAGCCGAAAACACCGCCGTGCCGGGACATGTCAGCACGCATTGGCCCAGGCGATTGACGAGTTGCTTCTCCGTTTCCTTCGAGGACATTGCGAAAAGCAGAATGCGCACGCCCGGACGCCCGTCCGGCGTTTCGCGCGGCGACAATTCGAGATCGACGCCGGCTTCGCAGCCGCAGCCGATCACCGAGGTGGCGAAGCCCGTCATCGTATGCGCGGCGATCAAAGCCCATTTACGAGTGGGCGCAGTGATGATCAGTCCCGTCCCGCTCATGGGGAAGGCTTCGGCGAAACTGTCGTCGATACGGACGCCCTTGCGAACTAGCTGCGGCATGGAACCTCCGCGAAAGCTTCCGTATTGGGAAGCGCGGCGTCCTGCACCGTGAACAGCGAGCGCGGCAGCCCATAGAGATCATCGTAATAGGATTCGAGCCGGCGATTGATCTGACGATCGTAATCCGGCTTCACATAAAGCGTCTTGCCGCGCGTATAATGCGACACCTTGCCGTCCCGCACGACGAGCTGGCCGTCTTTGAAGACGTAGGCGGCTCTGCGGAACATGCCGGCCTTGTCGTCCTGCGGTTTATAGACCGCGACGTCGGCGACGGAGCCCGCGGCGAGGTGCCCGCGATCATGGAAGCCATACAGGCGTCGCGGCGCAGCGCGCGTCATCGTCGCGATTTCATAGAGCGTATATTCGCGCTTGATCGACGGAAGATTGGTCAGCTCCAACACATCCTGCGGAAGGCGCGACAGCCACTGCGCACGTTTGTCGGCGCTCATCAGCAGCGCAAAGACTTCGGGATAGGTGGTGAAGGGCGCGCCATTTGGATGGTCGGTCGTGAAAAACACGCGCATCGGATCATTCGTCAGCAGGAAAAGTTCGAGTCCCGCCGCCCATTGCACCGCATTGAAGAAATCCGAGATGCGGTAAGAATAGGGCTCCACGCCGACGCCATTGCCTTCCGCGTCAAAGATCACGCCCTTCTTCGGACGCGCGCCGGGAAGGCTGTTGAATTGCTTCATCACATCGGACGAGATCGTCACAATGTCGGCGAACATCACCTGGCCGACATCGACCGTCACATTCTTATTTGCGTTGATCTTCTCGGCAAATTGCGCGGCCGCCGATGAGAAGCCGTTCTTGCCTTCCTTGCCGTAGGAATAGAACTGCACATGCGCGAGATGCAACGGCAGGCCTTGCGAGGAGTCGATGGTCGCGAGCGCGGTTTCGACATTGCCCGGAAGTCCGAGATTATTCATGTGCAGATGCAGCGGATGCTAAATCTTCGTCGCATTGACGGCGCGTTGCAGACGCTGAAAAATCTCGCGCGACGTCAGTCCATATTCCGGCACCACGTCGTCAAGCGAGAAAGAGCGAACATTCTGCTTGAAGGCGTCGACGCCGCCGGCGTTCACGCATTTGATTCCAATCGCTCGCGTCGCCTCCAGCGTCGAGCCGATGTAGTCGATGATCGCGTTCGGGCTTTCATTGTCGCGGAATGACGCGAGAACGAAGTCCTCATTGCCGAGCACCGTCAGGAATCCCTTGTCGATGATCGGAATGTCGGCGAGTTCGAGATGCGCGTGCAAAGCGTGATGGGGCGAAATCGCCGGCTCGATCACCGTGGTGTAGCCCATCTGCGCATAAAGACGTCCAGTTTCGAACGTGGACCAGCCCGCCGTCGAAAGCGGCGTTCCAGGGGGGCGCGGACGATGCGCGCGATGCGCCTCCGGAAGCAGCAGGCGTGCGGTATTCACGCCGCCTCCTGCAATATGCGAGTGAATGTCGATCGCGCCCGCCATCACGATATGACCCGAGACATCATGTTCGGCGTCGGGCTTGCGGCCATCGCCGGGCGTAACGATGCGCCCATCCTCGAAATAAACGTCGCCGACCGCATCGACGCCGTTCACGGGATCGATGACATGGCCGCCGCTCAGCTTTGTCAGCACGGCACATCCTCCGGAAGTCTTGCGCCGATTGCAGCGATCGCCTCAGCGACGCTTGGCAAGGACGCGGGCGCCGATGCGCGTCGCAACACCATCGAGCTGGTGTCCTGCGCGAATTCGACGCAATCGTAATTCTCGCCGGGACGTCCGACCTCTATGAAGACGCCGCGCTTGGCGGCGGCCTTCGCATTCGCCGGCGCTAAAGTGATGAGAGGAATGTCGGCGCGGCTCCAAGGAGGCGGTTCGCCGTCATAAGCGGAGACCCACAGAGCCGCATCGGCCTCGCCGCTCTCGACAAGTCGTTGCGCCTCGAAGCGCCAGGTGTCGTGCTCCGGATAGCCGCGGCCAAATCCCGTGCGAGGCGGAAAGCCGGTCATCCAGCCGCTGACCTGAATGACGCCGGAAGCGTCCGCGCGAGCGCCGATCGGAACGCCAGTGAAGCGCGTCGACGCGTTGAGGTCAGTGATCAAGCCCTGCAGCATCTCGACGGTCAGCGTGTCGAGGCCGGCCGCCGCCCAAACTGCGACGCCGAAATGAGCGGCCTTGAGCCCTTGGACGATCGCATCGACCTTTTTGAGAGCTGCGGCCGACAGAGCGACGGAACGTCCCCCGAGCCGCGCCCGAAACGTCGCGATCGCGCCGGGTAGTTCTTCCAATGTTGCGGGGATCGTTTCAATCTCGACGCCATCGAGCTTCGCTTCGCCGCGCTTGGGACCGAGCCAAACCACGCGCCGATGATTTTGGCCGCCGAATCGCGGCGGCTTGTTCAGCGCGAGACGCTCGTAAATCGCCGGCCAATAGGAGGCGAGGCCGGGACCGACCAATAATATGTAATCGGAACGCACGCGCGCTTCATTCGCCGTCGTCACGAACATGCCGCTCGAACGAACGACCTCAAGATCGGCGAAGGCGTCTCGCGAAGCGAGATGATCGAAGGCGCCGCGCAAACGTTCCGCAAGGAGAATCGCAGCGCGCGCCCCAGCAATGTCGGAGCCTAGTCCTGCGACGACGGGAAATTTCGCATCGCCCAAAATCCGGGCTGCATGCTGATAGGCGTCTTCAACTGAAACTGGCTTGCCGTCGAGCAATGCGTCGCTCATTTCGCCCCGCGTTTCCCCTTCGCGCGCAAATGGCCGCGCTGGCGGCTTCGCGCTGTTTTGATTGCGCTCCCGAGTTACGCGACGCAGGCGTGTGAGAGCGGCGCAGCGCCTATACTGGCGCTGCGGTTGCTATGCCTAGCAGTGAAGGCGCGGGAAGTCGAGATGCGAACGACGCGTCCGCGACGCGCGTCGCTTATCGTATCAAAACCGTGAAACCATTGCGCTGAAAAACGGCTTTGGCGGCCGAACCCTTCAGGAATTCGAGAAAGCGAGCGGCCATTTCTCCGCCGGACGCGCGGATCGCCGCGATCGGGTAAACGATTTTTGGGTGCGTGTTCTCGGCGAAGGTCGCGACGACTTTAACTTTTGGTTCAGATTTCGCGTCTGTCGAGTAGACGACTCCAAGCGGCGCCTCTTCCCGCGCGACGAATACGAGCGCCGAGCGCACATTGTCGGTGAAGGCGAAGCGGGACTCGAGCGTGCTCCAGAGATTGAGTTTTTCGAACGCCGCTTTTGCATATTTGCCGACCGGCACCGAGGCGGGATCCCCGGTCGCAATGCGTCCGGAGCCGAGCGCCGAAAGGAACGCCTCCTTGGTGAATGCAAGCGATTTGAGCGGCGAGGAGCTCGGCGCGACGACGACGAGCGTGTTGCCGAGCAGATCGACCCGCGTCTCGGGCTTAATGAGTTTCTTCTCGGCGAGATAATCCATCGATGCGGCGTCCGCCGAAATGAAAATATCAGCCGGCGCGCCGGCTTCGATCTGCTTGGCGAGCGTCAGAGACGCCGCATAGCTCGCCTTGATCTCGGCGCCCTGCGCCTTTTGGAAGAGCGCCGCCGCCTCGTCGAGCGCGTTTTTGAGGCTCGCGGCGGCAAAAACCGTCACCGTTTTTTGAGCGGAGGCGACGGGCGCAGCAGGCGCCGGCGCTTCGGCGCGCGCGAGGGACGCTTCAAGGGCAAGAAGGCAGAAGAAGCCAAGACGCATAAACTTGAGCATGTGTGAAACTCCGAAATCGCGGTTCCGTCGGCCCAACGCCCCGCCGCGACGCGCATAACTATGCATATTTTTTGCCAAATTTGAACAAAACGCACAACTTTGTATTTTCCCAGCCACTCTCCGACCGACGTCTTGAAGGCAAATCCGCTAAATATCTGAATAAATTGCTGGCTCTGCTGAAATCCGGCCTATTACGATATGCGTTTCTATGTTATTTTTACGGAAAATCGGAAACGTGAATGAGCGAATTTCTGACCACCCGCGAACTCGCCGCCCTCCTGCGGATCAAGGAACGCAAGGTCTACGATCTCGCGGGCGAAGGCTCCTTGCCGGTGCGGCGCGTCACCGGGAAGCTGCTGTTTCCCCGGGCCGAGATCGACGAATGGATCGCCAGCAACGGGTCTGTGGCCCAAAATGCGTCGTCCGGCGCCCTGCCCAGCCGAGACCGGCCGCTCGTCATCTCCGGAGGCCACGACCCTCTGCTCGAATGGGCGTTGCGCGAATCGCGCTCCGGCGTCGCCGCCTTCCTCGACGGCGCTCTGGATGGGCTGGAACGCGCCGCAGAAGGCGCGCTGTCTTGCAGCCGGGCCTCCATATTCCTGAAAGCCGGGGAGCGGAATGGAACGTCGCGACAGTGAGCCGGCGTTTTGCGAGGGAGCCGGTCGTTCTCGTCGAATGGGCAAAGCGAACGCGCGGGCTGATGTTTCGGGAGGCGCTTGGTCGACCCATAGAGACCCTCAAAGATGCGCGCGGCCTGAGGTTTCAGTCTCGCCAGCCCGAAGCCGGCAGCGAACTGGTTCTGTCGCTATCTGCTCGAACGCGAAGGAATGGAGGCGAAGGATCTTCGTCGCGTCGAAGCCGTCGAGCGATCGGAGACCGACCTCGCCATGGCCATCGCCGATGGGCGCGCCGACATCGGGCTCGGCATCGAAGCGAGCGCCCGCCAGTTTCAGCTTGGCTTCGCGCCGCTCATCGTGGAGCGCTTCGATCTCCTCGTTTGGCGCAAATCCTTTTTCGATCCCCCGTTTCAAAAGCTTGTGCGCTTTTGCGCGGGCGAGATCTTCAGCCGCCGCGCTCAGGCGCTTGGGGGCTATGACATCGCGGATTTCGGGCGTGTGCATTTCAATGGCGCATAAGCGGCGCCGGTCTTGCGTATCGCCCCGCAGAAGGAGCGAAGTCCATGCAGTTCGATTTTCCTAAAATCCAGGACGAGGCGCAAAAGGCCGTGATCGAAGACGCCATCGACCGATGCGTCCACGTCTTTTATGAAAAAGGCCTTCGCGATCCGCTGCTTGGCTCAATCTTCTCCAATTCGATCCCGGACCTGGAGAGCCATATTCAAATCGTTCGAAATTTCTGGTCGAAATCGCTGCTCGGCACCGAGCGCTATGAGGGCCTGCCCTTCGCGGCGCATGTGAAACTGCCGATCGAACCCGAACATTTTCAACGCTGGCTCGAGCTATTCATCGAAACCGCGCGCGAGACCTTGCCGGAAACCCAGGCCGAACAAGCCATCGCCAAGGCAAGCCATATGACTCAATGCTTTCAGTCGGGATTATTTCCCTTCACGGGCGCCGACGGCAGGCCCTCGCGCCTGCCGCCGCATTGACGAAAAATTAATCGACCGCGACGATCACGTCGGACGATTTGACGATCGCCTTCACCTTGGAGCCTGACTTCAAACCAAGGTCGTCGACCGCCTCATTTGTGATGGAGGACGTGATGATAAGACCCTTCACGTCGATCGTGACATGCGCTGTGGTCGAGCCCTTCTTGACCTCTTTCACAACGCCATCGAGCACATTGCGCGCCGAAATCTTCATCGCTTAACCTCCTTGAATTGCGTGAACGAACCAATCGAACATCGATTCAAGTAGAGCGCGCCGGCGCCGGCGCCACAAGATGAATTAAACAGTGTTTGCTTTTGAATGCGCTCGGGCGTTGTAAAGAAAGCAGAAATTCTCGCAAATAAGACGGCTCAAAATTTAATGCAGCACGAGCGGGCCCGGAACGACGATCGCTGCTCTTTCGGCAAGCTTGATTCGCACGCCCGACGTCACGGCTTTCGCGATCGTTCCGCAATGCTCATCGATTCCGGTCCAGACGGCGGCGCGTCCGCGCGGGTCGATTTCGAGAAGCTTGACGCCATGGGGCGTTCGCAACCCATCGCGCACCAGCCCGCGAATGAAACCGTCGATCGGCGCCGCGATGGGCAGACCCTCGATATTCCCGATGACGACGCCTTTATAGACACGCGCTCCGATTTCGAGAGGGGAGTGCCAAAGCCCCTGGCGGTCCGAATAGACAAATCGCTCGGCGCCGACGCCGCCCAATGACTGAGGATTGTGATCGGGCGCATCGGTGCTCCCGACTTCAACCATGCGTCCGACCTGCGCGGGGCGGGTCTCGATCGCCAGATCGCAGTTTTCTCCAACGACGAAATTCGGTCCAAGTCCAACGCTCAGCTTGGCGATGTGACGGCAATCCGGCGTGATCGAATATTTCTGCACGCGCGCATCGATCAAAACGTCCGCGGTGCGCAACGCGATGAGGTCGCTGAGCTGCAGAGGCGTAACGACGACGCGCGACGGCTGCTCCAGATATTCGAAAAGCTCGAGCGCGTTTTCCGCGGCGACTCCTTCGACTCCCTCCAGCACGATCGGTTCGCCGAACAGGACGTCGTGAAAGGCCATTCGGCGACGGATGACGGGAGGGAAAGGATCGTTGCTGAGAATGCACGCCCAACCGGCGCGATGCAGATAAACCGCGACGGCGGACGCGATCTCATTCGTCCCCAGGATGATGGCCAGGGGACGCCTGCCCTTCCTCTCGCCGGCTATCATTTTGCGCCCAGTTCTTTCGTTTCTCTCCGCTTAAGAAACCGAGCAAGCGCGGCGCCAAGCGAAAGCGCAGGATTTTATCGTTTAAATCAATTGCTTAGCTTCGCGTGACCAAAAGCGCCGAAGGGTCGCCGCCGATTGTAGATTTTAAGACAAACTTGCGACGCAAATGGAACACCGGCGTGCGATCTGAATTGAAGCGAGGTCTCCCCAAATATATCTCAGCTCTGAAACGCGAATTGCGCGCTTATGGGCTTCGTGATAGAAGCCGGTTCAGCTCGAACCTGCCTGCGCGGAGTGGCTTATCGCCAGCCTGCGTAAGAAGCGGGAGAGGCCCTTAAGTTCTAACGGAGGAAACAAAAATGGCCTGGACGACCCCTGAAATAGTCGAAGTCTGCGTTGGCATGGAAATCACCAGCTATTCTTCCGCGGAAATCTAATCCTTCGCTGACAGGCGCCCGCCGCTGACAAGAGCAGGGCGCCCAAAATCGAATATCAGGCCGGCAGGGCGTCAGACGGTTTCGAAGAGACCGATTTGGTCCCGCGCCGGCTTTTCTTTGCGCGCATATTTCTGCGCGCCAGACGGCGGCGGGGCTCAATGCGTAGATTCAGATCGTTTTTATGGATTTCCGCGCTTTCCATTACCTGCGCCGGAGCCGAAACATCGGGAAACGCCCCGTCGATCGGCGCAAAAGCGCTGCTTGCCGACGCCAAAAACGTGTTTCAGGCCTTGCCGGCGCCGCCCAGCGCAAAAGACACCCCGGGTGGACAGGCGCGCATCGATCTCGGCCAGCGGTTGTTCTTTGAAAACCGCGCGTCGATGGACGGCAACGTCGGTTGTTTCCATTGCCATCTGCCGGAACGGCAAGCGACGGACGGACTTCCCAAGGCCATCGGGATTTTCGGCAAAGCCAACCCGCGCAACGCTCCAACGATTTTCAACGTTTCGCTGCAATTCAAACAGCATTGGCGCGGCGACCGCGATACGCTGGAGGAACAGGCGGAAAAATCGCTGCTCGGTCCGGCAACTTTCGGAAATCCCGATTACGCCGAGGCGATGAACAAACTGAAGGCCATTCCCGGTTACGCCGATCTTTTCGCCAAAGCCTTCCCGGAGGATAAGGACCCCATCAATCAAAAGAACTGGGGCATGGCGATCGCGGCCTTCGAGCGAACGCTGCTCACGCCCGCAAAATTCGACGCATTTCTTGGCGGCGACCTCAATGCCCTTTCCGCGCAGGAGCAGTCGGGGCTGCGCAAATTCATCGATCTCGGTTGCGCCGGATGCCACAATGGGCCCGGTCTTGGCGGAAATTCATTCCAAAAATTCGGCGTCGTCTCCGATTATTGGAAAGAAACCGGAGTCGCGCAGCCCGATAAGGGACGCGCCGACGTCACGAAAAACGACGCCGATCTTTATGTCTTCAAGGTCCCGCAACTGCGCAATGTCGCGAAGACCGCTCCCTATTTTCACGACGGTTCGGTGGCGGAGCTTCCCCGCGCCGTAAAGATCATGGCGAAGACGCAACTGGGCGCCGACCTCAGCGACGCGGACACGCAGGACATCACGGCTTTTCTGGGCGCGCTGACCGGCGCCGTTCCTGGCAATTATTTCGCGCCGACGCCACTGCCCGACGCGCCTGCGAAAGCTCCTTGACCTCAAAACAACGTCTCACGCGTTCGGTGACGGGCTTCTCTTCAAGCGAGCTTGTGTTCGATCGCAATGCGCACGAGGTCCATCGGCGTGCGTGCGCCCAATTTGCGTTTAATGATCGAACATGAATTTGCGATGGTCTTGTAGGAGACTTTCGCGGCGTCGGCGATTTCCGCCATGCTGAGCCCACGACCGAGCATCCGCAAGATCTCCAATTCGCGCGAGTTCAGCCCGGCCAAGGGATTGGAGCCTGCGGCGTTTTTCTCGAAAGCCAGCCGATTGGCGATCTTCGGCATCAGAAATACGCCGCCCGCCGCAACGTCGCGCACCGCGCGCAGCAATAAATAAGGATCGTCATTCTTGGTGACGTAACCGCGCGCGCCGGCCTCAATCGCGCGCGCCGCGAAAATCGGATCGTCGTTCATGCTGAAGACGACGATCCGCGCGTCCGCGTCATGCCGCAAGATGCGACGCGTGAGTTCGAAGCCGGAGGCGCCCGGAAGTCCGATATCGACGACCGCGACATCGGGTTTTTTCTCGACGTAGATGCGCAATCCGCTTTCAGCATCGCGCGCGTCGAACACTTCCATGTCGGACTCGCCCGCCAGCATCGCCGTGCAGCCAGAGACGATGATTGGATGGTCGTCAACGATCAACACCCGCATTTGCGTCTCGCAAACCCCTCGCCTGTTCGCTATTCGATGCGTCGCGAACGACCCGCCCTCGGCATCGGCGCGCACGCTATCATTGTCGCCGCGGTTGATATAGTCCGCGCTCAAATGGACATATGAGGAATCGGACGATGTTTCAAAGCCTGTCTCTGAGGGCGAGGCTTTCTGCGCTGCTCGGCGCCGTTCTGGCGCTTGGTCTCGCAATAGGCGTTGGGCTGCTGATCCTGCACGCCAGCTCGCGCGTTCGCGCGGAGGCGGACAGTTCGACGCGGCTTGCGCGCGAGCTTGTCGCGACGTCACTCGGGCGTCTTGAAACTTCCGCCGACCCGTCTCTCGCACTGCGACAAATGCTCGACGACGTTGCGAAGCTGCGACATGTCCGCATCTTCTTGGACACGAAGCCCTCGCAAAACGACAGTCGCGTCAACGACGATCGCCGCGCGCCTGACTGGTTCGCCTCGCTCGTCATGCCGCGCGTGAGCGAGACGCGCGTGAAACTCGACGGACATGGAGGCCTCGAAGGCACTCTGATCATCGCTGCAAACCCCGCCGATGAAATCGACGAAATTTGGGACGAAATCCTGTCTTTAACGCTCGGCGGCGCGGGGCTCGGCCTCGTCGCCTTCCTGCTCATTTCTCTTGTCGCATCGCGGACATTGCGGCCTGTTTCCGGGCTGGCCGAGGGCTTGGCGCGCCTGGAGCGCGGCGATCACGACGTGCGGTTCTCGCCCGGCGGGCCGCCGGAATTGATCGCGATCGCGGATCGCATCAACGCGCTGGCCGAGACGCTCAAACGCCTCGACGACGAAAATCATCGTCTGGTGCAGCGCATGATTCATGTGCAGGACGAAGAACGTCGCGATATTGCGCGCGATCTGCACGATGAAATCGGCCCGTTCCTCTTTGCAATCCGCGCCGGCGTCGGCGCGCTCGCGCGTAAGCTTTCCGGCCCGGCCCCCGACGCCATCGCGCTTGAATCGGATTGTCGCCGCATCGACGAGCAGCTTGCGCAGCTTCAGCAGGTCAATCGCAGCATCCTTGGACGACTGCGGCCAGCGGCGTTGGAGGAAATGGGACTATTAGGCGCCCTTGAGGCCCTGGCGCAGGGCTGGCGCGAGATCAATCCGGAGATTCGCATAGAGCTGATGGCTCGCGACGCTGGCGAGGCCATCGATGAAGACATTGCGCTCACCGCCTATCGCGTCGTGCAGGAGGGGCTGACCAATGTGTTTCGCCATTCGGGCGCGAACCTTGTCGAGGTCAGCGTGACCCGGGAAAAAAGAGACGACGGCGACACGCTATGCGTCCAATTGCGCGACAATGGCTCGGGCGTCGATGGAGACAACCGCGAGGGCATTGGCCTGCGCGGCATGAGCGAGCGCGTCGCCGCCCAGGGCGGCAGCCTTTCTCTTGTCTCCACACAGCCCAGCGGCGCGCTGCTCTCGGCGCGCTTGCCGCTTCGCGCCGCGCGGCCCGATTGACGTCAGTCGGGAAAATTTCCCGATGATTCCGGGATTTTTGAACGAACGGAGATCGCATTGTTCTACGGGACGAATTTAAGCTTGGCGGGTATGGAGTTATCGAGGGCGACGCGCGCGGTCGATTCGCTGCCGAATGTCCCGTGCCGCTATGAATTTGCCTTGAATTTTCTCGGGCCCACCTTCGGATGACGCGATGACGACGAAGAAGCGCCTTTTCATGTTTGCGGGTCTGTGCGCCGGTCTGGCGCCGACCGTCGCTCAATCGCAGGAAGCCCTGCCCGCAATCGACGTGGGCGTTGCGCCGTTACGATCGGCGAGCCCGCGACCTGCGCCCGCCCCGAGTCGCCGAGCCTTCCGGCGGCGCAACGGCGCCCGCCAGCGCGCCAACGCCGCCGCCCGCCGTCGTCGTGCAAAGCAACTATCCTTCGACCGTTGAAGTGACGAGCGCGCGAGAAATCGCCGAGTCGCGGCAATTCGATATCGGCTCGGCCCTCAATCGCACCACCCCAGGCGTGTCCATCAACGACGTCGCCGGCAATCCTTTTGCGCCCGAGGTGGATTTTCGCGGCTTCGTCGCCTCACCCGTCGTTGGAACGCCGCAAGGACTTGCCGTTTATCAAAACGGCATTCGCATCAACGAAGCCTGGGGCGATGTCGTCAATTGGGATCTGATCCCGACGGTCGCGATCGATCGAGCCGTCATCGAAACGGGTAATCCACTGTTCGGGCTCAACGCCATCGGCGGGGCCGTCGTGCTCGATATGAAAAACGGTTTCACCTGGCAGGGCTTCGACCTCGATGGACGTTTCGGCAGCCGCGGCCGGCGCCAGGGGACGATGCAATATGGCGTGCAGTCGCATGACTTCGCCTCTTATCTCGCCATGGAAGCGGCAGGCGACGACGGCTACCGAAAATTTTCCGGCACGCGCATCCAGCGCCTATACGGCGACGTTGGTTATCGCGGCGATCAGGTGGAAGCGCATTTCACACTGCAACTCGCACAAAACCGCTTCGGCCTCTCAAACTCGGCGCCGGTCGATCTCGTCAACATAGATCCAAGCTCTGTCTACACGACGCCGCAGACGACGAAGAACACGCTCGCGCAATATGGGCTGAACGCCGTTTTCACGCCGGCGCCGAATTGGAAAATCCTGACCGACGTCCATTACCGCGCTTTCGACCAGGCGCATGTCGACGGCAACACCACTGACTTCCTCCCTTGCGGCGGCGCCACGCTCTGCAATGACGCGGGCGATCCAACCAATATTCCCGACCTTTTCGGAACGCTGCCTCTTGGCGTCATTGATCGCACCTGGACGCGCTCGCGCACAGTTGGCGGCACGGTCCAACTTGAGAACACGGATAAAATTCTCGAACGTCCGAACAAGTTCATCTTCGGCGTGAGCTACGATCACGGTTGGACTCATTTCGCCGCAAATGAGGAAATCGGCGTCCTCAACCCCGCCAATCTTATCGTGGGCCCCACGGGACTCGTCGTCGAAGAGCCGGCGAGCGGCGTGCAAAGCGTCAAACTCACCGCCTCCAATTCCTATCTTGGCGTTTATGCGCTCGACTCCATCGATCTGACCAATGCGCTCACCTTCACGGCCGGCGCGCGCTACAATCTCGCAGTCATCTCCCTCTACGATCTTGTCGGAACGCAGCTGAACGGCACGTTCTACCTTCAACCGCGTAAACCCGATTGTCGGCGCGACCTATAAGATCACGCCGGAGATCACAGCCTACGCCAGCTATTCCGAAGCCAATCGCGCGCCGACGCCCTTGGAGCTCGGCTGCGCCGACGCCAATCGGCCTTGTCTCATCGACACATTCCTCGTGTCCGACCCGCCGTTGAAACAAGTGGTGTCGCATACGATCGAAACGGGGCTTCGTGGAAATACGGCCGTTGCGCCCTACCTGCCCAGCGAACTCGGGGCTTTCTTGCCGGGCCGGCTCTATTGGAGCGCCGGACTGTTTCGCACGACGAACTTCGACGATATTCTGAGCGTTCCGAGCGACATTACCGGCCGAGGCTATTTCACCAACGCCGGCATTACACAGCGCCAGGGCGTCGAAACCTCATTCCGTTATCGCGACGAAAAGCTCTCCGCCTACATCAACTACACGCTGACCGACGCGACATTCCGGTCGCTGACGACTTTGGGCTCGCCGGATAATCCCTTGGCGATCCTTGCCGGCCAGCAGTCAATCCTCGTGACGCCCGGCGCGCATTTGACGTCCATCGCCAAGCATAGGCTCAAGGCCGGCTTCGACTATTTCATCACGCCCGAGTGGGCGGTCGGCGCCGACCTCGTCTACGCCTCCGGCCCCTGGGTGCGCGGCGACGAGATCAACGCCTTCGGGACGCTCTCGCCTTACGCCACGGTTAATCTGCGCAGTTCCTACCGGGTGGGCAAGAATTTGGAGGTTTACGGCCTGATCGAGAATGTCGGGAACACGCGCGCCCGTTCGTTCGGGACCTTCTTCAACACGACGCAAATCCCCTTCCTCGCTTTCAGCGATCCGAGGCAGGTTTCAATCGGCGCGCCAATCGGCTTTTATGGAGGGGCGAAGATTTTCTTTTGACCCGGCGCCGGTTTGATCCGCGCCGAAACCGGAAAAGCCAAAATGCAGAAAATGCCGGCGCTTGCCTATCTCCTCGCCGCGCTCGGCTGTTCCGCCATATTTTTAGGGCCCGGAAAGGCCCTGGCCCTTCATGCCGTCATCCAAGAACTCGACTCCGACAAGGACTCGACCCTCGATCTTCCGGAGGTCCGCAAGGCGGCGGGAGATATGTTCGACCGGCTCGAAAGAGATCATGACGGCACGATCGAGCCCAAGGAAATCGGACCGCGCATTTCAAAGCGGGACTTCGCCTTGGCCGACGCTGACCAGGACGGCGCGCTGTCCAAGGATGAATATATCGCGCTCGCCGAGAGGCTCTTCCGAGCTGCGGACGTTGGCGGCCACAGCGAATTGGGGGAGAAGGAGCTTCAAACGCCCGCCGGACGCGCTCTGGTTCGCCTTATCCATTGAACGGCGCAGTCGTCGGCCTTAAGCCAAGGCGGCGAGGCAAGGAAAGAGTTCGCCTTGATATCCGTCGTCGAACCATTCATTTTGCGCGCATGACAAAGCATCTCGCTGCAGGCGCGCTTACGGCGGCGCTCGCGATCCTGACGGCGTCTTTCATCCACCCGCTTTCGCCGATCCTTTAAACGTGAAAGTCGGCGTGTTGCGTCAGGCTCATTCAAACGAGACGCTGTCCATCCTCGATCTGCCGGCCGCCGACGACACGCTTGCTGGCGCGCAGCTTGGCGCGACGGACAACAACACGACTGGAAAATTCACCGGCCAGAGTTTCGAAGTCATCGACGCCAAACTTGCGGACTCCGACGACGCAGGAGAGGCGATCGACAAATTGGCCGCGCAGGGCGTCTCACTGGTCATCGCCGATCTTCCGGCGGATCGCCTGCTCACGGCGTCCGAACATGCGAAGGCGCGCGGCGCGCTGATCTTCAATGTCAGCGCTACGGATGATTCCCTGCGTGAAGACAATTGTCGCGCGAATGTGTTCCATGTCGCGCCGACACGCTCCATGCTTGCCGATGGGCTAGCGCAATATCTCGCCTGGAAGCAATGGCGGCGATGGTTGTTGATCAAAGGCTCGCATAAGGAAGACGAACTCTTCGCGCAAGCGATCCGCTCCAGCGCCAAAAAGTTTGGCGGAAAGATCGTCGAGGAACGCGTCTATACGGATACCGAAGGCGGACGCCGCTCCGATTCCGGAAGCGTTCAGACGCAAAGGCAGATCCCCGTTCTCACGCAAAACGCGCCGGCCTATGACGTGCTCGTCGCGGCGGATGAAAGCCAAGTGTTTGCAGGCTATCTCCCCTATCGTACATGGGACCCTCGCCCCGTCGCAGGTTCCGCCGGGCTCATGCCCGTAAGCTGGGACGCCTCGCATGAGCAATGGGGAGCGGTTCAGTTGCAGAATCGCTTTATTCACGATTTTCGTCGATTGATGAATGCGCGCGACAATGGCGCCTGGCTCGCCATGCGCATGATCGGCGAGGCGACGACGCGAACAAACTCCAACGATCCTGAAAAACTTCGCGCCTATCTGATCGGGCCGGAGTTCTCGATCGCCGCCTTTAAAGGCGTTCGTTTGACTCTGCGGCCCTGGAACCAGCAGCTGCGTCAACCGATCCTGTTGAGCGATGGCCGAATGATCGTATCCGTCTCGCCGCAAGAAGGCTTTTTGCATCAAACGTCCGAACTCGACACGCTGGGTCTCGACAGACCCGAAACGAAATGCAGGCTGCAATGAAAAGCGTCGCCCCCTCCCCACCCCTCCCCCGTTTCACGGGAGAGGGAGCAGACTCGAACAATTGCAGCGCCGTTAGCGAACGACGAATGGTTTCGTCCCCTCTCCCACGAAGTGGGGGAGGGACAGGGAGGGGGTCTCGCACACAGCCAGCGCTGCTCAAGATCGTCATCGCCCTCGCCGCCCTCGCCTTTGCCTCGCCGGCGAACGCCTATCTTGCTTATGTCAGCAATGAGAAAGGCAACAGCATCACGATCATCGACACGGACAAGCTCGAAGCCGTCAAAACGGTGAAAGTGGGACGTCGTCCGCGCGGCATCGAATTGACGAAGGATGGCTCCGAACTCTTCATCTGCGCCGGCGACGACGACACGATTCAAGTGCTCGACACAAAGACCTTGCAGATCACCGGCAGCCTTCCCTCCGGCCCGGATCCCGAGTTGCTGATGCTCAGTCCAGACGGCCGGACAGTCTATGTGTCGAATGAGAACGACAATCTCGTCACCATGATCGATGTGAAACGCAAGGAGCAGATCGGCGACGTGCCGGTCGGAGTCGAACCGGAAGGCATGGCGCTCAGCCCCGACGGAAAAATTCTCGTCAATACGTCTGAAACGACCAATATGGCGCATCTGATCGACACGCAGACCAAGAAGATCGTCGCCAATATTCTCGTCGATGCGCGTCCGCGCTTCGCTAATTTCAAGGACGATAATTCTGAACTGTGGGTCTCATCGGAGGTCGGCGGAACCGTCTCCGTCATCGATCCCGTTCACCATATCGTGAAACAAAAGATCAGCTTTGAAATTCCCGGCCTGTCGAAGGAGGCGATTCAGCCCATCGGCATTTCTTTCACGCGCGATGGGAAGCGCGCCTTTGTGGCGCTTGGGCCGGCAAATCGCGTCGCCGTGATCGACGCCGAAACGAAGAAGATCGAAAAATACCTTCTCGTCGGACAGCGCGTCTGGCATCTCGCCTTCACGCCGGACGAGAAATATCTGCTGACGGCGAATGGCGTGTCCAACGACGTATCGGTGATCGACGTTGCGAACCTGAAAGTCGTGAAATCAATTCCGGTCGGCGCTTTCCCATGGGGCGTGGCGGTGTCGCCGAAATGAGCGATCAGCCGCCTGCGCTCAACGTCGCGCATGTCAGTCATTCCTACGGCGCTCGCAAGGCGCTGGACGATGTGAGCTTTCACGTCGACCGTGGGAGCTTCACGGTTCTGCTCGGCCTCAACGGAGCCGGCAAAAGCACTCTGTTCTCGCTCATCACGCGTCTCTATTCGGCGCGCGAGGGGACAATCGAAATCTTCGGTCATAATGTCCAACGCGAATCCGGCGAGGCCCTGCGACGACTGGGCGTCGTGTTTCAGGCGCGCACGCTCGATCTTGAATTGAGCGTGATGCAAAATTTGCTTTATCACGCGGCCTTGCATGGGATTGGCGGTTCGGAGGCGAAAGAGCGGGCGAGAGACGCCATCGCGCGCGCCGGCCTTTCCGATCGCGCCAAGGACAAGGCGCGCGATCTTTCGGGCGGACAAATTCGCCGCGTTGAAATTGCGCGCGCGCTGATGCATCAGCCTCCGCTGCTGCTTCTCGACGAGCCGACTGTCGGGCTCGACGTCAAGGCGCGCGCCGATATTCTTGCGCATGTGCGCGAGCTTGTGCGCTCGCAAGGTCTTGGCGTCTTGTGGACGACACATCTCATCGACGAAGTCGCGAACGAAGACTCCGTCGTCATTTTGCATAAGGGCAAAGTGCTCGGCGCCGGAACGGCCGTCGACATTGTCGCCTTGGCCGAAGCGGAGAATATCGGAGCCGCTTTCGAGCGTCTGACCAGCGCAGAGGACGTCGCATCATGAGCGCGGCGAGCGGCTTCTCGACTCGGCAATATCTCATTTGCCTCAGCGGCGTCGTCTGGCGGGAGGCTTTGCGCTTTCTGCATCAACGCGAACGCTTCGTCTCGGCGCTCGTGCGTCCGCTCGTCTGGCTCTTCATTTTCGCGGCGGGATTTCGACAGGTGCTCGGCGTCTCCATCATCCCGCCGTATGAAACCTATGTCCTCTACGAGGTTTATATTACGCCGGGTCTGATGGCGATGATCCAACTGTTCAATGGAATGCAGTCGTCACTGTCCATGGTCTACGACCGCGAGATGGGCAATATGCGCACGCTCCTCGTTTCGCCCTTCCCGCGCTGGTTTCTGCTCGGCGCAAAGCTCATGGCCGGCGTCGCCGTATCGATTCTGCAGGTCTACGCCTATCTCGTCATCGCCTATTTTTGGGATATCGAACCGCCGACGCTCTGGGGCTACGTCACCGTTCTTCCGGCGCTCGCCCTGAGCGGGCTGATGCTCGGCGCGCTCGGAATGTTGCTCTCCTCGCTCATCAAGCAGCTTGAGAATTTCGCCGGCGTGATGAACTTCGTGATCTTTCCGATGTTCTTCGCCTCCTCGGCGCTTTATCCGCTCTGGCGCGTGAAAGAATCGAGTCCCTGGCTGTATTATGTCTGCGAGGCGAACCCGTTCACTCATGCGGTCGAACTGATCCGCTTCGCTTTTTATCAGCGCGTCGCATGGGACTCTCTCGCGCTGGTCGCAATTTTCACCAGCGTGTTTCTCGCCGGCGCGATCATCGCCTATGATCCTTCAAAGGGAATGCTGACGCGCAAGGGCGGGTGACATCCGCCTCGCCTAATGTCGCCGGCTCTTCCCCTTGTTGGCGACGCCCCCTTCGGCAGTTTCGACGCCGCCGGGCTTCTTCACGCCCTTCGCCAATTGCGTCCCGAGCGCCAGCGCCCGCGCTTCCGTCACGCGCAGCGCGCAATAGCCGAAATCCGATTCCTGCACATAGGCGCGGCAAATCTCTTCACGCAAAGAGGAGAATCCAGCCTGTTCGCGCACCAGAAGGTTGCGTATCTCTTTCTCTTTGGCGTTTTTGTCGTAAAGCGTCTTGAAGATGCTGCGCACCGTTTTCTCGACGCGCGCGCGGGCGCCAAGCATATCGCCAGCTTTCTTGGGATCGAATTCGCTTGATCCCATGCCCCAAAGGCCGGCGGGGTCGGCGCGGCAGTCGGCCGCCTTGATCGAGCAGGCCTTTCCGTCATTGCTGACGAGAATCGCGCCGTCGAGCACGTCAAATGTGAACGGACAGGCCGGAAAGTCGACCTGATAGCGGCGCAAGCCGTTGTCGCTCTCGCGAGGTTGGAGACGAAGCGGCGTTTCCCCCACTTCGACCCGGCACGCTTCGCCCGAACGCATCAGACGGTCGCCGGTCAAAGCGAGCTTCGCCACCTGGAGATCGGCGCCCGAACGCTGAAACTCGATCGAACTGCGCGAGCCATCGAGGTGCAGCGCATGTCCGACAATCGAGTCTTCGGAAGGCGGCTTCGGCGTGATGGCGGGACCGCCCTCCCCCTGACGTCTGATCTTTTTGTCAGTCGACGGCGCGACGGAGCCCTCTGGCGTCGGATCGATCGCGCCGGGCAAGGCCATTTGAGCGGAAACATGGGGCGCCGCCAAAAATGCGAACAGCCCAATCGCTGCATAAACGCCTGTCGCGCGCAGGCCGGGGAGGAATCGATTCAACATGCAAAAATAAGCAGACACGAAGGAGGCCCCGCCGGCAAGCGCAATTCGCCGACGAACTGCGGCGTCATCGGGGGGCCAGCACCATGATCATCTGGCGGCCTTCCATGGACGGCTCCAGCTCGACCTTCGCGAGTGCGGCGGTCTCCGCTTTGACGCGGCTCAGCAGGCGATAGCCGATGTCCTGATGGGCGATCTCGCGGCCGCGAAAGCGCAATGTCACCTTGACCTTGTCGCCTTCCTCGAAGAAGCGGCGAACGGCGCGCATTTTCACGTCGTAATCGTGATCGTCTATGCCCGGACGCAGCTTGATTTCCTTGACCTCGACGATCTTCTGCTTCTTGCGCGCCTCGGCGGCCTTTTTCTGCTCGAGAAAGCGAAACCGGCCATAATCGAGGATTTTGCAGACGGGCGGCTCGGAGTTGGGCGCGATCTCGACGAGATCCAGCCCCGCGGCCTCTGACAGCTCCAGCGCCTGCGTGGTTTGCACGACGCCGTGGTTCTTGCCTTCGGAATCGATCAGTTGCACTTCGCGCGCGCGGATCTCCCGGTTAATACGCGGACCTTCCTTGAGCGGAGCCGCGGCGGACTTCATTGGACGGCGAATGGATATGCTCCTTTGTTTGGACAACGATAAATCAGAACGCCTCTCCTAACCGTTTTGGGGCGGAGACGCGAGTGGGAAAGCCCAAGACGGCTTAAAATGCAGGTCGGCGCTCCCCAGAATTCGACCAAAATCTCATTCTTTGGCGCGAAGTCAACTATCCACAGGATGCGACGTAACGCAGCGCCGACAGAACTCCTGTCAGTCATCCGGGTCACAGAAAGGACTTCAGGCATCGATTGACTTCATCCGGGCCGTCCTCGAGCGTCCAATGGGAAACATTTGGAAGACGCTCGATCCGTAAGTCGCGAACATATCGCTCGGTTCCATCGAGCGTGGAAAGACCGAGCGCAATATCCTTGTCGCCCCAGATGATGAGGGTGGGCGTATCGATCGGCGCATCGAGATCGTTGGCCTCGAGCAGCTCCCGCCCGGCGGCGCGATACCAGTTCAGCATGGCGGTGGCGGCCCCGGGGGCCATGAGATTGGCGCGGTAAATGTCGAGCACATCCTGTGAATAGGCTCCGCTGCGCGCATCATGGCGCAGCAGAAAAAGCGGCAAGGCGCCGCCCGAAACCGAGAGGAGCCAATCGGGCGCAACGGGGAGCTGGAAGAACCCGATGTAGGACGATTTGAGCTTTTGCTTCCAGCCCTCGAGCGCGCGCCGGAAACAGAGCGGATGAGGAATATTGAGCACCACGAGCCGTTCGAGCGGCCTGAGGCGTCGGATCGCAAAGACCCAGGCGATGAATCCGCCCCAGTCGTGTCCGAGCAAGGCGACGGATTTCGCGCCGGATGCGTCGATCAGTCCGGCGACGTCGCCGGTCAGCTTTTCGAGCGTGTAATCCGTGACGTTCTGCGGTCGGCTGGAGCCGCCATAGCCTCTCTGATTGACCGCCCAGACGCGGTAACCGAGGCTGACGAGAAACGGAACCTGATGGCGCCAACTGACCGCGTGAAGCGGAAATCCGTGCAGAAGCAGCGCAAGTCTGTCGCCTTCCCCCGCCTCGAACACTTCGAACTCCAGCCCATTGGCTGAAACCATGATGCGGCGGGCATTGAGGATTTGTTCGGCCGAAGCGCTCACAAAGAGCCGCCAAACGCCGGGCAGCCCGCCCCGCAGGGCGAGCCTCCATTCATCGCGGCGCAGGAGGCGGGCGCCGCCTCCTCGCTTGCGGCGGGCTTAGCGATCAGGGACAGCTGCCGCGATAGCCTGCCGCTGTTGCAGGAAGGGCATTCCACGGTTTCATTCGAGCGCACCAAAGTCTCGAATTCTTTCGCACAATCATCGCATCGAAACGCATAAAGCGGCATTTTGTCCTCAGGCTTGGGCAATCAATGAAGATGTGTCGCATATTTGCGGCGGCGCAAGGGCGGATGCAAGCGAATCCCGCTGACGGGCGCTGACCGCCGCGCTCACTTCACGAAAACGTAAACATCGACCTCGATGACGCCGTCGTCTTCAGGCTTCAAATCGGTCAGATATTCCTCGATGAACACGTTTTTCGTATCGAGGCCTTTTTCATCGAGGTAAGCGGTGATCGCCTCATAGGTTGAGTCGATCTCGTCATAGGTTCCGCGATGCTGAAATTTCAGCGCCTTGCCGGCCGGCGACGAGCCGATCTCGACGCCCTCGGGGAGCTTCGGCTTCCCTTCGGGCGCCTTGGCGATCGGCGCCATCGCTTCGTAATGAAAGCCGTTGTCGTCGGTTTCCGTAAACACCGCCAGCGGCCGGCCATTGGCGGTCAGTCCCGCTTTCGTCAATGCGGCGGTCACTTTGGCGATCGCCGAGGAAAGATCCTTCGCCGCATCGTCCCATTTCGCCTGACCTTTCAGAACGACGACCGGCCGCGCGGCGACCTCGACCAGCTGGCTGGTGACGCTTTCCGCCGGCGTATCGGTCGTGGCGTCCGGCGAGGTCGGCGTCTTCTGACCCTCTCCCTGTTTTTGCGCCTCGTCTCCCGAGGGAGGAGCGACGGGGGTTTGCGGCGAAACGGGAGCCGGCGGCGCGGGCGGCGAAAACAGCTGTCTCTCGACGAAAACCGCCGCAAAGGCCACGACGATCGCCAGGGCGGCGAGAATCTTCCATCGGCTCGCGAGACTCGTCATGATCCCGCGAAAACCCTTCTCTTCATTCATTTCGTCGCCCTCGTTGAAGCCGTCTCGTCAAACCAAACCATCATCGCGCATGATTCTGTCATGCTCGGGGCCGTTCCGCCGCAATAGGCTGAGCGGGAAAGTGGCGTCGGCCCGTTGATTCTTCTATATACCGGGCGAATGAGAATGACACGACGGCGCATCCGGTTGAACTCATGGCGAATCCGCTGAACAATCGGCCGGTCCTCAAGATGAATGGGATCGGCAACGAAATATTGGTGCTCGACCTTCGCGGCGCCGGCGCGACGGTCGCGGCCGCGGACGCGCGAGCCATTGCCGCGGATCCAAAACTGCGATTCGATCAATTGATGGCGCTTCATGAGCCGAGAACGCCTGAAGCCGCCACATTCATGCGAATCTACAACACGGACGGGTCGCTTTCTTCCGCATGCGGAAATGGCGCGCGCTGCGTCGCCTGGGCGCTGGCTCGCAATGGCGAAGGCGACGATTTGACGCTCGAAACCGACGCGGGATTGATTCACACGCGCCGCGAGCAGGAAACATTATTCACAGTCGATATGGGGCGGCCGCGCCTCGACTGGCGGGAGATTCCGCTTGCGCATGAGGAACTCGACACTTCCGACGTCGCGTTGCATCCGCCCGTCGCCGGGGCGCCCGCGCGCTTTTCGGCGGTGAGCATGGGCAACCCGCACGCCATCTTTTTCGTCGAGGACGCGCGGGCGATCGACCTTGCAACGCTTGGCCCCGCGCTCGAACATCATCCCCTATTTCCGCAGCGCGCCAATATTTCCTTCGCGCAAATTCTTGGCGATGACGCCATTTTGTTGCGAGTATGGGAGCGCGGAACCGGGGCGACCAAGGCTTGCGGCTCCGCCGCCTGCGCAGCGCTGGTCGCAAGCGCCCGCGCAGGACGCACGGGACGAAAGGCCGCCGTGCATCTCCCGGGCGGCGAATTGATCATCGAATGGCGCGACGACGATCACGTCTTGATGACTGGCGCCGTCGAATTCGAATTCGAGACGACGCTCGATCCTCGCTTATTCGCGGACGCCGCAGCGTGAGCGCCCTGGCCGACGCCAAGACCGAAGTCGTCACCTTCGGATGCCGCCTCAACCTCGTCGAGTCCGAGGAGATCGCCCGCAATGCGCGTATGGAGGGCGTAAAGAATACCGTCGTCGTCAACACCTGCGCCGTGACGAGTGAATCCGTACGCCAGGCCCGACAAGCCATCCGACGCCTGCACCGGGAGCGGCCAGAGGCGACGATCATCGTAACGGGCTGCGCCGCGCAAATCGACAAGGAAGCCTTCCAGTCGATCGAAGGCGTAACGCGCGTCATCGGCAATGCTCGCAAAGAAGAAGTCGCGCGCGCCATCGGCGACAACACGTTCGACTTCAAAAGAGAGCAAAGGCCGATCGGCGCCAGCGAAGGCGCGACGCGCGGGTTTCTCGCGATCCAGAACGGCTGCGATCATCGCTGCACATTTTGCGTCATTCCCTTCGGGCGCGGCCCCTCGCGTTCGGCGCCTCCGAGCGAGATCGTCATTGAGGCGCGAAAGCTCGTTCTTGCAGGCAAGCGCGAGATCGTGCTGACGGGCGTTGACCTCACAAGTTTCGGCGCCGATCTCGACGGCGACTGGACGCTCGGCCGTCTCGTGCGCCGATTGCTTGCGGAGCTTCCGACGCTCGAACGTCTCCGGCTTTCATCGATCGACTGCATTGAGGCGGATTCGGAACTCGTGGATTGCCTGACCCATGACGCGCGGCTCGCGCCGCATCTGCATCTCTCCTTGCAATCTGGCGACGATCTCATTCTCAAACGGATGAAGCGGCGCCATTCGCGCGCCGACGCGATAAACTTCTGCCAGCGATATGCGCGCGGCGCGACCCGACATTGTCTTTGGCGCCGATTTCATCGTCGGCTTTCCGACCGAAACCGAAGACATGTTTCAACGCACGCTCGATCTGGTCGACGAATGCGGACTCACGCATCTGCATGTGTTTCCCTTCTCGCCGCGACCGCAGACGCCGGCCGCGCGCATGCCGCCCGTCGCATCGAGCCTGATCAAGGAGCGCGCCGCGCGGCTGCGAGAAGCGGGAGAGCGCGCGCTCAAGCGACATCTTGCGGCTCAGTGCGGAAAGAGTCTGCGCATATTGGCTGAGCGCGGCGGCATGGGACGCGCGATCGACTTCACCTCTGTCCGCACGCCAGACGCGAAGCCCGGCGAAATGATCGATATGATCATCGTCGGCCATGACGAACGCGCGCTTCTTGCGCGACCCGTGTGAACGAAACGCGACCTATTTTTCTCTATAGGAAATACGGTAGATGGCGCCGTTCTCGTCGTCAGTGACAAGCAGCGAGCCATCCGGCAGTTGCGCGACATCGACCGGGCGTCCGAGATAGTGAGCTTCGCCGATGTTCCATCCATCGGCGAAGGCTTCTGTTTCGCCGCCGCGCGCATTGGCGCCGAGCTTCGTGAACATGACGCGCGCGCCGATCGGAACGCTGCGGTCCCACGAACCGTGCTGCGCCGAAAATATGCCGCCCCGATAACGCTGCGGAAACATCGCGCCCGTGTAAAAGATCATTCCGAGGTCGGCGGCGTGAGCGTCCTCTTCAACTTCCGGGAACACGAGATTCTCCGGCGGCGCGTCATGCGCATATTCGTTCGTGCGCACATGGCCGCCGCCATACCAGGGAAATCCGAAATTCAGCCCCGGGCGATCGGCGCGATTGATCTCGCCGGGCGGAATATCGTCGCCCATACTATCGACCTGATTGTCGGTGAACCAAAGAGACCCGTCCGCCGGGTTGAAATCCATGCCAACCGAATTGCGGATTCCGCGCGCGAAAACCTCACGATTCTTGCCGTCCTGATCCATGCGGATGATTCCGCCAATTCCGGTCTTGTCGTAAAGCGCGAGTTTCTCGCGTGGGGCGACGTTGTTTGGTTGACCAAGAGAAATATACAGCTTTCCGTCAGGTCCGATCCTGCATATGCGCGTCGAGTGGCCAGAGCTTTGTTCCGAGCGCGGGATGAGTTCGCCCGACGGAACGATGACCTGCATATGCGCTTGAGCGTCGCGCCAATTGGCCTCGGCGGAATCGAATTTCGAAACCTTGTTGCGCTCGGCAAGAAACAGCGCGCCATCCGGCGCGAAGCAAAGACCATGCGGCATGACGAATTTGAGAGAGGGGGCGAAAGTCTCGACAGATGTCGCCTTTTCCCCGCCCGGGAGGAGCACAAAGACCTTGTCGTCTGCAGTGCCAACGAAAATGGCCTTGCCTTCGCGTCCAACCGCAAGGCTACGGGCGCCTGGCGCGAGAGCGTAGAGGCCGATCGAAAAACCGTCCGGCAGGCGAATGCGCTTTAAGACCGCTTCAATCTCTTTGGCGCGCGCTTCCGCCCGTGGCGAGCCGTTCGCGCGTTCGAAATTTTGATAAAGCCATGCGCCCAAACAAAAGAGTGCGAAGGCCGCGAGGGTTGTGCGCCCCCCTCCCGCTCGGGTAAAATGAAGCATGCGCTTTCCTCTAAAGCGTGTGCGTCGACGTGCAACTGCGCCGACCTGTTGTTCCCGCAATATATAGCGCAATGGAGAAACGGAAGCCTGTCGCGACTTTTCCGCTTGCGCAAACTATGGTCCCCGGCGCGAAGCCTCTGATGGAGCACATTTGATGAACGAGGACCTGTGGGTTGTCGTCGCGGCGGTTTTGAAGATCATTTGGATCGATCTCCTATTGTCCGGGGACAATGCGGTCCTCATCGCACTGGCCTGCCGCCAATTACCGGAAAAACAACGCCGACTCGGCATATGGCTTGGCTCCGCGGGCGGCGTTGTTCTGCGCGTCGCCTTCGCTTTCGTGATCGTCCAAATCATGACGATCCCCTACCTCAAGACGGTCGGGGGACTCCTGCTGCTCGGCGTCGCAGTGAAGCTCGTTGTCGACGAGAGCGAACACGACGACGTCGCCGCCAAGGAAAGTCTTTGGGGCGCAGTTGTGTCGATCATCATGGCCGACGCCGTCATGTCGCTCGATAATGTGATCGCCATCGCCGCCGCCGCGCGCGGCTCCATGGCGCTCATCATTTTCGGGCTGGCGCTATCCGTGCCGATCGTCGTTTTCGGCGCCGGACTTGTGATGCGGGCGCTCGATCGATATCCGATTCTGGTTTGGGCCGGAGCGGCGTTGCTCGGCTGGGTGGCGGGCGACGTCATCGCCGACGATCCAGCATGGGACGACAAACCATGGTTTCATTCGGAAATTTATGGTTTGGTGCTATCGATCATATCGACCGAAATCGTCCTGCTTGGCGCTTGGATCGCCGAGAGCATTGTTGAACGGCGCAAACGAGATAAATAAGCGTCGGGCGACAATCAATCGATGAGACGTCATGGCGTTTTGGAAAACTTCACTCCTTGGCATCGCGACATTCTATGCGCTCGTTGTCGTCGGCGTTGGTCTGTTTCAGCGCAAACTGATCTATTTCCCCGACGCTCATCTCGTTTCGCCCGCGCAAGCGGGGATGGATGGCGTGGAAGAACTGACGATTACGACCAGCGACGGCGAACGCCTCGTCGCGTGGTTCGCGCCGCCGAGCGAAGGTCGTCCGCTGATACTCTATTTTCACGGCAATGGAGGCGGGCTCGTTGATCGCGCGCCGCGTTTCCGGCCCATGCTTGCGAGCGGCTACGGGCTGCTCGCCGTCGCATTTCGCGGCTACAGCGGGTCGACTGGATCGCCCTCGCAGGATGGCCTCATGGAGGATGGGAAAGCCGTTTATCAGGCCGCGCGCGCGAAAGGTTTCAAAGACCAGCAGATCGTCGTGATGGGCGAATTGCTTGGGACGGGAATCGCGATCCCGATTGCAGCCGAGCATGACGTGGCGGCCCTCGTTCTCGACTCGCCCTATTCCTCGGCGGCCGACGTCGCCGTCGAGCGATACCCGCTGCTGCCCGTGCGCCTGTTGATGCGTGACCAGTTCCAGTCCGATGCTGCGATCGGCAAGGTGCGGGCGCCGATCCTCATCGTTCACGGCGACCGCGACGCGATCATTCCGCTGCGCTTCGCGCAGCGCCTGTTCGAGAAAGCCAATGAGCCGAAAAGTTTCGTATTGGAGCGCGGCGGCGGCCATTTGGTGCTCGGAAATCCGGACATGTTTCCGCGCGTGCGCGCCTGGATCGACGAGAGAACGTCTTTTGCCGCGCGTTGAGCGCTCTCAGCTTCGCGAGACGCCTTGTTTGGCGATGGGTTGGCTGGGATCCAGCACAAGGGCGCGCTGGTAGGATTCCGTCGCCTTCGGGCGATTGCCGCTGCGTTCATAGGCCAAACCAAGCCAGGCCCAGGCGACGGCGCTCTTGTTGTCGACGTTGAGAGCGGCGTTGAAATCCTCGATCGCCTTGTCGTATTTGCCGAGATTGACGAAGCTTTCGCCACGCGCCTGATAGGGCGCCGCCGCGAAAGGATCTCGGTCGATGGCGTTGTCGAAATCCGTGACGGCGCGAACATTGTCGCCGCGTTTTTGATGAATGAGTCCCGCGCGCGTGGAAGGCTTGCGCGTTTTCCGGGTTGAGTTTGATCGCCTGATCGAGGTCGGTCAGCGCCTGATCGAGATTGCCTTGCGAGCGCAACAGATTGGCGCGTCCGACATAGGCGGGGGCGTGATTGGGATTGGCCTCGATGGCGCGGTCGAAATCGCCGCGGGCGAGATCGTTTCGAGCCAGCTGGCGTTGCGCAAGCGCGCGGTTGGTGTAGGCGGCGGCGTTGTTCGGCTCGAACTTGATGGCCTGGCTGAAGTCGTTGATCGCTTCCTGGAATCGCCCGTTGCGGGCGTAGGCAATTCCGCGCGTATTATAGGCCTCGGGGCTCGACGGATTGCGACGGATCACTTCCGAAAGCGAATCGATATTGGTGGAGGCTGATTTCGCGTCGGTCTCAGCGACTTCCGCGATGCCGCGTCCGGCGGGGCGCAAGACGCCAGCGGTTTCGCATCCCGCAAGCGCCAACAAAGAAATCGCCGCGATGCACCCGCGCAGCGCAGATGCGCTTCGAAAATCGGGCAAACTGTGACGCGAAGCCAAAGGTGGTCGCCGCATGCCGTCCTGTCTTTGTCGAGCCGCAGTCATATCGAGCATCGCATTTTGCATGATGATCGCCAAACCAGCCCGCGAATCGGGGCGAGAATGAGACTAACAGACAGGGATGCTGAATTACCGGGGAGCGCCGACCACCGGCTTGGCCTTTACAGGCAGGAGGCCTTCTCTCTGCAGCTTCTTGCGCGCGAGCTTGCGCGCCCGGCGCACCGCTTCGGCCTTCTCCCGCGCTCGCTTCTCGGAGGGCTTTTCATAATGACCGCGAAGCTTCATTTCGCGGAAAATGCCCTCGCGCTGCATCTTCTTTTTCAGCGCTTTCAAAGCTTGGTCGACATTATTGTCGCGGACGAGAACCTGCACGAAGCCATCCTGTGTCTGGGGCCGTCAATCCGAGCGGAGATGGCGGCGAAAAAGGAACAGTAAGTCGGGCGCTGACGGAGCGCCTGATCCGTGGCGTGGGGATAACAGAATCGACGTCCCCTGTCCACGCCGAAGTGGAGAATTAGGGTGCTGAATCGGTCGCGCATGCCCCAAAATCGCTCCTTGAGGCGACCGCCTCGCCTTCAAGGAAAAAGCGCAGCATTTCGCGCGAGGCGTCCGGTCCGAGCCGGTCCGTGTAAGACCCCTCCGGACTGCCGCCGGACCAGGCGTGTCCCAGCCCTTCGATCTCCCAATATTCGGCGTAGGGAGCCCCGTCAGAGTCGGCGATTACCTTCCGAGTATAGGCGCGCCCTCGCGCGGCGCCGTCATATTGCGTTACTTGCGCCCAGACGCCGAGCGCGCCACGAGCCTCGGCGAATATCGCCTCGGCGTTCGAGGGATGCACCGTCCGATCCGAGGCGCCGTGAAACACAATGGTGCGAAGTTTGCCGCTTGCCGTCTCGCGTTGACCGCCTCTCTTCGCCGGTTTCCTGAAATTCGGAGATCCGCGCATCGCGGCGAAGGCTGAAACCACGTCGGTCGCGGAGCCATAGGCTGGCCCGGAGTGTACGCCCGTCGCGGCGTAAAGCTCGGGATAGGCCGCGCCCATGATCGCGGCCATGGCGCCGCCGGCCGAAAGGCCGGCGACATAGACGCGGCCTTCGTCAATATTGAATTCCGCCACGATCGAACGCGTGATTCCGGCGATGATGCTCGGCTCGCCGACGCCGCGACTTTGATCGGCGGGATTGAACCAGTTCCAACACGCAGACTGGTTGGCGCTCGAGGGCTGCCTCGGATACGCGACGATGAAGCCATGCTCCTCGGCCAGATCGTTCATGCCCGTGCCCAAGGCGAAATCATCGGGATGTTGAGCGCATCCGTGCAGCATGACGATCAAAGGGAGCTTGCGGCCGTGCGCGCCGCTCGGAACGTAGATTTTATAGTCTCGCGCCCCCGCCTCGCCGTGAAAGCTTCGCGTCAGGTAAGCCGCCCCTTCTGGAGCGGAGGGCGTCCTGGGCGCTCTTGCAAATCGCGCCGAGTCGAGCCCGAATTTCGGCAAATCGACGTGACGCAACAAGTCTATGACCTCTCCGAGCGGCCGTCTCGGCCGGGCGCCGGAGTGGGATTCGGGCTCCGATTTTTTGGAATTTTCGGTCTTGTCGACGCCTTCCGGAATCGCGAACGCCGACGCAATCGCTCGAAGATTTGCGCTCGGCTGCTCGGCGGGAGCATCGGGGACCCCTCGCCCCGACAAGGCGAGCTGGACCACCCGCGTCGCCTCTTTGAGATTTTGCGCGCGAGTTAATTGCATGGCCTGCCGCATGGCGCTGCTGAAAACCTTATTCATTTTCATCCCTTTTGCAGACTGCTCTGCCTGCCTCAGTTGATCCGATCCGAAAGCGCGGCCTTGACTTCCTTGCTGGCTTGCAGAGCGCCGAGAACGGTAATCGACTCGATCGTTTCGAGCGCGAGTTGGGGCGTGACGTCTTCGGCGATGGTCGTGAGGCCGAGAACCTGAATTCGGAGCTTGCGGCCGGCAGCCTTCACCGTCTCCAATTCCTCACGCCCGTAATGCCTCAGACCGAGCTCGAAAGTGTGTCGAACGATGGATTGTTTGACGGCGTCGCCGTGGACGGAGATCTGGTTTCGGATCGCCGTTCGGATGAAGTCGGTGCGATTGGAGTAGAAACCCTCGCGGACGAGCAAATCGATTTGGCCGAGATCGACAAAGCCGAGATTGATCGTGATTTTCTCGGTCTCTCCGTGTCTTTCGCGCAATCTGGTCGTTTCGCCAGCCATCCAAATTGTCCAATCTCACCATCTGTCTGGATGGTATATGGATGGCGAGATAACTTTTCTCAAGAGGCGTCTTTGAATAATCGGTGGATGACTTTGCCCACTCTTGCCCCCGCAAAGCGTTATATTATAACATAGTCCATGGCTCAGTCTCACATTCGCGCCTCTTCCGAACATGGGCGCCCCGCTATTTCGCGGGATCGCGCCGTCGGGTTCGCAACGTCGCCAGCGCCGTTTTCCCTTTTGCGTTTATCAGCGATGGATCGTCTCCTTGGCGTATCCATCGTTGTCGCCCTGATTTGGGCCGGCGTTTTTTGGGCGTTGCATTGAATTCTGCGCCCGAGATCGCCCCGATCCGCCTCGAAAATCTGACGCTCGGATATGAGCGGCGGCCCGCCGTGCATCATGTGCACGGGGTCATCTCACCGGGCGAGTCGCTTGCTGTCTGCGGCCCAAACGGCGCGGGCAAATCCACCTTGCTCAAAGGCGTCGCCGGATTATTGAAGCCGCTTGGCGGACGCATCGACTATGGCGGCTTGAATGCGCGTGACATCGCCTATCTGCCGCAGGTCTTTGAGATCGACCTCGATTTTCCCATCCGCCTACAGGACTTCGTCGCAACCGGAGCGACGCAGCGAAGCGGCCTGTTCGGGCGGATCGGGAGCGGCGAAATGCGCCGCGTCGATCAGGCGCTCGCCGCGGTTGGCCTCATCGGCTTCGAAGACCGAAGCTTCGACACCTTGTCAGGCGGTCAGATGCAACGAGCCTTTTCGCGCGGCTGATCGTTCAGGACCGCGGCGTCATTCTTTTGGACGAACCCTTCGGCGCGATCGACGCCGCGACGACGCAGGATCTTCTTGAATTGATCGCGCAATGGCGTGCGGAAGGCCGCACCGTTGTTGCGGTTCTGCATGATCTTGCGCTGGCGCGCCAGCGCCTTCCCCAACGCCTTGTTGCTCGCTCGTGAGATGATCTCCTGGGGAGATGCAAAAGAGGCGCTCTCCGATGCAAATCTCGCAAAGGCGCAAAGCATGGTCGAGGCCTTCGATCGAAACGCGCAGGAGTGCCACGTAGACGAAGCGGTGGGGCGCGAGCATGTTCACTGAGATTTTTATCGCTCCCTTTTTCGACTATGAATTCATGCGCCGCGCGCTCGTCGGTTCGGTCGCGCTCGCCATTTCGGGAAGCCCGCTTGGCGTGTTTCTCATTCTGCGTCGCATGTCGCTTGCAGGCGACGCCTTGTCGCATGCGATCCTGCCGGGCGCCGCGATGGGATATCTCGTCGCGGGGCTTTCCTTGCCGGCAATGACGTTCGGCGGACTCGCGGCTGGTCTGGCGGTCGCTGTCGCCTCTGGCGCCGCCGCGCGTTTCACGGCGTTGCGCGAAGACGCCTCGCTCGCCGCTTTTTATCTTCTGTCGCTTGCGCTTGGCGTCACCATCGTTTCGCTGCGCGGCTCCAACGTCGACCTGCTTCATGTTCTGTTTGGTTCGGTGCTTGCGCTCGACGATGCGACGCTGATCCTGCTTGCAAGCGTCGCCACGCTCACCCTTTTGGCGATTGCGGTTTTCTACCGGGCGCTTGCGATGGACACGCTCGATCCTTTGTTTCTGCGCCGCGTGAGCCCCTGGAGCGAGGCCATCCCCTTTTTGTTTTTGACGCTCGTCGTGCTCAATCTCGTGGCGGGATTTCACGCGCTTGGCACATTGATGGCCGTCGGCGTCATCATGCTGCCGGCGGCGTCCGCAAGACTCTGGACGAAAGATTTGACGCTGATGCTGCCGATCGCCGCCGCAATCGGCGCACTGTCATCCTATGCCGGCCTCGTCTTGTCTTACAGCAGCGGGCTGCCGAGCGGACCTGTCATCATACTGGCCGCCGGCGTGTTTTATTTTATCTCCCTCGCCTTTGGGCGCACCGGCGGATTGACGCGGCTTCGCAGCCCCCACGGCCATTTGGAAGGATGAGCGGCATGCGCTCGTGGCTAAAACGGCTCGCCATTGCGGCGCTGGGCTCAATCGCAATCACCGCCTCCTCGCATGGCGAGACGGAGCCCCCGCTGCCGGTCGTTGCAAGCTTTTCGATCCTGGCCGACTTCGTGAAGGAGGTCGGCGGAGATCGCGTCAATGTGACGACCATGGTCGGACCCAACGGCGACGCCCATGTCTACCAGCCGACCCCACGCGACGGGCAGAAGCTCGCAACCGCCCGGGTCGTCTTCGTCAATGGGCTCGGCTTTGAAGGATGGATGGACCGCCTTGTCGCCGCGTCTAAAACCAAGGCCGCAATTGTCGTGGCGAGCAAATCGACGCGGCCACGCGCCAATGAGGAAGGAACCGATCCGCACGCTTGGCAGGATGTCGCAAACGCCAAAATCTACGTGGCGAATATCCGCGATGCGCTGAAGGCGGCCGACCCTGCGTCCTCAGCAGATTACGACGCCAACGCCGCCGCCTATCTCCATAAACTCGACGCGCTCGACGCGGAGGTTCAAGCCGCGATAGACGCCATTCCGAAGGAACGTCGACGAATTGTCTCGACTCACGACGCCTTCGGCTATTTTTCGGCTCGTTACGGGATTGAATTCATCGCGCCGCAGGGCGTTTCGACCGATGCGGAAGCGAGCGCCCGGGACGTCGCCAAAATCATCGAAGCGGCCAAAGACCAGAAGGTCGCCGCCGTCTTTCTGGAAAATGTCGTCGACCCTCGCCTGACCAAGCGTATCGCCGCCGAGGCTGGCGCAAGAATGGGCGGGACGCTCTATTCCGATGCGCTCTCCGATGCGAAAGGGCCCGCGCCAACCTATATCGACATGATGCGTCACAATGTGAAAGAGTTGACCAAGGCGCTCGCGCCGTGACGCAACAGCTGTGCTTTTGTTCGCAGGAGTGAATTTTGACCGACAAAATCCCCGTGACCGTGATCACCGGCTATCTTGGCGCCGGAAAGACCACTCTGCTCAATCGCATCCTCACCGAGCAGCACGGCAAACGTTACGCCGTGATCGTCAATGAATTCGGAGAGATCGGCATCGACAACGAGCTCGTTGTGGGCGCGGATGAAGAAATCTTCGAGATGAACAATGGCTGCATCTGTTGCACGGTGCGCGGCGACCTCATTCGTATTATCGAAGGTCTGATGCGCCGCCGGGGCAAGTTTGACGCGATCATCGTCGAGACGACGGGCCTCGCCGATCCCGCGCCCGTCGCGCAAACCTTCTTCGTCGACGCGGATGTGAAAGAGGCGGCGAAGCTCGACGCCGTTGTCACGCTGGCCGACGCCAAATGGCTGAGCGAACGCCTCAAAGACGCCCCTGAGGCCAAAAGCCAGATCGCCTTCGCGGACGTCATCGTCTTGAACAAGACGGACCTCGTTTCCCCCGACGAACTCGCCGAAGTCGAAGGACGCATCCGCGCCATCAACCCTTACGCCAATCTCCACCGCGCCGTAAACGCGGATGTGCCGCTGCACGCCGTTTTGGGACGAAGCGCCTTCGACCTCGACCGCATTTTGAAAATCGAACCGGATTTTTTGCGCGCCGAGGAAGACGATCACCATCATGAACACCATCATGATCATGACTGCGGTCCCGATTGCGGGCATGATCATCATGACCACGATCATCACGACCATGCTCACGGGCATGGGCATGATCACGCGAAAGACGATCACGACCATGGCGGGCTGAAACATTTCCACGACGAGGAGATGCATTCCATCGCGATCCACCACGAAGGCGAGGTCGATCCGGAGCGCTTCATTCCCTGGCTGAACGAGCTGCTCCAGCGCGACGGGCCGGATATTCTGCGCTGCAAAGGCATCGTCGCCTTTGAAGACGAGCCGCGCCGTTTCGTATTTCAGGGCGTCCATATGATTCTCGATGGCGATCTCCAGCGCGAATGGAAGGAAGACGAGAAACGCTCCTCGCGCCTCGTCTTTATCGGACGCAAATTGAAGGAAGACGAAATCAGGGAAGGCTTCGCCAGCAGCGTCGTGGGCGCCAGATGAGCGAAGAGACTGCGGTTCTCGCCGCGAACGCCGCCTATTACGACGCCTTTGCGGCGAAGGATTTCGCGGCGATGAGCGACGTCTGGGCTGAAGACGATATTTCCTGCATTCATCCTGGCTGGCCAGCTCTCGTGGGCCGCCAGGCTGTCCTTGGATCCTACAGGGACATCCTTCGCAATCCGCGACAGGAAACCGTCGCTTGCCGAAACGCTCATGCGCTCATCGACAACGACAATGCGCGCGTCCTTTGCGCTGAGATCGTGGGCGACGCAATGCTTGCGGCGACGAATTGGTTCCGGCGGATCGACGGCGCGTGGCGTCTCGTTCACCATCAGGCCAGTCCCGTCATAATGGAAAGCCCGGCTGGCAAGCAATCCCTGCATTGAGGCTCGGCGCCGAGCGGCTGGCGGCCTTGGCGAGCGCCTTTGTCTCCGCGCTCTCAGTGCGCTATGAAGACTCCTCAGGGCGCCATCAGCCGGCGCTGACCCGATTCCTCTTTGAACGCCGCCGCCATGTTAAAGCGCCTGTTTGAAAATTACCTGCTTCTGTCACGCTGGCTGCTCGCGCCCTTCTTCGTCATGCTGACGATTGGGCTGTTTGTCTTGATGATCAACGGCGGCAAGCGCCTGTGGGGTCTCTTCAGGCTTCTCTCGGCTTCGCACGAGGAACACGTCACCCTCGAACTTTTGAGCCTCATCGACATCACGCTGACCGGAGCGCTCGTCGTCATCGTGACGATCTCGGTCTATGAGAATTTTGTTTCGCGAGTGAATTCGAAAGATCACGAAGACTGGCCCGACTGGATGGGCAACATCGACTTTTCGCAACTCAAGCTAAAACTTCTATCGACGATCGTCGCCATCTCCGCGATCAAATTGCTCGAGGCCTTCATGGATGTGCCGGAGATGAACGATCGCGATCTCTATTTTTATATGGCGATACATCTGACCTTCGTGTTTTCGACGCTCGCCTTCGCCATATCGGAGCGAATAGCGGGGAGCGCCGAACATGGCGGCGCGCCGCCGACCAAACACTAGAGCGTCAGAAGCCTCGACCGGGAGGGGCCGGAACGCATTTCAAAATCGCGATCACCTCTCCGTCATCATATTTCAGCTCGCCTGTCGCGAGATCAAGCGTATTGCGCAAATGCTTGTCGACGCATTTTCCCTTGGAGCCGTCCTCGACGCATATTCTGTCTTCCCCGAAATTAATTTTATCCTTGTCGAGATTCATGATGAGCATCACCTTTTCCTTGCGGCCAAAACTGTCTGGGCCGGAGGTGTATGAATTGCCATTTTGAAATTCTTCGGCGACTCCCTCGCTCCACATGAGCTGCATAAACTGCTTGTCGGTGTCGATCCCCACGGCGACCGTTTGATTTGTCCGCGCGCAATCGAGATGGACAACCTTCGCCTGCGCCGGCGCTGAAAGCCAGGCAAAGAGCGCGAGCGTTAAGGCCGCGTGACGCATAAGTTCCTCCTGCTCTTTGTGGCCGAATACGTCTTCGGACTTATTTGGCGCCTTCCAGCTCGCTCTTCATTTCATCGCAGGACTTTATCTGCGACGTGGTCGAATCCCAGTAGAACAATTGACACAGCGCTTGATAGCGGCTGCTCACAAAAAACGACCAGACGTAATAACCCGCGAGAACGACAAGGCCCAACAACAGCCATCGGTTCAATCGTCCCATCGTTTCCTCCCGCATCGCCTAGGAATTATCGCGCCGCAGCAAACGGCGCGTCCGCGCTTTGGTCAGCATAGGACAGGTTCGATCAAAGTGGGAATCGTCGATGCGCCATTGTTACGCCGCCGCTCAGTCCAAAGTCTGTCGGAAGCGGCTGATCGCGATCGTCATCGCAACGAGCGTGAAGACGCCCAGCGCCGCCGCATCGACCATGAGATCGCCATAGCCAGATCCTTTCAGCATGACGGAGCGCACGATACGCAAGAAATGCGTGAGCGGCAGGCATTCGCCGACATATTGCGCCCACAACGGCATGCCGCGAAACGGGAACATAAATCCAGACAACAGCAAGTTGGGCAGGAAGAAGAAAAAGGTGAGCTGGATCGCCTGCAATTGGTTGGTGGCGACGGTCGAGAATGTGTAGCCGACCGAAAGATTGGCGAGGATGAATAATGTAGCGAGCGGAATGAGAACCCAGAGCGACCCGACGATCGGAACCCTAAACAAGATCGCGGCGACGATGAGGATCACCGCCATCTGCACGAAGCCAACCACGACATAAGGCGCGATCTTGCCGAGCATGATCTCCGTCGGCCGCACCGGCATGGCGAGCAGCGCCTCCATTGTGCCGCGTTCGATCTCCCGCGTGACGGACAGGCCCGTATATATCAGCATCGTCATGGTGAGGATCGTGCCGATCAACCCGGGCACGATATTGCGCCGCGTTTCGCCCGCAGGATTGTAGCGGCGATGAATGCGCAACTCATAAGGCGCGTCGCCTTGCGCAAGTCGAGCGAGCGGTCCCGTCAATTCGCGATCAAATGCGCCGCTCACGACGCCCGTCACCGCGGCGATGGCGCCGACGGTCGCTGTCGGGTCGGTGGCGTCGGCGACCACAAGGATCGCGGGTTTCTCGCCTCTGATGAGGCGGCGATCGAAATCGGGCGGGATTTCGATGACAAACTGAACCTTGTTCGAAAGAATGATGCGATCCGCGTCCGTCTCGCCGTTCGCGACGCGAACAATGTCGAAATAATCGGTGGCGCGAAGAGCGGCGACGAAAGAACGCGCCAGGGGTCCGTCATCCTTCACAAGCAAGGCTGTCGGCAGATGCTTGGGATCGGTGTTGATCGCATATCCGAACAGCAGAAGCTGTATCAACGGAATGCCAATGATCATCGCGAATGTCACGCGATCGCGCTTGAGCTGAATGAACTCCTTCACGAAGACGGCGCGAATGCGCTGGAATGAATCCATCAGCGCGCGCATCCGGCTCTCTGTCACAAAGTTGCTGAGCGTTGCGCTCATTGCCGCGATTTCTCGACATGAGTCATGAGATCGATGAACACATCCTCCAGCGTCGCCTCGTCGCGGGCCCAATGCTGCGACGGATCATGGCCGAATTCCTCCGCGATCCGCGCGAGTTTTTCCGCATTGCGTCCGCCGATATGGAGCGCCATTCCGAAAGGCGCGATCATCTCGACTCCGTCCATTCCCTTGAGACGTTCTGCAAGCGTATCGAGATGGTCGCCAGTCACGACGTAAGTGGACAAGCCGGATTTAGCGATGATTTCAGCGGTGGTTCCCTGCGCCAGCAGATGGCCGTCGGCGATATAGGCGATCTTGTGACAGCGTTCGGCCTCGTCCATGTAATGCGTCGACACAAGAACCGTCAGTCCTCGCGAAGCGAGATGATGGATCTCATCCCAAAAATCACGTCGCGCCTTTGGATCGACGCCGGCCGTGGGCTCGTCGAGGAGCAACAGATCTGGCTTTGACAAAATGCAAGCGCCAAGCGCCAGCCTTTGTTTCCAGCCGCCGGACAATTGCGCTGCGAGCTGATCGGCGCGGCCCGCAAGCCCGAGCTTTTCGATCTCGGCGCGCGCTGCGGCTGGCGGATCGTCAAGCCCGTAGATGCGCGCAACGAACTCCAGATTTTCGAAGATCGTCAAATCGCCGTAGAGCGAAAATCGCTGCGTCATATAACCGACGTGGCGTTTGATCTGAGCTTGTTGAGTGAGGATGTCGAGGCCAAGACAAGTGCCGCGGCCCGAGTCCGGAATGAGCAAGCCGCACAACATCCGGATGGTGGTGGTCTTGCCGCTGCCGTTTGGTCCGAGGAACCCGTGGATGCGCCCGCGCTCGACTTGCATCGTCAAATTGTTGACGACCGTCTTTCCGTCGAATGATTTGGTCAGCCCCTCGACGTCGATCGCTATGTCGTCGGCGCCGGCGTTCATCAGCTCTCGCCTTCCGGCCAAAGTCGGATCGACACGGGCAGTCCGATTGGCAGTTCTCGCGCCTCTCCTTCAAGCCTCGCCTCGATCTTGAACACGAGCTTGGCGCGCTCCTGATCGCTGAAGATCACCGGCGGCGTATACTCTTCGCGGCCCGACATAAAAAAGATCTTGCCCCACAGCCCGTCTTTGCAACCATCGCAGGAGACTTTCACGCGCGCGCCCAATTGAATTGACGCAAGTTGGGCCTGCGGGACATAGAACCGCACTTTGCGGTTTCCGGGCGGCAGCAGCGCGACCACAGGCTGACCGGCGTTCACCATTTCGCCAGGACGAAAATACACGTCCTGAATGACGCCCGCCGCAGGAGCGACGACAGTCTGCCGACCGATGCGAATGTTGAGCTGATCGAGCTGAGCGCGCGCCTGCTTCAGCGACGCCTCGGCCGCGTCGATCTCATGCGATCGGCTGGGAATGCGGGCCGCTTCCACCTGGCGCTTCGCCTCTTCGAGCGACGCTTTGTCGCGATCCAACGCCATGGACGCCTGATCGAGCGTGGCCTTGGTGGCGTTTCCGTGAGAATACAAGGTTTTCTGCCGATGATACTCGTTTGTCGACAGAACCAGCGCGGCCTGCGCGCGATCGACGGCCGATTGCAAAACCGCGATCTGCTCAGGCCTGTTCATTGCGGCCTTCAAATTCTCAAACTGCGCTTCCATCTGAGAAATGCGCGCGACCGCCTCCTTATATTGGCGATCCAATATAGGCGTCGCCATGACGAAGAGCAGATCGCCGGGCGCGACATTTGCGCCGACTTCGACCGCGAGCCGGTCCAGGCGCTCTCCTTCAATCGGACCCTATGTAAACGATGTCGCCTTCGACATAGCCGAGAAATACGCCCCGACCGGGGTCGCCGCCGTGTCCGAAGACCCACCAAATCGCGGCGGCGGCGAGAACGAGAATCGCGACAATTGAAGCGTTGCGTTTCATGCGATATCGCCGGCCTCTGGCGTTTGCCGCCGATCACGCTGGCGGCGAGCGACTCACTTTGAGTATGGTCCTTTTTGGCGCGAAGAGCGCAAAAAGGCTACACTCGGCCGCGCCATTTTTGAAAAAGGGAGAGACCATGGCCTCGCAAGATCAGGAATTGCCGCCCCGCGAAGCAATGGAATATGACGTCGTTATCGTCGGCGCCGGGCCGGCGGGGCTCGCTGCGGCGATTCGCCTGAAGCAGATTTCACCGGATACCTCCGTCGTTGTGATCGAAAAGGGCTCGGAAGCGGGCGCGCATATTCTCTCCGGCGCGGTTATCGATCCGATCGGCCTCGATCGTCTCCTGCCGAATTGGCGCGAGAGAGACGACCGTCCGTTAAAAACCAAAGTGCATGAAGATAATTTTTTCGTGTTGAGCGAAAAGGGCGGTTTTCGCGTCCCCAATATTTTGATGCCGAAGCTCATGAGCAATCATGGCAACTTCATCGGGTCATTGGGAAATGTTGTGCGTTTTCTGGCGAGCGAAGCCGAGTCGCTCGGCGTTGAAATTTATCCGGGCTTTGCCGGAGTGGAACTGCTCTATGGCGAAAACGGCGAGGTGACGGGCGTCGCCACAGGCGACATGGGCGTGAACCGCGACGGAAAGCTCAAAGAAAGCTATACGCGCGGGATGGAGCTGCGCGGCAAATACACGCTTTTGGCTGAAGGCGCGCGCGGCTCCCTGTCGAAACAACTCATCGCCAAATTCGGTCTTCATGACGGCCGCGAGCCGCAGAAGTTCGGAATCGGCTTCAAGGAGCTTTGGCGCATCAAGAAAGAGAAACACAAAGACGGCCTGGTGCAGCACAGTTTCGGATGGCCTCTCACATCCGACACGGGCGGTGGCTCATTCCTTTATCACTTCGAGGAAGACCTCGTATCGATCGGCTTTGTCGTCCATCTCAACTATACGAATCCGACGCTGTCGCCGTTCGATGAATTCCAGCGGTTCAAGACTCATCCCATGATTGCGCCGACTCTCGAGGGCGGCGAGCGCCTTTCCTATGGCGCGCGAGCGCTCACGGAGGGCGGCTGGCAAAGCGTGCCGAAACTCGTGTTTCCCGGGCGGCGCGCTCATCGGATGCGCGGCGGGCTTCATGAACGTGCCGCGCATCAAGGGATCGCATAATGCGATGCTTTCGGGAATTCTTGCGGCGGAACATATCAGCAAGGCGATGTCCGAAGGACGCTCGCATGACGAAGTCGCGGGCTATGACGCCGCATGGCGCGCTTCAGAGATCGGTCGCGACCTCAAGCCGGTGCGCAACGTCAAGCCGCTATGGTCGAAATTCGGAACTTACCTCGGCGCCCCGCTTTTTGGTCTCGATATGTGGACCAATGAGCTGTTTGGCTTCTCCTTCTTCGGCACGCTGAAACACGGCAAGCCCGATTACGCCTGCATCAAGCCTTTGTCGGAAGTCACGCCGATCGTCTATCCGAAATTGTCAAGCAAGCTCGCTTTCGACAAACTCTCCTCCGTGTTTGTCTCGAACACCAATCATGAGGAAGATCAGCCCGTGCATCTCAAACTCGCGGATCCCAATGTTCCGATCCGCGACAATCTCCCACGCTATGGCGAACCGGCGCGGCTTTACTGCCCGGCGGGCGTCTACGAAGTGGTTTATGGCGATGAGGCGACGAACAGTGATCCACGCTTCGTCATAAATGCGCAAAATTGCGTTCACTGCAAAACCTGCGACATCAAGGACCCGGCGCAAAACATCACCTGGGTTCCGCCAGAAGGCGGCGGAGGCCCCAATTACCCCAATATGTAACGCGGCTATGCCGCGAATAACTTCGCGCCTTCCTTGAAGCGTGTTAGGGCGATCAGTCTCTCAATCGCCCTGGCGCGCACAAAGGGACGGCCTCAATTTGAATGGCGGAGCGCAAAGCCTTCATGTTTTTTTTCATCTCGAAGATCTTCGAATTCTTCACGGCGCCCTCGCATGTTGCTGTCTTTATCGCCGCCCTGGGCGCAGCGCTTTGTTACACGCGCTACGTCAAATGGGGTCGTCGCCTTGCGGCGCTCGGCGTATTTTTGCTCATCGCCATGATGTTTGGCCCGGTCGGACAGTTCCTCGCCGCGCCGCTCGAAACGCGCTTTCCGCCGCCGCCAAAAGACATGCCCCCGCCCTATGGGATCATTGTTCTCGGCGGCACGGTGGACGAGATTCTCGAGCAAACAACTCGATCGTGTCGTGCTGAACAACTCCGCCGAGCGGCTTACCGCGCCCATCGAGCTGATGCGTCGTTTTCCCAACGCGCGGCTCGTCTTCACGGGCGGATCCGCCATTGGGTTTGACGCTCCTGAAACGGAAGCATCGAACGTCAAGCGATTTTGGCGCGAGATGGGGATCGACAACGACAGCGTTGTCTACGAGGGGCGCTCTCGCAACACCTATGAGAACGCGCTTTTCACGCGCGATCTCGTCAAGCCGAAACCAGACGAGCGCTGGCTGCTCGTGACATCCGCCGTTCACATGCCGCGTTCGGTCGGAATTTTTCGACAGCTAGGGTTTAACGTCATTCCCTATCCCGTCGATTACCACACCAATGGCGACTGGACTCATGTGGCCCTTCCACGCAAAGCGCCGCTGGCTTTGGACCTTGTGGATTTCGCGGCGCATGAGTGGATGGGACTTCTCGCCTATCGGCTGACCGGAAAGACCGACGCCCTGTTTCCGGCGCCGCAGTAGCCGCAGCGCCTACTCCGGACGACTGGGTCCCTTTTTGCCGCGCGGCGCCCCGGCGGACTCAGGACCGCGCGCGCCGGGCGCGGAAGCGGACCAGGCGCCATGCTTCATTTCGAGGAAGAGAGCGATCGCTTGGGCGCGATTGCGCACTTCGAGCTTCTCGAACAGATTGCGCAGGTGAAATTTGATGGTGTTGATCGAAACGCCGAAGTCTTTCGCGAGCTGGTTATTGGTATGACCGGAGCCAAGCGCGGACAGCAGACTGCGTTCGCGCAGGGTCAGGTTCTCCAATGGATCGGCGCGCATCTTTCGGATGTCGACGAAGGGGAACACCATGTCGCCGGCGGCGACGGCGGCAAGGACGTCGAGAAGGCGCTCCGGGGGAGCGCGCTTGCTGACAAAGCCCGCGCCGCCCAATTGCAGGGTCTCGGCCGGGGCGACCGGATCATTGGTGCCGCTATAGACCACGATTTTGGGCGCATAGGCCTGACGCGACAATGTGCGAAGAACCTCGCGCGCATGAAGCGTCGGCAGCTGCCAGCCAATGACGGCGATCGAAAATCTTTGCAGCCGCGTGGCGTCGAGAAACTCCTCGCCGTCATTCACCTTCAAGACGAGGTTGAAGCGGCGATCGGCCGCGATGAGGGCCTCAAGTCCGGCGAGAATTAACGGGCTCTTGTCGCAGATCGCAACATCGACCGGCGCGCCTTCCAGCAAGTGATCTGCGCCCTCGGCGCCGACAGGATTTTCGTTCTTTCGAGCGGCCGGACGATCATTCTTCCCACGCGTGGGGCGCGCTTCGATGATGGCGTCGCCGCGATCGGATGCATTCCTATTCGAAGAGGCGGGAGGCATGCATGTCTCCGTCTTGAGACAGCCCTGGCAAACCTCGATACGTGTGCAAGCTGAGCTTCACTTGACGCGTAGACCGGGCGCACCGAGGCTTCCTACCCATTAGGGCGGATCAAGCCAGCACCCTATACCCAATCGGCTAGGTTGAAAAGCCCGTGACACGCGAAAACGCCAATGGGCCCTCAAAAATTTGACGCGGCAAACCGGTTCACACCGACGCGCCGCGTCCAATAACAGCAAACTCTCGCTACTCTTAGTCGCTCAGAACCCAACGGGCGGCGAAATAAGCAGCCGCGCCAATGGCGATGATCGCGATCATGCCAACCGGCGTCGCAGCGTAGCTCGTCAACTCGAGAATTGCTCCCATAACGTTCCTCCTTCTTGTCCTACGAACGCTAATCCATGCCCCGCGGCACCTCGCCAACATATCACTCGTTGCGAGCAATGTCTTGTTGTGGCGTTGACCGTGGAATGAATCACGTCGCTTGCTTGTCGCCGCTGCGCCTTGGTCAGACGCATTTCACATCAATGAACGGAAACAAAACTGCGTTGTCATTCTCGACCCTGCTTCCCAGAGGAACGCTGCGTCAGGAATGGGCCATACTGTTCCGCAGACCAATCTGCGGCTACAAGGCGTGGAGAAACCGATTATTTTAGCGACCAAGATTTGTCAAGTACGTCTCCAAAGCTGAAACGCCGGGACCTTTAGCGCTGTGCAGTTTACGCTTGCCGTTGTTCGAACGGGCGGATTACTCTCCGCCGCCTCGCTACCGAGAAGAACTGTTTCGCTAAGGACGCCGAGATGCACGCCCCGCCCATTAAGACTCTCGTCGTCGCTGCTTATCTTGATCGTCGGCGGAATTGGACTGTTCTGGAAATTCCGCCGAACGCCAGCATGCGCCGACGACGGCAAATACATGTCGACGTTGAGCGAGTGCCAGGCTTGGGGCGTGGACGCCGGAGTCTGTAAGGAAGCGATCGCCAAGGCGCGGGAAATTGTTGCACGCTCCGCGCCCAAGAGCGAAAGCAGCTTCCAGTGCGAGACGCGCTTTTCAGATTGTTTCGAGGCGCCCGGCGGCGGCTTCGCGCCGCAGCCTTCGTTTTGTTTGAAGCCCGACGCTAAGGGCGCGGAGCCGAGCGAAATCCGTTATCTGGAGTATGAGTCGGATCGTTTGAACAGGAAGAAGGCTCGCGAAGTTCGCGTCGACTGATTTCCCGCGCGGCGGTTGCCTGCGCTTACTGCTCGGTCGAGGCTTGACGCTGGCCTATTTGAAATTCGGCGGCGTCGATCGTCAGCATGCCGGCGGCGGTTCTGATATCGATGCGAAACGGCACGACGGCGCGCGCATTCGGCAGGGGCGCCAGCCAGACGTCAATATCGTTGTTTTCGGCCATATATCGGGTCGAAGAACTATCCGGGCGATGTCCCGAGATCGGCAGGTAACGCGCCGCGCAAACGGAAACCGGCCCCGTATAACCTCTCGCTCGAACAGTCCGGGTTTCGACATAAGAGAGATGGACGTCAAAGCGCGTCACGCCGTCGAAAACGGGAATGCTCCGATTGCAAGCCGCCGGCCCTGTGAGCGGCTGCCCATCCGGAACGCTCATGATAAGAGCGCTCACAGGATCGATGACATTCCGTTTGGCGCTTTCGGTCACCGGAATGCGAAGGGCGGCGTCCCAAGGCTCCGGCCTCACCTCGACCGCGCGCACGGAATTGGAGCCCAACGACATCCGCACCGTTCGCGTTTCGCTCGAATTCGACATGGTGTTGGCGTAAGCGACCGGCGATGGGCCTTCGTGCATCAGAGCGCCGGAGGCGGAGGCCGCGCCCTTGGTGTTGTTGATCATATTCGCCAGGCCGGTGGTCCTCATGGCGATGTCGATCTTGTAATTGCGCGGCTCGATAATGCCTGCTGCGGACGCGCTGCCAATCGACAGGCCAAACAGGCTCAAGGAATAGTGAGCTCTCAACGTCTCCGCAGAAACGGAGCCGGAGGCGAGCGCAAGCATCAAAGACGCAAGCGCCGCAACGCTTTGCATGGCGCCGAAAGCGAACGGATAGGTCCGACGAGCAAAAAAAGCGTCAGCGGCTTTCATGTGCGTTCACTCGAATGCGAAGGTCGCCGCATCTAAGCCCATTCCTGCCAACGGCCGTCTGCAAAAATCCGCCACGCGCGCAATCCGGCTTTCGCGACAACGATGCGGCCAGCCTTGGCCTCGGCGACAAGATGCTTGAATACGAGAGGATTGCGCCAGGAAAACGGCTTTTCCGGGTCGCACACCGCGTGATACTCGTCGCTGTCGGGATCATCCATCAGCAGCGTTCCTACGCGATCCGGCCGCAATTGCGGAGAGAGGCTGCGCTCCTCCTTCCAGCGGCATTGATAATCTCGGCAGACCTGCGGCCTGCTCTCATAAACAGAGCATCCGCCCGCGCCTGAGCAATGGGAGCATAGCACGCCAGCTTGCTTCTTGAACTCTTCGATTTCCAGCACCTTGCAGCAGAAGAAGCAAGAGCCGCAAGCTTTGCCGGGGATTTCAAGCATCAGTAACCGGGGCGAGAGTTGAGTAAAGAATCAGATATGCGCATTGTGATCACAACGATCCACGATGCAAGGTCAACTCGGACAGACCAATTTTGAGGTCGAGCCATTCGGCTCCGGCCGCAGTCACAAACTTTCGTCAACCGAGTTGGGTAGCTTTTCGCTGAATTAGTGACGGCTTCGCTCACCCGAGGACTTGCCAATTTTTCAAAAACAAGTGATCGGAATTCGACGCTGGCGTCGCGCTTGCAACGCGAACCTCCGATCGCCCGCATCCGAAAGACCATAGGCACGCATAGGCGAATCCATGACGCGCGACCTCAGCACAACCGACGCCCAAAGCCTTTTTGTCTCGACGCAATGGCTCGCCGATCATCTTTCGGCGCCGGACCTCGTCGTCTTCGACGCCTCCTGGCATATGCCGAACGCCAATCGGGATCCAAAGGCTGAATATCTCGCCGAACACATACCAGGCGCCGTGTTCTTCGACATAGACGCCATCGCCGACCATTCGACCGATCTGCCGCACATGCTGCCCTCCCCGGTCGCCTTTTCCTCGGCCATGCGCAAGCTCGGATTTGGCGACGGCATGCGCGCCGTCGTGTACGACAGCGTCGGACTATTCTCCGCGCCACGTCTGTGGTGGACGCTCAAAGCGTTCGGGGTTGTCGATGTTTCCATCCTCGAAGGCGGCTTGCCGAAATGGAAAGCCGAAGATCGTCCGCTGGCGGAAGGCGAAACCGAGCGCCGGCCGCGTCACTTCACGGCGCGGTTCGATCATTGCCTCGTCGCCGACGCCGCAGATGTGCAAAAGGCTCTCGCGGACCGCTCGGCGCAAGTGGTCGACGTGCGCTCCGCCGAACGCTTCCGTGGGATGGCGCCGGAGCCGCGACCGGGTCTGCGCTCGGGCCACATGCCCGGCGCGGCCAATCTTCCCTTCGCTCAATTGATCGAGAACGGGCGACTGAAGGCCGCGCCGGCGCTGGAAAAAGCGTTGGACGCCGCCGGCGTCGACACCAACCGGCCGGTCATCGCAAGCTGCGGCTCGGGACTTACCGCCGCTATCCTCAGCCTGGCGCTCGCAGCGGTGGGACGAACGCCGGCAGCCGTTTATGACGGCTCCTGGGCGGAATGGGGCGCAAAATCCGAATTGCCTGTTGTTTCAGAGGCAAGCTAGGTACGCCTAAGATTTAGCCAGCTAAAGGCTATTTTTTGGGCATGAACGTGCTTTCAAGGGGAAATTTTCGTCGTGGCGCAACATAGCGGCAAGTGCTAATGAGCGCTCGGCTCTCCTGCCAAGGCGCGGCTTGCTTTTGGCGTCGGAGCCTTGGGGGAAGACGCAAGGAAAAGGGTGGATGAAAAAAATCGAGGCGATCATCAAGCCGTTCAAACTCGATGAGGTCAAAGAAGCGCTGCAGGCGGCTGGCCTGCAAGGCATTACCGTCACCGAGGCGAAAGGTTTTGGTCGTCAAAAGGGACATACGGAGCTCTACCGCGGAGCCGAGTATGTCGTCGATTTCCTCCCCAAAGTGAAAATCGAGATTGTTCTCGCGGACGAAGCCGTCGATCGCGCGGTCGACGCCATTCGCAAGGCGGCCCAGACGGGACGCATAGGCGATGGCAAGATATTTGTTTCAACCGTCGAAACCGCCATCAGAATCCGCACCGGGGAAACCGGCGCGGATGCAATCTAATCCGAGCCCGCCGCGATGAGCATCCTCGATAAAATCTTCGGTCGTCACGCCGCCCCGCGGGATTCCAACGTTCCAAAGCAGCAAGAAGAGGCATCGAGCAACATGACAACGGCCAAGGAAGTCCTAAAGCACATCAAGGATAACGACGTTAAATACGTCGATTTTCGCTTCACCGATCCGCGCGGCAAATGGCAGCACGTCACTTTTGACGTTTCGATCGTCGATGAAGACGCCTTGACTGAAGGCATCATGTTCGACGGCTCTTCGATCGCCGGCTGGAAAGCGATCAATGAATCCGACATGCAACTCGTGCCCGATCTCGCGACCGCCGTCGCCGATCCCTTCTTCGCCGCTTCAACGCTCTCCATCGTCTGCGACGTTGTCGAACCCACGACCGGCCAGCCCTATAATCGCGACCCGCGCGGCATCGCCAAGAAAGCGCTCGCGCATCTGAAATCCGCAGGCGTCGGCGACACGGCCTATTTCGGCCCGGAAGCTGAATTTTTCGTCTTCGACGACGTGCGCTTCTCCGTCGATCCTTACAATACGGGCTTCACGCTCGACTCCTCCGAGCTGCCGTCGAACTCCGACACGGCCTATGAGGGCGGCAACCTCGGCCACCGCGTTCGCACCAAGGGCGGCTACTTCCCCGTGCCGCCGGTCGACTCCGCGCAGGACATGCGTGGCGAAATGCTCGCGGCGATGGCGGCGATGGGCGCCAAGGTCGAAAAGCATCACCATGAAGTGGCTTCCGCCCAGCACGAACTCGGTCTGAAGTTCGAGACGCTCGTCACCATTGCCGACCATCTGCAGATTTACAAATATTGCATCCATCAGGTCGCGCATTCCTACGGCAAGTCGGCGACCTTCATGCCCAAGCCCGTCTATGGCGACAATGGCTCCGGCATGCATGTGCATCAGTCGATCTGGAAAGACGGCAAGCCTGTCTTCGCGGGCGACAAATACGCCGGCCTGCTCTCAGGAATGCCTCTACTACATTGGCGGCATCATCAAGCACGCCAAGGCGCTCAACGCCTTCACCAATCCGTCGACCAACTCCTACAAGCGTCTCGTTCCGGGCTTCGAAGCGCCGGTTCTGCTCGCCTATTCGTCTCGTAACCGTTCGGCTTCCTGCCGTATCCCGTTCTCGACGAACCCGAAGGCGAAGCGCGTTGAAGTGCGTTTCCCCGATCCGACCGCGAACCCCTATCTCGCCTTCGCGGCCATGCTGATGGCGGGCCTCGACGGCATCGCCAATAAGATCGATCCGGGCGCGCCTGCGGATAAGGATCTGTACGATCTGCCTCCGGAGGAGTTGAAGGCGATCCCGACGGTTTGCGGATCGTTGCGCGAAGCGCTCGACAGCCTGAAGGCGGATCACTCCTTCTTGACCGTCGGCGGCGTCTTCAGCGAAGACTTCATCGAGTCCTACATCGAACTCAAATATCAGGACGTCTATCGCTTCGAGATGACGCCTCACCCCGTCGAGTTCGACATGTATTATTCCTACTGATCTCCTGGATCAGCGCGAGATCGCAAGGGCGGCCCTAAGGGTCGCCCTTTTTTGCGAGCAAATGGCTGAGGCGCTGCGTTATTGAGACGACGTTCAGAACGCCGGCTCTTCCGATCCGAGCCGGAAACGCTACATATGAGCGACCCAGGAGAGCGCAATGTCAAAAGCGATCGTCGTTACTGTGCCGCATAATCTTGGCGCCGAGGCTGCAAAAAAGCGTATCGCGGAGAGCATTGAGCGGCTGCGACGAGACTATGTCGACAAGATCGCTCACTCCGAAGTCGCATGGACCGGCGACAGAGCCGATTTGCGCGTTTCGACCTTTGGCCAAACCACAACGGCGCAAATCGACGTTTCAAACGACGCGTTGCGCATCGAAGTGCAACTGCCATGGATTCTCGCGGCGCTCTCGGGCAAAATTCAGGATGCGCTGACGACGAACGCGAAAGATTCGCTCAAGATCGGGCCTCCCAAAGCCTGAGGCTTGTGTCGCGTTAATCGCGGCGATGATGAGGGAATAGAATTCACTGGCAGATTCGATAGCCGCCATTTGAGCCATGCGGTTCGGTGTCGAGATGAATATGATTGGCGTGATGATCGTCCGATCCCGGTCCCAGCACAGTGAGAAACCAGCCGCAGGCGGATCGGCGCAGCGTGTTTACGAAAGCGCTGGCGGCCGCGCCATCCTGTCTCTCTATGCCGACGCGACGCCCATCTGAGAAAGAAAAGCTCGCGACATCCATGGCGAGCCCTTTTCCATGGGCGCTGACTTTTCCGTTCGCATCGCCATTACGACCGCGGCATTCGTAACCAGGTCCCGTATCGACAGCGATCAGGCGCGTATTGAGAATGCCCGCTCCAAGCGGCGCGACGAGATCGCGCATGAATTGGCCAAACGTTTCGGCGTAGGCGCAATCGACAAGTGGCTTGGCGGGAAAGTCGATGCGGCCGTTCGCCGCTTCAATCGAGATCAGCCGCACGGGATCCGTCACGCTACAATCGGCAAGCGTCGCGGAAGGCGCAACGCGCTTGCTCGACCACGATTCCCGCATCGCGCAAGCGAGCCGAACAATTTGGCGTCGTCGCGTCTGCGTTCGGCGTTGAAGGCTGCGGCTTCGGCGCGGGCGCCTCAGGCGCGCGAGGCGCGAGTTCAGGCGGCCTTCGGGGCGGCAACGGAATGATCGGAGACGCGGTTTTCTCCCGCCAATATTCAGCGAATGCAGGCGCGGCGGCGAGCGTCAGGCCAAGAGCGCACGCAGCCAATTGCGTGACGCCGCAAAACTTCACGTCTGGCGCTCGCGCGCGTTTTCGGCGCGACGCCCGAAGTCCGGCGCAGCAGTGTCCTGCCCCTGCTCGATGATGCTTCGTCTGATCTCGCGCGTGCGCGTGAAAAGCTCGAACAGGCCCTGCCCGTCTCCACGCCGGATCATGCGTTGCAGTTCGGTCAGATCCTCATTGAAACGCCCGAGCATTTCGAGCACGGCGTCTTTGTTGTTCAAAAATATGTCGCGCCACATCGTAGGATCGGATGCGGCGATGCGCGTGAAATCGCGAAAGCCGGAGGCGGAGAATTTGATCACTTCCGACCGCGTGTCTTCGCCGAGATCATCCGCCGTACGGACAATGTTATAGGCGATGAGATGCGGGAGATGGCTCGTGACGGCGAGCACGAGATCGTGATGCTGCGCGGACATGGTCTCGACTCTGGCGCCAAATCGCGTCCAAAAAGCGGTCAGCTTCGCAGTTGCCTTTTTGTCAGCGTCGTCCGGCGGCGTGAGAATGCACCAGCGATTTTGGAAAAGCGTCGCAAAACCTGCGTCCGGGCCGGAATATTCCGTGCCCGCAATCGGATGCGCCGGAATGAAGGAGACGCCTTCTGTCACATGCGGCGCCACCTGCGCGATGACGGACCCCTTCACCGAACCCACATCCGAAAGAATGGCGCCGCGTTCGAGGAAAGGCGCAATTTGCGACGCAACGTCGCCGCAAACGCCGACCGGCGTGCAAAGAATAACGAGATCGGCGCCGCGCAATGCGCTTGCGGCGTCGCCCGAGGCGTCGTCCGCAATTCCGAGTTCTCGCACGCGCTGCATCACATGCGGCGAGGCGTCGAGCGCAGCGATCTCGGCAGCTGCGCCGAATTGGCGCGCGGCGCGCGCGATCGATGAGCCAATGAGTCCCAAGCCGATCAGCGCAACCTTGTTGAAGAGACGCGCTTCAGCCATGCGCGGCCCGCGAGGGCGCGGCGCGCGTTGAACCTTGCACAAACTCCTTGAGCGCCGCGACCACAAGCTCGTTCGCCTCTTGCGAGCCGACGGTCAGGCGAAGGAATTGCGGCATGCCATAGGCGTTGATCGCGCGCAGCACGAGGCCGCGCGAGGTAAGGAAACGATCGGCGTCGGCGGCCGTCGATCCGGGCGCATCCGAAAAACGGATTGCGATGAAATTCGCGACGCTCGGCAAAACGCTTAAGCCGAGAGCTTCGATTTCTTTCGTGAGCCATGGACGCCAGCGATCATTATGCGCGATGGCGGCTTCAATATGTGCGCGATCTTCAAGCGCTGCAATTCCAGCGATTGAAGCCAGGCTGCTCACGTTGAATGGCGGCCGAATGCGATTCAAAGCGTCAATGACATGCTGCGGTCCATAGCCCCAACCAAGCCGCACGCCCGCGAGGCCGAAGATTTTCGAGAAGGTGCGCGTCATCACGACATTATTGCTCTCGCGCACAAGTTCGACGCCGGCTTCATAATCGTCGCGTTGAACATATTCCGCATAAGCGGCGTCGAGCACGAGCAGCACGTGACCGGGCAGCGCGCGCGCAAGCCGCGCAACTTCGCTGCGCGGTAGAAACGTGCCGGTGGGATTGTTGGGATTGGCGAGGAAAACGATCTTCGTCTTCTCCGTCACCTTTGACAAAAGCGCGTCGACATTCGCAGTGTAATTCGTCTCAGGCGCCACGACGGGCGTGCCGCCCGCGCCCAGAATGACGATCTTATATTCGAGAAAGCCATATTGGCTGTAGACGCCTTCATCGCCCGGCCCGACATAGGCCTGCGCCAGAAGTTCGAGAATTTCATCGGAGCCTGCGCCTGCTATGATCTGCGCCGGATCAAGACCATAGCGTTCGCCGATGGCCTTGCGCAGATGAAACGACGAACCTTCCGGATATGCGGCGACGCCGGCCGCGGCGTTGCGCAGCGCCTCGATTGCGCCGGGCGACGGACCTAGCGGCGTCTCATTGGCGGAGAGCTTGAACACGCGGACGGCGCCGGGCGCCGCGCTCTTTCCTGGGACGTAAGGATCGATCGCCATTACGCCCGGACATGGAACAGGTCTTGTCATTTCTCAGCTTCCCGGCGCAAAGACGCCGCTGCGGGCTTCGTTCAGTTCAAAGCGTGTAGCATGGCTGCCGACGTTCGCGATCGCGGCGCGTTCGACGCCTGCTTGCGAGAGCTCCTTGAGGACGTCGTCGCCACTGACGGCGCCCGGCGCGGCGACCAATAGGGAAAGGCCGCCGCCATGCGGCGCGCTGGCGAGGATTTCGCCGTCAAGCGCGGAGATCGCCGCAGGAACCGAATGCAGCCAGCGCGGCAACGAGACTGCGTGAAGCAGAATGTCCTGCGCGGCGGCGTCCGCCGCGAGCTTCGCCACGACGAAGACCGGCAGGCCGGCGGGGTGGTCGGGTCGCTCGACGAAGGGCAGCCGCGCGATGATCTTTGGAGCGTCGGCGTCGACGAGCCGCATCCACCATGCGCCGTCGCTGAGGGGACCCGACGAGCGCAAGACGCCGAGATCGCCCCTTGACGCGGCGACCGCCTCAATGACGCCTCCGGCGCCATGATGCGCCACGTAAGGCACAGTAAAGCCGAAATGAAACCGGGCGCTATCGCGCATTTGAGCGTCGCCGCCGGAATCATCGGCATGCACGGCGTAATTCGCCTGCACATAGGTGAAGGTCGAAACGATAATGCGCCAGATGCCCTCGACAGCGTCGAGCGGCAATAGCCCACGATGGCGCTCTACGAGGGCGCGCATCATCTGCGCCTCGCGATCGGGTCGAAAGGCGCAGCCTCCGCCTTGGCGTCGCTTCACCTCGATCAGCTGGTCGATGATCTCGCCGCGCTCGATCAAAAGACGGTGCATCTCAAGATCGATGCGATCGATCTTTCCCCGCAGCTCGGAGAGCGCGTCGGCGGCCGTCTTCAATTCTGCGTCGTCTTGCATCGTGCCCGGCTACAGTTGAATTTCGAGCGGATGACTGTCTTAGTTCAGCGCGCCGCGAGAGGCAATGAAGGCGGCGTCTGGCCTCTAGCTCGCGCCTTCCAGCAGGCGCGCCGCGGCCGCGCGGGCTTCGTCGGTGATCACGGCGCCGGCGAGCATGCGCGCGATCTCCTCCCGGCGCTCGGCCTGCGCCAGCACGGCGACTGTGGTCGAGACTCGTTTATCCTTCTCGGCGGCCTTCGCCTGAGCGCCCTTGCTGATGCGCAAATGGCTCCCGGCGCGCGCCGCCACTTGCGGCGCATGCGTGACCGCCAGCACCTGCACGCGCGATGCGAGCCGCGCGAGCCGCTGCCCAATGGCGTCAGCCACCGCGCCGCCGACCCCTGTGTCGATTTCATCGAAAACGAGAGTCGGCGCCGAACCGCGGTCGGCGAGCACGACTTTCAGCGCGAGCATGAAACGCGCAAGTTCGCCGCCGGACGCCACTTTGGTCAGCGGCCCCGGGCGCGAACCGGGGTTGGTTCTGACCCAAAATTCGACGCGATCGATTCCTTCAGCGCCGCCGCTTTCCGGATCGCTCCAGATTTGCGTTTCGAAATGCGCGCCTTCCAACTTCAACGGCTTCAACTCGGCGTCGACCAAGGCGTCGAGCTTTTTCGCCGCTTTCTTGCGCGCCTCGGAGAGCGCCGATGCGCTCGCGGCATAATCCGACTTCGCCTGCGTCGCTGCGGCGGCGAGGGAGACGAGACGCGCCTCGGAGGCGTCGAGCGATTTGATGTCGTCAGAGAAGCGCTGCGCGAGCGCCGCAAGATCCGCCACGCTCACCTGATGCTTGCGGGCGGCGGCGCGGAGCGCGAAAAGCCGCTCCTCCACCCGCTCCAGCTCAGCCGGATCGAAATCCGCCTCGCGAAGCGCCTGCTCGAGAGTCTGTTCCGCGACGCCAAGCGCGTCGAGCGCGCTCGCCAGCGCGCGTGCGGGCGCTTCCAAAAGCTGCGGCGCTTGCGCCAGACGCCGCTCGAGCCTGCGCGCCGCATGCGCGATCTCGCTTGACGGAGACGCCTCGCCTGAAAAAGCTGAAAGCGCGTCGCGCAGATCGACGGCGACTTTTTCGGCGCGCTGCATGGTCAGACGTCGATCCGCGAGCCTTTCCTCTTCGCCTTCCTCGGGCGCGAGCTTGTCGAGTTCGGCATGCGCATGCCGCAGATAGTCGGCGTCGGCGCGCGCCTTCGCGATGCGCGCCTCCTCGTCGCTCAAGGCGCGACGCGCGGCTTGCCAAGCGGCGTAGAGGCCGCGCAACTCCTTGACTTGCGTGGTCAGGCCGCCATGCGCATCGACGAGTTCGCGATGCGCGCTGGGATCGACAAGCGCCCGTTCGTCGTGCTGGCAGTGTATCTCGACGAGTTCGCGCCCGATGGCGCGCAGAGCCTGCGCGCTCACGGGCTGATCGTTGACGAAGGCGCGCGTGCGGCCATCGGCCGCCTGCACGCGGCGCAAAACAAGTTCGTCTGTCGTATCGAGGCCGAATTCGCGCGCCGCAAGATGCGCCGGATGATTGGCGGGAAGCTCGAAGACGGCGGCGACCTGCCCCTGATCTTCGCCGGCTCGCACCAGCGACGCGTCGCCACGCGCGCCAAGCGCCAGCACGAAAGCGTCAAGCAGGATGGATTTGCCCGCGCCCGTTTCGCCGGTCAGCGTCGTCAAGCCGCTCGCGCATTCAAGATCGAGCCGGTCGATCAGCACAATGTCGCGAATGGAGAGGCGGACAAGCATGATCGCGCTCTACATCAAACCAAAATGATCGACGGATCGGAATATGACCGGCATGCACGTCCCGCAACGCGAGGCGGACGAACAATCTCTTTCGGCGTGATGATCGCGCCTGCGGCTTCGCTCTCTTACGTAAAAAAGCGAGACGAACTCAGGTCGCGCGCAGGGTCTTGCCGAGTTTGGAAATCCATGAGTCGGTATATTCATGCGGCTCCAACCCGCCGCCCTTCAGCAGCTCGTGAGCGTCCTTATACCACTGCGAGTCCGGGAAGTTATGCCCGAGAATTGCGGCGGCCGTCTGCGCCTCATTGTTGATGCCCATCGCGAGGTAAGCTTCCGTCAAACGATAGAGCGCCTCTTCCGTGTGCCGGGTCATCTGATATTTGCCGAGCACTTCATGGAAGCGATTGATCGCCGCCGGGTAATTCTTGCGCGTCAGATAGAAGCGCCCGACGTTCATCTCCTTGGCGGCGAGCTGATCGCGCGACACCTGAATCTTATATTTGGCGTCCGTCGAATATTCCGACTTCGGGAATTTCTCGACAAGCTGCACGAAAATCGTCAGCGCCTTTTCGGCGGTCTCCTGATCGCGCATCACGTCGGGGACTTGGTTGTAATACGACATGGCGGCGAGATAGTACATGTATGGCGTGTCGGGCGACGTCGGATAGAGGCTGATGTAACGCTGGGCCGACTGCACCGCATCGTCGTAAGAGGGCTTTTGATATTGCGCGAAGGTCGTCATCAGGAGACCCTTGCGCGCCCATTGCGAAAACGGAAACTGCTTTTCGAGTTCGGAGAATTTTTTGGCTGCGCCCTCGTAGTCATGAGAGTTCAGCCGCGCGAGGCCCTGGTTGTAAAGGTCTTCGGCGGGGATATCCGGCAACACTTCGGTTTTGTATTTTTCGCCGGCGAAAAGTCCAAAGCCGCTCGTGATCTTGTCCAATATGTCTGCGCGACTGGTCGCCGCCGGCAAGGCCACGACGAGCGCCCCCGCGAGCAACGCAATCTGCGTCTGGGCAAAAAAGCGGGTCGTGCGAACTACGGACATATGAACGGCCTCACAAGGCTTCGAACGAGAGAAGCTTTCGACGAATTTCGAGGGTTCATTTAACCCAATTGACGCCAAAGCGCCACTATCGGCCCCGAGCGCCCGCTGGAGCGCCGAATTGCCGCGCCTTTTGATCCGGAAGAGACAGAAAAAAGGCGACATCGGGCAAGATTATGGCGACGACTGATTTTATTGTCGCGCGGCGTGCGCTTCGTCGCGATCCCGCCGACTCAGCGGCGCAGCGCAGACCATTTCGTACGCCGACGAAGTCGTCATCAGCCGTTCGACCAAAGCATGGTTAAGCTTGTGTCCGCCTCGGTAGGAGCGGAAAACGCCGGTGATCGGCGCTCCGACGAGCGCCAGATCGCCAACCGCGTCGAGAATCTTGTGGCGCACGAATTCATCCGCGAATCGCAATCCCTCGCGATTGAGGATGCGATCCTGGTCCAGAACGATCGTGTTTTCGAGCGACGCGCCAAGCGCCAGCCCGTGGCGCCATAAACGCTCCGCATCGCTCACAAAACCGAATGTGCGGGCGCCGGCAAGCTCCGCGACGAAGGTCTGGGCGTTGAGAGTGATTCGGCGGCGCTGACGGCCGATCGGACCATTTGGGAAATCGATCTCAAGATCGAGCGTCAGTCCGTTTCGCGCAGGCAGCAATTCCGCGTAGGACGCGCCATCTGAGACGCGCACGGGCTTTGTCACAACCAGTCGGCGACGCGGCGCTGAAAGCTGCGCGATGCCCGCCTCCATGATCGCCTCGACGAAGGCGCGCGACGATCCGTCCAAAGCCGGGATTTCCGGACCGCTCGTCTCAATGAGGACGTTGTCGACATCGAGCCCGTAAAGCGCCGCCATGAGATGTTCGACGGTCGAAATCGCTGCGGCCCCGCGCCCGAGAGACGTGCGCAACTCGCTGGCTGATATGCGCGACCAGTGGCCTTCGATCTGCTGCTCATCGTCGCGCAGGAATAGAACGCCGGTATTTGCGTCGGCGGGCGAAAGCGTTACGCGCGCCATCGCGTTGCTATGCGCGCCTACGCCTTGCAGCGTGACGGAGCTGCGCAGAGTTGTCTGCATTTGGGCTGTGAAGCGCGATGTCATCAGGTCTTACGCTGTCCCTCGGAACGAAGCGAGGTCTTACAATTTGCGCTTCCGGTCGCATCGTCCTCGCGGAATCACCATAAACGGGCCGTCCATTTGGCTCCAGTCACGGTTTGTTACAGTTTATTACAAGCGCCAAACGAAAAAGAGCCCGCCGAAGCGGGCTCTCTGTCGATGTCGAGGTCCGGCCTGACGCCAATCAGCTGTTCACCTGGCGGCGGAGGAAAGCCGGAATCTCCAGCTGTTCTTCTTCCAGGGAGCGCGTCTGCGGCGCGCGCCGGCCATGCGTGTCGAGCGGCGCGTGGGCTGGCGCGTTCAGCATAGCCGCGCTTGGACGCTTGGCGTATTCCGCATGAACCGGCGAGGGCTGCCCGGACCCCGGCTGGGGCGGGGAAGAGGGCCGCTGCGGGAGCGGATGCGGATGCGCGTGCTGTTGCGGATGCGGAGTATGAAGGACGTCCTCCTGCCGGCTCGCGCCGAAGGACGCCAATCGTTCAAAAATCGTGCGGCGCCGCTGCTCGGGATGTTGCGGCTGCTGCGCGATTTCTCCGCGATGCTGACGGATCTGATCCTGGATTGGCTTCGGGAAGTCCTCGATTTGCGGCATGCGCTGGTTGCGCAGCGGCTGCTCGGGCGCTGGCGGAATATAGGGGCCGGCTGGATGCTCCTCAGCCGGCGCCGTTTCACGCATCGGCTCCTGATAGGTCGGACGCGCAGCGATGGGTTCGATATAGACTCCATGCGAGGCCGTCGGCGCCGCTTGATGCTCGGGTTCGGCATATTGCGGCGCGGGCGCATGCGCCGGCTCCGCGACGCGATAGGCCGAGGCGGGCGCGGCGGCGGCCTGCGACTGGCGAGCCTGCGTCGCAATTTGCGCGCGCATGCGCTCCGCCGCTTCGGTGAAGCGCGCCTGATCAAAGTCCTGATCGTTCACCGTGATGGCTTCGAGATCGATGCCGGTCGCAACGACCGAAACGCGCACGACGCCTTCGAGCGATGAATCGAAGGTGGCGCCGAGAATAATGTTGGCGTCTTCGTCGACCTCCTGACGAATGCGGCTCGCCGCCTCGTCGACCTCGTAAAGCGTGAGGTCGTTGCCGCCCGTGATCGAGATGAGAAGGCCACGAGCTCCCTTCATCGACACTTCGTCGAGCAGAGGATTGGCGATCGCCGCTTCCGCGGCGAGATTTGCGCGGCGCTCGCCGGTCGCTTCGCCCGTGCCCATCATCGCCTTGCCCATGCCGCGCATGATCGAGCGCACATCGGCGAAGTCGAGATTGATCAGTCCTTCCTTGACCATCAGATCGGTGACGGAGGCGACGCCGGAATAGAGCACCTGATCGGCCATCGCGAAAGCGTCGGCGAAGGTGGTCTTCTCATTGGCGATGCGGAACAGATTCTGATTGGGAATGACGATCAGCGTGTCGACGCATTTCTGCAGTTCGGTAATGCCCGTGTCCGCAATGCGCAGGCGCCGTTGACCTTCGAAATGGAAGGGCTTCGTCACCACGCCGACGGTGAGTATTCCCATTTCGCGCGCGATTTGCGCGATCACGGGCGCGGCGCCCGTGCCGGTGCCGCCGCCCATGCCCGCGGTCACGAAGGCCATGTGCGCGCCGGACAGATGCTCGCGGATTTCTTCGCGCGCCTCTTCGGCGGCGGCGCGGCCGACTTCCGGCTGCGCGCCTGCGCCTAATCCTTCCGTGACCTGAAGGCCCATCTGGATGATGCGCTCAGCGCGCGAGGACGCAAGCGCCTGCGCGTCGGTGTTGGCGACCAGGAAATCGACGCCGGACAAGCCCGACGTGATCATGTTGTTCACGGCGTTGCAGCCGCCGCCGCCAACGCCGCACACCATGATGCGGGGCTTCAATTCCCGAAGTTCGGGAGCTTTGAGATTGATCGTCATTGCCTGGCCTCTCGAAATGAAAACTAATCGGCGTCGATTTTTCCGTCCCGTGGACGCCGCGCCGCCGCGCGCGCCATCCTTGGGCATTCATGCAAGCTCTAGAAACTATCCTTCAACCATCTGCCGACGCGCGACATATAGCCGTCGCCAGCAGCAGCCCGCGCCACATTGCGCCCCAGTTCGAAATATTCGCGCCCCGCAAATTGCGGATAGACGAAGAGACCTACCGCCGCGGCGAAAGCCGGGCTCTTTGCAGCCTCCGGCAGACCGTCGACGCCCATCGGCCGACCGACCCGCACCTGACCGCCCAAAATGCGCCGCGCCGTCTCCGGCAGGCCTGTCAATTGGCATGCGCCGCCTGTGAGAACGATGCGTCGTCCGGCGCCCGCCGCATAGCCCGCGCGCGCCAGCCGGTCGCGAAGGAATTCGAGCGTCTCCTCGATGCGCGGGCGAATGATGCGAATGAGATGCGACTTCGGCGCCTGCGCCGGATGCTCTCCCGCTTCGCCAACGTGATCGAATGTGATCGTCTCGCGTTCGTCGGAGGACGAGGATATCGCCGAGCCGTAATAGGTCTTGAGGCGTTCGGCGTCGGAGAGGCGCATGTCGAGGCCGCGCGCAATGTCCATGGTGACATGCTGGCCGCCGAGCGTGACCGCGTCGAGATGAGCGAGCACGCCGCCAACAAAGACGGCGATCGAAGTCGAGCCCGCGCCCATGTCGACGACGACGACGCCCATTTCGGCTTCGTCCGCTTCGAGCACGGAAAGCGCGGACGCATATGGCGCGGCGGCCATCGCCTCGATGGAGAGATGGCCGCGCTCCACCGCGAGGATGAGATTGCGCGTCGCAGCCTGATCGCAGGTCGCAACGTGAAGATCGACGCTCAGTTCTTCGCCGACCATGTTTTTCGGATCGCGAACGCGAGCGACGCCGTCGAGCGAGAAGCCCATCGGCAGCGAATGCATCACCACGCGGCCGCGATGCAGCGGATGAGTGGCGGAAGCCTCCAGCACGCGGTGAATGTCGGACTCGGCCACCGGGCGGCCGCCGATCGCCGTCTTCGCCGCGAAATGCTGCGATGACAGGCGTCCCCCGGAGGCCGTGACGATGACGCTGTCGACGGGCGCGCCGGCCATGCGTTCGGCGGCGTCGACCGTCTGGCGAATGGCGCTTTCCGCCTCATCCATGTCGACGACCTGACCATTCTTCACGCCGCGCGAACGCTGATGGCCGATGCCAAGAATGCGAGAGCGATGCGTGCGCCCTGGGAGCGCCGAGCCATCCGTTTCGGGCGTCAATCTTGCAATGAGGCAGGCGATCTTGGACGTGCCGACGTCCAGCACCGCAAGCGTCGCGGCGCGGCGTGGCGGCAATTGCTTCATACGCGGAGGAACCAAATGGTTCTTCATATGTGACCGCCCTTTTGGGGTTTACGCGACGTGTTCGATGTTGCGGCGCGACTCGCAAGACCTTCTTCGGTGAGGCGCACGGCGACCTTGCCGGGCGTTCGCAAGTCGATCCACAAAATGTCCTTGTCGAGGATGCGCGTATCGCGCTGCATCCGAGCAAGCGTCGCCAGCGCTCCTTCCGGATCGCTCTCGGGCAGCTTGACGGCGACGCCATTCGTCATGTCGAGCGTCCAGCGGCGGCCCGAGATCAAGACGCCGGCCCTGATGCGCGGTCCCAGATCGCCGGCGGCCGACACCAGCGCGACATATTCGGGCAAGCGCTTTTGAGCTCCCTCTCCGACGACGAAGGGAAGCGACGCGAAACGTTCGTCCCGCATCTCGTCAATCACGGTTCCATCCGAAGACACGACCGACAGCCGCCCGTCGCGCTGCCAAAGCGCATAGGGCTGGCGCTCCTCAACCGCGATCACGAGACGATTGGGATAGAGTTTCAACACGCGCGCGCTTTTCACCATCGGCATTTCGAGCACGCGGTCGCGCACGGCGCCGACGTCGAGGAAGAGCAAGGAATTGGTTGGGCCGACGCCCGACGCTTGGAGGATCTCGTCTTCCTTGAGCTGCGACTGGCCCGTGATGGTGATCGCCTCGACCGAAAAACCGAATGCTCGGGCGATGATGTCGCGCGGGCTCCCCTCGCGCTTCAGGAGATCGTCATAGCCGCCGTTCTGGACGAAGCCGAGCGCGCCGACCGCCCCAAACAGCAGGACGACAAAAACGAAGCCGGCGGCGGGATGCGAACATACGCGGGCGCCCCGCTCGACGAAGGATGAGGCGAAACGTTTGCGCGGCGTGACGCGTGGCGTAGTCTTGAGCGTTCGTAAGCGACCCAAGGGCGCGTCGCCTGTCGAGTCGGCAATCGACGAGGCGTCGTAGGCGATGCTCGCCGCGGGCGCGGCATGCGCATAGGTCGGCGAATGGAGCGGGATGAACCACTCCGTCAACGATCGCAGGACGCGTCTTCCACCATCCATCGGACCAGCTCGCCGAACGAAAAACCCGCAAAGGCCGCCATTTCTGGCACGAGCGAGGTCTCGGTCATTCCCGGCTGGGTGTTAACCTCCAATACGACGAGGTCGCCCGTACCTCCGGGGCGGTCGTCGTATCGGAAGTCCGCGCGGCTCACGCCGCGACAGCCGAGCGCTCGATGAGCCTCGCCTGCCAACTCTTGAATCCTTTGGTAAATATTTTGTTTAAGATTTGCCGGAAGGACGTGTTTCGAGCCGCCTTTCGCGTATTTAGCGTCATATCCGTAGAAATCTTCCGACACCGGCAAGATTTCGATGACGTCGAGGGCCCGATCGCCCATGACGGCGCAAGTCAGCTCGCGCCCATCGACGAACTCCTCGGCGAGCATCAGATCGCCATGAGCCCAGTCTCGGGCCGCCAGCTCCTGAGGCGGATGCGACCGTCCTTTTTTGACGATGAACACGCCGAAAGAGGAGCCTTCGGAAACGGGCTTCAGCACATAAGGCGGCTCGAGCGCATGATCCTTCGCCGCCTCCAGCCGATGGACCACGCGACCGCGAGGCACGGGAACGCCCGCCGCCGCCATGACCACTTTGGCCACGTCCTTCTTCATCGCGAGGGAGGAGGCGAGCACCCCGGAGTGCGTATAGGGAATGCCGAGCATCTCCAATACGCCCTGCATCACGCCGTCCTCGCCAAAACGCCCATGCAGCGCGTTGAAGGCGACATCGGGCTTCAGCTTTCCGAGCACGCCGGCGACGTCGTGACCAACGTCCACGCGCGTGACTTGGAAACCTTGCTCTTCGAGGGCCTTGGCGCAGGCCTCGCCGGAGCGCAGCGAGACTTCACGTTCGGCGGAAAGCCCGCCCATGAGTACTGCGACGTGCTTGAACAATGGAAAGCCTTTCTATCGATCGTCGGGTTAGGGATTTTGAAACGGCGAAGGGCCGAATTCAATTCGACTTGCGCAACCAGATCTCGATCTCGCCGGCTTCGCCCGCGCGTGCGTAGGAATCGAGAACAGTTGCGGTCTCCGGCTGTTTGAGGGCCCATTCGCGCGTCCCTGCGCTTTCGACGACGATGACGTCAGGGCGCCCGCGCTCCACATCCTGCGCGAAGGTCGTGAGATCATTTCGACGATAGCCAAGAAGCCGCTCTCGATAGGCAGGGTCCGTCGCTTGCGGCAGAAGTCTGAAGACGAAGCTCGACGTCCAGAGCGCATTCTGGCGTCCCACCCACGTCCCTTTCAGCTCCCGCGTGACGGGATGGCCGAAATCGAGTTGACGCGCCAGCGCGATCATTCGCGGATGCGCGGGAGCGACGCGGGCGATCGCTTCGCGCAGGCCCGCATGCTCTTCCTCATTGCTCCATTGAGTGACGCCCGCATGCAATATCGGCGCGGCGACAAGAGCCGGAATGAACAAAAACTTCACAAGACGGCTGTCGGCGATGGGATGCCGACGGTTTTCGAGCACGAACGCCGTCCAGGCGAAAAGGATCAGCGCCACGCCGGGATAGGCGTGATTGATCCACCCCTTTCCCTGAATGAGAAAGCTGACGAGAAAGCCCGCCGACGCCCATGCGGCGACGCGCGCGACGATCGGCGCGCCACGCACCGCGATCGCGGCATAGGCGAACCCTCCCAACAAAACGAGTTGGACAGGAAGAAGCGTATGAAGCGCCAGATTTGTCCAACTGTCGCGCGCCGGCGAATAGACGTCGACGATCAAAGGCAGCGCATAAGTGCGATAGGCTGGAAAAAAGACGAAGACTGTCACGCCATAAAGCAGAACGACGACGGCCGCGGCGTAGAATTCGGCGCGCAAAAAAATGCGCAACGATCGCTCCCGCCATGCGATGGCGAGCGCGGGAAAGGCGAGCGCCAAAACAAAATAGGGCTTGAAGCAGACCGCAAGGCCCGCCCCGATCCCGGAAATCGATCTCGCCAACAGCGAGGGCCTTGCGCCGCGAACGCCGACCGCGAGCGTCGCGAGCATTGGACCCATCGCGAGGAGCGCGAGATGTTCACGCTCCGCGAAGGCGATTTCCGGCATGATCAACAGCAGGAAAATCGCGGCATTGAGCAAAGCGCCCCATTCTTCCCGCGAACGCGTTCGCCCTTGGCGCAAGACGTAATAGGTGAAAGCGATTGAGGCGCCGGCGAATAAAAAGACAAGCGCCGCAACGACAGGCTCGACTGCGATGTGCAGGAGACGCGCGATGAGAACGGCCGGAACAAGCGACAGGAACGCCAATGGCGGATTGGGGTCCGTCACATCAACATAAGCGATCTGTCCGTCGACGAACTTCTCGGCGAAGGTGATGAACCAGGACACGTCGCAATCGAGATGACCAACGATCTGCTGAACGATGGCGGTAAGGATCAGCGCGATCGTCAGGACCGGGCTCGACAACAGACGCAGCAGCGTGAGGCGAGGCGCACGCGGCACGAAAATCGATCTTGGGATGACGTGCTTGTCTTGGAACGCGCTCATGCGACGCCTATGCGTTTAATTTCCCAATGTAGCTCAACGCCGCTTGCCGCAAATACGCGGCGGCGCACTTCTTCGCCGAGCGTTTCAATGTCCGCCGCCGTCGCCGAGCCGCGATTGATGAGAAAGTTGCAATGCATCTCGCTGACTTGCGCATCGCCCACCACAAGGCCTCGGCATCCGGCCGCGTCGATCAGGCCCCAGGCCTTTTGGCCAGGCGGATTTTTGAATGTCGAGCCGCCGGTTTTTTCCCTGATGGGCTGCGAAGCTTCGCGCGCCTCCGTGATGCGATTCATCTCGGCGAGAATGGATTGCGGATCGCCGGCTCGGCCCTGGAACAGCGCCTGCGTGAAGATGACGTCGTCCGGCGCCGAACAATGACGATAGGAATAGCCGAGATCGGCGTTCGAGAAAATGCGGATTGCGCCGCGACGATCGACGCCGCGCGCCTCGATCAATGACGTCCTTCGTTTCGCCGCCATGGGCTCCGGCGTTCATTCGCAAGGCGCCGCCGATGGCGCCGGGAATGCCGCGATAGAAGGCGAGGCCGTCGACGCCCGCGTCAGCGGCCGCGCGCGCAGCTTTCACATCTGGGACAGCGGCCCCAACGCGCAGCCGGAAGCCGTCTTCGACAACAACATCGCCAAAGCCTTTCGCCGAGAGGCGCACGACAACGCCTTCGACGCCGCCGTCGCGCACAATGAGGTTCGAGCCAAGGCCGACGACCGTGACGGGAATCTCGCGAGGCAGATGCGAGAGAAAATAGGCGAGATCGGCTTCGTCGGCCGGAAGGAACAGAACTTGCGCAGGCCCGCCGACGCGAAACCAGGTCAGCGGCGCCAGAGGTTCGTTCGCCGACAGGCGACCGCGCAGATCCGGCATGAGCGATGCGAGATCGCCGACGATGTCGGGGAAGCTCATAGGCCGACCCCTTCCAACCATTTCGCGAGCACGCGGCGGCCGGCTTCCGCCGTCGCGGCGCCGGTCTGTTGGGCCTGCGTCCGCAAGACGGCGGGATTGATCCTCGCCCCCGCGAGTTCCGCCGCATGGCCGATCAGCCAGCGTTCGACGCGTATGCGGCTCCGTCTCGATGTGAAACTGCAATCCGAGCGCATGAGTCCCGAGGGAGAAGGCTTGCGTCGGACAAACAGTCGTCGAGGCAAGTCGTTGGCATTCGCCGGCAGGTCCAGATTGTCGCCATGCCAATGCAGAACGGGGACGCCGTCGAGCGTCGCCAAGGGCGAACGCCGGCCCGCCTCCGCGAGTTCGATCGGCGCATAGCCGATTTCCTTGGCCGGTCCCGGGGCGACGCGCGCGCCAAGCGCGGCGGCCATGAGTTGCGCGCCAAGACATATGCCGAGCGTTGGCCGCTGAAGCGCGAGGCGTGCGCGCAGACCCGCGATTTCATCTTGAAGGAAAGGATATTCGCGCGTCTCGTAAACGCCGATCGGACCGCCCAGCACAACGAGCAGCGCGGGTTCGACGAAACTCTCTTCGTCCATCGCGTCGACGCCCGCGTCGCGATAGGCGAGATCGACGCCGCGCTCGGCAAGCAGCGGCGCGAGAAGCCCCGCGTCCTCAAACGCGACATGGCGAACAGCCAAGCAGCGCCGCCCGTTGCGGCTCATGCGCGCGCGCCCGCGAGTTGTTCGGGCAACGCATAGGCCCATTGCGTGATGTTGCCGGCGCCCAGACACACAACATAGTCGCCGGCCTTGGCGACCTCGCGGACCACCTTCGGCAATTCCTCGGGCGAGGCGAGCGCAATCACACGGCGATGGCCATGCGCCTTGATCGCGGCGACAAGCGAGTCGCGATCGGCGCCGTCGATCTTCTGTTCGCCTGCCGGATAGACATCCGCTATGACGACGACGTCCGCATCGTTGAAGCAGGTCGCGAATTGATCGAACAGGGATTGCAGGCGCGTATAGCGATGCGGCTGCATCACGGCGATCACCTGACCTTTGGTCGAGGCGCGCGCGGCTCGCAAGACCGCTCCGACCTCAACCGGATGATGCGCGTAATCGTCGAAAATCGTCACGCCGTTCCATTCGCCCGTGCGCGTGAAGCGTCGCTTGACGCCGCCAAAGCCTGCCAGCGCCTTTCGGATCTGTTCCGGCGTCAATCCAAGCTGGGAGGCGACCGCAATAGCGCCGGTCGCGTTTAACGCATTGTGATGGCCCGGCATCGGCAGCACGAGATTGTCGAGGTAGATCGCCTGCGACGTCTTGCGGTCGCGCAGCAGCACGTTGAAACGGCACACGCCTCCTTCAAGATTGACGTCGAGAAGACGCACGTCCGCCTGAGGGTTTTCGCCATAGGTGATGACGCGGCGATCCTCGATCTTGCCGACGAGTTCCTGAACGGTCGGATGATCGAGACATAGGACCGCGAAGCCGTAGAACGGCAGATTTTCGATAAAGGCGCGAAACGCCTCCTTGATGGCGTCGAAGGTGTGGAAATGATCGAGATGCTCAGGATCGATATTCGTCACGATCGCGACATCCGCCGGCAATTTGAGAAACGTTCCATCGCTCTCATCGGCTTCGACGACCATCCATTCGCCTGCGCCGAGCCGCGCATTGGTGCCGTAGGCGTTGATGATGCCGCCATTAATGACGGTCGGATCAAGGCCGCCGGCGTCGAGCAGCGTGGCGACGAGCGATGTCGTCGTCGTCTTGCCATGCGTTCCGGCGATCGCCACGCATTGTTTCAATCGCATCAGTTCGGCGAGCATTTCAGCGCGCCGCACGACCGGCAAACGCTTTTCGCGCGCGTGGATAAGTTCCGGATTGTCGCGCTTGATCGCCGTTGAGACCACGACGACGGCCGCTTCGCCAAGCCATTTGGCGTCGTGGCCGACATGGATCGTCGCGCCTTTTTCGACCAACCGCTTTACGTTGGCGTTTTCCGCGACGTCGGTGCCTTGCACCTCATAGCCGAGATTGAGCAGCACTTCCGCAATGCCGGACATGCCGATGCCGCCGATGCCGACGAAATGTATGGGCCCCAGTTCGCGCGGCAGCTTCATGCGTGACTCCGTTCCGGCGCGAGCGCGCGCTCCTTATCTGTCGCAACGCGCAGGACGAGATCGGCGAGCCGCTCGGCCGCATCGGCGACGCCAGCGCTTTTCGCGGCCCTGGCGCGCTCTGTCAATTGCTCCGGCGACCCCATCAGCTGAGCGAGCCGTTCGCTCAGGAATTGAGGCGTGAAATTCTCCTGTCGCACGACTTCGGCAGACCCGGATTGGGCGAGCAAAGCGGCGTTCGCGGCCTGGTCCTGATCGAGCGCATGGGGCAAGGGCACGAGAATGCTGGGACGGCCGATGACGGCGAGTTCCGTCACCGTCGAAGCCCCTGATCGCGCAATGACAAGATGTGCGCTGGCGATGCGCTGCGGCAGATCGGAAAAGAACGGCGCGATCTCCGCGCGAACGTTCGCCCGGGCATAAGCGTCTTTCACGCGGGGAATGTCTTCCTGGCGCGTCTGCTGCACGAGATCGATACGCTCGCGCAATTGCGGCGGCAGCAACTCCAGCGCGGCGGGCGCGACATCGGCCATGACGCGCGCGCCCTGTGATCCGCCCGTCACCAGAAGATGCAGCCGACCGTCCGCAAAATCCGGATAAGGCTCGTTCGCCGCCGCCAGCACATTGGGGCGCACGGGGTTTCCGGTGACGACGATCTTCTCAAGCCAATGATCGTTTACGCATTGCAGGGGAACGCTCGCCGCAATCCTGTCGACGCGCCCCGCAAGAAAGCGATTGGCGCGGCCCATAACTCCATTCGCCTCATGCAAAATCGTCGGAATTCGCAGCAGTGACGCCGCCATCAGCGGCGGCACGGTCGGATAGCCTCCAAAGCCGATGACGACATGAGGCTTGAGTTTCCTCAACAATCTCAATGCGTCCAGCGTCCCGAGACCGAGCTGCGCGATGGCGTTGGCGCGCGCAAGGAGGGAGCCGCCGCGCGGCGTCGCGGAACGAATTGTGTGCATGGCGCGCGCGGGAAACGTTCCGCCGTATCGCAGCGCGCGCTCGTCCGTGACGAGTTCAACGGCGACGCCGCGCGCCGCAAGCGCGTGCGCCAGCGCCTCGGCCGGAAAGAGATGTCCGCCGGTGCCGCCGGCTGCGATCAGCGCGAGGGTCCCACTCATGCCGCAGCGGGCTCGTGGAGCGCGCCGCCCGCGCCGATTTCAGTCAGGACCTCCGTGCGCGGACGCTTGCGCGTCACCGCGAGCAGAAAGCCCATGCCAAGGGACAGCGAGATAAGCGACGAACCGCCGTAAGACACGAAAGGCAAGGTCATGCCTTTGGCGGGCATGAGATGCACATTGACCGCCATATTGATGCAGCTCTGCAGGCCAAACAGCATGACGAGGCCTGCGGCGGCGAAACGGCAGAAGGGATCCTCGTTGCGCGCCGCCGAAAAAAGTCCGCGCACGACGATAAAGGCGAAGAGGGCCGCAAGCAAAATACAAACGACGACGCCGAACTCTTCGCCAATGACCGCGAAAATGAAATCGGTGTGAGAGTCCGGAAGAATGCGCTTGATCGTGCCTTCGCCCGGCCCCTTGCCCAACCACGAGCCCGAGATAAAGCTTTCCAGCGCCGTCTCGGATTGAAAATTGGACGGAACGCCCGCGACCGGCGGCGCCGGCTCCAGAAAGGAGTCGATGCGCGCACGCACGTGCGACACGAATTTATACGCAATCACAACGGCGCCAGCGCCAAAGCCGCCGATGCCGACCACCCAAATCCAATGCAGGCCGGCCATGAAAAACAGCGCCGCCCAAACGAGGGCGATTAGCATCGTTTGTCCGAAATCCGGCTGCAGAACGAGTGGAACGATCGTCAGCGGAAACAGCAGCAGCGCTATCCAATTGCCGGGAACGTCCTTTCGCCGAGCGCCTTCGGACAGCGCCCATGCGATGAGAACGACAAAGGCGGGCTTAAGAAACTCCGACGGCTGAACGCCGAAAATCCAGCGCCTTGCGCCCTTCACTTCCTGGCCGAAGAACAAGGTCGCGATGACGAGCGCCATGGAAATGAGAAACACGAGCAGCGCGGCGCGTCGAACATGTCGCGGCGACAGGAAAGACGTCACAAGCATTACGGCAAGCGCCGGCAATAGATACATCACCTGACGATTGACAAAATGAAAGGTGGGAAGATGCAGTCGCTCGGCGACGGGCGGACTGCCCGCCATCGCGAACACGAGGCCCGAGACGATGAGCAGGGCGATGCTCGCCAGCAGCCATCGGTCGACAGTCCAGGCCCAATCCGAAACGAGCGTCCGCTCCGCGCGCGAGATCATGATTTAGCTCCTGACGAAGGTGCAAGTGTCGTTTGCAAGGCGCGGACAAGATCGCGAAACGCATTGCCGCGCGCCTCGAAATTCGCAAATTGGTCGTAGGACGCACAAGCCGGCGACAGAAGCACGATGGGCTCCAGGGCGGCGCTTTTCAACGCGTCTTTTGCGGCGCGCTCCACTGCGACGTCGAGCGCGCCGCATTGTTCGAACGGGACGTCGCTCGAAAGCGTCGCCGCGAAATCCTTGCTCGCCTCGCCGATCAGATATGCCTTGTGGATGCGCGGGAAATAAGGCTTCAAAGACTCGATGCCGCCTTCTTTCGCCTTTCCGCCGGCGATCCAATAAATGTCGCCGAAGCTCGACAGCGCCTTTCCGGCCGCATCCGCGTTCGTGGCTTTTGAATCATTGATGAAGATCACTCGTCCAAGACGACCGACGTCCTCCATCCGATGCGGCAATCCCGGAAAGCTCAGAAGTCCGGAGGCGATCTCCTCGTCCTCCAATCCGCACTGCCATGCCGCGGCGGCGGCGAAAGCGGCATTTTGAGCATTATGCGCGCCGCGCAAGGCGCGCGCCTCCGCGAGGCGTCCCAGCGTCTCGACTTCCTCCGGCGGATGTCCGAGCTCCCGAAACAAAATCCTGTCGCCCTCGACGTAGAAGCCCCAGTCGAGCGCGCGCGAGGCCGATATGGGAATGACGCGTTGCTCTTCCGGCGCCGCTGCGGTCAGCCGCGCGCCGATTGCATGGCAATAGGGATCGTCGACGCCAATGAGCGCGATCTCGGATTGCGCGACAAGCCGCTCCTTGATCGCCGCATAGTTCTCCATCGTCCCGTGACGATCGATGTGATCCGGCGTCAGATTGATGAGCATGCCGATCGTAGGCGCGAGCGAGGGCGCGAGATCGATTTGGAACGAGGAGCACTCGATGACATGAATGCGCTCGTCCGACGGAGGATCGAGTTCGAGAATTGGAGTGCCGATATTTCCGCCAAGCTGCACGTCGCGTCCCGCTTGGCGCAGCAAATGCGCGACAAGCGCCGTCGTGGTCGATTTGCCGTTGGTGCCGGTGATCGCGATGAACGGCGCGCCGCCCGCACGCGCTTCGCGCTCGCGGCAAAACAATTCGATGTCGCCAATCACTTCGATGCCGACAGCTTTGGCCCGGTCAACAGTCCAATGCGGCGTCGGATGAGTGAGAGGCACGCCCGGCGAAAGAATTAGCGCGTCGAAACGGGTCCAATCGGCGCTTGCAAGGTCCTCCACCTGCAATCCGATCGCGCGCGCTTTGTAGAGCCCGGCGTCGCCATCGTCCCAGACGACGACATTGGCGCCACCGGCTTCGAGAGCGCGCGCCGTCGCGAGCCCCGAATCGCCAAGACCAAACAGAGCGACGCTTCGACCAGAAAAGGTTTCGACCGGCGTCATCGTCACCTCAACTTCAAGGTTGAAAGGCCAATCAGCGCCAACACGAAGGAAATAATCCAGAAACGCACGACGACCTGCGGCTCCTTCCAGCCCATCTGCTCGAAGTGATGGTGAATTGGCGCCATGCGAAAGACGCGCTTGCCGGTCAGCTTGAAGGAGACGACCTGCACGATCACAGAAGCGCCTTCGAGCACAAAGAGGCCACCGACGATGGCGAGGACAAATTCCTGCTTGGCGGCGACAGCGACGGCGCCCAGCAATCCGCCGAGAGCGAGCGAGCCGGTGTCTCCCATGAAGATTTGTGCAGGCGGCGCATTGAACCACAGAAAGCCCAAACCGGCGCCGATCAGCGCCGAGCAGATGATGGTGAGTTCGCCTGTGCCCGCGACGTGATTGATGCCAAGGTAGTTCGAGAAAATCGAGTTTCCGGCAAGATAGGCGATGATCGCGAAAGTTCCCGCCGCAATCATCGAGGGCACGATCGCAAGACCGTCCAACCCGTCGGTGAGATTGACGCAATTGCCGGACGCGACAATGACGAAGGCGCCGAAGGGCACGAAGAACCAGCCGAGGGAAACGAAGTAGCCTCTGAGCATCGGGGCCGCGAGTTTCGTCATATCGTCGCCGCCGACGAGCATCAGCGCGTAACAGGCGAAGCCCGCGATGATGAACTCAAGCAAAAGCCGTATCCTGCCTGGAAAGCCGTGATGCGACTGCTTCGTGACTTTGAGATAGTCGTCGTAAAAACCGATTGCGCCGAAAAGCGCCGTGACGACGAGCACAATCCATACATAGGGATTTCTAAGGTTCGCCCAAAGCAGCGTCGCGACGAGGAGTCCCGAGAGGATCATTAACCCGCCCATTGTGGGCGTGCCCGTCTTGGTGAGCAAATGCGACGCCGGACCGTCTGTGCGAATTGGCTGGCCTTTCCCTTGCTTGATTCTCAAGGCCGCGATGATGCTCGGCCCGAAGAAGAAGACAAAGAACAACGCCGTCGCCGCCGCGCCGGCGGCGCGGAAAGTGATGTAACGGAAGAGATTGAGCGGACCGAACAGATGTGAAAAGTCCGCCAGCAGCGTCAGCATTGACTGTTCCTTAACTTACCGCGACAGGCGCAGATGAGTATTTTTCCTTCATGGCCGCGACGATACGCATCATGCGCGACCCATTGGAGCCCTTGACCATGACGACATCGCCTGGCTTGAGCGCACCAATCGCAACATTTTCGAGTTCCTGCGCGGTTGAGCGATGCGCTCCTCGCATCTGCTCCGGGCTCGCATAAAAAAGCTGCGACATCATCGGCCCGGCCGTAAAGAGAAGATCGACGTCGGACCGGACGAGGTCTTGCGCGAGTTCCGCATGAAGCTCACCGGCGCGCGGACCAAGTTCTAGCATGTCGCCGAGGACCGCAATACGGCGTCCGCCGCGTCCCGGCGACGTTGCGGCGAGCAATTCGAGCGCGGCCCGCACGGAGGTGGGATTGGCGTTATAGCTTTCGTCGATCAGCGTGATGTCGCCGCCAAACGCCGAAAGCTTTTCACGCTGGCCGCGTCCCTTAGGCGCACCGAAATCCGCAAGAGACTGCGCCGCATCCTGCAAATCCAGATCGAAGACATGCGCGAGCACGAGGACCGCCAAAGAGTTCAGCGCGAAGTGACGGCCAGGCGCTCCGATGCGATAGCTCAGACGGCGTCCGAACACATCCGCCTCGACGACGCCGAGATCGTCGACCGTCTCATAAGAGAGGAGACGCGACTGCGCGCGTTCGTCGGCGCCGAAAGTGAAGAGATGCTCCACCCTCGAGGCGTCAACCACCTGGGAGAGCCGGTCGAACATTTCATCATCGCGATTGAGAACGGCGACTCCGCCTTCGATGACGCCGGAGAAAATTTCCGCCTTGGCGTCGGCGATAGCCTCAATTGAGGGAAAATGCTCGAGATGGACCGGCGCGACGCGCGTAATCATCGCAACATGCGGCTTCACGAGTTTCACGAGCGTCTCGATTTCGCCCGCATGGTTCATGCCGACTTCGAACAAGCCGTAGCGCGCCGAAAGCGGCATTCGCGCAAGCGACAGCGGCACGCCCCATTGATTGTTGTAGGACGCGGCGGACGCATGGGTTTCGCCAAAATGCGCCAGAGCGATGCGCGCCATATCCTTGGTCGAAGTCTTGCCGACAGAACCCGTGATCGCCGTGATATAGGCGAGGCTGCGCTCGCGTGAACGCGCGCCCAATCGCTCCAACGCCGCTTGTACGTCGTTCACGACGAACAAGGGGCCAAGTCCCGCAAGAGACGGCGCATGCGCTTCGTCGATCACCGCGCCGGCCGCGCCTTTTTCCAGCGCCGCCTGCACGAATTCATGGCCGTCGCGCGCGTCGCCTTTGATGGCGAAAAACAAGTCGCCCCACTCTAGCGTGCGTGTGTCGATCGAAATCCCGCGCACGTCGCGCGGCAGACCGCCGGAAATGCGGGCGTGCAGCGCGCCGATAAGGCCAAGTCCGGTCCAGAGCGCGTTCTGCGTCATGAATTATATTCCTGCAGCGCCGCAGCGATAACTGCGTGGTCTGAGAACGGCAAGACGCAGTCGCCGACGATTTGGCCGGTTTCATGGCCCTTTCCAGCGACAACGAGAGCGTCGCCGGCGCGAAGATCTGCGATCGCTTGCGAAATGGCCGTTTTGCGGTCGCCAATCTCGACGACTCTCGCTCGGCCCGCAGCGCGCGCGCCGTCGAGCACCGCAGCGCGAATAAGCGATGGCTCCTCGCTGCGCGGGTTATCGTCTGTGACGATGACAATGTCCGCCTCGCGCCCCGCGATTTCGCCCATCAAGGGGCGCTTCCCCTTATCGCGGTCGCCGCCGCAGCCAAACACCACAATCAATCGCCCGTGCGCAAGCGGCCGCAAAGTCGCCAAAACCTTTTCCAAGGCGTCCGGCTTATGCGCGTAATCGACAAAAACAGGCGCGTCAAATCGCTTGCCGACGAATTCCAGTCGGCCGGGAGCGCCCTTGAGCGTCTCGAGCGCGCTGAAAACACGCGAGGCGCTGTCGCCCGTCACAATGGCGAGACCCGCTGCGACGAGCGCATTGGAGACCTGAAAGGCGCCGGCGAGCGGCAGATCGACGACATAGTCTTCGCCATCGTGACGCAGGCGCAATTTCGTGCGCAACGCGCTCGCCTCCGCCGAGACGAGTCGGATCGCTTCTCCATTTGCGCCGACGTCGAACACGCGCAGTCCGCGCGCGCGACAAACGCTGGCGACGCGAGTTGCGACAGCGCTGTCGGCGTCGATCACCGCCGTTTGGCCGGGAGCAAGCAACGTATCGAACAAGCGCATCTTTGCGGCGAAGTAATCGTCAAGGCTCGCATGGTGATCGAGATGATCGCGCGAGAAATTGGTGAAGCCGCCCGCGGCGAGCTTAACGCCGTCGAGGCGACGCTGGTCGATTCCAAGCGACGACGCCTCCATGGCGAGATGCGTGATCGAACGCGCGGCTAAATCCTGCAACGTCTGATGCAAGGCCACCGGGCCCGGCGTCGTCAGCGCGCCGTAATGCGCGCCGTTGCGATCGACGACGCCGACCGTCCCGAGCGACGCCGCTTCGTGACCAAGGCTCGTCCAAATCTGACGCAGAAAATCGACGACCGAACTCTTGCCGCTTGTTCCCGTCACCGCGACGATCGTTTCGGGTTGACGCGGATAGAGCCTCGACGCCGCGTGCGACAGAGCGGCGCGAACGTCCTCGACGACGACGAGCGGCAGATCGATCTCGGCCCTGCGCGATGCGACCACGACGCGCGCGCCGCGCGCCTTGGCGTCATCGACGAAGGAAAGGCCGTCGCCCTTGAAACCCGGAATGGCGAAAAACGCGAAACCGTCCGCAATCTCGCGGCTGTCGGCGGAAACGCCGGCGATCTCGAGATCGCGCAGCGCTTCGTCGACCTTCGAGCCGTCGAGCAGTTCGGACAATCGCATCAATGCCCTCCGGGGCCAGGGGTCGGCGGCGCGGGCGCGCCATAGCCAAGCTTGGCGATCAGCGGGAACGGCAGTTTCGGCGCCTCGAAGCGCGGCGGCAAGCCGACGAGCGGCCCCACGCGTTCGATGATTTTTCCCGTGACGAAGCCCGCATTATAAGCCGCCGTCGCATAGCCTCCCGTCTCGGGGAGGCCCTGGGGCTCGTCCATGATCGTCAGGAACAAATACTTCGGTTTGTCCGCGGGCGCCACCGCCATGAAGGTCGTGAACAGGCGGTTCTTGGAATAATGGCCGCCGATCACCTTTTCGGCCGTTCCGGTCTTGCCGCCGACGAAATAGCCGTCGATGTCGACTTTCCTCGCCGTGCCCTTCTCGGCGTTGAGACGCATGAGATAGCGCATCATCTCGCTGGTTTCAGCCTTCACGACTTGCGGCGCGTCCTTCTTGGCGTCGGTCTCGCCACGCTTCAAGAATGTCGGCGTGATCAGATAACCGCCGTTCATCAAAGCGCCAACCGCCATCATGGCCTGTAGCGGCGCAACCGCCAAACCATGGCCAAAGGCGATGGTCATCGTGTTCAATTCGCCCCAGGTCTTTGGGACGATCGGCTCTGCGCTTTCCGGCAGTTCCGTGCGCATCCGGGTCAATTGCCCCATTTTGCGCAAAAAGGTCTTGTGCCTCTCGACGCCCTGCCCCAGCGCCATTCGCGCCGTGCCGACGTTGGACGAATAGGTGAACACTTCCGACACGCTGAGCGCGCGGTTTTGCGCGTGATAATCGTGAATCTTGAAACGACCGAAGCTCAGCACGCTGCGCGCATCGAGCCGCGAGTTCAAATTGACTTTGCCAGAGTCGAGCGCCATGGCGATGGTGAGCGCCTTGAAGGTCGAGCCCATTTCATAGACGCCGACGCTCATGCGATTGATGTGAACCGGATCAAGCGCGTCAGTCGGCTTGTTGGGATCGTAATCCGGCAGCGAAGCGAGAGCGACCACCTCGCCCGTATTCACGTCGAGAATTGCAGCCGCGCCAGCCTTCGCCTTGAAGTGGGCGATGCCTTTTTCCAGTTCGTCGCGCACGGCGTGAGTCGCGCGAATGTCGAGCGAGAGCGCGATCGGCCGCAACTCGTCCTGCGCAAGATTGAAGCCGGCGCCATGCAGATCGCCGAGCCCCTGCCCATCGATATATTTTTCAATGCCGGCGATGCCGGCGTTGTCGACATTGGCGAAGCCCAGGACATGCGCTCCAATGGGGCCATTGGGATAGACGCGTTTATTTTCCGCAAGCAGGCCGACGCCGGGAAGTCCGAGATGGAACACTTCGTCGCGTTGATGCGGCGTCACTTCGCGCTTCACCCAGACGAAGCCTTTCTTGGAGCCAAGCCGCTCGCGTAGATCGCGCGCGTCGAGATCCGGAAGAACGGCCGTCAAAAGTTCTGTCGCTTCATCCTTGTCGATGATGCGTCTGGGTTCGGCGAACACCGACATCGTCTTCACATCGGTCGCCAGAATTTCGCCATTGCGATCGAGAATGTCAGGCCGCGCGGCGGCGACCGCATCGGCGACTCGCCTGATCGCCGTCGGCTCCGGCTTCAACCCGAGATAGATGAGTTTCCCGCAGATGACGACGTAAAGTCCGAGAAAGACGAGCGCGATCCATCGCATGCGTGGAGCGCTCGACAACAGATTCGTCGAGAACACGCTCTTGAGGCGCTGGCGAAAAGTCGCGCGTTGTGGCGCGGGCTTGATGTTTGGCGCAGAGATTGGCCGCAAATCCTCGCTCATTTCTTGCGTCCTGTCCCTTTGGGAGTCGTCGGCGCATTTTCGGCGCCGCTGCTTTGAGTATTTGTCGAACCATCAAGGCCAAGCGAATTCAGCCTCTGGCCGATCGAGTCGACGCGCGCCGATTTGTCGGGGATAGCGGCCGCGGAGACAATTTGTCCGACTGAGAGTTGTTGCAGATCGAGATAGCGGTCCGAAAGTTGCTGCAGACGCTCCGGGCGCGTCAAAAAAGACCATTCGGCGCGCAATACGGCGATGGCGTCGCGCTCGGCCTTCACCTCATGTTTCATCTTGAGGATCTGCTCGGCGTGAAAGCTCGTCTGATATTTGATCGAATAGGCGTAAACGGCGGAGCCGATCAGCGCGACGATGGCGGCGATATTGAGAAATCGCAACATCAGCTTCTTCCCTTCGCGCGCTCAGGCAGTCGCGCAAGACGCGATAATTTCTCGTCGAAGTCTCGCGCTGGCGCATCGGTTCGGATCGCGAAACGTAATTTTGCGGAGCGGGCGCGCGGATTTGCCGTCGTCTCTGCGACCGAAGGCGTCACTGGCTGGCGGCCTTCGCAGATGAAGGTCGGCGCCGGCGGCGAGGGCTCACCGGGCAAACGCCTGGAGCCCGTCTCGCCCCGACCCGAGCGACCGGCCAGGAACATTTTCACGAGCCGATCTTCGAGCGAATGGAAGCTGACGACTGCAAGGCGCCCGCCCTCGCGAAGGACGCGCTCAGCGCCATGTAGCGCCGCGACGAGTTCGCCAAGTTCGTTGTTCACGGCGATACGCAACGCCTGGAACGTCTTTGTCGCGGGATGGATCAGATCGCCCGGCCGCGCCGGCGCCACGCGCTCGATCATCGAAGCCAAAGCCTTCGTCGTCGTGAAGGGCGCGAACTCACGATCGTGGACGATGGCGCGCGCAATGCGCCGCGATGCGCGCTCTTCGCCGTAGTGATAAAAAATATCCGCGAGCGTTTCTTCATCGGCCGTCGCAATGATATCGGCTGCGCTCTCGCCGCGTCCTTCCATACGCATGTCGAGCGGTCCGTCGCTTCGGAAAGAAAAGCCTCGCGCAGCTTGATCGAACTGCATGGACGACACGCCGACGTCGAAGACGACGCCGTCGAGCGGCGCAAAGTCGAATTGACGCGCGATCTGCTCGAGTTGAGAAAAGCGCGCTTCAACAAGCGTCAGGCGGCCTTCGCTCTGCTCGACGAGCGAATAGCCTGCCCGCACGGCGTCGGGATCGCGATCGAGCGCGAGGACGCGCGTTCCGGGATGCGCAAGAATTGCTCTGCTGTATCCGCCGGCGCCGAATGTGGCGTCGAGATAGCGTCCGCCCTCGCGCAAATGCAGCGCGCCGAGCGCTTCGGAGAGAAGCACGGGAATGTGCCGGGCCGGTCCGCCTGCGGCCAGACCGAAGTCCGCGCCGCGGCCCGTCGTCATTCCCGTGCTCCATGCGCTCGCGGCTCCATGGCCGCGTGTCTGGCGCCGATTTGCTCCCGCATGTCGCGAACTCGATTTCTGGCCTCGTCGAGATGCGCGCGAAAACGCTCCGGCTCCCAGATTCGAAACTTGTGGCCCTGACCCACGAAGGTCACTTCCGACGCAATGCACGCATAGGATTTGATCGTTTCGGTCAGAAAAACGCGCCCTTCCGAATCGATCTTCAAAATCTCGCTCGTTCCCAGCAGCGCAGTGGAAAAGAGATCGCGCTCCGGCGAATAAGGCGAATAGACGTTCAGCAATCCATCGATCTCGCGCAATAACGCGTGACCGCCGCAATCGAACGCAGGCTGCTCCAACGCAGGATGGACGAACAGACCCTCGAACCCGTCCTTCGACAGGACCGACCGGAAGGAAGCGGGAATCGACACCCTGCCCTTGGCGTCCAGCCGATTGGTGAAATGCGAAACGAAGCGATCCAAGACCCGCTCCACGATACGCAGACTGACGCTGACGACGACCGCTTCTTGACGATTCGCCTGGGCGCCCGCGTCCCCAATAAACGAGCAACGAGTCGTCCAGGGGGTGCGCTACGCTCCCGGCGAACGGCCTACTCTGCGGGATGATTTGGGATATCATGGGACAATATGGGCGTCAATGTGAGAGCGGAAACCGAAGCGGCGTTTCGGCGGCTATCCCGCATTAGGCTTTGTTAGGGTTAAGGGAGCGTTGACGGGCTGGAGTGAGTCAAGGAGTAGCGAGTGGAAAGAGCCGCGCCTCTCCATTCGCTACTCGCCACTCTCTATTCGTCCGTAAAAAAGCCAGCCGGCCTATAAGCCGGGTTCTGTATGGCGCGCTCGGGTCGCCCCTTGCGCGCGTGATGGCCATTCCTCTGGGACGATCGTTGCCGACCGCCTCTGGCGACCAACCCGGGCGACGGCCCGGAGACGGGCTCGGAGGCATTTCTGTCTCCAGTCGCCCCTATTCGGTCTTGCTCCCGGCGGGGCTTGCCATGCCCCGGACGTCGCCGCCCGGGCGGTGCGCTCTTACCGCACCCTTTCACCCTTACCGCACCCTCCGACCTTTCGGCCTGAGCCATGCGGCGGTTTGCTTTCTGTGGCGCTTTCCCTGGGGTCGCCCCCGCCGGACTTTATCCGGCGCCGTGTCTCCGTGGAGCCCGGACTTTCCTCTGCCCGAAAGCAGCGGCCATCCAGCCGACTGGCTCTCGCAGGCTTAGGTAGCCGGGCTCGCGAGGTCAAGGAACATAAACGTCCTCCGACCGACGGCCTCTACGTCATGCGCGACAATATGAGACATGCAATGCTTGACGTTCATCAAGCAAGCAAAAGCGTGGCGGGGCTACCCTCCTCGCGTTGGTGCGCAAAGAGGCGGAGAAAACCGCTCACGATCATCCGCGCTCCAAGCAGGAGGGACGACATGACGTTTTCCAGAAAACCATGCCGACAATGCGAAGCGCCCCGCACCAGGCGCAACGTCTTACGCGTTCTGGCTTATACCGCATCTCTACTCGGGCTGTCTCGATTAGCCTTTGCTGTTGAGAAGCTTTCCAAGGCCGCCGTCGCCTATCGCGATGCGCCAAAGGGCGCGCAGCGGTGCGACAACTGCCGCGTGTGGGTTCCGCCGAATGGATGTAAATCCGTCGAAGGGGAAATCGCGCCGCAAGGCTGGTGCAACATCTGGCGCAAGCAAGTCGCAATGCAGCAAACGAGTCCGGACGAGCAAGGCAAGCTCTCTCAAGGCGACGTCGCCTATCAAGCGTTCCCGAAAGGCAAACAACGCTGCGACAATTGCCGCGTGTGGGTCCCGCCGGACGCCTGCAATTCCGTGCAAGGCAAGATCGCTCCGCAGGGCTGGTGCAATATCTGGCGAAAGGCTTAGTCGAGCGAACGGCGGAGTGTTGTTTTTGCTATACGACGCTCCGCGCGCCATACATTGAACGCATGTGCGCAACGTCTAGTTGAGAATATTCCTCGCGTCTGCGTCGTGGAACCATTTTCCATAAAGAGCGTTGTTTTAAACACGCATTATTCTTGGAATGTGCGCGGGCGCACATTCTCGAAATATGCGCGCTCATAAATATTCTCGATATTCATTTTTCTCTCAAAAGGAGAGCGCCATGAATTTTAAATCACCCTGTGAATGCGCCATGTGTTCAATTCTTCCGCCCTACATCGTCAAAGGCATGCAGAGGTCTGGCGATGAGCGGCTTGAGCGGATCGCCTCCAATTTGGAGGACATCATGTTGCGGCTGCGCGAACGGCGCATACAGCGATTTGCCGCCGCGCTTGCGCCTCAGGTGCTGGGAGCAAGTCCTGCGCCGCTTGATCGAACGATATTCGATTGCGGCAAGACCAATGCATTGCCCGGACACCAGATTTGCGGGGAAGCCGGCCCCTTGCCGAATGATCCAGCCGCAAAGGAAGCCTATGATTATTGCGGGGTCACATGGAAATTCTACAAGGAAATTTTCAATCGCTTTTCTGTCGACAACCGTGGATTGCCGCTTAAGTCGTCCGTCCATTATCAAGAAGGCGAGAAGGGCCTCGACAACGCCTTTTGGAATGGCGACCAAATGATCTATGGCGACGGCGACGCCATTGTTTTTGGACGTTTCACTCAGAGCATAGACGTCATTGCGCATGAGCTGACGCACGGCGTCACGCAAAATACGGCGAGTTTGGCCTACGCCGGACAATCGGGCGCGTTGAACGAACACTTCTCGGATGTGTTTGGAATTCTGTGCCGCCAATGGAATGCATCAGAAAAGGGCGACGCCAAACAGGCTGATCCCAAGACGGCCGATTGGATCATCGGAAAAGAATTGTTCCTTCCTGGCGTGAATGGCGTTGGGTTGCGCTCGATGAGCAATCCAGGCTCAGCCTATGACGATCCGCGCATCGGGAAAGACCCGCAGCCCAAACATATGAACGCCTATGTGCAGCTCGCGAATACGCCCGATCAGGACAATGGCGGAGTGCATTTCAATTCCGGCATTCCAAATTACGCGTTTTACCTCGCGGCGACGGCGATCGGCGAACCCGCCTGGAAAACCGCTGGCTCAATTTGGTATATCACTTTGACCGAGCGTCTGAAGGCCGACGCCGATTTCACGAAATGCGCGACGGAGACAATCTCGGTTGCGCGCGACCATTATGGCGACGACATTGCGCATAAAGTCGCCGCCGCCTGGGCGAGCGTGGGCGTACAGCAAGTCGGACCGAGCGCTTTGGCGGTCGCGTTCAAGCAAAGCTTGCAGAACCCTGCGGCGGCGCTCTCACTGGCCGAAGCGGCCGTGGCGCAAGTGAAGACCGCCGCAGCGCCCTTGAAAAGCGCGGCGCGCGCCGTGAAAGAAGACATCGACGCCGTCAAGGGCGCGAGAAAGCCGCCGAAGCGGCCTCGCCCCGAACAAAACGCTTAGGGCGGGACGATTATGATCTCGACACCGCAAGGCGAAGACGCACAATCGACCTCGAACCCGGACCTGCGTCTCAAGATCACTCGCGTCGGCGGATTGCTGCCGATGCAGCGCAGCGTCGAGATCGACCTCAATTCATTAAGCAGCGGGGAGCGCGCCGCAGTCCAGGCGCTCTTCACAATGAAGGCGCCCGACTCCGCCGAAACGGCCACTCCCGATGCGACGAGCTACAAGTTCGAACTCGACGGACCCACAAAACATATTTCGATCACCATCAAGGGAATGCTCATTCCTGCATTGATCCGAAAACTGCTGCCGTAAAAGAAGATAGGCAGGCGTCATCGCTGGCGAAACATGTTCCGTAGGCGACGACGTGCGCAACAACTTCGCCACACCCTATTCGCTTTCTCCGCCAAACCGGCCTCATGAGGAACAGCCATGTCCATTCCCTCATTATATTGGGCGACGCAGGCCCATGACTCTCCGAACATTGGAGGTTTCAACGACATGTTCGGCGCGGCCAAAGCGACGATGGAGGCCATCGGGCTGGTCAATGTCAAACGAAACCAGGACGACGTGTCGGGGTTTACGAGCGATGCAATCGCGGCGATCGCATGCACGCGCTGCGGCAACATATATACGCTGATCGTGATGGTCTCGAGCGATGTCGACTCGCACGCCAAAACGATCTTGAACAAGTTGCTGACAGAAATCCCCAAGCACATTCCGAACCTATAGCCGCCTATCCTGCGATAGGTCGTGTTGGCGCTTTGTCTGGCCGTGTCCCGTCAAATGCTCTAAAGCCGCGTCATGGACGCAGCGGACGAGCCCGACGATTCCACGGCCCATATCGTTGACGTTCTGCCGCCTGTGGCGGTGGACGCGCCCTACTCCTATTTCGCGCCGCCCGGAATAGCGCTCGCGCCGGGCGACAGCGTCAAGATTCCGCTCGGCTCGCGCGAGGCCTATGGCGTCGTCTGGGGCCTTCACGCCGCGAGCGGCTCTGCGCCTTCCAATCTCAAGACCATCCTCGCGCGCTACGACAGGCCCTCGCTCAGCGACAAGCTGCGCGGCTTCATCGACTGGCTCTCGCGCTATACGCTGGCGCCGCGCGGCATGGCGCTCAGATTAGCGACCCGCGCCGCCGAAGACGCGGGACCTGAAACGACTCGAACGCTCTATCGACTCGCCGGCCCCCCGCCTGAGCGCATGACGCCGGCTCGCGCGCGCGTCATCGCGGCCGCTGAAGGCGGGCTGGCCTTCGCCAAAAAAGCTCTCTCGGAGGCCGCAGGCGTATCCTCCGGCGTCATTGACGCCCTTGTCGACGAGGGAACGCTGGCGACTGTCGCCGCGCCGCCGGAGCCTGTCGCGGCGGCGCTCGACGCCTTGTTCGATGCGCCGCGACTCGAACCCGAACAGCAAACCGCCGCGAATGAATTGACGCGCGCCGTTGCGGAGCGCGCCTTTCGTCCATTCCTGCTCGAAGGCGTCACCGGCTCCGGCAAAACGGAAGTCTATTTCGAAGCGGTCGCGAGCGCTTTGCAAAGCGGCGGACAGGCGCTCGTGCTCATGCCGGAAATCGCGCTCACCGCGCAATTTCTCGAGCGCTTCGCCGCGCGCTTTGGCGCCAAGCCCGCCGAATGGCATTCGGGCGTGTCGCCGCGAAAGCGGGCGCGCATCTGGCGCGGCGCGGCGACGGGCGAAGTGAAGGTCGTCGCCGGCGCCCGCTCGGCGCTGTTCCTGCCCTTCTGCGATCTTCGCCTCATCGTCGTCGATGAGGAACATGAGGCCGCCTACAAGCAGGAGGACGGCGTTTCCTACCACGCGCGCGACATGGCGATCGTGCGCGCACGATTTGAAAACGCATGCGTCGTGCTCGCATCCGCAACGCCATCGATCGAAACGCGCGTCAACGCCGCGCGCGGTCGCTATGGACATCTGCGCCTCTCCGCTCGCGCCAATGCGCGTCTCATGCCGCGGCTCGAAGCGATCGACATGCGGGTCGAAGGACCCGAGCGCGGGCGCTGGATCGCGCCGCGCCTTGCGCTCGCAATGGGCGAGGCGATTGCAAACGGCGAACAGACTCTCTTGTTCTTGAACCGGCGCGGCTATGCGCCGCTGACTCTTGTGCCGCACGTGTGGTCATCGCTTCCGCTGCGAGAATTGCGACGCCTGGCTCGTCGAGCATCGCTTCCGCCGCGCGCTCGTTTGTCATCATTGCGGCCATGTCGAGCGGCGCCCGAATGTCTGCCCGGAATGCGAAAGCGAAGATTCGCTCACGGCCTGCGGACCGGGCGTCGAGCGTCTCGCGGAAGAAGCCGCGACGCTGTTCCCCGATGCGCGCCTCTTGGTGCTCTCCTCCGATTTTCCCGGCGGCGCCGAGCGGCTGCGGCGCGAATTGGACGAGATCGCCAAAGGCGCCTTCGACATTGTGATCGGCACGCAGCTTGTGGCGAAGGGTCATAACTTTCCGCATCTCACTCTCGTCGGCGTCGTGGATGCGGATTTGGGATTAGGCAGCGGCGATCCGCGCGCCGCCGAGCGCACCTTTCAATTGCTCAATCAGGTGACGGGCCGCGCCGGGCGCGGCGACAGGCCGGGCCGCGCCCTCATTCAAACCTATCAGAAGGAGCATCCGGTGATCGCGGCGCTGCTCTCTGGCGACGCCGAACGTTTTTACGAGCAGGAAATCGCGCTTCGCGAACGCGCTGGCCTTCCGCCCTTTGGACGGCTCGCCGCAATCATCATTTCGGCGAAGGACGCCGCCGCCGCGGAAACGCATGCGCGAGCCTTGGCGCGCGCGGCGCATTCCTTGCCGGCGACGGAGCGCTACCGCGTCGCGGCGCTCGGCGGCCTGCCGGAAGAAGGAGAGATCATGGTGCTTGGCCCCGCCGAAGCGCCGATTGCTCTGGTGCGCGGGCGCTATCGCTTTCGTCTGCTGATCAAAGCGCCACGCAATGCGGACTTGCAGAGCTTTCTGCGCGACATGCTGGCGACGGGTCCGAAAGAACGCGGCGGCGTGCGCGTTGCGGTGGACGTCGATCCACAGAGCTTTTTGTGAGTGGCGGACCCTTGGAGCGTCATGGCCGGGCTTGTCCCGGCTATCCACGTCGGAATCTGCGTCGTGCAATGTCATGGCGTGGATGCCCGCGACAAGCGCGGGCATGACGAAAGACGTCAAGGACATCACCCTCCCCCAACAACTCGCGCCACCACCTTCGCTGTGTAATCCACCATCGGCACGATGCGCGCATAGTTCAATCGCGTCGGGCCGATGACGCCGAGCGCGCCAACGATGCGCTTGTTATTGTCGCGCAATGGCGCAGCGATCATCGAGGAGCCCGAAAGCGAAAACAGTTTGTTCTCCGATCCGATGAAAATGCGCACGCCCTCGCCCGTCTCGGCGCGCTCCAAAAGATCGATCACGTCCGTCTTCGTTTCGAGATCGGCGAAGAGCAGGCGAATGCGCTCGAGGTCTCCCATGGCGGTCAGATCGTCGAGCAGATTGGCCTGACCGCGCACGATCAACTGGCGATGGATGGAGCTCGACCCCGCCCAGCTCGCTAGTCCCGCATCGACGAGACGCGCCGTCAATTCGTCGAGTTCCGATTGCGCGGCGCGACGCGCGGACTTCGATCTCGGTCCGCGCCTCGGCCAGCGTGCGGCCCCTGATGCGCGCATTCAGATAATTGGCCGCCTCGATGAGCGCGGACGCCGGCAGATCGCGCAAGACCGGTATCACGCGGTTCTCGACCGAGCCGTCTTCCGCGACAAGAATGGCGAGCGCGCGCTCGGGCTCCAGCCTCACGAACTCGATCTGCTTTAACCGTGAATTCTCTTTGCTGGTCACGACGACGCCGGCGCCGCGCGTAAGGCCCGACAGAAGGCTTGTCGCCTCGGCCAGAACGCCTTCGAGATCGTGATCCTTCGAGGCGGCCTCGACTTGCGCCTCGATCTGGGACCGTTCAGCCTCGTCGACGTCGCCGATTTGCAACAGGGAATCGACGAAAAAGCGCAGGCCCAGTTCCGTCGGCATGCGGCCGGCGCTCGTGTGCGGCGCGTAGACGAGGCCGAGCTCCTCCAGATCCTGCATCACGTTTCGCACGGAAGCGGGGGACAGCGTCATCGGCAAAAGGCGCGATAATTGGCGCGAGCCGACGGGATCTCCAGAGGCCAGATAGCTGTCGACGATCTGTCGGAAAATCTCGCGCGAGCGCTCGCCGAGTTGCGCAAGATTTGCGCTGGAAGGCGGAATGGAAGGACGAGTGGTGTTCATGGCTAAGAGAATAGCGCATCTGCGGCGAGGGTCGAAGCGGCCCTCTCAAAGGCCGAAGCTCGATCTCCCATCTTATCGGCTCGGCTCAAGGCGTGGAAGGGGCGATTCGTGAGGAGGCGCAATCGCGTCTAGCCAGTTTCGCGACGCGATAGCGAGCGTTCAAACATCGGGGCGACGAGGGCGGTGAGATTGCGCTCGTAAGCTCGAAACGAGAAGTTCGCATCGTAGAATCGCCGCGTCTCGCTCGTTGCGCGCATCGTCGCGGCGGGCGACGTTTGTTGCGCGGCAAGGCGCAGCGCGCTGGCGAACTCCTCCGCATTGTCGGCGATCGTCACGCCTGAGAGCGTCACCGCCCCTTCCCCCATGCCGCGAAACGCGTGGCTCGTCCCAATCAGCGGCAAGCCGCTCGCAAGCGCCTCCACGGTCTTGATGGAGAGGCCGTGGCCGCTGATTGTCGGCAACAGCGCAAGTCGCGCCTTGGCGTAGACCTCGCCGGGATCGTCGACGCGGCCCAGAAACCAGTTCTTGAAGCGTGCATAAAGCTGCGGGTCGCGAGAGCGCACGCCGGCGTCGACCGTGCCGGCGATTTTAACCGGAATATCGCCGGTCAGGCTCGCGACCTCACGCAGGAACCAGATGACGCTTTCGACATTTGCGGAATTGTTGCTCGCGACGAGAACGATATCGTCGCCGCCAGGTCCAGTCGGCGCGTCGGGCACCGCTGGATAGAGAAGCGCGTGATCCTTTTCGGGAAGCAACGCCTTAAACTCGTGATGCTCGTCGGCGTTGAGATGCAAGAGCAAATCGGCGCCCCGCATCTGCTCGAGCTCCTGTTGCAGCATCGCGTCGAACGTGCTGCGCGGATATAGCCATGGCATTCGCTCATTCATCATGGCGAATTGGCGCGCTTGCAAATCATGGCTGTCGAGGAGGATCGGCGCGCGTGCGCCGCTCTTTGCGGCGGCAAGACGCCGCGCCACGGGCATCAGAAAGAAATGATTGCAATGCACGAGATCGAACTGACGTTCCGCCAGTTTCGAAGATAGCTCGGCGCGCTCGGCGACGCTTGTGCGAATGATCGCCTGATCGCCATGAATATACGGCCAAAGCGCATCGCGCAGAAAACGCGGCTCCAGAAAAGCGCGAAAGGGAGCGCCGCCAAAATACCGCTCGCCCCCGTCGAGTTCCGGCGTCCGCTCGATAAATGAGCGCCAACGCCACTCATGATAAGGCGCAAAGCCAGGATCGACGCTGATCGCGACGGGAGAGACGTCAGCGCCCATTGCGCGATAGGCCGCGATCTGGCCGAGCACGACGCGATAGGTGCCGCAAGAGTGCCATGCGGGATGAACCAGCGCGACATTGCAGCCATTTAGCGGCGAATTCATCTCAATACCATAGGGACCGCTATTTCCTGCAAAGCGCGCGTGTAAGCGTCGAAGCTGAACGCGTCGTCATAGAGCCGGCGCGTGTCGCTTGCGGCGCGTGGCGCATCTTGTTCGCCGGCGACGATACGCGCATATGTCGCGCGCAACGCGCGCGCGAAGCTTTCCGCGTCCTCCGCCAGCGTCACATTGCGCAGTGCGGCGACATCGGCTTTCATTCCGCGGAAGGCGTGACGGGTGGCGATCAGCGGCGCCCCGCTCGAAAAGGCTTCGACTGCTTTGATGGACAAACCGTGTCCTTGCGTTGTGGGGAGAAGAACGCAGGCGGCGTTCTCGTACACGCGCCCGATATCGGCGACCCGGCCTTTGAACGCGGCGCGATGCTTTTCATATAAGGGCTTCTCTCGCGCTTTGAGGCCGCCGTCAATATTGCCGTAGATTGCGACGGGAACTTCCGGCGCGAGCGGCTGCACCTCGGTGAGAAACCAGCGCAAGCTCACGAAGTTGGCGTAATTGTCGCTCGCGACGATGACGATCTCGCGCCCGCCCGCGCCAAGCGCAACCGGTGGGACGGCCGGATAAACGAGCGCATGATGCGATTGCGGCAGCAAGCGCTGAAAGGCGACGAATTCGTCTTCATTGAGGTGCACGCAGAGATCGGCGCGCGCCATCCAGTCCAGCTCGACCGCGAGCATGTCATCGTAGCTCGCTTGCGGAGGAAGAAAAAACCCTCCCTGATTGCGCAGGACATATTGGCTCGCCTGAATGTCCTGCGTTTCCAGGATCACCGGCGTCCTGCCGCCGGGCGCAAGTCGCTCCACGAAAGGCAAGGTGAAATAATGGTTCGCATGAATGAGAGCGATCGCCTCATTCTCGATCCCCGGCGGAATTGGCGCGCGTTTGGCGACTTCGACGAGCCATGCCGCCTGATCGCCGTGGATCAATCGCCACCAGCCGTCGCGCAGCAGGCTAGGCGTCGCGAGTTGCGAGAGAGAGGCGCTCGCAAAATAACGGCGATCCGCCGGCAGATCCCGCGTGGCCTCCATGTAGCCGCGCCAGCGTCCGCCTCTTGGGTGGCGCGGCGCCACCGTATCCATCATGGCGATCGAAATCACCCGCGCGCCCAATGCCTTATAGGCGGTCAACTGGCTGACGTTCACCTGATAGCTGCCGCAGGAATGCCAGGCCGCATGAACGACCGCCACAGTTTTGCCGCTGAGCGGGCCGATCGGGCGCGCCTCTTCGATAAGATCGGTGTGGTTTTGCCTCTCTGACGTCAAAAATCCCGCCCCTTGCCATTCGACGGAGTTTCCAAGTAGACGGGATATATGAGCCTTGGACCTGCAAATCCACATTTTTCCCCGCCGATGGCGCAAGCCGCCGAAGGGGTCGGAACCCCAACCAAACGCTTCGGAATCGCCATCGTCGGCAACGACAAGATCATCGACTGGCTGCTTCCGTTTCTTGAAAGCTACCGCGCCACGAACGCGTCGCTGCCCATCTATCTCATTCCCTACGACGAGAATGTCGCGCTCACCCGTCGCGCGGCGGATGTCTATGGCGCGACCTTCGTCGAAGAGGAGCCGGTTGAAATCGATCGGCTCTCGCATGAACTCTATCCAGGGCCATTCAATACGCATCGACGGCGCTTGCGCAAGTTGCAGGCGCTCGCGCTTCCGCTCGATGAGGTCGCCTATATCGACGTCGACGTGGTGTTGTTTCGTGATTTCTCGCCTATCTTCGGGCGGCTCGAGGCCGGCAAATCAGAATTCATCGTTGCTTCGCCGTCGATCGAATATGTTTATAACAGCAATAGAGATAAATACTCGTTCCTTCGCGACGTGGTCTTGTTCAACGACGGATTCTGGATCACGTCCAACAGATATCTCAAGCTTTCTGATTTCATCGATGCGATCCGCGAGGACGCGAACATTTTTCACGATGTCCGCAAGCGCGGCCAATTGTTCGCGCAGCCGCTGGTGAACTTTGTCGTCCATCGACGTGGGCTGAACGTCACCCTGCTGTCGGAGTGCGTCGAGAACGCCTCGCATGAGAGTTTCTACAAGGCCTCGGGCGTGACCTTCAAAGACGGAAAGCCTGTCGACCCGGAAGGGAAGGAGATCTATTTCGCACATTGGGCAGGCGCGGTAATGTTGCCGTCTCGACGCGTGTTCGATCCTGCTTGGGCCGAATTCTCAAAAGCCGCCTGGACCAGATTCCAGAAATAGTCGAGAGTAAGAACGACAAACATGCCCTTTCTGCTCTTTTCATACCTTGCAAAAAAAGTGCTGATGGGCGCGCTCGTCGTGCAATTCACGCTCGCGGCGCCGGTCGTTCTCTCCTACCTGCTTTACTCGCTTCCGCCGGCGGCGGTGCGCGGCGGGCTGGTCCTGCCGGCGCTCATTGGAACGTTGCCGACAGTAACCTACGTCACTTTGCCGATGGCGGTCGGGCTCGCCACGGCGCTTGAATTTGCGCGCATGTCCAACGAAGGAATGATCGCCGTGCTCTATGCGCTGCGGCTTTCGGTCTGGTCGATCTGCCGTCCGGCGCTTGCATGCGCCAGCGCGGCGGTCGTCGTGGGCCTCATCCTGTCAAACTGGATCGCGCCCTATTATACCAGCAGCGTTCAGGACGTGATCAACGTTGTGCGCAATTCATTGAACCACCGCATGCTGGAGCCGGCGCATTTCTACACCTTCGATTTCGGCGTCAAGACGCTCTACATCGAACGTTGGGAAACGCCCGACATTGCGGTTAATCTGTTTGTGCGCCAGATCTCCCTGGATAAGGGGCAGGAAGAAACCATCACCGCAGCGCGCGCCGAATTCCGTCGCAACAGTTCGGGCGTCATCGTCGCCTTGTCGCATGGCAGCATCCAGACGCGCTCGCTGACCGGCGGCGAGGTCCGCATCGCCAATTTCGATGAATACGCAATGGCGCTGCCGATGCAGGGAAGCAACTCGCTGCCCCAGCGCAGCTGGCGCGGCGTCTATGAATTATCGCCTTCGGAGTTCCAGAAGAACTACGATTTCGCGCGTGGCGATCCGCGCCAATTGGGCGAGTGGATGGCGGAAGCCGCGAAGCGCTACGTCGTGCCGTTTCTGTCGATCTCCCACGCCTTGTTCGCGATGGCGCTCGTGCTGACGTTCGGAAATGCGACCGGACGCCGAGGCGCCGCCGGCAGTTTGGTCATCGTCGCAATTCCGCTCGTCCACATTGGGTTACTGGTCGCGCTGGAATCTCTCCTGCGAGCCGATGCCCGCTTTGCCTTGCTTCTGGCTGCGCTTGTCGCGTTGGAAACATTCGCATCGATCTGGATGATCTCGCGCTTGAATATGAGCGCAACTCCAAAACGTATCGACGCCAAATTCGATCCCGTAGCCCAACACTCCCTGGCGACCCCGCTTGCCTGACGAGACGTCCGGCCCGCGGCGCTGCGAGAGGCTCAAGGAGATGTAGCCAATGTTTCGCTTCGTGGCCTTCGCCTTGACCTTGTTCGCGACCCTCGCCTCATCGTCCGCTTCCGCGCTCGATAAAGTGACATTCGTCACCAATTGGCGCGCTCAGGCCGAGCATGGCGGTTTCTATCAGGCTCTCGTCGACGGCACATATGCGCGGTACGGACTCGATGTGACCGTCCTGCAGGGCGGCCCGCAAATGAACGCGCGCATTCTGCTCGCCGCCGGCCGCGTCGATTTTGCAATGGGAGCAAATCTCATTCAAACGTTTTCGACCGTTCAGCAGAACGTACCGATCGTCGCGGTTGCGAGCATGTTCCAGATCGACCCCGTGATCTTCATGTCTCATCCTAACGAAGGATTCGATCGCTTCGAAGATCTTCCGAAAGCGACGGCCTTTGTCGCCAGCGACATGCTGGCTTCCGTCTATCAGTGGCTGAAACAAGCTTATGGCTTCAAGGAAGAGAAGACCAAGCCCTATAGTTTCAACTCCACTCCCTTCATCGCCGACAAGAAATCCATTCAACAAGGGTTTTCTCACCTCGGAGCCCTATGACATCGAGCGTCAGGCCGGCTTCAGGCCAAACGTCTTCCTTCTCTCCGACTATGGCTACGACAGCTATTCGACGACGATTGAAGTGCGGCGAGACATGATCGAGACGAAGCCTGATCTCGTGCAGCGTTTCGTCGATGCGTCGATCATCGGCTGGTATCATTATATTTACGGCGACAACACTGCCGCCAATGCCGCCATCAAGCGCGACAATCCAGACATGACCGACGGCCGGATTGCGTATTCGATCAGCAAGATGAAAGAACGCGGCATTGTGGATTCGGGAGATTCGCTCGAATTGGGCGTGGGCGTCATGACCGATGCGCGAATGAAAAGCTTCTTCGACAAGATGAGCAAGGCCGGTCTCTTTCCAGCCAATCTCGACTATAAGAAAGGCTATGATCTGCGCTTCATCGGAAAAAAGGTGGGACTCGAACTGCGGCCACATCCGTGACGCGCCCCTCATGACAGAGCGCTCTGACAGCTTCGTTTCGCTGAACGCCGTTCGCAAGACATTTGCAAACGGCGTTACCGCCTTACGGGGTTTGAGTTTCGACGTGCGCGAAGGCGAAATCCTCACGCTGCTTGGTCCTTCCGGCTGCGGCAAATCCACCGTGCTTCGTTTGATCGCCGGATTGAGCCGACCCACGGAAGGCGCGATTGAATTTGCAACGCCAGGAACGCGCGACAATATCGGGTTTGTCTTTCAGGAGCCGACGCTTCTGCCCTGGGCGGATGTGTTCGACAATGTCTATCTGCCGCTCCGGCTTCACGATACGCCACTGAAGCTTGCCGCGCCTCGCGTCGAGGAATTGTTGGAGCGCGTTGGCCTGCTGGCGTTCAAACGCGCCCTGCCCCGCGAATTGTCCGGCGGAATGAAGATGCGCGTCGCCATAGCGCGAGCGCTGGTCACAAAGCCGGCGCTTCTGCTGCTGGACGAGCCGTTCGCGGCGCTCGATGAAGTCACGCGCTTCAAGCTTAACGACGATCTCCTCGCATTGAAACGCGATCTCGGCGCGACGGTCGTATTCGTCACGCATTCCGTCTACGAGAGCGTCTATCTTTCGACGCGCATTCTTGTGCTCGCGGCGCGCGGCGGCGAGATAGTGGACGAGATCGACGTCGAAACGGGATTGACGCGCGACGCGGAATTTCGTCTTGGCGAGACATTCGCGAAACTGTGTCGGCAAGCCTCACGCTCTCTCCAAATCGCGATGAGAGAAGACGCGCTGTGAGCGTCCAACGCGAAAAACAAGACATTCGTTGGAGGCCAGAGAGCCTGCGCGATGTCGCGCTTCCCCTCGTCGTCTTTGCGCTTGCGCTCGTTTTATGGGAAGCAATCGTGCGCATAGCCGAGATTCCAGCCTATGTGCTGCCGGCTCCGACGCAAATCGCGCAGACTCTGCGTAAAGGATCGCGACCTGCTGTTCTCGTCGCTTTTGACGACACTCACGATCACCATCGAATCTTTACTGCTTGCGACTGTCTGCGCTGTCGTTCTCGCGCTCGCCATCGCTCATTCGAAATTTCTCGAACGCGCCATCATGCCTTTCGCGATCGGGCTGCAAGTCACTCCGATCATCGCAATCGCGCCGCTGCTGCTTGTTTATCTCGCGCCGTCGAAGGCTGTGCTGGTTTGCGCTTTCCTCGTCGCCTTCTTCCCTATCCTGTCCAATACGTCGCTTGGGCTCGCCTCGATCGATCACGCCTTGCAGGATTTGTTCGATCTCTATCGAGCCTCCGCGTGGAAGCGATTGATCTACCTGCGTGCGCCGGCCGCTTTGCCACAATTTCTCACCGGGCTGCGAATTGGCGGCGGTCTGGCGCTGATCGGCGCGATCGCGGCGGAGCTTGCAGCCGGCGCGGCCGGGCAAGGCGCGGGCCTCGCCTTTCGAATCGTGGAAGCGGGCTTCAGGGTGGATATCGCCCGAATGTTTGCAGCCTTGGCGCTGATTTCTCTGACCGGCGTCGCGATCTATGGAGCGCTTGCGCTGCTCTCGTATCTGTTGCTGCGCCGCTGGCACGAAAGCGCGCGCGAACGGGGAGAGTAAGGCGCTCGCGCGCTACAGAAGTTTTCCTGGGTTGAGGATGCCTTTAGGGTCGAGCGCGTTTTTGATGGCGCGCATGGCGTCGAGCGAAACCGGGTCCTTCGTCTCGCGCAACAAATCCCGTTTGAGCTGGCCGATTCCATGTTCCGCTGAAATCGAACCCTGATATTTTCTCACGACTTCATGCACGACCTCATTCACGTCGCTCCAGCGCGCAAGAAAGCCTTGTTTATCCGCATTCGGCGGTTGCGAGACGTTATAGTGAATGTTGCCGTCGCCCATATGTCCAAACGGGACGGGACGGGCGCCTGGAATCAGCGCTTCGACACGTTGGCCCGCCTCTTCAATGAAAGCGGGAACGCTTGCGATCGGAACGGACACGTCGTGCTTGATCGAGCCGCCCTCCCGCTTCTGCGCGTCGGAGATAAATTCGCGAAGCCGCCAGAACGCCGTCCGTTGATCGAGGGACGTCGCCAGCACCGCGTCGAGCGCCGCGCCGGAATCGACGGCCTGCGCCAGAAAATCGGCCGCGCTGTCCAGCGCCCCGTCGCTGAATGAGGCGAACTCGATAAGCGCATACCAGGGATGGGCGACAGGGAATGGGTCACGCACATTGGTTGCGTGCGCGAGCACCAAGTCCAGCGCAATGCGTGGCACGATCTCAAACGCCTGCAACTGGCCGACGGAGCCGCTTTTTGCGAGCGCCAGCAGATCGAGCGCCTGACGCAGATTCGCCAAAGCGACAAAAGCTGTCGCGCGGGCGCGGGGACGGGGAAACAGCTTCAACGTAGCAGCCGTGATGACGCCCAGCGTTCCCTCCGCGCCGATGAACAAGCGCGAGAGATCATAGCCCGTATTGTCCTTTCGCAGTTTCGAGAGGCCCGAGAGGATGCGCCCGTCAGCCAGCACAACCTCCACGCCAAGCGTCAAATCCCGGGCCGATCCATAGGCGATGACATGGACGCCGCCAGCGTTCGTCGAAAGATTGCCGCCGATCGTGCAGGAGCCTTCGGACGCCAGCGAAAGCGGAAAGTAGCGATCGACCGATTCCGCCGCCTGTTGCACGTCTGAGAGCGTCGCCCCCGCCTCGACCGTCAACGTGTCCGAGGCGACGTCGATCTCGCGGATGGAATTGAGTTTTTTGAGCGAGAGCACAATTTGCGCGCCACTCAGGTCGGGCGTCTGGCCGCCGACAAGCCCGGTGTTGCCGCCCTGCGGCACGACCGCTACGCCGATCTCGTTGCAAAGACGGAAGGATTCGTGAAACCTGCTCGACGCTCTCAGGCTTGACGATGCAAAGCGCAAGACCCTCGTAAAGCTCTCGCGGCTCCCGAAGATATCCGGCCATTTCCGCCGGATCTGTCACAACCCCTTTAGCGCCTACGATCTCGGTGAGGCGCCCAGGTAAATATCCGACATTCGCTCGGTCCAATAAACCGACCAGTGGATACCGCCTTATGGTTCTTCGCCGGTGCTATTACCGATAACGCCGGCGATTGCTTCTTTCTCCGTTCCGACGCGCGAGCACATAGACCGCTGCGGCGGCAGGAACGCTGCCTAGGATGACACTGCACAATGTTGCCGCGAAGAGCGCATTCATCATGACCATCTCCTTCCAGGTTCGAGAGAAAATCCGTCGGACCTTCTCATCCACCTGGCTCACACGCAAATCCTATGCCTGATTCTCGGACCCAGCAAGAATATTTGTCGCCAGCCGAGAACCCCACCGTCGGATTAAGCGCCACCTGTCACATGATTGGCACAGAACCTTTCCCTCTCCTTAAGACGAATTGGAAAGCCTTATTGTTTCCGATATTTGCGTTGGAGCGGTCGGACGGTCAGCGCGACAGGAAGCCATTGGACGGGCGTTTGGCCTGCGCCCGATCAAAGACAGCGACCATTTCGACATGCGCCGAGTAGCGGAATTGGTCGATCGGAGAGACCGATTCGAGCCTGTAACCGGCGTCGAGCAAAATCCTGGCGTCGCGTACGAAACTTACAGGGTTGCAAGAGACCGCCACCACCCGGTGAACGCGAGACAGAGCAAGCGCGCGCGCCTGCGCTTCGGCTCCGGCCCGCGGGGGATCGAAAATGACGGCGTCGAACTCCGAGAGCTCGTCCCCCGTCAGGGGTCGATCGAAGAGATCCCGCTGCTGCGCAAACAATGGGCGCAAGGCGCCACTTGAACGAGCGGCCTTCGTCAACGCGTCAACAGCGGCGGCGTCGCTGTCGTAGGCGTCGACGCGCGCGCTTGAAGCGAGCCGCAGAGCGAAGGCTCCCACGCCGCAGAAAAGGTCGGCGACGCGTTTCGCGCCTTTGACCGCCTGCTCGACGAGGAGCGCAATCGTTCTTTCGCCCTCCTCCGTCGCCTGAAGAAAAGCGCCCGGGGGCGGCGTGACAACCGCGCCGCCGACGCGGATTTCGGGCAGACGGCGCAACGCGACGAGGCGCCCATGCATCGAAAGCCGCGCGAGATCGCAAGTCTCAGCGACGTCAACCAGGGCGCCAAGGGAACGCTCCGGCAATCGGCCGGCCCCGCGCACGTCGATGTCCAATCCATTCGTTACGCCATTGATCACAATATCGAGCGGCTTGCCGATATTCGACAGGGCCTGCGCAATGGCGCGCGCCGCCGACAGAGCCCCGGAAAGACTGGGAGCCAGCAATGGGCAGGCTTCGATTTCGACGATTTCATGCGAGCGCGCCCGCATAAATCCTGCGCGCGCGACGCCTTCCTCTGTGCGGGCGTGAAAAGTGACTCGTCGTCGTCCCTCTCCATGCGCGTCAATGAGTGGAGAGACCTCGCAATCGATCTTGGCGTTGCGAAGCGCCGTTGTGACGAGAGCGCGTTTCCATTTTGCGTAAGCAGGGGACGCAAGCGTCTGCACGGGGCAGCCGCCGCAAACGCCAAAATGCGGGCAAGCCGCCGCAATGCGCTCCTGCGAGGGCTCGACAATATTCAGTAGTTTCGCGCGCTCGCCGGAGACTCGAGCGTAAACCGTTTCGCCCGGCAACGCATAAGGAACAAAAACGAAGCCACGGTCCGTGCGCGCAATCCCCTCGCCGCGATGGCCAAGACGCTCAATCAGGAGAAGTTGCTCGCTCATGGCCGACGCGCGTGGATCAGGAATTCACGATTGCCGTCTCCGCCTTCGATCGGAGACGCGACGACGCCGACGACGCGCCAACCCAGGCGCTCGATTTCGCCGGAAACTCTGGCGCAAACCTCCTTGTGAACCGACTCATTTCGCACAACGCCTTTTTTCACAGCCGAACGGCCGGCCTCGAATTGGGGCTTGATAAGCGCGACGAGCTCCGTCTTCGTTTGGGCGAGAGAGAGCACGTTTGGAAGCAAGAGCGACATGGAGATGAAACTTGCGTCGATCACGATGAGGCTGGGCGGTTCGGGCAGTTGCGAGTTTGCAAGCGTTCGCGCGTCTTGTCCTTCAAGTGATAGGACACGGGGATCTCTTGCGATCTTCTCATGCAATTGGCCATGACCGACGTCGACAGAGGTGACGTGCTTGGCGCCTCGCGACAGCAAAACGTCCGTGAAGCCTCCGGTGGAAGCGCCGATATCAAGACAGATTCGGTCTTTGGGATCGACGCCGAACGCATCGAGCGCATAAGCGAGTTTTACGCCGCCGCGCGAGACCCATGGATAGGGCGCCTGCGCCACGATATTGGCGTCTGGCGCGACCGGTTGAGAGGGTTTCGCGACAACGCGGCCATCGACGCTGACGAGCCCCGCGTCAATTGCTTCGCGAGCTTTGGCTCGGCTTTCAAAAAGGCCGCTTTCTGTCAAGGCGACGTCAGCGCGTAAAAAATTCTTTGCGTTCATATCCGAACACGTCGCGCGAAAACGCCCGCGACGTCAAGCGAGTCTTTATTCGGCTGCAACTCTCAATTGTGTGCGGACGACCGAACGAAGTTCATCGATGGGCGCCAGAGCGCCGTCGCGCTCGAAATGCCAAAAGGTCCAGCCATTGCAGGCCGGCAGGCCTTGCACCAGCGCTCCCGCCTTATGGATCGATCCGATGATGTCGCCAACCATCACGGCTCCGTCAGCGCGCACCATCGCCTGATGTCGGCGCTTCGCGTCGGTCAGCCGAACGCCTGGCGCAATAAGTCCCGCCTCGACCAAGCTTGCGAAGGCGATGCGCGGCTCGCTTCTTTTTGTCGGCGCCGTGGCGACGGCGTCTTCGGGGAGCGGCTCGACTGCGGCGATGCGCGCTTTCGCGGCGTCGGCGTAAGAGCGCTCCCGCTCCAGCCCGAGATAATCTCGCCGCAGACGTTTGGCCACCGCGCCGGTGGTGCCGCTGCCAAAGAAAGGATCGAGCACAAGATCGCCGGCGCTTGAGGCGGCGAGTATGACGCGGGCGAGCAGCGCCTCGGGCTTTTGCGTGGGGTGCGTCTTGCGTCCCGCGGAATCCTTAAGGCGCTCAGCGCCCGTGCAGATCGGCAGCAACCAATCCGAGCGCATCTGGCAGTCTTCATTCGCGGCTTTCAGCGCCTCGTAATTGAAGGTGTAGTTTTTCGCCTCGGAATCGCGCGCCGCCCAGATCATCGTTTCATGCGCATTGGTGAAACGGCGGCCGCGAAAATTCGGCATTGGATTATTCTTGCGCCAGACAATGTCGTTCAGGATCCAAAATCCGAGGTCCTGCATAATTGCGCCGACGCGAAAAATATTATGATAGGAGCCGATCACGAAAATCGTCGCCGTCGGCTTCATCAGCTCCCGCGCGGCGGAAAGCCAATCGCGCGTGAAGGCGTCATAGGCCGAAAAGCTCGAGAATTTGTCCCAATCGTCATCCACGGCGTCGACGACGCTTTGATCGGGTCGCGTGAGGCGATTGGCGAGCTGCAGATTATAGGGAGGATCGGCGAAGATGAGATCGACGCTGTCTTTCGGCAGACTCCGCATCGACTGGACGCTATCGCCCAGAAGCACAGCGTTTCGAAACGCCGTCGCGCGGGTCAGCCCGATCATTTCCGTCCCAGTACGCGTGACCTTTATCTGAGACTTTGGGCGAGCTGCCCCGACGCGCGCGCTACTCATGAACTCGATACCAGTTACGCTACCAACAGGCGCGATAATCGCTGGTCGAGGTAAAGGGCGCGTTTAGACGAGGGGCTTTCTGACGTCTCTTTTTCGAACGTCTTCGTTAAAGAATTATCATGTTTACCAAATAGTTATTACTCGTCCTGAATGTACTATTTGAAGTGCTTCGGGCGCGTTCTACTCCTCGCAGAGCGGCCCGAAACTGAGACGGTGATAGGGCTGTCGGCCCATGCGCCTTCAGGGCTTTGCCGTGCTGCCGAGTCGAATAGCCCGCATTGCATTCGAAGCCGAATTCGGGATGGACGACCATCGCAACGCGACTCATCAAACGATCGCGAATGACTTTCGCGACAATCGACGCTGCTGCAATCGACAGTGACGTTGCGTCGCCCCTGATTATCGCCTGCGCGGGGCAAATCAGATCCGGAAGGTCGCGGCCGTCGACCAGAACATGAACCGGGGCGGGACAAAGCGCCCGCACTGCCCGCGACATGACCGAAAGCGACGCCTTGCGAATGTCCGTTGCGTCAATTTCGGCCGCTGAAGCGTAAGCGATCGAAATCGCAAGGGCGCTCTCCATAATGAGTTCATAGGCCGCCTCGCGCGCCTTGGCGGACAAAGCCTTGGAATCATTGATGCCGGGGGGAATATTGCGCGGATTGAGGATAACGGCCGCGGCTGCGACCGGCCCCGCGAGCGGTCCGCGTCCGACCTCGTCGACGCCCGCCACCGGCCAGACGCCGCGGCGCCGAAGGGTGGTCTCTGTTTTGAAATGAGGGCCCAGCCGCATGCTCATGCGGCCTTCGATAAGGCATCGCCGGAGCAAGAGGAAGAGGAGGAACCCTAGAACAGCGCCAATTGCTCGGCTCCGCCATTGGGCGCGCGAAAGAGATCTGTGCGCAAACGTGTTTGCGAGAATCCCAATCGCGCCGCCGCAATCTCAAATCTGCGCCCGATCATCCAGGCGTAGGAACCCGAACCTTTCATTCGCTTGTCGAAGCTCGCGTCGTAAAGCTTTCCATCGCGCGTCGAACGCACCAGCGACAAGACGTGCCGCGCTTTTGCGGGGAAATGGGCGACAAGCCATTCGCTGAACAGATCACGCAGTTCGAGCGGCAGCCGCAAAAGCACATAGCCGGCCTCGCGCGCCCCAGCTGCGTGGGCTCGCGTCAAAATAGCTTCGATCTCGCTGTCATTGATCGCAGGTATGATCGGCGCCGTGAGAACCGCGACGGGAATTCCCGCATCCGCAAGCTGCGCGATGGTGTCCAGACGTCGTTGCGGCGACGCGGCGCGCGGCTCCATAATGCGCGCCAAGCCGCCGTCGAGCGTCGTCACTGAAATCGCCACCTTGGCGAGGCCCTTCTTCGCCATGGGCGCGAGCAGATCGATGTCGCGCGCAATAAGAGCCGATTTCGTCACGATTCCGACCGGATGGTTGGCGCGGCTCAATACTTCGAGAAGCGACCGCATGATCCGATGGCGTTTTTCAACAGGCTGATAGGGATCGGTGTTGGAGCCGATGGCGAGCATTTTCGGGACATAGCCCGGCGCGGAGAGTTCTCGCTCAAGCAATTGCGCCGCGCCGTCCTTGACGAAAATCTCGGTCTCGAAATCGAGACCCGGAGACAAGCCCATATAAGCGTGAGTAGGCCGCGCGAAACAATAGACGCACCCATGCTCGCAGCCCCGATAGGGATTGATCGAGCGATCAAAGGAAATATCCGGCGAATCGTTACGCGTGATGATGGTGCGCGGCTTCTCAATGTGAATATTCGTTTTCAGCGCTTCAAGCGTCTCGACCGTGCTCCAGCCGTCATCTACGTTTTCACGCGACAAAGGCTCGTATCGGCCGCTGCGTTTGGAGACCGCTCCGCGACCATGCCGTCGCGCCTCCTCCACGATTGAACGCTCAAGCGCGACAGCTTCCACATCGACAGAAATTTTTGCAAGACTGCCCACTGCAACGCCTCCAAAAACGCGTCATTCGAATCGCTTAAAGGCTTGGAGCCCGGCCCGCGGTCAATCGCGCCTAATGGGGACCTGATGGCGCGCGGCCGCGAGGCCGGTTTCCTTGACTGGACGCAACGAACGCACGCGACTTTTGCAACTAGGACTCTTGAACTGGACCTTAGGGGACTCGTTCGCAGACGCACGAACATACAGCGAACAAGGAACATATATGGAACATATGCTGGCGAGTCAACCCGTCCATTCGCTTAAAATGAAAGCGACCCCGCTCCGCCGAAACGCAATGGCTGCGCTCTACCGGACCAGAATATTTTTGAACTGCCAGGGATCGTCGAGATCGATGTCTTCGGGGAAAAGGCCCGGACGACCGTCAAGCGGCGTCCAGTCGGTATAAACGCCGACCACCGGTCCGAGATAGGGCGTCTGAACCTCCAGGCAGCGGCGGTAGTCGACCTCGTCCGCCTCCACGATGCCGGCCTCGGGATTTTCGAGCGCCCAGACCATGCCGGCGAGCGCCGCCGAACTCACCTGCAAACCCGTCGCATTCTGATAAGGCGCAAGCTCGCGAGTCTCCTCGATCGAAAGCTGCGAGCCATACCAATAGGCGTTCTTGGCGTGGCCATAGAGAAGCACGCCCAATTCGTCGATCCCGTCGACGATCTCATTCTCATCGAGAATGTGCCAGCTGTCCTGCATCTTGCCGGCTGCGCCGAACATCTCATGGAGCGACAGAACGGCATCGTCCGCCGGATGATAGGCGTAATGGCAGGTCGGCCGATAGACGACTTCGCCCTTGGCGTCGCGCGCGGTCAAATAATCGGCGATCGAGATCGACTCATTATGCGTGACGAGGAAGCCGTATTGCGGTCCCGGCGTCGGCGTCCAGGAGCGAACGCGCGTATTGGCGCCGGGCGAGAGCAGATAGATCGCGGCGCCGCAGCCCGAGTGATGCTTGCCGGCAATGTCGGGCAAGCTCTTCTCATGCGTGCCCCAGCCTAGCTCCGCGGGCTGCAGCCCTTCCGAGACAAATCCTTCGACCGACCAGGTGTTGACGAAGACGTTGCGAGGCTTTGGATTCCTGGCTCGCTGCGTATCGCGCTCGGCGATGTGGATTCCTTTGACGCCGAGCTCTTGCGCAAGCGCGGCCCATTCGGCGCGAGTCGCCGGCTCCTTTGAGAAGACGCCCGTGTCCTTGGCGAGATTGACCAACGCCTGTTTGACGAACCACGACACCATGCCGGGATTGGCTCCGCAGCAGGAGACGGCGGTGGTCCCGCCCGGATTCTTGCGGCGTTCGTCCAATATGGTTTCGCGCAGCGCGTAATTGGTGCGCGCCTCATTGCCCTTGCTCTTGTCGAAATAAAAGCCGGGCCAAGGCTCGACAACCGTATCGACGTAGAGAACCTTCAGCTCTCGCGCGAGCTTTATCATGTCCAGCGAAGACACTTCGACCGAGAGATTGACGATGAAGCCCTGCCCATCGCCTTTCGTGACGAGAGGCGTCACGACGTCCCGATAGTTCTCCGGCGTGAGTTTCGTCTGGATGAAATCGATCCCGCGCACGTCGAGCAGCTGACGATGCGTATCGTCGGGATCGATGACCGTGAAGCGGCTTTTGTCGAAATCGAAATGCCGTTCGATGAGCGGCAATATGCCTCGCCCGATGGAGCCGAAGCCGATCAGAACGATCGGGCCGGTGATCTTGCCGTGGACGGGCCATTTCGACATCTGCAGAGTTCTCCAAAATCATGCGAAAAGATTGTGCGCCGCGATAAAGCAAGAGCCGGCGCAATGGTCAAGACCGACCCACAGAGTTGCAGAATTGTCATGCAAGAGTTGGCAAAGCTTCTTGCAAGTCGCCTAAAGGGGGAAGCGGCCGGGCTCGGCGCCCATCTCGCGGCCGAACGCTATTATTCCCACGAAGCGGGAGCCCGGTAAGTCTGGACGCGCTATGGCGCGGCTGCGGCGGCGCCGAGCAATCCAAATCGCGCGAGCGTCGCTGCGAGAGCCGGCGCAAGCGCCTGGTTGCTGGTGAAGAAAACGCGGCGCTCGCCTTCGCTCTCGAGCGGCGCATCGGCGCCGAATTTTTCCATAAGCAATTGATCTGCGCGCCGCGCAATCGCAGGCGCGGGATCGATCCATTCGACCGGCCACGGCGCCAATCGCCGAAAGCGCTCGATCAGCAGCGGGTAATGCGTGCAAGCGAGCACAATTGCGTCCGTCCGCGCGCCGCGCTCATTCTGCTTGAAACAAGGCGAGATCTCCCGCGCAATCTCAGAATCCTCGATCCCGCCTCCGTGCATATGGCTTTCCGCGAGCCGCGCCAGATTTTTGGAGCCGACAAGCGTCACATCGCAATCGCCGGCGAAACTCTTGATCAGTTCATGCGTGTAGTCGCGCGCCACCGTTCCTGGCGTCGCAAGCACCGATATCATCCGAGACTTCGAACCTTGCGCCGCCGGCTTGATTGCCGGCACGGTTCCGACAAACGGGATCTTCGGCCAATGCACGCGCAAATAAGGCAGCAGCAGAGTTGAGGCCGTGTTGCAGGCGATCACGACGATATCAGGCGCAGAGGCCGCGATGAGCTCTTCCATCACCTGCATGACGCGCTTGACGAGATCCGTCTCCGACCATGAGCCATACGGAAAACCGGCGTCATCCGCGCAATAGATAAGGTCGGCGTGTGGGCGCAGCTTGACGATTTCGGCGAAGACCGTGAGACCGCCAAGCCCCGAGTCGAAGACGAGAATTTTGGGGGCCGGGTCATACGGAAGCCGAGCAAAATTCGCCCGTCATGCCCGCGCTTGTCGCGGGCATCCACGCCACAAAGTTGCGACATATTTCAAAGACGAGCCAAGACGTCCCCACTCCAATATGAAAATATTCGAGAGCCTCTTGGCGTGGATGGCCGGGACGAGCCCGGCCATGACGCGCTGATGAGGTAAGATTTCGCACCGATGGCGTCCCCAACTCGAGATGAGCCGGAAATAAAACAGATTCTCGCCTGCGTTCAAAGGCGCACATTTAAAACGGCAGATTGAAGACGCGCGACGGCGCCAGCGCGCCCTCGACGATTTCGCCGAAAGCGACCGGAACGCCCCCGCAGGCGGCGTACGCCACGCCTCCATGCGGCGCGTCCCGCCCGCGCAAGATCACCGAGCCCCCGCGCCGCAACCGCGCCGCAGTGTCTCGGTCGACAACGACGCACGGCAGTTCGGTCAGCCCCGCTTCGACGGAAAGAAGCGCATCCACCGCTCCGCCTTCCGCCTCGATCTCGTCGAGCGTGAAGGAATTATCTTCGAAAAACGGACCGACCCGGGTGCGACGCAGCGCCGTCACATGGCCGAAGCAACCCAGCAATCGCCCGAGGTCGCGTGCGATGGCGCGAACGTAAGCGCCCTTGCCGCACTCCATCACAAGATGCGCCTCATCCGGCGAGACGCTGACGAGGTCCAGCCGATGGACCGTCACCTCGCGCGGCTTCAAATCGACTTTTTCGCCCTCGCGAGCAAGATCATAGGCGCGCTCGCCGCCAATCTTGATAGCGGAATACTGAGGCGGCGTTTGTTGAATATCGCCGAGAAAACGTGGCAGCAGCGCAAGAATCGCCTCGGGAGAAGGGCGCGCCTCGCTTTCGCGAGTCACTTGTCCATCCGAGTCGTCCGTATCCGTCTCGGCGCCCCAGCGCACGGTGAAGGAATAGGCCTTCTCGCCATCCTGCACGAACGGCACGGTCTTGGTCGCTTCGCCGAAAGCCACGGGCAGAATGCCAGACGCGAGCGGATCGAGCGTGCCGGCGTGACCGGCCTTCTTGGCGTTATAGATGCGCTTGAGCCGCGACACGGCGTGCGTTGACGTCATCCCGATAGGCTTGTCGAGCACGACCCAGCCGTCCACGACCGCGCGATTCGATCTCTTTTGATTCATCAGGCGGCGCCGCTCGTCTTCGCGGCGTCGTCCAATTCCTCTTTTGACTCGAGATCGCGTCGCACGCGTTCGGAATTCAACAATTCGTCGATGCGCGAAACATTGTCGAACGTATCGTCGATTCGAAAACGTAGCTCCGGCGCGAACTTCACGTTCACGCGATGAGCAATCTCGCCACGCAGATATTTCTTGTGGCGCTCGAACGCGTCCAACACATCCTGTTCGTCTTTGCCGCCGAGCGGCATCACATAGATGGTCGCGAGTTTGAGATCGGGACTCATCTTGGCGCGCGAAACCGTCACGACATGCTTTTCGAGCGTGGCGTCGGTGATTTCGCCGCGCGCAAGAATTTGCGCAAGCGCGTGACGAACAAGTTCGGCGACTCGCAACATGCGTTGGGACGGCTCGGCGCCGTGTTGATGATGGGATCTGGACATTTTATGCCAAGGCTCACGAATGGTTCCGCGACGCCCGCTCATTGCGACGTCCGACCGGAATGCAGCACGAAATCTTCACCAGATTGTGGAGCGGCCCGCCTCTTTTCGCGCCAACGTCCTGGGACGCCGGCGCGGACGATCGGCGCTCTCGGCTTTGATCCGAAAGCGCCGCAGGACCTTTACAGCGTCCGCTTGATCTCCTCGACGCGGTAACATTCGATGACGTCGCCCGCGCGCATGTCCTGATAGTTTTCGAAAGCCATGCCGCATTCCTGACCGGCGGCGACTTCCTTGACTTCATCCTTGAAGCGCTTGAGCGTCGAAAGCTTGCCTTCATGCACGACCACATTGTCGCGGATGAGGCGCACATTGGCTCCGCGCTCGACCGTTCCGTCGGTAACGCGGCAGCCAGCCACCTTGCCAACTTTCGAGATGTCGAACACTTCGAGAATTTGCGCATTGCCGAGCATGGTCTCGCGAAGCGTCGGCGCCAACATGCCCGACATCGCCGCTTTCACGTCGTCGACGAGATTATAGATGATGTTGTAGTAGCGGACTTCAATGCCCGCGCGCTCCGCAGCCTCGCGCGCTTCCTTATGCGCTCGGACATTGAAGCCGATCACCGCGGCATTCGAGGCTTCGGCCAGAGCAATATCGGATTCCGATATTCCGCCAGCGCCTGCGTGCACCACGCGCGCCGCGACTTCATCCGTGTTGAGCTTCTCGAGAGCCGCAACGATTGCTTCCACCGAGCCCTGCACGTCGCCCTTGACGACGAGCGGAAACTCCTGACGACCCGCAGTCTTGAGCTGGCTCATCATATCCGACAGGGACGAGCGCGCCGAACCGCCGCGCGCGGCGAGTTTGTCGCGCTTCTGGCGCTCGCGATATTCTGTAACTTCGCGGGCTCGCGCTTCGCTCTCGACCACGGCGACGCGATCGCCGGCCTCCGGCGTTCCGGAGAAACCGAGAATCTCGACAGGGAACGATGGTCCCGCGCTCTGGCGAACTTCGCCTTTATCGTCGAGCAAGGCGCGAACGCGGCCCCATTGCGATCCCGCGACCACAAGATCGCCGACGTGCAACGTTCCCCGCTGCACCAGCACTGTGGCGACTGGACCGCGACCCTTGTCGAGCCGCGCCTCGATGACCGTGCCTTCGGCCGCGCGCTCGGCGTTGGCCTTGAGATCGAGCACTTCCGCTTGCAGCGCGATCAGTTCGAGCAGCTTCTCCAGATTGAGCTTTTGTTTCGCGGACACTTCGACTTCGAGAGTCTCGCCGCCGAGGCTTTCGACCTGAACTTCGTGCTGAAGCAATTCGGTGCGCACGCGCTCGGGCTTGGCGTCCGGTTTGTCGATCTTGTTGATCGCGACAATCAGTGGCACCTCCGCCGCCTTGGCGTGATGGATCGCTTCGATCGTCTGCGGCATCACGCCGTCGTCAGCGGCGACGACGAGCACGACGATATCCGTGACTTTCGCGCCGCGAGCGCGCATCGCCGTAAAGGCGGCGTGGCCGGGCGTATCGATAAAGGTGATGGGCGCGCCGTTGGGCGCCGTCACTTGATAGGCGCCAATGTGCTGAGTAATGCCGCCAGCTTCGCCGGACACCACATTGGCGTGGCGAATGGCGTCGAGCAGCGAGGTCTTGCCGTGATCGACATGGCCCATGATCGTCACGACCGGCGGGCGTGGTTCAAGATCCTCGCTCGCGTCGGGCGCGTCGAACAAGCCCTCTTCGACGTCAGAACTCGGCCACGCGTTTCACGGTGTGGCCCATCTCCTCGGCGACGAGCTGCGCCGTGTCGGCGTCGATCACATCGGTGATCTTATGCATGTCGCCTTGCTTCATCAGCAGACGGACGACATCGACGCCACGCTCGGACATTCGGTTGGCGAGTTCCTAAATCGTGATGGTCTCGGGCAGAATCACTTCGCGCGAGATTTTTTCCTTTTGCTCCGCCATGCCGAAGGATTTCAGACGCTGCGTGCGGCGGCGGAACGCGGCGACGGAGCGCGTGCGCTCCTCGTCGCCTCCAGCGGTGGCGGTGGAGACGGTGAGACGGCCTCTGTTCTTATGCTCTCCCCCGCGCGACGGAGCGGGACGTTGCGGCGGCGCGCTGGCGGGCGTCAGTCCGAGCGGGCGACGCACGACGACGCGTGTGGCCTCGGCGCCTTCAGCCAGGCGCGGCTTGGCGACGCCCGTCGGCGCGGCGGGCGCTTCCCCTTCCGCCCCTCCGGACAAGCGGCGGCGCGCTTCCTCTTCGGAACGACGCCTTGTCTCCGCGTCGCGGGCGAGGCGCTCCTCTTCCTCGCGCTTGCGGGCGTCGGCGGCCTGGCGTTCAACGCGTTCGCGCTCATCGCGCTCGGTGCGAGACTTTGCGTCGATCTCCGCCTGACGGCGATCTTCCTCTTCCCGCGAACGGGCGTCGACCAGCGCGCGAGCGCGAGCTTCGCGCTCCTCTTCGGTCAGCGCGCGCAACACCATTCCCGCGCCGCGCGGGGCAACGGGGCGAGGCGTCTCAGCCTTCGCCGCAGGGGCGGGAGGCGGCGGCGGAGCAGCAGGCGCAGGCGCGGCCGGCGCGGGAGCCGGCGCATGCGCCTTCGCTTCGACATGCCCCGGGGCGCGGCGCTTCACCTTCTCGACCACGACCACTTTCGAGCGGCCGTGGGAGAAGCTTTGGCGCACCATGCCGTGCTCGGTCGACCGCTTCAGATGAAGGGTCTTCGATGGAGCGACCGTCAAGGTCTTGTCGCCGGGGTTCTCAGTCTCACTCATCAATTATCCGATTCTGGGTCCGCGCCCGTTCGCTCAAAATCATTCGCCGACGACGCCCCGCCCGCAACGTCGAAGTCGTCCCGTTCGTCTCTATTCGCGGCGTCCGATGCGTTTTCGCCGCGATAGGCGGCCAGTCGCCGACATCGCACGAGAAACGCATTCGTCGGACCGCCGCGCGCCAGCGCTGCATGTATCACATTTGTGCGGCCCAACGCCAAATCCAATTGAGACGACGTAAATAATGCGATCGTCTCCACCGCGCCCGAGCCTCGCCGCACCGCTTGCGCGATCTTTCTCTTGCCGTCCGCCCCGCCGTCGACGGCCTCTAGAATGGCCGCCGCCTCGCCCTTTTCAAGCGCCGCGCCGACCTTATTGAAACCCGCGACGGCAAGCCCCGCCTTATTGACCATCGACAGCGACTGCAGGCAGTCCGCTTCGAGCAATCGATCCACCTCGGAGGCAAGCTCCGGCGGAGCCTTGACGCTGGCCTTAAGCTGACGCGCAAAGATTTGTTTACGCGCGGCCTCGGCGACGACATCGGCGCGCGCGGTCACCCATACGCCCCTCCCCGGCAGACGTGATCTGATGTCCGGCGCGAGCGCCCCATCGGGCGCGCAAACGAATCGGATCATCGCGTCCGGCGCGCCGCGTTGGCGCGTGACGATGCATGTTCGCTCGGAGGTTTCAGTCGCTCTCACGTCGTCGTCGGGCTTTCTCTCTTCATTTCGGGATCGCGTTTCGCATTCACATGCAAAAGACCGAAGTCTATTCCTCTCCTTCGACCGGGTCCGCCTGCGGCGCCGGCGCTTCGATCCATCCAACGCGCACGCGCGCCGTCATGATCATGGCTTCGGCTTCTTCGCGAGAAAGATCGATCCCTTCCAAAAAGCCTTCGTGCTTGGTGGTCTCGCCGTCTTTCTTTTCGCTCCAGCCGACGAGATCGTCGGGGACGCAGCCCGCGAAATCCTCCATCGTCTTCACGTCGTTTTCGCCGAGCCTGACGAGAATGGCGCTCGTCATGCCCTCGATCTCGTTCAACTCGTCCGCGACGCCAAGTTCCTTTCGGCGCGCTTCGTTCTCCGCCTCGAGGCGTTCGAGATAGCTGCGCGCACGGTTTTAAATCTCCGTGGCGGTGTCCTCGTCGAACCCTTCGATCGTAGCGAGCTCCGAAAGGTCGACGAAGGCCAGCTCCTCGACCGAGCGAAAGCCCTCGGAAGCGAGCAGCCGTCCGACGACTTCGTCGACGTCGATGGCGTTCATGAATACATTGGTGCGCTCGACAAACTCTCTCTGCCGGCGCTCGGATTCCTCGGCTTCCGTCAAAATGTCGATGTCCCAGCCGGTAAGCTGCGAGGCGAGCCGCACATTCTGGCCGCGCCGCCCGATGGCGAGCGACAATTGATCGTCGGGAACGACGACTTCGATGCGCGCCGAATCCTCGTCGAGCACGACCTTCACAACCTCGGCCGGCTGCAAGGCGTTGACGATGAAGGTCGCCGCATCGGCCGACCACGGGATGATGTCGATGCGTTCTCCCTGGAGCTCGCCGACCACCGCCTGGACGCGAGAACCGCGCATGCCGACGCAAGCGCCGACCGGGTCGATCGAGGTGTCGCGCGAAACCACGGCGATCTTGGCGCGAGAGCCAGGATCGCGCGCGACGGATTTCACCTCGATCACGCCGTCGTAGATCTCCGGCACTTCCTGTTTGAAGAGCTTCGCCATGAATTGCGGATGGGTCCGCGACAGGAATATCTGTGGGCCGCGCTGCTCGCGGCGCACGTCATAGACATAAGCGCGCACGCGGTCGCCGGGGCGAAACGTTTCACGCGGGATCATCTCGTCGCGGCGAATGATCGCTTCGCCGCGTCCGAGATCGATGATGACATTGCCGTATTCGACGCGCTTCACAACGCCATTAACGATCTCGCCAATACGGTCCTTGAATTCTTCATATTGACGGTCGCGCTCTGCTTCCCGCACTTTCTGCAGGATGATCTGTTTTGCGGATTGCGCGGCAATGCGGCCGAAGTCGAAGGGCGGAAGCGTTTCGGAAATCCAGTCTCCGGTCTGCGCCGCCGGATTACGCTTGCGCGCATCCATGAGAGAAATCTGAGTGGCGTCATTGTCGACTTCGTCGACGACGAGAAGCAGACGCGAGAAGCGAACCTCTCCAGTCTTCGGGTTGATCTCCGCGCGGACCTCGGTCTCCTGACCGTAGCGGGAGCGCGCCGCTTTCTGGAGAGCGTCCTCCATGGAGGCGATGACGATCGAACGATCGATCGACTTTTCGCGCGCGACTGCGTCGGCGATCTGCAAGACCTCAAGTCTGTTGGCGCTAACGGCCATTGTCTTCTCCTTGTGCCCGACCCAATGCGCCGAAGCGGCGGTTGATTGGATCAGCTTCCCTTCTTGAAACGCGTCTGCACGCCCGATGGAACCAAAGGTTTCGCTTTTTGCTTCGCAGGTCCGCGAAAGCGGCCCGGACCGCGCCGCGGCCGCTCGTCACCAACGCCTGCTTCGGCCTCGCCCTCTTCGACAGGCGCGCTATGCGCCTTGCCGGCGCGCAGCGATTCCCGAATCAACGCCTCGGTCAAAACGAGTTTTCCATCGTCGAGATCTTTGAGAGGCACCCGAACGCTCTTTTCCTCATCGGAACGCGCATCCGTGCGCTCCAACAATAAAATTGAGTCGCGGCCCTCGCCTTCCAGCGCGACCAGCGTTCCGCGAAAGCGCTTGCGCCCCGTCTCGATCGGCTGCGTCAGTTCGATCTTCGCCTCGTGGCCGAGCGCGCGTTTGAAATCGGAAAGCCGAACCAGGGGCCGATCGATTCCAGGCGACGACACTTCGAGACGATAGGCCTGAGCGATCATGTCCTCGACGTCGAGTTCGGGAGACAGCGCCTGACTGGCGACCTCGCAATCCTCGATCGTCATCGTCCCATCCGGGCGTTCGACCATGATTTGCAGAATAGCGCCATTTTGGCCAAGCAGACGGACGCGCACGAGCCGGTAGCCAAGCTGGGCGAGCACGGGCTCGGCGAGATGCGCAATGCGCGCCGCAACGCCCGTTTCGCCGACAAGACGCGGCTCGTCGAGCGGGGCAGAGACGATAGAAGCGCCGGTTTGCTGCAAGCGATTGCGGTCCTGCGTTCGGCTCGGGCCGATCCAAACAAAAAAGAGCGGGTCCCGGCCGGGCCCCACTCTCAATCGGCGATCACCCGAGAATGATCGTTATGAGATGAAACGGAGGCTTCTATACACCCGAAGAGCAGGATGGCGCAAGGAAAACCGAGCGGAATTGAAGACGCCACTCTCGATCCTCTCGAAACTGTGCAGCGGTGGCGAGCCGCTGTCGATTACCCTGCTGACTGAAGGCTCGGATCTGAGCCGCCAGGCGATTTCCAAACATTTGCGGGTGCCTGAAGCTGCGGGAGTCGTGCGCAGCCTTCGCATAGGCCGCGAGCATCAATATGCGTTTGAGCCGGAACCCATTCGAGACGCTAAGAAATATCTCGAACGCGCATCGGATCAATGGGATGACGCTCTGGCTCGGCTGAAGGCCTTCGTCGAACGCGAGTAGCGCGTCGGGGCGCGGCGGCATCCGCCAGCCGCGCCCGAACAATCATCTCTAGTGGCCCAGCACGGAATAGCGCACATGCGCCGTGCCGGATCCGATCATGCCGAGCTGCGAAGCGGCGCCCTTGGAAAGGTCCAAGGAGCGGCCTGTCCAGCTCGCAGGACCGCGATCGTTGATGCGAACCACCACCGAACGGCCTCCATTCGTGACCAGGAGCCGCGTGCCAAAGGGCAGCGACCTGTGGGCGGCCGTCAAATCCCACTTGTTGAAACGCTCTCCATTCGCTGTGTGCGAGTTCGGCTCGTAACGCTTCGGCCCGCCGCCATACCAGGAGGCTAAGGCTATAAAGCCGCGATCATCGCGTTCTGCAGAGCGTCCATGACGATGAGCGTAAGAATTGTCCGCCCGGCTAGAACCAAAAGCCGAGTCAAACCAGTCACCCATTCCAGTTTCGCCAGCCTCAGCTGACGCTACAGTTAAGATAAGCGCACAGAGCGCGACCAAACTTCTACGCATTTCACTCCTATCCGGTAAGTTCCTATAGACGTGACGTATCGATCGTTCCGCGTATAGAACGCGTACGTCTGTTCTACCTCCATGCCTTTGGGAGATACTTCCGGATTAGCTGCTCAGATGATCTTTGTCAAATCATCAGCACGATAAATTTAATCTATGCCAATAGCAGACTATTCGATGACAATAGCCTAATTATTGTCAAAAATCTGCCGTAATTACTTTCTGCTTCGAAATAGGACAGCTGTGTCGCTTTATGCTTCGGCGAAGCCGCTCTAAAAGAGGGCGCACCGCAACGACACAGCCCCGGTGCAAGAATTATGATGCAGCCCCAGCTTCGCCTGCGCCGCTCGGAAACCAGCCGCCGCCATATTTCAAACGTTCGCTCTTTCAAACTTTTGCGAACATCTCTAAACAGCGGCTCATGATCTGGCTCGTGTTCGCTCTTCTCACCGGCGCCGCGCTGTTGAGCGTGCTCGCGCCGCTGGCGCAAAAAAAGCGCGAGATAGTGGACCCCGCAGCGACAGACGTCGCTTTTTTCAAGGATCAGATCGCCGAGATCGACCGCGAAGCCACCGGCGGCCAGATTGCGCCCCATGACGCCGAAATCGCCAAGACCGAAGCGGCGCGGCGCTTGTTGAAGGCGCAATCCGCCAAAAATGTGGCGGCGACCTCGTCCCGCAAAGTCGCGACCTTTGTGGCCCTGGCTACAATTGTCTTGGTTCCGGCCCTGTCGCTGGCTCTTTATTCCCGCCTCGGGCGCTCCGATATGCCGGACATGCCTCTTTCGGCCCGGCTTCAAACGCCGCCCGACCACATAAACATCGCGGATGCGGTCGGACGCATCGAAGCGCATCTGGCGCAGCATCCGGAAGACGGACGCGGTTTTGAAGTGGTGGCGCCTTATTACATGCGAACAGGCCGGTTCGACGACGCGGTTCACGCCTATGGCGAGGCTCTTCGACTGCTCGGCGCGACGGCCGCGCGTCATGCGGCGCTCGGCGAGGCGCGCACGCTTGCGGCCGGAGGGGTGGTGACAGAGGCGGCGAACCAGGATTTCGAGGCCGCCCTCGCGCAGGAGCCAACGCAGCCCACCGCCCGTTTTTATCTTGGCCTTGCGGCCGCTCAAAACGGCGAGCGCGACAAGGCCCGCGAAATCTGGTCGAAGATGCTGGCTGAGGCGCCTGATGACGCGCCATGGGTCGAACGGGTAAAAATGCTGCTGGCGAAGCTCGACGAAGCGTCCGCCTCGACCGCCCCGCCGGCCACGGAACAGGGCAAGGCGATTGCGGCCATGCCTGAGGGCCAGCGGCAGGCCGCGATCCAAACCATGGTCGAGCGATTGGCGACGCGCCTCGAAAAACACGGCGACGACGTGGAGGGCTGGCTCAAGCTCATTCGGGCTTACAACGTGCTGGCGCAGCCCGAAAAAGCGCGCCACGCGATTAGCCGCGGCGCGCAAGGCGCTGGCGGGCAAGCAAAGCGATCTCACGCGCGTCGAAGCGCTGGCGCAGGAATTGAAAATCGGAGGATGACGGTGGCGGAGCAGATCGCATGACGAGAAAAGGCAAACGTCTCGCGCTCATCGGCGGCGCGATTCTCGTCCTTGGCGTTGCAGTCGGACTCGTTCTGTTCGCGCTCCGCGACAATATCGTGTTCTTCTATACGCCTTCGGAGCTGGCGCAAAAACACGTCGCGCCGGGGACAAGGCTGCGCATTGGCGGGTTGGTGAAAGAAGGCTCGGTCGTGAAGAACGCCGGCCGCGAGGTGAGTTTCATCGTCACCGACCGAAACAGTGAAGTCAAAGTCGCCTATAATGGACAACTCCCCGATCTTTTTCGCGAAGGTCAGGGCGTCGTCGCGGATGGCGCGCTGACGGCGGAAGGCGCGTTTCGCGCCGACAGCGTGCTCGCCAAGCACGACGAAAAATATATGCCTCGCGACGTCGCCGAAGCGCTAAAGAAACAGGGCGTCTGGCAGGGAGAGAAGAAGTGAGGGCGTCGCCAACGGTTTCCTCATTCTCGAGCGTGCGAACCTCCCCCTTCGAAGGTCGAGGCAGGCGATCGTGAGCAAGATCGCGCCGCGCCTCGCCCCGCCCCGAACCGCTTCGGGCGCTCCCCAAGGAGGGCGCTTTTCCGCAAGCGTCGTGATCCTGCATGATCGTCGAAACCGGCCATTACGCTCTCGTGCTGGCGCTCGCCTTGGCGTTGGCGCAGGCCGTCATCCCATTCGCCGGAGCGCGCATGGGCGACGCCGCATCTGATGCGCGTCGCGCGCTCCACGGCCATCGCGCAATTCCTGTTCATCGCTTTCGCCTATGGCGCGCTGACCTATGCGCATGTCGTTTCCGACTTCTCGCTCGTCAATGTGATCGAGAATTCGCATTCGATGAAGCCGCTCGTCTATAAAATCTCCGGCGTTTGGGGCAATCACGAAGGCTCCATGCTGCTATGGGTTCTCGTGCTGTCGCTCTGCGGCGCGCTGATTGCAGCCTTCTCCGCCGCCATGCCGGCGAAACTCTGCGCCGACACCCTCTCCGTGCAGGGATTGCTGGGCGCCGCTTTTCTTCTCTTCATTCTCCTCACCTCCAATCCTTTCGCGCGCGTCGAACCTGTCCCGTGGGAAGGGCGCGATCTCAATCCCATTCTGCAGGACCCCGGACTCGCGATTCATCCGCCGCTCCTCTATCTCGGCTACGTCGGCTTCTCGATCGTCTTTTCCTTCGCCGCCGCCGCGCTGATCGGCGGCCGTATCGACGCCGCCTGGGCGCGCTTCGTTCGGCCGTGGACGCTGTTCGCCTGGATCAGCCTCACGCTCGGCATCGCAATGGGCTCTTACTGGGCCTATTACACGCTCGGCTGGGGCGGCTTCTGGTTTTGGGACCCTGTTGAGAACGCCTCTCTCATGCCCTGGCTCGCCGGCACCGCGCTGCTGCATTCCGCCGCCGTGATGGAAAAGCGCGAGGCGTTGAAAGTCTGGACCCTGTTCCTCGCCATTCTCGCCTTTTCGCTCTCGCTGCTTGGCACATTTCTCGTGCGTTCCGGCGTGCTGACGTCCGTTCACGCTTTCGCGAGCGACCCCGACCGCGGCGTCTTCATTCTTGCGATTCTGATTTTCTTCATCGGCGGCGCGCTTGCGTTATTCGCGCTGCGCGCCGGCGCCTTGCAGACGGGCGGATTGTTCTCGCCCATCTCGCGCGAAGGCGCGCTCGTCGTTAATAATCTGCTGCTCACGGCAAGCTGCGCGACGGTCGTCACCGGCACGCTTTATCCGCTCGCTCTCGAGGCGCTCACGGGCGAGAAGATTTCCGTCGGCGCGCCTTTCTTTAATACGGTGCTGATTCCGATCGCCCTGCCCCTCTTCGCGCTGATGCCGATCGGACAGATGCTCGCCTGGAAGCGCGGCGACCTCAAAGCCGCATTGGAGCGACTGCGCGCCGCCTTCGCCGTCGGGCTGCTGGCGCTTGCGGCCTTCGGATATGTCTATGGCGCGCCGTTCCTGTCGACGCTCTGCGCGGGAATCGCCGCCTATCTCGTCGTTGGCGCCTTGAGCGACATTGCGCAGCGCGTCGCGCCGCGCGGAACGTCTTTCGCCAATGCGTTTACGCGATTGCGCGGCCTGCCGCTTTCGGCTTGGGGAACCTCGCTTGCGCATGCCGGCATGGGCCTCACCCTGTTAGGGCTCGCCGCAACGGGATGGGGCGTCGAAAACATCGTCGCGATGCGCGCCGGCGTTTCCTACGACGTCGGACCTTACACGGCTTCGATCGTGAACATCGCCACGCGCGATGGCCCAAACTACGCCGAGACATATGCCGCGATGGAGATTCGCAAGGGCGACGCCATCGTCGCGCAGATCGAGCCAGCCAAGCGCTTTTATCAGGCGCGTCGCATGGCGCGCACGGAAGCCGGCATTGCGACGCTTGGCCTCGGGCAAATCTATGCGGCGATCGGCGAGTCGCATGAAGACGGAACGATCGACGCGAGGCTCTATTATAAGCCGCTCGTCACCTTGATCTGGATCGGCGCGCTGGTCATGGCTTTCGGCGGCGCATGTTCCTTCGCCGATCGACGCCTGCGCGTCGGAATCGCGCGCCGTGCGGCGAAGCCCGCTGCGATTCCGGAGGCGGCGGAGTGATCGGCCTTCGCACGTCATGGCCGGCGCGCGTCCTTTCCCCTCTCCCGCGAAGCGGGGGAGGGCAAGGGTGGGGGCGGTTTCACGCGACCGGCTGTTTTTCAAAATCCCCCCTCTCCAACTCTCCCCCGCTTCGCGGGAGAGAGGGCGGGTTGCGCCTTTCTCAAAAGCGCCGCCTTCTCCCTTCTCTTTGCTTGTCTTTGTCTCTCCTCTTTCCCTTCGCCGCCTTCGCCGTCGAACCCGGCGAAAAACTGGCAGATCCGAAGCTTGAAGCGCGAGCGCGAAACATCGCAAGCGAATTGCGCTGTCTCGTCTGCCAGAACCAGTCGATCGATGATTCGGACGCGCCCCTCGCCAAGGATTTGCGGCTCATTGTGCGCGAGAAGTTGAAGGAGGGCGCGACCGACGCGCAAGTGCGGGACTTCGTCGTCGCGCGCTACGGCGATTTCGTGTTGTTGCGTCCGCCGTTCAAAATCGAAACGCTCGCTCTATGGGGCGCGCCGCTCATCGTGCTGTGTGGGGGCGGCTATGCGCTTTACGTGGCGTTCAAACGCAGCCGCCGTCGCGGGACCGACGCTCAAGCCTCGCTCACCGACGCCGAGCGCGCACAATTACAGGCGCTGGGCGCCACAGCGCACGAAGGCGACAACTCCAAAACGACCAAAGGCGCAGAGTCCCTTTGACGGAAGGCGGCTTGAACTTCTGCGCGGGAGGCTTCGTCTGACTTAAAAAGACAAACAGGGACCGCGAATTGAGCGGCCTCGTTATCTTGACGCGGGCTGTTCGTCCGGCTTTTCCAAGCTATTCCAAATGTTCATCGCCGCAGACGCTACGGAGCGTTCAACAGGCACATCATCCGGCGCGCTTAGTTTACCTGCAATGATAAGTTCAGTTGCGGCTCGAAGACATGCGGCTTTTAAAATCGCCTCTGCATGCATTCTCGCCTCAACCGACGCCGTCGGAATTTTTCCGTCCGGCAGAGTGAAATGCAAAAATGCAAAACTATTATGCGAAAGCCACATTTTAGCGCTCCCACTCATCCCTGCCGAACCAATCTCGCGGCGAAAAATCCATCGAGGCCCGAAAGACGCGCGTCTTCCGACGGCCAGAAATGCGGCAAGGTGCGTAGGTCGCCATCGGCGTTGATGAATTCGGCCGGAATTGCGTCCGCGACCGGATCGACGGGCTCGCGGCGAAAATCCGGATTGCGGCGCAGGAAGGCTGCGATCTGCGCTTCGCCTTCTTCCGGCTCCAAGGAGCATGTGCAGTAGACGATGCGTCCGCCCGCCGTCAGCAGGCCGGCGGCGCGGTTCAGCATTCTCGTTTGCAGCAACGCGAGAGCATCGATGTCTCCCGGCTTCTTCGTCCAAGGCACGTCGGGATGACGGCGGATGGTGCCCGTGGCCGAACAGGGCGCGTCGAGCAAAATGGCGTCGAAAGGCTGCGCCGAAAAACTGGTGGCGTCGGCGACCGCGACATCCACATGCAGGCCCAGACGATCCATATTGGCGGCGAGCATCTTGAGTCGCTCGGCCGAGCGGTCGAGCGCCGTGACTCTGGCCTTTGTGAGAGCGAGTTGAGCGGTCTTGCCGCCCGGCGCCGCGCACATGTCGAGCACGCGCTCATCGGGTTGTGCGCGAAGAAGGCGCGCCGGCAGCGCGGCGGCGGCGTCCTGCACGAACCATTCGCCGTCCTTATAACCTTCGAGTTCGCTCACGGGCGTTCGAACGCGCAGACGCACCGAACCCGTCGGCAGAACGATTCCATCGAGACGATTCGCCCATGATTCGGGATCGGACTTCACCGTGAGATCAAGCGGCGGCTCTTCAATGTGAATGGCGGCGATGGCGCGCTCGGTCTGCTCGCCGTACGTCTTGCGCCAGCGTTGCGCAAGCCAGGGCGGAGTATCGAGTTCCTGCGAATCAGCCTCCGCAAGAAATTCTTCGCGCCGCCGCACGAGATTGCGCAATACGCCGTTCACCAATCCCGCGAAGGGCGCCGTCTTTGGCTCCAACCGCGTGGCGCGCACTGCGAGATCGACCGCCGCGTGATCGGCCGCGTCAAGGAAAAGAATTTGCGCCGCCGCCGCAATCAGCAACCATTCGAGACGCTGGCCCTGGCGCGGCAATCCCTTCTCGAGCAGCACGGCCAAGGCATGTCGGATAACGCCGAGCCTTCGAAGCGCGACGGTCGCGATCGAACGTGTCAACGACGCGTCGCGCGCATCGAGCCCTTGCAGACGAGCCGGCACGGCCGTAGGCGCAAAACGCTCGTCGAGCCGATGACCGCCCTGCACCACATCGGCGATGATGTGAGCTGCGGCGATTCTCGCCGGCAAGCCGGGAATTTTCGCCGCCTCGGCGTCGCGCGCCGCTTCAGCGGGAATAAAACCTGTGCGCGATTTGGACTTTGCGGAAGTTGATCTAATATTCTGAGTCACGAACCCTTCGCCTCCGCCGCCAGCAAATCAGATAATAGCACAGACGAGCGCATGCTGGGTCGAATTGGCAAAAAGAAGACCACAATGGTGATGAGTCAAAAAATGCCCTCGATTGCGGCCGATGACGATAAAAAATCATCAAGCGGCCAAGCTTTGTCGCAACCCGTCGCGGAACCGCGGGCGCGCAAACTGACGCCGGCGGCGCGCCGTGCTCTGGAAGAGGCCGAGGCGAGACGCCGCGAAGCCGCGAAACAGAGCGCGTCACAAAATGAGGCGGCCGAAGAGATCGGCGGTCGCGGCGGGCTCGACCCGGCCCGTTACGGCGACTGGGAGGTGAAGGGAATCGCCAGCGATTTCTGATCCTCGCCCAACCACGCGCCGCGTGCAGACCCTCCCACGCCTCTTAACCATAGTCCATCAGCGCCGCTGCACGGAGCCCAAATCCTGCGCAGTATACAAGAATGACGCAGCGCATTAAGTAGCTCGGGGTCCAACCTCTCGTCGGCCCGCAGGAAGCTAAGTTTCGGGGACTGTTGATGTTGGAAAGATTGGTGGCCTGGTGCATTCGCAGGCCCTGGTTGGTCGTGTTCGCCGCTCTCGCTCTTACGGCCGGAGGCGCCTATCTCACCGCCACCCGTTTCGCCATCGACACGGACACCAACAATCTTTTCTCGCCGGCGGTGAAATGGCGGCAGAATGAATCATCGCTCTACAAGTCGTTCCCGCAGCTCGACGAGATCATCGTTGCGGTCATAGACGCGAAAACCTCGCAGCAGGCCGACGACGCCGCAGCCAAGCTTTACGAGGCGCTTCGCGGAAAACCGCTGATCCAGCGCGTGTGGCGCCCGGACGACAATCAGTTCTTTCGTGAAAACGGCATATTGTTTCTGAGCAAGGAGGAAATCCGCCGCACTACGGCGACGCTGATTGCGCAAAAAGACATTTTGCAGCCGCTCGCCGAAGATCCGACGCTGCGCGGACTGAGCTCGGTACTGTTGTTCAATCTGAAGCAGGTGGGAACGAGCGAACGCGGCATGGCGGCGTTCAGCGCGGCTCTCGATCAATTTTCCAACGCATTCGAAACGACGCTTGCCGGGGGTGAGGCGCGCGTTTCATGGGAGAAACTGCTCGCGGGCGGGGAGACCAAGCGTACGACGCTCGAACCACCGACGGGCGAGTTGCGACGCATCGTCCTGATCAAGCCGGTGATCGACTATTCCGCGCTTCAGCCCGGCTACAAAGCGATTCAACTCGTGCGCAATACGGCGAAAGAGCTGAAGCTGACTCCGGAAGAGGGGGTGCAGGTTCGGCTGACCGGCCAGGCGCCGCTCGCGGATGAAGAATTTGCGACAGTCGCCGAAAACACCGGGTTGAATATTTCGCTGACGCTCCTCGTCGTCACGCTCATCTTATTCGCCGCTTTGCGTTCGCCGAAGCTGATACTCGCGGTGCTCGCCACATTAATCGCAGGACTTTGCATCACATCGGGCCTCGGCATTTTTCTGATCGGGCGGTTCAATCTGATTTCCGTCGCCTTCGCGGTCCTATTTATTGGCCTTGGCGTCGATTTCGGCATTCAATTCGCCACTCGCTACCGCGAGGAGCGTCATAATGACGACGATCTCGACAGCGCGCTCCTCGCGGCGACGAGCGGCATCGGCGGCTCATTGACGCTTGCGGCCGTATCGCTGCTCGCGGGGTTTTTCTGCTTTCTTCCCACCGATTTCCGCGGCGTGTCCGAGCTGGGCCTGATCGCCGGCTTCGGCATGATTATCGCTTATATCGCGACGCTGACGTTCCTCCCGGCGCTGATCAAAATACTCGCGCCGCGCGCGGAGCATCTGCCTATCCGCACCGCGTCGCTGGCGACGGTCGACCATTGGATCGCAAAGCACCGGGCGCTCGTTTTGGTTGTGACGGCGGTCATCGTGATTGCCGGATCGCCGTTTCTTTTTCATCTGAGCTTCGACTCCAACCCGATGAATTTGCGAAGCCAGACGGTCGAGTCGGTCGCAACCTTCCTTGATCTTTCAAAAAATCCAAAAACGGCGCCCAACACAATCGAGATTCTCGCGCCCTCGCTGGAGGCCATGCGCGAACTCACAAACAAGATCGCCGCTCTGCCGGAGGTCGATCACGTCACGACGATCGATTCGCTTATTCCATCCAATCAGGACGAAAAACTGCCGCTCATCGAAAATGCGGATGCGCAATTGCGTAAGACGCTCGATGCGAAACGCAAAACGCCGCCGACCGACGCGGAAACGGTGAAAGCCTTGCTACAGGCGAGCAAGCTGCTCCGGCGAGCGGCTGGCGCCAAGACTTCCCCGGCCGTAACGCGCTTCGCCAATGCGCTCGAAGCGCTCGCAAAAGCCACTCCCGAGATTCGAGCCAAGGCGCAAATCGCCGCCTTCGCCGATTTCGATCGCGTTTTGAATGAAATCCGGCAAGCGCTGTCGGCGAAACGCATCACGCCCGAGACTCTTCCAGCCGAACTCGCGGGCGATTGGATGTCGAAAAACGGCAAGTACCGGATCGAAGTGTCGCCGAAAGGCGACAGCAATGACCGCGAGGTGATGGCGACCTTTGCGAAAAGCGTGCAAACGGTTGCGCCCGACGCCAGCGGCCCGCCGATCGTCGTCGTTCAGGCCGGTCAAACAATCGTGCGCGCCTTTTTAGAGGCCGGCCTATTCGCCTTCGTGGCGATCTTCATCATTCTTGTCGTCGCGCTGCGCCGCGCGACCGACGTCGCCCTCACGCTGGGTCCACTGGTGCTCGCGGGCATTATGAGTCTTGAAGCCGCGGATCTGCTCGGCATGTCGCTCAATTTCGCCAATGTGATTGCATTGCCGCTGATGTTTGGCGTCGGCGTCGCGTTTCACATTTATTACGTCATCGCATGGCGAAAAGGAGTGGCCGACATGCTAGCGTCAAGTTTGACGCGCGCTATCTTTTTCAGCGCGCTGACGACCGGAACAGCCTTTGGAAGTCTGTTTCTTTCGAGCCACCCAGGCACCGCGAGCATGGGAGAGCTTCTCGCGATTTCGCTGGTCTTCACTCTGCTCGCTGCGTTTGTTATCGTCCCCGCGTTTCTCGGGCCGCCAAAAACGCCGCATCGAGATATCGAAGCGTCTTCCTGACTTCTGGGCGCAGCCTCCGTCTCGTGGTAGGGTAGCTTTCCATGAACAAATTTTTTCGAGTTTCCATCGCCGCTTTCGCGTCACTCGCTTGCGTGCATGCGCAAGCGGAAGAACCGATTTATGGAATTCTGGGTGCGCGGCGGTCGTCAGGAAAAACTCGAATTTTTTGATTGCGAGGGCAAACTCTGCGCCCGCGGCGTTATCCCGCTCCCCGACGGTTCTCCTCCGCCGCTCATCCTGCGCAATGCGCCGCAAACTGCGCCCAATCAGTGGAAGGGCGATTTGTATAATCCGGAGAATGGAAAACTCTACTCGGGGACGATCACACTGAATAACCCCAAACAACTAACGCTAACAGGCTGTTTGATCGCTTTTCTTTGCCAGAGCGAGACCTGGACGAAAGTCGTAAAAAATACTCCGACGAAGTAATAGTTTCTCTCTTCTCGCCAGTGGAAGAGCAATATTTTCTTCGAGCCGTTTTGAACGCAGGCGTCCTTGCCTTTGACGGCGCAATGACGCCCTAATCATTGCCTATCGTTAACTTGACGGCAGTAAGGGCTCCCGCCACATTGCGGGACGACGATTCGCTGCGACATACGACCGCACAGGGCGCATCGGTAATTGCGGCCGTCATCATGTGAATCACGCGGCGCGGCGCTCGATGCGGGGCTTCTGGACCAGATCCGGTGAAAAGTCTTTGGGATTCCGCGGGCGGCCTTTGCTCGGCGGGGCTTTTTACTTTACGCCAGTGAGCGCTGCGCTCTCTCCCGAGAGCGGGGCCATGCAGAAAGCGGACTTTCCCACCTTGTCGGCAAAGCCTCGGCTAACGACCTGCGCATCAATGGCTTCCGCGCTACTTTCGGCGGCAAGCCTTTCGGCGTGCACTCTCGACTGGGACAAGCCCGAGGTGATGGTGGAAACGCCGCCGGCGTTCCGCGCGGCGAAATCGCCGCAACCGGCGCCGCCGATGGCCGCGGCTCGCGATTTTGCGGCGCAATTCGGCTCCAAGGAATTGACCGCTCTGGTCGAGCATACGCTTCTTGAAAACCTCGACATCTCGGCCGCCGTCGCGCGCATCGATCAAGCCGACGCGCAAGCCCGGATCAACAGCTCGGCGCTATGGCCGACGCTGAGCATGAACGACATCGCGCGTCGCACGCAAACTCCCGGCGCGATCACCAGCGCGACGAGCAGCAGCACGACGAGTTCCAGCGCGTCGACGAGCAGCACGACGACAAGCACGAGCGGCTCGCAGCTTCTGCGGACCAGACGATCGAATTTCTTTCAAGCGGCGGTGACCGCGAGCTATGAACTCGACTTCTGGGGCAAGAATTACGACGGCTCGCAGGCGGCGCGGCTTCTCGCCAACGCCAGCCGCTTCGATCGCGACGTCGTCGAGATCGCAACGGTCGCGTCAGTTCTCAACGCTTATTTCCAGGTGCTCGCCGCGCAAGATCGTCTGCGGATTGCGCATGAAACCATCCAGATCGCCGACACGGTGCTGCGCGCCATCAAGGCGCGGCTCGACGTCGGCACCGCCACCGTGCTCGATTATTCGCAACAGGAGTCGGTGCTCGCCGTTCAGCGCGCCTCCGTTCCGCCGCTCGAACAGACGCTGCGTCAAACGAAGAACACGCTGGCTGTGCTGATCGGCCAGACGCCGGAAAGCGTCGAAATCAAAGGCGGGTCGCTGACGCGTTTGCGGTTTCCCGAGGTGAAGCCGGGGCTTCCCTCCGAGCTTCTGTTGCGTCGTCCCGACGTGGCGGAAGCGGAAGAGAAACTCGCCGCGCAGGAGTTTTCCGTCAGGCAGGCGCGCGCCGCGTTCTTCCCCTCCATTCAGATGACCGGCCTCTATGGCGTGCAGAGCGTCGCGCTCAAGACTTTGTTCCGTCCTGAAGCGATCGCTTGGCAGATCGCCGGAAACCTCACGCAGCCGCTCCTCGATGGATATAATCTGCAAGGCCAATATATGTTGAACCAGGGCAGATATGCGGAACTGGCGGCGCTTTACCACAAGCAGATTTTAACCGCGCTGTCCGACACGGAAAATGCTTTGATCGCGGTTTCCGAAACCGCGCGGCAGCTCAAATTGGAAGGTGAAGCCGTTGGGGCGGCCCGACGCGCCTATCAGGCGGCCGAGATGCGGCTGCGGGAGGGCACAATCGACATTGTGACGCTTTCCACAACGGAGACGACGCTGTTCCAAAATATGGACATATTGGCGCAGGTTCGACTGGCGTATTTTCAGACGGCGACCAGCCTCTACCAAGCGCTGGGCGGCGGCTGGGACAGTCTCGCTCGCGCAGTGGAAATCGCCAACTCCCAGGCCGCCTACGAGGCCGACAAAGGACCGTGGCCATGAGTTCGGCGCAAAGCGGCGTGCGCAAATTCACGACGGGTCGTCTGACAATGGCTGCGCTGGCGCTACTGGCGCTTGTTGGCGTCGGCGCCGCATATAAGCTTGGCTATCTGCACCCGTTTTCCGGTTCAGGCGATAGGAATGGGTCGTCGAGCCGCAAAGAAGAGAGCCGCCGCGGAGAGGACGCGCCCGTGACGGTGACCGTGGCCCCCGTGCGTGTCGCCGACGTGCCCGTGACAATCGACGCCGTGGGGACGGTGCAGGCGCTCAATACGGTCACGATCCGAACGCAGGTCGATGGACGACTGATCGAACTCCCTTTCTCCGAAGGCCAGGACGTCCATCGAGGCGACCTCGTCGCGCAGATCGACCCTGCGATCTATCAGGCGCAATATGATCAGGCGGTGGCGAAAAAGGCTCAGGACGAGGCCAATCTCGCCAATGCGCGAATTGATCTCGTGCGCTATCAGAAGCTCACCGTCGGCAATTTCGGCTCGCAGCAACAATACGCCACGCAAAAGGCGCTGGTGGCGCAACTGGAGGCGCAAGTCCGCGCCGATCAGGGCGCGATCGACAATACGAAGACGACGCTCGACTACGCCACCATTCGCTCGCCGATCGACGGACGCACTGGCATCAGGCTCGTCGACGTCGGCAATATCTTGCATGCGTCGGACCAAACCGGCATCGTCGTCATAACGCAACTGAAGCCGATTTTCGTCGTCTTTACGGCTCCGCAGCAGGCGCTTCCAGATATCCAAAAAGCGCAGGCGAAGGGCGCCCTCCAAGCGATAGCGCTTGCGCCGGACAATTCGACCCCGCTCGACACCGGCGCGCTCTCCGTCGTCGACAACCAGATCGATCAGAGCACCGGAACGGTGCGAATCAAGGCGATCTTCGACAATAAGAATCTCAGCCTTTGGCCGGGACAGTTCGTGAATGTTCGACTCACGGTCGATTTGATCAAGCAGGCCGTCGTCGTTCCGAGCGCCGCCATCCAGCGAGGCCCGAACGGCGCCTTTGTCTACTTGTTGAACGACGACCAAACCATCACATTAAAGCCTGTCACCGTCGGACGGCAGGACGAGGCGCAGGCGGTGGTGACGTCCGGGCTCGACGCGAAGGCTAAGGTGTTGACGAGCGGCTTTACGCGTCTGACGGACGGCGCCAAGGTTTCTGTCACGGAGCAGCCGACTGAAAGCGCGCCGAAGGAGCCTCCGCCAATCGTTGAATTGCCTCCCGCTCCTATGAGCGGGAATCAAGGTCCCCGCCCACGCGGACGCAGCGAAAGACGCAGCGAACAAGGCGGCTCGACGCAAACGCGGTAAAGCTCAAGCATGAATGTTTCGGCGCCCTTCATCAACCGCCCTGTAGCGACGTCGCTGCTCGCTTTCGCTGCGCTACTCGCGGGAATGCTGGGATACTCTCGCCTTTCCGTGTCGCCGCTGCCGCAGGTCGACTTTCCGACCATTCAGGTGACGACACAGTTGCCGGGCGCCAATCCGGACACAATCGCATCTCTTGTCACCGCTTCGCTCGAGCGCCAATTCGGACAAATCCCCTCGCTGACGACAATGTCGTCGCAGAGTTCGTTTGGATTGTCTCAGATCACCCTGCAATTCGAGCTGGACCGCGATATCGATGCGGCGGCGCAGGACGTGCAATCCGCAATCAATTCGGCGGCGTCGACCTTGCCGCGCAACCTGCCCTATCCGCCGACTTACGCAAAGGTCAATCCGGCGGACACTCCGATTGTGACGCTGGCGTTGCGCTCGCAGACGGCGACGCTCCGCGAGTTGAGCGATCTCGCCGACACGCTGATCGCGCCGCGCCTGTCCGAAGTGTCTGGCGTCGGCCATGTCGCCGTCGAGGGCGGCGTGCGCCCCGCCGTGCGCATTCAGGCGGATCTAGCGCGACTCGCCGCCAATCGAATTGGCATGGAAGATCTGCGCTTCGCCATCGCGTCCGCGAACGTCGCGGGCGCCAAGGGTTCGCTGGACGGCGCCAGGCAATCCTACACGCTAGACGCCAACGATCAGATTCTGGCGGCGCGCCAATATGAAAACATCATCGTCGCCTATCGCAATCAGGCGCCTGTCATGTTGCGCGACGTCGCCACCGTCATCGACGGGCTGGAAAACTCGCGCGTCGGCGGATGGTATCGCGGCGAACCGGCCGTCATTCTGGATGTGCAGCGTCAGCCGAACGCCAACATCATCAATACCGTCGACCTCCTGCAAAAGGAGTTGCCGCAGCTGAGGCGCGGATTGCCGAAGGGCGTGTCGCTCGACGTCGTAAACGACCGGACGCCGACGATTAGAGCGTCGATTTCCGACGTGCAGTTCACATTGGCCATCGCCGCCGGCCTCGTGGTGCTGGTGGTGCTGCTGTTCCTGCGAGACCTGCGCGCGACGATCATCGCCGGCGTCAGTCTGCCGCTTTCGATTGTCGCGACCTTTTCCGTGATGTGGCTCGCGGGATTTTCGCTCGACAATCTCTCGCTCATGGCGCTGACCATCGGCACCGGCTTCATCGTCGACGACGCCATCGTCATGATCGAGAACATCGTCCGCAACATAGAGCAGGGAAAGACGCCGTTGCGCGCCGCGCTCGATGGCGCGCGCGAGATCGGCTTTACGGTTATTTCGCTAACCGTCTCGCTGATCGCCGTTTTCATTCCTCTGCTGTTCATGACCGGCATTGTCGGCCGAATGTTTCGCGAATTCGCACTCACTCTGACCATTGCGGTCATCGTTTCCGCGATTATCTCGCTGACGCTGACGCCGATGCTGTGCGCGAAACTATTGAAGCCGTTTTCGTCGCATGGCGCGCGCAAGACGGAGCGACGAAACGGCTTCGCCGAATGGCTTGACCGCATTTACGAGACGACGCTCGACTGGGCGTTGATGCGTCAGAAGTTCATGTTGGTGCTGACCGCCGCGACGCTCGCCCTCACGATCGTGCTTTACATTGTCATCCCGAAAGGCTTCCTTCCCCTTCAGGACACAAGCCTGCTCAATGTCGTCCTGGAAGCTGCGCCCGAGACGTCGTTCGAAGCGATGACGAAATTGCAAGCCGAAGTTTCAAAGATTTTCGAACAGGATCCGGAGGTCACCGGCACAATCTCCGTGCTTGGCGTCGGGCCCCTCAATCCGACGACAAACGTCGGACACATCACGGTGACGCTGCGCGGTCGCGACGTGCGCAGCATAACCGCCGAAGCGCTCGCGCAGCGACTAAAGGCGGCGGCGGAAAAGATCGCAGGCGCCACGGTCTATATCGAGCCTGTGCAGGACATTCAGATCACGACCCGTCCAAGCCGCTCGCAATATCAATACACATTGACGGCGCCGAGCAACTCGCAATTGCGCGAATGGTCGAAAAAATTACTGGACCGGCTTCGCGACGATCCGGTTCTAACAAATGTCGCAGCCGAGACGCAGGACGGCGGCTTGAGGGCGTTCCTTCGCATCGACCGCGAGCAAATGGGACGGCTCGGCATCACCGCCGCTAATGTCGACGACACATTGAACGACGCCTTCGGCCAGCGGCAGATTTCGACCATTTACACGCAGTCGAACCAATATCGCGTCATTTTGGAAGCTGCGCCGCAATATCAGCGCGACACGACAGCTCTGGATAAACTCTATGTGGCGCCGATCGGAGGGGGACCTCAGACGCCCATCTCCACATTCGTACGGGTGGAGCAAACCACCGCGCCGCTGTCGGTCGCCCATCAGGAACAGTTTCCCGCTGCGACGATCAGCTTCGATCTCGCGCGAGGATATTCGCTTGGCGACGCGGTCGACGCGATCGCGAAAGCCGAAAAAGAGATCAACATGCCTTCCGCAATCATTGGCGTCTTCAGCGCCGATGCAGCGGAATTTCGCAAATCGCTCGCGGCGGAGCCATGGCTGATACTGGCGGCGATCATCACCATCTATGTCGTGCTGGGCGTTCTCTACGAGAGCTTCGCGCATCCGTTCACAGTGCTGACGACGCTGCCTTCCGCCGGCGTCGGCGCGTTGCTCGCGCTGATGATGTTTGGCTTTGACATGTCCATCGTGGCGTTGATTGGCGTCGTGTTGCTGATGGGCATCGTCAAGAAGAACGCGATCATGATGATCGATTTCGCCTTGGAGGCGGAGCGTGTCGATCGCCTGTCCTCTTACGACGCTATCGTGCGCGCCTGCCATCTGCGTTTTCGTCCGATCATGATGACGACGCTCGCCGCCCTTCTGGGCGCTTTACCGCTGGCTCTGGCGCACGGCGCCGGCAGCGAATTGCGCGTTCCGCTGGGCGTCTCCATCGTCGGCGGTCTGTTGCTGTCGCAATTGCTCACCCTTTACACGACGCCCGTGATTTACCTCGCGGTCGAGAGACTGCGCCTCCGATTGCAGGGCGTTCCAGAGGAGGTTGAAGTCCGCGAGACGTCGCCAACGTCGACGCCGACGCCGACGCGCTCACCGGAGCCCGGCGCGACGCCTCAGGAGGCGGCCGAGTGAACATCTCCGCGCCGTTCGTCAGACGTCCGGTGGGCACCACATTATTGGCGCTCGCAGTCTTTCTGCTCGGAACCGTCGCCTATTTTTTCCTTCCGGTCGCGAGCCTGCCCGCAATCGACTTCCCGATCATCGGCGTCTCCGCCATGCGGCCCGGGGCCGATCCCGCGACCATGGCCGCTTCGGTCGCAGCCCCTCTCGAGCGCCGCATCGCCGAGATTTCCGGAATTACCGAGCTCACCTCCTCGAGCGCATTGGGATCGACCCAAATCGTCATCCAATTCGATCTCACCAAGAACATCGACTCTGCCGCTCGCGACGTGCAGGCGGCGCTCAACGCAGCCGCAACGGATTTGCCGGGCGACCTGCCCACGCTGCCGACCTCCCGGAAGGCCTCTCAGACGGCGCTGCCCGTTTTGGTGCTCGCGCTGACCTCCGAGACCTTGCCCACAAGCGCCGTGTTCGACGCCACGGACAGCGTTATCGCGCAGCGCATTTCGCAGGTGCCGGGCGTGGCCGAGGTGAGGATCGCCGGCGCAGAGCAACCCGCGATCCGCATTCAAGTCGATCCGGCGCGGCTCGCTTCCATGGGGATTGGCATCGATAGCGTCGCCAATGCGCTCATCTCGGCGAATGTGCTTATGCCGGTCGGAGCGCTGAACGGCGCCTCCAAGGTCGAGACCATCGCGACCAGCGATCAATTGTCGACGCCGGAGGATTTCAAGAGCATCGTCATTGCGAAGGCGAATGGCGCAATCGTCACGGTGGGCGATATCGCGACTGTCGAGCGAAGCGTTCGTAACCGCCTGGCGGCCGGCTGGTTCAACGGCAAGCCCGCGGTGCTTCTCATCGTCACCAAGCAGGCGAACGCGAATGTGATCGAAACTGTCGATCACATCATGGGACTGTTGCCGGACCTGCAAAGATGGATCCCGAGTGGAATCAAGATATCCATATTGTCGGATCGAACGCAGACGATCCGAACGAGCGTGCACGAAGTCCAGCGCACGCTGGTGATTTCGATTTGTCTTGTGATGGCTGTGGTGTTCATCTTCTTGCGACGCGCCACTCCCATGCTCGCCGCCGGCATTACGGTTCCACTGTCGCTGGTCGGCTCCGCCGCCGCCATGTGGGCGGCCGGATTTTCGATCGACAATCTCTCGCTCATGGCGCTCATCATTTCCGTCGGCTTCGTGGTCGACGACGCGATCGTCATGATCGAAAACATCGAAAGCAACATTGAACGCGGAATGGGACGCATGGAGGCCGCGCTGATCGGCGCCAAACAGATTGGGTTCACGGTTCTTTCGATCAGCCTATCGCTCATCGCCGTCTTTATCCCCCTGCTGTTCATGGAGGGGGTCGTCGGGCGACTTCTACGCGAATTTTCCTTCACACTGGTTTTTGCGATTGTGATTTCAACCGTTGTGTCGCTGACAGTCACCCCGATGATCTGCGCCTGGCTTGATTTCAAAACTCGCAAGGAGCCGAACTGGTTCGACAACGTCGTGGAATCGAGCCTGTCAAAGATTGTGGATCTTTATGGCCGCAGTCTGCGACCCGTGGTCGATCATCCTTGGGCGACGCTCATCGTCATCGTGGGCACAATCGTCTGGACGGTCCATCTCTACCAAACGATCCCAAAAGGGAATTTGCCTCAAGACGACATTGGTCTGATCAATGGAACGACAGAAGCCTCTGCGGATGTGTCGTTTGGCGAAATGTTGCGATTGCAAAAGGAAGCGGCGGACATCATCGCGGCCGACCCGGATGTCGTCAATGTCGGCTCCTTCATAGGCGCCACCAATCTCGTCGCCGCAGCAAACCAGGGCCGCTTGTTCGTGTCGCTTAAGCCCGCGAATGAGCGGAAATCAACAAGTTTCGAAGTGATTGCGAGGTTACGCAAGAAATTCGCGAAGATTTCGGGACTGAGCGTATTCATGGTCCCGTCGCAGGATTTGCGCGCCGGCGGCCGCCAAAGCAAGGCGCAATATCAGTTCACCTTGTCGGATTCATCGCTCGCTGAACTTGAAGAGTGGCTCCCGAAAGTCCTCACCCGCGTGCAGGCTCTGCCGGAACTTGTCGACGTGTCGACCGACCGACAACAAGGAGGGCTGAAAGCCAATGTCGTCATCGACCGCAATGCGGCCTCGCGGCTTGGCGTCGCCATTCAATCGATCGACGCGGCGCTCAACAGCGCCTTTGGTCAGAGACAGGATTCGCTGATCTACACGCAACGCAATCAGTATCGCGTCGTGATCGAAGTTCCGCCGTCGCGCCAGCGCGACCCGCGCGATCTGTCCGGCATCTATGTCTCAAGCGCTCTCGGCGGACAGGTTCCGCTTCAGACCGTTGCGCATGTGGAGCGTCAATCAATGCCGCTGGTCGTCAATCACCAGGGCGTCATTCCATCAGTCACGATCACCTATAATGTGGCGCCTGGGTCCACTCTCGACGCCGCGACCAACGCCATTCAGAACGCCATCGACGACATGCGTCTGCCCGGCGGAATGCACGCTGGCTTTGCCGGCGACGCGGCTGATTTCAAGAAAGTCGCCGCAGGCATGGCGACGCTCATTCTGGCGGCGCTTCTCTCGGTCTATATTATTCTGGGCATTCTCTACGAAAGCCTCATCCATCCGATCACGATCATTTCGACGCTGCCCTCGGCGGGGCTCGGCGCCCTGCTCTCACTCGAGCTTTACGGCGCGGAATTCACGGTTATCGCCTTCATCGGAATTTTGCTGCTGATCGGCATCGTCAAAAAGAACGGCATCATGCTGGTCGATTTCGCACTTCATGCGGAACGCGATCGCGGACTTTCCGTGCATGATGCGGCCCTTGAAGCGGCGAAGGAGCGCTTCCGCCCTATTTTGATGACGACGCTCGCGGCGATATTCGGCGCGCTGCCGCTCGCCTTCGCCACCGGCGTTGGCGCGGAGCTTCGCCGACCACTCGGCATAACAATCGTCGGGGGATTGATTCTAAGTCAGGTGCTGACGCTCTACACCACGCCAGTTATTTATCTTTTGATGAGCAAACTGCATAAAAAACAAGACAAAGCCGATCTGCTCGCCGAGCAGGAGAACATGCAAAGCGCATCGTAATTTCGGGGGTCGGGTTATTGCGCCAGCGCGTCCGGCTTTTCGAAGAAGAAGCGCAGCACTTGCACGTCGCCGCAATCTTCAATGGGCACGTGCCAGAATTTGGAATCGAGAGACGGGAAACGCGCCATGGGAAGATGGATTTCCGTGAGCCTGGCGTGATTGGCGAAGCCTTTGACCATGGCGCGGTCGAGCAACTTCAGGAGTTCGTCTTCTCTGTCTGGAACCGGCGTGACGGTAAGGGATGTTTTATCGGTGAGCGACAGGGCCTTGTCGAACGCTTGCTCGAATTTGACTGTCGCCATTTTCGTCTCCGCTGCTCTCGTCGAAATGCAGCACTTTGTTTGTTACAATCGCAAAACCGAAGCAAGGCCTAATGAATAGCAGGCTTAAGAGCTCGTTTCACGTCTGCAAAACGCCGCAGTGCATTAGAGCGATTCGTTTAAGGCTTTGTTATGTCGCTCCCCTTTTCTTCACGCACTGCGGCGCCAAGGTCGGCGTCCACAGATATTTTTCTGGAGACGAGCTATTTGCCGGATTCCGAAGGCGGATCACCCCACTGATTCTCGAACACCAAATCGTCGAGCGGCAGCCGCTGCGCCCAGTTTTTGACCTCGAGTTCCGGTCGAAGATAAGCGCGATCGACATAGCCGACGCAAAGATAAGCCACGATGGCGATGTTCTCCGGGATGGAAAGGATGGAGCGGAGTTCGCTCTCGCGCATGATGCTGACCCAGCCGACGCCGACCCCTTCCGCCCGCGCCGCAAGCCACAGATTTTGCACCGCGCAAGCAGTGCTTAAAATATCGGTGTCCGGCTGTTGTGTGCGGCCAAGACCTGTGGAGCCGTTGCGGCTGCGATCGCAGGTAACGCAGATGTTGAGCGGCGCCTTCAAAATGCCTTCCAGTTTCAGGCTCCGATACAGCGCGCGTTTGCCGGGTTCGATCATCGCCTCCTCGGCGCGCGCCGCACGCTCAAAAGCCGTGTGAACCGCGCACCGAATGCCCTGATCACGAATGATGATGAAGTTCCATGGCTGCATGAAGCCAACCGACGGAGCATGATGCGCGGCGGTCAATATGCGCATCAGCACGTCGCGCGGAACATTTTCATTGAGAAATTCGTTGCGCACATCGCGGCGCGTATAAATGGCGCGGTAGACCGCCGCACGCTCTGCCGACGAGAATGGGCTGACTTGCGTAAAAGCGGGGTCGTCGCTCGCAGGAGCAGCGACAACGTGTAGGTCGTCTCGATCTTTCATGGCAGGGTTTCCAGCGCATCCGCGAGACGCATCCATGAACTTTCATCGCCCGGAACGCCAAATCGCAGCCATGACGGCCGCTCGACGAAAGCCCGAGTCAATATGCCAAGTTCTCCTAAATGCGCGAAACAGGACGCAGCGCGTTCGTGCCTTGCCAGACGAAACAGCAATGCGCCTCCAAGGATTTCGAATCCCGCTTTAAGCAACATGCAATCGAGACGATGCGAGTCACGCTCGAGTCGAACGGCGTTCTCCGTCACCCATCTCGAATCTTCGAGCGCGGCGGCCCCCACCGCAAGCGCGGGCCCCGACACGCTCCAGGGACCCATCGCCTCGCGCAAGCGGGTCGCGAAGTCTTCATTGCACAAAGCGAAGCCGAGTCTCACTCCGGGCAGACCGTAGGCTTTGCCCAACGATCGGAGGACGATCATGTCGCCCTGCAACTGCGGCGCGACGCTATAGGCTGGCGACAGGTCCATAAAGGCCTCGTCGATCGACAAGCGGACGTTTTCGTCGCGACATAAGGCGTCCCAACTCCGCAAGCTCTTGTGGCTGGACCAAACGCCCGTCCGGATTGTTCGGATTGACGACGACTGCAACATCGGCGCGCGACAATTCGTCAAGTGTCGCAACCTCCTCGACCGCCGCCCCGCTCGCGCGCCAGCGCGCGGCGTGCTCCGCGTAAGAGAAGCCGAGTATCGCGACGCGCCGGGCGTGCACGAGATGCGGAAGCCATTGGATGAAAGACTGCGAGCCAGCGCCGGCGACGACGTGACCATGCGCAGGAACGCGATAGGCGCGAGCCGCAATCTGCTCGAGATTTGCCAGCGAGCCAGCGTCAGGCAATTGCGTCCAGGCTTGCGGAGCAATCTCCGGCAAGGGGAAAGCGTGCGCGTTAACTCCTGTCGACAAATCGATCCATGGCTGCGGCGCGTTCGGAAACAATCTTCGCGCCTGGTCGAGGCGGCCGCCATGGACGATCGGTTCGAAAGAACCGCCGTCGTCGCGCGCGTAAGGCTGAAGCTTTGGCGTCATCTGGCGAGGCCCAACAATCTATCGAGGTCGATATGACGCGCGCAATGATCGGCCAAGGCGTCGAGCGTGTCTTCGATCGAATTTTCGTAACGCAAGCGACGAGGGCGCTCCGCCCAGCGCGCGCAAAAGCGCCGAGCGCTGACGATCGTCGGCGAAAAGCCCATGCACATAGACGCCTTGCGCCAATCCATCGCGCGACGATGCGCCATCGGATCGCCCATCGTCGAAGCGCAGCACGGGCCGCGCGCAATCCTCGCCTTTCGTCTCCCCGACATGCATCTCATAGCCGTGGAAAGGCGCGCCGTCGCAAACGCTTTCGCCTCTCACATGCTGAAGCGTTTTTGACGAGCCGAGGGTCGTAGCGACATCGAGCAAACCCAGCCCTTCAATTTCGCCCGGCGGGCCTTCGACGCCGTCACGATCAGCGATCACCCGTCCCATCATCTGATAGCCTCCGCAAAGGCCGAGCACACGGCCGCCGCGGCGAATATGCGCGGCGAGATCGATATGCCAACCCGCAGCGCGCAGCGCCCGGAGATCGGCGATCGTTGCTTTCGATCCCGGCAGAATGACGAGGCGCGCCTCCGCCGGCAAGGGCTCGCCTAGATGAACGAAAACCACCCGCACATTCGGCTCGGCCGTCAGGGGATCGAGATCGTCAAAATTTGCGATGTTCGGCAACAGCGGAACCGCGATGACGATTTCGCCCTCGCGCGCGCGAAAATCCCGCAGACCAAAAGCGTCTTCCGCGGGAAGGCGCGCGGCCGGTTCGAAATAAGGCAGTAAGCCTAAGGCGCTCCAGTTCGTTCGCTCCTCGATGAAGCGCATTCCATCTTCGAACAGAGTTGCGTCGCCACGAAACTTGTTGACGATGAAGCCTTCGATCAGCGCCGCATCCTCTTCGTCGATCACCGCCTTGCAACCGACGATTTGCGCAATGACGCCGCCGCGATCAATGTCCGCGACAATGACGACAGGAGCCCCCGCTTTCCGCGCGAAGCCCATATTTGCTATGTCGTATTTGCGCAGATTGATCTCGGCCGCGCTCCCCGCGCCTTCGACAAGCACAAGGTCAGCCTGCGATTTCAGACGCGCGAAGCTCTCCATCACGATGGGTTCGAGATGCGATTTCCACTGTTGGAATTCGCGCGCTTTCGCTTGTCCGACGACCTTGCCTTGCGCGACCACCTGCGACCCGGCCGAGCCTTGAGGCTTCAAGAGCACGGGGTTCATGTCAACGCAGGGCGAAATGCGCGCCGCGCGCGCCTGCAACGCCTGCGCGCGGCCGATTTCGCCGCCATCGATCGTCACGGCGGCGTTGTTCGACATATTTTGCGGCTTGAACGGCGCGACTCTTATGCCCCGATTGGCGAAGGCCCGCGCAAGACCGGCGACGATCAGCGACTTGCCAACATCGGAGCCGGTGCCTTGAAACATCAGGACCTTGCTCATGAAGGCCGGCTTTCGAGCATGAACGCCATCGCATCTTCGACGTCATTCACGATTTCGACGCTATCCATTCGCGGCCGCGCGATCATCACGACCTCGATCGCCAATCGTCTCGCTGCTTCGATTTTCGCATACGTCCAGGCGCCGCCGCTGTTCTTCGTCACCAGCGCGTCAATGCGATGGGCGCGCATCAATTCCATCTCGCTTTCGCAATCGAAGGGCCCTCTTTCGAGAATCGTCTCATGTTGGGGCGGCAATTCGGCTGGCGCCGGCGCTTCAATCGTACGGATAAGATAGAAGTGCTGCGGCGCCTTGAGAAAATGCGCGAGTCCCATGCGCCCCGTCGTCAAAAACACGCGACGCGGCGACGCCCCGAGAGCTAATGCCGCTTCCGCCTGATCCGACGTCTCGGTCCAGCGGTCGCCGGCGACCGGCGACCAAGGCGCACGAGAGAGTTTTACAAGGGGCGTTCCAGTCGCAAGACAAGCGTCGCGCGCGTTAACGGCCATACGCGCAGCGAAAGGATGGGTCGCGTCGACCACTTTGTCGATGCGCTCGTTCTTGAGATAGGCGATAAGTCCCTCAACGCCGCCAAAGCCGCCAATGCGCGTTGGCAAATCGTGAGCGAGCGGCGCGCTTGTGCGACCAGCCAGCGAAATTACGCCTTCCAGGCGCGGCTCTTTGGCCATTCGCTCAGCAAGACTGCGCGCCTCGCTGGTTCCTCCAAGAACGAGGACGCGAGTCGACCCCGCAAATGTGGCGGAAGACGGCTCCTCATGCACAGTCGTCGTCATTGGTTGCGCTGGCGCTCTTTATTTACCGTAGGCGTTAGACCTATACTCCGGTCAACGCTTTTGAGGAAAGGGAGACTGGAATGAAGGGTCCTTTGGTCGCCGTTGCAATATTGATGATTCCGGCCGCCGCGATCGCCGGCCCGGCTGGAAAATGGCGCGTGGCCGATGGAACTGCTCAGATTCAGATCAGCCCCTGCGGCCAGGCGCTTTGCGGTTCAATCGCCTGGACCAATGATGGCGACGGCAAGGACGACCATAATCCCAATCCCGCTCAGCGAGGCCGCTCATTGATTGGCCTGCCGATCTTAAATCTACAGCCGAGCGGCGCCAATTTATGGACCGGCAACGTTTATAACGCCAACGACGGGCAAAATTACTCTGCGCGGATGTATCTGCAGAGCGAATCGGTGATGAAAATCGAAGGCTGCGTTCCAGGAACCAATATTTGCGGCGAGGAGAGCTGGAGCCGCGTTCGCTAAGACGCGGGTTCCATCTTCGATCCTACTCCGCGGCGAGTTTCACTGGCGCCGCGACATTGCGAAACTCCGCCAATAATTGTTCGCGCTCATTCTCCGCAGCGCCGATATGCTGCGCTTTGACATGGCCGAAGCCGCGGATCTTCTCGGGCTGGCGAGCGAGAGCGACTGCGGAAGCATGATTCTCCGATGACAGGCGCTCGCCGATTTCGGCGAGCAATGCTTCATAGTCGGCGAGCAATTTGCGCTCAGCGATGCGATCATGATTGAAGCGGAAGATGTCGAGCTTGGTGCCGCGCAGCCTTTTGAGGCGGACAAGCCATTTGAACACTGTGAAGAACCAGGGTCCGAAGGTCATTTTGCGCGAACCGCCGAAGTCCGTCTTGCGTTGCAGGAACGGGATCGGCGGCGCGAGATGCAGTTCCAGCCGCAAATCCCCCTCGAACGTTTCCGCTAGCTTTCGCTGAAACGAGCCGTCGGTGTAAAGACGCGCGACTTCATATTCGTCCTTCGCCGCCATCAGCTTGAACAAATTGCGCGCGACCGCGTCAGTAAGAGCCGTGGAGCCGGACGTGTGTGCGCGCTCCGTCTCGGCGATGCCGTCGACCTGAGCGCGATAGCGCGCCGCATAAGCGGCGTCCTGATAGGCGGTGAGAAACTCCTCGCGGCGCGCAATGACTTCATCGAGCGTCTTCGACTTGTCGCGAGCCCCATCGCTCTCATGCAGCGACGCCACCACAGCCTCGACGCTCGCAAGATTATGCGCTGCGCGGCGTCCCCACAGAAATGCGGAATGGTTCATCGGCACCGCTTCGCCGTTCAGTTCGATTGCGCGTAGCAGCGCCTCCTGCGACAGCGGCAGCAAACCCTTCTGCCATGCATATCCGAGCATAAACATGTTGGCTGCGATCGAATCGCCCAGCAGCGCAAGAGCGAGCGCGGTGACGTCGAGAAAATCGACCCTGTCTCCGCTCGCCTGACGGATGGCCTGTTTGATTTTATCCGCCGGCAATGTGAAATCCGGATCGCGTTCGATGTCGCCCGGGAACACCTCGGCGCTGTTGACGATCACGGAGGTGCGACCCGCCTCCATCGCGCTCAGCACCTGTTTGGCGCCGGCGACGACAAGATCGCATCCGAGAACGAGACTGGCTTCCCCGGCGGCGATGCGGATTGCGTGAACGTCCCCCGGCGCGCGACCGATCTTCACATGGCAGTAAACGGCGCCGCCCTTTTGAGCCAGCCCCGCCATATCGATGACGCCGACGCCTTTGCCCTCAAGATGCGCGGCCATGCCCAGAATGGCGCTCACCGTCACGACGCCCGTGCCGCCCATGCCTGCAACAAGGACTCCATAGGGAGAGGCGCCGATTTCGGGAACCTTTGGCTCGGGTAGCGGAGGTTGCGCAATCGTGTCTTTTTCGCTGGGAAGCGCCGCTTTCTTCATCCTCGCGCCATGCACGGTGACAAAGCTCGGGCAGAATCCTTCAAGACAAGAATAATCCTTATTGCAGCTTGATTGATCGATTTGTCGTTTGCGACCGAATTCCGTTTCAAGCGGCTGCACCGACACGCAATTCGAGGCGCGGCCGCAATCGCCGCAGCCCTCGCAAACCAATTCGTTGATGACGATGCGCGCATCCGGATCGGGATAAAGTCCGCGCTTGCGCAGGCGGCGCTTTTCCGTCGCGCATGTCTGATCGTAGATCAGCACCGTGACGCCCTCGGTCTCAGCGAGATCGCGCTGGACTTCGTTTATGACGTTGCGGTGGAAGATCGTCAGGCCCGGTGGCCAGACGGTGGACGACGAATATTTGTGAGGCTCATCGGAGACAAGCGCGATCTTCTTGACGCCTTCGGCGGCGACCTGATGCGCAATCGCTTCGACGGTCAGGTCGCCTTCATGACGCTGACCGCCGGTCATCGCGACGACGCCGTTGAACAGGATCTTGAAGGTGATGTTGGTTTTGGTCGCGACCGCGAAGCGAATGGAAAGCGAGCCGGAATGATTATAGGTCCCGTCGCCTAAATTTTGGAACATATGCGGGCGCCTGGAGAAAGGCGCTTCTCCGATCCAATTGGCGCCTTCGCCGCCCATATGCGTGTAGCCCTCGGTCGAGCGATCCATCCATTGCGCCATATAATGGCAGCCGATGCCCGTGTAGGCTCTTGCGCCCTCCGGCACATGGGTGGACGTGCTGTGCGGACAGCCGGAGCAGAAATGCGGCACGCGGACGGTGACATCCGTCATCCCCACGCGCCGTTCCTGCAAACGCTCAAGGCGGCGCACCCGGCCTTCCAAATCATCGGAACGATGATATTTCAGCAATCGTCGGCCAAGCGCGATGGCGATGTCATTGGCGTCGAGCGCGCCCTTGACCGGAAACAGCCAATCGCCATTTTCGTCCTTCTTGCCGATGCATAAGGGCTGATGCGAAGCGCCGTACAGCTCTTCGCGCAATTGCACTTCGATCAGCGAGCGCTTCTCTTCGACGACGATGATGAGATCAAGGTCGCGCGCAAAGTCGCGCAAGCCTGACGGCTCCAGCGGCCAGGGCGAGGCGATCTTATAAAGTCTTAGGCCGAAATCATTCGCCCTCACCTCGTCAAGACCGAGATCGTCCATCGCCTGACGAACGTCGAGATAAGACTTGCCGAGCGTAATGACGCCGACTTTCGGATCGCGCCCGCCGGAGGTGATGATCTTGTTGAGCCCATTCGCGCGAATGAAAGCAAGCGTTGCGTCGCGCTTGCTTTCCTGCAGGCGTTCTTCCTGAGCGAGCACCGTATCGCGGGCGCGAATGTTCAAGCCGCCCGGCGGCATGGCGAAATCGCCCGGCGTGACGAAGCGCACGCGATCGAAAGAGCCATCGACGGAGGCTGTGGATTCGACCGTATCCTTGAGGCATTTGAGTCCCGCCCAAACGCCGGCGTAACGCGACAGCGCGATGCCATAGAGTCCGTAATCGAGAATCTCCTGCACGCCAGCAGGAGCGAGGATGGGCATCATCACATCGACGAAATGATAATCGGATTGATGCGCAGTGGTCGATGATTCGGCCGTGTGGTCGTCGCCCATAAGAGCCAGCACGCCGCCGTAACGAGACGATCCCGCGAGATTGACATGGCGCAGCACATCGCCACTGCGATCGACTCCCGGCCCTTTTCCGTACCAAACGGAAAACACTCCGTCGTATTTTCCTTCGCCGCGCATTTCCGCTTGTTGCGCGCCCCAAATAGCGGTCGCAGCCAAATCCTCATTGAGGCCCGGCATGAAGAAAATGTCGTTCTTTTCAAACAGGCTCTGAGCGCGATGCATTTGCGCATCGACGCCGCCGAGCGGAGAGCCGCGGTATCCGGTGATGAAGCCGGCCGTATTCAAGCCCATTCGGCGATCCATCTCCTTTTGCATAAGCAGGAGACGCACGATCGCTTGCGTGCCGGACATATGAACGCGCGTTGTGCCGAGATTGAATTTGTCGGCGAGCGTCACTTCGCCATAGGCGGAACCGGTCTTTGGCGCGCCGGCGACAATATCCGCCATTCCTGGTCTCCTGCGTGGCGCGCCGCACTCGCGCACGAAAAACAAATCGATCTTTCGAGAACGAGGCGATGAATCAAATCGCGACTTCACTCGATTGCCCAACGGGGCGCGACGTCTCGTTAAAAGAACGCTCGTACTTAAGTCATATGACCACGCAAGCTGACGTTCAGACGGCCGCTCCGCGGAATGCCAGCTTCGCGGGATGGGCCAAGGGGCGGAGCCCGTCCTCGATCGGCGGCCACCGCATTTCTGTCATAGTCTACGTCAGTGGGGACGACGCTTTCAAGAATGGATATGATATCATGCACAGGCTCCCGGGGTGAAACGTCCATCGCCGTCTTTTCGCCGACTTCAAGGGCTACTCGCGACTTACCCATGAACCCTCGATTTGCTTCGGTTTCCATAGCTCTGGCGCTCCTGGCCAGCGCGTGCCCCGCGGCCGCGCATCCGCACGTCTGGGTCGCCGTTCGCAGCGAAGTGCTGTTTTCGCCGGACGGCAAGGTGACAGGGGTTCGCCACGCCTGGACCTTCGACGAAATGTATTCGGCCTTCGCGGTCCAGGGGCTTGGCAAGAACGGCAAGCCCCCCACTCCGGAGGAATTGGCTCCGCTCGCCAAGACGAATGTGGAATCCCTGTCGGAGTTCGAATATTTCACTTTCGCCAAGCAAAACAACGCGAAGGTCCCCTTTAAGGAGCCAACGGACGTCGTCCTCGAGGCCGACGCCCAGAATATCGTCACGCTTCATTTTACGCTGCCGCTCGAAACGCCGACGTCGCCACAAAAACCATTTTCATTTCAGGTCTATGACCCCACCTATTTCGTGTCCTTTTCGCTCGAAAAGCAAAACCCCGTCACTCTGGCTCACGCCCCCTCAGGATGTTCTGTCAGCATGGTCGAGCCCAAGCCTTTGGTCGCGGTCGAGACACAAAAGTTGAGCGAAGCCTTTTTTCAGAATTTTTCGCCGGGCGCCGATTTCGGCGTGAAACTCGCCACTCGAGCGATTGTGGCCTGCCCTTGACCGACAAGCGCCTTATTTGGCTGGGCGCGGGTGCGGTCGCTTGGCTAATAATCATTTTTTTACAACAAGATATATGTCTCGCGCAGACACGGCATCCCTTCGCCGTAGGTGGAACGGAAGGCGCGCGGGCCGCCTCGGGCCTCGCGGCCTTGATTATCTCTTGGCAAAACAAATTCCACCAACAGTTGCAGAGCGCGGTCTCTGCACTGAAGACGGATCCATCGGCCTTCTGGGGCCTCTCGTTAGCGAGCTTCGCCTATGGCGTTTTCCATGCGGCCGGTCCCGGCCACGGAAAGGCTGTGCTCGCCTCCTACATGATCGCCAATGAGACCGCGTTGCGCCGCGGCCTTCTGCTGGCCGCGCTCGCGGCTCTTCTGCAAGGCGCGGTCGCAATCGCGATTGTTGGCGTGGCGGCGCTTATTTTCAACGCGACAGCAAAGCATATGACCGATGCGGCCAACGTCATCGAAACCTTGAGCTATGTCGCAATCGCGGCCCTTGGCGCGCGGCTTGTCTGGAGCAAGGGGCGCGCCTTTTTAACTGCTTTGAATGGTTTCAGGAGCCCCAATAACAAAAGTCGCTTCGTCTGCGAAGCAGTCGACGATGATTCGCACGTCCACGGGCCGGATTGCGGCCACATCTACACCCCCGATCCAAGCGCTCTCGGCGATCGCTTCTCCTGGCCGGACGCCATCGGAACGGTGGTCGCCGCCGGCGCGCGGCCGTGTTCGGGCGCAATATTGGTTCTTGTCTTCGCGCTCTCCAAAGGCTTGTTTCTCGCGGGCGTCTCCGCCGCCTTGCTGATATCGGCCGGGACGGCGATCACAGTCGGCGCGCTGGCCGCATTCGCCGTCTTCGCCAAAGACGCCGCCATGAAGCTGAGCCGCCCCGGCTCACGCCGAGCATTGCTCTTGATGCGAGGCGCGGAGCTCCTCGCGGCGACCCTCGTCCTCGCGCTGGGCCTGCTTTTGCTCGCCGGGCTCGGCTTGTCCCCCGGAAGCGTGTAGGCGGGCGTTAGCAATAATGCGCTGCAGCATCGATCGCGCATTCATCGACGCAGATGAAGGGACGGCGCGCGCTATGTTTATGCTAAGGCGATTCGCGCGACGCCAGAGACATTCCTTCGTCTCTATGGGATAGGCGTCCGCCAATAAGGGCGCGCGAGCACGGCGGGTGCGAACATGACGAATGCAATTCAGGTAAATGACACTGATCCCTATGCGGCGCGACCGTGGCTCGCCTCCTATCCCAGCCTGACGCCGATCGAAATTGACGAAGCGAGCTATTCGACGCTCAACGACATGTTTCGAAAAAGCGTCGCCCAATATGGCGACCGCACCGCGGCGACAAGTTTCGGCGTCAAGCTCACTTATCGGGAGCTTGATCGCGCTGTGGACGCCGTGGCGTCATGGCTGCAATCGCAATCGATCGGAAAGGGCGACCGCGTCGCCATCATGTCGCCGAACGTCATGGCCTATCCGGCGATCATATTCGGCGTGCTGCGCGCAGGCGCCGTCGTCGTAAACGTCAATCCGCTTTATACGCCGACGGAGCTTGAACATCAGATCAACGACTCGGGCGCCCGGATTGTTTTCGTGCTCGAGAACTTCGCACACACCGTGGAATCCGCATGGCCGCAGATGAATTTGGAGAGCGCCGTCATCATCGCGCCCGGCGATCTGCTCGGTTTCAAAGGCGCCATCATTAATTTCGCGTCGCGCTATGTGAAGCGCGCCGTCAGACCTTATCGTCTTCCCTCGAGCATCGCCTTCTCCAAAGTTCTTCGCCAGGGCGCCGGCGCCGCGCCGCTGCCGGTCGAAATCACGCGGGAAGATGTCGCCTTCCTGCAATACACAGGTGGAACAACTGGCGTCGCAAAGGGAGCGACTCTGCTTCATCGCAACGTCGCGGCGAACATCGAACAATCGGCGGCGTGGCTTTCGCCTTATCTTGCTCCGAACGAACCGCAAATCATGGTGACGGCGCTCCCGCTCTATCACATCTTCGGACTGACCGCCTGCTGTCTGGTGCTGATGCGCATAGGCGGATCGTGTCTTCTGATCGCAAATCCTCGTGACATTCCAGGCTTCGTAAAGACGCTTCGCAAGTCGCGCTTCACCATGATCTCCGGCGTCAACACGCTTTATGCGGCGCTCGCAGACAATAAAAACTTTGCGCATGTTGATTTTTCAAAACTTGTGTATTGCATCGCTGGAGGCATGGCGACCCAGCACGCAGTCGCGCGGCGTTGGAAGCAAGTCACCAACAAACCAATCATCGAAGGGTATGGGCTGTCCGAGACATCGCCGATCGCTCTTTGCAATCGTCCGGATCTGCCTGAATTTTCGGGAACCATCGGCTTTCCCCTGCCCTCGACTTTAGCGTCTATTCGCACACCCGAAGGCAAGATCGTTCCACTCGGAGAACGCGGCGAACTCTGCATTAAAGGGCCACAAGTGATGGCCGGCTATTGGAACAAGCCCGTCGAAACGGCCGCGGCCATGACCGAAGATGGTTATCTGCGCACGGGCGACGTCGCCGTCATGATGAAGGACGGTCAGTTCAAAATCGTCGATCGGCTCAAGGAGATGATTCTCGTCTCTGGCTTCAACGTCTATCCCAATGAAGTGGAGAATGTTCTCGTTCATCATCCGAAAGTGAGAGAGGCCGCCGTGATCGGGGTTCCGGATCCGCATTCCGGCGAGACCGTCATGGCGTTCATTGTTCCTCGCGATCCAAGCGTCACGCGAGAGGAATTGCACGATTTCGCGCATGAAAGTTTGACGAGCTACAAACTTCCGAAATATTTCGAATTTCGCGAGGCTCTGCCAAAGAGCGCCGTCGGCAAGGTCTTGCGACGCGTGTTGAGGGACGAAATACTCGCTCGTCGCGCTTCAGTCGCAGACGAAGGGCGAGGCAAAAGCGTGCGAACGGAACAACAAAATTAGGAAAACGAAGCGCTGGCCGCTTCGTCGATTGCGGAATAAACGAGGTCGAGTTCCTGCGCGGTGACGCAATAGGGCGGCAACACATAAATCGTATTGCCGAGCGGCCTCAACAACAGTCCCCGCGATGTGAAGAATTGCAGAAGCTTCGGGCCGATGGTCGCGAGATAGCCCTCATTCGCCGCTCGAAGATCGAGCGCGGCGATCGTGCCCAGGCGACGCACATTCGAAAATCGTTCGTCATTTCCAAAGCGCGCAAGGCGCTCGTCTTGCATGTGAGCAAGCTGCGTGACGCGTCCCCTTGCGTCCTCATGCTCCCAAATATCGAGATTGGCGAGCGCCGCCGCACAGCAAATTGGATTTGCGGTGTAGGAGCTCGAATGAAAGAACGTGCGCGTCCGGTCCGTTGAATAATGGGCGTCAAAAATTTCGGCCTTACATAGAGTGACCGCGAGCGGCAACGAGCCGCCGGTAATTCCCTTGGCGTAACAGGCGATATCGGGGACGACGCCGGCCTGCTCGCAGGCGAATAACGTTCCCGTGCGGCCAAAGCCCGTCAGGACTTCGTCGGCGACGAACAGCACCCCATAGGATGCGCAAATGCGCCGCATTTCCGCGAGCGCCGCGGCGTCGTAAATCAGCATGCCCCCAGCGCCAAGGATCAGCGGCTCCACAACGAAAGCGGCGGCGCATTCGCGGCAGGCGCGCTCCAGCGCGTCGTAGGTCGCCTGCTCGCGGCCTTTGTGCGGAAAGGGAATCCGTTCGACGTCGAACAGCACCGGCTCATAGGCGGCGTTGAAGACTGAGCGCGCGCCCGTCGACATCGCGCCAATCGTGTCGCCATGATAGCCATGCTCCAACGCAATAATCCGCGTACGCGCTTCGCCGCGATTGCGCCAATAACCCAGGGCCATTTTGATCGCGACTTCGACGCAGGTCGAACCGCTGTCGGAATAGAAAACATAGTCGAGACCAGCCGGCGTCATCTCGACGAGCCGCCTCGCGAGGCGTTCGGCCGGCTCGTGCGTATAGCCCGCAAAAATAATTTGATCGAGGCGCTCCGTCTGATCTCTGATCGCCTGCATGATTTTAGGATGACGATGGCCGTGGGTGATCACCCACCAGGACGAAATGGCGTCGAGCACGCGAGCGCCATCGCTCGTCTCCAGCCATGCGCCCTCTGCGCGCGCGATCGAAATAGCGTCGCTTTGCAGAGCGTGCTGAGTAAACGGCCGCCACACCGGCGATGCAGAACGCCCGGTCATGCTGAAAGCCTCGCAAGCTCCTGCGCCAGATCGGCAATCATCGCGCCGATTTGCGCTTCATCGACATTTAAAGTGAGCGCAATGCGCAACCGGGCGGTTCCTTCCGGCACGGTCGGCGGCCGAATGGCGCGGATGTCATAACCACGTCCTTGCATTGCAGACGCAAGCGCCATCGCTCGAGCGTCCGATCCGATTATGATGGGGAGAATTTGCGACCCCGAGGGCGCGACGGCGCAAAGTCTTTGCAATTCATCGGCGGCGAATGCGACGCGCTTCGCCAGTGCGGCGCGACGATCTTCAGCCTGCTCCACGATTTTCAACGCCGCGCGCAAGGTCGCCGCGAGCAGCGGCGACGGCGCTGTTGCGAAAATGAAGGAACGGCAGCGATTGATCAGAAAATCATGCAAGGGACGCGGCAGACAAATCAGCGCGCCGAACACTCCGAGCGCCTTGCCGCAGGTGTGCAGAGTGATGATATTGTCGCGCCCTTCGAGCGCGCTCGCGCGGCCGCGCCCACCGGGACCATAAACGCCCGTCGCATGCGCTTCATCGACCAAAAGAAACGCCTCATAGCGGTCGGCGATCGCCGCCAGTTCTTCAAGCGGCGAGACGTCGCCATCCATGCTGTAAAGGCTCTCGACGACGATCCATGGACGTCCCACGCCCCCTTTTGCGCGCCAAGCGCGGATCGCATCTTCAAACGCGCTTCGCGTCATTATGCGCGGCCGAGACGCTTTCGGCGCGAGAGAGGCGCATGCCGTCATGCGCGCTCGCGTGGATGAGCGCGTCGTAAACGATCAAATCGCCACGCTGCGGCAAGGTTGCGAGCAGCGCGGAGTTGGCGGCGAAGCCGGAACCAAAAAACATGGCGCTTTGAGAACCAAAGAACTGGGCCGCCTCGCGCTCCAACGCCTCGTGCTCCTCGTGATTGCCGCGCAACAGCCGCGAACCGCCGGCGCCGAGCGGAACGCCACGCGAGAGCGCATCCGCGGCCGCTTGTCTGTATTCAGGGGATTCGGCGAGCGCGAGATAATCATTAGAGGTGAAATCGAGGCCTCGCCGCGGAGCGAGTTCGCGCAAGCGATCACGCGCGCGCAACTCGGCAAGATCGTTGCGATAAAGATCAAGCATCGCGACGACGACACGCCTTCACGAAAATCTCTCCCAAGCGGCTTGACGAGACATCCCAAGCGCCTTTCCGATTTCGGCCCAACTGACCTCACGCTTGCGCAACGCCTCAACTTGCGCTTGCTGCAGGGAGCGCAAAGCCGCGACGCTCGCCTCGCTGGCCTTTATCGCCGAGAGCAGTTGCTCGTCGCTCAAATCGTTCCAGCCCGCAAACGGCGTCGGCGTGGCGTCGAGTATATTGTTGCATACGCCAACGCAAGCATCGCAAATATGTTTGCCTGAGCCGCCGCCGAGCAGCCGGGCGACCTGTGTTTCAGATTTGCCGCAGAACGAACAGCGGAGCTTACGCTTTTTCGGTCCGAACATTTACGTCCATCACGCGTCAAGATTTACCTTACATATCGCCACGACGGGAGAACGTCAAGATATTCTTGACGCGTGACAATTGCGTCTTGAAATCCGCGAGCGCAAACGCGATTTAAAGGCGGAGGCCGGAGCGCTCCCATGACATCAGCACTCGAAGGCGGCGAGCCGCCGACACGCATTCCATGGCCACCGATCCTGATTGCCGCCACGATCGGAAGCGGCCTTCTGTTGGATCAACTTGCGCCGCTCCCAATGACGCGAAGCTGGCAAATCATCGGCGGCGCGCTCGTCGTTCTCGCTCTTCTGAACGATATTTGGTGCGCCTTGGCGCTGCGACGTCATCGCACGACCATCTTGCCGCATCGCGCCGTTTCGACGCTTGTCACGAGCGGGCCCTACAGCTTGTCGCGCAATCCGATCTATGTATCGCATGTCGCACTGACTGCTGGCGTTGGGATGATGCTCGGCAATCTTTGGATCGTGCTGCTGACGCCTGCCCTGGTGACAGCTTTAATGCGACTTTCGATTCTGCCTGAAGAGGCGCATCTCGCAAGAAAGTTTGGGCCGGCTTTTGCCGCCTACGCCGCGCGAACAAGGCGGTGGCTGTAGAATTCCATTCCCTGCTGCAAATTGAGGCGATAGTATTGGACATGTCCGAAGTGACGACCCCTCAACAGACAGAAGGCGCGGCAAGGTCGACGGCCGACACGACGCTGGAGTTCGGCGTTCGCGGCATGACCTGCGCCTCCTGCGTTTCGCATGTCGAAAAAGCGCTCGTCGGCGTCGCAGGCGTCAAATCCGCGCGCGTTAATCTTGCGACGGAGCGGGCCGGCGTATCGCTCGCCCGTGGCGCCGATGCGGGCGCCCTCGCCGAGGCTGTGAAGGAGGCGGGCTACGATCCCGTCGTCGAGACGATAGAGATAGGCGTCGGCGGCATGACCTGCGCGTCTTGCGTCGCCCATGTGGAGAAGGCGCTGCGCGCCGTGCCCGGCGTCATCGACGCGAGCGTTAATCTCGCGACGGAGCGCGCGCAGGTGCGGGCGCTTGCCGGCCCCGACATCGAAAACAAGCTTCGGCGCGCGATCAGCGAGGCGGGTTACGAGCCTCGCGTCATTGACACGGGCAGAGGCGCGAAGGATCGCGAGCGAGTGGCGCGAGACGCTGAGATGCAATCGCTCCTCACCCGTCTCATCCTGGCCGCGGCGCTGACGGCCCCCGTTTTCATCCTCGAAATGGGCGCGCATTCCATTCCCGCGTTTCACGATTGGGTGATGACGCACATTGGACATGAGCTGGCGCAGCAGATTTCGTTCCTGTTTGCGTCGATGGTGCTCGGCGGTCCGGGCCTGAACTTCTATATCAAGGGTTTTCCGGCGCTCCTGCGCGGCCGACCGGACATGAATTCGCTCGTCGCGACAGGCACGCTGAGCGCTTACCTCTACTCCGTCGTCGCGACCTTCGCGCCGGGGCTGCTGCCCGTCGGCGCCGTGAACGTCTATTACGAAGCCGCCTGCGTGATCGTGACGCTGATTTTGTTCGGGCGCTTTCTTGAGGCGCGCGCCAAAGGCCGCACCTCCGAGGCGATCCGCGCACTGGCGCGACTGCAGCCCAAGACCGCGCGCGTCTTGCGCGGCGGCGAGACGGTCGAAATCGCCATTGACGATGTGGCCGTGGGCGATCTCGTTCTGGTGCGTCCCGGCGAAAAAATTCCGACGGATGGCGTCGTCACCGATGGCGCCTCCTATGTCGATGAATCCATGCTTACGGGGGAGCCGGCGCCCGTCGCAAAAAGCGTTGGATCGCAAGTTACCGGCGCGACGGTCAATACCAATGGGTCCTTTACGCTGAAGGCGACCCGCATCGGGGCCGATACGACGCTCGCCGGCATCATCCGCATGGTCGAGCAGGCGCAGGGCGCCAAACTGCCGATTCAAGCGCTGGTCGATCGCGTGACCGGCGTCTTCGTCCCTGCCGTCTTTGCCGTCGCGATCCTTACGTTCATCGTCTGGTTTACGATCGGACCGGAGCCTCGCCTTACCTATGCGCTCGTCAACGCCGTCGCTGTGCTGATCATCGCCTGCCCTTGCGCCATGGGCCTTGCGACGCCGGCAGCCATTATGACGGGAACAGGCCGCGCCGCCGAACTCGGCGTGCTGTTTCGTAAAGGAGAGGCGCTGCAGACGTTGCGCGACGTAACGCTCATCGCATTCGACAAGACCGGCACATTGACTCGCGGCAAACCGGAACTCACCGATCTGCTGACGGCGCCCGGCGCAGATGCGAACGACTTGTTACGGCTTGTCGCCAGCGTCGAATCGCTCTCGGAACATCCCGTCGCCACGGCTCTCGTCGCGGCGGCGAAAGCGCGCAATCTCACGACGACGCAATGCCGGGATTTCGTCTCGCAGCCTGGGATGGGAGTCACCGGCGTCGTCGACGGCCATAGGCTCGCCATCGGCGCAGAGCGGTTCATGGCTTCGCTCAAATTGAACGCAAGCGCTTTCGACAAAGCCGCGGCGCACTTCTCGGGAGAAGGCAAGACGCCGCTCTATGCGGCCGTCGACGGCAAGGTGCGCGCAATCCTTTGCGTGGCCGACCCGATCAAACCGACAAGCGCTGCTGCGATCCGCGCCTTGCATGACATTGGCGTCGCAACGGCGATGATCACTGGCGACGACGCGCGCACCGCCAACGCCATTGCCGCGAAGCTCGGCATCGACGAAGTGATCGCCGGCGTCCTGCCGGAAGGGAAGGTCGACGCGGTCAAGCGACTTCGCCAAACGCAAAAAATCGCTTTCGTCGGTGACGGAGTTAACGACGCTCCCGCGCTCGCAGCGGCCGACGCCGGCATTGCGATCGGCACGGGAACGGACATCGCTATCGAAGCCGCAGACGTCGTTTTAATGTCGGGCGACCTCGCCAAGGTTCCCGCCGCATTGGCCATATCGCGCGCCACGATGCGCAATATCTCGCAAAATCTTTTTTGGGCCTTCGCCTATAATGTGGTCCTTGTTCCCGTTGCCGCGGGCGCGCTTTATCCCGTCAACGGAACGCTCTTGTCGCCGATGCTCGGCGCAGGCGCAATGGCGCTCTCAAGCGTCTTCGTGCTGACCAATGCGCTTCGGCTGCGTCGCTTCAAGCCGGCGAATATCGTAACCGACCACCTCGACGTGGCGGAACAACAAACAATGCAAACTCCCACTCTGGAAACCAAGGAGACTGACATGACGACATTCGACGTGAAGGAAATGACCTGCGGCATGTGCGTGAAGCATGTCACGAAAGCGGTCCAGGCTGTTGAGCCCGGCGCAGAGGTGAAAATCGATCTTGCGACCGGCAAAGTCGAAGTGTCGCCTTCGCCGAAGGACCCGGCGGCGCTCGCCGCGGCGATCACGGAAGCCGGTTATCCTGCCCAAATCGCGGCGTGATCGACGACGGATGGGCCAGGGACGAATTTCATGTCTAAGCCGCTTGCGGGCAAAACTTTATTCATCACTGGCGCAAGCCGGGGCATAGGCCTCGCCATAGCGCTTCGCGCGGCCCGCGACGGCGCCAATATCGCTGTCGCGGCGAAAAGCGAAACCGAACACGCCAAGCTTCCCGGAACGATCCATACTGCCGCTGCGCAGATCGAGGAGGCGGGCGGCAAGGGTTTGGCGATTCATTGCGATATTCGCTTCGATGAGCAAGTCTCCGCCGCAATCGCAAAAACCGTTGAAACATTCGGCGGCGTCGACATTCTCGTCAACAACGCCAGCGCGATCGATCTCCGCGGAATTGAAACGCTCGACATGAAGCGGTTCGATCTCATGCATCAGATCAACGCGCGCGGAACGTTCCTATGCAGCAAGCTCGCGCTTCCTCATCTGAAGAAATCCGCCAAATCCCCATATTCTGACCCTCTCGCCCCCACTCGACATGAACCCGAAATGGTTTTCGCCGAACCTTGCTTACACAATGGCGAAATATGGCATGAGTCTTGTCACATTGGGCCTTGCGCGCGATTTGGCGCGCGCCGGCGTTGCGGTGAATTCGCTATGGCCTGAGACCGCGATTGCGACCGCCGCCGTTGGAAATCTGCTCGGAGGCGAGGAGCTCATGCGGCGTTCGCGCAAGCCGGATATCGTCGCCGATGCGGCCTACGCAATCCTGACGCGGCCCGCGAAAACTTGCACGGGCAATTTCTTTGTCGACGTCAATGTCTTGCGCGAAGAAGGCGTCAAGGATTTCTCGATTTACGCCGTCGACCCGAGCGTCGACGCGGTGCTCGATTTCTTTCTCGAAGAGCCGATCAGTCCAGGCGTGCGCAAGGCCGATTTCTTCAACCCCGGCGGTTGAAAGATCATGTGAGCGCAGCAAACCCCAGATAAATCGTGTAAATGCCGACAAGCGAAATAATGGCGCTCGAAAAATAGGGCGCCCGCGCGGCGATGGCGTCGAGTCCCGACCAGCGCGTCGAGACATGCCGAACGCCAAGCGCCGCCGCCGCTCCGACGAGAACCATCGTCAAAGCGAGGCCGACGCTGAAGCACAAAACAAGCAACGCTCCCAAAGAAACCTTGCCGAATTGCAGGCAAAGCAACAAGACCGTGATCGACGCGGGGCAAGGAATAAGTCCGCCCGTCAATCCAAAAACGATAATCTGACCCGTCGTAACCCTGCGATGAGCGAAGCGCCGATTAATGTCTTCCGCATGTGCGCGCTCATGAGCATCCGAAATGGCTGACGGATCGACGAGCATAAGTTCCGCATCGAATGCTTCATTCTCTGTGCGTTCGGAGACGCCGCGTGATCCTGCAAGACGTCATCGTGCGAATGAGAAAGCTCGCTGTACGGCTGAGTGTGAGCATGATCGTGATCGTGGTCATGATGATGGTGATCATGACCATGGCCATGAGGATGATCATGCTCATGATCCCGCCCATGGAGAGCTTCGCTGCTGCGCTCGCGCCAATTGCGCCATGACATCCAAGCGGCGACGCCCAGAATGAGAATTCCGGACGCAATCTCAAGATAGGGTTCGGTTCGTTCAGTGTTCCATTGCGAGCCGAAATAGAGACCTGTCAGTGCAACGATCCAGACGATTGCGGTGTGCGAAACCGTCGCGGAAAGACCAAGCAAAACAGCCTGACCGACGGTCCCGCGGACGGCCACGATGAACGCCGCCATCATCGTCTTCGAATGGCCCGGCTCCAGCCCATGCAGGGCGCCGAGCATGACGGCGCTTGGAACAAACACCCAGGCGTTCGCTGCGCCGGACTGTATGAATTCGGAGAGACTCGCGGCCAAAGAACCCTCGCATTTTCCCGCGTCCCATCGCGAGAGTATTATGCTATATGTAACAGCTGAACTCCGATTTTGTGCAAACTGAACAGCTTCGCGCTTCTAGCACCAACTTGTGGAAATCGCCAACGCGCCATGCGTCAAGAGGCTCTATTGACCGCGTCGCTTACGTTCGCGCAAAATGTGCTTATTAGGGTCCGAAACGGTTGTCGTGGTGTGAGTCAATGGATACCCCGTCCAAGTCCAGTATGTCGGCCCGCGTCTCCGCTCGTCGCGCATCGCTCCGTTTGATCGCGGACAACGAAAAAGAGTCAAAAGTCCCCCAGCGCCCCGCGCCATCTTCCAAGCATGTGAAGTCGCAATCGCTAAAGATTGCGAAGAACGCATCCCTCGATGACGCCATAGCTTTGACGCTCTCCTCGTGCCTCGATCATTTTGTCGCTAATCAACCTTTGCCCGGCCAGCTCGCAACCGTCGAGCAGGTGCATCAAATGCGCGTCGCATTGCGCAGATTGCGCGCAGCGGTCAGCCTTTTCCGGCGCGCCGTGCAAAGCTCGGAATTGGAAACCGCGGCGGCGCGCGCCAAGGCCGTTGCGACGCAGCTTGGGGCGGCGCGCGATCTCGACGTCTTCAGCCAGAATTTGGAGACCGGGGTCTTTGCAAAATTTCGGAGCGAGGCGAGCTTTTACGCTCTGCTCGATGCGATCGAGTGCCGGCGCCGACGCGCCTATGAGAACGTGAAGGCCCTGCTGGATTCGCCGCAGATTGCGCAGTTCGTCAACGATCTGCGCTCTGCGCTGATGCGGCGGGCGTGGACGAGCGTCTCACCAACGCCGGATGTCGAAATCTCGCGCCCGGATTCAGCGCGTAAATTCGCTATCCACGCGCTTGATCGCCTGCATCGCCGCGCATTGAACAGGTGCCGGGGATTGGCTTCGCGTCCGGAGCACGAACAGCATCTTGCGCGCATCGCGCTGAAAAAAGTGCGCTATGCGGTCGAGTTTTTCCAAAGTCTCTTCGACAATAAGGACGCTCGCGCCTATCTTCGAGTCGCCGCCAGGGTCCAAGACGAACTTGGCGTCTACAATGATATGGCGGTCGCCACGCGACTGCTGAAAGAAATTGACGCCTCCAATGGGGATGGCGTCGCATATGCCGCGGGCTTCGTGAGGGGCTGGTTGGCGCATGCGCAAGAGACCGTCGCCACAGGCGCGAACAAGAATCAAAAGGCCGTGCATAAATTGAAGACGTTTTGGCGTTGAGAGCGGAAATCCGTCATTGTGATAAAATTGCCACAGTGGCTTGAATTCCTCCCGCTGCGGCGCTCCCGCAATTGTTACGCTTCGAGCCGGCTGTTAACCTCCCATTGACTATATTTATCGATTGTTTTCGCGGCGATGCGAGGCAAATCGAATGGGAATTTGAGCATGCGCGGCCTGTTCCATCGCGTGATTCTGGCGCTCCTGGCCGTCGCGATCATTACTGCGGCTCCGGGCTGGCGGAAATGCGCCCACGCAAACGGGTCTCCTGGGGAAGCCGTCGCTCATTCCGCGGACTGCTCTCAATTGCATGCGGTCCTAGGCCACACCGCACCCGCCTCGGATAAATCGGATGATGGGTCGTGCTGCGCGATCTGTCAGTTGGGCGTCTGCGCGTCCGGTCTGCTTTCGGCGCCGCCCTCGCCCGTAGCGCTCGTTTGGCGAAGTCACACACGCATCTCAAGCGTTACGACCGTCGTCGGTCTCCGTTCGCAGACGACGGGTCCCACGAACCACGCCCGAGCTCCGCCCTCAATTTCCTGACCAGCGTCGTTACGGCAATGATGTCGGCCGCCGCCCGTCATGTGGGTTCGAGCCGTCATGAGGCCGCAACAGTTTGTGTTCGCGCCCTTTGGGTCGCTCGCGGAAAACTTCGACACACGCGACTTGGCGTCGGGATGGAATTCCAAAATGCAAAAACTGAAATTTCGGAGTGGCGCTGCGGCTGGCGCGCTGATCGTGGCGCTTGGTTCTTCCGCAACACTTGCGCAGGAAGCTTTGCCGACGATCGAAATCGGTCGCAAGCCGTCCCCAACCACTCATGCAGAGCGAGGCGCGCCGGCGCCTGCTCGGACTGTTAGCGCGCCTGCGCCGCAGCAGCCGACCGCGCCTCGGAGCCGGTATCGAGACCGAAGCCGGCCCCTGACCCAGCCGAAGGCGCCCGACGAGCGTCGAGCGTCAGAACCTTCACTGGCGCAGCAAGTCAATGCCATTCCCTTCTGCGCAGCCGTCCGAAGTCGTTGAAGATCGTTCCTGGGCTCGTCGTCGACCGCACACGGGCGTGGGCAAAGCGAACCAATATTTCCTGCGCGGCTTCGCCTCGATCACGGCAATGATCTGTCGCTCACGCTCGACGGCATGCCGCTCAACATGCCGTCGCATGTGCATGGCCAAGGCTACGCGGACGCCAATTTCCTGATTCCCGAACTGTTCAGCACCGTCGACGTGCGCAAGGGGCCCTTATTTCGCCGACGAAGGCGTCTTTCGCCTCGGCGGGCGCGGTGCACATGCAATATATCGACAAGCTGTCGCGAAGGGCTGGTCTCGGCTTCCGGCGGCAGTTTCGCCTGGGGCCGTCTGCTCGGCGCAAAATCCTGGGCGGTGGGCGACGGCGAACTTTTCGCCGCCATCGAGGGCAACATTTACAACGGTCCCTGGGAGCGGCCTGACGAAGCGCGCAAGATCAATGGCGTCGTGCGCTGGAGCCAGGGCACGCAAGATAACGGCCTTCGCTCTACGGCGATGGCCTATTCCAACCACTGGTTCGGCGACCGAACAGATTCCGCAGCATCTCGTTGGATGAGGGACTTCTGTCGCGCTGGGGAACGACAGATCCGACGGACGGAGGCAACGCCGCGCGCTACAGTCTGTCGGCGCGCTGGAGCCAGAAACGAGAAAGACTATTGGACCCGCGTCGAAGGCTTCATCATTCGCAACGACTTCAATCTCTACACGAATACGACCTCGTTTCAGGCAAACCCGACGCTTGGCGATCAATTCCATCAATTCGACCGGCGCTCGGTTTATGGATTTAACGCCGTTCATGGGCTCGAATTACCGCTTCGAGAATTTTCCGATCGAAACCCGCTTCGGGGTGCAAGGCCGCTACGACGACATTCGCATCGGCTTCTCGAGACAGCTGTTGAGCGCACTGAGTTACGACGCCGTTCGCGACGACTATGTCAAGGAAGGAAGCATGGCCTCTGGACGGACACGACCGTTCGGTGGACGCCGTGGTTGCGGACGACCGTCGGCGCCCGCTTCGACTATTTCCACGCTCGATGTGAATTCTGTTCAGAATCCCTTTTCCTGCCACGCTTTCGACGGCGGCACCGGGCGTACCGAGTGTCTTTGCCTGGGACCGGCATTACAATTCCGGCTCGAGAGACATGACCATGGGCAGCCCCAAGGCCGGCCTCGTGCTGGGACCCTTCAACAACACCGAATTCTTATCTCAACTTCGGCGAGGGAGTGCAGAGCAGCGACGCGCGCGGAACCGTCATAATCTCAATCCCGCCAACGGCAACTCCATTCGGCGACATGGGCATGATCCAGCAGGTGCCGCTGCTGGTGAAGACGCGAGGCGCGGAAGTCGGCGTGCGAACGAAGGCGCTACTCGAAGGGCTGGACACGTCCCTTTCGTTCTTCTGGCAGGATTTCGACTCCGAAAATCTTTTCGAAGGCGACAGTGGCACCACTGTCTTCGGTCGTCCGAGCCGCCGCTATGGGCTTCGAGCTGACCAACCACTATTCGCCCTACTCCTGGTTGCACTTTGATGGCGACGTCTCAGTGACGCACGCTCGTTTCCGCGGCTACGACTATCGCGCAAGCCGCGGCCTTATACTATCCTGCGCCAGTGCGCGGCGATCCGCTGTTTCCGCTCGTGACCGTCCGGCAACTCGCCAGGCAATTATCTGACGCTTGCTCCGGCATCGTCGCCACGGGCGGCGAATCGAACTCGGCGAAAAGACTGGTTGGTTCGGCGGGTTGCGGTACCGCTACTTCGGTTCGCGGCCGCTGACTGAGGATGGTTAATCAGGTCCATCGGCCGCCGGTACTGTGAATGCGCGCATGGGATATCGTTTCGACAATGGCTGGAAGATTCAGCTCGACGGCTTCAACATCTTATGATTGCGCGATGCGAAGCGCTCAGCTTCGCCTATGGTTCGTTTCCGCGATCCGATCTTTTGCTCCAGCCCGTCACCGGAAGCATCATGGACCGTCACTTCAAGCCGCAGAACCCGCCAGCGGTGCGCCTGACCATCAGCGGACCGCTCACCTTTCTCGACGCGCCGATCATGGCGCCGATCGCAGCGACCTATTAGGAGCGATCGCCACGCTAAATTAAAAGCCCGCCTCGCCCGAGGCGGGCTTTTTCGTGTCACACCGCACGAACGGCGCTGCCGTCGATGCGCCCAAGCACGCCGTTGGGAATACGCGGATTGGGAAGAACATAGCGACCACGCTCACGCACCATTTTGGTGATGGCCGGAAAGTCGAGCTTGCCGGAACCGAGCAAAGGGATGTCTTCAACAATCATGATTTCGGCAGGAATCATCAAGTCGGCCGCGCCTTTCGATTTGGCGTAGTCTTGAAAATTGGCGCGTGTCGCATCCTTTTGTTGTGTGACAAGTATGATTCTCTCGCCCTTGCGCGGATCGATTTCGGTTGCGACGGCGGAAAGAGCCTTCGGCCAGAGTTCGGCGGCGAGCGTCTCGATTGCGGCAAGAGAGATCATCTCGCCGCCGATCTTTGCGAAACGTTTGGCGCGGCCCTTGATAGAGACGAAACCCTGCGCATCGATCGTCACAATGTCGCCGGTGTCGTGCCAGCCTTCCTCCGGCGTCTGCAAGACGCCCGGATTGTCGGCCTTCAGATAGCCGAGCATCACATTCGGTCCCCGCACGAACAGCCGTCCTCCATCAACGACGCCCGGCACGGGTTCGAGACGCGATTCGACGCCCGGCATCAAACGGCCGACCGTGCCGAATTTGTTGAACATGGGCGTGTTCAACGCGAGCACCGGCGCGGTCTCCGTGACGCCATAGCCTTCGAGAATACGAATGCCGAACTTCTCGTTCCAGATCGCGCGCGTTGCGTCTTTCACAGGCTCCGCGCCGGCGACCACATAGCGGATCGAGCGGAAGTCGTAGGCGTTTGCCGCAACGCGCATAGCCCGAAAGAAAAGTGTCCGTTCCAAAGAGGATCGTCGCATTCGATCCATAGACGAGTTCGGGCACGATTCTGTAATGCAGGGGCGACGGGTAAAGATAGATCGGCACGCCGGATATGAGCGGCAACACGAAGCCGACCGTCAGTCCAAAACAGTGAAAGATCGGCAGCACATTGAAGACCTTGTCCGTGCGGCCAAAATCAATGCGCGCCGACGCCTGCGCAGCGTTGGCGAGCATGTTTCGATGAGACAGCACGACGCCTTTCGGGCGCGCCTTCAGAACCTGACGTGAAGAGAATCGCGGCTGGATCGTCCGGCTTTCGCGCAACAAGCGGGCGCTGATAAGACACGAAGGCGCGAAGCCTGTCCGCGAATGTCAGACTATCGCGCACGTCCTCAAGATAAACGATCTGAACCGCCTCCGACAAAGCGGAGATGAGTTTATCGAGCTTGCCCTTTTCGACGAAGCCGCGCGATGTGATGATCGTCTTCACCTTGGCGCTCGCGCAGGACGCAAGAATGTTTTTTGATCCTGCCGTGAAGTTGATCATTGCGGGCGCGCGTCCCGCAGAAACCAGCGCAAGAAACGTAACTCCGGCGCCATTGGCGTTTGGAAGCATCACGCCGACCGCTTCCCCGGTCTCGCTGAGATCTTGCAGCTTGCGGCCAAGCGCGTGAACGCCGATCAGAAGTTTACGATAGGTGAGCGGCCCGGAAATCGGATCCTCAAGCGCAACGCGCGAGAATCCATGCGTGCGCGCGGCGTCGACCACGGCCTGGAAAAGCGTGCGCTCGACATTTGTCGTTCGAAACACAAGGTCGGACATGATTTGATAAAGCGCCGAGCCTGCCGCCTGGCGACGCGCCCTTCCCTTCAACGCATCATCGACCGTGAGCCGTACCGGCTCCAGGAACGTCAGAGTGAATTTTGGAAACCATCGGCGTCGCACCTGCGCGCGGGAAAGGCGCGAGAACATCGTCGCCTCCGGTCCCTCAATGCGGACGGGAACGACCATCGCGCCGGATTTATCCGCGATCAAGCCGGCGCCGTCATAGACCTTCATCAGACTGCCGGTGACCGTGAGACGTCCTTCGGGAAAAATCACAAGAGGATCGCCGGCCTTCACCGCGTTCACGAGAGTGCGCGTGCCGAGAGGCTTCGAAGGATCGAGCGGAACAGCGCGCGTAAGCTTCAAGAACGGCTTCACCCACCAGCGCTGCGCGATCGTATGATCGATCGCGAAGATCGGCTCTCTTGGCAACACCGAAAGAATTGCGGCGGCGTCGAGGAAGCTCACATGATTGAGAGCGATGATCGGATTGTTTCCGGCCTTGGCCAGATTATCGAGCCCTTTTGTCTCGAGCCGGTAAAAAGCCCGAAAGAAAATCGAGAGGATATCGCGGAAGGGAGATGTGACCACGGCTTTGACAATCCAGATTGTGGAGGCGAGAGCAATGACTCCGACGCCAAGGAAAAGTGCAGGAGCGGTAACGCCTGCGGTTTGCAGCAAGGCGACGATTGCGGCGCCCAGGGCCATGAAGGCTGCGTTCAACACATTGACGGCGGCGACGATGCGCGCGCGCTGCGACGGCGCCGCATAGGCCTGAATGGCCGCGAAGGACGGAACAATCATCAGGCCGCCGGCGACAGCGACAAGAGCCAGATCGAATGTCACGCGCCACGCGCCGGGTTGAGCAAAGAAATCCGCAGGCGCAAGCGCCGAGGCGCTTGCAACTGGCGAGATCATAAGCGAAGCGCCGAGATCGAAAGAGGCCAATGCGATGATCGCGGCTCCGACCGCTGTCGGCAGCAAGACGATCTTGCCGTGCAGCAGGAAGGCGGCGAGGCCCGAACCGAGGGCGATGGCGATCGCAAATATCGCCAGATAGATTGTCACGACCGGCTCCGAACCGTTCAGAGCCGTTTTGACGAGCGGCGGGAGCAGCGACATGGAGATCGCGCCGACGAGCCAGAAGACGCTCGTGACGACGCCGACGCGCCATAGCTGCTTATTCTCCCATAATTCCTTGAGAAGAGCGAAGGTCGACCTGAAAATATTCGCGTCAATGACGAGATCGGGGGCGGCTCTTGCAGTCGAAGGAATGAGGCGAGCCGCGATATAGGTCGCGAGAGCGACAGCCATCATGCCAAACGCGACCAATGTGGGTTCGCCGCCTTTCTCCATCGCGAGGCCGCCCGCAATCGTGCCTGTAAGAATTGCAAGAAACGTTGCGCCCTCGACGAGAGCATTGCCGGCCGGCAGCTCCTCGCGCGTCAGATGATCGGGGAGGATTCCGTATTTGACCGGCCCAAACAGGGCGCCAAACGTTCCGAATGAAAAAAGCGCGCCAAAAAGAAGAGCGACGGAATGGAGCTGAAAGCCGAGAACGGCGAGCGCGGCCGCCCCGATTTCGCCGAGCGCCAGCCGGCGGGCGATGAGCGCCTTGTCGAATTTATCGGCCAATTGTCCGCCAAGAGCGGACAGCACGAAATAAGGGGCGATGAAAACCGCGCCCGCGAGCGTGACGAGCGACTCGCCCTGCGCCCCGCCGATCTGGAACAGGATCAGCAAGACCAGCGCGTTCTTGAGAAAATTGTCGTTGAACGCCGAAAAGAATTGGCGCCAGAACAGCGGGGCGAAGCGGCGTGTTGCGAGCAGTGACTGCGACATTGAAGTGTTCCGTCAAATTCGGCGGAAGGAAGCTTAAGGCTTTCGCCGATTCTATTTAAGGATCGGTTGCGTCCTGGGCGGCGTCCGCGATCTTGCATTGAAGATTTTCGAATCCGCGCCTCAAGACGCTCCCTGGGCGTTTATTTGGCGTTTTACATCGGGATGGGTCTCAGCTCTTTGCGCCCGAGCACATTGCAACGCTGTTCACCAGAGCCTCGGCCGAAACAGATCTGACCTCTTCGCGCTTCGATCTTGCACATGCCAACTCTCCCGCTATGAACAATGTTCACATTCGCAACATAATTTGCTTATGAACGTTGTTCAAGATATATGTTGAACGTCGTTCACAGATTTTCTGAAAGGTTAAGATTTGGCTGAGATGGCTAACGAAACAGGCTCTGCGCGTCGCTCGAAATTGCACGAGAAACTGCTGGATGCGGCTGAAAAAGCCATCGCTTCGGGCGGCTTGCCGAATCTCAAAGCGCGCGAAATCGCCGCCGCCGCCGGCTGCTCGCTCGGCGCGATCTATAATGTTTTCGACGATATGGACGATCTCATCCTGTGCGTCGGCGCCCGCACCCTCGCCCTTTTGGAGGCGACGCTAAATCGCGCATTGGCCGAAGGCGGCGAGGGCGGCGGGGCCGCGGATTTGATCCGGCTGGCGCACGCCTATCTCCGCTTTGCTCGTCGTCACAAATTGCGCTGGCGCGCCTTGTTCGAACATCGCATGGCGAATGCCCGTCCGGTTCCGGACTGGTTCATCGAAAATCAAAACAGGCTTTTCAGGCTGCTTGAAGACCCTCTGTCGCGACTGCAGCCCGGTCTATCGTCAAAGGAGAGCGCTTCATTGGCGCGCAGTCTGTTTTCCGCAATTCACGGAATCGTGACCCTTGGCCTCGAAGAAAAAATTACCCCCATGACCGCGAGCGCCCTCGACGACCAGGTCGAAGCGATGACGCGCATTTTCGCCGCTGGATTGACAGTGAGCAACAATCGACGCGCCTGACCTTGCAATCGCGCGCATGAACTGAGATAGCCCCAGCCATGGTGTGGATTCTTCTCTTTTTCGTCGCGATGTGGGCGGGAGCGCAAAATGCGCTCGCTGGAGGGGGCTCTTTCCTCATCTTGCCAACCCTCATGTATTTGGGCATGGACGCGCGCGCCGCCAATATTACCTCCTGCGCCGCGCTCTTTCCCGCGCAGGTCGCGACCGGCTGGACAGGACGCGCCAATGCGGATGGAACGCAAGGCCTCTCGTTTCGAGCCTTGTTCGTCATCAGCATTTTCGGAGGCGCGATCGGCGCGGTCATCCTGCTCTACACGCCGTCGAGCTTCTTCGCGCGCCTCGTCCCCTTTCTCGTCTTGTTCGCAACGGCAGTGTTCGCCTGGGGCAGTTTTTTCCGGAAGCCTGGAGACGTCGACGTCCATCTCAGCAGGCTTGGCGCTGGAATCGCACAATTCTTGATTTCGATCTACGGCGGATATTTCGGCGGAGGCATCGGTTTTCTCATGGTCGCAGCGCTCACCATGGCCGGTCAAAGTGTGCGTATCGCGAGCGCTACGAAAAACGTCTTAGCCGGAGTGATGAACGCATCCGCTGTCATGATCTTCGTCTTCTCGCCCGATCTCCATTGGAGTGCGGCTGTCATGACGTCGATCGGCGCAACGATCGGCGGCGTTGCAGGAGCTCGAATGCTTCAGCATGTCGATGAAAAAATCTTGCGGATCGTCGTCATCGTCATCGGAATCGCTTTGACGATCGGACTGTTTGAGCAGGCCATCTGACCTGAGACTTAGCGACTGGCCTTTTCGATCTCGGGCATGAGAGTCGACTTTATGGCGTCTGGCGTCAATGGACCGACGAATTTATAGGCGATGGTTCCGTCGCCTCGAACGACGAATGTCTCCGGCACGCCATAGACTCCAAAATCGATCGCAACGCGACCCGAAAGGTCTACTCCGATCAATGCAAACGGATTGCCTTCGCTGTTTAGAAAGCGTCGAAGGTTCGCCGGCTCGTCCTTATAGGCGAGGCCGGCGACGCGTACGCCCTTGGCTTTCAGCTCCTCATTCTGCGTAAGCGCCATCAGCGCGGGATGCTCCTGATGACAAGGCGCGCACCAGGATGCGAAAACATTGACGAGGGTCACATGGCCCTGATGCAAATCGTCATTCGTCAATCCGGGAACGCCCGGCATGCCGTCAAGCGCGGGCAGAGAAAACGCGGGAGCCTGTTTGCCGATCAGAGCGGACGGAATGCGCGAAGCGTCGCCGGCATAAAGGCGTACAAAAAACAGCAAGGCCAGCAAGGCGAAGATCGCCAGGGGAAAGTAAAGCGCCGCGCGGCCCTTCTGAGCCTCGGATTCGACTGCGGGTTCGCTCACGATTCCTGTCTTCCGTTGACGGAGCCGTGCGCCTCGAGACGCGCGAGTTCTGTGCGCAGCCGGCGATATTCAAAAATGATCCTGGCTGTCACGACGCCGATCGTCACCGCCGTCACGCCATAGGCGAGAAAAATAAACGTTCCGTAGTCTTCGTTCATTGCGCGATTTCCAGGACGCCCGAGTCAGGCGCTTCGTCATGCGCGCGGACCGCGAGCATCGTCAGTCGCGCGACGCGGCGGCGCAAAATCTCATTGCGGATCGCCATAAGATGCAGCGTCAGAAAGAGCAGCGTCGCTCCTACAGCCATCACCAACAGCGGCCACAGCATCGAAGCGGCGATCGTCGGCCCGCCGATACGAAAGACCGAGGCAGGCTGATGCAGCGTATTCCACCATTCGACCGAATATTTGATGATGGGGATATCGACGAAGCCGACGAGCGTCATGATCGCGGCGATGCGCGCGCCGCGCGGCGTTTCGTCCATCGTCTGTCGCACCGCGATCAAGCCGAGATAGAGAAGAAACAGCACAAGCATGGAGGTGAGTCTTGCGTCCCACACCCAATAGGCTCCCCACATCGGCTTGCCCCACAGCGACCCGGTGACGAGGCAGATAAAAGTGAAAGTTGCGCCAAGCGTGGCTGCAGTCTTTTGAGCTGCGTCGGCGAGCGGATGACGCCATACGAGCACGCCGAGCGAAGCGGACGTCATAACCACATAAGCGAAGATTGAAAGCCAAGCCGACGGCACATGAATATACATGATGCGCACCGTATCGCCCTGCTGATAGTCCGGCGGCACGATGAAAAAGACGGCGAGAAGACCGATCCCAAGCGACAGGATTGTCATGGTCGCGAGCCACGGAAGGAGCTTGCGCGTCAGCTCCAGGAACCGCGTCGGATTGGCGTATTCTGAGATCGAGAACATCAGGCGCATCCGTCAGGCTCTGAAGCGAACGGCGAGCGCAGACGGGGAATAGAGGTTTTCTCTATTCGCGCCGCGCGCTCGCCGGTCGTCAGCCCATTAATTCGCAGCCTTGTTCGGGCCTTTGCCGCCGTTGGGGTCCTTGGGCGGCTCCGCAACGATTTGGGCGCGCGGCTTGCCATGGAGAATGTCGACAGCCGCGATGAGCTGCTTGTCGTTCTTCGCGTCCGGCGGGACATAGGCCTGAGAACCCGTCTTTTCGTCTTCGCCGTTCTTGAGATGGCCCTTGAGCGACGCCTCGCCCTTGGTGTCATCCTTGCCCTTCAACTCGTCGGGCACGTCCTGCAGGATGACGATGTCGGGATCGATGCCCTTGGCCTGAATCGAGCGTCCCGAAGGCGTGTAATAACGCGCCGTGGTCAGCCGCAGCGCGCCGCTGTTTCCGCCGAGAGGAATGATCGTTTGCACCGACCCTTTTCCGAAGGAGCGCGTGCCCAATATCGTCGCGCGCTTATGGTCTTGCAGCGCGCCTGCAACGATTTCGGACGCAGACGCCGAACCGCCGTTGATCAACACGATGACCGGCTTGCCCTTGGAGACGTCGCCAGGACGCGCATTGTAGCGCTGGGTCTCATCCGCCGTGCGCCCACGGGTCGAAACGATCTCGCCCTTGTCGATAAAAGCGTTGACGACCTGAATCGACTGGTCGAGCAGACCGCCGGGATTGTTGCGCAGATCGATGATATAGCCCTTGAACTTATCCGCAGGAATCTCCTGCTGGAATTTCAGCATCGCGCTCTTCAGGCCTTCCGCGGTTTCTTCATTGAACTGCGAAATGCGCACATAGCCGATGTCTTCATCCTGCTTATGCGAGCGCACGGATTTGATATGAATCTCGGCGCGAACAAGCGGCACATCGATCTTCTGCTTGTCCTTGCCGCGCAGAATTGTCAGCTTGACCGGCGTGTTGATGGCGCCGCGCATTTTGTCGACCGCTTGATTGAGCGTCATGCCCTGCACGCTTTCGCCGTCGATGACGGCGATGAGATCGCCCGACATGATGCCGGCGCGCGCGGCGGGCGTGTCGTCAATTGGAGTTACGACTTTGACGAAGCCGTCATCCTGCGTGACTTCGATCCCCAGACCGCCGAACTTTCCTTCGGTCTGGGTCCGCATGTCCTTGAAGCCTTTGGCGTCCAGATAGCTCGAATGCGGATCGAGCGACGACAGCATGCCGTTGATCGCGGACTCAACAAGCTTCTGCTCGTCGGGCTTCTCGACATAGTCGGCGCGCACCTTATCGAAAACGTCGCCAAACAGGCTGAGATGCTTGTAGGTGTCCGAGGCGACTGCGGCGAGCGCTGACGCGCCAAGCAGGGAGCGCGCTTGCTGGCCAAGCGTGGCGCAACCTGCTCCGATAGCGATACCCGTAACGACCAAAGCTGTTTTGCGCATCATCCGCCAACCTTCCGCATGTCTGGCTTCGCCCACCATGGGCCCGAGTTTATGGAAGTTCCGTCTTTGCGGAACTCGACGTAAAGAATGGGCTGCTTCGCGCCGATGGCGATGGCCGCCGCTGTTCGCGCGACGCCGTCACCCATACTCGCCACCGGCTCACTCGCCAAGACGAATTGTCCGACGTTCACGTTTATTCGACTCATGCCGGCCAGAACGACATAATAACCGCCTCCGGCATTGATGATCAAGAGTTGTCCGTAACTTCTGTAAGCGCCAGCGAAAGCGACCCAACCGTCGCATGGGGCGGCGACAATTCCATTCTCCCGCGCGGCGATGGAAACGCCTTTTTCTGTTCCGCCAAAGCCGTCTGGCGCGCCATATTTTTTCACGATAGCGCCAACCGCCGGCATCGGCAATCGGCCTTTCAACTGACCGAAAGCAACCGATGGCGCAAGGCGCGCCGAATCCTTGAATGGCGCCGCCAAAGCTTTGGCTCGCTGTTCCTGAGACCGCGCAGCCTCTTGTTCTTCCGCACGGCGTGCGGCCTCGGCCGCGCGTCGCGCGGCGTCGACTTCCCGCTCCATGCGAGTGATAAGGTCTTTCAAGCTCGTTGCCTGCGATGCGAGCGCGCGCGCCCGTTCGGCTTCAGCATCGAGCGCGCTTTGCGCTTCTTTCAGAGACGACTGTCGCGCTTCGATCAGCGCCGAAAGCCGCCCGCGTTGTTCTTGCAATTGATCTTTTTCTTTTGCAAGCGCGGCCTTTTCAACTTTGATGTTCTCGCGCAGCTTGACCAACTCGGTCAGATCGACCTGCAGTTTGTGCATTTCTGCGCGCATGTCGGGCAATACAGCGCCAAGCGTCATTGCGCCGCGCATCGCTTCAAGAATATCCTCCGGCCGCGACAGCAGCGCGGGCGGCGGACGCCGACCCAAGCGCTGCAGCACGATGAGGATTTCACCGATTACCGCGCGTCGGCTCTCCAACGATTTTACAATCGTCTCTTCCTTGCCGGCGAGAGAGTTGAGTCGTTTCTCTAACGCGCCCGCGCTTTCTTCAATCGCCGCGACGCGCGATGCAGCTCCAATCAAAGTGGAGTTAAGCCGCGCGCGATCGGCTTGCAGCGTCGTGATTTCGCCTTCGATCTTACGCCGCTGTTCGGCGGACATGTTGATCGTGTCTTCGACGCCGCGAAGCTCCAATTTTTTGCCGGTGATATCCGGATTGTCCTTGATCGCCGCAGCAGGCGGCGCGTCCGTCGCTGGTTCGGCGCGCGAGGCGCTCGTCACGGCGACGAGCGCACATGCAGCCGCCAAACGCCATGCGCGCCCCTCTGTAACATTCAGCAATTTGGCCGCAGGACTCATTCACACCTATAATTTGCGCCTGAAATTCTAGACGCAGGAGAGTTTGGCTCAGGAATTTGGACCAGATTGCGGCGAAATTCGCCCAAAATAGCCCGCGCGCGAGCATTTTCGAATATTTCCGGCAATTCTCCGGTCAATTTCCGCCGCCAATTCGCGCGTTCCCGGTCTGTCCCTGGCAAGTTCACTGCGCTGGTCTCACCAGCGAGATCGTCGATTTGCGCCATCGCAAGCCATGACGGCGAGCGCGCCACATAGGCGTGAATGGCGCCCGCGAGCGCGTCGTCAAATGGAGCGCCAGCGTCGTGATCGGCGTCAATCAGCTCTTCCGAGCGCAACGCGGCGAGCAATTCTCGCTTATCCCGGAGCCGCAGGATTGAAGCCGTTCGCGCAGCGTCCTGCGACAACAGGCCAAGCGCCGTCCGCTCGATGATATCCTCGCCTTCCCACCAGCCGGCGAGCGTGGGCAAATCATGAGTCGACACGCAGGCCATCGCCTTATGCGCATAATGCGAGGGCGGGGAAAAACGCTCGCCATCGCGTTCAAACCAAAGGACGCGGTAGCTCATGACGTCCGAGGCGTCGAGCTTTTCGCGCAGACCCCAGGGAACAGTGCCGAGATCCTCGCCAACGATGAAACATTTCGCTCGCTCGCTTTCGAGCGCCATATGCGCGAGCAGATCGTCGATTGGAAAGTCGATATAAGTTCCTGCCGACGCCTTTGCGCCATTTGGCGCGACGAACAGGCGCGCGAGCCCCATCACATGATCGATCCGGAGCGCGCCGGCATAACGCATGTTGGCGGCGAGCAGTTCGACGAAACTCGCGCATCCATCTTCCCGCCAGGCCAAAGGATTGGGCGGCGCCAATCCCCAATTCTGACCGTCGCGCGCGAAAGCGTCAGGTGGCGCGCCAATCGAAAAACCGTCGATGAATTGATGAGGCCTGCTCCAACGCTCGCACCCGTCTGGCGCGGCGCCCACCGCGAGATCGCGGCAAAAGCCGAGCGCGAGTCCCGAGGACGCGGCCTGCTCAGCGGCGCCGGCCAATTGCCTGTCGCACAGCCATTGCAGGAACATGTGAAAGCGAATGCGCGACGCTTCTTCAGATGCGACCTTCTTTAGCGCGCTGTCTTGGCCATCGCGCAAATGGCTCGGCCAGTCGCGCCAGATTTCTTTTTTGCGATGCTCGCTGATCGTCTCGAAACAGGCGAAACGCCATAGCGCATCGCCGCCTTGTTCGACGAAACGATCGAAGGCGGCCGCCTGTTCGAAAGAGCGCCGTTGCGACGCGACTTCGAACGCCGCAAAGGCGCGTTCAAGCACGCGGCGTTTGATCTCGTAAACGCCTGGGTAATCGACTTCGCGCGCGCGGCTGAGCGACTCGCACGACGCCTGCTCGGATGCGAGCGCCGCGCTGAATGCGGCGTCGTCGATGAGATCGCGACAACTATGGAGATCGATGTAGATCGGATCGAGAAATCGGCGGTCCGATGGCGAATAGGGGCTGGCGCGTTCGCGCATTTGCGAAAACAATGCGTGCAGCGGGTTGATCGCGATGAGCGAAGCGCCGCGCGCTGCGGAAAGCTGAGAGAGTTGCGAAAGCGTCGTGAAATCGCCAATACCCTGATCGCCGATGCGGCGCAGCGAATAAAGCTGCGCAGCGAGACCAAAAACACGCTTTTCCAGAATTTCGCGCGGCAGATAACAACGGCTCGGCGCGACTGTGAGGCGGCAAATCTCATCTGGCGCGTCGTCAATGCGGATTTTGTGACGCCCCATCGGCTGCGGCGGCAATCGCGCCGAGGCGCCCTCAACTTGGCGACCATCGACGGCGCGCCAACGCGTCATTTGCAAATCACCCGCATTGAGCCGAATGCGGTCCTCGCTTCCATCTTCGCGTTCGACAATCAGACCCCTCGGCAAACGGCCATCGCGCGCGGCGAGTCGCAACACGATTTCCTCTCCGTCATGGACCGCTTTGGTGCTCGGCATGGCGCGCCGATCCATGCGGTCCGCAAGTCGCGCCAGACTTTCGCGTCCCTGCGCAAGGCTTTCGGCAGGGAGACCCAAATTTAAAAGAAGCGCCTGAATGGTCTCGCGCGGAACATCGTGAGTTGCGCCCTCAATGTCGCGCCACTGCGTCGAAACGCCCGCCGCCTGCGCGAGCCTTTCCAAAATCTCGTCTGGAATAGCCGTATTGCGACGACCGTGTGCGGAAGCCGCCTCGGTCAGCACAACGACTGAGCGAGGTTCGATCCGAAAACCGCCGCTTGCAGTCTTCGGACGCCGCGTTGTCTTCCCGCGCCGTATCGAGACTGGCTGTCCAGCGGAAGCCGTCGCGCGCGGGCGGCGGCGTCACGATGAGGCCTAGAGCGCCTCTGTGCCAAATGATCGCAACGCGGTCGGCCGCTGTCGCATGCTCAGCAGGCGCATAGAGACAGGCGATCAGGGTCGCGGCGGCGTCGTCACGCCAATCATGCTCCTGCATGGGCGCCCCGTCGGGCCTCAGCCATTCGACATCGGGCGTCAGGCTTTGATCAAGCGCGTCCCCCGTGAGAAAGTAGTCTCGCGTCAGCGCCCCATGCGCCTTGCGCAAGGCGATCAACCGCGCCGTGAATGAGCAAAGCTCCGCGTCCGCGCGATCCCAATCGATCCATGCGCTGGCGTTATCTTGCGCATAAGCGTTGTTGTTGCCGCCTTGCGAATGCGCGAGCTCGGCGCCCATCGAAAGCATGGGCGTTCCTTTTGCAAACAGCAATGTTGCAAGCAGATTTCGCTGATCGCGCTTGCGCGCGGCGACGATATCTATGTCGAGACTTTCGCCTTCGACTCCATTGTTCCAGGAATGATTTTCATTTGTTCCGTCGCGATTGTCCTCGCCATTCGCTTCATTGTGCTTGCGCTCATAGGAAACAACATCGGCAAGCGTGAAGCCGTCATGCGCTGCGATGAAATTGACGCTGCGCGACGGCCGCCGGTGCGGAGCAAAAAAATCGGAAGAACCGGCGATGCGAGTCGCAAGCTCCGAGACGCCAATAGGATCGCCGCGCCAAAAGCGACGGGTCGCATCGCGAAACCTGTCGTTCCATTCTCCCCAGGGCGCGGGGAACTTGCCTAATTGATATCCACCGGGGCCAAGGTCCCATGGCTCGGCGATAAGTTTAAGATCCCGCAACAAAGGGTCTTGAGCGATAGCGGCAAGAAAGGGAGCATGGGCGTCAAATCCGTCTTCACGACGCGCAAGCGTCGTTGCGAGATCGAAGCGAAAGCCGTCGACCCCGCCGTAAATCGCCCATGCGCGCAAGGCGTCCATGGCGTAGCGCACCACGGGCGCTCGGTCGAAAGCCAATATATTGCCGCAACCCGCGTCATCGACGTAACGCCGATGATCGTCGCGCCGTAAACGGTAATAGCTCGCGTTATCGAGACCGCGCAGCGAGAGCGTCGGACCCAATGCGTCGCCCTCTCCCGTGTGATTGAGCACGACATCAATGAGGACCTCGATTCCCGAAGCGTGCAGCTTCGCAACTGCCGCACGCACCTCCGCCCATCCGCCCGGCGCGAGCCGAGGATCGGGCGCCATCATGGCGATCGGATTGTAACCCCAATAATTCGACAGCCCGATTCTCGTGAGATGACGCTCGTCGATCCAGGCGGCGCAAGGCATGAGTTCGAGCGTCGTCACGCCGAGCCTTGAAAGATGCGCAATTGCGGTCTCGTGCGCGAGACCCGCGAATGTGCCGCGCAATTCCTCCGGAACGCTCGAAAGACATTTCGTGAAACCGCGCACATGTAACTCATAAATGATCGTGTCCCGCCAAGGCGTTCGCGGACGAGAGGCCATTCCCGCATGTTGGGGAGCAATGACGATGGCCTTTGGAACAAAGGCGGCGCTGTCGGATCGATCGATCGACAGATCCAACAATGGGTCGTCTGCGCAGTAGGCGAACATCGACTCATGCAAGGAAAAAGGGCGATCCAACGCAAGCGCATAGGGATCGACAAGGAGCTTCGCCGAATTGAAACGATGACCGCGACTTGGATCATAAGGGCCGTGAGCGCGCAAGCCGTAGCGCGCGCCCTGCTTCACGCCAACGATGTGGGCGTGGAAAATGTCGCCGGTGCGAAACGGCAGTCTCAGCCGTTCGGTTTCGAACTCGCCCTGTTCATCGAAGAGGCAGAATTCGATCGCTTCCGCGTGAGCGGAAAAGACGGCGACATTGACGCCGTCCTCATCGAGCGTGACGCCAAGCGGCTCAGGCGCGCCTTCCGTTACGCGTCGCGTCATGCGGCGTCGCCTCGCCGAGAGGAAACGAGGCTCTTGTAAAGTTCGGCGTAGCGACGCGCGGGATTGCGCCAAGAAACATCCGTCTTCATGCCGTTTATCTGGAGCTTTCGCCAAGCGGTCGCGTCTCTTAAACAAGTTATGGGCGCGTTGAATCGCAGCGATGAGTTCGTCCTTCGTGGGCGGCGAAAATTGAAGGCCCGTGGCGACGCCCGCCGAAAGCGCCATCTCATTGGCGTCGATGATCGTGTCTTTCAAACCGCCGACTCGCGCGACGATCGGAACGGCTCCATAGCGAAGCGCGCATAATTGCGTCAGCCCGCAAGGTTCAAAACGCGATGGCACAAGCAAAGCGTCGGCGCCAGCCTGGATGAGATGAGCGAGCTCTTCATCATAACCGAGATGGACGCCGACATGACCCGCATGAGCGAGCGCTGCTGAAGCATAGTCGCTCTCAAGCTCCTTGTCGCCCGCGCCGAGCAGAGCGACTTGAGCGCCAAGCGCAATCACGTCCGTCAAAACTTCGAGAAGGAGATCAAGGCCCTTTTGCCATGACAGGCGACTGACGACGCCAATCAGCAACGCGTCGCCTTCGTTCGCCAATCCGAGGCGGCTCTGAAGAGCGGCCTTATTTTTTTTACGCTTCGCCAAATTGCGAAGATCGTATCGCGCCGCGATGAGCGGATCATGCGCCGGATCCCAGACATGATCGTCAACGCCATTCAGAACGCCGCTGACGACGCTGGCTCGCGCGCGCAACAGGCCATCAAGGCCCATGCCCTCGTCAACGGTCATGATTTCGGCGGCATAGCTCGGCGAAACCGTCGTGATGCGATCCGCGAGTTGCAGACCGGCCTTGAGATAGCCGACGCCGCCGTAATATTCGACGCCGTCCATCGCAAAGGACTGCGGCGGCAGTCCCAAAGCGGGCAGTAATTCCTTTGGAAATCTGCCTTGAAAGGAGAGATTGTGAATGGTGAGAATGGTCGCCGGGCGCGGCTTGTCGCTGTAATGCAAATAGGCCGGGGCGAGACCAGCCTGCCAATCATGCGCATGTAGAATGTCTGGCGCAAACGCAGGTAAAAGCCCTTGCGCGATCAGGCTCGCCGCCTTTGCAAGCGCAGCGAATCGAAAGGCGTTGTCTGGATAATCGACGCCGTCGGCGTCCGTGTACAAGCCGCCCGGGCGCACATAAAGATGCGGGGCGTCCAGCACAAAGAGATCGAGTCCGGAGATAGAGGCGGACAGAATCCTCGCAGGGCCGCCGAAGAGATCGCCAAAACTATGAAGCGTCTCGGCGCGCTCCATTTTGTCGAGCACGACGCTGTAGCCCGGGATCAACGTAATTGTGTCGACCTTCTCCGCCTTCAACGCCAAAGGGAGGGCGCCGACGACATCCGCGAGTCCGCCGGTCTTTACGAGCGGGCTGATTTCCGAGGCGACGGCCAGCGCGGTGATGCGCGTCATTGCGAAAGCCGGTCGATCATCGGCTGCGTGATCAGGCACACGCCCTGCTCGCTGCGGCGAAACCGACGCGCATCCTCCTCCGGGTCCTCGCCGACGATCAAGCCTTCGGGAATGACGACGCCGCGATCCACGACAACATTGGTCAATCGCGACGAGCGTCCGATGTCGACATAAGGCAAAATGACCGCGTTCTCGACCGTCGCATAGGAGTTCACGCGCACGCCGGTAAACAGGAGCGTGCGCCGCAGAGTCGAGCCGGACACGATGCAGCCGCCCGAAACGAGCGACGACAGCGCCTGCCCGCGGCGCCCAACCTGATCATGCACGAATTTCGCAGGCGGGGTGATCTCGGCATAGGTCCAGATCGGCCAATTGCGGTCATAAAGATCGAGCTGCGGCACGAAGTCCGTCAGGTCGATATTCGCCGCCCAATAGGCGTCGACGGTTCCCACGTCGCGCCAATAGCTCGACTCTTCGCTAGAAGAGCGCACGCATGAGCGCGAAAAATGATGCGCGACCGCACGTCCATTCGCGACAAGAAACGGAATGATGTCCTTACCGAAATCGTGGCTGGAATTGGCGTCTTCCGCGTCGCGCCGCAATTGATCATAGAGGAAGTTCGCTTCAAATACATAGATGCCCATGCTGACGAGCGATTTATCGGGCTTGCCCGGCATTGCGGGGGGATCTACAGGCTTCTCCTGAAACGACAGAATTTGATCACTCTCGTCGATATGCATGACGCCGAATCCGCTCGCTTCGCTGCGATCGACTTCCAGACAACCGATCGTTACGTCCGCGACCTGTTCGACATGCTGTTGCAGCATGAGTTCATAGTCCATTTTGTAGATGTGATCGCCCGCGAGCAGCACGATATATTTTGGATTGTAGCTCTCGACGATATCGATGTTCTGATAAACCGCATCCGCCGTGCCGAGATACCAATTCAGCTCGGATACGCGCTGGCTTGCAGGCAGGATATCGAAACTCTCATTGCGTTCGGGACGAAAAAAGCTCCAGCCGCGCTGCAAATGACGGATCAAGCTATGCGCTTTATATTGCGTAGCGACCGCAATGCGCCGTATGCCGGAGTTCAACGCGTTCGACAACGCAAAATCGATGATGCGGGATTTTCCGCCGAAGTAGACCGCCGGCTTGGCGCGGCGGTCGGTCAACTCCATCAGCCGCGACCCACGTCCGCCCGCAAGCACATAGGCCATGGCTTGGCGTGCGAGAGGCGCATTTTCTCCGGCGGCCATCTACCGATCCTATCAGATCGAATTCACGGGTTTCTTACTCGATTCGAACATCATTGTAACGAGTTGCTTTCGAATTCGAAGAACAAAGTCGACAGTGGCGGCAACAGAATATCCGCGCTGGCCGGGAAATCGCCCCAGCTTTGCGGATGCGCCGCGACCGCTCCGAGATTGCCAAGCCCGGAGCCGCCATAAACGCTTGCGTCGGAATTCAGGATTTCGCGCCAGCGGCCTGCCCGAGGAAAGCCGAGGCGATAAGCTTCGCGCACGACGGGCGTAAAATTCGAAACGACGACGACGGGCCGGCTTCGGTCAGCGCCAAAACGCGCGAAGGCGTAGACCGAGCTTTCGGCGTCGTCCACGACGATCCACTGAAACCCTTCTCCCTCGCAATCGCGAGCGTAGAGCGCTTCATGATCCCGGTAGATGCGGTTCAGATCGCGGATAAAGGCCTGCAGTCCACGATGCGGAGCGTGATCGAGCAGCCACCAGTCGAGGCTCGTTGCGGCGTTCCATTCGTTTGTCTGGCCGAACTCCTGCCCCATAAACAAGAGCTTCTTGCCGGGATGCCCCCACATGAACCCGTAATAGGCGCGCGCATTTGCGAAGCGCCGCCATTCGTCGCCCGGCATTTTAGAAACAATCGAACCTTTGCCATGCACGACTTCATCGTGAGACAGCGGCAAGATGAAGTTTTCCGTAAAGGCGTAGAGCAGGCCAAAAGACAGCTTGTTGTGGCTCCATTTGCGATGGACCGGGTCGTCCGACATGTAGGAAAGCGTGTCGTTCATCCAGCCCATGTTCCATTTGAATCCGAAGCCGAGGCCACCTGAACTGGTCGGTCGCGATACGCCTCCCCAGGCGGTCGACTCTTCCGCGATGGTGACGACGCCAGGAAAGAGTCCGTAAACGAGTTCGTTGAACCTTTGAAGAAAATGGATCGCGTCGCGATTGTCGTTGGAGCCGTCTGGATTTGGCGCCCATTCGCCTTCTCTGCGGGAATAATCGAGGTAGAGCATGGAGGCGACGGCATCGACGCGCAGCCCGTCGATATGGAAACGGTCGAGCCAATAGAGTGCGTTGCTGATCAGAAAATTCGCCACTTCGCGTCGGCCGAAATCATAGATCGCGGTGCTCCAATCAGGATGGAAGCCGCGTCGCGGATCGGGATGTTCATAGAGCGAAGTCCCGTCGAAATGCGCGAGACCATGCTCGTCCGTCGGGAAATGTGCGGGCACCCAGTCCAAAATGACGCCCAAACCCGCCCGATGTGCGCGGTCGACGAAACGCTTGAATCCCGCCGGATCGCCATGGCGGCGCGTCGGCGCGAAAAGCCCGATCGGCTGATAACCCCAAGAGGCGTCGAGCGGATGCTCACAAATCGGCAGCAACTCGATATGGGTGAACCCCAAATCGAGCACGTATGGGATGAGCGCGTCCGCGAGTTCGTCATAGGTGAGGAAACGATTGTTTTCGCCGCGCCGCCATGAACCAAGATGAACTTCGTAAATCGAGATCGGCGTTCGACGAGGATCGCAACGCGCGCGCGCAGCCATATGCGCCTCGTCGCGCCATTCGAACGGCGCCGGGTCCGCTACGACGGATGCGGTCGAGGGACGCAGTTCGGCTTCGAAGCCGAAAGGATCGGCCTTGAGTGGTAGGAGATTTCCGTCGGCGCCGACGATTTCATATTTGTAATTTGTTCCGGCGGCGACATTGGGAATGAAAATCTCCCATATTCCGCTGTCGATGCGCTTTCGCATCTGGGCGCGGCGTCCGTCCCACTGATTGAAATCGCCAACCACGGAAACACGATGCGCATTCGGCGCCCAGACCGCAAAGCGAACGCCATCGACGCCTTCGTGCTCGATCACATGCGCGCCCAGACGTTCGTATAATTTCTGATGCGCGCCTTCGACGAGAAGATAATCGTCTAACGGTCCAAGCGAGGGGCCAAAAGCGTAAGGGTCAATGAACTCCCATGAATTGGAAGCATTGGCGGCGCGTAGCGCGTACGCGAAACGCGTCTTGCGTTCCCGAATAAGACCTTCAAAAAATCCGTCCGGGTGAACGCGCTCGAGGTCCGCGATGACGCGTCCGTCGCGCGAAATCGCTTGCACGGTCTGCGCGCCTGGAACGAAGGCCCTGACGACGAGACCCGACGCCGTTTCATGCAGGCCCAGGACGGAGAAAGGGTCGCCGTGGCGAGCGCCGACAATGGCGGCGACATCTTCAGCTCTGGCGCCCCAAGTCAATCTGCTCACTTGCTTTCCAGTCGCGTTCGCGAGGCCGGCTCACGAAATGGATTCGATAGTCTGCGTTAGCGAGAATGATGGAAAAACGCCAGAAGCTCCATTGCCGCATCCAATAGGCGCGCGCACGACTCAGACGGGAACGTTCCAGATCTCTTCGGCATATTCTCTTATGGCGCGATCCGACGAGAACCAAGCGACGCGCGCCGTATTGAGAATGCTCGAGCGCCGCCACGCTTTCTGGTCCCGCCATTTCGCGCTCACCGCGGCCTGCGCTTCCACGTAAGAGTCGAAATCGTTCGAAATCAAGAAATGGTCGTAATACGTCAGCGTGTCGACAAGCTGAGCGTAACGATTACGGTCGTCCGGCGAAAAAACGCCGGAGGCTATGGCTTGAAGAACGCCCTGCAGACGAGGCGAGGCGGCGATATTATCGCGCGCGTCGATGCCTTTGGCGCGGCTCGCCTCGACTTCGGCTGCGGTCAGGCCGAAAATAAAAATGTTTTCGTCGCCGACCCGCTCCTTGATCTCGACATTCGCGCCATCCAGCGTTCCGATCGTCAACGCTCCGTTCAAGGCGAACTTCATGTTGCCGGTCCCGGAGGCCTCCATGCCGGCTGTCGAAATCTGCTCGGACAGATCGGCTGCCGGAATGATCGTCTCCGCAAGGCTCACATTGTAGTTTGGAAGGAACACGACCTTCAAAAGCCCGCGGACAGTTGGATCGTCGTTCACAACCCGCGCGACGTCGTTGATCAGCTTGATGATGAGCTTCGCCTGATGATAGCTCGCAGCCGCTTTGCCCGCGAAAATCTTCACTCGCGGCACGAAATCCCGCGTCGGTTGCGCGCGAATGTCATTATAGAGCGCAATCGCCTCCATAATATTGAGCAGCTGCCGCTTATATTCATGTATGCGCTTGATCTGCACGTCGAACAGCGCGGAAGGATCAACCCTCACGCCCAGGGTCTCAGCAATCAGCGTGGCGAGCCGCTCTTTGTTGCCCGCACGCGCGGCCATGAACTCCTGCTGGAACGCAACGTCGCCGGCAAAGGCCTCCAATTCGATCAGCCGCTCCGGATCATCCCAAACGGACGCGCCAATCGTCGCGCCAATGAGGCGGGAGAGCGGCGGATTGGCCTCGAGAAGCCAGCGGCGGAACGTCACGCCATTCGTCTTGTTGACGACGCGATCCGGGTAGAGCTGATGCAAATCGTGAAACACCGTTTCCTTGACGAGCTCGGTATGGAGTTTGGAAACTCCATTGACCTTATGGGAGCCAAGGAACGCCAGATGCCCCATCCGCACATGTCGATCGTGATGTTCGTCGATCAGGGACACGGACGATAATACGCTCGGCTCCATTCCACGCTCAACTCGCAGACGATCAAGATGCAGGGCGTTGATGAGATAAATAATCTGCATATGGCGCGGCAGCAGCCGCTCCATCAGCGACACAGGCCAGGTTTCGAGCGCCTCCGGCAGCAATGTGTGATTGGTGTAGGAGAAAGTGGCCTGCGTGATCCGCCACGCTTCCTCCCACGCAAGCCCGTGCACGTCGACGAGCAGCCGCATCAATTCGGCGACGCCAATCGCCGGATGCGTGTCGTTGAGTTGAATGGCGACCTTCTCGGCAAGTTTCCGAATGTCGCCGGTTTGCTTCATGTGGCGGCGAATAAGGTCCTGCAACGAAGCGGAAGCGAAAAAATACTCCTGCCGCAGGCGCAACTCTTGCCCGGCGGGAGTGGAGTTGCTCGGATAGAGAACTTTGGAAATCGATTCAGCGCGCACCTGGTCGGCGAGCGCGCCGACATAGTCGCCTTGGTTGAACACATCGAGCCGCAGCGGATCGGGCGCGCGCGCGGACCAAAGTCGTAACGTATTGACATGGGCGGCCCGCCAACCCACGACGGGAGTGTCATAGGCGACCGCGTCGATTGTCTCGGACGGACGCCATACATGAGCCGTCGCGCCATCAGCGAGTCGCGAGGCCTCGACATGCCCTCCGAAGTGAATGTCATATTCGATTTCGGGGCGGGGAAATTCCCATGGATTTCCGAAAGACAGCCAGTCTTCCGGATATTCGTGCTGCCAGCCGTCCTTTACGGTTTGCCGAAACAAGCCGTGGTCATAGCGAATGCCGTAACCGCATCCCGCGATTCTGAGCGTCGCCATGCTGTCCATAAAACAGGCTGCGAGCCGTCCGAGGCCGCCGTTGCCGAGCGCCGCATCCGGCTCCAGCATTCGTAATTTATCGAGGTCGACGCCCAATCCGCTGAGCGCCTCCCGCATTGTCTGCGTGAGGCCAAGATTCGTCAGCGCATCCATGAGAAGACGGCCAACCAGAAATTCGAGCGACAGATAATAAACGCGCTTTCGATCTTCCTCGTAATTGCGCTTGGTCGACGCGAGCCAGGCGCTCACCACGCGGTCGCGCGTCGCCAGAGCCGTGGCGATAAACCAGTCGCGCTGGCTGGCAGAGGCTTTATCCTTTGCAACCGTAAAGGTCAGCCGGGACAGGACGTCCTGCCGCAAAGTCGCGACGTCAGCCTCGGTCGGCGCCGTTGCAGCCTCGGTAGCGTTGTGATTTACAGCTGATTTTCTCGCAAGCAGATGCGCCATTGCGGCCTCGTCGAGCACGGTTTGTCCCACAATAGGATGCAGCCGCTAAAGATCAAACGTGCTTCGACGCGTCGCGCAAGACGAATCCCCATTAGGGTTTCCGCATCCTTTCGTGACGCGCCTATTCCATCTGGAATTCTACACGGCGAGCATCGCCAGCGCCGGCTTCCTCGCCTTGCGAGCGCGGCTTCTTCGCCTGATCGGCGATGAGGCGTCCGTGTTCTATGCCCTCACGCTCCAGATAGTCGACGAGCCGTTCGAGGCGCCGCTGCGTCAAAGGGGCGCTTTCGCCAGCGGCGTCCTTCTTCGCCCCGATTTCAAATCTCGTCCCTGGACAGCGCTTCAACAGTTCGGCGACCTTGTCGAGAAACGGAGTGGATGCGAAACGAATCTTGGCGTTGCCCGCCCCGAATTGCACTTTGTCCTTAGCAGCCGTCGCAGACAGCGCCGACTGACAGGCCGCAGCGCCGAGCGCGCCGACCGCAGGAACTTTGATCATGGGCTCCACAACGTTTGTCTTTTCCATCGGCATTTTCGATTCGGGCGGCGGAGGACCAATCTCTGCGACAATCGGTTCATGAACGGAAAGCTGCGTTGGCGGCGATTGCGGCGCCTCTTTCTGCGGCTGAGGGACAGGAGCTGGCGGAGCGGTGGCGGGCGGAGGAGCAGCGACCTGCGCCGAGGGAGCGGCGACTTGCGGTTCGACCGGCGGTTTGGGAGCGACAACTGGCGGCTGAAGCGCCGCGACAGGCGGCGCAGGCTCCTCCTGTTGCGTCGCGGTCTTATCGCCGGCGTCTTGTTCAATCCGCGCCACAGCTTTACGCTCGACGGGCAGTGGCTCGCGACGCGCCGTCAGCGCTTCCTTCAGCTTTTCTGCGCTTACGACCAATCGAACGCCATTCACGTCCTGAATGGCGTCAACGAGCGACGCGCGATTCGCCAACTCGTCCGGCAGAATGACGTCGCGTCCGGAGATCTCCAATTTCGACAGGTCGGCGCCCGCGGATTCCATCGCCTGTCCGACTCGTTGTTTCAGATCGTCTTCAATGCGAGGCGTCATAAGAGCATTGCCCGCCAACCAGATCATGATCGCGGGAACGAGACCAAGAGCCCAGCCCTTGTGCTCGCGCCACGACCCTCTCGTCAGTCGGGTTCCTACGAAACCGCCAATGAGGTAGGCCGCGAAACCCAAAAGTCCGCTTTCGACGAAAAATCCCGCGCGCCCTGAGACGGCGCCAACCATCGCAACCGCGACAGCGGCGGCGGAGGCGAGAACCGCCCACTTCAGCCAAGCGGCCATCCACCGCCTTTCTTCAGGCTGACGCACGAGAATCGCCGTCAAAACTCCAACGACGAAGATCGACAGCAGAAACATCCAAAGCTGCGATGCGACGTAAGACATTTTCGCTCGACTCCTGTCGGGGCGAGAAGATTGCTTCAAGCGGCGAGGCTTGGCAAGATTTGGATCTCTTCAGTCGGGCGGCGAGATCACGCGCGCGAATGTCGCCACGTCAACGCTTCACGTCGCCGTAATCAAAATTGTGCGGGCCTCTTGCCCTCACACGCGCATCGGCATCAGCACATACAGAGCGCTTGCGCCGTCGCGATCCTGAATGAGCGTTGGCGAACCGGGGTCTGCAAGACGAAACAGCGCGGTGTCGCTGTCAAGCTGCTGCGCGATGTCGAGCAGATAGCGAGCATTGAAACCGACGTCCAACGGCGAGCCGTCATAATCGGCTTCAAGTTCCTCAACGGCCGATCCCTGATCGGGATTGGTGACGGACAATACGAGCTTGCCTTCCGATAGCGCCAATTTGACGGCGCGTCCGCGTTCCGAGGAAATCGTGGAGACGCGATCGACCGCCTTGGTGAAGGCGTCGCGCTCGACCGTCAGGCGCTTGTCGTTGTTGGAGGGAATGACCCGCGCATAATCGGGGAATGTCCCGTCGATGAGCTTGGTGGTTAAGACCACCTCTCCTAACGAGAAACGCATTTTGTTGGATGACAGCTCGATGGCGATCTCGCCCTGCGCGTCCTCGATGAGACGCTGAACCTCGGCGACCGCCTTGCGCGGCAAAATCACTCCCGGCATGCCGGCCGAACCCGACGGCGCCGGCATTTCGACGCGTGCGAGGCGATGGCCGTCCGTCGCCACCGCGCGCAACATGGTGCGCCCCTCGACGTCGAGAGTATGAACGAATATGCCGTTCAGATAGTAGCGGGTCTCTTCGCTCGAAATCGCAAACTGCGTCTTTTCGATCAGTTTCTTCAGATCGGCCGGCGCGAGCGCGAATTTATGCGAGAACTCTCCCGACGTGACGTCGGGAAAGTCGCTTTCGGGAAGACTTTGCAGCTGAAAGCGCGAACGGCCCGAGCGCAGAAGCAATTGGCCTTGCTCGCCCGTCGCCTCCAGCGAAATCTGGGCGCCCTCCGGCAATTTGCGCACAATGTCGTAGAGCGTATGCGCCGGCAGCGTCGTGGCGCCCTCCTGCGGCGTTTCGGCGGGAACTTTCTCCGTGATTTCGAGATCGAGGTCGGTCGCCTTCAGCAACAACGCGCCGCCTTTGGCCGAAATCAGGACATTGGCGAGGATCGGAATCGTCGTGCGCCGCTCCACGACCCGATGCACATGGCCGAGGGCCCGCAAAAGCGCCGCCCTCTCAATCGTGACTTTCATGACGGGAAATCCGTTCGCTTCTTCGGCGGCGCCGCCGTAGTTTCAGCGCCGGGGGCAGCGACTTTGGCTCGGCAATCCTCCCAGCGCAAGGGCCGCAAAGCCGACCAAGGCGGCAATTTGTGCATAAGTCGGCGGCCGCTTCGCTTAACCGGCCCTTAAACTGCCGCTGTTAGGTCTCATAAAGCATTTCCCGCATGCGGCGGGCCGAATGATCGAGGCGCCGGAAGCGGCGAAACCAAACCGATGGCGCGCAGCGACAGACGCCGCGAACCGGCGTTCGACGACGACCGGCGAAACGATTTGCGAGCCGAACCCCGCAGGACCAAAAAAGCGCCGAGAAGGGCGAAGAATCGCCGTTCGTTTTTGGGTCGGCTTTTTTACTGGACCTTCGTGCTTGGCCTGTGGGGCGTTATCGGCGTTGGCGGCGCCTGCGTCTATTACGGCGCGCAGCTGCCGCCGATCGATCAACTCGCCGTACCCAAGCGCCCCCCCAATATTGCTATTCTCGCCGCAGACGGAGATCTGCTCGCCAATCGCGGCGACACGGGCGGCGCCGCCATCCGCTTGAAGGATCTGCCGCCTTATCTTCCCAAAGCCTTCGTCGCCATAGAGGACCGCCGTTTCTACTCGCATTGGGGCGTCGACCCGCTCGGCGTGGCGCGCGCGTTGACGCGCAACGTCACCGGCAAAGGCTCCATGCAGGGCGGCTCTACGATCACGCAGCAGCTCGCCAAAAATCTGTTCCTGACGCAGGAGCGCACAATCTCGCGCAAGATTCAGGAAGCGATCCTCGCTCTGTGGCTCGAGCACCGATATTCGAAGGATCAGATTCTCGAACTCTATCTCAATCGCGTCTATTTCGGCTCCGGCGCTTATGGCGTGGAGGCGGCCGCGGAACGCTATTTCGGGCACGGCGCCCGAGCGGTCACCCTCGCCGAGGCGGCGGTTCTCGCTGGTCTGATGAAGGCTCCGAGCAAACTCGCGCCCGACCGCAATCCGGAAGGCGCGAGCGAACGGGCCGCCCAGGTCATCACCGCCATGGCGCAGGAAGGGCATATCACCGAAGCGATGGCGAAACTCGCTCTGGCGCGTCCGGCAATCGCGCGCCGCGATCAAGGCGCGGGCTCGATCAATTACGCCGCCGACTATGTCATGGACATGCTCGACGACACGATCGGCGCCATCGATCAGGATATCGTCGTCACGACGACGCTCGACCGGAATTTGCAGACCGCCGCAGAGGTCGCGATCACCGAAGAACTCGATAAGAAAGGCGCCAAGTTCGAAGTGACGCAAGGCGCGCTTGTTGCGCTCGACCCCAATGGCGCGATCCGCGCGCTGGTCGGCGGACGCAATTACGCCGACAGCCAATTCGATCGCGCCGTGGCGGCCAAGCGGCAGCCTGGCTCGGCGTTCAAGCCTTTCGTCTATCTCGCCGCGCTCGAACATGGATTGACGCCCGACACGGTGCGCGAAGACGGACCGCTCAACATCAAAGGCTGGCAACCCGAAAACTACAGTCGCGAATATTTCGGTCCCGTCACTTTGACCAAAGCGTTATCGATGTCGCTTAACACGGTCGCTGTTCGCGTGGGCATGGAGGTTGGTCCAAAAACCGTCGCGCGGACCGCTCATCGACTGGGAATCGCATCGGAGCTTCAGGCCAACGCTTCCATTTCGCTCGGAACGTCGGAGGTGACGCCACTCGAACTCGTCGCCGCTTACGCTCCTTTCGCCAATGGAGGCGTCGGCGCGCAGTCGCATATCATCACCAAGGTGCGCACCGCCGACGGCAAGCTGCTCTACGCCAGAAAGACCTCAAGCCAAGGCCGCGTCATCGAGCCGCAATATGTGGCGATGATGAATTCCATGATGGAAGAAACGCTGCTCACAGGCACCGCGCGCAAGGCCGAGCTTCCCGGCTGGCAGGCCGCGGGCAAGACAGGCACGAGCCAGGATTTCCGCGACGCCTGGTTCATTGGCTACACGAGCCATCTTGTCGCCGGCGTATGGCTCGGAAACGACGATAATTCGCCGACCAAAAAAGCGTCGGGCGGCAATCTGCCGGTCGAGGTCTGGAGTCGTTTCATGAGAGCCGCTCACCAAGGCGTTCCCGTCGCCGGGCTGCCCGCCGGCGCGTGGCGCGCCGCCGCTCCGGGCATCGACATCACCCAGCCCGCGCAAGCGCTGCTCGGCCTCTTCTCGTCCGATCCGGCGCCGACTCAGGCCCCGGCTCCTCCGCCACGCCCGAGCCTCAATGTCGGCGCGGCTCCGACGCCGCGTGAGTCGACGACCGGCTCGATTGCGCCGGCGGAGCGCGAACGTCCGCGCGCGCCCGTTCATGGAATTGAAGCCTTATTGCCGCCCGAAGACATTCCGGAAGCGGGCGCGCGGCCGCCGCAGCGCCGGCCTCCGCCACAAGGCGCGCGAGAAGACAAGAATTTCTTCGAGAAGCTATTTGGCGGTTAGCCGCGGATAGGCGGCGCGACAATTGTGGTTCCGCGAGCAAACGGCGTAGATTTCGCCGGCTGGCTCCATTTCGCCTCTCCTTACGGCAAGGCGCGCCCGATGACGCGCCTTGCCGCCGCAAAGGAGGAGGCAATTTTCTTCCTGTCGAGCGAGCCTCAGTGCAGGCTGACCGTTTGCAGCTGGTTTTGCCAGGCGTTAGCGAGCGCGCTCTCTTTCGTATCCGCCAGCACGATCGGGGTGCCGTCGGCTGAAAGGAGAGCGAATATGGTCAGACCCGGCTCCATTTCGGGAGCCTGCGGGAAAAGCCTCGAAACATCCTCGGAGCGCATGCTCCGGACGTAGGCTATGGCGCCATCGCCCAAATGGGCGAATTGTTCCGGCGTCAGAAGCGGAGCCTTGCGCTCCTCAGTCGTCTTAACGTTCATGTGACCTCCTCGGCGGGCACTTGGGCCCCGCCCTTCGGCGCCTACCTCGGTAGCACGCTTGTTATTTAGATACTCTTGCCGAGCCCAATTTAAAGACCCTCGCCGACCGGTCGGTCAAAGCTCCAATATCAGTCGCGAAGGATCTTCCAGCGCCTCCTTCACTCTCACCAGGAAGGTCACCGCCTCCTTGCCGTCGACCACGCGATGATCATAGGAAAGAGCCAGATACATCATTGGCCTGATTTCGACTTTTCCGGCGATTGCGACCGGGCGATCCTCGATTTTATGCATGCCCAGAATCCCCGATTGCGGAGCGTTCAGGATCGGAGTCGACATCAGGGAGCCGTAGACGCCGCCGTTCGATATGGTGAAGGTTCCGCCTTGGAGATCTTCGATATCAAGCTGCCCCTCGCGCGCTTTCTTTCCGAAGACGGCGATCGCTTTCTCGATCTCGGCGATGCTCATGCGATCCGCATCGCGGATGACGGGAACGACGAGGCCTTTGTCGGTGCCGACCGCGACGCCGATATGGCAGAAATGCTTGAAGACGATGTCCTGCCCGTCGATCTCCGCATTGACCGCAGGCACCTCTTCAAGGGCCTGACAGCAGGCCTTCACAAAGAAGCCCATGAAGCCAAGCTTCGCTGAATGTTTCTTCTCGAACAGCTCTTTGTATCGCGCCCGCAACCCCATGAGGGCCGACATATCGACCTCGTTAAAGGTTGTAAGCATTGCAGCGGTGTCTTGCGCTTCCTTCAAGCGCCGGGCGATGGTCTGACGCAGCCGCGACATTCGCACGCGCTCCTCGCGCGCTTGATCCGTGGCGGGAGCAGGCGCCCGCGCCACAACGGCTGGCGGCGCCACGCTTTTCGCACTCTCCGGCTGCTTCGCGGCCAGTCCCAAAACATCGCCCTTCAGCACCTGCCCTTTTTTGCCCGAGCCCGCCACGCTCGAAAGGTCGATGCCTTTCTCCTGCGCAATCTTTGCAGCTGCGGGCGGTGGGGGCGGAGGCGAAGGCGAAGGCGCGGCCGAGGAAGGCTGTTTCGGCGCAGGCGCAGCTCGATCGACAATCGGAGGCGCGGCTGCGGGTTTGCCTTCCGCCGCGGAAGACGCGCCCTCCGCGATTTGCCCAAGCAGGGCGCCAGGCGCGACGGTCTCGCCTTCCTTCGCGAGAATTTCGGCAAGCACCCCGGATGCCGGCGCGTTGACCTCGAGCGTGACCTTATCCGTTTCCAGCTCGGCCAGCGCTTCATCAGCCCGAACCGCATCGCCCGGTTTCTTGAACCAACGGCCAATCGTCGCCTCGGTGACCGACTCGCCGAGCGTCGGAACGCGAATTTCAGTCATCGACGCCGATCCTTCCGTTCAGTCTATGGAGACGCCGCAAATGCGTCGTCGAGAAAAGCTTTGAGTTGCGCAATATGCTTTGACATCGCGCCAGCCGCCGTGGACGCCGACGCAGGCCGGCCGACATAGCGGGCGCGCTTCGATTTGCCGCCGACCTGGGTCAGCACCCATTCGAGATAGGGATCGACGAAAGTCCAGGCGCCCATGTTCTTCGGTTCTTCCTGGCACCAGACCGTCTCGGCCTGTTTGAAGCGCGACAGCACGGTGACGAGAGATTTGAGCGGCAAGCGGATAGAGCTGTTCGATGCGCAGCAGATAGACGTCGTCAACGCCGCGTTTCTCGCGCTCCTCGAAGAGATCGTAATAGACCTTGCCCGAGCAGAGAATGACGCGGCGGATTTTATCGTCCGCGACAAGCGCGGATTTGTCGACAGGCATCGTCTCCGCGTCGTCAAGCAGCACGCGCTGAAAGCTCGACGCCGTGCCCATTTCGCCAAGCCTCGAAACGCAGCGCTTGTTGCGCAGGAGCGACTTCGGCGTCATCAGCACCAGCGGTTTGCGGATATCGCGATGCAATTGCCGCCGCAAAATATGGAAGTAATTGGCGGGCGTCGAACAATTGGCGATCTGCATATTGTCTTCGGCGCACATTTGAAGAAAGCGCTCGAGCCGCGCGGAAGAATGCTCGGGCCCCTGCCCTTCGTAGCCGTGCGGCAACAGACAGACGAGCCCCGACATGCGCAACCATTTGCGTTCGCCTGCCGAAAGAAACTGGTCAAACACAACCTGCGCGCCATTGGCGAAATCGCCGAACTGCGCTTCCCACAAAACCAGCGTGTCGGGATCGGCGAGCGAATAGCCATATTCGAATCCGAGCACCGCTTCCTCGGACAGCATGGAGTTGATGACCTCGAAACGCCCGGGAGGCAAATGCTCCAGCGGCACATAACGCACTTCGGTGTCTTGATCGATCAACACGCTGTGACGCTGCGAGAATGTGCCGCGCTCCGTGTCCTGTCCCGAGAGGCGCACATTGCGACCCTCTTTGAGCAGAGACCCGAATGCGAGCGCCTCAGCCGTCGCCCAGTCGATTCCCTTTCCGGCTTCGATCGTCGCGCGACGCGCGTCAAGGAAGCGCTGGATCGTGCGGTGAATGTGAAACCCCTCGGGAACCGTGGTGATTTCTTCTCCGATTTCGCGCAATGTTTCGATCGGCGTTCCGGTTTTTCCGCGCCGTTCGTCGTCCGAAGACTGATAACCCGGGTTTCAGGCCGGTCCAGCGCCCGTCGAGCCAATCGGCCTTGTTGGGCCGATAGCCCTGAGACGCCTCCAGTTCCTGATCGAGCCGCCGACGCCACTCTTCCTTGAGCTTTTCGACATCGCCGCGCTCGATGTGGCCTTCCGCAATCAGCTTTTCGCTGTAGAGATCGAGCGTCGTCTTGTGCTCTTTGATCTTCCGATACATCAGCGGTTGCGTGAAGGCCGGTTCGTCGCCTTCGTTGTGGCCAAAGCGTCGATAGCACCACATGTCGATCACGACGGGCTTCTGGAACTGCTGACGGAATTCGGTCGCGACGCGCGCCGCAAACACCACCGCCTCGGGATCGTCGCCATTCACGTGAAAGATCGGCGCCTCGACCATTTTGGCCACATCCGACGGATAGGGCGAAGAGCGCGAATAACGCGGATAGGTCGTGAAGCCGATCTGATTATTGACGATGAAATGCAGCGACCCGCCCGTGCGATGCCCTTTCAGTCCTGAAAGGCCGAAACATTCAGCGACGACGCCCTGTCCGGCGAACGCCGCGTCGCCATGGATCAGCAAGGGCATCACCGCGCGCCGATCATTCTCCGGACAATGATGATGATCCTGCTTCGCGCGAACCTTGCCGAGCACGACGGGATCGACGATTTCGAGATGCGACGGATTGGCGGTGAGCGACAAATGCACCTTGTTGCCGTCGAATTCGCGATCTGACGACGCGCCCAGATGATATTTCACATCGCCCGAGCCTTCGACTTCATCGGGAAGGAAGGAGCCGCCTTTGAATTCGTGGAAAAGGGCGCGATGCGGCTTTCCCATCACCTGGCTGAGCACATTGAGCCTGCCGCGATGCGCCATGCCGAGCACGATTTCCTTCGCGCCCAGCGCGCCGCCGCGCTTGATAATCTGCTCGAGCGCCGGAATGATCGACTCCGAGCCGTCGAGTCCGAACCGTTTGGTGCCGGTGTATTTGACGTCGAGGAATTTCTCGAAGCCCTCGGCCTCCACAAGCTTGCGCAGGATCGCTCGTTTGCCTTCGTCGGTGAAGGAGATTTCTTTTCTGGGACCCTCGACTCGCGCCTGCAGCCAGGCCTTTTCCTCGGGATTCGAAATATGCATGAATTCGAAGCCGATCGACCCACAGTAGGTGCGTCGGAGGATCGTCACCATCTCGAATATGCTGGCGTATTTCAGCCCCAACACGCCGTCGATGAAAATCTTGCGGTCGTAGTCTTCGTCCGAAAAGCCATAGGTCGCGGGGTGTAATTCGCCGTGATCGTGGCGCTGCTCGAGTCCGAGCGGATCGAGATTGGCGTGCAGATGACCGCGCATACGATAGGCGCGAATCATCATCAAGGCGCGCACGCTGTCACGCGTCGCGCGCTGAACGTCTTCGCTTGTCGGAGGGGAAATCGAAACGTCATTGCCGTCGAGAGTTTCGGCAGGAACGCTCCGCTTTGCGGAGCCCCAGTCGCTATCGAGCGCGCTCACTATTTCGCCGTTCGCCGCGATCGGCCAGCCCGGCTTAGACCAAGTTGGGCGTTTAGCGGGAGCTTCGTGGCCTCGCGGAGATGCGATCTCAGCGAAAAAATTGCGCCATTCCGGAGTGACCGACGAAGGGTCGGTCTCATAGGCGTCGAGCAGGCTTTCTATGTAGGACGCGCTGGCGCCCTGGAGAAAAGAGGACTTTGCGAGCTGCTCGTTTTGCGATGTTCTCGGCGCGGAGCCCGCTAGAGCCGCGGGACCGGCGCCGCCATTCGTTTCGAGACGCGCCATTTCTCTCACTTCTTTTGGGCGCTCAGCGATAAGCTACCGATTGAGCGCTTCCACCAATGTCTTACCCAGCCGCGCAGGCGAGGGCGAGACTTTGATTCCGGCTGATTCCATAGCGGCAATTTTGCTTTCAGCGTCGCCTTTGCCGCCAGCTATGATGGCGCCAGCGTGACCCATGCGGCGCCCGGGCGGCGCTGTGCGTCCCGCAATGAAGCCGACGATCGGCTTTTTGCGTCCACGTTTGGCCTCATCCTTCAAGAATTGTGCCGCATCTTCCTCTGCGGATCCGCCAATTTCACCAATCATGATGATTGATTTGGTGGCGTCATCGGCCAGAAACAACTCAAGCACTTCAATAAAATCCGTGCCCTTGACGGGATCGCCGCCGATTCCGACAGCGCTCGTCTGACCCAGCCCCTCACGAGTGGTCTGAAACACGGCCTCATAAGTGAGCGTGCCGGACCGCGACACAACCCCCACGGAGCCGGGAAGAAAGATATTGGCGGGCATAATGCCGATCTTGCATTCGCCCGCAGTGACGACGCCCGGACAATTCGGACCGATGAGACGCGATTTTGAACCTGTGAGCGCCCTTTTCACGCGAATCATGTCGTGGACGGGCACCCCTTCCGTAATCGCGACGATCAGCGGGATTTCGGCGTCGATGGCTTCGCAGATGGCGTCCGCGGCCCCTGGCGGGGGCACATAAACGACGCTCGCGTCGGCCCCCGTCTTCTCGCGGGCTTCCGCCACCGTGTCGAAGACAGGCAGTCCAAGATGGGTTGAGCCGCCTTTGCCGGGCGAAACGCCGCCGACCATGCGCGTGCCATAGGCAATGGCTTGTTCAGAATGAAAGGTGCCGTTTTTGCCGGTAAAGCCCTGACAGATGACTTTGGTGTTTTTGTCGATCAACACGGACATTCAAAGAGAACCAATGTGAAGAGGAGCCGGGAGCAGGCGCTCGCTAAGATGAAGCCAAGGTCTGGAACGTATTCGTCTGCGACTCGGCTGAATTCACGTCACCGTATGGCCTTCCGTCCGTCTCTTCAAGGCGTAAGAGCCAAAAAGGCTCGAAGCCTCAATGATGAAAAATAAAGCACGGCGAGCATGTTGCGCGTTAAACGAGCACCATGCCATGCACAGATTGACGCAAGCTCGACGATTCACTTTCGTCCCAAACTCAAGCCGTCATGGATGAAGAATGCAATCGCCGTTTTACGTATCCCTTTCCGCGCAGGTTTCGCTCGATAAAAAACTCGCCACCATTGCGAATAACGTCGCCAATGCGGGAACAGTCGGCTATCGCGCAAGCGGAGTGAACTTCGAATCGGTGATGTCGAAGGCGGCCGCAACGCCGACCGCATACGCCTCGCCCGGAAACGACTTCATTTCGCGAACGCAAGGCGAGACGGTGAAGACAGACAACCCTTTCGATATTTCCGTTTCAGGCGACGGCTGGCTCGCCATCCGAACCCCAAGCGGGGTCGCCTATACGCGCGACGGACGCATGAAAATGACGGAAACAGGCGAGTTGCAGACCGTCGCCGGACATCCCGTTCTCGATGCGGGAAATTCAGTTATCACGCTCGATCCCAACGCCGGTCCGCCCATGATTTATAGCGACGGCATGATCACGCAAGGAACGCAGCAAATCGGAGCAATCGGATTGTTTTCGATCGACGAGGGCGCCGCGCTCACCCGCGCCGACAACGCAAGCGTCATCCCCTCGAAACCAGCGACCGCGATTCTCGATTTTGTGCGCAACGGAGTTGTGCAAGGCTATATTGAAAACGCCAATGTGAATCCGGTCCATGAAATGACCAAATTGATCATGGCGACGCGCTCATTCGAAAACGTCAGCGCCATGCAGGACATGTTGGACAATTCGCAACGCAGCGCTGTCCGCATTCTTGGAGGCGCCAGCTGACATTGGGTGAAAGAATTCTCCGTCGATTGACAAAAGGGGCCGATCCATCACCCACGCGCTCCAAAGACTGAAAAACGCCCTCTCTCAATTTGAGAACGCCGAACGCCTTACGAAAGTTTCTGGCGTCGTGACGGAGGTATCCTCGTCGCATTATCGAGTCGCGGGCCTTTCGCAGTTCGTTAAATTGGGCGACTGCGTGCATTTGGGCTGCGACACCGGCGGCAAGATGGGCCAAGTCGTCCGCATCGACAAGGACGGCGTCATCGTCAAATCCTTCGAAAATAGCGCCGGCGTGGGACTGAAGTCGCGGGTCTTCCGCGCGGGCCCCATTGAGATCGCGCCTCATCCGTCCTGGTGCGGGCGCGTTCTCAATGCGTTTGCGCAGCCCATCGACGGGAAAGGCTCCATCGCCGATGGAGACAAAACGCGCGCCGTAGATGCGGCGGCGCCCAGGCCCATGCAGCGCGCTCGCATCGGCAGTCCGATTCGCACAGGCGTAAGGGCGATCGATTGCTTCACGCCAATCTGCGCTGGACAAAGGATCGGCGTCTTTGCCGGATCTGGCGTCGGCAAATCGACTCTCCTCGCCATGATGAGCTCCTCACAAGGATTCGACGCGGTCGTTGTTTGCCTCGTCGGGGAGCGCGGCCGCGAGGTGCGTGAATTTCTGGACGAAGCGAACTGCTTTCGAAAGGACGCCGCTGTGGCGGTGGCGTCGACAGGCGATGAAAGCCCGATGATGCGGCGGCTCGCGCCGCTCACCGCCATGACGGTCGCAGAATATTTTCGCGACCAGGGCGCGGCCGTTCTCCTCATCATCGATTCGATTACCCGATACGCTCATGCGTGCCGCGAAGTCGCGCTGGCGGCTGGCGAACCGCCCGTGGCGCACGGATATGCGCCGAGCGTCTTTACGGACCTGCCGAAACTATTGGAGCGCGCCGGGCCGGGAGAAGGCGAAGGAGGATCGATCACCGGCGTTTTTTCGGTGCTTGTCGACGGCGACAATCATAACGATCCCATCGCCGATTGCGCGAGAGGAATATTGGACGGGCACATCGTGCTTGAACGCGACATCGCGGATCAGGGACGCTATCCCGCCATCAACGTGCTGAAGTCGATCTCGCGCCTCGCCAACAACGTCTGGACGGAGGATCAGCGCAATCTGGTTTTGAAGCTGCGCGCGATGCTGTCGAAATTCGAAGATACGCGCGATTTGAGAATTCTTGGCGGATACCACAACGGCGGAGATCAGGAGCTTGACCGGGCCATCGCCATGACGCCACTGGTCTATGAGGCCTTAACTCAATCACCGCACGCCGCGCCGAGCGTCGACGCATTCAAGGAGATCGCGGATCATTTGAAAAATGCGAAATGAAGCAAAACCCTTTGAAAACTCCACGCGCCCGATGAGCGCGTGGAGGACTTTTTCGGAATTTACGTCAGCCTCAATAACATGCCCACACCCAGCCGCCGGCGTAGGGATTCCAACGCCAGCACGAACCGACGCCATATCCGTACCAGCGGCCGCCCCAGTAACGACCGCCGCCGTGCCAGCCATGGTGCCATCCCGGCCCGTGCCAGCCATGACCGCCGTGCCAGCCGCCATGCGGCCCAGCCAACGCCGCTGTCGGCGCCGCCAACCCTGCCGCCACTGCGGCCATAATCAAAAGCTTACGTATCATCGAATGTCTCCGTGTTTCGAACTCGCGAGTGGGCGGCGATTGAGGCGTTAAAATAAGTCTCGCCCGACTTGTCTTCGCCGAATGACTTCGCTCATTCGCGTTCGCGCTTTTCGCGAACATCACAGAGATAAGGGCGCGCCAGCAGAATGTTTGTGCGCAGACGCACATTACGTAGCGCCTTCAAAATGAGTTGATGCGCAGCTCTATTCGAGAGCTTCCACTTCCTTGCGCTTTGCAACGAGCAGATGTGTGATTGACGCCGGAATGTCGAGGTAGCGGAATCTTCGCAATTCAAAACCGACGTCCACGGGGCCCCACGGTTGGGCGTAGGTTCTCCATGGCCGGACCTCAGCGAGAAGGACAACAAATCCGCCGTTGATTGCGGGGGCTATGCATTCCACCGTGTACAACATGCCTTTGCATAGTCCCCCGCGTCCATAGGGGCCGCAGGAGTCGTCAATACAAATGATTTCGGTTCCGGGCGATGTATCGGGGCTGATCATAGCGTCATCATCCTCTTAGATTGCGCGGCTTTCCGCTAATTCCTCCAGACGAGTTCTCCCTTTTCAAAATTATATAGGCGCTGATTGGCCCAGCTCTGGCGATGACGACTCACTTCGCGCCGAAGACAAAGCTATCACTTAAGATGGCCAAGGCTTCAGCTTAAAAAACTGGCAAGCGCTTCAAGCGCGGCGTCGATGTCGCCGGGCGTATGATCGGCGCTCATCTGGAATCGAATCTCCTCATCACCTTTCGGCACGACCGGGTATGTCAGACCGGTGGCCAGCACGCCCCTCTGACGCAAATGCGCAACAAGCTCCAAAGTTCGCGCGGCGTCACGCACCAACAGCGGCGCCACTGGGTGCTCACCGGGCAGAGTTTCAAAGCCCAGCTTTATGAGTCCCGCCTTGAAGCGCTCCGTCATCGCGCGCAAATGGGCGAGAAGAGAAAAGCCCGACGGACTGTCCACAATATCGATGGCCTTGTGAGCGGCCGCCGCCTCTGCTGGCGTGATCGGATTCGAATAGACGTAAAAGGGCGAAGTCTCGCGCAGGTAACGGATCAGAATCTCGTCGGCGACGACATATCCGCCGTTCACGCCGAACGCCTTCCCAAGGGTCGCAACCAGGAGATCGGCCGGCGCCGAACCCGTGGATTCTTCGACGCCGCGACCCCGCGCTCCCAAAGCTCCGACACCGTGCGAGTCGTCCACGACGACGATCGCATTCTCGAGAAATGCGTCGTCATAGGCGCGCGCCAGCTCCATGATGCGATCGAGCGGGAGCATGGTCGCCGCGCATGCTGAAGACGCCGTCCGTCACGATGATCGCTCGCGCGCAGCCTTTCGCCGACGCTTCGAGGCTGCGTTCGAGTTCAGCCATGTCGAGGTGCTTATAAATGCGTTTTTCAGCCGGCCTGGCGAGCGCAATCGCGTTGATGATGCAATTGTGATTGAGTTCGTCGCTAATCACCGCCGTTTTGTCGGTGACGAGCGGCGGAATGACTCCCATGATTGCAGCATAGGCTGACGAAAAAATCATGCCTGCGGGCCGTGCGTGGAAGGCCGCAAGCCGCCGCTCCAGCGCGACGTGAGGCGCCCATGTTCCGCTGATAAATCGCACTGCGCCCGGGCCCGCTCCATATCTCGCGATCGCCGCCTCTTCTGCGGCAATGACTTCCGAGCGCAAGCTCATGCCGAGGTAATTATTGGAGTTCATCCGCAGAAACGGCCTGTCGCCCTCCCCTTCAATGAGGTAGCGCGGGCCGTTGACGTCACGCCCCGGAATAAATCCGCATATGACAGTCTCCTTTCCTTTCAGGCGTCCGGCTTGCGTCAATTCGTCCAGCCGCGCAGAAAGCGCTTTAGCCAATCCATGGGTCGGCATCAGGGAGCCTCGCTTGCGAGTGGGTCGGCAATTGGCGCAGTTCTCTCGCTCAAGCGAGCGAGCATGTCCGACGTCATCGCGGCGAGGTCGAAACGCGGCGCAAAACGCCAATCGTCTCGCGCGGCGCTGGCGTCGAGCGATTGTGGCCAAGAGTCCGCAATCGACTGACGAAGCGGATCGACTTGATAGTCGACCGAGAAGTCCGGCGCATGCTTGCGGATTTCCGCCGCGAGTTCGGCGGGCGTGATGCTCATTGCCGTCACGTTATAGGCGTTGCGATATTTCAACCGCGCGGCGTCTGCTTCCATGAGCTGGATCATCGCTTTGACGCCGTCGGGCATGTACATCATGTCAAGACGCGTATCCGGCGCGAGGAAGCACGAGTAACGCCTGCGGCGCGCTGCCGCCTTGAACATCTCGACCGCATAATCGGTGGTGCCGCCGCCCGGCGCCGCAACACAAGAGACGAGTCCGGGCAGTCGCAGTCCGCGCGCGTCCACTCCAAAGCGGCTCGCATAATAGTCGCACAGCAGTTCGCCGGCGACTTTCGTGACGCCGTAAATGGTCGTCGGCCGTTGGGCCGTCACCTGCGGCGTGCGTACACGGGGGGTCGAAGGGCCAAAGGCCGCGATCGAACTTGGAAAGAACAATTGGCAGCGAAACTGCCGAGCCGCTTCCAGCACATTGTAAAGGCTCGCCATATTGAGGTCCCAGGCGGACTGCGGACTGTCCTCGGAGGCGGCGGAAAGACGCGCGACGAGGTGATAGATGACGCCAATGTCGTATCGACGCATGACCTCGCTGATCTGTTGGGGCTGAGTGCAGTCAATCCGCTCGAAAGTGACCTTGGTTTGCGAGAGCAGCGCTGTCGCGTGCAAATCGGAAGCGACGACGCCTTCTGCGCCATAGCGTTTTTGTAAGGCGGGAACCAGCTCGGCTCCAATTTGACCGAGAGCGCCCGTAACCAGGATTCGTCGCATACCGCTCGCCAAATGGCGCCGCTTATCGCGCGATGGCGCAGCGACGCTGTTAGCTCTCTCAGTTATGGCCGCTCGCGTTTACGCCAATATGCCGAAGCGATTTTGAGTTAACGCGAGCCTTCAGCCTGAACACACAGCTTCAGCTTAGAGGTTCTCAATTAACCCTCGAACTTAGGCCATATGAAAGATCGCGGAGGCGGAGAACGGTTCTGGTCCCGAGGCCAAGCTCCGCTACATCAATCGAAACCGCTGGAGGGAATTATGGATCGGGATCGACTGGTTGAGACGGCTCAAGCAATGGTCGCTCGCGGAAAGGGCATTTTGGCCGCCGATGAAAGCTCGGGGACAATCGCCAAGCGATTTTCATCTCTCGGCGTTGAATCCACTCAAGACACGCGCCGGGACTATCGCGAACTTCTGTTTCGGGCTCGCGACGCGTTAAAGCAGGATATTTCGGCGGTCATTCTTTTCGATGAAACAATCCGTCAAACCGGGAAAGACGGCGTCGCCGCTCGTGAAGCTCATCGAGGCTGCTGGCGCGATCCCCGGCATCAAGGTCGACGCGGGCGTCAAGCCCTTACCCAACTATCCCGGCGAAACCATTACGGAAGGGCTCGACGGCCTTGGCGACCGTTTCAAGGCCTATTCGGCGCTGGGCGCTCGTTTCGCGAAATGGCGGGCGGTCATCGACATCGCAGAGAATATCCCCACCCGCTACGCAGTTGAAGCGAACGCGCATGCGCTGGCGCGCTATGCTGCGCTCTGCCAGGAGGCCGGACTGGTTCCAATTGTCGAGCCGGAGGTTCTCATGGATGGCGCGCATAGTCTCGAACGTTGCGCCGAAGTGACGGAGTTCGTTTTAAAACAAGTTTTCCAACGGCTATACGACGCCCGCATCTTCCTGGAGGGAATGGTGCTGAAGCCCAACATGGTCGTTTCAGGCATGAAGCATGCGCATCGCGCATCGCCCGAGCAAGTCGCGCATTCGACAATTCGCATATTGAAAAACTGCGTCCCTGCGTCAGTGGCGGGAATAGCATTCCTCTCGGGCGGACAGTCCGACATCGAAGCCACAGCCAATCTCGACGCAATCAATCGCGTTGGAGGCCCCTGGCCATTGACCTTCAGTTACGGCCGCGCGCTTCAGTCCGCGGCGTTGAAGGCCTGGGCGGGGAAGCCAGAAAATGCGCTCAAAGCGCAAGCCGCCTTCCAACACAGAGCGCATATGAACGCTCTCGCGGCGCAGGGGCGTTGGTCCGACGGCGCAGAAAAAGCCGCCGCCTGATCTGACGTGTTACGCTCGGCGCCTTGTTCGACCCATTCGCGTCGCCGGAAGCGCTGGCGGAGCCTCAGCTTAACCAACCGATCTCGTCGAGGTTCGTCTTTCTTGCTTTGACGACGCTTCCTCACCAATTCTCAATCGTTCGTATTCAACTCTTTTGGCGGCCATCATTGGAGAGGCCTTCGTGACTGTTGAAAAAGCCCGTCGCGCAATCCGATCGGCCGGCGCATGGCTCACTTCACGAGACGCGAAAGGAGTGCGTTCCATTGCGTTTGGCGTCGAGCGCATCGGTCTCGTATCATTGCGCTATCCATGGGCTGTCGCCGTCATCGCGCTTGCATTGATGATCGCCGCGGGCTTCGGCGTCGCAAGGATCAAGGTCGACGATTCGCTCAGTCAGCTGTTTCGCTCGAATACGCCGGAATTTAAGCAATACGAAGAAGTCACGCGACGCTTTCCCTCCAGCGAATTCGATGTTCTACTGGTCGTCGAGGGCTCGAATCTGCTCGAGCGGGATTCGCTCGAAAAACTGCGCGACCTCGTCACCGACCTCCAATTGATCGACGGTTCGCGCGGCTTAATCTCGATTTTTTCGGCGCGCCAGCCGCCTGAAAACGGCCACCTTCCGGCAGCCTTGTTTCCCGACCAACTGCCCACCGGCGCAGCCTATCGCTCGCTGATCGATCGCGTGATGCAAAACGAGATTATCCGCGGCAAGCTCTTGTCGGAGGACGGCCAGCTCACTTTGATCGTTCTCGCGCTTGAGCCGAGAGTCGTCGAAAGCAATGAGCTGAGGACTGTCATTGACGAAGTTCGCAAAACGATGAGCGACGACCTTGAAGGCTCGGGACTAAAGGCCGAGCTTTCCGGCGTTCCGGTCATGCAACTCGAAATTCGCAATGCGGTTGAACGCGACAGGGTCGTCTACAACACCATCGGTTTCATCGCCGGATGCGTCATAGCGATTCTTTTCTTTCGGCGAATTTCATTCATGCTGGTCGCCGCTGGGCCGCCATTGATCGCAATTTTATTGGCCCTTGGCGCGCTCGGCTGGCTCAATTTCCGACTCAACATGTTCCTCAATGTGATGACGCCCCTTATTATGGTCATCAGCTTTTCAGACAGCATGCAGCTGACCTTCGCGGCGCGCGATCGATTGCTCGCCGGACAGACTAAATACGACGCCTTGCGCAATTCAATCCTGATCGTGGGACCGGCCTGCGTGCTCACTCATGCGACGGCGGGGCTGTCCTTCCTGGCGCTACAATTTTCGGACTCCGATCTCATCCGCACTTTTGGCGAAGCGGGTTTTATCGCGACGCTCATCGCGCTCATCGCGGTCCTCGTCCTGACGCCTCTGATCGGCGTGTTGGTTCTGCGCGACGATGCGGTTTCAACGTCCCAAATCAGACGAAATGATTTCGGCGTCGAAGCGCTGCGCCGCTTCTGCGCGTTTATTGCCGCAAAGATGGTCAGTCGGCCCGGCCTGTACAGTTTGCTTGGAGTCGCCGTCGTCGCTGCGCTTTGTTTGAACTACGCCAATCTTGAGCCGAGATATAGGCTTGCCGATCAAGTGCCGGATCGTGAGCAGGCGGTTGCGGCGAGCGGGCGCCTTGACGCCAAGCTCACGGGCGCAAATCCGATCGATCTTCTGATCGAATTCCCGCAAGGCGCATCGCTTTACGCTCCTGAAACCCTCGATGTGATCGCCAAAGCCCATTCGATTCTTGAAAAGCAGGCTGGCGTCGGCAATGTGTGGTCGCTGGAGACCCTGCGTCGATGGCTGGCCGAGAAGGCTCACAAAACCGACGTCGCCACTCTAAAGCAATATGTCGACGTCCTACCCGAACATTTGACGCGTCGATTCATTTCCGCGGGATCGGACGCCGTCGTCGTCTCGGGCCGGATTCCCGACGCCGACGCCAGCCGCCTCCTGCCGATCGTCGATGCGCTTAACAAGTCGCTGGACCGCGTCCGCGCCGAACATCCGACCTTCAAAATATCGGTCACCGGCCTTTCGGCGATCGCGGCGCGAAACAGCGCAAATATGATCAAAAAATTGAACCGCGGGCTGACGATCGAATTCGCTTTCGTCGCGGCCTTCATCGGCGCCGCTTTCGGTTCGTTCGTCGTGATGCTGTCTGCGATCCTGCCCGGAATATTCCCGATCGTCGCCTCGGGGGCCGTGCTGAGCGCAACAGGTCAAGGCCTGCAGTTTTCGAGCGTCGTCGCGCTGACAGTCTCTTTTGGACTTGGCCTCAGCGCGACGATCCATTTTCTCAATCGTCAGCGGCTCGAGGATGACCCCAATGAGGACCCCGGCGTTGCGGTCCAACGCGCGACGGTCCTCGTTGGGCCCGCATTGATCCTGACCTCGGTCGTGCTCGCTTGCGGGCTTGCGATGACGGTCTTCTCCGACCTTCCATCGCTGAGGCTGTTCGGTTGGCTCAGTTCCTTCGCGATGATCGCGGCGCTGGTCGCAGACCTCTTGATCCTTCGGCCGACAGCCATGTTTCTGCGCAGGACCGCCCGCACGATGGAGGAGCGGCGCGCGCTCCGTTTGGCTAAGAGACAGCGCGCCTGAAACGCTCAACCTTTTCGCAAAGTGATCGACACCGCGCTGACGTCGGTGCCGGCTTGCGGTCTGATGGCGACAGACTGGCTATTTCCTGACGTGCTGATCCCGATATTTGCTGCGAATCCTGCGCCGCTGACGTGGGCCTGAATATTGGGTCCAGCGGCCCGACCGGAAATGCTCCCTGAAACCCCACGTGTGGATTCGCTCCAAGACCCTGAGATGGCGCCACCGGAGGAAAGTACATTAGCGCTGATTTCCAGCCTGTAACTGGCGCTTGCGCAGCGCAAGCTTTGATTGAGCGCCGCCCCAGCCGGGTGCACCGCATAGGTCGCTCGACAGCGGACCTTTTCGGTCGAGCCGTCCGACATTGTGATGACGCCGCCGCCGGACCAGTGTCCTGACATATCTGTGAAAGGACCCCCGGCGAGGCGTTCTGCAAAGCTTTGGGATGCAAAGAGCGAAAGCCCGATAGCGATCGCGACGCGTCTGCGAAAAGACGCTCGAATGAACTGGATTAGCATGATGTTCCCCATCTTACGAAACGCGGGGCTTGGAAGCTGGGCCCGAGGACAAAATGTGGCGCCAGAAAGCAAAATCAACGGCGCGCTGGGCGTCGAACAAACAGGTCTGGTTCGAAAAGCGGCGCCCGCTCCATTTCGAGCGGAAAAGTGAAGACGAGCGTGCCGTCGTTACCCACGGGGCACGAAAAACGAGAAGTTGCAACGCCGAGCCGTTGACTAATCTATTGGGTGCAACAAATACCGGTCGATGTGATTGCCAGTCGAGAATTCGTTCCAGCTTATCGAGGTTTGAGATCGACCGAATAGTGTAAGCGCTGAGGGTAGAGTAAGGGGAAGCGTCTTGATTGAAGAGGCAATGTATTTTGTGCTTGGCTTTTGCGTCGCCGGCCTTGCTTTGTCATGCTTGTTTCCCGTTGCGTCGCGTCGCGGAACGCGAATCGCGATGCGCCGAATACGATCGCAGCTCCCATTATCCTTAGAAGAGGTCGCCGGCGAACGCGCGATGCTGCGCGCGCAATGCGCGGTGCGTGAGCGCATATCGAAACAGGAAGTAGACGCCGTCAAAGCGTCCAAAGCCAAAGTTATGGCCGATAACGGCCGCTATGCCGCGCGCGTCATTGACCTCGATCAACGGTTGAAAACTTCTGAAACCCGCGCCGCCGGGTTCGAAACCCGGCTTGGCGAGGCTGGCAAACTCGTAGATCAGCTGACCTTCGTCCTGGATTCGACATATTCTGAACTCGCCGCGCTCAAGTTGGAAAAACGCGAACTGGAAGCGGCCTTCGAGACTGCATCGACCCGTCTTGCAGCGTTTGAATCGCGTCACAACGGCGATGCGGACATCGAGAGCGTAGCCGAGTTGGCGTTGCGCCATCCTGCCCGAATCGGCGAGACGCCGCTCGCCAACGACAATCTCACCGGCCAGGAGGAGAGCTTCGATTCCTTAGTCGGGTCGCACCTGTTGATGACGGAAAACAGTTCTGATTGGCGCAAATGGGTTGAGGAAGCGGCGCTGGACGTGCTGCCGCCGAGCGAAGCGATCGCTTATTTGCAGAGCCGCGCGAAACGGGAGGATGACGCCGGAGCGAGGAGGCTGGCGGAGATGGTCGGCCGTCTGCCGCTGACGCTGAACCTCACCGCCGACTACTGCAAGCGCACGCAAATGAGCTTTGCGGATTACACAACAAAGGTAAGCACGTTGATGGCGGTCTCGCCTCGCAGCAGCGCCTATCCGTGCAGCGTGGCCGCAACATTCAGCCTCGCGATTGCGGAAGCCGCCAAGCAGATTCCCGCGACCGATCGTCTCGTCTCTGCTATTGCCCTGTGTGCTCCGGGACGAATTCCGACGTCGCTCCTCATGGGCATTGGCCAAAGCGAAGCTGAGAGCAAGGCTGCGCTGCTAGCGATGGAGGAAATGTCGCTGGTCAAGGACGACAAATTTGAGGACGGAACGCCAGCGATAAGCGTGCACCGACTCGTGCGCGCCTTAGCGCGAGCGAGGACCGACGTAAATCGAATCTCGGCTGTCATCGAGCGGCTAGTTAGCCGTCTTGTCGAAATTTATCCTCAAGACGCTTACCACAATCCCGCCTCATGGCCACTGTGCGCTCAATTGACTCCCCATCTTCTGGCGGCGTGTGAAACGAAAGCTGCGCAAGAAAATATTCGCGCTGACTGCGCCGATCTTTTGGTGAGGACCGGCAATTATTTCCATGGCCGAGGAGCTTACCTGAGCGCCGAATCCCTCTTCCGAAAGGCGCTGTCCCTCAGGGAGGATGAGTTTGGGCCGATGCACCCCGAGACGGCGGCGGCGCTCAACAATCTTGGCGCTCTGCTTTGCGCTCAAGGCGATCCGATTCGCGCGCGGCCCATCCTCGAGCGGGCGCTCATGATTTTCGAGAAGACGTTCGGCCGAGACTATTCCCAGACCGGGCGATACCAGACGAATTACGCGCGGCTCTTGCTCATGCTCAATTATCCAAAGAAAGCGTTGGCGCTTGGAGAGGCTGCGTTGTCGACGCATGAGAAAGCTTGCGGTCCCAATCACAGCTGGACGATCGATTCGGCTCGCGTCACGGCGGACGCGCTCAACGCGCTCGGGCGAACCGCTAAAGCCAATGCGCTTCGGATCCGCTACGGCATCGGGACCCGGACGTCTAAAGAGAAGCCCAGCGCGGCGCTTGGACGCTCATTTGCAAAACAATTTTCACTTGGCTTGATGAAAAGTCGGTATTTTGGGTCGCGCAGTTCTATCGCCAAATCCAATTAATTTGTTCGCAATGAAATTGCAGGGCGACTGATCGACCTGATGTCAGGTCACCCAACAACCCTAAAACGACTGCGAGCCTCCGTTGCGCGCCTCGTTGAATCGCCGGCGCAGCCGCTGCTCTCAATCTCACTCAACGCGTCTTCGAGAGCAGTGCAAGCTGCAACAAGGTGAGCGAACAAAGCGCTTTCGGGCGAACAAACATCGACGGCTATCCTTGCGCCCTTATGAAGCGAGGCGACCAAAGCTTGCAGAGAGGGTTGGCATTCGGTCATTGCGGTTACTCCACGCAACAAATGCAGACGACTTTACTCTTCAAGTTTCAATCAAACCCTTTCCGCGCTTCATAAATTGCGGCTCGATCCGCATAATCGATCCTGCCTCCACGAAAGGGCGATGGTTGTCCGAAAACTGATTTAGTGCGCTCCTCTTAATTGGCGATATCTGGACGGTAGCCTCGCTTATTCCTTTATTTTCTGACTACGACGACGCCTCCGGCTTGCGAAGCGACACGGGCGCATTGTTAACGGCTCACCTGAGCGTCAGAGGCCTTGTTCATGTCGTAAATGTCGTGGCGGAAATGGGCCACGCCATTCGCGGACGCCCAGGCGGTCATGTAAACCCATATCGCTTCAACGGGATGCGCGAGGCGAATTTCGAAAGTTTCGCCCTCTCCGATCTTCTGCGAAATCGCGGCTTCGTCCCATTGGCCGGTCGGCGAGCCATGGGCGCCTTTCAGTAACCAGGCGGCGAGGTCGTAAACCCCTTCGACGCGCACGCAGCCATGCGAAAGAAACCGATAATCGCGATCGAACAGCTTCTTCTTCGGCGTGTCATGCATGTACACGTCATGCTTGTTGGGCATTGAGATCCGAAGTGCGCCCAGCGAATTCTTCGCGCCTGGATCCTGACGAAATTTATATTTCGCAGCGTGTTCGGGCGACCAATGGACTTTTCGCGTATCTATCTCATGACCGCGTCGATCGAACACGCGGATATCAGCTTTGCGGAGATAATTGCGATCCCTTCGCAATTTTGGCGCGAGCTCCTTCTCGATAATCGACGCAGGCACAGTCCAAGTTGGATTGATGTTTATCGCCACGATTTTCGCGTTGATCTCGGGCGAGGGATGATCTTTGTCTCCCACGATTGCAGCATAACGGTGCTTGACTTCGCCGTTCTCAATCGCCTCGACTTCCGTTGCAGCGATATTGACGAGGACGTAACGCTCTCCAAACGGGAACCGTTCGTGACCCAGCCGCTCTGCGGTCAAGCGAAGCTGTCTCGATCGCTCGCTTGCCGGCACGTTCAACTCTTTCAAAGTTGCCTTGGTAAGAACGCCCGTCTGCGGCAGGCCGACTCTGAACTGGAAGCGTTTCAGAGCATTGGTCAAATCATCGTCCCAACCAGCGCCGCTGGTTTTGTCCTCGGACAGATCGCCCTCAATGGCTAATCTGCGTCGCAGCGTCAGGACCGCCTTGCCTTTCGAGGAGCTTTTCAACGCCTTTGGAATCGACGGCCAACCGCCGGCGTCGGCAATAGCGGCATAACGTTTGGCCGCCTCCAAGGTGGTTTGCGCGGTGTCCGGTCCGAGACTTGGCTCGCGACTCTCGGACAATTCTTGCGCGCTCTGGATTCCGCGCTCACGCTCGGCCCGTGGCGCTTCCTGCGCCGGCGGCTTGTCCGCCTGCGGTCGGTCTTCGGGCGTGACGCTCGGCGGCGCCGCGTCGGTCTGGGGCGGCGTAGCGTCCTTACTCGCGTCGGGATCTTCCGCTAAAACCGGGGCTGCGATGAAGAGGCCGGCGACTAATGCCGCATATAAGGTCGCTCTATTACTTATCAGCTTCGAAATCGCGGTACGCATACTCATGTTCAACCTGCTCGCCGAGCGCACTGCCTCTATTGAGTTACTTTATGTAGTGCAGTCACGAACGAACGGCGCAAAAATTATTCTTTAAGCAACACTTAATCTCTTTCGCTCGTTCAATGCCCGCCCGCCCTAGAAACGTTGCAAACGCAAGCAAACTTGGTGTGGGCGACGCTGTTCAGCACAGGATTAATAACCTGGCCGTTTCAGACTTTCGCGCAGTGAAAACGACGCTCTGAAACGTCCCTCCAACATGGCGATCCGATCGATTCGAATTTTCTGCCTTGACCGCGGCTATATTTGTGAAATGTAAGAAAAAGAAACACACGCGCCTTGTTGGTTCCGGCCCGTCATTTCCACGCGCGTTTATTTTGTTGCGATTATATCACACCCCTTCCGAAAGTAAGGCTTTGCGCATCGTTTTTCGCAGCCCGTAATTGACTCTAAACTGGTTGCGCCTCAGCCTCGAAATGCAGGCGTAAGTTGCTTTAAGAAGCAACGGCCCGACTGACATTGAGCTAACAATTTTTGTAGGTGATGACATGATCAAAAAACTCTCGGCAGTCGCGGCCGTCGTGCTAGCGCTGTCATCAGGCGGACCGACCCTGGCCGCCGATCTCCCCTCCATCAAGGGTCCACCGCCTCCGCCCCCGCCTCCGATATTCACCTGGACCGGCTTCTATGTCGGTTTGAACCTCGGCGGTGGATGGCGTGAACGTCATCATGATGATGGGTCCGCGTTCCTCTTTGGCCCATTCGGTCCGTTTGGCCCCTTCGCCGCCGTCTTCCCGTTCGTTGGTTTCGGCGGCTTCGGCTTCAACAACAACGACAACAACTCCGGCGGAGTCGTCGGCGGCGGCCAGATCGGCTACAACTACCAGTTCTCGCCGTGGTTGGTTGTTGGTCTTGAAACCGACTTCCAGGGCACGAGCATTGGCTCCGGCGGCGGAAACAACAACAACTTCTTCGGCTTCAATGGCGGCGGAGAGCGCATTCCGTGGTTCGGAACGGTTCGCGGCCGCATCGGCATCACGCCGTTCGACCCGCACTTCCTGATCTACGGCACAGGCGGTTTCGCTTACGGCGAAGTGCGTCGCGACGACCCGTTCTTCTTCTTTGGGAACAACTCGAGGAGCTTCACCAAGACCGGCTGGACGGCTGGCGGCGGTGTGGAATGGGCGCCGGTGTCGTTCCCGAATTGGTCGGTCAAGGTCGAATATCTGTACACGGACCTCACCGGCAACAACAATAACGGGTTCAACTTTGGCCTCGGTCTGAACAACGTCAACAACCACACGCGCTTCCACACGGTGCGCGCGGGCGTGAACTACCACTTCAACCTGTTCAACCCCTCGCCGGTTGTTGCGAGATATTGATCGGCCTAACGGTCGTTCATACCAAAGCCCGGCCTTCTGGCCGGGCTTTTTTGTATCGGCCTTGATCGCAATCTCTGGCGCTATATTGCGACGCCGCCGGTCTATTTTTGAGAGCAGCGATGAGAACATAGCGGCCGCCAAATGGTTAATGTTTCGATCGGGACCTGTCGCGATCGAATAACTGGAGCGGCGCGTAAAGCATGAGCCTTAGAATTCATCACGCAGCGAGCGACCTTTGCGCTTCGATCCGCGGGCCGAGAGGAGCCGTAAGCGTTTCTGTTTTCGCTGATAATGCTGGCCGACATTTGCGCGTGCTGATCTCCCCGGAATTCAAGCACTGGGTGGGGCCTATACCCTCGAGTTTCTCCGGATTCCGGGTCGTGGTGGACGCAAGGCCGCCAGCCAAACGCGCTTGGGAAATCACCAGAGAGACGCCCCGTCAAGCAGCGCTGGTTTGAACTCTCGCCTCCCATAAATGCTTTCGCTAATCCATTGGGTTCGCGGTGACGTCACGAAAACGAAATAATATTGTCACATCGGAAAAGAGGCCTAGCTCCTTCGTGAGGCCAGTTTTCATCGGGAAGGAGCGGAGCTATGAGACACATCCTCACTATTGCATTCTTTGCCCTGATGGCGATCGTAGCGAGCGAGACCGCCCGCGCCAGGGTTGCTCCGGAGCCGATACTGATCACGCCAATCATCGAGGGGCGGCTCATCTATGCTCCTCCGCGGTTCGCGTACGCCCGCACGATTGACGCCGGCGGATGTAGCGTGCACGCCGTATCTATGTTCCCGCAACCCGGTGCCGGGCGTCGAGCGAAATCCGGAAGGTAACTTATTCGGCACCAGCGCGAATTAGCTGCGTTGGTCGCGAGCGATGAAAGGCCCCGGGACTTTTAATCCGGGGCTTTTTTAATGGCAAGATCTGCGCCCTCCATCGCTAAGCAAGGGCGATGCTCCCCTTCGAAAAATTCGGCCATTTCGGCTTTTGGCTGTTTGAACCGCCTGGGCTTGCAACCTCAACGGCGCCCGGAAGCGATTGGGGTCAGCTCAATTGGAGCGATTCGGACAAGTAGATTTGGATAATCCCTTGACGGAATTGCTTGTGGCCTAGCTGAGAACCGGCATCTGTGTTTATGATTTAGGTTCAAATGGAGACGAACAGATGTTCAGAATATTTGCCGTGGCTTTCCTTAGTCTTTTTCCGTATCTCGCCAAGGCGGATATGCTGGGAAGCAATCTCAAAGAATTTTGCCAAAACTACCCCCGCCCCTCCGAGTCTACATCTCTCTGCCGGGGATACATTTGGGGCGCGCTCGACACAGCTCGAGGAATTGTGAAACTGCAAGCGGCGTGTCCGCCGGTCGGCGTCAGCGGAGAACAGCTTGTCGCGCTGACCATCAAATATCTTGATGATCATCCCGAACAGCTTCAATCTTCTGCGGCGTCTTTAATTTGGAAAATGTATGCGACCGCGTTTCCATGCCCGAAAAACTCAAAATAATCGGCAGAGATTTGTTTCGCAACCAGGAAAATCAGACGAGGCTCCATGAAAAAGCTATCTCGAATTGCGCTGCTGATGGGAGCCGCCTGTTTGAGCAATCTGTCCTTCGCCGCCAATGAGACGGAATTGACGGCTTACGTCTCGATTTTTTCCATGGCGCAAGAAGCCGAAAAGAACTGCCCGAACACATACGCCAGCGACGCCGCCATCTTGATCTTGAAGGAGGCGAACCACGTCACCGAAAAAGACGATCGCGCGCTAAAGGCGGAAACCAACAAATCCAGAGCCGCAATTCAGCGCCAAATCGCGGAAGACGGAGCCGCCAAATGGTGCAAGACGACTTTGGAGCGCTATGGCCCAAAAGGGAGCGTCCAAAAAATTCTGATCACCCGCTGACTGGATTTGGAGAGCCCCCACGACTGTCGTCTGTGAGTGGGGTTATAATTGTATTTTGGCCCTGGTACGGAACCCATTCTTGCAAAGAATGCGCTGCATGCTAGAATAAGTTTCTCGTTTGAGTAAATACGATGAAACGATTTTATCGTGGTTCCATTGCGCGGTTCGTAGCGCTCAACGTAATCGCCATATGTGCATTGCTGCTTCAGGCTTTTTCGCCTGTTGCGGGTTCTCTTGTGGCCAGCAACTCAGTCGCTGGCGTCATTTGCTCCGACACCGGCTCCCGGTCCGGCCTCCCGCTGGGCGAGCATCATCATTCGGGCCTTTGCTGCGTTCTGGCCTGCGCCACTCATTCTTTTACCTATATCGCAACCGCTTTCGATATCGCCGCATATGCTTCGCCGGACGTCTCCGCTGCTCATTGGTTTTTGCGCAATTCATTTGCTCCGAGCGCCTCTTTCAAACTCAGTTTCTCCGCACGCGGACCTCCGCCGGCGGCCTGACCCGCATCCAATTCGATCCTTCGAAGGTCTTTCACGCCATCGGGCGATCCGCCCGACGCATGATGTCGGCTACGTGCTGGCATGAATGGCGAGCGATTTCGGTTCGATCGTGCGATTCAAAACCTTTGAAGCCTGTCCTGAAGGTGCGGGGCTCCCAGTAGCCGCCACAAGCTCTTTATTTTCAACTTCCGGCTGACGCGAGCGACCTGTTTCGCCGTCGCGCCGAAAAAAAGGTTGTCCGATGTTGCACTCCAAATCGGGAGGCGACGCGATAACGCTCGCCTCGGTTTTGACGAACATCCGCTGCGTCGACTCGGCCCCGCCGCCCGACGCGCCGGAGAAGGAACTTGAAATTCTTTATCGCGCGCATGCCAGGCAATTGCGAGGATTCGCACGTCGGCGCGTGGGGTCTCAAGAGGCCGAAGATCTCGTGCAGGACGTTTACTTGCGCCTCCTTCAGCAAGGAGAAATTGCGACGCTGCAGCGTCCGCGCGAATATCTTTACCGGGTCGCTTCGAATCTCGCGATCGACTCTGCGCGCAAGACCAAAACTCGATCCCGTTTTGCCGATGAGAGTATTGAATTTTCGATGCCTCACCCGGCTGTCACAAGTCCGGAAAAAATCGTTGAAAGTCTGATGGAGTGGCGGCGATTTCAAACGTTCCTCGAAGAGCTTCCGCCATTCACTCGAAAAATTCTTCTGCTCAACCGCATCGGAGAATTGACGCATGAAGAAATCGCCAATCAGCTCAATGTGTCGGTCCGCACCGTCGAACGGCACGTAGCGAACGCTTTGAAACAATTGCGACGTCGTCTCGGCGCCGATGTCCAACCGACATAGTCGCAAATTGAGGGCGGCAAACGATACGATAGGTCGAGCGCCGGGCGCCATTCTCGTGCTCGACACAAAAAGTCTGTCGGCTTTTCTGGCCCTCGAACGTGATAGGGTTAGACCTCGCTCGAATTCGAAGACGTCTCGACGGGTCGTTCTGCTGCTTCCGCATCAATGAAGGAACGAGTTCATGCCCAGTCAGAGCCATCTTGCGACCATTGCGCAGCGAGTTGATGGGTTTGAACCCCGGTATGGAATCGGCGACGATGATTTGGACCCAGCGCGGACGCCGACAGATTTATCCTCCAGCGTAAGACGCTTCGTTGACGATTTTGTCATTCCCGCGGAACGGATCCTAGATCAGGCCGACGTCTCCTCCGCGTTGAAACGCTCGCAGCTGGCGACAAAAGCCCGCACCTCCAAATTATGGGGAATGTTTTTCCCGCTCGCATTCGGCGGAAAACTGGCGTCTCTGGAAGATTACATCGACATCGGCGAGGAGGAAGGACGGTCGGAATATGGTCCGGCCATTTTCGGCAGCGAAGCCGCAGTCGACATCTACATGATGGATAAGCACGGAAACGCTGAAATGCGTTCGCGGTTTCTCGAGCCCGCCGCATCGGGCGAGGCGATCCCGAGTTATGGGATGTCAGAGCCAGATAGCGTCGGGCCGAATCCATCCACAATCAAACTGTCAGCGACGCTCGCTGACCGCGAATGGAGTGTGAATGGCCGCAAATGGTTCGTTTGCCGGGCCGATCGCGCCGCATTCGTCACCGTGGTGGCGAACACAGACCCGGAGGCAAACCTCGACCGCGCGCTTTCGATGATTGTGGTCCCCATGCGCACGCCCGGCGTAAAGATTGAGCGCCAGCTCGACATCTTTGGCCGTTTTCAGGGCCAATGCGAGATTTCTTTCACGGATGCGAAGATTCCGGAATTCTGTCTTCTCGGCGCCCGCAATCGCGGACTTGATCTCATGCACGAACGGTTGGGCCTTGGTCGCATCATCCGCTCGAGCTCATTGGATCGGACTCGCGCAGCGCTGTTTTGACCTCATGTGCGAAAGGATCCGTTCGGAGCGTGGCAAGCGCGGAGCTCTCTCCGAAAAGCAGCTCGTGCGTCTCCACGTCCATGAGACGCATAAGGCGATCGCCAGCGCTCGCGCCTTGGTGCGCGTCGCCGCGCGCGGTTTCGACGCCCGTCGCCCAAGCGACGTCGACATTATGACCGCGAAACTCGCCGCGACCGAAGCGCTCTGCAGGGCGTCCGACTCTGCGGTTCAGATCTTCGGCGCCGAAGGCGTTTGCGATATGACCCCGCTTTCCAACATCTTCCGCGCCGCGCGTGCGACGCGCTTCATGGATGGCACGGATGAGGCGCTCATCAACGCCGTGGGACGCCGCTTGATCAACGCGTACGCCGCTGAGCGCGCATGAGCTCCGGCGTCGACGGCAAGGCGCAGGCGATCACGTCGATCGTGGAAAGTGGCGAGTTTTCGATGCTCGCGGCGCTTTGGTTGCGGATCGTGCTGACGCTGGCGATGACCATGCCAATGCTGATCCTCTATGCGATCGGCGCCTTAGGACCATTTCTTATTCGCGATTTGCAAATCCAGCCGGGCTTGCTCGGCTATGTTACAATGAGCACATTCGGACTGGCCTCTCTTATGTCGCCGTGGTCCGGCCCCGTCGTTGAGCGATTTGGCTCCAGGCGATCGCTTGGTCTGCTTTTCTACGCCGTGGCCGTCGCCTACGGCTTGATCGTCACGCTTCCTGGCTTTACCGGAATCGTTTGCGCGGTCGCGGTTTGCGGCGTGGCGCAAGCATTGTCGAATCCGGTGACAAATCTTCTGATCGCGCAACGCGTGCCCGTGCAAAAGAGAGCCTTCGCTGTAGGGCTCAAACAAAGCGGCGTTCAAATGGGAGCGTTATTCGCTGGCTTTGCCTTACCCAGCATGGCGATGGCGCTCGGATGGCGCGGCGCGCTCGCAACGCTCGTTCCTGTCGCTGTCCTGCTGGCTGCGGCGGCGCCTACAGTCGCTCCGCCTTATGCGTTTTCCAGAAACAACAGATTCCAGCCGCCGCATCCGAACGCGCTTCTGAAGCTTCTTATGGGCGTGCAACTCTGCGCCGGGACGGTGCTTTCCGCCTTCGTGACGTTCTTGCCGGTCTTCGCCACCATGCAAGGCGCTTCGCCCTCGGAAGCGGGCGCCATGGTCGCCCTGTTCGGGACGGTCGGCATCCTTTCCCGTGTGCTGCTCACGCCGATGGGCGCGAAGCTTCCGGACGAATCCTGGCTTCTATGCGCCCTTCTTGCACTCGCAGCCATCGCCCTTGCAACGACGATGCAGGCGGATTTTGCCTCCTCCTGGAGGTTATGGGCCGGCGCGGCGGGCGTCGGCCTTACCGCCGTCGCAACGAACGCCATTGCAATGGGCATGCTTTTGCGCGATCGGAGCTTTGGAACGCCAACCAATTCGTCAGGCTTGCTTTCGACGGCGTTCTTTGGCGGATTCGCATTGGGGGCTCCGGCTTTCGGCGCCATCTTCGATACGACTTTGGGCGCGGCCGGCGCCTGGAGCATCCTTATTGCGGTCGCGCTCTCGGGCTGCGCGCTCGCACTCGCTTTGGCCTCCGCCCGAATGAGGAGCGCTCGGCAAGAATGACCCATTTTTCACCGAACGTTCCGCGCGCTCTACTCCTATCGATTCTCTGCCTTTCGATTTTTTGTCGTGGCGCGGCGGCGGCAGGTCCAAACTCAGGAAAACAGGTTTCTGCCGAACCCGCAGATCACGGTCGCCTTCTGATTTACGCCGCAAGGCTTTTTGACGGCAAGGAGCTTCGCAACAACGCCGCTGTGTTGATCGGCGGACAGGAGATCATCGGCGTCGGCTCGAAAGAGGAACTGCAGCCCAAGGCCGATCGTGAGATGGACCTTGGCGACTCGACGATCCTGCCTGGTTTCATCGAACTTCACGCGCATCTGCTTCTTCGCAAGGTGCCGCGCGACATCGTCCTTCGACACGGCGTCACCACCGTGCGGGACGTTGGCGGGCCGCTGCTTCCACCATCTGGTGGAGTGGGAGAATTGCGTCTGCTCACGGCCGGCCCAATCATCACGGTCCAGGGCGGGTATCCGATCTCGGTTTTTGGCAAGGGATATGTCGCGGAAACCGTTCAATCACCAGAAGCGGCGCGAGAGCTCGTTCGCAAGCTCCTCGCCGGAGGGGCCGCAGTCATCAAGATTGCGCTTGAGCCTGGCGGAGAAATCGGCGCGCCATGGAGCATGGCGCATCACGCGAGCGTCCAGCCGCCGTGGCCGATGTCTTCGCTGGAAACGGTTTCCGCCATCGTTACGGAGGCGCACCGCCTCGGAAAGCGCGTGACCGCCCATATCGGTGAAGGCCAAGGCGCCGCGCTTGCGCTCGCGGCGGGCGTCGATGAATGGGCGCATGTTCCTTGCGCCGAAGTCGATGAAGCGGTGCTGCGGCAGGCGGTCCGACAGAAAGTGAAAGTGGTGACGACGCTCGACACGATGTCGCATTGCTCCGGCGTTTTCTCCAACGCCGCAATCTTGGCGAACGCAGGCGCCCATTTTCTATACGGCGCGGAAATTGCGCATACGGACGTGCCGTGGGGAATCGACGCCCAAGAACTGCAATTGATGCATCATGTCGCGGGAATGTCTGCGCTCGATGTAATTAAGGCGGCGACCTCCGAAGCAGGAATGGAACTTGGAATGGCGCCGCTTGGGACGCTGAGCCCTGGCGCCCCGGCGGACATTATCGCCGTGAGAGGCGATCCGGTGGACTTCCTGCTGACTGCTAGGCGGGATCGTAAAGCCGCGTTGCGGTTCTTGCGCGAGGCTACCGGTCATCATGGAGTCCCAGAGAAGATCACGATCGATAAGAGCGGCGCCAACACGGCGGCAATTGAAAGCTACAAAGCGGAATATGAAGCGGATATTGAAATTCGTCAGGTCAAATATCTCAACAACATCGTTGAACAGGACCATCGAGCCGTCAAGCAAGTAGTGCGGCCAATGCTGGGGTTCAAATCCTTCCGGTCGGCTGTAGCAACGCTTGCCGGCATCGAGCTTATGCACATGATCCGCAAGGGCCAGTTGCGGTCGACAGACAAATTGCATCCAGCACAGCAATTCTATTCGCTCGCGTGGTAAAACAGTTCATCATTCCACGCGTGTGTCTCGCCCACACGCAGACTTTGCGACAGAACCAGACACTCTTGAGCAAAAAGATAAAACCGCGGGCGCTGCTGTCCAAATTCTTCGACGCGCTAAGCGCGGCGCGTCTAACAATCGCCCGCAAGGTCTCTCATCATCTCGTTCGGCGTGGCGTCGCCGTCCTCCTGAGCTGCTGTCAGTTCGCGCCAGAGCAGGATCAACGCAGCCATGATCGCAGGGCCGAGGAATAGACCGAGCAACTGAAAGGTTTCGATCCCCCCGAGAATTCCGAGTAGGACCCAGAGGAAGGGAAGCCTCGTCGCGCCTCCGATCAAGGTCGGGCGCACGAAGTGATCGGCAGTGAATGTGACGACAAGACCAGCAACAAGCACGACGATCGCTCCGACGACTCCACCGCTCGCCAACAAAACGAGAGCAGCGAGACTAAAGGCGATCGCGGCCGCAAAGGGAATCATCGCCGCAACCGCAGTGAAGGCCCCAAAAAGAATCGGGTGCGGAACCTTCGCGAAGAAATAAACGACGCCCAGCAGCAAGCCTTCACCAATTGCGACAAGAACCAATCCGTTCAACGTGCCGTGCACCGAGGCCATCATTTGAAGCGCGACGCGTTCCCCGCGCGAGCCAAACAGTCGTTGAGATGCGATCAGGCACTGCGTGGACACGGCCTCGCCGTCGCGGAGCAGGAAGAACAAGGTCATCATGCAGACGCCGAATAAGATAGCGCGATGCACCGCGCTCGCGCCGAGATTTCGTCCAAGTTCCCTCAACGAAGACGTATTCATTTGTTGAACGAAATCTCTCAGCCAACCCGCGTGGGCAAGATGACCTTCCCACCATTCCGTTACCGCCTGAGCGCCATAGGGGAGCCGTCCGACGAATTCCGGGACGGGAACGCCAGACTGCTCAATCTGGCGGCTGTAATCGACAATGTCCTGAATCTCACGGATGGCTTCGACGACCAGGAATGCGAAGGGCACAAGGAATATGGCGCCAACCACAGCAGTGAAGAGGAGAGGCACGATTTCTTTTGTTAAACGGGAGTGCGCACGACGATATGTGCGAATGTAGAGGGGCCAGAGCGCAACGGCGAACACGATGGCCCACGCCAAAGCTCGTAAATAGTTCGACAGCAGGTAGACGCCGGCGGCGACAAGAACGCCGCAAAGGAGAAATCGCGCGGCGCTCTGCCATCGGGACGCCGGGCCTGCGCCGAGCGGCGGTCCTCGATCCTGCGCGGTAAGATTCGCCAGTGTGCGCGACTTCTGATTCGTGTCCATTGAATACTCCAATGACCAGACGCCAACATAGCATGCACGGTCCGGTTGCCGAGAGGCGATTGACCGGTCTCGGCGTCCGCCCGAAGAACAATTGCCGCCCCCTCCCCGATTATTGTATGGGTTCGGCACGATCGTTCTCTCGAAAGGTGGGCCTTTGCGAGTTCCGGGGCTTCGGGGTTCATTGGTCGGTTGGCTGTGGACAGGTTCGCAGAGCAAAGGGCAGAGCGAGCGCTTTGCCCTAATCTACGCGCTCCACCTTGGCAGCAAGGTTTGGCACGAGTCGGACACGAAAAGTTGCGCCGTCGCATCTAAGTAACCACACCGCCTCGTCTGGTTTGGAAGCCGCCGGCTCTCGTTCTGCGCTTTGGGGGGCGCGGCATTGATAGCCCTGCCGGCGAATCTGGGCTGCAATGATATTCTTTGCGCTCTCTTGCGAGACAGCGCTCGCAACAATCGCATCGATCTGCGCGATAAAGGTCGGCGATGTGATCGCGCCTGTGAGTATGTAAAATCCTTTTCCGCGGCTTTCATTGAGCTTGACGCGTTGACGCGTGAGCTCCATTAGTAAGCTCGGTCGGTCGGTCGGAAGACCTTTAGCTGACAGACCCCATCCTCGGTCAGGATCGTAAAAATCTAGCAATTCAGCCTGCGCAATTGCGTCTGTCGCCCCAAGGCTTGCAGGATGATTGGGATTTCCCTCGACCTTGATCGGTCGTCCCATGTAATGCTTGATCACGACACCGGCGGCGTATCCGTTACGTAGAATTCGCCGTGCTGAAATAAGTCGGTAACCCAGGAATGATCCCAGGCGGCATGCGCACCGCAGGTATGAGATGACCCTTCGGCGCCCCCACGTCGCAGCCGCCTAGACCCACCATCGCAAAGGCCGCCGTCATCAGCTTTATGACTTTCCGACGATCTTGCGGGGAAGCCAGCGCGTCGGCCAAAGCCGGAAGCTCCTCCGAAGCGCGCGCGATGAAAGCTGCGTCCTCGGCCAGCTCCTGCAAACTACGCCACTGGCCGCTCATCGGTGACATATCGAGCAAGCCGTAAGGTTACGGCCGCCGAGGCCATATTCCTTCGCTAGCGCCTCCGGCGAAGGCGTGTCTGCCGTTCGCCGCCAGTCCGTATTGTAAATTTGATCCTTCGGCCGCAGGGCCGGAGCTGGATCGCGATGGCAATCCAAGCAAAACTGCATTGTGAGACTTTTTGCCTTGTAAGTGAGCGGCATTTTATCCACCTCTCCATGACAATTGGAACAGCCGACGCCTTTGGCGATGTGGATGCTGTGATTGAAATAGACGTAATCGGGTAAATCAGTGACGCGGTTCCAAATAATGGACTCATCATTCACCAGGCTTTGCCGTATCGGAGCGAGAACGGCCGCATTGGTCCAAATCTGAGAATGGCTGGTCATGCAGGTATAGGTCGGCGGCATTCCAGCGTTCGATGATACCTCGACCGATGTATGACAAAATCGGCAGTCGATCCCGAGACCTGCGACATGATGCTCATGACTAAAGGGTACGGGTTGATGGACGATCCAGTCGAGGCGTCGCGCATAATCGCTTCGGGGCCAAAACCACGCCCATCCTATGCCCGCTAAGATGAGAACCGCCAAAATCAAGAGAATCAGCGTCGTCACCAAATTCGCGATCGGTCGGAAAATGGCGGCCATAGAATGCGCTCCAGATGCGACCTATGTTTTCATGAATAGGAACGTTTAAATTGACCGGCCTATATCTCGATGACGCAATCGAAGGCATCGCTATTGGCAAATAATGACTTCGAAAGCCGGGTCAATTCGAGCCGCCTAATTTGTGCGCGGCGTCGTCTCCGGCATCCCGACTATAATCACGAGTAAGGCCGCCGCGGCTACCGCTCCGAGCGTCAGGAAAATGGCGTGATATCCTGCTGTCGTGACGATATATCCGGCCACGGCTTGGCTCAAGGAGCCCCCGATACCCTGGATGGCGCCTAAGGCGCCGCGAGCAAGACTATAGTGTCCTGTCCCCATCATGATATCTGCGAGAACGAGCGGCAGCAGCAACTCGAAGAAGCCTCCGCCAACTCCATCCAGTATTTGGATCGCCAATAGCCAGAACGGATCATCCGACAAAACGCAAAGACCTGCGCGTAGCGGAAGCGCGGCGAAGGCGAGGATCAGCAATGGTCGGCGGCCAGTTGCATTGGCTCGCGCGACAAGCATCGCCATCATGATCGTGACAAGCTGAGTGATAATGATCGCGGCTGAGGTCAATCCGCTTTCCCAGCCGGGATTCGCGAATGCGAGCTTTTGAGTAACAAGCGGAAGCATTGGCGCGTTCGCAAAGTGAAACAATGCGGTCGCCGCTCCAAACACTAACAAAGGTCGATAGGTTAGCAGCATGCGCCAATCGGTTGGCGACTCCGTCTCCTGCGACGTTGCCCGCTTTAATCCTCTCGCTTGATCGTTATCGATAGCTTGCGCCGGGATTGAGAGCACCGCGAATGTCGTCAACAAGGCGAATGCCGGAACGAGAAGGAAAGGAGCTCTCTGCGAAAAGGAGGTCCCTACGGCGCCGAAAAGCACCGCTATGAACACATTCCCTCCGCGGTCGAAGGCGGCATTTCGGCCCAATCGGGCTGGCAAACGATCCGCACCATACATACCGAGCGTGATTGCGGCCACTGTCGGCGCGAACACTCCGCCAAGTACGGCCATGATAATGTCCGCGCTGAGAACGACCGGCACGATGGGCCATGAAACGATAGCGAGGCCGCAGACCGATAATAGAAAAACGCCTAGGATGATGACGGCGCGTTTGGATCGAGTTCCATCGATGAAATTTCCGATCAATGGATGAGCGATAATTCCGATCAACCCGCTTACTGTGAAGACAGCGCCAATAGTGGCTTGGCTCCAATGAGCTTGCGTGAATAAGAGCACGCTGACATAGGCGCCCATACCGCCGCGAACGTCCGCGAGAAAGAAATTGACCCAATCGAGCGCAGTCGTCCGCATTGCGCCAGCCAATCAATTCATCCGGATATGGCGTTTGATCAAATCGCAGGCCATATTTTGGCGGGGCGTGTGAAGCATTAATGGGATGGTGTGACCAAACAGCTTGGCACACGCATTTGTTCCGAAATCAGCGCGCCACTTGTCCCGGGCGCGGCGACAAACTGAAATCTCGGTCAATCTGCCGCGCGGGAACATTCTAGGCAGCCGCGCCTTTATGAGGTTGCGGAGAGACGCCTTCTCCTAGCGCGTTATCGCGGTCTAGATGAATTCAAAGGCTCACGGCGATGCAGACACATTTTAAGATTGTCGCGGCGATGCTTGGGCTTACTGCGCTCACCAGCGCCGCCTATGCGTGGCCAACGATCGAGATCAGAACAACGGGCGAAGCCTTGGCCATAGCTGCAAGCGAACTTAAACACCCTAAAGGCCGTAAAGCTCAAACTGAGCGAAGAAAGCAGCAAGGATTATCGGCGGCGCGGCCGAGTTCAAAAGCAAAGCCGCCCAGCTTTCCCTATGAGGAAGCTCTGCCTGACGCGTCGCCTTCCGACATACGTGAGCTGAAGCCTAAAAATCAGATCGACATCTAGATTACGGTTGGCGGCTAGCGGTGCATAGCGAATTGCCGCCAAATACAAGTGGCTTTCAAATGACCAAATCCGATCAGAAGCAGCCAATCTACCCAGCCGAAAAGGTTCGAAGCGGTCAAATCATTCTGGATACGCCGCTGAAGCGCGCAATTTTCATAGGCGGCCTTATAGGCCTCGTGGTCCTTGCGATCCTTTTTGCGATCTATGTGAGACCTCACTAAGGTCGCGATCTAAAGTCAGCGCACCTCTATGATCGACATGAGCCCGCCGCCGCCCTGCGTTTCAGTGTTGTTGTTGGATGTATGATGGGCGATATGGCAGTGGATGAGCCACTTGCCTGTTTCACGAGCCGTCCAGATCACATCATAGCGTTGTCCAGGGCCGACGTTTACGGTGTCGGCCAAATAACGAGCAGTTGGCGCAAGTGTTTCGCCGTCTCGCGCGACTACCTGAGATGGACCGCCATGGATATGCATCGGATGGATGAAGCCGTTGTTGGTGCCGATAGAATCGGACCTTCAAAGTTTCACCCGCCTTCATCGGAATCGTTTCCGTCGCCGGATACGCCTTTCCATTGATCGTGAAATAGTTTGGTTGCATGCCGTCCATTGGCATCGCTGGATAAGTCAGGCCTTCCCTAAACAGCCACTCCTGTAATTAAATCACGTAGTCGTGATCTGCGGGGATTTCGTCGCCCTTCTTGATCGGATCGATAATCAACGCTCCATAAAGACCAAGCGACTGTGCGCGATCTGGATTCGCATGCGGATGGTAGAAATATGCGCCATGCTGTTTGGCTGTGAATTCGTAACTGTAGCTTTGTCCGGGCTCGATAGGCGATTGGGTGATTTCTGACGGGCCATCCATCTGATTGGGCAGAAATCAGCCCGTGCCAGTGAACTGTCGTGCTCTCCGGCAAATTATTGTGAACGTTCACCCGCACTTTGTCGCCTTGCCGGAAATGAATGCGCGGACCAGGAATCTTGCCCATTGTATGCGTATGCGTCGACGACTATCCCCGGCAATATTGTCCATTTTATCGCCGATGCGATGAGATCGAACACTTTGACATCGCCATCCATAATATATGGAAGTTCTTGGTCACCTCTCGCTCCCAGCTCTTTAAAGGTTGTCACAAAACGCGGATTTGCGTAACTCATGTCTCGCATCGCATCGGCTGTCACGTCACGAGCCATAATCATGCCGGGGGCATGATTAAGCCTCCCACGTCGCGCGCCGATAGCGTCATGTTGACCCAATTCGCGGGCGGAAACCATTCCTAGGCCAAGCACAAAAACCGAAACAAAACTAATAGCGCCGATCTGTGCGCGTGTTGCTTGCGAGTGCATTTGATGACCGTGAGGATCATGTTCGCTATGCCGCTCCGACGATCCGTCGGGCTTCCGCACATCAAAGCGTCCGCCAGGAACGCGCTTCGTCATCAGACCATGCTTCAGGGATTTGGACACCATCCACACATTCGATGGATATGCCGTAATGAACCCTGCAATCACGCCAAGCGACATCACTCCCCAAAACA
>CAWESG010000031.1:0-115943 GCA_963811555.1 uncultured Alphaproteobacteria bacterium | reverse complement strand
GTGGCGCTATGCGAAATGTTCAACATCCTCGAGGGCTACGATCTGAAGAAGCTGGGCTTCCACACGCCGCAAGCGCTTCATGTCATCATCGAAGCGGAACGACATGCTTTCATGGATCGCAACAGCCAGCTTGGCGACCCGGATTTCGTGCGCAATCCAATCGCGAAACTCACGTCGAAGGATTATGCGGCGGACATACGAAAGGGGATTTCGCCCGATCGAGCAACTCCTTCAACGCAAGTCAAACCGGGCGATCCTCCGCATGAGGGTTTTGAGACGACGCATTATTCTATCCTCGATGATGATGGCGAGGCGGTTTCCGTCACTTACACGGTCAACAACTATTTTGGCGCGCAGGTCATGGCGCCAGACACGGGCTTTGTCCTGAACAACGAAATGGACGATTTTTCAGCGCGACCCGGATCGCCCAACGCCTGGGGCCTGGTTCAGGGAGAGGCCAACGCAATCGCTCCCGGCAAACGCCCTCTGTCGTCCATGTCGCCAACGATCATCACGAAGGATGGCAAGGTCGTTCTCGTGCTCGGCAGTCCGAGCGGTCCGCGCATCATTTCCGTTACCCTTCAGACGGCATTGAACGTCATCGACTATGGGATGTCGCTTCAGGACGCGGTCGACGTGCCGCGTATTCACCATCAATGGCTGCCGGATGTCGTCTTCGTCGAGCCCGGCGCGCTTTCTCCGCAGGTTCAACAACAACTCGAGACCATGGGTTACGCCTTCAAGGAAATCAAACCCTTTGGAGCGTCGGAGGCGATCAGCGTCAGCAGCAGTGGAGTTGTTGCGGGAGCAAACGATCCGCGCTCTCCGGCTGGCGCGGCGCGCAGCGATTGAGACGCTGCGAAAGGCCGTCGGATCGCGCAAGATTGTGCTATTCTTGCCATGTTGTTCGATTCACGAGGCCGCCCATACGAAATTATTGCGAGATATCGTTTTTGACCGACCTCAAGACCGTCGTCGAGGCCAGCGCTGTCGCGTTGAAAATGCCGATGAATGCCGTCCTTGAGCGCATTGGGACGTCCGAGGCCGATTGGGGGCAAGTCCCCCCATTATCGACGCTCCTCCACGCGGCCGAGATGGTGGGTCTCGAAGTCGGCTTCTCCCCGTCATCGGAGCATGCGTATGAGGCTGGGCAGACGACCGCGCCCAGCAAAGCTGAAGCGCCGTCGCCGTCAGAGAGTCCACCGACGGGGTTTCCAGCGCTGCGCCCAAGCTGGCCGCTCGGCGCGGATGGCGGTTAATAGCGGTCGGTCGCGAATATGGTCTTATGGCGCGCGACCGTCAGCTGCCCCAAAATGGTTATCACAACCATTGAGCTCTCTTTTTGCTCCGAGAATTGTTGCGGATTTGTCACGCTGATTACAAAAGCGACATCGCAGCAGTAGTTGCAGCAACGCCTTCATTGACTTGCTCGTCTGGGAGGCAGAAACGTCTTCACAGTTGCTAAGAGTTCGGCGAGCGAGAGCGAAAGTTTAACTGAGGACGATAGAAATGAAAAAGACGCTTTTTTCCGCCACCGCGATTGCGCTGGCTCTTTCCGCCGCATCGGCGGTTGCCGCCGATCTCCCCTCGATGAAGGGTCCCCCGGCCTATCTTCCCCCGCCCCCGATCTTCACATGGACTGGCTTCTATGTCGGTGTGAACCTCGGCGGCGGTTGGAGAGCCAACAGCGGCAACAACAACAACTTCAACCCCTTCTTCCCCGTGTTGTCCACGTTCGCTAACAATAACGCCAACAATAGCGGCGGAGTCGTCGGCGGCGGCCAGATCGGCTACAACTACCAGTTCTCGCCGTGGTTGGTTGTTGGTCTTGAAACCGACTTCCAGGGCACGAGCATTGGCTCCGGTGGCGGAAACAACAACAACTTCTTCGGCTTCAATGGTGGCGGCGAGCGTATCCCGTGGTTCGGAACGGTCCGCGGCCGCCTCGGCATCACGCCGTTCGACCCGCATTTCCTGATCTACGGCACAGGCGGTTTCGCTTACGGCGAAGTGCGTCGCGACGACCCGTTCTTCTGGTTTGGGAACAACTCGACGAACGTCACCAAGACCGGCTGGACCGCTGGCGGCGGCGTGGAATGGGCCTTCCTGCCCAATTGGTCGGCCAAGGTCGAATATCTCTATACGGACCTCAGCGGAAACAACAACAACGGTTTCAACTTTGGCCTCGGTCTGAACAACGTCAACAACCACACGCGCTTCCACACGGTGCGCGCGGGCGTGAACTATCACTTCAACCTGTTCAACCCGTCGCCGGTTGTCGCGAAATATTGATCGTCTGCGGGCGTCGTCCGCATCGATATGACGTTGAAGGAAAGCCCGGCCGTTGCGCCGGGCTTTTCGTTTGAGGGCCAGCGTTCGCTAGATGCTTCGCGAGCAACCGCAGATTTGCGCTTCCCTGTCGCCAATGCTGCGCCATTGTTGACGTAGACGACCTCTTCGAGATTCGGCGTCGGGAGATCAGGCGATGGCGGCAGACGGATTGATCACAATATCGAGCGGCTTTGGCGCGAAGGAAACCATGGACCGGCTCGAGGCCGAGGCATCCGCCAAGGGCATGACGATTTTCGCGCGTATCGATCATGCGGCGGGAGCTGCGGAAGTCGACTTGCCGCTGCGGCCAACCGAGCTCCTGATCTTCGGCGCCGCGAAGGCCGGCACGCCCCTCATGCAGGCCAATCAGGCGACAGGTCTCGATCTGCCATTGAAGACCGCTGGTCTTTGAGGATGCGAGCGGGAAGACTTGGCTATCCTATAATGATCCGCGCTGGCTCGCGCAGCGGCACGGACTCGGCGCGGCTGTCGCTTCAAGCGTCGACGCCATGACGGCGGCGCTAACTGCCGTCGTCACGAACGCGACGAAAAATTCTATTTGACGGTTGCGGCGGGATATCCTGCGACGCCTGCAGGGAAACCCGTTGTCAGACCTGGAACGTCCACCGCGCCCGCATCCCAGTTCTTGTTGGCCAGTTCCTGCACCATCCAGAAGGCGACGGTGTTCGACAGCATCTCGCGCGCGTCGCGTAGCGAATGCTTCATGCGGATCATGAACTGATCTATCGCGCCGGCCTCGGTCACGAAGTAATCGCCCGGCAGGGGCGGACGGTCGGGGAGGTAGATCGTCGGAATACCAGCGAAAACCTGATCTGAAACGACTTTACGATAGAACAGTGGTCCCCATACGCGCTGCACATAATAGCTTAGGTCTGCAGGCTCCAACTGCGCTTGACCGAGCGATGGCCGCACTTCCGCATAGGGAACGATCTTGATTCGATCATCGGGCAGCGTGAAGCCGGAGACGGCCTTCAGGAACAGCGCCAGCCAATTGGTCCCTTCTGTCAGTCCTGAGGATACGTTGGTCCCCGCGCGGCTGCTCACCAAAACCATCGCATGGGGCCAATCGAGTTTGAGATGTGCGAGCCCGTCATGCACATTCGAAGCGCCGCGCAGGGCTTCAAGCATGAAAGTACCAATCATCACATTTACGAATGGGATCGGATATTGGGCGGATACGCCGTTGAAGAAGTCATTGTTCACACCGCCGACGGTGAAGCGGTCGCCCTTACCGACAGAGCGGATGTAATCCAATGTGCGGGCGCAGGCGTAATCGATCATGTCGCGAATTTGCGCCTTGCGTGCGCTCCAGGCCGGCTGGTTCAGCTGATCGAGCCAGTTGTTCGTCGCACGCTGATTGAGCACGCGCACCTGTGTCACATGTGTCTGCAACGAGGCGAGCCGTTCCTTCCAGCGGGCGTCGCCATTCGCCTTGATTTGCGCCAGATAGGCGAGCGCGGGCCCGATATGACTGATCGCCGTCAGCTCGTAAAAACCACTGCCGCGATCTGCGCGAAACTGTTCCTGGCTCAATCGCGCGCCGGTGTTCGAACTCATAGACGTAGATATCCGAGCCAACAACCATCACCAGCGGCCCGGCTGCGCCTTTGGTCTGCTCCTTGGCGATGACCGCCTGGGTGAGCATCTGACCCATGGTGGGTTGGCCGGCGGGATAGTCAGGCTCCTCACTGCCGGTGAAGTCAAAAAACAAATTCATGAATTCGGTTGGCGTGGAATAACCGCCTGTCGCTTGCGCCCATGTCGGCGTTGCGAGGAGCAGCATTATGCTCGACAAGAACCAACAGAAGCAGCCATGGGGCATATTCGAGGCTCCTTTTGTCGCACTTAAATTGAGTTTGCGCCACGCGACCATGCGCCAATGGCGGTCGATACGATTTGAAGGAACCGTAAGATAATCGATTCGATTGGCGAGATGATTCAAATTCCCGATTTTCGCCAGTCTTAGCGGCGGCGTTAACATGGACGAATATCGAGCAGATCGTTACGAAGCGCGGACTGGAGGTCGCGCCACCCACAGGCGGTAGCGGCGTCACGTATTTCCTCCCCGGGGGAGGCGGGGCAGCCTCCTCGAGAGGATAAAGGTTTCGCTGTTCAGAGACCCGGCGCTGCTCATCTGTTTTAGGGCCTGATCTCAGTATTGAAGTGTGACGGGCCAGGTTACGTTTCCACCATCGTAAGTTAAAGCCGCAGCCTCAAAGCTCGGCGGACCAAAACTTCCACGGGCGTTTCGCGAAAAACCATAGCCCTGCTTGGGTTGTCCAAAGGCGCCGGTCTCTAACTCCGTTTCATTATTCTCCGCGTGGAATACGGCCACAGCGTAGGCGCCTGCGGGAACTTTGCTGAAAACGCAATTCGCCCGGCCATTCGTTATACGAGCGGCGACGCCTTTGAATTCTCGCCCCGGTTTGCCCATTCTCTCTGCAACAATCTGGCAGTCGAGAAAAGCTTTCCAATATCTAGACGGCATCTTCAATCAAGTCCCTGCGCTGCGTAAGCTAGTTAAAAACCAAACGAGCGACACGATCTCTTTAACTACGCGCGTTGATATTGAGTGCCGCCCCGCGAATTATCGCTCCATACGCGGAGGAACGGCGGCGGCTTTCATTTGTGACGAGGTCGCCCATTGGTATGACGAGGCCTCGGGATCAAGCAATCCTGACAGTGAAGTCCTGACTGCCGTGAGGCCCTGCCTCGCCACCACCAATGGTCCGCTAATCGCAATCAGCACTCCATACGCGCGACGTGGAGAATTATTCGCCGCATATAAACGTGACTATGGTCCTGACGGCGACCCTCTGGTCTTAGTGGCGAAGGCCAGTTCTCTCAGGATGAACTCCGGCCTGTCGGCAAAGGTCATTGATCGCGCCTTTGAACGCGACCCTACGGCGGCAGCGAGTGAGTATGGTCAGGGCGATGACATTTCGTTCCGCACAGATGTCGAAGCATTTCTAACGCGCGAAATTATTGACGCAGTCACCTTTCCAGGTCGTTACGAATTGCCTCCACTTTCACAATTTACCTATTTAGCCTTTTGCGATCCAAGCGGTGGTAGCGGCGACGATATGACACTCGCTATCGCGCACAGAGAGGGCGACATTGCTGTTCTTGATTGCATTCGCTGCGCCTACCGGGGCGATTATGTGAAGGACGACCGCAGCACCATTGACGCTATGGCTCGCAGCATTGCGGACAGCGCCAAAGTGCGCGACGCAGTTAAGAAAGGCAAGCGAGGAGTTGCATTGCTGTTCGACGAACAGGGTGAAATGAGCGTCGTGCAATTGGGCGAGGGTCCAGACATTACCGTTCGCAAGGCATCGAAGGAAGAAGCTGAATTGGGCTGGCTCAAATCATACGAACAAAATTCTGGCGAAAACTTCGAACGCTCTGTTGCTGAAAGTCATGAACATTCAAATCGGATGGGCAACAAATTTCCACCTCAAGTAAAACTCGGCGCGGGCGATGCAGCCGCAGCAGATGCCGCACGCATCGCCGCCGAGCGCAAAGCCAAACAGGCGAAGATGACCGCCGATGCGAAGCGTTTCAATCAAGAGAGTTTCGCTCGCAATGAACGCATAGCTGCTGCGGGCAAAGCCGCCGTTGAAAAGATGTGGCCGAAGGATAGCCCGAAAGCCGTGGGCCGATGATCGTAAGCAACCATAGCCTGCAAATGGGCGCGCGGTGGGTTAACCGGCAACCCGCCTATAGCCGATTGCGCGGCCAGCGGCGGTCGCCGGCGCGGTTTTGGGCAGGGGCCGCGCCCATGGCCAACCCCCCAGCCCCAAAATCGCCCTTGGGTGGCTGTAACAAAGCTTGGCCATTAATGGAGGGGTGCAGATGACAAAGCAGACACCGAAACGCACCGCACTTTCATCAGCCATTGCGGCACATGCAAAAGCGCTGAACAACGTGCAAGTCGCCGAGGATGTTTTAGAAAAAGCCAACACACACTTGTCTGGTCTGCAAGATCGCTTTGCAGAGTTTGATGGCCTCGATCAGCAAATAGAAAGCGCCCGCGCGGATGAGTTGCAAGCAAAGTTCGCCACAGGCGAAGAAATAGCATCCCTTGTTGATCCGCCTTCAGGCTTTGCGGCTGCAACTCTCAAACGAGATCATCTTGAAGCGGAAATTGCCGCCGCCCGCAGCGCCATCAAAATTCTCGAAGGCAAGTTGGCGCAAGCGGAAGAAGATGTTGCACAAAGAGATTACGAGCGCGAGGCCGCAGCCGAGTGCGTCATCATCGCGGAAACTGAGCAGCTCGCAATCAAACATCTCGCAAAGCTCGCCACGCTGCGCAAAGAACATTACATCCTCGCCAATCTTGTAAACAAATACGTCAAGCGCGATCCAAGCGAGCGTGTTGTCGGTTCTGTGCCGGGGCTTTTGTATGGTTCCGGGGGCGTCCGCAAAATCAAAATGTCGGCGGTCGTCATCAATGCGGCAACGCAGGACATCCTCGGCGATAGCGAAAGATCTGGCGGCATACGCGTCCGCGACGCCGTTGCGCAAGCGGTCAACGATTATTGGCAAGCGCTCAAGGCTGACGCCGATGCAACGCTCCATCCTGAACCGAAACCGTCGAAGCACTATGCTGGCTCCTCCGCTTCTTCAAAAAAGAGGATTGCATCAAATGGTTTTCGCCGCAGGGCTTTCTGAACGTTTCACCTTCGGCGGAAATGCGCCTTACTCCATGGAGGCGCGACCGCCCCAGCATTTCATATCCTGGCGTTGGGGCGGCTTCCTTTTGCAGTTCCCCATTGGGGCTCATCTCCCCCCGATGGGACGCCCGCGCCTTGTCCAAGGACGGATGCCGAGACTTGGTGCGGGCGAGTTATGCGCCGCGCGCAATGTGCGTTCCGCGTGGCGTAGCGTTCGGCCAGTTCATATCCTCACTGGTTTGAGCGCAAAGGTCGCCCCGTTCGGAGACTTGCATCTCTCCTGAATGGGGCGACCGATATTCAGTAACGCGCGTGAGTAACGACCATGCCAACGCTTGCCGAGACCAGTTGCCACATTCTGGAAAACTGTAGCGTCATCTCGCAGTTCGCGTCCCGCACACCGCCCATTGATGAAATCAATTTGCTGCGCTGCGCCTTGCATATGTCTTTTGAAGCGGCGCGCCTTCTAAGAGTGATCAATAGCGATTATCTGACGCCATTGCGCCCGCTACAGAAATCGCTTGCGGCGCTCGCGTCGATCCACGCCGATATGAGCAGCGTTGTTAATGCGCACGCCGTTGAAGCAAGAGAGCGGTTACATGAACACATACTGAATTTGCAGGAATACGTGGATAAGTTGGGCGAACTCGGCGCGCCGCTTGCTGCGGATTTGCTACTATGAACAAACAGCGCGCCGCCAACATGCGCGGGTAAAGCGCTCATTCTGGATCATCAATAGCCATAGCCATAGCCATAGCTGTTGCAGGCATTTACCCAGCCGTATCCCGGCCACCATTGGAGGCAGTTATTGTAGGCGGAGTAGTCGTAATCGTAATACGGATAAGCCGCCCCATACACTGCTCCCGGAAAAAAGAAGCGACCACGATGGAAACGATGGAAAGCGAAGCGCCGGCCCGCGAACCCACGATTGAAAGCGAAGCCACGGCCTGCAAAGCCGGGATTGAAAGCGAAGCCACGGCCAGCAATGCCGGGATTGAAAGCGAAGCCACGGCCAGCAAACCCAGGATGCATACCACCGAAGCCGCCGAAGCTGTGCATACCGCCGAAGCCACCGCGCACGCCGCCGAAGCGCCCACCAAATGCTTGAGCAGGATCGGAAAAAGCGCAAGCCATGCTTATTGCCAACGCGGTCGCGGTCAGCACGGCCTTGATCTTGTGCATGGTCATATTTTCTCTCCTTTGAACGCGGAGCGATCACCCAACCCTTTGGGCAAAACGTCTTACCGCCGGAGCGTGTCTGTATTGGAGAACGTTAAATTTGGCGCGCCACTCTTAAAGATCAAGATGCTGAGCAACATTGGACGAGCGCCCCGGCTGGTGGAGGAAGCCGCCGCAAGATTGCGTTTGCATATTAGCGCACTGACTGAAGTGACTGTGACAGTGGCGGCTGAGCCTGCTGCATCGTTATTTCCATTCCCTGCTGACTTACGCCTATTAGCAAGCAACGCCCCGCCAAAATGGTTCCGATAAGATTTTCCATTATGTATGACTGCGGCCTATCGCATCCGCCCATGGAAGGACATTTGTCACATGGGCAGTTGGTCAGAGCGAGAATGATAGATGGCAGCGTAACGTGGCGTCGGAGGCCGATGGAAACGCCAGAGCAATTTGAGGAACGGATTATCGCTGACTTGAAAGAACTATCGCCGCGCAACGATGAACCAGCGCCAATGGCCGTCGGCATGAAGTGATGGAGTAAAGCATATGAGCGCCGCGCATTGGGTCAAAATTCACCTTGCGCTGGTCTATGAAAACGGCGGTTCGCATCCACCATTGGAAGGACGCCTCTCACATGGGCAATTGATGGAGGCGCGACTGATTGGAGGAAGCGCGACATGGAAATGCACTCCTGGCGAAAGCTGTTGGACGTTTGAGGATCGGATTGTGGCTGATGTTAAGGAGCTTGCCAGTTCGTCATTTGGTGGTGATGTTGGTGGCGCGGAATGATGGACGACATTGCGTTGTCTTTTTTAATCACACTCGGCATTGCGGGCGCTTTGAGCATGTTGGCGCTGATCGCTTTTGCGATGAAGATGGGCAATGCTATCGTTCCCATTCTTCGACGGTTCGAGGTTCGAGTAATGGTGCGCTGTTTTTGCCGTTTGCCCAATTTAGTGGATATGCGAGTTTTCTATACGACCTGCGAATACCGCTTTCTGGAATGGCGTCATAGTCAACCTCAAATTCAACCGTAATTGTCTTAGCGTCCATTGAAATAGGCACATCCTCTGTTTGGTTGCGCCGACATTGGAATATGGTTCCTTGTGTTTGTGGAATAATCACCGACGAAGACTGCGTGGACCCCATAACTTGTGTTCCATCGACATCAACATTTAGAAACATCAGCCGAGCTGTGATGGTATCGTTACTTACGTTTTGCACGCCCACATTATAACCGTAGAATTGTGGAGATGTCCCATTCCATGGAACAATTAAATCAAGACGTCCATAAGCAATCAGGCGTCTTAGTGGTTCCTTTATTCCTCCATCAGTAAATATATTAGGAAATATCCAAAATAATATGGCGCTTCCAGATAATATGGTGATACCTAAAATCATTCCTAAGAATGGAATTTTAGGATGCGGCACTACAGGCCATAATCCAAAAATTGTTATGATAACGCCCGAAGCAGTGAGCGCTACTCCAAAAACTACACCTATAAGGACGAGGGCTGGCGGCATCTTAGGCCACCAAGGCGGTGGGAGAGCGAGCATCAGGGTGACGCCAATACCAATGAACCCTAAACCTGTCCCGATATATTCCCACTTCATATGGCGACGCTCGCTAGCTGATTGAGAATTTCGCGCAGCATTTTTTGTTCATGCTCGCCAGTAAACATCTCCAACGACCAATAAGCATAGTCGTCATAATCATACTTTGCTTCGTTTTCAAAATCCGCCTCACTTACTTTTTTATCAATCCATTTTTGGCGCGCGGGTTTAAGCCGCAATAAGTGCGCCTGACTTTCCATGAGAAACTTATGCACCTGAGCGACATGCGAAATGTTCAGCTTTTCACCGTTTTCAAATTTAGCATTGGCTTTGATGAATTTGAGCGTGCGTTTGTTGAGCGCTTCAGAAAACCCGGCTTTCTCCATGAACTTGATGAAGGCGACAAATTTGGCGCGTGAACGCGGGCTGTGTTGGGGATAATTAATGCGCGTTACGATTGACCAATATTGTTGTGGACGCCCCGCCTTGCGCGTCTGCTCCACGTCGCCGGAACGCCGCAGCCGCATGAGCCAATCAACGCTCGTCGCTGATCGATGGAAATTGATAGAATTTAGGATTTAGAATTTAGAATTAGCGGCGATGCGTGTCTCGCCGAGTGCGGTTTGAAGGTCTGATATCGCCGTGGCAGCATCGGCACCAGAAGCGTGGACGTTCGCAAAGTCGATCATATAAGCCTTGGCAAAATCGAGAGGCAGTTTTGCGCGGCTGAGACCATCGCTGCACGCGCGACGGCTCCAACCATAGGCGATAACCTTCTCCCGAGCGGTAGCGGCATCGCAGTTGAACCACTCGCCGAGTTCCTGATAGTCCAGCCAAATCTGTGGCATCATGACGCCCCGATATTGATGTCGTGGAGCATAGAGTTTTCCTGTTAAGAACAGGATAACACCTTGAACTAGCTGCGCGGAAAAACCTGGTCAAGCAGCGTCGCGCGCGAGTGGAGAACCGAAGCCCAGCCAGCAAGCCTTGCCCCTTGCCGATTGCGCCCCGGCAAATCGGCTTTTTATGCGCTTTGCGGGCGGGCTGGCGTGGGGCCTCTGGCCGGTCGCCCTGCGTCGCCTATACGGGCCGCTGCAATGGCTGGGGCTTGGCTATTAAATCTTGCCTTGCTTACCGGGGCTGCCTGTAATACATTGTAACGCAATCAGCGTAGCTGAGTGTCTTTTGTTTTTCGAGGAGTGTCTTTTTATGGTCGCAACGGCCATGGTCCACGTTCGTGTGGATGAAAAAGTTAAGGCGGACGCCGAGGAAGCGTTAGGGGCAATGGGCCTCTCCGTTTCGGACGCTGTGCGAGCGCTGCTTGTGCGCGTGGCGATAGAGAAGCGCATTCCATTTGTGCTGAAGGTTCCTAATGCCGAAACCCGCGCCGCAATGGAAGAGGCGCGCACAATGAGCGCCGCCCGTTTCGCTACGGCCAAGGAATTGTTTGATGACCTCGAAGCAGAAGAAGTCCGCGAGTAGTAAGCGGGCGGCATTGCCGAGGGCGTCAGACCGCACAAAGGACTTTCGCAAAGACTGGGAGCGCCTCTCTCGTTCAGGTCGTTATGACATGCACCGCCTGAAAGAGGCGATGCTACTGATTATCGCGAATGACGGTCCGCTTGGAACGGAATGGCTGGACCATGAACTGAATGGACCATGGGCCGATCACCGCGAACTCCATGTCGGTGGAAACTTCCTATTAATCTATAAGCTGCTGGACGATGCTAATGTCGTCTTCGTGCGAACAGGGACACATGCAGAACTGTTCGAATAGGCGGATGGATTTACCTCCATTGAACGGCGCTTTGCACCAATGCCTTGCGCAATTTCTTGATCGCCTGTTCTTGAAGTCCCGTGACGTCCCGGGTCTTTGATCAACTGCTTGGTCAAAAGGCGCAAACAAGCGGCGACGATTGAAAACTGGCGTGTTGAATGATCACCCATTGCGCCCCTTGCGCCAGCTTGCCCCGGTAGTTATGTGGCCAGCCCCGCCAAAAGAGCGATGATCGCGCACTGCTAAATCCGCGTTCCGCGCATCGTCACTCCGCGCATCGTCACTCTTTATACATAGGGGCATAACGGACCGCACTTCGGCGCGGGCTTTTTGCGCTCCGCCCATGCGCGCACCAAAGCGCACCTTTGCGCACTCTTGTATATTACACAAAAGTTACACAGGGCAGGGCGACGACTTGCTAACTGATTGATTTCATTGGCGCGCCCAAGGGGAATCGAACCCCTGTTTTCGCCGTGAAAGAGGGATAACAGGCACTTTCGCGAACTCCAGCGAACGATGCGACGCCTTGAAATCGCCTGTAAAATAAGCCATAGACGACCTTGACCGTTCGCCGAAGTTCGCCTACGTATTTTCCGTATGATTTCCGTACGAATTGAAAAGAGGTCCGCCGATGGCCCGCACTGTCCGAAACGCCAAGATCGACACCCGCTCCGCCCGCGTGAAACTGACCGAGCGGCGCGAGCCCTATTGGACGCCGATTTCCGCCGGCTGCGCGATCGGCTATCGGCGCGGCGCGAAGGGCGGGACGTGGATTGCCCGGTTCCGAGACGAAGACGGCAAGCAGCATTACGAGGCGCTCGGCGCCGCCGACGACGCCCGAGACGCGGACGGGCTCACGGTCTATCGTTTCCCGCAGGCGCAAGAACGCGCGCGAGCTTCTTCGCGAAGGAAGGCGCGGGAGCTCGCCGGCGATCTCGAGCCGAGCGCCGGTCCCTACACCGTCGCCAAGGCGCTCGACGCCTATTTCGCCGATCGTGAACGGCGAGGCTCGAAAGGGCTTGGCGAAAGATCGCGCGGCCGCTCGTGCGCGCATCCTGCCGGCGCTCGGCGAGGTGGAATTGGCGAAGCTGACGACGAAGCGCATTCGCGACTGGCACACCGGCCTTGCGACGGCGCCCAAGCTCATCCGCACCGGCGCGGATCACGAAAGAGCGCAAGAGCCAAGCCGTCGACACCAAGGACGCCGACGCCGTGCGCGCGCGTCGCGCAACGGCAAACCGGACGCTTACGGTCCTAAAGGCCGCGCTCAACCACGCCTTTCACGAGGGGCGCGTCTCGACTGACGAGGCATGGCGCAAGGTGAAGCCGTTCCGCGAGGCCGACGCGCCGGTTGTCCATTTCCTGTCGGATGACGAATGCCGGCGGATCGTGAACGCCTGCGACGGCGCATTCCGCAATCTCGTTCGAGGCGCTTTGGTGACGGGTTGCCGCTATGGCGAGCTGACGCGGATGCGCGCCAGCGACTTCAACGCCGAGGCCGGGACCATCACCGTTCGCGAGTCGAAAGCCGGGAAGCCGCGCCACGTCGCGCTGACCGACGAAGGGCAGGCGCTCTTTGCCGAACTGACCGCGGGCAAGACCGGCCGCGACCTGATCTTCGTCCGCGACGATGGCAAGGCGTGGGGGCCATCGCATCAGCAACGGCCGTTGGACGCCGCGAGCGCGCGCGCCAAGATCGAACCCGCCGCGACCTTCCACATTCTGCGCCACACCTATGCCAGCGCGCTTGCGATGCGCGGCGTTCCGATGGGCGTCATTGCCGCGCAACTCGGCCACAGCGACACGCGCATGACCGAAAGGCATTACGCGCACCTGTCGCCAGAACTATGTCGCCGACACGGTGCGCGCCGCGCTCCCGGCGCTGGGGATCGTCCAGGGAACTAATATCGAGGTCATGCAGAAAAATTTCGCGTTGATAGATGCAGTCGAATATACGTGACAACGAGAGCGGGAGCCAAAAAGCCGGTGCAACACCTTTCCGGCCTTCCAGGCGTGTAGTAAAAAACGGTGGAACGCCAAGGTGTCGTGATGTCGGCGATCGATCAAAGCTATTCTCTCGGCCAGGCCATCGACGTTTTTGCGCAGCCAGAGGATCGCGAGGCGAAAGACGCGTTCATAAATAAATGGAACAAGCGTTCGAAAGAAACTCAAATTGAAGTTCAACGGATGGAGGACGAATTTCGGCGGGAACGCGCGCAAGCGTATTTCGCATGGCGCACGGCCAATCCCGATGCCGAGGAAAAAGCATGGCAAATCCAGAAAAGCGCCAAAGAAATTCAAGGCGAGCCTCGAAAAGGTTTGGGACCGGGTGCTTGAGGAATTCGGCGGCCAGTTCCGTCGAAAACGAACGTCTTTTCATCGAAAAATCCGATCACGCGGGGGCTGTTAACCGCCCTGCGAAATGGCGACGCCGTCGCCTATGGACGCCTTGGCGGTCCGCAATATGACGTAGAGCAAATCAAAGCGAGCTTATGGAAAGGCGAGTGGGAATTCGCAGGCGACCGCCCATTTCGCGCGAGGCGGCATTCCGCGGATCGAGATCCACGACATACGGGTAGTGAACGCCGACTCCTTGCAGCGTAAGGGCGAAGATGCGCCGAAAGAAACTATCGATCCAAAGGCCTCATACAAAACTGGCGCCCCGGACGGCCATCGGCAATCGAACTATGTCGAGGAAGAAGCCCGTCGCCGTCGTAAAGAAGGCATTGCCAGGACCATGCTTGTCGAGGAAGCGAGGATACTACATGCATGGTGTAGGAAGAATCATCAGGCGATCTCGCCCCCTTCAGAAAAGACGATTGAAAACCGCATTCGCGCCGAGCACAATATCTGGAAGAAGAAAAGCAGCTGATCAGACATAATGAACGTATAACCAGAATGCTTTCCTTTCTTTCGTTTTTTCCAAAAAAGTGAACGCGGGTTCACTTTTTTGCTGCTGAGCGAGGTTCTTTTGGGCCACTCTAGGAGTCGTTCCCTCTTTGCGCGGTTCAGGGTATCGCGAAAGCGATTTTAAGCATCACCTTTGACTGTCGCCGCGTGGCGTCTCTCCTGCGACTAGCCGATTGAACCCACCACACCTCGATTCGCACAGAGTTTTAGGCTGTGTCCAACTGTCTTCATTGAAAAGCGTCCCCGTTCCGCAACTTGAACGGCAACATCGTTTTTGCACCCGCTCGAGACCCGCTCCAGGGCGAAATTGGTGTCGAGATCGTTCATCCTTCCTTATTTCTGACGAAAGCGTCGCACGATCACAAGCCAACCCCCAGAATTAAAATTACGGGGGTGTTTCGGGGGCGTTTATAGGGGTGTAGGCGTTTCCCATTCTCTCCGACGTTCGCTCGAATTCGCCAACGATTGGAGAACAGAATGCCTCCCATTCCCACCGAAAAGTCGCCCTGTGGCGGCCAAATCGCGCATACCGTCGAGGACGCGACGCGTATTTCGACCTGCGGGAGAACTTTGCTTTACGCCGCGATTAAGAGCGGCAAATTGAAAGCTCGCAAAATTGGACGCCGCACTGTCATTCTCGACGAAGATTTGCGCGCATGGCTTAAGTCGCTTCCCACCGCGCAAGAGGTCGCATAATCGATGCGCGCCCAAAAACTAAGCCCCGCAGCTTCCGACTGCGGGGCTTGGAAGACTGATCTCGTAGGCGCGATGATCGGCTCCCAAAATACCGCAACCCGTCCCGTAAATCCAGTCCAACTCCGTCAAGTCGTTTGGCTCCTTCGCTCGGCCGGCGCTCGGCCCATGAGCGAGCAGCTCATCGGACCCGCTGGCCACCACAATTACAATTTCGCTGACAGTGAACTCGCGCGGCCTACGCCGAGCGTGAGGATTCCGTCTACCTCAGTCGCGACGCCTGTGGTCGATGACTGGTCTGAACAATTCAAATTCGAGGGAGGCGCACAATGAACATATGTGCTTCCCTGCCACCAGCAGAGCAATTTCGGGTAGCGATGTTGGAACGGCTGGGCGCTGCTCCGGCCGATGTCATTGCCGACGGACGCATGCACCGGTTCCCTACCAGTAAGAAGAAGCGCGACACAGCCGGGTGGTATGTATTTTTCATGGATGGCATTCCGGCCGGCGAGTTCGGCGACTGGCGAACCGACATTCGTCACAAATGGTGTGCTAAACGCGCGAGCGAAATGTCGCCAGCGGAAAAGAAGCAATTCGCACAGCAGAGCGCCGAGCGCGAACGGAAGGCCGCTGAGATCAGAGAGCAAACGGCTCGTAACGCTCGCTCTCGCTGGGACAGCGCTAAACCGGCAAGCGAAAGTCACCCATATCTGCGGGCGAAATGCATCGGCGCTTATGGCATTCGCGTGAGCAAGGGGTGGCTTTTGATCCCGGTTACGTCGGACGGCGAGACGATCGTCTCTCTGCAAACAATCGACGGGAATGGGACCAAGAGGTTCCTCACTGGTGGCCGTATGAAGGGCTGTTTCGCTATCGTCGGCGAGCCAGGAGACACAGTCGTCATCGCCGAGGGTTATGCCACAGCGGCGAGTATCCACCGGGTGTCAGGCTGCGCGGTCATCGTCGCATTCAACGCTGGCAACTTGGCTCCCGTCGCAAAGGCGATCCGCGAGAAATTCCTATCCGCCAGGATCATCATCGCGGCTGACGATGATTATGAGACGGACGGCAATCCCGGCCTCATATTGGCTCGAAAAGCGGCTGCGGAAGTCGGCGGGACTATTGCGATTCCGCCTTTCGATCGCGATGCCGGTGAAACTGGAACCGACTGGAATGATTTCGCCGCCGTGCGTGGAAGCAATGCCATGGCCGAAGCTTTCCGTATCTCGACCGCCGAAAATGCCGAACCCTCACCTGAGCGTGAAAGCGATCTGCCAGCCTCTGTAACCGATGGCAACGGCAATGACGGACCTTTTCCCCGCGAATTCAGCGAAGACGCGCTTGCCCTGCATTTCGCGAAAATTCACGCGAACGATCTTCGCTACGTCGCTTCGTGGGGCAAATGGCTGTCATGGACGGGGACGTACTGGCGATTTGACGACACTCTTCACGCGTTCGACCTTTGTCGGAAAGTATGCCGCGCGGCCGCCGCGCACAGCAAAAATCCCAAAGTTGCACCGGCAATCGCGAGTGCGAAAACGGTCGCAGCTATCGAACGTCTGACGCGCGCCGACCGACGCATCGCTGCAACGACCGACCAGTGGGACCCCGACCCTTGGTTGCTCAATACGCCTGGCGGCATTTGCGACCTGCGGACAGGCAGTCTCCGGCCACACCAGCTGGAAGATTATTGCACAAAAATCGCCGCAGTCACCCCGGGCGGAAACTGTCCACGCTTTCTCGGCTTCCTTGAGAGGATCATGGCCGGGGAGGCTGAGTCGAGTTGCATATCTCCGTCGAGTCCTCGGCTACGCCCTGACTGGCGACACGCGAGAGCAGGCGCTTTTCTTCGCTTATGGGCCCGGCGCGAATGGCAAGAGCGTCCTACTTTCGACAATCTCGGGGATACTCAAATCGTATCAGAAAACAGCCGCGGTCGAGACCTTCACCACAAGCAACAACGATCGTCACCCGACGGAACTGGCAGGTCTCCGGGGAGCGCGGCTCGTGACGGCGACAGAAACCGAAGAAGGCCGACGCTGGGCCGAAAGCCGCATTAAACAATTGACCGGCGGCGACGAGATTGCAACTCGGTTCATGCGGCAGGACTTCTTTGAGTATCGGCCGCAATTTAAGCTCATCATCGCCGGCAATCATAAACCGAGCTTGCGATCGGTAGACGAGGCCATCCGCCGCCGGTTTCAACTGATTCCGTTTGCCGTCACGATCCCACCGAACGAACGCGACCCTGAGCTTGCCGAAAAGCTGAAAGCGGAGTGGCCGGGTATTTTGCAATGGCTCATTGAGGGCTGTTTGGAATGGCAACGCAGCGGCTTGCGGCCGCCGAAACCCGTCCTCGATGCGTCGTTGGCTTATCTCGAGGCCGAGGACTCTATCGCGGCTTGGATTGACGACAAATGCGTGCGCGACCCGGACGCTTGGGAAACGTCAGCGGATCTTTTCGCGTCCTGGGTAGATTACGCAAGACAAACGGGAGAGGAAGCCGGGCGAAGGAGCCAATTCACCGAAAAACTGGAGAAGCATAGCTTCCGAGAGCGCCGTAAAAAGCATGGACGTGGTTACGACGGCTTGAGGATTGTGCGAAGGGCCGCTCCGCACCGCCAAGGCGACCGAGGGTGACAAAGGTGACGCGCCGGAAGAAAATAGGCGTTACGCGCGCACGCGCAGGCGCGATACGTGGTGGCACGTATGGACTGTCACCTTTGTCACCTTTGCGAGTTGGCGGGGCGACCTTCGCGAGGATAGCGTCGACGACGGCCGCGGCCAGCGCCCCGCTTATACGACTTGTGAGCGTCGCGATTGCGGCTGATTACCTTGCCTACTAATCAACGCTCGTGCGGAAGGTCTACGGCTCATGGCCTGCCTCTGCCCGCCCAAAAGTGAACCCGGGTTCATTTTTAAAAATCGCCTGTAAGGATGGCAACATGACATCATCCAGCTTGATCATTCCGATCCGCACGACCGTCTCCTTCCGAATCGCAGCGTTCGCAGCGGTGATGTTCAAAAAATGAACCGGGGTGCATTTTTGATAGGTCGTTTCTACGGCCCGGAATGCGTCATTCAGCCAAGCGGTCTCCCAAAATGGTCCAACGTGCGCCGGTGCGAGACAGATTCGCGTGACGCTTGTGACGCGAGCCTCATTAATCTGCTGTTCTATTGCTCAAGGTAGGTTGTTCATCTCGCATACGCGTTACACAGATTATCCCGGGTATCGCAGATTTATTTTTTTTGAGCCTTATCGAATGCCGCGCTGGACTTTGCAGTGTCGAGAAGGCTCAGGATTTCCCAGCTTGCTAGAATGCACCCAATCAGTGCGGTGGTCGGCAAAAATTCAAAACAATACCCGGGTATCGTGGATTTCGACGCGAAGTGCAGCCGCGAGTGCAGGCAATCACATGAGTGGAGGAAAAATATTCCGAGCCCATACCCGGGTATAAACTTCTTGGCGACGCGCCGGCGTGTTCGCCTACACAAACTTCTCGCCGAATTTTTGGGAACTTTCTGGCTTGTTCTTGGCGGGTGTGGCAGCGCCGTGATTTCCGCCGGCTTTCCACAGCTCGGCATCGGCTTTCTCGGCGTCGCGCTGGCCTTCGGCCTTACGGTGCTGACCGGCGCTTACGCCTTCGGCCCGGTTTCGGGCGGCCATTTCAATCCGGCCGTGTCGCTTGGCCTCGCCGCCGCCGGCCGCTTCTCCTGGAAGGAGCTCGGCCCCTATTGGGTGGCGCAGCTCCTCGGCGCGACTTTCGCGGCCTTCGTCCTGTTGCTCGTCGCCAAGGGCAATATCGACTTCTCGCTCGCCAACGGCTTCGCGGCCAATGGCTATGAAGATCACTCGCCGGCGGGCTACACGTTGCAGTCTGGCTTCATCATCGAAACCGTGCTGACGGCCGTTCTTCCTGCATCGTCATCCTCGGCACGACGGAAGGGCGCGCCCCGTCGGCTTCGCGCCGATCGCCATCGGCCTGACGCTGACCCTCATCCATCTCGTCGACATCCCGGTCACCAACACCTCGGTGAACCCGGCCCGTTCGACGAGCCAGGCGCTTTTCGTCGGCGGCTGGGCGCTGGGGCAGCTCTGGCTGTTCTGGGTCGCGCCGCTGCTCGGCGGCGTCATTGGCGGACTTCTCCATCGCTTCACGCTTGCAGACGACGTGTAAGGTCGGGCGTCGCTCATCGTAAATTGCTGGTCCGGTCGCCAAGACCGGACCCGTGTCTCTTTGCCGTGCTGCCCTTCGCCGCGCGCCTCCTACGCTGACAGGGCGCGGTATCGCCATCAAACGCATTCGACTTCGCGATGGCTATCGCCCTTCCTCGCTCGGCTTACTTGTTGAGCTTTTTGGTGGGATGCCACAGGGCGCAAAATCCTCAAAGAGACGATGGACCGCCGTGGCGTCGCGTGCGTAGATCGGCAAGGTCCGCGCGACTGTTACGCCGTGAGCAAGCCGTGCGCCCCCGGTGTCGCGTTCATCAACGATTACGTCCGGGCGCTATCAATGAAAACACGCGCGACACCAGCCATCCGACGGCGTAGACGGCTCGGCGGGTCAGCGCGATGACGATTGTCAGCGCGAGCCAGACATAGTCAATCCCGGCCGTGATCCACCCGAACAAGGCTAATCCCGCCGATGTTAGCACCAACGCACTTCGGCCAAGGATTTTCAGCACCGCGCGAGTGCTGACGCCACGGCTTTCCGCGAGGCGCGCCGCACGACGAACCTCCGCCGTATCCATGGGTGATGGCGAGTGCTTCTTGTGCGCCACGAACGCCCGCGCGCCGGCCAATGATCGAAACATCCCCCGCCACGTCCCGCAGGTGTGCAAGCGCCGCCGGCCGAACAGCGTCCCGCGCTGCGGAGCGCACCGCGACGAGATCAAGGCGGGCGAGGCTTGCTATGAGATTTCTAGCACCGACGGCTTTGGGCGCCTGCGTATTCATTACGGGGATCACTTTGCCGACGACCGACGTCGACGCTGCCGTGGTCTATTGCAAGACCGCCGGTGTGCCGAAAGGCTGCGTCATGCGTCGATAATCGATCGGCTAGGTTGGCGCCCTACATTGAGGATTGAGGCAATTTCGCGGCGATCGCCGCCAAAGGCGAGCTTTTAGCGTACAAGTCCAAGTTTCTTTACGATACAAAGCTTCGTTTATCGCGCATTTCGGATAAATCCCGGAGGCGCGTCTTGCCAGGGATATCCTTTCGCGGCTTTGTCAAAGGCGTAGCGATAAAGAGCCCGCATGTAGGTTTGATCAAATTCCTCTTTATGCTCGGCGTGGAAGTCATCGCCGATATAGGCAAGGTTGAAGCCGGCGCCGGCGCGCCGGGTTGCCATGTAAATGCGGTAGAGGTCGCCGACGCCATTGTAGTTGATCATGGTCGAAACAGCTTTTTTGGCGATCGATAGCGTCTGCCGCTCCACGTCGCTCCATTCGGTGGTGAGGCGCGAATTGCGGATGATAAAGGCAACGATGTTTCTACGATAGCCGGCGGCCTTCTGCGCCAGTTTCACATTGACGGATGGCGGAACGAGAAAAGCCTGACTCACCGCGCCGCCGTCGACGTGCATTTCCTGATATGGCTCGCCATTCACTTCGACATCGAACATCACCGGCGGGAAGGCGCCAGGGATCGATGCGGACGCGAGCAGAATATGGCGAATGAGACTGAGCGCGCCCGGATGACCGCTTTTGGCGATAGCCCCAATGTTCCACAAGACCGGCCGCCCTGCGTCAAGATCTGTAGACTGAATGACAAGCAGACGCCCTTTCTCATATTCGGCCGCAATTCGCGCCATCATACCCTCGTCGACATATTTGGAAATAGTCGCATAGAGCGGGGAAGTGTCAGCCATGGCGTCGTCTATCAGCGCGGCCGTTATAAATCTCTTTTCGAGGACTTTGGACTGATTGATGTTCGTATAGACGTCAGTCAGCGCGGCGTCATATTCGGGACCGAGGAATGCGAACGGCGCGATGAGCGCACCCGTGCTCACGCCGGTAACGAGCTTGAAGCTGGGGCGATCGCCGTGCGCCGTCCAGCCGACCAGGAGGCCCGCGCCGAACGCGCCGTCATCGCCGCCGCCGGACAATGACAAGAGATAGGCGGTGGGCAAGACGCCGCCGCGGCTGACGCCCAAATGCCGAGCTTCGCGAATAAGCGCCTGCTCTTGCTCCGCCGAAATCGCTGCAGGCCGATCAACGAAAAAACGGGCGTTGGGAATGCCGAGAACGGTTGATTCCAGTCGCAGGTCTGGCGGAACGGCGTTCCGCCGATCGAATGTGGAGCAGGCTGCTAGCAACAACGCGCAGGTCGCAACCAAGCAGATGACGAGTTGAGTTGGCGAAGATGATCGGGTTCTCATGTTGCGCGACTCCGATGCATTTCTCTTTATCCCAGCCGGACGCCCTCGCGTCGTTTCCTTCGTGAGATTGGAATGTTCACTTCCATCAACGGACCATGAATGATTGCGCTGGCGGCATTGTTCTGAGGGATCGCAAGCCCCAAACAATGTGACAAAGCCAAAGCGCCATTTGGAAACGTCGCGGAAAAGTGTGGACAGGCCGATCAACCATCGAATTTCTCTTGCTCATGCCCGTCACACAGGGATGGCCCACGACAAGGAATATTCGGCGACCGCGCGAGCCCCTTAGCTGTTTTGACATCAGCCCGACAACTCGGCGCTCTGGCGTCGGGCGTCGATTGCGACCGTTAGTCTTTTCTAGCCTTGAGAATGACGTCGATCGCCTGAATGACCTTCTTGTCCTTGTGTTCCTTGCAGTAGACGATAACCTCGTGGATGCCTTCCTTGACCCGATCGACCTTGATCGCGTGTTTCTTGGCGAGGCCATTGTACCAACCGCTGTACCAAACACCGAGGAAGTCGGCATCCTCCTGGAACGTCCCAGCGAGTTGTGCGCAGGTCAGTTTTTGAACATCGATGTAGCCCTTCTCGTCCGCGTAACTCGAAAGCGGAGTTTGGGCGTTTGCCCCGATCGGAGATAGTGCGAGAGCGAAACAGGCGGCAAACATAGTTCTACGCATATTCTTTCTTCCCCTGTTGAAGCGATATCCCCGGAAAAGCGGAAACCGAACCATAGGGTTCGCACACTTTGGCTTGTTCGGCAAATCTGAGCGTCGGTTCTCCCTCCGTTGGTCGTGCGCGAAGGCTTGTTGTGCGTGAATCATCGCGCTCGGCGGCGCGCTAGAAAATTACGAATTGGATGCCGTCGAGACGATACTTTCCTATGGGTTTCAGTGAACATACGACAACCGAACCCCTCATGCCGACGCCGGGTTAGGCGGCAACCGCATCGACATGAAGCGCCTGACAGTTTTTTGTTCGACGAAGAACCAACGGAGAGGCATGCCTTGATGACAACAAAGTCAGCATTTCCAACGCTCGGGGGCAAGAGCTCCGGCGCGCAGGGTCGCCGATTTCACCCCAGTCCGCGGGCAAGCTGGCGCTATTGACAAATAACACTCGCTAACGTGCTAATGCCGTTTAGCAGGCGGTCATCGGATGGATGTCGATTTGATTGGGGCCGCGCCCCAAAGCTCTGCCTCGAAAGGCGCGTTTACATGGTCTTCAAAAGAACCACACTAATTGTCGCAGCGTGCTTCCTCCTAGCGGCTCCGGCATCGGCTCAAGAGCGCCCCCAAGGCCCCCCGTCGGGGTCTGTCACAATTCAGCAATTTCAGGTCGCTTTCATCGGGTCTGGTGCGTTAGGCGGCGGAACGCTGACCTACGGCGGCCAATCATATCCTATAAGTGTCGGCGGCCTGGGCGTCGGCGGAGTCGGCGCCTCGGAACTTACCGCATCGGGCGATGTCTATGGCCTGCAGCAACTAGCTGATTTTGCCGGCGCCTATGTCCAGGTCCGCAAAGGATGGGCGTTGGGTGACCAGGGAGGAGGGACGCTTTGGCTTCGCAATGGCAAAGGAGTCACTATGCGCTTGCAGACGCAACGCCGGGGACTGCAGCTATCGCTTGGCGCCGACGGCGTAATCATCGCCTTCAAATAAGCAGAGATCAAAGCGCACGAACGCGGCTCGAAGCGTCGTGTCCGTGCTCCGGTCATCGAAATAGTGACTGGAAAAAGTTCACGTTAGTAGTCGCTCACAGATAGAGCCAACCCTAAACGCCAGCCATAAATCCCTTTGTGGCGTTACGGCCCTTTCTTCCGTTCGCCAGAAACACCCGCGAGGCGCAACTCACGCTCGTCGACTGCTAGCACCTTATCGATTGCTACCAGATCACCGCTAAAAGCCGCTTTCACAAGGTCAGGACCCGGCGGCGCGCCGAAGAAAGGCGGCAACGGCTGCTCGATTATTGTCGGGCCATAAAGATGCGCACAATCGAGACCTGCCTTGCGCGCGCCGTTTGCTCTGGGGCAATCAGTCTGGATCAAGCGCGGCAACGCATTTGGCGGGACTGGCGCGAGGCCGGGAAGGCGTGCGATTAGCCGATGCCGAGCGGTTCTGAGAGGCAAGCCATGGTGGATGCGGGCATGAACGACAAGGTTTCGGACAATCCGGCTGCTTCGACGGCTCAACGCCGGAAGTTGGACGCGCGCTCTTTAAAGCTCATCGAGTGTCCTTTTGAGGTTCGCATTGATGGAGCGCCGCACGACGAGTTTTACGATCTTCGTGACGCGATCGCGTCGGCCCGGAATGCTAAAGGACATAATCCAGCCTCGACCATTATTGTAACGGACGTGAGGACGGGGCAGTTGGTATTCGAGGTAGAAGCCTAAATTAAAGCCGGTTCGCCGACGCATCTCAAGGAAGTAAAGCCAGAACCACTCTCCTGTTCATTGCTCCTCTTCGCACACGTCATTGTCACTCAAAAAAATGACGTAGCGCTATCGTCGGTGGCGTCCCCCCACCACCTCGATGACCGGCGTAGTGATGATCGTTCTGGTTTGATAACCGCTAACCACATCTGAGGTATTAGAAAATGGCGTGAACCTTATCGTTTTTAGGCACAATGGCGATGTCGCCACCTTTCGCAACTCGCCGCATTTGTCCTCGATTTGCGCCTTGGCGTCGTCTGGCGTTACCTCCGGCGTTTGGATCACCAAGGATATGCCCGCGCTAGTGGACCCACATCGGTATTCCTGTTCGCCAGCGTGAAAGCAGCGGATACGCCTCATTTCGATGGCCTTGCCATCATATTTGTCCGGCGCGCGCTGGGAGGCGCTCGGGGCCGATAAGAACGGTTCATCCCCGCGTGTGCGGGGAACGCCAGTCTACCCGGGTATAGAGACGCAATCGAAACGGTTCATCCCCGCGTGTGCGGGGAACGCGTCCGCTCTCCCTTCCTTGCCCGCCGGGTCGCTGGTTCATCCCCGCGTGTGCGGGGAACGCATAGCTGGACTGCTCGTCGCCCATGCTCACGTCGGTTCATCCCCGCGTGTGCGGGGAACGCCCCGCTTGCCCCGGCGCCCACGAAGGAACACATTGCCGCACTGCTCTTTCGCGCCATAAAGCCGAACTTCAGCGGTAACCCGATTGCGGCCTTTCCGCCCTGTCCATAGAACCGGACGCTGAATGAATAAACAGAAAGAAAAAAACTCTGCTTGATTGCATCTCTGCGCCATACATCCCAGTTCCATTGCCGATTAATGTGTCTTGTACCCGGGTACAATTTCACCAATTATTTATTAAGCGCTCGTCCAAATTTTCATCGCTCAGCGTTCGGTGGGCTCGCCAATGGATATAATCACCTTTTGCATTGTCGCGGCGATTTCGCTTTTGCCACCTGTCTCGTGCATTCGCCTTCAAAAATATTATTAATCTCTAATACCCGGGTATCAGTTGGGGGATGCGGGGCGTGGGTGTCCCGGTCCCGCTGAATTTTGAGATTCATGCCTAAAACGAGGGAGCGATATAATCGAACTCAAAACAGGAGTGAGCGCGCCCATTAGTTGTCCGATTGCTATCGGCTGGGCGCTTCGCTGCGAGAAATAACCGATCTTTCGTCAGCTATTTTTCTCAATTCAGGCCGTCCGATAAGGATTTGCGCATATTAGAGCCTATGAACTCCTAAAAAGGAGCAGTTACCCTTAAAAGGAGATATATTCGATAGAAATCAATTTATTGTAGTGCAAACGGCGGGGTGCAGAATTGCGCTCACACAGTTTGAAAGCCTCACGGCGCACGAGTCTGCAGCGTCCGATTAAAAGGGATGGTAACTCGCCTGAATTAATACCCCATACCCGGGTATGGAAATGCCAAGAGCCGGCGTTCTAACCGATGTTGACTACGCACTTGGAGGAAAAAGTCACGGGTATACAGGGGAAAAATAACTATGGGCCAACAGGTCTCTCGGTGAAAATTTTTACTGGATGGCAGAGAAGCTGGCCTGGGGCCGCCGAAGAAATCAATCCCGCCGAAATGGTGCAGGCGCGACAGCCGATGCCGGTCGTGTACAATTCAAAGATTCCGCCTGAATTTTTCGATTTCATTTTCATCGAACGTTCAGCACGGGAGAGCCATTCCTTCACGTCCTCCTCGAGGATATCAATGCCGGGAAGGTTCACATTCCCGACTCCCAAAGACCGTGGGTCTGGGACGACCATCATATCCGCGATTTGTTGGCGAGCGTGACGCAGCCGAATTGAGCGTGAAAGTTCGCCAGCGTTCAAGAGCGGCTTTTCCGTATAATTTCCGTATGAGCGGCCGAAACAAGAAGTAAGTGTTTACAATTTATTGATTTTATTGGCGCGCCCAAGGGGATTCGAACCCCTGTTTTCGCCGTGAAAGGGCGACGTCCTAGGCCTCTAGACGATGGGCGCGGGCCTCGATCGAGCCTGCGCCGATCGATGCGGCGCAGGTATAGAGGCGCCAACTCCCGGTGACAAGCGCTAGCTTGCCCCGGCCGAACGGATTGCGCGCCGGGCGTCGAATGGCCTACAGGGAAGGCCATGCTCGCCATTACGGACCTCACTTTTCGCTTGGGCGACCGCCTGCTGTTCGACCGGGCAGGGGTGTCGCTGCCCGGCCGCGTGCGCGCCGGCTTCGTCGGTCGCAATGGCGCGGGCAAGACCACCTTGTTTCGACTGATTTCAGGCGAGATCGCGCCCGAAAGCGGAGCCATTTCGCTTCCCGCCCGGACGCGGCTTGGGCGCGTGGAGCAGGAAGCGCCCGGCGGTCCCACGAAACTGATTGATTTCGTTCTCGCAGCCGACATCGAACGCGAGAGCCTTACGGAGCGCGCTCACTCAGCCGCCGATCCGCATGAAATCGCCGAAATTCAAACCCGCCTCGCCGACATCGACGCGCATTCGGCGCCGGCGCGCGCGGCCGCCATTCTGCACGGACTGGGTTTTGACGCGGCCGCGCAACAGCGGCCCCTGTCGGAGTTCTCGGGCGGCTGGCGCATGCGCGTCGCGCTCGCCGCAGTGCTTTTCTCGCAGCCGGATCTTTTGCTGCTCGACGAGCCGACAAATTATCTCGATCTCGAGGGAGCCCTGTGGCTCGTCGACTATCTCTCGCATTATCCGCAAAGCGTGATTGTCATCAGTCATGATCGCGACCTGCTGGACGACGTGGCGACGCACATCCTGCATCTCGAACGTGGAAAGCTTTCGCTCTATCGCGGCGATTATTCGTCCTTTGAGAAGCAGCGGCGAGAAGCGCAGATGCTCGCCGCGAAAGCCGGGAAGAAACAGGATGAGCAGCGAAAGCATCTGCAAGCCTTCGTCGATCGTTTCCGCGCCAAGGCGACAAAGGCGCGCCAGGCCCAATCGCGCCTGAAGCTGCTTGCGAAAATGGAGCCGGTCACTGCAATCGTCGACGATGCGGTCTTGCCGATCAATCTTCCTTCGCCTGCGAAGCCATTGTCGCCGCCCATCATTGCGCTCGAAAACGCAAGCGTCGGTTATGGCGATCGCATTGTGCTGTCGCGTCTAACGCTCAGCCTGTCAAACGATGACCGCATCGGACTGCTCGGCGCCAATGGCAACGGCAAATCGACTTTCGCGAAACTGCTGGCGGGACGACTCGCTCCATGCGCCGGCCAACTTGTTCGGGCGCCGAAGCTCGAAGCAGGTTTTTTCGCACAGCATCAAATCGACGATCTGAACGCCAACGATACGCCTTACTCAGTATTCGCCGCCTTGATGCCCGAGGCGCCGGAAGCGCGCATCAGGGGGCGCGCCGCGCAAGCCGGTTTTTCGGGCGCCCGCGCCGAGACAAAAGTCGAGCATCTGTCGGGCGGCGAAAAGGCGCGCCTGTTGCTGAGCGTCGCCTCGTTCAATGGGCCACACCTCCTTATCCTCGATGAGCCGACGAACCATCTCGATATCGACAGCCGCGCCGCGCTGATCGAGGCGATCAACGATCATGAGGGCGCGGTGGTGCTGGTCTCGCACGATCGCTATCTGCTCGAGGCCTGCGCCGACCGCCTTTGGCTGGTGGATGAAGGCACGGTGCGCGCCTTTGACGGAGACATTGACGACTATGCGCGGCTGGTTTTGTCGAAGTCGCGACGTGAAGAAAAAGAGGAGCGCGAGCAAGCGAAAGTTGCGGGAGCTGTGTCGCCGCAGCCGCAGGACAAACCGAACAGAGCTCGCCGCGACGCCGGACAGATACGCCGCAAACTGACGGTTGCAGAGGAACGCGTCGAAAAATACGCCGGGTTGCTGGCGCGCGTGGATGCAACGCTGGCCGACCCACAAGCCTTCTCGCGCAATCCGCAGGAAGCGGCGCGGCTCGCTCAACAACGCGAGGAGCTGGCGCGCGCGCTTGTGAGCGCCGAAGAACAATGGCTTGAGCTTGCGAGCGAGATCGATGGCGCTGGCTGATCGGGATCCTCAATGCGTCGCCGTCAAACCCGCGCCTTTGGGTCTATTCGGCTCGATTTCGCCGTGATCATCGTGCAAAAGGCGTAAATGATCGACATTTCCACCCGGGTCGACAATAGTTGCGAATCAGCCATTCAAGGTCTCACAGCCTCGGAAAGGCTGCGGCCGCCATGGACTTCGGGCTTGGATCAGACATGACACCCATCCAAGAGACGCGCGATTGAGCCACGCCTCCACTCAAATTGACGATTCTTCCGCGCCGAGCCGATCGCGCAGCTTTGCCCCCTTCGAGTGGATGGTCGCTGTGCGATATCTGCGCGCGCGCAAGGCCAATGGCTTTGTGTCCATTATTGCGCTGTTTTCGTTCCTCGGAATCATGCTCGGCGTGGCGACCTTGATCGTCGTCATGTCCGTGATGAACGGGTTCCATCACGAGCTGATGGACAAGATCGTCGGCATAAATGGCCACGCCTTCCTGCAGGCCCCGGAGACGCCTTTCACCGATTGGGACGACGTCGCGTCCAAGACGGCCGCCTTGCCCGGCGTCAAACTCGCGATCCCCATGGTCGAAAGCGCAGCCGGCGTATCGTCGCAATATGCGCAGTCTGGCGCATTGGTTCGGGGCATTCGCGAAAAGGACATCACGCGTCTTCCCGGCATCGTCGGCAATGTGCGCGAGGGAACGCTGCAAGGCTTCGACCGAGCCGAAGGGGTCGCCATCGGTCAGCGACTTGCCGAAAATCTGGGCGTGCGCGTTGGAGACAAAGTCAGCGTCCTGATCGCCAAAGGCGCGCAAACGCCGTTTGGCGTGGCGCCGCGCATCAAGGCGTATCCCGTCGTTGCGATCTTTCAGATCGGCATGTCGGAGTTCGACAATCTTTTCATTTATATGCCCCTCTCGGAGGCTCAGGCCTTTTTCAACAAAGAAAATGAAGCGACCGTCGTCGAGGCTTTCGTCGACGATCCAGACAAGATGGACGACTTTCGCCAGCATCTGGAGAAAGCGGTCGCGCGCCCGTTGATCGTTACCGACTGGCGTCAGCGCAACAAAACGTTTTTTGAGACGCTGCAGGTCGAGAAGAACATATTGTTCATCATCCTGACGTTGATCGTCATCGTTGCGGCTTTCAACATTATCTCCGGCCTCACCATGCTTGTGAAGGACAAGACCTCCGACATAGCGATATTGCGCACCATGGGCGCGACGCGCGGCGCGATATTGCGCATTTTTCTCATTATCGGCGCATCTATCGGAATAACCGGCACGGCGGCAGGTTTCCTGCTTGGACTTGCGCTCGCCAAGAATCTTGAGACAATCCGTTCGCTGCTCAATAAATTACTGCAAACGAATCTGTTTCCAGCCGAGTTCTATTTCCTCTCACGCCTGCCTTCGATCGTCGATCCGCGCGAAGTGACCATCGTCGTCACGATGACCTTGCTGCTTGCCGTGCTGGCGTCGATCTATCCGGCATGGAAGGCCGCGTCGCTCGATCCGATCGAAGCGTTGCGCCACGAGTGAGGTCGATGTCAGCGCCCGTTCTCCAACTCTCCGGCATTGCGCGCCACTATCGCGAAGGCGATGCGCGATTGGATATTCTCACGCATATCGATCTCGCCCTCGCGCCGGGCCAGACCGTTGCTCTTGTCGCGCCTTCCGGCGCCGGAAAATCGACTTTGCTGCATATTGCCGGTTTGTTGGAGCGCGCCGACCATGGAGAAGTGCTGCTCGAGAACCGGGCGACCTCCCGAATGAACGATGAAGAACGCACGAGGTTGCGCCGCGACGCGATCGGCTTCGTCTATCAATTCCACCATCTTCTGCCTGAATTCACGGCGCTCGAAAATGTCATGGCGCCGCAAATGATCAGAGGATTGGATCGGCGCGAAGCCGGCCGCCGCGCCAAGGAGCTCTTGGACTATCTTGGACTCGGCGCGCGCGCCTCGCATCGACCTTCGGAGCTTTCGGGAGGCGAGCAGCAGCGCGTCGCAATTGCGCGAGCCGTGGCCAATGCGCCGCTTGTGTTGCTAGCGGACGAACCAACGGGAAATCTCGATCCCCGCACCGCCGATCACGTCTTTTCGACGCTCATGGCGCTGGCAAAAAATACGGGACTGGCGGCGCTGATCGCTACGCACAATCTTGATCTGTCGGACCAGATGGATCGTCGCGTGACCTTGCGCGACGGCCAGGTCGTGGAGCTGCCGTAATCCCGGTTTTTCAGATGCGCATTTTACAGCTCGATCCAATCGATTTCTTGGATCGAGCCGCTTGTCGTTGCTCGGGCTGCGGTCTCGGAGCAGCTTATCTCGCGCAAAAATAATTAGCCTCAGGCTTTCGGAGGCGCTTTCTTGTCGAGGAAGGATTTCTTGTAAAAGAGACCGAAGCCGACCAAAGCGAGCGCGCCGAAGAAGATCGCGATAGTCAGGTCTCTTCCAGCGGTTTCGCCTACAGAAAACGGAAAGCGGGAAACATATTCCTTCTTGCCGTCGTCGCTTCGCGCCTTCACGAGGCCGATATATTTTCCCTTCTGAGCGAAGTTGTATTCAAAATTCAACGTTCCCGTCCGGTATTTCTTGGGTGGAACATAGGTTTCGGTATTTTGCGCGAGATTTTCATTGTCGTCCTTCTGGCCGACATCGCGAAGGATTCGAATTTCAAGAGTCATATCGCGCAATTCGTCCTGCTGCGCGTCGAGAACGACGATCGTCGGGCCGACGTCGGGAATGTCGTCGCAGAACTGGTCGCGCGACTTCAGCGGCTGATATCCCGTAAAGCTCATTGTGTCAGGGCCGATCTTCATGATGCACTGGCCCTGGTCGAGACTGACGCCGCCATGGGCTTGCGCCTGGGCGACGAGGCCTAGCGTCGCCACCGTCAAGGCGACGAGGAATTTGATTATCATTTGCTCACTCCCTTTTTGGCTCCGCTTCTTCGGCGGCTGACCGTTGGCGCTTTCGCTGGATGAGACGTCACCCGGCGTTCCTTGCGCAATATTCTGTGTCGGTTTGACACAGGAACTATACTGAAACCCATGACCTCCGCACGCACGAATTCGTCATGCGCTTCGCGGCGTGGTCTTCGCCCCAGTTATATCAAAATGACGCCGCTTGTCTCGCGACGATAGGCCACATCCGACGCGCAATTTCAGCGCATCTTCATGATGACGCTCCAACTCCCAGAATTTCATGCAAGTCAACGCGCTCATAGCGTTCGTTTTCTGTTCCTGAAAATACTAGTGTGAAGAACATGGTTGATCAGTAAGGTTAAAATTAATTTGCCACTTCTACGAGTATTGTGTTAGTATTCGTCAGGCATTCAATTGGGAGGCCCTCATGGATATTCTTGGTCGTGGTGAAAATTTTGTCGATGCGATGGAACAATCCTCGTTTGCCGATTTCAATCACCGGTCGAACGAGGGATCGAGATACGTTAACCACACTGAATCCAGGTCTCGATCCTCGCTGCACTGGATACGCACCGCGGATACACTGATTGTTTCCAAATCTTCCGTCGGCTTTGATCACGAGGCGGTGCAGAGCTTGGCGGCGCTCCTGGATGCGATAAAGAGCGGCGAGATCGCGGGATTGAAATATCTCGTGTTCGACTTCGATCATGGAGCGGAGGCTAAGATTACGCAGCGCTCTAAAGCTTTTGGTAAGTTGATCACAGCAAACGCGGAACTCATTCTGAACGCTCCGGTGATCTCTATCGCGTGGGCGCAGTCGGACTTGCGCGGCGCGGATCTCGAATTCGCAATGTCCTGCTCAACAATTGTCGCGCAGCGAGGCGCTCGCTTTTGCTTCGACGAGGGCTCCGCGGACTCGTTTGAACTTTACAATGCGCTCGCTCAGAAAATCGGCTTCGCTAAAGCTGAGCGGCTCATGGAAAATGAAGAAGTTCTCAGCGCGGAGGAAATGGAAGAATTGTTTCTGGTGAAGCAAGTGGTCGAATACGATGATGGGAGGTCGGGGATCGAACGCTATGTCGAGCGGCTTGGCCGCCGCTACAACGCGTCGTGCGGCATTTTCCGCGCTCAGCGGTTGAGCATGAGAAGGGGACGCGACCTGCAGGCCGAGATGCGTTCGGCGGCCTAGGTCGTCGAGGCTAAGCATAAGTCTCTCGCCGGTCAGCGCGAACTTTTGCGCGAGTTCGGCGACGGGCATGGGCCGACTGAACAGATAGCCCTGAATCAGGAAAACGTTTTTCTGAGCGAGATAGGCCAGTTGCTCATTCGTCTCGACGCCTTCCGCAACAAGGTCGATCCGCAGTTCATGCGCGAGCATCGCGATCGCCCCGACAATGGCCTGCGTCTTCGGCGCCGCGTGAAGATCTTCAACGAAAGAGCGATCAATCTTCACCTTGTCGACGGCGAAGAGATGGAGATAAGCGAGGCTGCAATAACCGGTTCCAAAATCGTCGAGAGATAGGCGCACTCCCAAATCCCGGAGGGCGGCGATTTTCTTCAGCGCCTCCTCGGTGTCCTGCATCAAGGTCGTTTCGGTGATCTCGACCTCAAGCCGGTTGGGGTCAAGACCAGCGTCTTGCAAAGCCGTCTCAACGACTCGCAGCATGTCCTTTTGCTGAAACTGCTTGGGAGAAAAATTGACGGCCACCCGCACATCCCTGGGCCATTCGCAGGCGTCGCGGCAGGCCTGACGCAGCACCCATTCGCCCAATTCGACGATGAGGCCCGTCTCCTCCGCCACAGGAATGAACTCGCTGGGCGAGATCAGCCCGTCCTTGGGATGGCGCCAGCGCAGGAGCGCCTCGCAGGCGACAATGCTGCGATCGCGTCCGTCGACCACCGGCTGGTAGAAAACTTCGAGTTCATTCGAAATCAGCGCGTCACGCAGGCCATGCTCGATCTGGATCTTACGGAGCAAAGCCTCCTGCATGTCGGGCCTGAACCATAGCGCCTTGCTTCGCCCGGTCATTTTCGAATGATACATGGCCAAATCCGCGCACTTTAACAACTCCCCGGCGCGATCGGAGTCGTGAGGCGCCACGCACATGCCGATGCTGGCTCCGATAATGATGGTGTGGCGTTCGATGACGTAAGGTTGCGAGAGCGTATCTATGATGCGCTTTGCAATAACATCGACATCGGGAAGCGTTTCCGCAGGCTGTAGCAAAATGCAGAACTCGTCGCCGCCGAAACGCGCCACCATGTCGATCGGACGCACGCATTCACGCAGTCGCACCGCCACCTGAATCAACAGTGTGTCGCCGATCGAATGTCCCAGGGAGTCATTGACCTCCTTGAAGTGATCCAGATCGATATAGAGAAGGGTAAGCTTGCGTCCGCGTTTGCGTATCTGTCGCAAGTCGCGGTCCAGCCGCTGTTGAAACTGGAATCTGTTTGGCAGATTGGTCAGCGTATCGAAATGCGCGATGCGCTCTATTTCACGCACAGCCTTTCGTTGCTCGGTGACGTCTTCTACGACAGTTACAAAGCCGCCTTCATCGGTTCTCTCACAGCGAAAATCGAAGATTCGCGAGCCGAACTGCTGGCTGAAAACGCTCGTCTTCGCGTGAGAGGCGTAGTCGAGCCATTTTTCGATGAAGGCGTTGGCTTCCTTCGGTGACAATTCAGATTGGGCGCAAATCTCGTTCGCCAAGTCTTTGAGCGCGATTTGACCCGCGGGGTGTGGGATCTTGAAGAACTCGGTCAAGCGATGATTGACGACGGAAAGGGTTTTATCCGCATTTCCCATGCACAGGCCGTGGCTCATGGAATTGAGAGCGACGTCGAGACGCTTCCGCTGCAAATTGGCGTCGAGACCGTTTCGTAGCGCGTTGACCAGATTTCCGTTCAGGAACCTCGCGGTCGAGAGAATCGAGATTGTCTCAAGCAATAGAATGAAGGCGATTCCGATATAGCGTGTATCGGGATCCAGCATCGCCACGACGGCGAGAGGTCCGCAGAGGACGATCAACTGGATCAAAACAATATTTGGATTTCCGGCGTTGCGCCCTGAGAGCGCGCCCACGCCGCTCAGCATAATGAACACGCCATAGTCAAAGGCGATATTGTCGCGGTAATTTTGAAAGAGAATTGCAACTGTGACGCCCACCATCGCGACGAAGCCAATGCCGCCGATCGCGTATAGAATCTCCCATTTCCTTGCGTCGCGATGGCGCGTGATGACATCGGCGTGTGAATGCGATTGAAAGACGTAAACGCGAAAAGCGCCAAAGATGAACATCGCCGCTATCAGATAAAGGAAGATATCGTTCTTCGTCATGAACCAAGCGGCGACGGGCGACAACAGGCCGCCAAGGAGCGCGACGACGAACGATCCGCGCGTATCGAAATATGTTTCGACGAGAGCGCCGTGAATTTCCTTGCTGAACGTCGCGCCCGCTCCGGGATCCTTAACTAAGGTGAACATCGATCAATCTCTCACATCGTGATCTTTAGCGCTTTGACGCGGCGGCTCTTCGGCCGGAATGCCCTTTTTCCCCGAGGATAAGCGTCTTTGGGCGGCAGCTAGCCGCTCCATATGGCGAAGGTCGCTCTCTGTAACAGATAGGCAGCAATCAACCCATTGCTGTACGATGAGCGTAAGCTCTCCGCGCTCGACAGGAAAGCACAGCCTTCGCGCGGAGGTGAGGGCGCGTCGACGACGCCAGCGCTCGTCGCCGTTCTCCTGCATCCACTCCCTTGCCGTTTCACGCACGGCGCCGGGAGGGGCGACGACGTCGACGACGTCGAGTTCGCGCATTTCCGCTCCCGAGTAAACCGCTCCACTTGAAATGATCTGCGTTGCGAGTGCGGAGCCGACTCGTCGCGTCAAAAGCGTCACTGCCCCCATTCCCGGAAAAGTATTAAAAGCGATTTCCGGCAACCCAAGCTTTGCGTTTTCTTCCGCAATCAGAAAGTCCGTCACGAGTGCGCCTTCAAATCCGCCGCCGAGGCACTGACCATGCACTGCCGACAGCGTAACAATGGGAAGGTCAAATGCCGTGGCTAAGCCATACATTATGTCAACGCAAATGGTCGCGTGAGCGTTCAATTCGGCGTGGTCGCGCCGTCTTATGGAGGCGGCGAAGGTGGCGAGGTCCCCGCCAAGCGCAAAGACGCCTGGCCGATCCGAGGCCACGACGAAGTATCGAATGGGAAACTTGGCCGTTAGGCCAGAGGCGAAGAGGCGCCTGAGCAATTCTCGCACTGCAACGATTTCCTGAAACATCTCGATGGGGAAGTGCAGAGGAGCCGTCGCCTTATAGATCATCCAGACGGCTTGAGAATCCCGGTCATACTGAATGTCTAGATAAGTGAATGTCCAGTTCGGAAACTCTTCCGGATCCTTCGCAGGCGGAGGCGGCAGTAATGACATTAAGGACGAAACTCCGACAGAACGACAGACGCTCAGAACTCACCGGACGCAGCTGATGCGTCGGGGGTTAACCGGTTTCTCGAACCTTCGTTCGGTATATCACAACCCATAGTTGAATAAATCATTGCTATAATGGACGGGATACATGAAATTTATCAATAAACCACGAAAATATTCGTATAATTACAATTAATTGTCGGAATTTTTTATTGAACGACGCAAAGTCCGAGACGGATCAAATGCAATCTTTAGGCGCCATTTGCGGCGAGTCCTGCGCCTTCATTCGGCTCAAGTCACCTCAAACCACGTCGCGAGCCCGCTTGCTTCATGCTCCAGAATATCGTCATGGAGCGCCCATTTGCCAACACTGTCCGCCACAAAGGCCACATGTTTGGTCTTTCCTGGGGGGACGACGACGCCATTGCGCCAGTAGGGCTCCCATCCGTCGTCGAGGTCATGCAGCAGTCTCACGGCGTGCCCATGGACATGCATCACGATCGGCGCGGCTGAGCGGTTGACGAAGCCGAGAGTCACAGGAGCTCCGCGTCGCACCTGAAATAAGGGAGGTCCGACATAGCCCTTGGTCGCCTTTCCGTTGATCGTCCAGATCTCGCCAGGCGGGACTTTCGCGGCGTCGGCTCCGGTCCGCGTCTCTATGACGAGATCGACCTTCTTTGACTCCGCCAGTTTGATCTCGCGCGGCAACAACGGATTTTGGGGAGCTGAAGCGATCGGTTTGCGCGCAGGCGCTTTGGGTCCTTTGGACGTAAAGACCAAGACGTCGCGATCCGCTTCATTTTGTCCGCGCAGCAACACTTTGGCTTTTGCGCCTTCATCGGAGGGGAGATCGAACATCAGTTCAAATCTGCGCGCCGGGCGCGACAGGTATCGTCTTCCGCACCGGCTCGAAGGCGTCGCAAGGTTGTCCGTCGACTGCAATGACGAAAGACTGAAGATTGTCGAACGTCAAAAACATGATGCGCGCATTTGCGAGATTGGCGACGCGCAGACGAATGCGAGCGCCTGGGGCGAAGTCATACGTCGAGGGCGCCGCCTTTCCGGACACGGAGAGCAATGGCGAAATACGCCCTTCCTTTGCAGCCTCTTGAGCATTGTGGAAGTCGCCTTCGATGCGGCCTTGAGCATCGAGCCGCCATTCATCGAGCAGAGCGAGGAGATCGGCGTCGGCTTCAAGCGGCTGCGGTTCGTCGACGACAAGCAGACCTTTCAGCCCGCGACCCATCAACTCCGGTGTGTTCGGCCAGACAGAAGGGCGATAGCAAAACAGGCCGGCGTCGAGCGCCTTTCGTCGGTACAGGAATTCACCACCCGTCCCGACGGCAGCCTGCGTGAGCGGCGCCACCCCCTCCATAGCGTTGTCGCCGCGCATTCCGTGCCAGTGAATGCTCATTGGCTGGTCCAGGCGATTGATAAGCCGCACCGCCAATTCATCGCCCTGCTTGATTCTGAGCAGCGGCCCTGGGGTGACGCCGTCGAAACCCCAAATGTCGGTCTCGGCCGCTGGCTCGGTCGCCAAACGGAGCTTGCCAGCGCGAGCCTCGATCACGCGCGGCGCGGGCGTCGAGGCGGAGGCGGGCGTCCTTCGTCTCCGCGCGTGGCGCTAGAGGAAGGACAGTCGCGGTGGCGGCGCCGATAAAGGTGCGGCGAGAAAGACCAAGCGTCATGCATCATCCGATCGATCGAGGTGAAGGCATATGACCCGAGTTGCGACTGCGATCAACTGTCGCAGCTTCGCGCGTTGGCTTGACCGTAATTTTCTTTCTCTCTAGCTTCGATCCCATCAGTGAAAGCGCGGCGGCCGATGCGAGGTTTTTTCGAGAGAGGAACATTAAGACGAGCGGCCTTGCCGTTTCTCGTCGCGTGCCTCCTCATATTCCAAGGCGCGCTCGCTGGCTTGGCGAGCGCGGCCGCTGGCTCGGCAAGCGGCCTGATCGCGCAGATTTGCGTGTCGGGAGATTCGGGTTCATCGGACGATTCATCAAAGTCCGTTTCGCATCACGCCGGATCGTGCTGCATTCTACAGCATAATGTTTTGACCCAACCCGACGTCGACCCTCGAGTCGATTGTCGTTCTCGCGCGCGTCGTCGAGACGGTGACCCTGTCGCTGCAATATCGGATCGACGCCGTCATTGCCCCGCCAGAACGAGCGCCATCAGCGCCTCGTGGTCCTCCAGCCGAAACCGCCTGATCCCGTCTCGACCTGATTTCGCGTCGGGCCGGGACGGCCGTCGCGCCCCGGCTCCCGGCGCGACGATACGGAGGGCTCGAGGATCACGGGCGGCCTCTGCGCCCGCATTCTCAACCGTTTCAAAGAGTTGATCGGCCGGTCCGCCGGCGCCTCCATTCGTCGGAACTGAGCGGGTTTCGACGCGCCATCCGCGCATCCCTTTCGCGCGGATGGCGGTCCCATTCGCCGGATTCGGCGAATGCCGCTCCACGTAGACCTCACTCGCTGCGTGTCTCCTCCCAACTTCCCCGCCCGGCGCTTCGCCGGCGCGGGGCTTTTTGCGAGGCTGGCCTCGCGATCCCAGAGATATTGGGAGTGGAGAGCCAACTTTTTTCTGCATCCTGATTTCGCCATGCTATAGAGCTGCGCCCGAGCCGGGGAGACGGTCTCTCGACGGGTGCGCTCGGGCATCCGGTCGCGGGCGTGGCGGAACTGGTAGACGCGCCGGATTTAGGTTCCGGTGACGAAAGTCGTGGGGGTTCGACTCCCTCCGCCCGCACCATGTACCGCCCAAGTGGAGAATTTCACATTCATTCCGGCGCTCATCGCCGGAGGCGATGAGTTGCAAGAAGGCAATCGAAAAATGCAAGTGACGCAGACCCTGTCCGAGGGCTTGAAGCGGGAATTTAAAGTCGTGCTGCCGGCGAGCGAATTGTCGGCCAAGCTGCAGTCGCAGCTCAGTGAGCTTCAGGCCAAAGCCCAAATCAAGGGTTTTCGGCCCGGCAAGGCGCCGACATCCTATTTGAAGCGCGTCTATGGCAAGGGCCTGATGAGCGAAGTCTTGCAGGAGGCCGTCAACGAGGCCAACCGTAAGATCGTCGACGAACATAAATTGCGCGTCGCGCTCGAGCCGAAGCTCGATTTTCCGGGCGGCCAGGACGAGGTCGAGAAGGCTCTCGAGGCCGAAGGCGATTTCTCATACTCGGTTGCATTCGAGACATTGCCCGATATCGAAATCGGCTCCTTCGACGACATTTCGCTGGAGCGCCCCGTCGCGCAGGTTTCAGACGCAGACCTCTCCAAGGCGCTCGAATCGCTCGCCGAGCGCGCGCGTGAATTCGAGGACAAGGGTGAGGGCGCCAAAGCCGCTAAGGACGATAAGATCACGATCGATTTTACCGGCAAGCTGGATGGCGTCCCATTCGAAGGGGGCACGGGCGGAGACGTCGATCTCGTGGTCGGATCGGGCTCATTCATTCCCGGTTTCGAGGAACAGCTGGAAGGCGCCGCCGCTGGCGAGCAACGTGTGGTCAAGGTGCGGTTTCCTGACGATTACTCGGCCAAGCATCTCGCCGGCAAGGACGCCGAATTCGACGTCACCGTAAAGTCGGTCGCCGCGCCAAAGTCGATGCAGATCGACGACGCGCTCGCGAAGAAATATAACTTTGAAACCCTGGCGGAGCTTCAAAACGCCATACGCGCCAATATAGAAGCCGACTATGCAAAGACCTCGCGCGAGAGAATGAAGCGCGCGCTGCTCGATGCGCTCGACCGCAAATTCTCGTTCGATTTGCCGGAAGGGCTAGTGGAGCAGGAGTTTTCCGGCATCTGGCAGCAACTGGAGGCGGAACGCCAGCGCGCTGGCAAGACGTTGGCCGACGAGGGCAAGGACGAAGAGGCGTTGCGCGCCGAATATCGCGCCATCGCCGAGCGTCGTGTGCGGCTGGGGCTGGTGCTGGCCGAAATCGGTCAGAAGGCTGGCGTTAAGGTCGAGGACAAGGACGTCACGGAAGCCTTGGTCGAGCGGGCGCGGGCATTCCCCGGCCAGGAAAAGCAAGTTTGGGAATATTATCAGAACAATCCGCAGGCGCTCGCCCAGATTCGGGCCCCCTTATATGAAGAGCGCGTCGTCGATCATCTTGCCTCGCTGATCAAGATCACGGACAAGCCGGTGTCGCGCGAGGAACTGCTTGCGCAGGATGACGAAGATTAATCCACGCTTTCGACGTTAGGGCTTCTCATTCGCGGAGCTTTGCGTCTTCGCGCGGTAGAGCTATAGACAGGGCAGAAAATCAGCGGCGGGCGCGGCCTTTCGGTCTGCTCCGGTCCGCAACTCATTGAGGAAGGTGCGGGATGATGCGCGATCCGATTGAGGTCTATAACCAGTACCTGATCCCTCAGGTCATCGAGAACACGAGCCGCGGCGAGCGTGGTTTCGATATTTACTCGCGTCTGTTGCGCGAACACATCATCTTCCTGACTGGCCCGGTCGAAGATCACATGGCGTCGGTCATCATCGCACAATTGCTGTTTCTCGAATCCGAAAACCCCAAGCGCGACATCTTCCTCTACATCAATTCGCCTGGGGGCGTCGTCACGTCCGGCCTCGCGATTTACGATACGATGCAGTTTATCAAGCCGAAGGTTTCGACGCTTTGCGTCGGACAGGCCGCGTCGATGGGATCGCTGTTGCTTGCGGCGGGCGAAACTGGCCATCGCTATGCGCTGCCCAACGCCCGCATCATGCTGCATCAGCCGTCCGGCGGATTTCAGGGACAGGCCTCGGACATTCAGCGCCACGCCGAGGATATTTTGAAGGTGAAGCGCCGTCTCAACGAAATCTACGAGAAGCACACCGGCAAGGATTACGACACGATCGAGAAGACCCTCGACCGCGATCACTTCATGTCGGCGGAAGAGGCTCGCGCCTTTGGCATTGTCGATCATGTTCAGTCGAAGCGGCCTGAAGAAGAGCCTGCAACCAAGAGCTAAGTTAAGAATAACAACAAGCGTCCGCGGGTCCCGGAGCGGCGGGGATTAGCGAGAGCGCGCGTTTTTCAAAATCGGGGCGCGAATGTTTCGAAAAATTCTGATCGCCAATCGCGGCGAAATCGCCTGCCGCATCATCAAGACCGCGCGCAAAATGGGTATCGCGACTGTCGCCGTTTATTCCGACGCCGACGCCGACGCGCTTCATGTCGAAATGGCGGATGAGGCGATTCATCTTGGGCCGCCGCCCGCTGCGCAATCCTATCTGCTGATCGACAAAATCATCGCCGCCTGCAAGGAAACCGGCGCGGAAGCCGTGCATCCCGGATACGGCTTTCTGTCCGAGCGGGCAGCTTTTGCGCAAGCGCTCGCCGACGCCAAGATCGTTTTCATCGGACCCAATCCCCGCGCCATCGAGGTGATGGGCGACAAGATCGAGTTCGAAGAAATTCGCGTCCAAAGCCAAAGTGAACGTCGTTCCTGGCTATCTCGGCGTGATTCAGAACGGCGAGGAGGCGGTCAAGATCGCCAATGAAATCGGCTATCCGGTGATGTTGAAGGCCTCGGCCGGCGGCGGCGGCAAGGGCATGCGCATCGCCTATAAGGCCGATGAGGTGGTTGAAGGTTTTACGCGCGCGAGGTCGGAGGCCGCCTCGTCCTTTGGCGATGATCGCGTGTTCATCGAGAAATTCATCGTCAATCCGCGCCATATCGAAATTCAGGTGCTTGGCGACAAGCACGGCAACGTCGTTCACCTCAATGAGCGCGAATGCTCCATTCAGCGGCGCAATCAAAAAGTGATTGAAGAGGCGCCTTCGCCGCTGCTCGACGAAAAGACCCGCGATGAAATGGGCGCACAGGCTGTCGCTCTCGCGAAGGCCGTCGACTACGACTCCGCCGGCACGGTGGAGTTCGTCGCGGGACAGGACAAGAGCTTCTACTTCCTCGAAATGAACACGCGCCTTCAGGTCGAACATCCGGTGACGGAGCTCATTACCGGCATCGACCTCGTCGAGCAGATGATCCGCGTTGCGGCCGGCGAGCCTCTGTCCTTCAAACAGAAGGATGTGAAGATCAACGGTTGGGCGGTTGAGAGCCGCATTTACGCAGAAGATCCGACGCGCAATTTCCTCCCGTCCATCGGTCGCCTGGTGAAGTATCGACCGCCCGCGGAAATGCGCGAGAATGGCGTTACGGTGCGCAATGACACCGGCGTCACCGAGGGCCGCGAGATCTCGATCCATTACGATCCGATGATCGCGAAGCTCGTCACTCATGCGCCCGATCGCATCGACGCCATCCAGGCTCAGTCAGACGCTCTCGATCGTTTCCTGATCGAGGGCATCCGTCACAATATTCCGTTCCTCGCCTCGCTCATGCAGCATGAGCGCTGGCGTTCCGGGCGTCTTTCCACCGGCTTCATCGCCGAAGAGTATAAGGATGGTTTCGCGGCGCCCGAGCCAGAAGGCGACGTCGCCATCACGCTGGCGGCGGTGGCGACATTGGCCGATCATATCGGCAATGAGCGCAAACGACGCATCACCTCTCAAATGCGCAGCGGACGTCCTGTCGAGTTTGAGCGCGAGCGCGTCTGCATTCTTGGCGAACAGCGTTTCGACGTGAATTTGGAAACGCAAGGCGAGGCGTTGATTGTTCGTTTCGCGGGCAGCGACGGCCGCGCGCATCGCATTTCGTCGCATTGGCGTCCGGGCGAACCTGTCTTCGAAGGAACGATCGACGGCGCCACCGTCTTCGTGCAAATCCGTCCGATCCTGAATGGCTATGAGTTGTCTCATCAAGGCGTCAGCGTCGCCGCGCGCGTCTACACCAAACGCGAGGCTGAACTTGCGGCGCTCATGCCAAAGAAGGTCAACACCGGCGCTTCCAAACATCTGTTGTGCCCCATGCCCGGCCTCGTCAAGACGATCGACGTGAAGGAAGGGCAGGAGGTTAAGGCGGGCGAGGCGCTCTGCATGGTCGAGGCCATGAAGATGGAAAACGTGCTGCGCGCCGAACGCGACGCGACCGTGAAGAAGATTCTTGCAAAGCCCGGCGACAGTCTCGCCGTCGACGCGGTGATCATGGAGTTCGCATAAGCGCGGGGCGGATCGCGTCGAGACCTTCACCTGAAGCGGCGGTCGCCGATTTGCCATGCTCTACGCGCCGACTGTAGGTTGATGCGCGTTCTGGATCGGCCGAATTGGCCAGCGACCGACACGCCAAAGGGTTCTTCATGCGGGTTCTCGGGATCGAAACCACTTGCGACGAAACGGCGGTCGCAGTCGTCGCCAATCGGCTCGGCGGCGGAGGCGGCGAAATCCTGTCCAACGAGGTCATGAGCCAGATCGCGCAGCACGCGGCCTATGGAGGCGTCGTGCCAGAGATCGCGGCGCGCGCCCATATCGATGTGCTCGACCGCCTCATCAGGCGCGCGCTTGAGCATGCAAAGGTCGATATCGGCGATATTGACGCCATCGCGGCGTCGGCGGGGCCGGGGCTCATTGGCGGGATTCTGGTCGGACTGACGGCGGGCAAAGCGCTGGCGCTCGCCTTGGGCAAGCCATTCGTCGCGGTCAATCATCTCGAGGCGCATGCGCTGACCGCGCGTCTCACCGATCATCTCGAATTTCCTTATATCGCCTTGCTGGTGTCCGGCGGGCATACTCAGCTCGTTGCGGTGAAAGGCGTCGGAGAATATGAGCGCCTCGGCTCGACAGTCGACGACGCCGCCGGGGAAGCCTTCGATAAGGTCGCGAAAATGCTTGGCCTCGCCTATCCGGGCGGGCCGGAAATCGAGCGGCTCGCGAATGAGGGCGACCCGCGCCGCTTCGACTTTCCACGGCCCATGCTCGGGCGCAGCAGCGCGGATTTTTCGCTCTCCGGGCTGAAAACGGCGGTTCGACAAGAAATCTTGCGCATGGGGCCGTTGTCCGAAACCGACGTCAAGGATATTGCGGCGTCCTTCCAGGCGGCGATTGTCGACGTGATCGTCGACCGCGTGCGCGCGGCGCTGCGTATTTTTTCCGAAAGCGACGGCCGACCGAATGGCCTCGTCATCGGGGGCGGGGTCGCCGCCAATGGCGCCATCCGGCGCGCCTTGACTCGGCTCTGCGGAGAGACGGGGTTACGGTTTGTGTCGCCGCCTGCCGAACTCTGTTCCGATAATGGCGCTATCGTCGCCTGGGCCGGTCTCGAACGTCATACGCTCGGCCTTCATGACGATCTGAACGTCGCGGCGCGGCCACGATGGCCCCTCGACTCCACCGCCAGCGACGCGCATCACGGCAAGGCGTAGGCGCAATGAGACCAATGTTCGCCGTCGCGGTCGCGGCGCTTTCGGTCGCGCCGTCGCCTCCCTCGTCCGGCCCATTGTCGCAAGAGCCGCTATTCGCGGGCATACGCGTTTTCTATGGGCCGCATAGCGGCTTCGAGACGGTCGACGCGAAGCTGATCGGCGGCGCGCGTAAGTCCATCGATATGGCCGCTTATGTGCTCACGGATCAGGCGTTGGTGTCGGCGCTCGGCGCAGCGGCCATGCGCGGCGTGCGCGTGCGCGTATATATCGACGGTGAAGAGTCCGGCCGCGCCGGCTCCGCGGTGGAGATGATCGCTTCGGCGCCCAATGTCGAGTTGCGGCGCAAAGCCCATGGTCGCGATCTCATGCATCTTAAATCTTATCAGATCGACGGCCGCACATTGCGTACGGGCTCCGCCAACTTCTCCGTGTCGGGCGAAGAGTTTCAGGACAATGATCTCGTCGTGATCGACAGTCCGGCGGCGGTTCAAAGATTTGAAGACACGTTTGAACGGTTATGGGTGCGGACCGACAATCAACGGATCGGGGTCAGATGACGCGTCATGTCGTCGCCGTGCTTGGCGCCGGGGCCTGGGGCGCCGCTCTCGCCAATGTCGCGTCGCAGGGGCGTGAACGCGTCGCGCTATGGGATCGCGACGCGGAGCATGTCGCGCATCTGGCGCGCGAGCGTGAAAACAGACGTTACCTCCCGGGCCTGAAACTCGCCAGCGCCATCGTCCCGACCAGCGAACTTGCGGCGATCGCAAATGCGGACATTGTTCTGGCGGTGACGCCTGCGCAGACTTTACGTTCCGTCGCACAACGCGTGCGTCCATATTTTCGTGATGGGGCTTCGATTGTCATTTGCGCGAAAGGCGTTGAGCGCGATCGACGCAAATTCATGAGCGAGATTGTCGCCGAAGAATTACCGCGGGCGGAAATCGCCGTCTTGTCGGGCCCAAGTTTCGCGGCCGATGTCTGCAAAGGGCTGCCGACGGCGGTGACGCTTGCAGCCTTTGACGACGCTCTCGCGCAGATGCTGTGCGAGCAATTGTCGACCAAGAATTTCCAACTCTATCGCTCAAGCGATGTTCGCGGCGTTGAAATTGGCGGCGCGGCCAAAAATGTCTTCGCCATTGCATGCGGCATGGCGGCGGGGCGAGACCTCGGCGCCAGCGCGCAAGCGGCTTTGATCGCGCGCAGTTTTGCGGAACTGACCCGCTTGGGGCGCGCCCTCGGCGCACGTCAGGAGACCTTGATGGGGCTTTCAGGATTAGGCGATCTCGTCCTGACCTGCGGTTCCGCGCAATCGCGCAATTTCGCGCTAGGTCTCGCCCTTGGGCGCGGGGAGGCGCGCGAGGACAGCGCGCATGGGAAGCTCGCGGAAGGTTCGTTCACCGCGAAGGCGCTCGTCGGGATGGCCCAGGAACATGGAATCGAGATGCCGATTGCGCAGGCTGTCGACGCCATTCTCGATGCGCGTCTCTCGGTCGGGGCGGCGATCGACGCATTGCTGATGAGGCCGCTGACGTCGGAGATTTGACGGCTACACGAAACGCGCGTCGGCTCAGAGCGTTGGAGCCACCACACGAACGCGCCGCTTGACGCCGTCGGGGCCGACGATATCGCGGAATACGCTTTGGTCGGACCCCGCCGTCGGCGCTTTGTCGCCGCCGTCCGATTTCGCGGTATCTGCAGGGTTGTTCGCCGCGTCTTCGGGCAATTGCACGACAGGCGCCGTTTTATCGGCTTTCCGACTGCTCCTGCGCGACGCGCCGGGCGCGAGAGGCCTCGACATCTGCTCGGCCTGTTCGGCCGTCACCTGCTCGTCCTCGGCATGAGAAGAGGCGAGGATACGCTCCGCCTCCGCCAGCGCTTCGACCCAATTCTTCCCAGGCGGCTTGCATCCGCAGGCGGGGTCGTAGGTCGTCTGAAACTTTAACGCGTTGGGATGCTCGGAATAGGCGGCGCCGTCGATCGAGACCGCGCTTTCGATACCACCGCGGGCCGATCGCGTGTAGAGAGTCGCCTCGGCGTTCGGGCAGAGCGCTTTGCAGAGCTCGTTCAGCTCCTCGAGATTGGAGCGCCTGGCCGAATAGCTGATCGGAAAAAAGCCGCCGTCGCAAGCGCGCACGCAGATTGCGATGGGTCCCCCACGCGGCCTTTCGCCATCTTCCAGAAGCGGGTCTTCGAGAGGGGGCTCCCGAAGCCCGCCGCTCTCGGGGGAGGCGGGAATGCCGAACAGTTCCTCGAAGAAGTTGCGAGGGCGCTGCGCCGCCGCTGTTGTTGTCGGGCGCTCCCGGCATTGAGCGTCGTAGCGGGCGACCAGCGCCTCTCTCGCGCCGCCTCCGCCCCTTTGTTGCAGGGAGGCCAAATTGGCCTGCATTTGCGAGATCTTGGCGTTCACCCCGCCGCATTGGGGAGGCGGTGGTTCGCCGAAAAAGAGAAACTGTTGACGATCGCAGCCGAGCGAATGCGCATGAGCGGCGGTGCGGCTGATCTCGGCTTGCTGCTTTGCGGCTGCGGCCCGGAATTTCTCTGCGCTGGTGTCGTGTCCGGCGCGAGCAATCTGCGCCTTGAGGTCGTCGCAATAGGGGCTCTGCGCAAGAACCGGCGACTGCCATATGAGCAGCGCGGCCCCTGCCGCGAAAGCCAGATGCCGGGCCGCGCGCCAAATCCTTAATGCAACGGTTGAGCTTTGAAAGGCGATTGAATTGCGAATCGACAAATTCAGCTCACTTCGCGCGTGACGAGACTGCGACGATCGAAATCAGCGCGAATCGCGGGTAGGAACGCCAGCCGACTATCCGTGAATTCCTGGCTTCGATCAATGTCATGGGAATTGTCGCAAGCATCGTGTCGTCAGCAAGGCGCATTTGCGGCCTCCATATTGTATTGGCGAGCGCGCCGCCCAATTCCGGCGGCGTCCGATTTGGGGTTTTTTGTCGATCGCCCCTTTCAATGGCCCAAAAATTCCCCCATATCGGCGGCGTCGCCATGGAGGATTTCGACATGAGGTTTATGAAGACTGTCTTGTTCGCGACGGCCGCTTTCCTGGCGCCAGTGCTGGCCGGAGCCAATGCGCCTGCTTTCGCGCAAGATCCGGACCTCATTTTTCGCAAGTCGACCGATTTTAAGCTTTTGACGCCGAACGACAAGCTTGGCACCTATGCGGTGGACGACCCGCTTATCGAAGGAGTCGTCTGTTACTACACCGCGCATGAAAAGGGCGGCGTCGCCGGAATGTTCGGGGTCGCCGAGCAAACCTCCGACGTGTCGCTCGACTGCCGGCAGTATGGGCCGATCAAGATCAAGGAAAAATTCGGCCAGGGCGATGTCGTTTTCAGCGAACGCCGTTCGCTGATTTTCAAGCGAATGCAGATCGTTCGCGGCTGCGACACGAAGCGCAACGTGCTTGTCTATATGGTCTATTCGGACAGGCTCGTCGAAGGCTCTCCGCAAAGTTCAACGGCAAGCGTGCCGATCACCCCTTGGGGCGGAACCGAGCCGACCCATTGTTCCGAATTCGTAAGATAGGCGAGCTTTATTCGCCGCAGGTGACGGTCGCGGCGATCGTCGCGGGCTGGGGCCGCGTCGAAACGGTCGTCGCGCCGGTGATGTCCTCGGCGCGGCCGAAGGCGATGGCCGGCCCATGCCCGTGAGACTCGCACCAGGAGTCGGCGACGATTTTCCCGCAGTCTTTTTCCTGGGTGAGGCATTCGAGAATGCCGTAACCATCATGGTCGGAAATGACGTAAGAGCGTAGAGGAGGCGACGCGGGCGCGGCCTGCGCGGCGTTGTGATAGGCGGCCGCGACCAACAGGCCGGCGAGAAGCGGCGCGACAATGCGCGGCAGCATCGAATGCTCAAACTCGTAATGCGTCATGAAAGAAGCCTTCCCAAGGCGAAGTGAGCCTTAAACTTCCCTTTATGCTTTCCCAGTAAAAGTTCCGTTAAGTGAACGTATTCTCGCCATGTTTGCGACACAGGGCGCTTGACGCGGCCGGACCTGTGGAGCATGGTCGCGCGCATGACGCTCTCGATCCGCCTCTGCCTTTTCGGCCGGATTATTATCAGCTAGCTAAATCGCTGGCCGGAGCCGTCACGTCTCTCTTCGACATGTTGCGACGCCCCGGCCGGCAAGGCCCATAGGGGAAACCATGCCGTCCGAACCGCCGACTCTGAAGCTCTACAACACGCTGACGCGCGCGAAAGAAGAGTTCAGACCGCTCGATCCATCGAACGTGCGCATGTATGTGTGCGGCCCGACGGTCTATGACTATGCGCATATCGGCAATGCGCGGCCGCTCATCGTGTTCGACGTGTTGTTTCGGCTGTTGCGCCATCTCTACGGCGCAGAGCATGTGACTTACGTTCGCAACATCACGGACGTCGACGACAAGATCAATGCGCGCGCCGCCGAGCGCGGTATTTCCATTCGCGAGCTTACGGAAGAAACCAACAAGGTCTTTCAGGACGACGTGAAGGCGCTTGGATGCCTCGAACCGACGATGCAACCGCGTGCGACCGAACATATCGCGCAGATGATCGACATGATCGAAAAGCTCATCGCGCGCGGTCACGCTTACGCGGCCGATGGACATGTATTGTTCGACGTTCCGTCGATGAAGGATTATGGCCGTCTCTCGCGGCGACCGCTCGATGAAATGATCGCGGGCGCGCGCGTTGATGTCGCGCCCTATAAGCGCGGCGACATGGATTTCGTGCTGTGGAAGCCGTCAAAGGACAATGAGCCCGGTTGGGACAGTCCGTGGGGCAGGGGGCGTCCCGGTTGGCATATCGAATGTTCAGCGATGTCGGCCGCGCATCTTGGCGAGACCTTCGACATTCATGGTGGCGGCATCGATCTCGTGTTTCCGCATCACGAAAACGAGATCGCGCAATCGCGCTGCGCCTTCGGCCATGATGTGATGGCGAATTACTGGATGCACAATGGATTCCTGCAGGTCGAGGGCGAGAAAATGTCCAAGAGCCTGGGGAATTTCGTGACGATCCATGAGTTGCTGCATACGGAGAAGTTCGGCGGACGCAAATGGCCGGGCGAGGTGCTGCGCCTCGCGATGCTGCGAACGCATTACCGACAGCCGATTGATTGGACTGTTAAAGCGTTGGAGGAGGCGGAGACGATCCTGCGCCGTTGGATGGAATTGCATCGAGGGCGGTCAGATCACAGGCGATAGCGGCAACTTTTTCGTTCAGCTTTGCCGGAGCGACTTGGCCGATGATCTGCAACACGCCTCTCGCAGTGAATCGACTGCACAACGTTTACGATTCTCTTCTCGGCAAGCATAGACGATGTCCTTGATGCTCATCGGCGATCTGCACTTGTGCGGATCGTTATGCGCAATGGATCGACGAGGAGAAGCGTCTGACGGTCGACGCCAATACAATCGGTGTCGCCATCGCCACTCGCCTCAGGCCGCCCGCGCTGCGAAAAACTGGGCCGAGTCCGACCGCATCCGCGACGAACTCGCGTCGATGGGCGTCGCGCTCAAGGATAACAAAGACGGCACGACGACATGGGAGGTGAAGCGATGAACTCTTGCTTCCCTTGCACACTCGACCCACTTCCCGTCATGGCCGGGCTTGTCCCGGCCATCCACGCCGAGGCATTGCTTCACTCTGCGTCATTGTCAGAAGGCGACGTGGATGCCCGCGTCAAGCGCGGGCATGACGGCGCCTTCTTATTGTTCTCTCAAAACCGTGAGGCTCTCATCATGAGCAATGACGACTGGAAAAAATCTCTTCCCTTTCCCCGCCACTGGCTCTCATACATTGGCTTCAAACTGCTGATCCTTGTCGTCGCGATCATTCTCGCGTGGCAAATCTTGCGCGCGTTCGAGGTGCTCTAACCATGGCGCGCGCCGCGTCTGCTCCGGGCTTGCGGCCCTTTTTGCCAAGCGATGCGCAGACGCTCGCAGCGCTGTTTCACGCGAGCATTGAGACGCTTGCGGCCGATCACTACGATCACGATCAGCTCGACGCATGGGCCTCGGTAGTTGACGACGAAGAGGATTTTGCAAAGCGTCTCGCCTCGCATCTCACTATTGTCGCGCTTCTCGACGGCGAGATCGCAGGCTTCGCTTCGCTTCAGGACAATGAAACGTTTTCGATGCTCTACGTTCATCCGAACGCGGCGCGGCGCGGCGTCGGTTCCGCTCTGGCGGATGCGATCGAGAAGCTGGCTCATGCGCGCGGCGTTGCGACATTGACAGTCGACGCCTCGGACGCAGCTCGCGATTTCTTTGCCGCGCGCGGCTATGTCGCCACTCAGCGCAACACCGTCACGATCGGCGGAGAATGGCTTGGCAACACAACGATGACAAAAGATCTTGCGCCTAAGGCTCCAACGGGACGCGCGTCATGACGAGGGAACGCCTCACGCTTTTCGACACGACTCTGCGGGACGGCGCGCAGACGACCGGCGTTGACTTTTCGCTCGACGACAAGCGCCAGATCGCCGCGCTGCTCGACGAACTCGGCGTCGATTACATCGAGGGCGGCTATCCGGGCGCCAATCCGCTCGACACGGAATTTTTTGCGACGCGCCCGCCGCTGCGCGCACGCTTCACCGCCTTCGGCATGACACGGCGCCATGGGCGCTCGGTTGAAAACGATCCGGGCGTCGCCGCGCTGCTCGATTCCGCTTGCGACGCGGTGACCTTCGTCGCCAAGAGCTGGGATTATCAGGTGCATGTCGCGTTGCGTTCGACGCTCGAAGACAATCTCGAGTCCATCACGCAATCGGTCGCGGCCGCGCGCGGCAAGGGCAAGGAAGTCGCCATCGACTGCGAGCATTTCTTCGATGGCTATAAAGCGAACAAGGATTACGCGGTTCAATGCGCCAAGGCCGCATATGACGCCGGCGCGCGATGGATCGTGCTGTGCGACACGAATGGGGGGTCTCTGCCGCACGAGGTCGAGCGCATCGTCGCCGAAGTTGCGAAAGTCATTCCGGGCGAGCGCCTTGGCATTCATGCGCATGACGACACCGGCCAAGCGGTCGCCAATTCGCTTGCAGCCGTTCGCGCCGGCGCGCGCCAAATTCAAGGCGCGCTGAACGGCTTGGGCGAGCGCTGCGGCAACGCCAATCTCACCACGATCATCCCGACGCTGCTGTTGAAGGACGAATTTGCGCAAGCCTTCGAGACGGGCGTGACGCCGGACAAGCTCACGCATCTTACGCGCATCAGCCATGCGCTCGATGAGCTGCTGAACCGCGCGCCGGATCGTCACGCGCCCTATGTCGGCGCCAGCGCTTTTGCGACGAAGGCCGGCATTCACGCCTCCGCCGTGCTGACGGATTCGCGCACCTATGAACATGTGCCGCCCGAGACTGTCGGCAATACGCGTCGCGTGCTGGTGTCGGATCAGGCCGGCAAGTCAAACATCGTTTCCGAACTGACGCGGCTCGGCGTCGTCTTGCAGAAGGACGATCCGCGCCTGACGAGACTGCTCGAAGAAGTGAAGGATAAGGAGGCGCAGGGCTACGCCTATGAAGGCGCGGACGCGTCGTTTTATCTCCTCGCCAAGCGGCTGATGGGCGAGACGCCGCATTATTTCGATGTCGAGCGTTACAGCGTCGCCGTTGACCGTCGCTTCGGGATGAATGGCGGATTGGAAGACGCGGGCGCTGAGGCGATCGTCAAAGTGAGGGTTCATGGAGAGACGCGCATTTCCGCCGCCGAGGGCAATGGTCCGGTGAATGCGCTCGATCTCGCGCTGCGCAAGGATCTTGGCGCCTATCAACGCTATATCGAAGATGTGAAACTCGTCGATTATCGCGTGCGCGTCTTTCAGGGCGGCACCGACGCGGTGACGCGCGTGCTGGTGGAGTGCGCGGACAGCAAGGGCGAACGATGGTCGACCGTTGGAGTTTCCGCCAATGTCATCGACGCCTCCTTTGAGGCGTTGATTGAGGCGATCGTTTACAAGCTGGTGAAATCGGGCGCGCAGTAGGCGTGCGTGGCTACTGGCACTCTTTCGCGACGCGATCGAGAGCCTGCTTAAGGCCTTTGAGCGAATAGAGATCGGTCGTCAGATTGCCCTTTACGGAGGGCGTCTTGATGACGAGCTTCGAGCCGCCCTTCAGCAAGTCGACAAATTCTTTTTCCCTGGCGGGATCTTTCACCCAGGCGTTCTGCGTCTTGGTGACAAGTTCGTAGCCGTCGCCGTCGATGTCGGCCGTCGCGCTTCCATTATCCTTGGTCACGAAGCCCAGCATGATCGCCACCTCATTGCGCACGCTGTCGCTCGGGCGGCTGGATACGAAAACATAAGCGGGATCGCGCTTGAGCTTTCCGGGTTGGCGATCCTTCGGTTGCGACATGGCGTAACAGGTCTTGTCCTTGCCCTGCGTCGAGTAGACGCCCCAATCGCCGAACGCCGCAATCTGCTCCGCCTTTCCGGAGACTTTTGAAGTCTTGGAATCCTTTTGGGTCTTCGCATCCTTTGAAGTCTTCGCATCCTTCGGAGTTTTCGAATCGGACTGCGCCTTGGGATCCGATTTGGAGTCCTTTTGGCTTTTCGCGTCTTTTTTGCCGGTTTTTTTGTCGGGCTTCGTTTGGCTTTGATCGTCCGATTGTTCTTCCTTCGGAGCCGGCTTGCTCTTGGCGAAGGCCGGCGTCCCGGTCGCCGCGAAAGCCGACTGCAGAGCAGGCGAGGGCGAGCAGCGCGGCCCGCGCGAATTGCCGTAGGCTTGATGGATGGGGGGCGAACGGACGGTTCATTGATTCGATTCTACAATCGAGGGCTTGAGCGAACAAGAGGGTTCCTCAAGCGTCCTTTTTCGCCATCATCATATAGTTGACGTCCGTGTCGTGACTCCTGCGCCAACTGCGGGTGAGCGGCTGAAAGCTCATGCCGGAGCGGTCCACTTCGCGCATGCCGGCGCGACGCAGCCAACCCGACAATTCGTCCGGACGCACGAATTTTTCGTAAGCGTGCGTGCCGCGCGGCACCCAGCCCAGAACATATTCAGCCCCGACGATGGCGAGCAGATAGCTTTTCGGCGTGCGGTCGAGCGTCGCGAGGAAGAGCAGCCCGCCAGGCTTCACGAGAGACGCGAGCGTCTCGACGAAAGCCGGCTGGCCCTCGACATGTTCGATCACCTCAAGGGCGGCGACGATATCGAAGCGTTCGCCTTTGCTCGCCAGATCCTCGGCGGTGCAATTGCGATAGTCGATGTCGAGCCCGGAGCGTTCGGCGTGGCGGCGGGCGACTTGGATGTTGTTGGGAGCGGGGTCGATGGAGGTCATCTTGGCGCCGAGATGGGCGAGCGCCTCGCTCAATATCCCTCCGCCGCAGCCGATATCGGCGATGGTCAGTCCCTCCAGCGGATAGGCCTCGTGCCGGTCTCGGGGCGCGCCGTCCCGCTTAAAGGCGCGGCAGGCGTGATCGCGGATATATTCGACCCGGACAGGATTGATTTTATGTAGGATTCCCATGGAGCCGGCCTCATCCCACCACAATTCGCCGAGCCGATCGAAACGATCGACGTCGTCGCGATTGACGCTGGCTGAATGTGGACCGGAATGGGAAGATTGCGACTTCGGCACGCGCGCCTCTTATGTTGCTTGTCCTGCGACGGCGCGACCCTATGCGGGCCGCCGTTGACACCGCCGCCGGCGCCGTCACATATACGCCCGCTCGCCGGCTTAGGCGAGTAGCGCGCAGCAATCTGGCGATCCTTCTTCGTCGCTTCGCGCGGGCGCCTCGTCCTCACTCGGTTTTCAATGTCTCGTCTCGTGATGAAATTCGGCGGCACGTCGGTCGCCAACGTCGATCGCATCCGCAATGTGGCGCGGCATGTGAAGCGGGAGGTCGACGCCGGCAACGAAGTGGCGGTCATCGTATCGGCCATGTCCGGCAAGACGAATGAACTGGTCGGCTGGTGCAAAGAGGCCTCTCTCCTTCACGACCAGCGCGAATATGACGCCGTTGTGGCCTCAGGCGAACAGGTGACGGCGGGACTTCTCGCGATCGCGTTACAGGAAGCCGGCGTCTCTGCGCGGTCATGGCTCGGATGGCAAATTCCGATTCTGACGACCGACACCCATGGTTTCGCGCGCATCGTGTCGATTGACGGCGGAAAGATCGTCGAAGGCTTCGAGAAGCGCGGCGAGGTCGCGGTGATCGCGGGCTTTCAGGGCATGCATGAAGCCAGCGGTCGCATCACCACGCTCGGGCGCGGCGGCTCCGACACCAGCGCAGTCGCTTTGGCGGCCGCGATTCGCGCCGACCGTTGCGACATCTACACGGACGTGGATGGCGTCTACACGACCGATCCGCGCGTCGTTCCGCGAGCGCGCCGCATGGAGCGCATCGCCTTCGAGGAAATGCTGGAAATGGCGTCGCTTGGCGCCAAAGTTTTGCAGGTGCGATCGGTGGAGGTCGCGATGGTGCACAAGGTGCCGACCTATGTGCGCTCGTCTTTCGACGATCCGGAGAATCCAAAGAGCGGCACGCTCATTTGCAATGAGGAGGACATTGTGGAAGCACAAGTCGTCACAGGAATCGCTTTCTCGAAAGATGAAGCGCAGATCTCGCTGCGTCGCGTCGCGGATAAGCCGGGCGTCGCGGCGGCTGTCTTCATGCCCTTGGCCGAGGCCGGCGTGAACGTCGACATGATTGTTCAGGTGGCGTCTGAAGACGCCATGACCGATATGACCTTCACTGTGCCCGCGGCCGAGTTCGAGCGAGCGCGAGCCATTCTGGAAAAGGCGAAGGACAGCATCGGCTACGCTAGTCTTGCGGGCGCAAGCGACGTCGCCAAGGTTTCGGCGATCGGCATCGGAATGCGAAGCCATGCGGGCGTCGCGGCCAAGGGATTCAAGGCGCTGGCGGATAAGGGCATCAACATCCGCGCCATCACGACGTCGGAGATCAAATTCTCGGTCTTGATTGACGCGGCCTATACCGAACTCGCCGTGCGCACTTTGCACAGTCTGTACGGCTTGGACGCAGCGTAAATTTCGCCGTGCTTTCTTAGCATTTGTTCGCCGCTCAGCTTGCCATCTTCCTTAAGGGACACATGTCGACTGCGACATTGGCTTGAGGGAGGAATTCCCATGGAACAACTGATAAAAAACGTCGCCATGGCGGCGGGGATCGACGACGGAACGGCGAAGACGGCGATAGGACACGTTCTTCTGTTCTTGCGCAACGAGGCGCCTCAAGGCCACATCAGCGAAATGATCGACAATCTTCCGATGGCTCGCGAAGCGGTCGCGGCGGCCGAGGCCACGAGCGATGGCGGTGTGAGCGCCGTGATCGGCGTTTTCGACAGCCTTATGGGTCAACGCTCGGTGGATGTGAGCGTCCTTTACGAAAATCTCAGCAATCTCGGCCTCACTGAGGCGCAGAGCACCGCCGTTTTGAATGAAGTGTTGGTCCAAACCGAAAAGATGATCGGCAAGGACGGCGTCGCTCAGGTGATGAGCGAAATTCCGTCGCTCGCGGGGCGTATAACGCAATCGCGGAACGAAGAGGCGTTGCGCCGGAATCCGTGAAAGATTTGAGACTGACGAAAACATGATGGCGCGCCCTTTGGGGCGCGCTTTCGTTTGTGAATCCTACTCACCGCAAGCGTTCTTCGCGTGACGCGCTTCTTGGCTTGATTTTAACCCATTCGGCGGCGACAACTATCGCGTCGCGCGTTTGTGCGGCGATTTTCAGGAGAATGAGAAATGGACGAACTGATTGCGCGTGTGACCGCCGCATTGGGAGTGGACGCCAACCTCGCCAAGGTCGCGATCGGCCATGTGCTCGTTTTTCTCCAGAAGGAGTTTCCCGATGGGCCCGTCGCCGAACTGATCGGAAAACTTCCCGGCTCTCAAGACGCGATTGACGCTGCTGCAGCCGATCAGGGCGGGAGCGGCGGATTGCTCGGCGGACTTATGGGCGGCGCGGGCGGATTGATGGGCCTTGCCGGCAAACTCAACAGCGCCGGCCTGGACATGGGTCAGATTCAAACTCTGGCGAGGGAAATTCTTGCCCATGCCGAAGGGCTCATCGGCAAGGAGAACGTTCAGAAAATCGCCAGCGCCATTCCGGGATTGTCGCAATTCTTGTGAGCGCTTTCCTAAACCAACCCATTGGGAGGCGGCGTCTCGACGACGGCTGAAGCCGCCTTTCGTCGCAGGCTCATCAGTCGGATTCCGAAAATATGCAGCGCTCCGAGCAGAGCGATCCCGTATACAATCGCCCCCGTCGCGCCGAGCGAAATCAGCGCCACGATGTCTGCGAAGGATCGAAATCGCGCGCCAAGGGCCAAGAACGGCTTGAGACCAACGATGGCGAGCAGGGCCAGTAGAACGCTGGCGGCGCCAGTCGCCGCCGTGACTTTCCAGAATGTCGCATCGAAGGTCATCGTCTCGCGCGTAAGGCCGAGACCGACCAAGGCCGCGAGTTGTATCCAAAGGCCGACGGAGGTCGCCGTCGCGAGGCCGACGGCGCCAAGCGGACGAAACAAAATGATTTTCAGCGCGACATTCGCAGCCAGCGCCACAAGCGCAATGATCATCGGCGTTCTTGTGTCGCCGCGCGATTGGAAGCTCGCTCGCGCGGAGGCGATGAGGACCAGCGCCAGCAGGCCGCCGCCGTAAGCCGAAAGCACGTCGCCCGCCGCCAATGCGTCGAGCGCCGTGAACTTTCCGCGCATGAACAATCCGCGCATGATGAGTTCGGGAATTGTCACAAAGGCGATGAAGAACGGCGCGGTCAGCGCAATGGTCAGCGCCATGGTGCGGTTTTGCGCCGCCTGCGCGCCGTCGTGATCGCCTTTTGCAAGGCGCCGACTCATTTCCGGCAGAAGCACCGTTCCGGCCGCGATGCCGATGACTCCCACCGGCAATTGATAGAGCCGCTCGGCGTATGAAATCGACGAGACGCCGCCGTCTGCGAGCATGGACGAAAGGATGGTGTCGGCGAACACGGCGATCTGCGGGGTGGCGGAGCCGACGATCGCCGGGCCAAGCATTAGAAAGAATTCGCGCACGGTCGGCCATTCGGGCCGCGCAATGCCTTCCAAAAGACCCGCGCGGCGGGCGGAAAACATCAGGAGACCGAGCTGCAGGAAGCCGGAAATGGTGACGCCGTAACTGGCGGCGACGCCTGCGTTTGGGAACAGAAAGGCGACCGCGAGAGCCGCCATGACGCTCAAATTCATGAGATTCGGCGCGAAGGCCGCGAGCGCGAAATAGCCATGCGCGTTCAGCGTGCCCTGATGCAGCGTGAACAGCGTCATGCACAAGAGATAAGGAAAGGTGATGCGCGTCATCGTGACGGCCATCGCGAATTTCTCGGGGCGATCGTCGAGTCCAGGCGCGATCAACGCGACGAATTGCGGCGTGAACGCCCAGACGATCAGCAGACAGGACGATCTGCGAGATGAGAAGCAGGGTGAAGACTTGCGACGAAAAATTGCGTGCGGCGTTGGGGTCTGGCTGCGCGAGGGCCTTGGAATAGCAAGGCACATAAGCGGCGTTGAACGCGCCTTCGCCAAAAATGCTGCGGAAACTATTTGGCAGGCGCTGAGCAATGAAGAAAGCGTCCGAGACCATTCCGGCGCCCATCACGGCCGACTGCACCGCGAGGCTCAGAAAGCCCGTGATCCGCGAGAGCAGGGTGAAGCCGCCGACCGAGAGGAGATTTCGAATCATCGGCACGCTTCTAGCAATTTCTCGTTAACCATTCGCTGCCAAGCGCAATTTGCGCCGTCGGCTCGACGGTCAGAAATATGAGCGACTATGGGCAATGGACGTAGTATCCGCCCGAGACATCGCTCAACTTCCCGCTTTCATCCGCAGACCAATGGATGTTCCCTCCGCGCCGGCAGATGTCCTGCAAGCCCGCGGCGCGGTCAAAAGAGGCCTCTTTTTGAGGTGCGCGCCCTTCGGTCTTCAGCTGGAATCCTTGTTTGCGAAGCTCCTGCACCAGATCGTCTTCCTTGGAGCCGGGCGGAAAGCGTTCGCGCAGGCGCTGAACGAAGGTCTGCTGGCTCGAAGCTTCGCGCGAGTCGCCCAAACCTTCGAGCAGGGCCGGTAAAGGCGGCGCGCCGCCAAATCGCCAGAGCCGGAGGCCGAAACTTGCAAGCAGCGCGGTCAGGACAAGTGCGGCGAGCAGCAGCTTGACGATTGTGGCCGCGCCAGAAGATTTGCTCGTCATGACGAAGATCCTCTGATCCGATCTCTTCAGCGTCGCGAAGTTTCGTCGCGCTCGTCGATCCCCAGTCGTTCCGCCACGAGATAGAGCGGCCGGTCTTTCACCTCGGCGAAAATCCGCGCGATATATTCTCCGAGGACGCCGAGCGAAAGCAATTGCACGCCTGAGAAGAAGGCGATCGAGACGATGAGCGAGGGAAAGCCCGGCACATCGACGCCAAAGAGCGCCGTGCGGACGAAGAAGTAGAGCGCCATGATCAACGCGAAAGCCGAAATCGTCAAACCGACATATGTCCAGACCCTCAGCGGGATCGACGAAAAAGACATCAGCCCGTCAAGCGCGAAGCGAAACAGCTTGGTGTAACTGAATTTTGATTCCCCGGCGGCGCGCTCCTCGACGATGAAGGGAACGCCGATCGACTTGAAGCCGATCCACGCGTAAAGACCTTTCGAAAAGCGGGCGTGTTCGCGCAGTTTCGCCAATGCGTCCACAGCTTGCCGATCGAGCAGCCGGAAGTCCCCTGCGCCATGTGGCAGCGAGATGTCTCCGAAGTGATCGAGCAGACTATAGTAGACTTCCGTCAGAGCGCTTCGCATTTTGGGATCGGTGGAGCGATCGACCCGTTGGCCGTAGATGTTCTTGTATCCTTCTCGCCATTTGGCGATGAAGGCCTCGATTGCTTCGGGCGGATGTTGGAGGTCCGCGTCCATAATGACGACGGCCTTGCCGCGCGCATGGTCGAGGCCGGCGGCGATGGCGATCTCCTTGCCGAAATTTCGGCTGAAGGACAGGGCGGTCAGCCGCGCATCTGCGGCGTTCAGATCGCGTAGCGTCTGAAGGGTCTCGTCCGACGAGCCGTCGTCGACGAAGATCGCCTCGAAGGAGCCGCCGCAGCACGCCTCCAACGCCGGGGTCAGTCGCGCGACCAGGGGGCGGAGGTTTTCCGCTTCGTTGAAAACGGGAACGACTATCGATAATTCGGGCGGCGCGGATTGGGGCGCTTGTCGCATTGCGTGATTCTGATCCTTGTTCCGCAAGGAACTAGGCGTGGAACGGAAAATGCGCAAGAACAGGCTCCTTGGCGTGCGCGCGGGGAGGGGTCATTTCGCCGCCCTTCCTGCTATCATGCGCGGCGCGTCAACGGGAGATGACAAGATTTATGGCCAATATTGAGACGATCGCCATTTGCGCCGACGACTACGGCCTGTCCTACGGCGTCAGCGTCGGGATTCTCGAGGCTGTGGACGCGGGGCGGCTGTCCGCCGTGTCCGCGCTCGTCAATGGGCCGCGCTGGCCGGCGCTGGGTTGGGAACTGCCCCGTCGCGCCTCCAAGGCGGACATGGGGCTGCATTTCAATCTCACGCTCGGCAAACCGCTTTCCCAAATGCCAAAATTCGCTCCCAACGGCGCGTTCCCTCAGATTTCCGACGTTGTTCGCGCCTCGATGCGGGGCAAGCTGCCGATGGACGAAATTCGCGTCGAGATCGACCGTCAACTCGATCGATTTGAGGCGGTCATGGACAGGCCGCCGGATTTCGTCGACGGTCATCAGCATGTGCATGTGCTTCCCTATATCCGTCACGCCTTGCTTGACGCTTTGCACGCTCGCGGACTGGCCGGAAAACTGTGGCTGCGGGACGCCGGAGATTGGCCGCACCGCATTCTCTTGCGGCGCGCCGATGTGAAAAAGGCTTTGGCCATTCGCGCGCTGGCGACGGGCTTTCGCCGTGACGCCAAGAGACGCGGGTTCACGCTGAACAGAGGATTCTCCGGCTTCTCGGATTTCAACCCCGGCCAGGATTACGGAAAACGTTTCGCGACCTATCTCCGCGCGCGGGGCGGTCGCCATCTCATCATGTGTCATCCCGGCCATGTCGATCAGGAATTGCGCGACCTGGATCCCGTCACGGTCACCCGTGAACAGGAACTGGCGTTTTTATTGTCGCAGCAGTTTACGGACCTCTTGGAGAGCAAGCGATTGCGAGTGGGGCGTCTGAGCGAAATGCTTGGACTTACCGAAGCGGCGGCCTAGCGGACGTCGATATCAAGCCCGAGGTCGAGCGTGCGCGCCGAATGCGTGAGCGCCCCTACGGATATCAGATCGACCCCGGTTTCGGCGATCTGCGCGATGGTCTCGAGCGTAACGCCGCCAGAGGCCTCGCACGGCAAACGTCCAGCAATGAGCGCAACGGCCTCGCGCAGTTGCGCAATCGACATGTTGTCGAGCAATACGGCGTCGGCGCCCTCGTCGAGGACCTCGCGCAATTGCGCCAGCGTATCGACTTCGATCTCGATCTTGACGAGATGGCCGACATGCGCTTTCGCCGCGCGCAACGCCGTTGCGATCCCGCCCGCAATCGCAATGTGATTGTCTTTGATGAGAACGGCGTCATCCAATCCGAAACGATGGTTGACGCCGCCCCCGCAACGCACGGCGTATTTTTCAAAGACCCGCAGACCGGGCGTCGTCTTGCGCGTGTCGCACACTTTCGCCTTCGTATGCGCAATTCGCTCCGCGAAGCGCGAGGTCAGCGTTGCGACGCCGCTCAGACGGCCGAGATAGTTGAGCGCTACGCGTTCGGCCGAAAGCACCGCGCGCGCCGGGCCCGCGATGCGCGCAATTATCTCGCCGCCGGCGATGCGGTCGCCATCTGCGACGCATGGTTCGAATGTGACGTTCGAGTCGAGGAGACGGAAAGCCTCACGCGCCAGAGGCAGGCCGGCGACGACGCCATCTTCCCGCGCCGCGATCACCGCCGTCGCGCTGGCTTTCGCAGGTATCGTCGCCTGCGTCGTGATGTCGCCTGCGCGTCCTAAATCTTCTTCGAGCGCGGCGCGCACTGCGGTTTCAATAAACAGCGGAGACAGCTCGGGAAGGAGATTGGTCATTGCGCGACAGTCTCCGCGGCAATGCTTCGCGCATCGGCGAGCGTCATTCGAGACCGATGAGCGAGGGCGGCGACAGGCTCCGGGTAGTCGAGGCGGAAATGCGCGCCGCGGCTTTCGCGACGCGCCAGCGCGGCGCTGCCGATGAGCAGCGCCGTCGTCGCCATATTTCGCGTCTCAATGTCCGTCGCTTCGGCTTCGATGCGCAGCAAGCGTTTCACTGCGCTCAGCAAATCCTCGCCGTTGCGGACGACGCCGACGTTCGACGACATCATGTCGCGCAATTCCTCGATCAAAGCGGCGTCGTCGCCCGTCGCGAGCGACGCCTCGCTTGGCGCGTCGAGCTGCGTCGCAAGCGGGCTCGCCAAAATGTCTTCGGCGATGCGCGCGGCGAAGACGATCGCTTCGAGCAGTGAGTTGGACGCGAGCCGATTGGCGCCATGCACCCCGGTCGCCGCCACTTCGCCGACCGCCCATAGACCATCCAGCGACGTCTTGCCGCGCTCGTCGGTCCATACGCCTCCCATATGATAATGGGCGGCGGGAGCGATCGGGATGGGCGTCGTTCTCGGATCAAGTCCCGCCGCCACGCAACTTGCGAAAACGGTCGGAAAGCGCGTGGGAAAATCGGCGCCGACGGCGGCGCGCGCGTCGAGGAAGGCGCCATTGCCTGCCGCAATGCTTGCAAAGACTCCCCGCGCGACAATGTCTCGCGGCGCGAGTTCGGCCGCCGGGTCGATCTCGGTCAGGAAGCGGCGTCCATCTTTGTCGATGATGGTTGCGCCTTCGCCGCGTAACAATTCTGTCGCGAGCGGCGCGGGGTCGGCTCCGACGTCGATGGCCGTTGGATGAAACTGCACGAATTCGGCGTCCGATATGAGAGCGCCGGCGCGGGCGGCTATTGCGAGGCCGACGCCGCGCGCCTCAAGCGGATTGGTGGTGACGCGATAGAGATGACCGATCCCGCCTGTTGCGAGCACGAGCGCGGAACAGTGAAAGTCGCGCACAATTCCGGACGTATGACGCGCGCGAACGCCAACCGCTCGTCCGTCGCGCATCAAAAGCTCTTGCGCCGCGAAACCTGCGACAACTTCGATTGTCGGGCGTCTTCGCGACTTGCCGCGCGAGCGCCTCCATAATGGCGCGGCCAGCGGCGTCGCCTTTCACGCGCACGATGCGCCGATGCGAATGCGCCGCCTCGCGCGACGGCGTGAAGAGTCCGAGCGATGATCGGTCGAACGGAACGCCCATCGTGGACAAGTCTTCGATGCGGGCCCGAGCTTCACGCGCCATGCCGAGTGCGATTTTTTCGTCGACGATCCCCGCGCCTGCGGCGACCGTATCGCTTGCGTGAATTTCGGGCGCATCGCCTTCCTCGACCGCAGCGGCGATGCCGCCCTGAGCCCAGAAGGACGAACCGCTTGCTCCGATCTGCGCCGGCGCAAGAATTGCGACGCGTTGCGGCGCGAGTTTCAGCGCGCAGAACACGCCAGCCAGGCCGCCGCCGACGATTAGGACGGGAGGAGGGGAAGCGTTCACGCCTTTTGCACGATCAATCGATCGCGACTTGAGCGAGCCGCTCGAGCGCCTTCGACTGGCGGTCGATTGCGGCGCTCACCAGCGCGCGCGTGCGGCTCGGCAAGGGCAGGGCAAGTGCGGCCGCATGGCCTTTCGGGGACATTTTGCACAAAGTCTTGCCAATGATGTCGATGATTTTGTCGTCGTCGTAATCGGCATATTTGGCGTGGAAGTCGTCGAAATAATGTTCGAGGAAAACGATCGCGGCGACGTTCTCGAGCGCTTGGCTCTCAGGGTCTTTCTTCAATTGCTCCTTGCGCAGCAGCAATCCGACATGGGCGATCTGGTCGGCGCCATAGCCGTGCTCGCGCATAAGGGCCGCGATGAGACGAGCGTGGTGTTGGCGGCACTCCTTGCGCCAGTCGTTATAGCCGTGACGACCGACCGGAAAGTTTTCGCGCGGAATATCCCATCGGCGAAGGTGCTGGGCGCGAGCGGCTATTTTCAGCAGCTCCGACGCCCCGGGATAAAGCGCGTTCAAGCGCGCGCTCATGCGCTGGGAATAGAGGACCTCGAAGGGTCGTTCCTCGCCGTCCTCGCAGATGACGCGCCGCGGATCGTCGGAGTTGGCCGCGTCGATCGCCGCAAACAGATCGTCAAGCTTGTTTGCGGGCGCCGACATAGCGTGCCTTTCCGCGCGGTTGCTTCGTCTATCCCAGATCGATCATGCGCTGGACGCTTGCGCGCGCACGTTCGGCGAGGGCCGGATCGATCAGCACTTCTTCCTTCATATAGACGAGGCTATCGAGAATCTTGGGAAGAGTGATGCGCTTCATATGCGGGCAGAAATTGCACGGGCGCACGAATTCCGTCCCCGTCGTTTCAGCCGCCACATTGTCGGACATCGAGCATTCGGTGACAAGCAGCACCCGCGCGGGCTTTTTCGTCTTCACATAGTCGATCATCGCCGCAGTAGATCCGGAGAAATCGGAAATCTCGACCACTTCACGAGGACATTCGGGGTGCGCGATGATCTTCACGCCAGGATTGTCCGAGCGATAGCTCTGGATTTCGTCAGCCGTGAAGCGTTCGTGCACTTCGCAGGCGCCGTGCCAGGCGATGATTTTCACCTTGGTTTGCGCTGCGACGTTCTGGGCGAGAAAACGATCCGGAACCATGATCACGCGATCGGCGCCAAGGCTTTCCACCACCTTTACGGCGTTGGACGATGTGCAGCAGATGTCGACCTCCGCCTTCACGTCAGCTGACGTATTGACATAAGCGACGATCGGCACGCCCGGATATTCCCTGCGCAACGCCCGAACGTCAGCGCCCGTGATCGAGGCCGCGAGCGAGCAGCCGGCCTGGAGATCGGGGATGAGCACGACCTTGTTTGGGTTCAAGAGCTTTGAGGTTTCGGCCATGAAGTGAACGCCGCCCTGAACGATCACATCGGCGTCCGATTTGGCGGCAAGCTTCGCAAGCTGAAGGCTGTCGCCGACATAATCGGCCACGCAATGGTAGATTTCGGGAGTCTGGTAGTTATGCGCGAGGATGACGGCGTTGCGCTCGCGTTTCAGCTCATTGATGGCCTTTATATAAGGCGCATGGAACGGCCACTCGACGGGCGGAATGACTTTGGCGACACGCTCGTAAAGATGCGCAGTCGCAGCCTCGGTCTCGGCGTCCCAGGCGAGATGGGGCATAGGGACCAAGGGAAATCGGGCTCTGAGCCCTGCGCGAACGGCGTCAGGGGAGACGCGTGTTCCGAGTGCCGCGACATTTTGCGCTGAGATAGCCATGAGACGCTCTCCTTACTTATGCTCTATATGAGCATAAGTAAAATATAAAACTCCAACCCTTGCCACGAGTCCCTAATTCAGGCGCTGGTCAGACTATGTGAGCAGGCAGTTTTTGCAAGCAGGCCTGTGAACAACTAAGATGTGCTCAGAGTGAGCATATGTCAATGGAGGCGTCTGTCCAAAATTTTATCCCCCGAACCAACCAATTATGCTTTTGTAAGCGGAAGGCGGATAAATTCCCCAGGCTTCAGCGCGAGCTGAGCATCGTCAAATAAAGACGCAAATCATTTTGAATGCATTCCGATCAGGGTGGAGCGTGAAAATTTTCCGTCGAAAAATTCCCTCGCCATTGGTTTTGATCGGATTCAATTCCCCACGAGTCGATCGATAGACTGTCGATCAACAGATCCTCATTCAAGCGGGTTGGCGGGCGTAGTGGTCATGAATAGCGAGTCTCGAATTCAGAAACCCGAACGCACATTGTTTCGGTGGTTGCGCTTGCGTTGGAAGCGCTTCGTGCGGCCCTCGACTTATCGGAGGATGCTCGACGGCGATCCGCTTGCCTTCGTCTCCGAGCCGCTGCCGCCGACGCTCGCGGCGCGAGTGAGAGCCGAGCAGATATCCCAGATTGCGCGGAACACGCCGCTGATGATGACGGCGACAGCAACCAACGCGTTGGTTTTTGGAATTGTCATGCGCCAGGGACCGCTTGCGCCGCTCGCCTATGTATGGACGGCGTCCATGCTCGGGCTCGCGATCTACATGTATGCCAAGCGCGTTCGAAGCAAGAAGCGTCCTGCGCGCACCGCTTCCGTGCGCGGCATGCACAAGGCTACCCTTTACGGGATGGCGCACGGCGTGATTTGGGGCTTGGCGCCGGCGGTCTTTTTCGGCTCTGCGACGCCGGCTCAACAACTCGTGATCGTGTGCCTTGTCGTCGGCATGCTTTGCGGCGGCGCTTTTGCGCTATCTCCCGCGCCTATCGCAACCTTCGCATATATCGCGCCCATCGTCGCCGGATCGACCTATGCAATCGTGGGCAGCGATGCGGTGTATGGCGTTGTCGCCGCCTTGATGATTGTCTACACGGTCGTGCTTTTTGGCGCCTCTAATCTCCGCGCTTTGACCCTGGCTCGCCGCTGCGTCGCGGAGACAAGAGCGGAGGCGGGCGCAATCACCGACGGGCTGACGCAGCTTCCAAATCGAGCGGCTCTCCAAGAGCGTCTGAGAGAAGCCGTCGCCCGATATAAACGGTCCGGCGAGCCCTTTGCTCTGATGTGCTTCGACCTCGACTGCTTCAAGACGATCAATGACACGCTCGGTCACGCGGCCGGCGATCAGGCGCTGGTGGAAGTCGCGCGCCGCTTGCGAGGCGCGGCGCGTGACGTCGATATGATCGCGCGCCTCGGCGGCGACGAATTTGCATTGATAGCCGCCGACATTCCGTCGAAGTCGGAAGCCACCGTCATTGCCGAGCGCATTCTCAGCCAGTTTCAGTTGCCCGTGGAGATCGAAAACCGGGTCTGGCCGCTGACGACCAGCATCGGCGTCGCGCTCGCTCCGTCGGACGGTTTGGAGATTGACGCGCTGATGCGCAATGCCGACGCCGCTTTATATTCCACCAAACAAACAGGCAGGGGCGACTACACATTTTTTAGCGACCACTATTCCTATGTGGTCGAGCAAGAGACGCTGGAGAGCGAACTCCGCAGAGCGTTTGGCAATCAAGAGCTCTATCTCGTATTTCAGCCTCTCGTAGATGCGGCGACCACGGAAACCACCGGATTCGAAGCGCTGTTGCGTTGGCGTCACCCGACGACGCGGGGAGCTGAACGCCAGCCAGATCGTGCCACTGCTAGAACGGACAGGCCTGATCGACGAGATCGGCGGTTACATCACGCGCGAAGCGATCACGATCGCCGCGCGTTGGCCCAAACATTTGCGATTGGCGGTCAACGTATCGCCTCTGCAATTGCGTCGCGGCACTTTAGAGACGGCGATCCGTGAGTCCTCGGTCGAGTCTGGTTTCGACATCTCGCGATTGGAGCTCGAAATTACGGAGTCGGCGATCATCTCCGATCGCGCCCAAGCCATCGCAGCCCTGAGTTCACTCAGGGCGTCCGGCGTTAAAACCGCGCTCGATGATTTCGGGACCGGATATTCCTCGCTGACGAATGTCGTTGAACTGCCGATCGACCGATTGAAGATCGACCGTAGTTTCGTGTCGAAGATCGAAAGCGAGCCGCTTTGCGCGTCAGTCGTTAAAGCCTCGCTCGAGCTGGCGCGCGCCATTGGTTTGCGCGTGACCGCCGAGGGCGTCGAGACCGCCGCGCAATTCGAATTTGTGAGGAAGTTCGGCTGCCACGAGGTGCAAGGCTATTTTTTCAGCGAGCCGCTTGCCCCGAATGAAATTGCGGCCCTTTGCGCGAGAAGAAAACCGTCGCGACCTGCACCTGAGTTGGCAGAGTCGCGTTTCCGCGGAAGCGCGCTTAGATCAAGCTTCCGCAGAAACGTTGGATCTTCTTGCAGGCGTCTTCGAGCACCGAATTCGCCGCCGCATAAGAGACGCGGAAGTTGGGACCGACGCCGAAAGCCGACCCCTGCACGACGGCGACGCCTTCGGCCTCAAGCAGCGCCGTGACGAAATCGGTGTCCGTCTCTATCACCTTGCCCTCCGCCGTCTTGCGACCTATGGCCCCGGCGCATGAGGGGAAGACATAAAATGCGCCCTCCGGGGCGGGGCATTTGAGGTATTTGGCCTGGTTCAGCATGGAGACGACGAGGTCGCGGCGTTCCTGAAAAGCTTGGCGAAACACGGGAAGATGGTCCTGGGGGCCTTCAAGAGCCTCGAGCGCCGCCCATTGGGCGATGGAGCAAGCGCCCGACGTCTGCTGTCCCTGTAACAGATCCATCGCCTTGATGAGAGCCGTGGGTCCGGCGGCGTAACCTATGCGCCAGCCGGTCATGGCGTAGGCCTTCGAGACGCCATTCATCGTCAGTGTGCGGTCGAAGAGATTTGGTTCGACTTCGGCCGCCGTGACGAACTTAAAGTCTCCATAGACAAGGTGCTCATAGATATCGTCCGTGAGGACATGCACCTGCGGATGGCGCAGCAAAACGTCCGTCACCTTCTTCATTTCGTCGCGCGTATAGGCGGCGCCCGACGGGTTCGAAGGCGAGTTCAGCACAAGCCATTTGGTTCTCGGAGTGATCGCTCGCTCGAGATCCTCCGGTTGGAGCTTGAAACCGTGCTCCATGCGCGTGTCGACCGTGACGGCCGTCCCGCCGCAGATCGCCACCATTTCCGGATAGCTGACCCAGTAGGGCGCGGGCACGATGACCTCATCGCCGGGGTTCACCGTCGCCAGAAAAGCATTGAAGAGAATGTGCTTGCCGCCCGTCGCGACAATCGTGTCGGAGGCTTTGTAGTCGAGGTTGTTCTCGCGCTTGAACTTCTTCGCGACGGCCTCGCGCAGCGGCGGAATGCCGAGAACGGGGGTGTAACGCGTTTCGCCGCGTTCGATGGCCTTGATGCCAGCCTCGCGAATATGGAGCGGCGTATCGAAGTCCGGCTCGCCGACCGAGAGACTGATCACCTCGCGGCCCTGCGCCTTCAGGTCGCGCGCCTTCTGCGTCACGGCGATCGTGGCCGAAGGCTTCACGCGCGAGAGAGCATGGGCGAGAAAGGTCATAGCGGGTTCCTTGATGTGCGATGCACAATTTGAGCGGCGCGAACATAATCGCACGCTGAAGCGTGAGCAATCGAAATCAAATTGATCAAGCTGAACCCTTTCCGGCGGCCGAACGCGAGCAGTTGAAAGCATCAAAACGCTTTGCGTCGCAACAATCGGCAGGCGTCGGCTTCGCCGCTTCTAAGTCGCGCTCCATTAACAATTGAGTCGGTCGTGCTGTTTTAATCGCGCGCGCGCCCTCGTCCTTAATTTTCAGCATCTCATTGAAAAATTTTGATGTTGCGGATCGAAATCCCTATTGAAAAGAGACGAATCAACCTTAACTCGGATCTAAATGTAAAAAAACCGTGAAAATTTTTAAATTTGACGCAACTTTTTTTGCCTATCCGTCGTTGAGTAGTTGACGCGCTGCAAGCGGCAAGCGGTTGCGTCGTGTCGGGTTGGCTTAAGGGGAGAATGGCCAGTTCGATATGCGGCGCAGACCGCGGCAGAGAAATGCCCCATAAGGAAAAAAACCATGTCGCTCGTTGATAAATTCGACGACTCCGCCGAGCCCGCCTACACCCGCGCTTTCGATCGCAACACGGCGCGCCGTCAATTGCGAGTTTCACTTGTTCTGGTGGCCGCGATGGCCGCCGCAGCTTTTGTCCTGGGCTTCGCCCTTCCGCTGAGTTCTCCGCACGTGACGAAGACGCAGCCGGTCGCGAGTTCAGATAGCGCCTTTTCCGGTCGCCTTCTCTCGATCAACGATCGCTGAGCCTAGACCGCATATCCTCTTTCCCAACGGTGATTCGCGATCGTCTTCCGACGATCGCGATTTTGTCTGTGCGGTCAAAGGCAATTGGGCTCAAACGCCTTATTTCGTGGCGGCTTCGAAGAGCTTTTCGGCGTTTTCCCAATTCGCGAGATGCTCAAGAAAGGTTTTGAGATAATCCGCGCGGCGATTGCGATAGTCGATGTAGTAAGAGTGCTCCCACACGTCGGCGACGAGAATTGGCTTGGCGCCATGCACGAGTGGATTTTCGGCATTGGGAGTCTTGCGAACGGCGAGCTTGCCGTCCTTGACTTCGAGCCAGACCCAGCCTGAACCGAATTGCCCGAGCCCATTGGTCTGGAATTCTTCGCGGAACTTGTCGAGCGACCCGAAGGAGGAGACGATCGCCTGCTCGATCTTTCCGGGGATGGCGCCTCCGCCATTCGGCTTCAGCGAATCCCAATAAATGTCGTGGTTGTAGATCTGAGCGACATTGTTGAAGACGGGAACATTCTTGCCGAAGGAGCCGGTGATCACATCTTCGATCGACTTGTTCTCGTATTCGGTGCCCTTGATCAGATTGTTCGCGTTCGTGACGTAGGTCGCGTGATGCTTGTCGTGATGATATTCGAAAGATTCCTTCGAAAGATAAGGTTGCATCGCGTCATAAGGGTAGGGAAGAGCCGCCAAAGTGAAGGACATATCGCAATTCTCCTGGTGAGTTTCACGAGCACCGGCCGGGAAGGGCGCTCAACGCTCTGCTCCTAACTAGAACGCAGCGTCAATTCGGGCAATATCCAGAAGATGCGTCAAACGCATAAATTCGCGCCAATCCATTGCCTGCAAAACGAAAAAACATGACCCGGCGCGAACCGGGTCATGTCTTGCGCACTCAATCGATTACGCTTCCGCGATGATGTCCACCTTGCGCGTCTTTCTCGCGCGATGCCAGAAAATGAACCACAGGAAGCCCGTCAGGGCGACCACTCCGACGCCGTACAGAATGTATTCAAGCATCCCCATGAAAGTGTAAATGCCGACCGTGAACGGAAAGCGCGACACCCACTGATTGCCTTCTTCGTCCGCGACAGTAACGATCCCGACATAATGGCCTGCGTCTTTGAAGTCGTGCTCGAAGGTCAATGTGCCGTTGCGATAGACTTTCGGCGGCAAGTAGGCGACCGTCACCGCATCGATATTTGCTTTTTCTTTTTCTTCGCCCACGTCCTTCACGACGCGGATTCCAATCGCCATATCGCGCAGATCAGGCGACACCGCCGTCAAAGCGATGACAGTTGGACCGGTCTGCGCAATATCTTCGCAGAACTCCTGCTCTTCGCCCGTTCGCTGATAACCGATGAAGTGCATCGTGTTCGGGCCGATTTTCAACACGCACTCGTCCTGCTCGAGCTTGACGCCGCCATGCGCAAGAGCGGAGCCCGCTCCGGTCAACGCCGACATCAAGGTCATAGCAAATAGAATTTGCCAAACTGACCTGAGTTTCATGAGTTCCACTCCTATGACAATATCCGAGCAGCCTCCATTTCTTTCAGGAGAAGCTGTCCTAGAATTAATGTTTGTATTAAACTTGCAGATTGTTATGCGACAATGCGACGCATCGGGCTAACTCATGTAACTATATGATTTATAATAGTATTTATTATTATAAACGGATTGATCCCAGCTGCGCTTAGGCTCGTGACGCCATATTTTGAATTAATCGATGTATGATATTCTATATATAGATCAAATAGGATGAAAGCTCGCCCGCCTGTCAAGAAATCGTAGCTGTTACCAAACTATTGCAAAGTATTCAGTTCTAGAAAAGCATGATCGAGCCAATTGGAAACGACTCCACCGCGCGAGCGTTATCCTGAGACACAAAATTTTCAGGTCGCATGCTAGAAGGCGGTCGCGACGTCTTTTGATGCGTCGCAAATTGCGAGGAATGATCAGATGCTGTCCGGCGTGAGAAAATGGGGGGTGACGCTTGCGGGGCTGATCCTCCTCTGTTGCGGCTTGGCCGCAATGTGGACCGGTTGGGATCAAATTCTGATTGAGCGGGGATGGAGCCTCTTTATTGGCGGAGCGACGCTGGTGGCCGGCGGCGCCATTGTTTGCGCTATTGGCGTCTTATTGGCCCGGCTCGACGCATTGAACCTGCGTCGCGACCCGCTTCCGGCTCCGATTCAAGACAAAGCTTCTGACAAAATCGGCGATACGAGAGTTACTGAAGCAATTCCTGTCGAAACGCGCCCGACGACCGCTCCCAAGACAAACGATGAGTCCGAGGAGCCTTCAGTGATCGATCGCTACCAGTCGGGTGAGATCACTTACGTGATGTATTCGGACGGCTCGGTCGAGGTCTCAACCGAACGAGGCGTGCAACGATACGCGTCTGTGTCGGATTTGCGCGCCGACATGGACCCTTAACGCTCCATCAGCCCCACATCAGAAACAGCGCCGCATCTCCCGGCAGGCCGTCGGGAAAGTCAATGATCTGCGCCGCGAGCTGAAAGCCGCGTGGCTTGAGTTCGTCCCGCCAGCGGACAAAAATATCGGCTGGTTCTCCACGCAGCGTATGCGGCCAGCTGCTGTCTGGCGCATTGATTGCGCGCCCGCCGTCGACGCAGAGCTGAGAGGGAAATCGAACCAGCATGAACTCTTTCATACCGGCGGCTGCGCTTTGGCGCGCCTTTTCAAGCAGCTTGCGCCAATCGTCGTCGCTGAGGCGACGCTCCGTCAGCTCCCTAATGCGCCGCTCTTGAGCGGCCATTGCGAGGCGATGAAATTCCGCCCGCTGTCGTTCTTCTTCCGCCTCATGTTTTTCGATCAGCGCGCGAAAGTCCTGAGCCGTTGCGTTGGCTGGCAATGGCTCGCGCTGCTCCACGATTGGAAACAGCTTCTGAATGGGGGGCGGTTGCTCGACCTCTTTCACAATGCGGCGACGTTTCGCGGTCAGCCATTCCGGAGGGCGGCGAACCTCATGTTCAAGCGCAATGGCGCGGACGAGATCCGCGCGACTGACGATGCCGACCATGCGCCCGTCGCGCAGAACAGGCGCTCTTTTAAATTTGTGCTTTTCGATCAGTTGCGCGACTTCGGCGACGTCCGCCGTTTCCGCAACGCAAATGACCGGCGCCGACATCAGTTCCCCGGCGACGCGTCCATTGGCTTGAATGGTGTCGAGAAATCCGGGATCGAGCGGCTGACCCTCCGCGAGTTGCGCCAGCCACCATTGCCGCCGCTCGTCGCGATTGAGTTCTTCTGCCGCGATCAAATCGCCTTCGCTGACCATGCCGATCGGCCGATGATCGGAATCGACGACCGGGACGGCGCTAACGCCGCGCTCGACCAATAAGCGCGCGACGTCGATCACATGCGCATCCGCTGTCACGAAGGCCACATCGCTCGTCATAATGTCTCTCGCGAGCATGGCTACCCAACTTTCGAACGGCGCTCGGATTCCGGCTGAGCGCTTCGCAGCCGGTTTGATCGATTAGAGGCGAAATCGGTTTCGCGTCAATGTCGTCGCGTCGCCTACGTCTCCAGTTCGACGGTGACTGGCGCATGGTCGGAGGGGCGCTCCCAGCCGCGCGCTTCCCGCAGCACATTCATCCTCGCAAGCGAACCGCCCAACGCCTCGCTGACGAGAATATGATCGAGGCGACGCCCACGATCCGACGCCACCCAATCCGCAGCGCGGTAGCTCCACCAGGTATAGAGCTTCTCATCATGCGGCACGAAGCGGCGCAATGCGTCGACCCACGGACCCGCGCGAAATACGGCGTTGAGTTTTTCAACCTCGATAGGCGTGTGGCTTACGACTTTGAGCAGCGCCTTATGGCTCCACACATCGTGTTCAAGAGGCGCGATATTGAGATCGCCTAAAAGAATTGCGCGCCCGCTGGTGACGCGATCCTCAGCGATCCAGTCGACCATTTCGTCGAGAAAATTCAGCTTATGAGCGAATTTGGGATTGATCTCGACGTCCGGCTCGTCGCCACCGGCTGGCACGTAGAAATTATGGATGGCGACTGGGCCATCGGAAGCCATCGCCTCCACTCCAATGTGGCGCGCGTCGCCCTTGTCGCAGAAGTCTCGCTTCCCAAGTGGGCGTAACGGAGTCTTTGAGACGATTGCGACGCCGTGATAGCCCTTCTGTCCGTTGATGGCGATGTGCTCGTAGCCAAGCGAGCGGAAGTCCGACGAAGGAAATTCCGCGTCACGGCATTTGGTTTCCTGCAAGCACAATATGTCGGGCGCTTGCGTTTTCAGAAAATGCGCGACGAGCGGCATGCGAAGACGTACGGAATTGATATTCCAGGTGGTGATCTTCAGACTTTTCTTTTTCATTCGGCGTTCGGCCTCAACTCTTCGTTTTGTCGCGAAACAGGAAGGGCGCGACGTCGGCGACTCCGGGCTGCTTTTCCGCGCAGAACGGCATCGGTCGGCATACGGCCATCGCGGACAGGCCGACGCGAGCGGTCAACAGACCATTGAGCACGCCTTCGCCTAGTCGGGCGGACAATCGTGCGGCGATTCCGTGACCGACGATCTGCTGAAGAACGGAATCTCCGACCGCCAATCCGCCGGTGATCGCCAGATGTGCGCCAACCGAGCGCGCCAATTTGAAGAAACCTAGCAGACCCGGACGGCCACCGTAAATTTCCGCAATGCGCCGCATCAGCATGATCGCTTGCCCGGCGACGAAAATAACGTCGATCAAGGCGCGCGGACTGACCGTGGTCACGATCGAAACGCGCTTGGACGCCGCTGCGATCTCGCGCCGCGCCTGCTCGTCGAGCGGCAGCACGAGATTGCGTTCCGCAAGATCGATCAGATCGCGACCGTCGATGATCTGCTTCGAGTAATCGACCACGAGCGCGCGCGCGCGCGCCGTTTCGGGCCGGCCCTCGTAGAGTTTGCAAAGGTCGCGAAGATGCGCGCGCGCGGCCTTCACGTCGTCGCTCGCATGCGCCTCGGCCAATGCGATATGCAGCTTGGCGATGCGGTTTTGCCGCATCATCGTTCGGATTTCGCGAGCCAACAAAAGCGTCGCGGCGCAAACGAAGGCTCCAGCGAGCACAAGGCCGAGCGTTCCAAAGAAGGCCGAACGCTGAAACAAGTCCTCGATGAGCTGCGTCAGCCAAAGGCCCGCCGCGAGCGAAACGAGCCCGGTCAGAGAGGTCCAGAACAGGCCGCCCCAAGAGACGATGTAACGGCGCAGCAATCCGCTGATCTGCGCGGCTTCGACCGCTTTTTCATCATCGTCGATCAGCGACGATCCGAGTCGTGAGGCCTCCTCGGCCTCCAAAGCGTAAGCGTCGTGTTCCGGCTCGATGACTCTCGGTCCGGCTTTCTGGGTCTCCTCCGACGCGTTGGCGGCGGTATCCGTCGCAGGCTTGCCGCCGTCGAGCCGAAATGCGCGGGGCCGAGGTCGGCGCTCTGAATTGACCATTTTTGGGTTTCTCGCGTCCTTAGCGCCTCCCCTTTACTCTCTCGCGCACCGAAACGGGAGGGCTTGCGCGCAGACGGACCGTCAATGGATTGTATTTTGCTGTTACGCCTATGTTTTCCTCGCTGCGGGCTCTAGAGATCGGTGGGCGCGAGCGATCGGCTGAGTTTCGAGGCCAGGGACGAATCGCCGCAACATTCGCCGCGCCGTGCTCGATAGGCTTCAGTCGCCAGAGAGAAAAGATAGGCGATCGTCAATGTGACGCTCATCACGATTGCGAGCGCCGCCCCGTATCGACGCAGTTGCGGCCGCGGTGAGGCTTGTTTACTGTTTGGGCGCCGCCGGCTCTCGTGGCCGACGAGCGCTCTCTAAGTCGCGTTCACGCGTTTTTGGCTGACCTCCATGTCGTTTTGGCCTTTGGTTTTCGACGTTTTAGCCGCCATTGCAGGCTATTTGCTCGGCTCTATTCCCTTCGGACTGTTGCTAACGCGCGTCGCTGGAACGCAAGACATTCGCTCGATCGGCTCGGGAAACATCGGCGCGACCAATGTGCTGCGCACCGGCCGCAAGGATTTGGCGGCGGCGACGCTTTTGCTCGACGCTCTGAAGGGAACCGCCGCCGCATTGCTTGGCGGTCTGTTTTCGCCTGGCGCCGCCATCGCCGCGGCGCTCGGGGCCTTTATCGGCCATATTGCGCCGGTCTGGCTTCAGTTCCGAGGGGGGAAAGGCGTTGCGACCTTTCTGGGATGCCTCTTTGGCCTGTATTGGCCGGCCGGCGTCCTTTTCGCGCTGATCTGGCTCATCGTCGCAAAACTATGGCGCTACTCGTCGCTCTCGGCTCTGGTCGCCAGTCTGGCGGCGCCCATCGCCTTCTTCGTCGATGGACGCCTGTTCGAGGGTCTTGCGATCGCGGCGATGGCGGCATTGCTGTGGTGGAAGCATCGGGAAAATATTCGACGGCTGCTCGCGGGAACGGAAACCCGCATCGGGGAAAAGGCGTGACGCATTCCTCCGAGACCTCCCCCATCTCAGCTAGCCGTCTTTCCGATGAGCAACTCGTCGATTGGCTGCGGCTCATTCGCAGTGAAAATGTCGGACCACGCACGTTCCGCCAACTGATCAATCGTTACGGCGGCGCGCGCGCCGCTCTCGAAGCCTTGCCTGCGCTGACGGCGCGCTCTGCGCAAGGGCGTGTGATCCGCATCGCGGATCGCGACGAAATCCTCCGTGAAATCGAAAAGTCGCTCGCACTAAACGTGCGCTTTATCGCGACGAGCGATCCGGATTACCCCGCCTTGCTGCGCGAGATCGACAGCGCGCCGCCGCTGATCGCCGTACGCGGCGATCCATCGCTTTTTCGCCGCAGCTGCATTGCGATCGTTGGATCGCGAAACGCTTCGGCGGCGGGACTGGCGTTCGCGGAACGGCTCGCGCATGGCCTCGCGCGCGAGGATTATGTCATTGTCTCTGGATTGGCGCGCGGCGTCGACGCCGCCGCGCATCGCGCTTCGCTCGATACGGGGACGATCGCCGTGCTCGCAGGCGGCCATGCGCGCCCTTATCCTTCGGAACACGCGTCTCTTTTAGAGCAGATTTCGCAAAAAGGCGCGGTGATCTCCGAGATGCCGTTGGAGTGGGAGCCTCGGGGCCGCGACTTTCCGCGTCGAAATCGAATCGTTTCGGGTCTTTGCGCCGGAACCGTTGTCGTAGAAGCCGCGCGGCGATCCGGTTCTCTCATTACGGCGCGTTTCGCCGCCGAGCAGGGTCGAGAGGTTTTCGCGACGCCGGGTTCTCCGCTCGATCCCCGTGCGGAAGGAACGAACGATCTGCTTCGCCAGGGCGCGACCCTTTGTGCGAGCGCGGATGATGTCGTTCAAGCGCTTTCGTCGAGAGCGATTGGCGGACCGCCGGCCCGCGATCTCTTCAGCGAGTTGGAGCTATTTACCCAAGAAGAACCGCTGTTCGACGAGATGGATTTGTTTTCGCTTCAGGAGAGCGCTGCTGCTCAAACGCTTCTGCGCGACAGCAAGAATTCGCTCGCCAATCTCGCTACGCCGTCAACGCAAAGGCAGTCCGAGGGCATGGAGACGGACGCCCCGCTTACTGACGCGCGCGAGTTGATTCTGTCGTTGCTCGGCCCGTCTCCCGTCGCCGTGGATGAACTCATCCGCGCCGCGGGCCTGGCGGCCCGTGACGTGCACGGCGTTCTGTTGGAGCTTGACCTCGAAACGCGCATCGAAAGACACGGCGTCAATCTCGTGTCATTGCGAGTGGGAGCCGAGAAGGCGACCGCGGAGGGAGAGTTCTAGCGGGTGATTTTCCGACGGCGGGATCGCGTCTTTGAATGCGCGACCTCGGTATCCAGGGAGCGCCGCGTGGTGTTGTATCCCCCGTATTCATGCGAGCGAATTTCAGCCTCCACGCGGGCGAGGCTGAGAAACTGCGCGAGCATTTGAAGGCCGGAGCGCTCCGCCAATGAGGACATTTCTGCGGCCATATCGGCGATATAAGCCGCCATGGAGGCGGTCTCCAGATTGGGCGAGACCTGGCCGACGCTACCGGACTTTGACGTTTTTCTTTGCGGGATATTCCTCGGAAAATTTGCTGGCGGCTCTCATTCCAATCCCGATGAATACAATCTAAGGTTGCTAATATCTCGCCTACATCAAAGAAGTTGTCAATATCGTTTTTGAGCGTCTCCCCAGCGGGTTACGCGATTAGTGTGGCGCGGACTGGACGGTGGTCATCCACGCCCTAGCTTTTCGATGTCCGCCCTGTCCGAACTCCATTTTGATCGGCTCCGGGGAGGACGTAAGGCGCGTTCTATTTTTTATTTTTTTAGGGCGCGTCGATTCTCTCGTCCAATTAATGGCAAATGAGGAGATTGACCCAATGAATCGTAATTTTAAAACCACTCTCTTTGGCGCTCTTTGCGGCGCGTTCCTGTTTGCCGGAACGCCCGCCTCGGCCGGCCCGGCGAGCATCGCAATCCCGCGGGACGATGGGGTTTCGACGGGATTTATTCAGTTGGCGAGGCATGGCCATCATTGTCATTGGGATCGCCACAGGAAATGCGTGAGGTGGATATGGCGCCATGGCCATCGCCGATGTGTGCGATGGGTCTGGGTGCGGTATTGGCATTGTCATTGAGAGCAACCAAAGCGTAAGCGCTTGCGCTTTAGAGATTCCAACCACAGCTTCCCCGCCAGAGTTCGTTTTACAGCGGATCAACTTGGAGGGTGAAACATGAATAGCGCCTTCAAATCCCTGCTCCTTGGCGCGCTCTGCGCAGCCTATGCCTTGCAAATGGCCGCGCCCGCGTCGGCGGGTCCATTAAGCGTCGCCGATCGAACCGTCATCGATGTGTCGACCTCAGCCGTAACGAGCGCTCACTATACCGGCTATCCTCATCATCACGGCGACGACAATGACCATGACAGTCGCAGCGACCAGCATGGGCGCTAAACAGGCGTCATGTACGGATATGATCGCTTAAGGGCTCGAGTGGTCGACGAGGCGAGATAGCCTATCGAGCGCGCCCTGCAGGATATAAGCGGCGGCCATTCGGTCGACGACCTGCGCCCGTTTCAGGCGCGAGACGTCCTGTGCGATTAAGTCTCTTGTGACGGCCGCGGTTGAAAGCCTCTCATCCCAATACACGTAAGGCAGTTGCGAAATTGCATCCAGATTGCGCATGAAGGCGCGCGTCGCTTGGACCCTCGGGCCTTCTGCGCCGTCCATGTTCAGAGGCAGACCCACGACGAAGGCGCAGACGTCAAAATCCTGCGCTCTCTGCAGTAAAGTCGCTGCGTCTTTCGTGAATTTGACGCGCCGGATCGTGTCCAATGGCGACGCGAGACGACGCTCGACGTCCGAAAGCGCGAGGCCGATCGTCTTCGTTCCGAGATCAAGTCCCATCAGCCGCCCCTTTACGGGCAGCAATGGAGCGAGTTTCTCTAGTGTGGTCTGGCGAGGCGTCACATGCTTCGGCTAACATGGGCGAGGAAATGAATAAACATGAGTTTGCTGAAGCGGCGCGCTCGGCGAACAAGTTCAGGCAAGAGGGAGCGCTATGAAGATCATTTGGCTTGGCCATTCCGCGTTTCGCGTCGAGATTGGAGCCTCCGTCATTTTGTTCGATCCGTTTTTGACGGGAAACGAGAAGTTCAAGCTCTCTTTCAAGGATGTGACGCGCGGCGCAACGCATATTCTGCTGACGCATGGCCATGACGATCACATCGGGGACTCGGTTCGCATTGCAAAGGAAACCGGCGCTCAGATCGTATCCAATTTCGAGATCTGCATGTTTCTCGCCGAGCAGGGAGCCACAAATATCAATCCTGGCAACACGGGCGGAACAATTCCGTGCGGCGATTTCGCGGTCAGCTTCACGGATGCGCGACATTCGTCGGGAACCGTCGTCAATGGAAAATCCGTCTATCTCGGCAATCCAAATGGCTTGGTCGTCTCCAAACCGGGCGCGCCGACCATTTACCATATGGGCGACACTGGAATTTTCGGCGACATGGCGCTGATCGCCGAGCTCTATCGCCCGGAAATCGGATTGATCCCGATTGGCGGTCGGTTCACGATGGATGGAGCCATGGCGGCGCTCGCGGCGACCCGATATTTCAACTTCGATACCGTCATTCCCTGCCATTACGGCACCTTCGACCTCATTGCGCCCGACGCTCTGGCGTTTGTCGAGGCGATGAAAGGCGGCGGAGCGCATGTGCGCACGCCTCAGATCGGAGAATCTCTGGCGTTTTGAGGCGAGAGCGCCTCGCCAAAGGCGGCTGCGCATTGCGCCGCGAAAGGCGCGGGTGCTATAGCGCCGGTCGAGACAATCTGAGCGGAGCCCAAAATGTCCGTCGACCAGGCGACCGTACGCCGCATCGCCCATCTGTCGCGCATTGCGGTCGAAGACGCCGAAATCGAGCGCCTCGGCCATGAACTCAATGCGATCCTCGCCTTTGTCGAGGAATTGAGCAGCGTCGACGTCGAAGGCGTCGAACCGCTGACCTCGGTGCTCCCCATGCAAATGAAGAAGCGTGTGGACCAAGTCACCGACGGCGGGATCGTCGACGACATTCTCGCCAATGCGCCTGCTCGCGACGATCACTATTTCGTCGTGCCGAAGGTGGTGGAATAGGCTTCTGACCCGCATCTTCTTCGCAGCGGATAAAACGCGCCATAGAGTAAAGAGATAGATGTCCGATCCAAATCTTCTTTCGCTGAGCGAGGCGCGCGACGCCATCAAGTCGAAAGCTTTGTCTTCCGTCGAGTTGACGCGCGCGCATCTCACTGCGATCGAACGCGCGCGCGCGCTCAACGCCTTCATCACGGAGACGCCCGAACAGGCTTTGCGGATGGCGGCGGAAAGCGATGCGAAGCTTGCGCGCGGGGAAGGCGGACCTCTCGAAGGTTTGCCGCTTGGCGTCAAGGACCTCTATTGCACGAAGGGCGTTCGCACCACGGCGGCAAGCCGCATCCTCGACGAATTCACGCCGACATATGAGTCCACGGTGTCCGCCAATCTTTGGCGCGATGGCGCGGTGCTGCTTGGCAAGCTCAATCTCGATGAGTTTGCGATGGGCTCGTCGAACGAGACGAGCGCATTCGGTCCAGTGGTTTCGCCGTGGCGCCGGAAAGGCCCGAAGGGTCTCGACACGGCGAAGATCGTGCCCGGCGGTTCGAGCGGCGGTTCTTCGGCTGCGGTGGCGGCGCGACTATGTCTCGGAGCGACCGCGACGGATACAGGCGGCTCCATTCGACAGCCGGCGGCGTTCACCGGCACGGTCGGCGTCAAGCCGACATATGGCCGATGTTCGCGTTGGGGCATCGTCGCCTTCGCATCGTCGCTCGATCAGGCGGGGCCCATCGCACGGACAGTGCGCGACGCGGCGATCATGCTGCGCTCCATGGCGGGACATGATCCTAAGGACACGACGAGCGTCGACGCGCCGGTGCCTGATTACGAAGCGGCTGTCGGAGCGTCGATCAAGGGACGGCGTATCGGGGTGCCGAAGGAATACCGGCTCGACGGCATGTCGGAGGAGATCGCAAAATTGTGGGACGACGGCGTGCGCTGGCTGAAAGACGCGGGCGCCGAGATCGTCGAAATTTCGCTGCCCCACACGCGCCACGCCCTGCCGGCTTATTACATTCTCGCGCCGGCCGAAGCGTCGTCCAATCTCGCGCGCTACGATGGGGTGCGCTATGGTCTTCGCGAGCAAGGCCGCGACATTCTGGAGATGTACGAGAAAACGCGGGCCAAAGGCTTCGGCCCGGAAGTGCGACGTCGCATCATGATCGGGACGTATGTGCTATCGCATGGCTATTACGACGCTTATTATGTGCGCGCGCAGAAAATTCGCAGCCTGATCAAGCGCGATTTCGATCGGGCCTTCGAGAGCGGCGTCGACGCGGTGTTGACGCCCGCGACGCCTTCGAGCGCTTTTGCACAAGGCGAAAAGGGTTCGAGCGATCCGGTGGAAATGTATCTGAACGACGTGTTCACGGTGACAGTGAATATGGCCGGCTTGCCGGGCCTCAGCGTGCCGGGCGGACTGGCGGCGGACGGATTGCCGCTCGGCTTGCAGTTGATCGGGCGGCCATTCGACGAGACGACGCTTTTCTCGCTCGCTTCTGCGATCGAACAGGCGGCGCCGAAATTCGACTTGCCGAGCCCGTGGTGGATCGAGGCCTAAATGAGCATTCCTGGCGAAGCCGAAGACGCGAGAGACCTTTCGCCGCAGGACGAGATGGCCGATGTGCGCAAGGAAATCGATGCGCTCGACGATGCGCTCGTCGAGCTTCTCGCCAAACGTCAGCGCCAGATCGAACGCGCCGCGGCCGTGAAGCCGCAACTCGGAGTTCCAGCGCGCGTCCCGGAACGCGTCGACGAAGTGCTTGCAAGAGTTCTCGGCGCCGCAAGACGCGAAGGCTTGTCGTCCGAAGTCGCCATGAGCCTCTGGAACGCCCTCATAGAGTGGTCGATTCAATATGAGGAACGGCTGATGGCCGCGAGAGCGCCTAAGAACGACGGCGCGGCCGGCGATTGAGCCGATGAATGGCGACGCCCGTCGGGGCCCTCCATGAAAGAGCGAATTCGGCTAGGCGCCAAGCGCTCGGCTAATCATTGACGCCGCGTGAAGCGACGGTAGAAACGGCGAAGCCGACTTGACGCTCGTATCAGCTTTCGAAGAAGACGGCCGGCGAGAGGAAAATGCGCCGCGAGAATCGCCAGTCCGAGGGGAAGCATCCAGAAGCCCACGATCGGCAGAAATCCGACGATCCCTCCAATTACGAGCGCGATCCCAAGCGGAATGCTGACGAAGCGAGAGTTGTTGTTTCCCAGACGCCGGATCATCCCCCGGCAGAGGTTGTTTGTCGGTTTCGCGGTGGATGCATTGTGGACTTGCCGCGCAAGACGACGGATTTGATCGTCACTCATATTGCGTCTCTCGAATTTCACGAAGACGCGCCCAATATATGCTGAACGACACACCCCAAGATGGGAACGGATTTTTCTCTAAAAGATCGAGACGTCGGCATGTTTTACAAGAATTTGTTCTTCGGTGCGACGTTCGACGATGGTCCAAAGGATTTCTCCGCAGCTGAATTCGCGACCAAATTGGTGGCCCCGCCGAACGGACGCTTGACTGCGGCGCTGGCGGCTGTGTCATTGGAGCTGCCCGGCGTTCAGCTCCTGCCGGTGGCCCACGCCGTCCTGGATTTAGTCAATGAGGAACGGCTTGGCCACGCCGCCGCCCAGGCGGCCACGATAGAACGACTTGGAAGCCTCGAAGGTTTCGTTGTGGAGACGTTGCTCGTCCAAAAAACGAGGCATGCTCTCATAGAGTATTTCATGCCGGCCGCGCGTCTTGCAGACCTGTGCGTTCTGCCGAGGCCAACGAACGAAATCGGTGCAGCAAAGGCGTTGGCCGAAGGGATATTGTTTAATTCGGGTCGGCCGGTTCTGCTCGTTCCCCCCGAATATGCAGGCGCCGCCGAATTTCGCAAGGTTGCGGTGGCGTGGGACGGCAGCGCCCGGGCGGCGCGCGCAGTTGGCGACGCCGCGTCTCTCATTTCGGGCGCGGAGTTGGTGCAAATCATTTGCGTCGCGGAAGAGTCGAAGGGCATGATCGCCGGCGCAGACTTGGCCGCTCGCCTCAGTCGCGATTGTGGGCGTGTGGAGCTGATTGATCTCCCCCCTCTTGAGGGAGACATTGGCAAGGGTATCCAAGAACAGGTTAAATTAACGCGGTCGGACATTCTTGTCATGGGCGCCTACGCTCATGCGCGGCTGTTGGAGCTTGTCATGGGAGGCGTCACCAAAAGCCTCATGCGGGAGAGCGAGACGCCGCTGTTCATGTCCTACTGATTGAGGGCCGCGAGAATAGCGATCTGCCGAGCGGTTTCCGTAATGGGCGGCGAATGCTATTCGTTTCCCAGGCTTCGTGCGAAACTGCGTCGCGAGCGCATAGTCGCAGGAACGGGGTCGGTTTCGGGGCGCGTCGATGCGACTGCGCATTTACCGAGGGATTGAATGAGCACTAAACACGTGGCCGCACAGAAATTCATCAAAGGCGCAACTGGCGATTGGGAAATCGTCATAGGCATGGAAATCCATGCGCAGGTGACGAGCAACGCCAAGCTCTTTTCCGGAGCTTCGGCCGAATACGGCGGAGATCCCAATGATCATGTCTCGCTCGTCGACGCGGCTATGCCCGGCATGTTGCCGGTCATCAACGAGGAATGCGTCCGACAGGCGATCCGCACCGGCCTCGGTCTGGAAGCGAAAATAAATCTGCGATCCGTGTTCGATCGGAAAAACTATTTTTATCCCGACTTGCCGCAGGGCTATCAGATCTCCCAGTACAAGAGCCCGATTGTCGGCGAAGGCGTCGTGGCGGTCGATGTGACGCCTTCGGAGCGCATCATGGTCGGCATCGAGAGGCTGCACCTGGAGCAGGACGCCGGCAAATCGATGCATGACCTCTCCGCCACCGAAAGCCACGTCGATCTCAATCGCTCCGGCGTCGCGCTGATGGAGATCGTATCCAAGCCCGACATGCATTCCGCCGATGAGGCGCGCGCCTATGTTTCAAAATTGCGCACCATTCTCCGTTACATCGGCTCCTGCGATGGCAATATGGAGGAGGGATCGCTGCGCGCCGACGTGAACGTATCCGTTCGTCGTCCCGGTGAACCACTGGGCACGCGTTGCGAGATCAAGAATGTGAATTCGATCCGCTTCATCGGTCAGGCGATTGAAATTGAGGCGCGGCGCCAGATCGGCATTCTTGAAGACGGGGGCGTCATCCATCAGGAAACGCGACTGTTTGATCCGGGCCGCGGCGAGACGCGTTCCATGCGCTCGAAGGAGGAGGCCCATGATTACCGCTATTTCCCCGACCCCGATTTGTTGCCGCTCGAATTCGATCAGGCCTATGTCGACGCGCTGAAATCGCAACTGCCGGAGCTTCCGGACGCCAAGCGCGCGCGCTTCATCGATCAGTATGGGCTGACGCCCTACGACGCCGGCGTGCTCGTCGCGGAGCGCGCGAGCGCCGACTATTTCGAGGAAGCGGCGAAAGGTCGCGACGCCAAGCTCATCGCCAATTGGGTGATCAACGAATTGTTCGGCCGCCTGAATAAGGAAGGCCTCGACATCGCTCGGTCGCCTGTGTCGGCGCAGGCTCTTGGCGCCATCGTCGATCTGATTTCGCAGAGCGTCATCTCCGGCAAAATCGCCAAGGATTTGTTTGAGATCGTTTGGACGGAAGGCGGCGATCCCATTGCGATCGTAGAAGCGCGCGGCATGAAGCAGGTGACGGACATGGGCGCGATCGAAGCGGCGGTCGACGCCATCATCGCCGCTAATCCGGATAAGGTCGCGCAAGCCAAAGCCAAGCCAACCATGCTCGGCTGGTTCGTCGGTCAGGTGATGAAACAGACAGGCGGCAAGGCCAATCCGCAGGCGGTGAACGAGCTGCTGAAGAGCCGATTGGACATCTGATCGACGTCGAATCCGGCGCCAAAAACGAATCAGTTTCTGCTCCGGTTGCTCGATTCGAGACAAATTCAAACCCTCGCGAAGGCGATTTTCGACAATCTCGAAGGTCTCCGCACAATTTTTTTTTGACCGGTGCGAAGCTGCGAGCGGCGCTGCGGTCGCGACATGCGATCGATCCTCCCGAAGTCAAAACGGCAGCGCTTTCGACACTGACTTCGCACATTGCGTTGCGCGTCGAAGCAAACCGCATGCGCGCGCGCAGACGTACGACGCGATGTGTGCGCCGTCTGATTGCTGAGATGCGCGCGCGCTTTTATATCGCAAAGAAAAACAACAAGTTGAATTTGCATAGCGCAGAATGCGCGTCACATTTCGACATTGAATTTCGAGCGCGTCGCTCGCATCTCGATCAGCCTTTTCGAGATGAAGCGACATGCGTTGCAGGGTGATTTTCGACAGCGTCGAGATCGGTTCGAGAGGCCTTCGCAACGGTCCTTGCAGGTCTCTCTGCAAGCGCGAGAAGCGTTCCCGCTGACCATGCGCGCGCGCGACGCGTCAATGAATCAAGCCCTCGCCACTTGAACGACTGGTTAACCACGCTACGCTAATTGAGCCTGTTGTCGGTCGAGCAACGTTCCGACAATTTGGATCTAAGGGGACTTAAGATGGCGAAAGCGACAACGAAGCGTAGGCCGGCGAAGAAAGCGACGGCGAAGAAGGGTGCGCGTAAAACTGCGTCGAAGAAGTCTGCGACGAAGAAGTCGGCCACGAAGAAGACAGCTCGTAAGGCCACGCGCAAGACCGCTTCGAAGAAGTATGCCCGCAAGACCACGCGCAAGGCCGCTGGCAAGAAGCGCGGCGCTTCCAAGAAGGCCGGCTCCAAGAAAGGCGCTCGCAAGGGCGCCACAAAACGCCGAGTAGCGCGCAAACCCAAACCGGCTGCGGCCCCAATGCCGTCCGATATGGGTTGAAGCAACGCGCATTCGGAGCGCGTTCGCAATGCGTCGGCAGACCGCCTCGCATCGCGAACGCAGCTCCTTTTGCAAGCGTCACTCGGGAATTTCCTGGTTCCGCGAAATCCCCGAGTGACGTTCTAGACGAGCCGTTTCTCATGCGCCGCGAGGCGCTTTTTTTATGTCGTTTCAATTAGAAGGCGGAGCGCGTGAAATCCGCCGACGCTTATCGAGTCAGGCACTTTGTCGCGAATTCGCGCCACATCGGAGCGCCGACATGACCTTCACGCTTCATCTTCTCCCATTCGAGTGAACAGCGGCGCATCGCCTGTCGCGAGGCGCGGGGCAATGTCGGCGGCGGGATGGATGGATCGAGCGGCGGCAATGCGACGGGAGGCGGGAGCGCAGGCGGATTTGCTTCGCGTGTGTCTGGAGGAGCGACGGACGGAACGCTTGGCGCGGTCGTCTGCGGCCGACGTGGCGGCGCGGGAACAATCGGAGGGCGGGGCGCTTTCGGCGCGATCGCCTGAGAGGGCGTCGCGCCGGTCTTGTTCTTTTGCTGAGGGGCGGGCTGCGCGCTGGCGCCGATGGGCGTCACGAGACAGATGATCGACGCCAAGACCAGCCAAGGCGCCTTCGAATGCGCTTCTCGTTTCTTGGCGTCGAAGAGCGGCGCGCGAACGCGAAGGTCGGCGGCGCGAAGCGCGTCAATGGTTGTTTGGGGCAAAGGAGACCCGGGCTGTCTGGCGAAGGCGTCGTCGTTAATAACGCACTAATTGTGTCCGATGTTAGCTTGAACGGACAGCGAGACCAAGGAAAAGCGGCTGGCGAAGCGGCCGCGCTTTTGCCGCCGCTATCGGCGTGCTAGCTGATAGGCGGAGAATTGATCCAAGTCTCGCTATGCGGCGGCGAGCCGGCTTACATATGGGCGAGAGGCGGATCGTCCTGGAGGTTTTCATGACTGGCATCGACGCAACTTCGTCGTCGGTCGCCTCGGCGGGCAATCGTCTGACGCTCTCTCAAAGGCCACGGCGCAATCGCAAGAGCGATTGGGCGCGGCGGCTCGTTCGAGAGAACGCGCTGCTCGTTGACGATCTCATCTGGCCGGTGTTTCTCATCGAGGGCGTCGGCAAGCGAGAGCCAGTGGCCTCCATGCCCGGCGTCTTCCGCTACTCGGTGGACGCCGCACTGGAAGCGATCGCTCATGCCGCGTCGCTTGGCATACCGGCGGTCGCCGTCTTCCCAAATACGGATCCGGTGCTGCGCGATCCAAACGGGAATGAAGCGCTTAATCCCGATAATCTGGTTTGCCGCGCTTGTCGCGAAATTAAAAAAGCCGTCCCGGCGATCGGCGTCATCACGGATGTGGCGCTCGATCCTTATACGAGCCACGGACACGATGGTCTTCTGGTCGGCGACGAGATCGTCAATGATGCCACCGTGGCGACCCTCGTGGCGCAGGCGGTCAATCAGGCGCACGCTGGCGCCGATGTGATAGCGCCCTCGGACATGATGGATGGTCGCGTCGGCGCCATCCGCGCCGGGCTCGATGCGCATGGCCTCGAGAATGTGCAGATCATGAGCTATGCGGCAAAATATGCCTCCGCTTTTTACGGGCCCTTTCGGGATGCGATCGGCACCAACAAGACCCTGCGCGGCGACAAGCGCACTTATCAGATGGATCCCGCCAATTCTGAGGAGGCGTTGCATGAAGTGGCGCTCGATCTCGAGCAGGGCGCAGACATGGTGATGGTGAAGCCGGGGATGCCCTATCTGGACATTGTTCGGCGCGTCTCGGAAACATTCGGGGCGCCGACCTTCGCCTATCAAGTGTCCGGCGAATACGCGATGCTCGAGGCGGCGGCCGCCAACGGCTGGCTCGACGGAAACCGCGCAATGATGGAAAGTCTTCTCGCATTCAAGCGAGCAGGCGCGGTGGGCGTCTTGACGTATTACGCCGTGCGCGCCGCCGAGCAGCTGCGCGCCGGTTGGTCCTTGTGACGCGCGTTGTGGCGTTCGGCATGCTGTTAAGCGCGCTTCGAGGGTGGACAAAGCGGGCCGCCCGTGGTTTGCCTCTTGGTTGGGCCGCAGCAACCGCTTCGCGGCGTCGAGCCGCATCTACCTCTCCACAAGCTTTTTTCGTCATGTCCCGTACAGCACTCTCACCGGTCACGATCCTGTTTTGCGTCTGCGTTATGTCGCCGGCAAAGGCCGATTTTCGCCTGTGCAACAACACGAACAGCCGCGTCAGCGTCGCGCTCGCCTATACGGACGGACGCAACTGGCTGTCGGAGGGCTGGTGGAATTTGCGGCCAACCACTTGCGAGACTTTGCTGAGAGGTCCGCTGGCGGCGCAATTCTATTACGTTTATGCGATGGACGAGCGGGGCGGCGAATGGAAGGGCAAGGCTTTCATGTGCACGCGCGACAGAGAGTTTCGCATCGATGGACGCGAAGATTGCTTCGCGCATGGCTATGATCGTGTCGGCTTCTTCGAGGTCGACACGGGGCGCGACGCCAAAAACTGGACCGTGCAGCTCACGGACCCGAACGCAACGCCGGCGCAATGAACGTGCTCGATCGTCGCGCACCGGGACAAGAACAACGGGTATAAGAAAAAAATGAGAAGGCTGCGGCGCGTCAAAATCATCGCGACTTTGGGTCCGGCGAGCGTGGACAAGGCGATCGTCGCCAGCCTCGTGAAGGCGGGGGCGGACGTCTTTCGCATCAATATGAGCCACACCGACCATGCGGGGTTGGGCGCCTATGTGCGCATGATCCGAGAGATCGAAGACGAGCTCAAACGGGCCATCGGCATTCTCGTCGACCTTCAGGGGCCGAAGTTGCGGATCGGGGCTTTCGCCGAAGGGTCCGTACATTTGCGGAAGGGCGATTGTTTCGTCCTCGACTCCGATCCGAAACTCGGCGACGTGTCTCGCGTGCAGTTGCCGCATCCGGAAATCCTGGCTGCGCTGAAAGTGAACGACACCATCCTGATCGACGACGGAAAGGTGCGCCTCCACGTTGTGGAAACAAGCGCCGACAGCGCCTGCGCCATTGTCGACGTCGCCGGCCGCATCTCCAACCGCAAGGGCGTCAGCCTGCCGGATACGGAAATCCCGATCACGTCCATGACGACCAAGGACCGGGCCGATCTCGACGCGGCGCTCAAGGAAAGCGTCGACTGGGTCGCCATCTCATTCGTTCAGCGACCGGAAGACGTGATCGAGGTGAAGAAGATCACGCAGGGCCGAGCGCTGGTGATGGCCAAGATCGAAAAGCCGCAGGCGATTTCGCGGCTGGACGAGGTGATCGAGGTCGCCGATGCGCTGATGGTCGCTCGCGGCGATCTTGGCGTCGAGGTGCCGCTCGAAAAGGTCCCGGGCTTGCAAAAGCGCATCAACCGTAATGCGCGCCGGCTCGGCAAACCGGTTGTCGTCGCGACGCAGATGCTGGAATCGATGATCCTCTCGCCTCTGCCGACGCGCGCCGAGGTCTCGGACGTCGCCACCGCGGTGTTCGAAGGCGCAGACGCCGTAATGCTCTCGGCGGAAAGCGCCGCCGGCCAATATCCTCAGGAGGCGGTCGCGACCATGAGCCGCATCGCGGAGGAGGTCGAGACCGATACGGTCTACCGAACGATCATCAACGCCCAGCGCGCCGAGGCCCCCAATCCGACCGCCGCCGACGCCATCGCGGTCGCTGCGCGCGACGTTGCGCAAACTCTGCACTGCAAGGCCATTATCGCCTGGACAGCTTCTGGCGCCACCGCTCTGCGCATTGCGCGGGAGCGGCCTGCGTCGCCGATCCTTGCGCTAACGCCGAAGCGAGACACTGCGCGCCGGCTCGCCCTCGTATGGGGCGTCCATGCGCTGGAGACGCGCGACGCGATCGACATTGAAGATATGGTTAACAGAGCCTGCGAACATTCCGTGAGCGAAGGCTTCGGCGAGTCGGGCGATCGCGTCATCATCGTCGCCGGCATGCCATTTGGCTCTCCCGGCGCGACCAATATGATCCGCATCGCGCATCTCGGCTGACGCGACGGCTCACTGCCGCGTTTGTCGAGCGAGCGAGTTCGCCTTAGGCTTTCGATCCCGAATCGCACGTCGCCCGTCGAGGGGGAATGTCAAAGCGGCTTCTCGCAGGCTTTTTGCTCTCTCTCGCTGTCGCATCATCGCTTTGCGGGGGACCCGGGGTCGCGCTCGAGGGCGATCGTCAAGATCAGGGGAAGCCTGACGACGACTACGACCAGCCGACTTCTATCGCAAAAAATCTTCCAGCGCCGCTGAGAGAACCAGCGACGATCAGAGATGCGCTGGCCGCGCGGGGATTCGACTTCGGCGTCAAATATATCGGCGAAGTGTTTTCGAATACGAGCGGCGGCCTCCACACAGGAACGATTTACGAAGGCAAGCTGCGCTTTTCGCTCGACGCCGACTTCGACAAGGCCTTCGGACTCAAGGGTCTGACATTTCACGCCAGCGCGTCGCAGCTCCACGGCCATGGCATCGATCGTTACAATACGGGCGCCATCATGCCGGTGAGCAATATAGAGGCGACGCCGACGACGCGCTTATACGAGATGTGGCTTCAGCAAAGTCTATTGGATGACAAAATCAACGTTCGCCTGGGAGAGCTGGGCGCCGACCAGGAATTCATGACGCGAGAGTGGGCCAAGATTTTCGTTAACAATAGTCTCGGTTGGCCCGCGCTAACATTAGCTGATCTGCCGTCGAGCGGCCCGGAATTTCCGCTCTCCAGTCTCGGGGTCCGGATCACTGTTAATCCGACCGAGCATCTCTCGTTTCTCGCGGCCGTTTTCGACGGCGACCCGGCTGGCCCGCAGGGGCCGTTCAACTCTCCCGATCCGCAGGTTCGGAACCCGGACGGCGTGCGCTTTCGGCTGAACGATCCGCCTTTCGTCATCGGAGAAGCGCAAGCCAAATATTCTTTGGAAGGTCTCGCAGGCGTCGCCAAGGTCGGCGGTTGGCGCCATTTCGGCCGGTTCGCTGACCAGCATTTTGGCATAGATTTTCGGTCGCTCGCGGATCCAAACAGCATCGGAGTCGCGGTTCAGCGGCGCGGCGATTTCGGCGTTTATGCGCTGATCGATCAGCAGATCGCGAAAGTCGAAGGCGACGACAAAAAGGGCGCCGGCTTTTTCGCGCGTGCGACGGCGGCCCCAAGCGATCGCAATCTTGTGAATTTTTATGCCGACGCAGGCGTCTCGTTCAACGGCTTGCTGTCGGAGCGCCCCGATGACTTGTTCGGCGTCGCGGTCGGTTATGTGCGCATTTCGGATGGGGCGAGGGGGTTCGACTACGACAATGTCGCTTTCAATAATCCTTTTGCTCCGATCCGTTCCAGCGAGGCTCTCCTAGAGGCCACATATATCGCAAGCATCGCTCCCGGCTGGACGTTGCAGCCCGACCTCCAATATCTCGTCAGGCCGGGCGGCAATGTTCCCGACCCTCGCGATCCGACCGGAATCAGGACTTTGCACAACGCATTCGTTATCGGATTGCGGACGCTCATCCGTTACTAGGGCTCTGAGCGCCACTCCATTTTGAGCGTCGCGCGCCCGGACAGACTGTTGGCGCCGGCCCCAACGGGATGGAATCCACGCCGCACATAAAAGCGAATGGCGCGCGCGTTGTCGGCGTTGACGTCGAGGCGGATGCGCTCGGGCGAGACGCTCCGCGCGCCCTCGATCAGCGCGTCGGCCGCTCCGGAACCGAAATATTCGGCGCCGACGCAAATCTGATCCAACCAGCCGGTCGCAGCGTCGATCACGACAAAACCCGTCAGGAGAGGGGTCGCAGGCCTCTAAATGCGAAGCGGGTTCGAAGAGGCAGAGCGTTGTCGCGCCATTGGCTTCAAGGACGCTGACGTGACGAACGAGCCAGTCTCTCCGAGCTTCGAAGTCGATGTCGGGGTAGGTCGCGCGCCAGGCCGCGACCCAGAGATCGAGCAGCGCAGGCCAATCGGCGTCGACGCGCGGCCGAAGGCTACGATTTGCATGAGGCGCATCCGACGCCACGGCGATCAGGCCTTCTTCACCAATTCCAGCAACAGGCGATGGATCGCCTCATTGCCGGCGCAGATCTCGCCTTTACTCATCATGTCGTGGCCGCCGCTGAGATCGGTCACGAACCCGCCGGCCTCGCGCACCATGACGATTCCCGCGGCGACGTCCCAGGAGTTGATGCCGCGCTCCCAGTAACCGTCGAAGCGACCCGACGCCACCATGGCGAGGTCAACGGCTGCTGCGCCCAGCCGGCGGATGTTGCCGGCCTTCGCCATTGCCGCTGCGAGTTCGATCTTGAATCGGGGATGGTCTTCATGCCGCGCGAGCGGGGGGATGCCGCAGGCGATCATCGACTCGCCAAGGGTTCGGCGCGCCGCAACGCGCATTCGGCGATTATTGTGATAGGCGCCCTGGCCCTTTTCGGCGACGAAAAGATCGTCGGTGGCCGGATTATAGATGACGCCAGCGACGAGCTGGCCTTCGCGTTCGAGCGCCAGAGACACAGCGAAAATCGGCAAGCCATGCAGGAAATTCGATGTCCCGTCGAGCGGATCGATATGCCATGTGTGGCTTTTGTCGGTTCCTTCGACGGCGCCTCCTTCCTCCATGAGGAAACTATATCCGGGACGCGACTTCGAGAGCTCCTCAAAGAGGGTCTTCTCGGCGCGCTTGTCGGCGGCGGTCACGAAGTCGCCAGGACCTTTGATGGAGACCTGCAGATTCTCCACCTCGCCGAAATCGCGTTTCAGCCCTCGGCCGGCTTTCATAACAGCGGCGGTCATGACGTTCATCAGGGCGGAGCGGATCATTTGGCCTCTGGAGAGCGCGCGATCTGGACGAACCGAACAGCTGGTTCGCTTGAGAAGACGCGAGTTTTGGGAGCGTCAAGCCAACGCTTGGCAGCGAAGCCATCGGCCTTGGTCAGTGGGAAGACTGCGTTCCAATGCCCTTTTGCGGCCGGGCGCGTCAAGCTCGCAAGACGATATTGAGAATGTCGCGACCAAGGGCGTTTACCATTTCGAAATTGTTAGGACCTTAATTTTCCCTTTAGCGATCGTTTCGACAATTCATAAAGGAGAGCGCAATGACGCGTTCGAACGCCCACGCCGCTGTTAAGACCCATCGTGCGCCGGCGCCTCCGCTCGCTCGAAAGACGCGCATCTCCGGCGAGCCCGCACCGTCCTCCGCCGCTCGCTTGCGTCTCGTAGCCATAGGCGCCGCGCCCGCCTCATCGCAAAATGCGTCGAAGGCCAAGGAGCGACCCCTGTCGCCGCATATCTCAGTGGGACAGTTTCTGCGCGCAGCGGTCGTCGTTTTTGCCGCTTGTATGGCGGTCGCGTTCCCCCCGCCGGGCCTTGAGAAGCAAAGCGCCTCGACGTCGATCAGCTCCGGCCGCTGATCCGAAACTCCTGATTTTCTTTGTAGCTTTCAGCCCGCGCGCCTAACGGCTGCGCGGGCTGACTTCATTCTTTGCATGAGCCTGTTTTCAAACTCCCAGAGGCGAAAACGCCCATTTTTAAAACCTAATATATTAGTTTAAGATATAGAGATATTATTATTGAAATATAACGATTATAGAATTTTTATATGGAAGCGAACGGATTTATCTCAGGCGTGAATTATATTGACATAAATACAATAACTTATATTATTTTTCATAAAGCAGAAAATGAAGTTACGGGCCGCCATTTTTGCTCTCCGTTTATTCTTCACTGTTCGCCGCGTCTGAAAGGAAGCCCCGCTTCATATTCGGCGATTAGTTCATCGACGGCGGCGCGCTCCGATTTAAGAAACGCGGCGACTGCGGCGCCCAAACCTGCATCGGCGAATTCATGCGCCGAATGGATCGCGACCGGCCGATAACCGCGCGCGAGCTTGTGCTCGCCTTGCGCGCCGGCTTCGACACGCTTGTAACCCCGGCGGATGGCGAACTCGATCGCCTGATAGTAGCAGACCTCGAAATGCAGGAATGGCCGCTCCTCAATGGCCCCCCAGTTGCGGCCATAGATCGCGTCGTCGCCGAGGAAGTTGATGGCGCCCGCGATATGGCGTCCATCGCGCCGCGCCATGACCAACAGGATGCGATCCGCCATCGTCGCGCCGATCTGGTCGAAAAAGGCCCGGGTCAGATAGGGACGCCCCCATTTGCGAGAGCCGGTGTCCATGTAAAACGCGAAGAACGAATCCCAGTGGGGCGTCTGAATGTCGGCTCCGGTCAAAAGGTCTATCTTCAGATCCTCGCCCAAAGCCTCTCGCCGCTCGCGCTTGATCATCTTTCGCTTGCGCGACGACAGGCCGGCAAGGAAATGCTCGAAATCGCGATAATCCTCGTTGACGAAGTGGAATTGCTCGCCGGTCCGAGACGCGAAGCCCGCTTCCCGCAGCGCTTGAGTGTCGGCTTCCGTTGCGAAGGTGACATGGATGGAAGAGGCGTCTGTGGCTCTTCTCAGTCCGCGAAGCGCCGTGATCAGCGTCTCGCGCGCTCCCTCGGGGGCGTCCCGCGCAACGAGGAGCCTTCGGCCCGTCACGGGTGTAAACGGCACGGCGACCTGAATTTTGGGGTAATAGCGTCCGCCGGCGTTCTCATAGGCCTGCGCCCAATTATGGTCGAAGATATATTCGCCCATGCTGTGCGTCTTGAGATAGGTCGCCGCGGCGGCGACCAGACGGCCCTCGGCGTCTTCGACAAGCACATGCGCGGGCGTCCAGCCCGTGCGTCCCCCCACCGATTTCGATCGTTCAAGCGCGACCAGGAAGGCGTGCGACACAAAGGGATTGTAGCGTTCCCCAGCGGCGGCGACCTCATCGAGCCCGGCTGGATTTGCGCAGGCGTCCCACGCCTCGGCGCTGACAAGCTCGAGGGACTGACTGACGCGGGCTGTGAATCTGGCGGCGGGCATTGCGACCGATAAGATAGTGAGCGGCGAGCGCGCCCGCCTTCTACTATATCGGTCATCGCCTCGACCAACAGGACTCCTGGGAGGCTGAGTTGTCAAAAAAACTCAGCGGCGTGATTATAGCGCCTTCGAACCGGCGTCTTGTCAGCGGCGGCGATTTCGGTTTGATCAAGAGACTTTTAATGATGCGATAATGGACGCGAGGATACGCGATGAACAAATCATTTTCATATTCGATGTTTGCTTGCGCGCTGGTCGGCGCGCTCGCGTTTTCCTTCTCGGCTCCAACGGCGGCGCCCCAAGAAAATCAATCCGTCACCTGCGTTAAACGAACGGCGACCGCCAAACCGCCGCCGTTTCCGGCCGGACCGCGACCGAAGCCCAAAGGCGGAAAGGGATATGAGCCACCGGAGGTCGTCGAGAGCCGAACTCCTGCTCCGACCCCTGTGTCCGGAAGGGGAGGTTCCTGTCGTCAAAGAGTTTCGGGCGAAGAAGAACGGCTTGATGAAGGGCAATCCTTTGATTGCGCCCGAGCAGCGGCTCGAGAGGCAAGGAGAGTTGCCGCAACGGAAAATCTTTCGAAAATTTCGCGATGTCTATAAACCTGAGGGAAGACGCAATCCGCCGCCTCCGCCTCCCGGACCTCCGGCCTGCGATGGAATTTGGCAAGACGGCGCTTGCTATTATTATGGCTCCGCCGCCTTCACGCGCAGCGCGGATGGAGGCGGCATGACGACGGCGGTCACGCGACCAACTTATGTGAATACAGGCGGGTCGGGTCACTCGCTGAATGAGATTGCGATCCAGGCCGGAGAAAGTAACGGCGACATCGTCGAACTCGGTTGGTTGGTCTCATCGGATCAATATGGCGATGTCGACCCGCATATTTTCGTCTTCCATTGGATTGGCGGCGTTCCGCAGTGCTACGACGGCTGCAATTGGCAGCAATATAGCAACACCTATTTTCCCGGCCAGAATGTTGGTTCGCTCGTTGGCCGCGAAATTTACAATGGTTACGTATTCTATGAAGGCAATTGGTGGGCGTGGTTCGACAATCAGTGGCTCGGATATTTCCCCGGCTCGGAATGGGGCGGCAAGTTCAATAAGAGCGCGTTGATTCAGTGGTTCGGAGAAGTTGCGTCGTTGAACGGCATTCCGCCGAAGACCGACATGGGCACGGGCGTTCTACCGCCCTCCAATCAAGCGGCGCACATGTTCACGCTCTGCGATGTCGATGCGAATGCCTGGGTCTGCTGGTACCGCGATCAACAATCTCTCAATCGAACGGTCGCAACAGACTATGATATCAAGCGAGTTGGCTTTGGAGAGACGCGATACGGAGGCCCGGGAGAATAAGGGCCTTCGGGGAACGCGGCGTTGGTCCGCGTCTCCCGAATTCAGCAGTCGTCCGTCGGCGATAACCGTTCGCCGTCACGTACGCCTGGTCGATTAGAACCAGCGTCCGCGGCCGTACCATCCGCCTCCCCCAAGGAGCAGAACAAGAATAAGAATGATGAGAAGCGTTTGAGTATCCATGACGTGAACCTTTCGTTGCCATAGCTTCGGTTTGGGCGTTGTGTAACGTCCGTTATTCCTTGCTGCTCGGCAGGAGTTAGCGCACACCACGATTTATAGTAGGGTCGATCGCCTCTTTTGTTGCGCCATTTTTAAGCGCGTCTTTTAGCTTCGCTACAGAGGGAGCTCCTGTGAAGGGCCTCGCTCTTGTCAAGTGGACACCACCTCCGTCTTGGCTGCGCAAGACAAACATCGGCCCGCGGAAATATTGTTGCGGCGTAGATCGACTGGTTCCAAGGAGAAGATTCCATGCGCGCTTTCTTGGCGTTATCAATTGTCGTTGCGTTGTCGCTCACGGGCGCATTGGTTCCGACTGCTGAGGCGGCCCAAACCTGCGACCCCAACAGCAGCCAAGCGGATTTGAACGCTTGCTATGGCGCCGCCTATAAGAAATCAGACGCTGCTTTGAACGAGCTTTACAATCAGATCATGGGCCGCCTGAAGAGCGATCAGGCGACCGCAAAATTGCTGATCTCCGCACAGAAAGCTTGGTTGGCGTTCCGCGACGCAGAGTGTAATTTTTCTGCCTCGGGAGTTTCCGGCGGCAGCATCTATCCGATGATTTATGCGATCTGCTTGGACGGACTGACCAACAAGCGCATCGAAGATTTCAAGATTTATCTCAAATGCGAAGAAGGCGACCTGAGCTGTCCCGTGCCGGCAAAATAACGTTCTCCAAGTTTGGATCTCAAGAGCGCACATCAGGTACATTGATCTAAACGGTCTGGCTCGCGAGCATTTCTGGACCGATCGACAGGCGGATGGGACCATCCGCCTGTCTTCGAAATAGACTAGCTGACAGTGCCGCCCTGCGCCTCGCACGCCGCCTTCGATTTCGAGGGCGCCCACCCTTGGCCCTTACAGGAATTCATGCCTTTGCAGGAATTGCTCGCCGTTTTGCAGGAGCTCGTTCCCTTGCAGGAGTTGATGCCCATGCAGTGGACAGTCTTCGCCGCCTTCTTTGCGGAAGCCGGCGTCATGGAGACGCCATTCAGTGCGAACGCAACCGCCGCCACGGCGAGAGTTGTGCCGGAAACAATATTGACCTTCATGTTTATCTCCTCAGGATTCGCTCGCCAGACGAGCGCATGTGAGCTTTGGAACGAGTCCCGACAAAGAAGCGGGGGTCTGGCAACGAAGCCCACAACACCCTCTTCGTGCAGCGGGGCCTCCGCGTTACACGGCCGCCTAACTTGATAGTCCGTGAGTGGATTGCGGCGCTCGACGCCGGGCATGCGTATGAAGTAACAAATAGGCGGCTTCTAACGAAGTAGTGGGTGGGAACGTGGGATTACGCGGGTCCGAGGAGGAATGGGCCGTGTTGATGCGCGATGCGATCAATGGCGATTCCGCAGCGTATCGGCGCCTTCTCGCTTCTCTCACGCCGGCTCTGCGAATGGTGGCGCGCCGAAATTGCGCTCGGGTCGGTCTGGATGGGAGCGAGGCCGAAGACGTCGTCCAAGAGGTTCTTTTGGCTATCCACCTCAAACGACAGACTTGGGACGTTGATCGGCCGATCGGTCCATGGATTATGGCCATCACACGCAACAAATTGATCGATGCGCGTCGCCGTCGAGGGAATAGGACTGCGCTGCCGATTGATAACCTGGCGGACATACTGACCGCTGAAGGAAGCGACGACGCCATGGATCGGCACGATCTCGACCGTTTGCTCGATAGGCTCGGCGACCGTCAACGAGATTTGGTGCGTTCCTTGTCGGTCGAAGGACGTTCAGTTCAAGAGACAGCGGAGCGCCTAGACATGAGCGAGGGCGCCGTTCGCGTCGCGCTGCACCGGGCCATCAAGACTCTTGCAGCCCTGTATCGGAGAGGCGGCCGATGAGAACCGAATATTTGATCAACGCCCTCGTTGCTGATCTGACGGTTTCGAAGGCGCCATTCCGGCAGATCCTCGTTGGCGCCATAGCGTTGGGCTCGATCATCGCCGCGGGCGCATTTCTGCTCTGGATCGGGGTTCGTCCCGACATTGGCCAAGCGCTTCAGACCGCGCGCTTCTTATTCAAGTTTGTAATCACGTTGACTCTTGCCACGACAGCGACCGGCCTTCTTTTACGCCTCGCAATCCCAGGAGTTTCGACCGGTTTCTGGGCGTGGGCTTGCTTGGCGACGCCAGTGCTACTCGTCGTTGCGGAAGCAGCCGAACTCATGGTCATGCCGGCTGCCACATGGTGGCCCAGGCTCGTGGGATCGAATGCCCGATTCTGCTTGATTCTGATCCCGCTTCTATCGATCGGCCCCTTGGCGTGCATATTACTTGCTTTGCGGCAAGGCGCGCCAACAAGGCCCGGCCTTGCTGGCGCTATAGCGGGACTCGTAGCGAGCGGTATTGCAGCGACGCTCTATGCGTCCCATTGCACTGACGACAGCCCGCTCTTCGTGGCGACATGGTATTCGCTGGCGACCGGCATCGTCGCCTTGGTCGGATATGCTATCGGATCTCGTGTCCTGCGATGGTAGTTAGCCCTCGGGGACATGCGCAAGGAACCAACTCCCGGCGCTCGTGACGACTTGTTCCAACGTTCCAGGCTCTTCGAAAAGGTGGGTGGCGCCGGGGATAATTTCGAGATGCGCTTTGCAACGAAGTTGACGTAGCGCCTGGCGATTGAGTTCGAGCACGTCGTAATCAAAGCCGCCGACGATAAGCAATGTCGGCGCCTCGACCTGCGCTAACGCCTCCGTGGCAAGGTCTGGGCGTCCGCCGCGCGAAACGACAGCAGCGACGCGCGATGGTTCCCGAGCCGCCGCGACCAGGGCCGCCGCGGCTCCCGTGCTCGCGCCAAACAGGCCTATCGGCAGATCGCGAACCTGGTTCGTGGATGACGCCCAGGCGATGGCCTCTCGAACGCGGCCCCCGAGGAGAGAAATATCGAAGACGTTACGCCGATCCTCCGCTTCTTCGATGCTGAGAAGGTCGAACAGGAGCGTCGCGAAGCCGCGGGCGACGAGTTTATCCGCGACAAACATGTTGCGCCGACTGAAACGCGATGAACCGCTGCCATGCGCGAAGATGATGAGCCCGATCGGTTCGCGGGGGAGAGATACAATTCCTTCAAGCCCGTGCGGGCCGATCGCGGCTTCGAAGCTGTTGAAATTCGTCGCCATCGCCTACATCTCACCAGAGTCATGACAATAGCGCGCGTCTACCCTCAAGCAATGCGCCACCGCCATTTTCAATGTGCAAAGCGCCCGGCGCGCCGATTGATATCGGTCAACAATATAGAGCAGTCCTCTAAATCTCGGACACGAACTCATCTGAGGAGCGAAAAACATGGAAACGTCACCGCACATAGATTTTCAAGGCATGGAGCCCTCGGCTGAATTCCGCGACCGAATTTTGCTGCACATTAAGCGCTTGGAAGATCGGTTTGGCCGCTTGACGGCGTGTCGCGTTGCGGTCAAGGCGCCCGGCGAGCGTCATCGCACCGGTGGGCATTATGAGATCAATATTCATTTGAGTCTTCCCGACGAACGTGAAGTGGCCGTCGACCGCACTCCCGACCTCGACGAACGTTTTCAGAGCTTCGATTTTGCCATCAACGACGCTTTCAATCGAGCGGAGCGCCAGTTGCAGGACCAAGTGCGGCGCATGCGCGGCCAAGTGAAGCATCACGAGGAAGCCCCAATAGGCGTTGTTCGAAGGCTGATGCCAACAGACGGCTACGGCTTTCTGGAAAGCCCAGACGGGAGGGAAATATATTTCCATCGCAACAGCGTGCGAGAACCGGGGTTCGACAGCCTGCAGCTCGGGGCGCGGGTCAATTTTGTAGAAGAGGAGGGCAAGGATGGGCCACAGGCTAAGTCGGGTGACGCCGCTTGGCGAACATGCGCCGCAATAACAAAAACTCTGCGATGAAGATAGGAGTATGCCTGACCGCATGAAGGGAATTCAATTCGCGCTCAGCATTGATGTCACGGGGTCTGCGTCGAGAAACCGCATTGCCAATATTACTCGACCGCGCGACGCTCATTGCACGGGCCAGTCTGCGCCATTTGCGCGTCAGTCTTGCCGGATTTCATTGCGCGCCAACCATCCCATGGCGCTATTGCACCAGAGGGCTCGTCGCGCTCTCTAAGTCGACGCCGACAAGTTCCGCTGCTCCCGCCAAGATCGAAATATATTGGCGCAATGCGCGCTCTTCGACCCTCGTCTGGAGCCGCGAGATGATGCGCTCTCGAACCATGTCGAACGGCAAGGTCTGACCAGGGATGCGTCGATCGATCGCGACGATATGAAAGCCGTGGCGCGTCTTGACGAGTTCGCGCAGGATTCCCGTTGGACCGAGCCGAAACAAAGCTTGCTCGAACTCTGGCACGGTGTCGCCGTGAGCGATCTGGCCGAGGTTTCCGTCCTGTTGGCCAGAGGGGCAGTTCGACAGCTCGCGCGCCAGCGCCGCGAAACGCTCGGGCTCTCGCAGGAGCTCGGCGAGCGTCTGTTCGGCGCGGGTGCGAATTTTTGGAACGGGCGCCGCAGGCGTCACTTGAAATAGAATATGGCGCGCATGGACGAGATCGCCGCTGCTGAATTCATCCGGATGCGCGTCGTAATACCGGCGGCATTCCGCATCGGTGGGCGTCGGGACACTCACTTCGTCCTCAAGGACGCGGTTAATGGCGACATCAATCGCGCCATCGTCGGCGTTTTCATCCGTTAGCAGCCCGAGCGCGAGCGCTCGCTGACGTAACAGCTCTCGGATCGTGGCCACCTCGGGATTCGGCCACTTGTCGACGTCGACCGTAACGCCGTTGACGATGACGCTCATGAACGCACAGGCCCCTTCGCTCGCGTCCGTGGCGTGCGCACAATCTGATAAGGCCGGAACAGATAGGAAAGCGCGCCGGCGCCGCTCCAGATGTGGATCATGCGGGTGAAAGGCGAGATAAGAAAAAGAGTGAAGCCGAGCAGCACATGGAGTTTGTATGGCAGCGGCGCCTCGATCATGAGTACGGCGGCGCCGCCGTCGAACGTGACAATGCCTTTGACGTAGCTCGTCAAAGTCTCGAACAAGACGCCGTCCATATGGAAGGCCGATAACGGCACAGTAAGAAGGCCGAGCGCCAATTGCAGCCACAGCATAATGGCGACGACGATGTCCCATTTGCGACTGTTCAGCCGTATTCGAGGATCGGCCAAGCGACGGTACAAGAGAATGCTGAGACCAATTATTGCGACGAGTCCGGCAATGCCGCCGACCACCATGGCGAGGAGCTGATGCGCCACGGGATCAATCGCCCAATCGATCGCCCAATGCGGCGCCAGGAATCCGACGAAATGCCCAAGGATCACGACGATGACGCCATAGTGGAAGAGATTAGACCCAAGACGGAGTTGCCCGCTGCGCAGCATCTGCGAGGAATCGCTTTTCCAAGTGTAGGGCTCGCGATCGAAACGGATCAGGCTCCCAATGAGCAGCACCGCGAGACAGACATAGGGGTAGACGCCGAAGAGAAGGGTATTGAGGTCGTATTCGTCGAACCGCATGAGGGGATCTCCCTTTTTAAGGCGTCGAGGCCGACGCTGTCGGCGCTCCTCCAAAAGCTGGCTCTTCGAACCATTCCTTGTCCATGTTCCCGACCGGCTCGCCGACCTTGGTTATCGACGCCGCGTCGAGCGGCGCCTCGCCCGCTATCGCAATGAGGGCCTGTGGGACGGCCGCATAGGCGCTACCGCGGGCGATGAGCGCCTTCGCGATCGTCTTCAAGATGTGGGCGCAATCGGATAGCATCTCGCGCGCCTCAGCAACGTCGCGGCAGCTCAGATATTCGAGCACGACCGGCAGGTAGTCAGGCAGTTCGCTGGTCGAAAGCTCAAAGCCGCCGCGTTGATAGAGACGTTTGAGATCGACCATGGCCTCGCCGCGATCGCGACTCTCGCCATGCAAATGCTCGAACAGATTGAGAGACGTCGTGCGCCCTCGGTCGAACAGCTCGACATAACGCTCTTCTTTTTCGAGCAATTCACCGTCCGCGAGATCGTCGATCAGCGCCAACAACTCGTTGCGCTCGCGCGTTTCAATGAGCGGCGAGCGTTGGATCAGGTCCGCAATTTCCGGCAGCGCCCGCCGAAGATCTTCGCGCGGATAAGAAAGCAAGGCGCTGAACGCCCTCAATACAATCATTGGCGTCTCCTCAGGTATCGAGCGGCCGCACCGGCGTCAGTTGGCGGCGGCCCATCTTGCCGCCGAACAAAGTGGACTGCGGCGGCCCGAAATCGCAACCATTGCCGAAGGTGAATCCGCAAGAGCCGCGCAGGCCATAGGCGTCCTCCGCCTGCTCGCGATGGCTGGTTGGGATGACGAAACGATCCTCGTAATTGGCGATCGATAGATAGCGATGCATATCCTCGACCATTGCGAGCGTGAGGCCCACCTGATCCAGCACTTGTCGGCCGTCGTCTTGTCCGAGTTGACGCTGCCGGTAGTACACGCGCATGGCGATCATACGCTCGAGCGCGGCGACGATTGGCGCCTCCGCGCCCGCCGTCAGCAGATTGGCGAGATAGCGCACTGGAATGCGTAGCGAGCGCACATCTGGTATCTCGCCGTTCGTTTCGATCGCTCCCGCGTTGGCGTGCGACTGAATGGGAGAGAGCGGCGGCACATACCAAACCATCGGCAGCGTGCGGTATTCAGGGTGGAGCGGAAAGGCGATCCTCCAGTCGACCGCCATCTTGTACGTTGGAGAGCGCTTGGCGGCGTCGATCCAGGCGTCCGGCACGCCGTCCGTCCGCGCCTGCGACTCAATCTCGGGGTCATTGGGGTCGAGAAACAGGGAGAGCTGAGCCTCATAGAGATCCTGCGGGTCCTCGGCGCTCGCCGCGCTTTCGACGCGATCGGCGTCGTAGAGCAGCACTCCGAGATAACGGATGCGGCCGACGCAAGTTTCCGAGCAGACGGTTGGCTGTCCAGCCTCGATGCGCGGATAACAGAAGATGCATTTCTCAGCTTTGCCGGAGGTCCAGTTGTAGTAAATCTTTTTGTACGGGCAGCCGGAGACGCACATCCTCCAGCCGCGGCACTTGTCCTGGTCGATCAGCACGATCCCGTCCTCTTCGCGCTTGTAAATCGAACCGGATGGGCATGAGGCGACGCAGCTCGGATTGAGACAGTGCTCGCAGAGACGTGGCAGATACATCATGAAGGTGTTTTCGAACTGCCCGTAGATGTCCTTCTGCACCGCCTCGAAATTATAGTCCTTCGAACGCTTGTCGAACTCGCCGCCGAGAAGCTCCTCCCAGTTTGGTCCCCATTCGATCTTTTCCATGGGGCGACCGCTGATGAGCGAGAGCGGGCGCGCCACGGGCGCTGTCGGCAGCTCGGGCGCGTTATGCAAATGTTCGTAATCGAAGGTGAAAGGCTCGTAATAGTCGTCTATTTCAGGCAGATGCGGATTGGCGAATATCTTTGCCAAAATCGACCAGCGGCCTCCTTGTTTCGGCGTAATCTTTCCATTCTTCCGACGTTCCCAGCCGCCGCGCCAACGCTCTTGGTTTTCCCAATCTTTCGGGTAACCCACACCCGGCTTGGTCTCGACATTGTTGAACCACGCGTATTCCATGCCTTGCCGCGAGGTCCAGACGTTCTTGCAGGTGACCGAGCAGGTGTGGCAACCGATGCACTTATCGAGATTCATCACCATCGCGATCTGGGCGCGGATCTTCATGGCGCGGCCTCCTCGGTTGCTCGATCGACGGGGTTGGAATGATCGAGCCAATCGATGTTGGTGAGCTTGCGAACGACGACGAATTCGTCGCGGTTGGATCCGACCGTACCGTAATAGTTGAAACCGTAAGAGAGCTGAGCGTAACCGCCAACCATATGGGTCGGTTTCATCACTGTGCGGGTCACCGAATTGTGAATGCCGCCGCGCTGGCCGGTGATCTGCGAACCTGGCACGTTGATGATTTTTTCCTGCGCATGATACATGAGGCACATGCCCTCCTGCACCCGCTGACTGACGACTGCTCTAGCGGCGATCGCGCCATTCAGATTGAAGAGTTCGATCCAATCATTGTCGATGATCCCGGCGCTTTTCGCATCTTTCTCAGACAGCCACACGATCGGGCCGCCGCGCGACAGGGTGAGCATCAGGAGATTGTCGGTGTAGGTCGAGTGGATGCCCCATTTCTGATGCGGAGTGATGAAATTGAGGACGATTTCCCGCTCGCCATTGCTATGCTTGCCCAGCATGTCGCCGATGTTGCGCGTATCGATCGGCGGCCGATAGACGGCGAAGCCCTCTCCGAAGTCCCGCAGCCAACGATGATCCTGATAGAATTGCTGACGTCCCGTGAGCGTGCGCCACGGAATAAGTTCATTGATGTTGACGTAACCAGCCGTGTAGCTGACATGTTCGCTTTCAATGCCTGACCACGTCGGCGAGGAAATAATCTTGCGAGGCTGCGCCAGTAGGTCACGAAAGCGGATTTTTTCGTCCTCTCGCGTCTTGGCGAGATGGGTATGGTCGCGTCCCGTCACCTTACCGAGCGCTTTCCATGCTTTCACTGCAACCTGGCCATTGGTCTCCGGCGCAAGATAAAGGATGACTTCGGCCGCATCGATATCGCTTTCGATGCGTGGCCGGCCATGTGTGGGACCGCCATCACTGACCCGATAGTTCAAGTCGCCAAGGCCGCGCACCTCCTCCTCGGTGTTCCATGCGATGCCTTTGCCGCCATTGCCGAGCGTATCGGCCAGCGGACCGAGAGCTGTAAAGCGGCGGTAGGTATTCGGATAATCGCGTTCGACGACGGCGATCTGCGGCGCGGTGACGCCTGGTATGAGATCGCATTCGCCTTTTTTCCAATCCTTCACCTCGAAAGGTTGCGCCAGCTCCGCTGGCGTGTCGTGCTGGATCGGCGTCAACACGACGTCGCGCTCGAGGCCGAGATGGCCGACCGCGAGTTCGGAAAAGCGTCGCGCGATGGTCTTGTAGATTTCCCAATCGCTGCGCGACTCCCATACGGGGTCCACCGCCGTCGAGAGCGGATGAATGAACGGGTGCATGTCGGACGTATTGAGATCGTTCTTCTCGTACCAGGTCGCCGTCGGCAGCACGACGTCGGAATAAAGACAACTCGTCGACATGCGGAAATCGAGAGTGACGACCAGATCGAGCTTGCCCTCTGGCGCGGGATCTCGCCAGATCACTTCCTCGGGCTTTTGGCCATCCATCTCGCCGAGATCTTTGCCCTGCAAACCGTGGCGCGTGCCGAGGAAGTGGCGCAAAAAATATTCGTGACCCTTGCCCGACGAGCCGAATAGGTTCGATCGCCAGATGAACAGATTGCGCGGGAAATTCTTGGGATCGTCGGGGTCTTCGCAGGCCATGCGCAGGCGCCCCTCCTTTAGGCCCGCAACGACATGGTCCTTTACCGCGACGCCGGCCTTCTCAGCCTCCGCCGCTAGCGTCAGCGGATTACTGGCGAGTTGCGGCGCCGACGGTAGCCAGCCCATTCGCTCCGCGCGCACATTCAGGTCGATCATGCTTCCGCGATAGGGAGTTGGATCGGCGAGCGGCGACAGGAACTCCGAGACGTCGAGCTTCTCGTAGCGCCATTGATCGCTGTGAGCATAGAAGAAGGAGGTGCTGTTCATCTGGCGCGGCGGCCGCAGCCAGTCGAGCGCAAAGGCGAGCATGGTCCAGCCTGTTTGTGGCCGGAGCTTCTCCTGGCCCACATAATGCGCCCAGCCTCCGCCGGAGACGCCGACCGTGCCGCACATCATCAGAAAATTGATGATGCTGCGGTAGTTCATGTCCTGGTGGTACCAGTGATTCATGCCGGCGCCGATGATCACCATCGAACGGCCCTGCGTCTTCTCGGCATTTTCGGCAAAGCCGCGCGCAACGGCAATCGCCTTCTCGCCCGCAACGCCGGTGATCTGCGCCTGCCATGCTGGAGTGTAAGGAATGTTGTCGTCGTAGCTTTTCGCGCATGCGCCGCCGAGACCGCGGTCTAACCCGTAATTCGCGCAGAGCAGATCGAACACGGTGGCGACAAGAGCCTCGCCATCGGCGAGCTGCACGCGACGGACTGGCGCGTTACGCAACAGCACGTCGCCGCCTTGATCGTTTTCCTGGAAATGCTCGTGGAGGCGTCCCCCGAAATAAGGGAAGGCGACTGTGGCGATCTCGTCGCGGCGATCAATGACGCTGAGCGCCAGCCGCACATCTTCGCCCGTCTCGCCATCCTTCGCTTCGAGATTCCATCGTCCTTTTACGTCGCCTTCGTTCGGCCAGCGATAGCCGATCGAGCCCTGTGGCGCGACAAGGTCGCCAGTCTCTTCGGTTGCTGCGACAGTTTTCCACGCAGCGCGGCTAGAAACCGGCGCATCGGGCAGATCGCTTTGGCGCAGATAGCGGTCGGGCACGTACCGCTCGCCGTCGCGTCGCAGCCGCACCAGCATCGGCATGTCGGTGTAACGGCGGCAATAATCTTGAAAATAGGGAATCGCGCGATCGAGGAAGAACTCGCGCAGGATGACATGGCCCATCGCCATGGCGAGGGCCGCATCGGTTCCTTGTTTGGGATGCAGCCAAAGGTCCGAGAGCTTGGCGACCTCCGCATAATCGGGCGTGATCGCTACGACTTTGGTTCCGTTGTAGCGCGCCTCCACGAAGAAATGGGCATCTGGCGTGCGCGTCTGCGGCACGTTCGAGCCCCATGCGATGATGTAGCCCGAGTTGTACCAGTCGGCCAACTCCGGAACATCGGTCTGCTCGCCCCATGTCTGCGGGCTCGAAGGCGGCAGGTCGCAGTACCAATCGTAGAAGGAGAGCAGCGTGCCGCCGATGAGACTGAGGTAACGGGCGCCTGCCGCATAGGAGACCATCGACATGGCGGGAATGGGCGAGAAGCCAATGACGCGATCCGGCCCCCATGTTTTGACGGTGTGAACATTGGCGGCGGCGATGATTTCGCTCACCTCCTCCCAGGTCGAACGAACGAAGCCTCCGCGTCCACGCATCGCTTTGTACGATTTTGCAGCGTCGGGATTACTGACAATGCTCGCCCAGGCCTCGATGGGGGCAAGCGTTTTGCGCGCTTCGCGCCAAGCCTTGACCAGCCGTCCCCTGACCATCGGATATTTGATGCGGCTGGCGCTATAAAGATACCAGCTATAAGAGGCGCCGCGCGAGCAGCCGCGCGGTTCATGGTTAGGCATGCCAGGTCTCGTGCGTGGGTAATCGGTTTGCTGCGTTTCCCACGTCACGACGCCGCTCTTGACGTAAATTTTCCAGCTGCACGAACCGGTGCAGTTCACTCCATGCGTCGAGCGCACGATCTTGTCATGCTGCCAGCGTTGTCGGTAGCCTTCCTCCCACGTGCGATCCTCGTCGCGTAGTTCGCCGTGACCGTCGGCAAAAGCCTCACGCCGACGAGAAAGATAGGTGAGGCGTTCGAGAAAGTGGCTCATTGTTTCCCTCCCGTCTCCGTGATCGCCGGAGGCGTCGAAGCTAACGCTGGCACGCGCTCGCCCATGACCGGCAAACGTCGAACTTCGGTGATGTAATTCAGAATCAGCGAAACCCACACGACGCCATAAAGGAACATGAAGCAGCTAGAGCTGATCGCCAGCCATTCGAGGATTGCGCCGAACAGAACCGGCAGCAGGAAACCGCCGAGGCCGCCCGCGAGTCCGACAATGCCGGTCACGACGCCCATATTTTCCTGAAAATCGTCGCCGACATATTTGAATGTCGACGCCATGCCGCATGCAAAGGAGACGCCGAGCGCGAAAAGCAGGGCCGTAAACGGGATGAGCGTCAGTTCGATGTGAAACTCCGCCGGACCTCGCAGCGTGTGGATGAACAAATCGCTTCGCGGATAGGAAAGAAGGAACAGACTGATCCAAGCCGCCCACAGCACCCACCATGTGACATTATGCGCGCCGAATCGATCCGCGAGCCAGCCGCCGGCGGCGCGCAGCACGCCAGCGGGAAGAGAAAAGCAGGCGGCCAGCAGCGACGCCTGCGCGATGCTCAGTCCATATTCCTGCACAAAGTAATTCGGCATCCAAACTGAAAGCGCGGTAAAGCCGCCAAACACGATGGAATAATACTGGCAGTATTTCCAAACTCGCACGTCCTTGAGAACGGCCAGCTGCTGTCGCAAGGACACGCCGCTCTTGCCCGGCGCCGACACGTCGGGCGCAGACAATAGCCAGAAAATGGCGGCTGTGACGACCATCGCTACGGCGTAGAATTTGGGAACGCTCTGCCAACCGAATCTCTCGATGAGCGCCGGAGCAATGAACATGTTGATCGCGGCGCCCGTGGTGCCGGCGCCGAACACGCCCATGGCGAAACCGCGTCGTTCCTTCGGAAAAAAACGAGCGACGTAGGGCGTTCCGACGGCGAAAGAAGCGCCGACGAGTCCGAGCGCCAGTCCGAGCAACAGGAATTGCCAGAGTTGGGTGGCGTAGCTTGCGAGCCATATGGGCGCAGCGCAGAAGAGCAGTAGCAGGAACATCACGATCCGTCCGCCGAATCGATCCGTCCATATGCCAAGAGGCAGACGAAACAGCGCGCCTGTCAGGATCGGAGTTGACGTGAGCAAGCCGAATTCGAGCGCGTTCAAGCCTAACTCGCGCCTAATGGGAATGCCGATGACGCCGAACATCAGCCAGACAGCAAAGCAAACGACAAACGCCCAAGTGGATACAGCTAGAACAATGATGCTTCGCGAGCCCGGCATGGAGCCTCCAGCTTCTTAGCGCCTCGGCGAAACGCCGCCACAAGTTTCAAGCTACTTGTCGTAATCAGACAATTGATGACGTATAAAAAACGGAATGAATCTTGTCGAGAGCCTGGAAAATTCGCCATAACCAAATTTCGATGGTATCATGCAATGAACAAGCTTGCTGCTCAAGCAACATATTGCCGCAGGACGGCGTCAATTATTCGAATAGCAAGAGACCATGGCTGCCGGCGACGGCGCCAAGGACAGTGGCCAAACTCAATATCAGTAAAATGAGATGCAGCCTCTCGATCAGCGTGAATGTTGCTTCGGGGTCAGTCTTTGCTCGCGCCTGCAACCATCGATGCAAGATCAACGGCTCGGCGACGAACAGCATCACTGTGAAAATAAGCCACACAATAACCATGGCGTGCATCCACCAATAGTTCACCGACAGAAAGCGGTCCCATAGGTCGAGCCGCATCAGCATGTAAAATCCAGTCAATCCGGCAAGCAGCGTGGTGATCCGAGCCTGCCAGGCAAATCGCCGTTCGATGGCGTCGAAGAAAGTCAATCGCTCTTCGGGAGACTTGAAGCGACGAACTGCGGGAAGCAACACGGTCGTCACAAAACTCACGCCGCCGATCCAGAGGACGACAGCAAATACATGCAGCGCGCGAGCAATCGCAATTTCATCCATAATTGCGTCTCCGGATCAAGCCTTCAATAAATGTTCCCGCAGCTCATAGCATGAGCGCTCTCGACTCGACATTTTGGATGCGGGGACCTAGGCAGTCGCCAGCAAGAAATTACGCCGTGGGAGGTCGAACGACATCATGGCCGCAATTCCTCGTTATCGCCTCCAGTCAGGCCCGGCCGTCCTTTCGGCTGGATTTCGTCCGTTCTTTCTCCTTGCGGCGCTCTGGGCCTGCATCGTCATCCCGGCCTCCATCGCTTTTTTCGCGGGTCGCCTACAGTTACCCACAGCCTTTTCGCCGATTGTCTGGCATGTCCACGAATTGGCCTTCGGCTTCGGCGCAGCGGTGGTCGCCGGCTTTCTCTTGACGGCGATTCCGAACTGGACTGGCCGAATGCCGCTTCAAGGCGGGCCGCTTGCGCTGCTCGTGTTGTTGTGGCTGGGCGGACGCATCGGCGTCCTCTTTTCCGCTAGGATCGGCGCCGAGGTCGCAGCCGCGATCGACTTGGCCTTCCCCACAGTGTTTCTTGTCGTCATCGCTCGCGAAATTATCGCCGGCGGAAATTGGCGTAATCTGCCAATGCTGGGCGCGCTCGTCTTCTTATTGCTCGGCAATTTGCTCGCGCACTTCGAAGCGATTGGAATTGCGGACACTGCCGAGATCGGAAATCGACTCTGCGTCGCCACATTGCTTATGCTCATCAGCTTGATTGGCGGCCGCATCGTCCCGAGCTTTACGCGGAACTGGCTCGTCAAACAGCGACCCGGAGATTCGACGCCAGCGTCGTTCGACGTTGTCGACCGCATCGCGCTCGCAATAGCGGCCGTCGCTTTGATGGCCTGGGTAATAACTCCCGAAGCGCTAGCGACGCCCTGGCTCGAACTTGCGGCCGGCCTTTTACTTGGCGTTCGTCTTGTGCGCTGGCGCGGCGAGAAGACATTGCGTGAGCCGCTTCTGTGGGTTCTGCATCTCGGCTACGGGTGGCTTTCCCTTGGTCTGCTGTTGCTGGGATTCAACAGCCTCGCGCAGGCGCTGCCGCAAACGACGGCGTTGCACGCACTTACTGTCGGCGCCATCGGGACGATGACGCTCGCAGTTATGACTCGCGCCTCGCTCGGACATACGGGACGCCCATTGGTCGCCGGCCCCGGCACGACGACAATCTACGCACTGATTACGCTCGCCGCCATTCTGCGTCTTCTCGCCCCGCTCTTCGGAGAGCATTACATGACCGTGCTGTCGCTTGCTGGCGCCGCTTGGAGCGCGGCATATGGACTCTTCGTGCTGCTATATGCGCGGCCACTCATGCGGCCCCGCGTTAGCAGGGAGGACGTCAGGCCAATCTGACTATACGAGACGAGCTTCCTGATCCGAAAGCCGCCAGCCCTACGCTAAGCCCCGCGCACCAGACTGAGAAATTCTTCGCGCGTGCGAGGATCGTCGCGGATGACGCCGAGCAGCCGGCTGGTAGTCAGCGTCGATCCGAGCGTGTTCACGCCGCGCAACGTCATGCAACTGTGTTCGGCCTCGATCACCACGCCCACCCCTTGCGGCTCGAGAATATCCTGGATGGCTTCGGCGATCTCGGCGGTGAGCTTCTCCTGAATCTGTAGTCGACGGGCGAAACCGTGCACCACCCGCGCCAGCTTGGAGATTCCCACCACCCGATTCGTCGGCAGATAGCCCACATGCGCACGGCCGATCACGGGCAGCATGTGGTGCTCGCAAAAGCTGACGACGCGAATATCTTTCAGCACCACCAGTTCGTCGTAGCCGCCGACTTCTTCGAAAGTGCGCTTTAGATAGTCGCGAGGATCGGCGACATAGCCGGCGAACAACTCGCGATAGGATCGCGCGACGCGGCCGGGCGTATCAATCAGTCCCTCACGATTTGGATCGTCGCCCGCCCATTCGATGAGAACCCGGACGGCTGCCTCAGCCTCAGCCTGGGTCCGTTTCGTAATTCTCCTGTCTCCAGAGTTGTTCGCAAAGCCCTCCAGGCGGCCTGGACCACCCGTAAGGCCCGTATGCGGTGGAACCGCGTGAATTGTCTTCTTGATTGGAAGCTCACCCATTCAGCGTCCCTCTTAATTTCATGTGGCGAAAGACCGCATCTCTTACTGTTGACGTCATGCTTCAGTTGCCACGTTGCTGCGGTGTGACGAGCGTGAGCCAACCCTCAACCTCGGGCGGAAAATCGCGCGACAATTCCCGCGATCACGGCGATCGCGCGCTGGGCAATTCGACCCGATGCGATTTAGATGCGATGGAACGTCGAAGTCTTACTTCGAGAGATCAGAAGATTTTTCTTTGCTCACGAGTCTGAGAAGGGCCAAATAAACCTCTTCGCACTCGGGGCATTGATGCATATGATGATTGACCTCGGGCAATAGCGCCGCCGCGTCCTGGCCGGAAGTCTCAAGATCGACATAGTGTGGAAGCTCATCAAAATATTGAGCGCACAGCATCTCCTCTCCGCTCTTTGCAGCGAAGATAGTGTCGATGAGACGGGTAAAGTCTTTTTGTTTCATGTCGGTTTCTGGCGCATTCAATTATGAGATGCGTTGAACGGCAGATGTCTTACTTTCCGATTGGGGGTGGGATCCGGATCCAAACTCGTCAAACACCGCAATAAGCTCTTTGTGTGTGACGCCTTCATCGAGCAGAGCCTGCTTAAGCCGCTTACGCGCATCATGGATGAGTTTGTAAAGACTGTTTCGATTGGAGCCTAGCCATTCTGCGACCTCATCCAGCGGCATTCCTTGAAAAGCATGGGCGACGAGCGCAGTCCGCTGCAAGGGCGTGAGCTTGGTGTTGATGAGCCGGGTCAGTAGAGCCCACGCTTCACGCTGCTGAAGACTGCGTTCCGGTCCCGGCTCTTCGATCGGCCACGATGGCAAAATCTGCCCGAGTTGAGCCCGCTCGATGGTCGTTTGCCGCCAGCGACGACGGCGCAATTCCCCGAGCACGACCCGGATAGCGATTGAGTAGGCCCACGTCATAAACTGGCTCTCGCCGCGAAAGCTTTCGAGTTTTGATTGAATGATCAGAATCAACTCTTGCGCGCAATCTTCCGCCAGATGCTGCGTTTCCACTGCATGTGAGGATTCGTGTACTGCGTAATTTTTCGTCAGGTAAGCGCGAATTGCCCCGAGCAGTCTCCCTCGAAGCTCCGCCAGCGCCAACTCCTGGTTTCTGCCTCCCTCTTGCAACGCCTTCAGCCACTCTGAATTGGATCGTTGCATCATTTGCATCTGTCCGTCATGGCTTTATGCGCGGTCGGCGGCAACATCGGCGTGGTGAGTGTTCGCAAGGCGGAGTGTAATAAGGGCTCGGGCTAAAGGCTATCCATTTCAGCTGCGCTCAACGTCTGCACTGCGGGCCGTTTTCATTGGCGGTCGCAACCATTAGAACTCGAAGCAACCTTCCATCGGCTGCAATCTCCCTGGGAGGGCGCCCGGAAAAGGAACTTGGCCATGATCGATCTCATACTCGTGCCGGCGGTTCGGTTTCGAAGGCGTTCTTGGCTCACGCTGGGGGCCCTTTTCTTTATAGGGTACCGGCAGCTATCCGCTGGGACAGCGGTGGCCCAACAAATCCAACAGTTCAACCCAACCGTGCTCGCGCCATCGTCCACGAAAAGCCTGCCGCATGGAAAGATGAAAATTGTGCCGCGCCGGGAATCCCTCTCACGGCAGCAACCACATCAAGGTCGCCGCCCCGTAAGGGATGATCTCAATAATCACGGTCCGCGCGACGCTCAGAGCGGCAATAGTTTCATTGACGACTTCTTGCAGCCTTTAAACCCTTTCTGATCGTCCGGGGGGCGATCGTCGACGTTTCTGACCTACTAGGCGCAATCGAGGCGCCGTCGCTTCGCCATTGACTTAGGTGCGTTGAATGCGGCGGCCGCCCCAACGACGTGCGGCCGAATTGGCTAGCATATTGGCGCGCCGGGAAACGGTTGGCCGAGGCGACGGCCATTGGTTCTATGACTTTTCGGGCGACCAACGGCTATTAGGGAACCATTGCCGGCAGACGTTGATTATTATGCTGTTCGGCTTTTTCGAGAGCGTGCCGATGTTTGAACGGATCGTTTGTTCGATAGCATTGGCGATCGCGTTGACCATTGGCGTGATGCTTATGGTCCAATCGGTAACGAGAGCGATGATCGTCATGGAACCACGCCACCTTGCCGCCTGTGGCGGCGCGATCTGCTGAGCCGCAAATGGTGGGCCTAAGCGCTTCCCCGAGTCTCCGATTTCTGCTTACCGACGTCGACGCGGAGCGCGCTAAATTAGACGCCGCCACGCATTTGGAAGGATTTTGAATCTGGTCGCCGCACATGCGCGCGTGACGATGGAAACGATAAAGACAGGCAAGGCGCTCACGCGCCGAGAGGTCGGTCGGGTATAGGCAACAATGCGGAACAACGCTGCGACGGGCGCGCCTGAGAACAGGGCTGCTCAGTAAAATACCGTTAGAAATTAAATTTCCGGTTGGGCGCAATATCCGTTTTTGTCCGAGTTGATCTGCTTCAAGCGGCGCTTAAGTGTGGGACCAGATGTGCGAGCGGATTTTCCGCTCTCTCCTAATGCTTTGAAAATTAGATGATTAATTCGGCTGAATGGTGCCCCTGGCCGGAGTCGAACCAGCACTCCTTACGGAACTCGATTTTGAGTTCGAGCGCGTCTACCAATTCCGCCACAGGGGCGCGGACCGGCGGGGCCGGCGCGCGGCGCGGATATTAGTCGGCGAAAGTGCGCCGTCAACCCGCCGCTAAGTTTCAATAGGGTAATATTTTCCTGATAGCGTCTGGCTCGTTCCAAGGCGCAGCTCGCATCGGCTGCACAAGGGTGTTATGCCGACGCTCCTGGCTTTCGTCTCTTGGCTTTCGTCTTAAAAAACTGGCCGTCCGACCTTGGGGGAACATGTTCAAGAAGCTGTATGACTGGACCATGTCGCTCGCGGCCAGTCGGCACGCGCCCTTCGCGCTTGGGGCGATCGCCTTTGCGGAAAGTTCGTTTTTTCCCGTTCCGCCGGATGTGATCCTGATTCCGATGTCGCTCGCCGAACCCAAACGCGCTTGGTATTACGCGGGGCTCTGCACGGTGGCCTCCGTCGCCGGCGGCGCCCTTGGCTATGCCTTTGGCTCGCTTTTCTACGATACGATCGGGCAATGGCTGATCGCGGTCTATGGCTATGGCGAAAAAATGGAGGCGATGCGCGCCTTCTACGCCCAATGGGGCGCGATCTTCATTCTTGTGAAGGGGCTGACCCCCATTCCCTATAAGCTGGTCACAATCGTTTCGGGCCTGATGGCCTATAATTTCCCGCTGTTCATTGGCCTGTCGCTCATCACGCGCGGGGCGCGCTTTTTCATTCTCGCGGCGGCTCTCAATCACTTTGGCGACCCGATCCGCGACAGGCTCGAGTTGCATTTCGGTCTCTTCATGGGTGGACTGGCCGCCATCGTCGTTGTCGGCTTCGTGGTCGCGGTGAAGCTCCTCTAGGGATAGATAATCAGTGATTGTTCAGCTTCCGGCTCTGGGTGCGCTGAAAGCCTCTCGCAATGCGGCTTTGGCGATACTCCTCTTCGCCTTTGCGACGATCGCCGGCGCATGGACGTATGAGGCGATGGGCTTCTTGCCCTGCGACCTCTGCCTCAAACAGCGTATTCCTTATTACGTAGCGATGCCTGTCGCCGCGCTGACCATGCTCTGGGCGCATCGGGGCAGGGCGGCGCTCGCCCGCGCCGGCCTCATTGTGCTGGCGTTGCTCTTTCTCGCGGGGGCGGCGCTCGCGGCCTACCATTCCGGGGTGGAATGGAAGATGTTCGCCGGTCCGTCCGACTGCACCGGCGCCTTGAGCAAAGCCGGTTCGGTCGACGCCTTCATGCAGCAATTGCAAAGCGTGAAAGTCGTTCGCTGCGACGAGCCGTCACTCTGGGTGATGGGGCTGACGCTCAGCAATTGGAATGTGCTGATTTCGCTCGCGCTGGCGGCGATCGCTCTATCGGCGGCGCGCCGCCGGGCAAAGGCAATACGCTAGTCCACCGCCAGCCGCGCTCTTGCGCGCAGCTTTTCCGTCTCGCTCTTCAACTGTCCGCAGGCCGCGAAAATATCCCGGCCGCGCGGCGTGCGCACCGGGCTCGCATAGCCGGCGTTGAACACAATGTCGGAGAAACGCTCGATCGTCTCCCAATCCGAGCATTCGTAAGGCGCGCCGGGCCATGGGTTGAAGGGGATGAGATTGATCTTCGCTGGAATGCCCTTCAACAGCCGCACCAGCTCCTTGGCCTCGGCGGGGCTGTCGTTCACGCCCTTCAGCATCACATATTCGAAGGTGATGCGCCGCGCATTGGAGGCGCCGGGATAGTCCCGGCACGCCTGCAACAGCTCGCGGATCGGATATTTCTTGTTGAGCGGCACGAGTTCATTGCGCAATTCGTCGCGCACGGCGTGGAGCGAGATCGCCAGCATCGGCCCGCATTCGGAGCCGAGCCTCTCGATCTGCGGCACGACGCCCGAGGTCGAGACCGTGATGCGGCGCTTTGAAACGGATAGCCCGTCGCCGTCGGCCATGACCTCGACGGCGGCCTCGACATTCTCGAGATTATAGAGCGGCTCGCCCATGCCCATGAAGACGATGTTGGACACGGCGCGCACGCCTTCGCCAGACGGAACAAGCCCGTCGGTGGGACGCTCACGGCCCGGAAAGTCGCCGAGCCTTTGCCGCGCGACGATCAATTGGCCGACAATCTCCTGCGTCGTCAGATTGCGCACGAGCCGCTGCGTTCCCGTGTGACAGAAGGTGCAATTCAGCGTGCAGCCGACCTGCGACGAAACGCAAAGCGTGCCGCGATCGCTCTCCGGGATGTAGACGCATTCGATTTCCGCGCCCTTGTCGTGCGCGTCGACCGGCGCAAGGCGCAGCAGCCATTTGCGCGTGCCGTCGGACGAGATTTGCTCTTCGACCACCTCCGGCAAAGTCGAGCGTGAAGGCGTCGTCGAGCCTTTGACGCTGCGCCTTGGAGACGTTGAGCATGGAGGCGAAGTCGCGAGCGCCGCGAAAGTATATCCAATGCCAGAGCTGCGCGACGCGCATGCGGATTTCGCGCTCGGGCAGGCCCAGCGCGCGCAAAGCCTCGCCCAGCTCGGCGCGGGTAAGCCCGGCGAGCGAGGTTTTTTCGGGCATGGCGGTTTCAGCCGGCGCG
>CAWESG010000030.1:0-95241 GCA_963811555.1 uncultured Alphaproteobacteria bacterium | reverse complement strand
CGTTTACACCGAGAGGGTCGGCGGTTCGAGCCCGTCACCGCCCACCATTTGCGCAGGCCGAACGAGCTTGAAAATTTCGAACTTTCACAACTCAGTCCAAGCCGTTAGGATCGACGCCCCGAGCGTAAAAAAGTCCGCAATGATCAAGTTCTTCTCGTTTCTGCTTTTCAGTTTCGTCCTTTTCGTCGCCCCGCTCGCGCAGGCGCATGAAATGACGTTCCGGCTGGTGACGCTCGGCGGCGGCAATTGCGGCGCCCGTTGCCCCCAAGTGATCGCGGCCGATGGCGAAATCGTCGAGTCGACCCCCGACGCCTTTGTCGAATTCGTTCAGTCCTACGTGGGCGGCGGACGACTGCACAGCATTGTCCTGCTCAACTCCCCCGGCGGCAAAGTCGCGGCCTCTATGGAGCTGGGTCAAGCCCTGCGCCGATTGGGCGCCGCCGTGATCGTGGCGCGGCCCACCGAAGACACCAGCCGCACCGGCGATCTGGCCGCGGGGCGCTGCTATTCGGCTTGCGTCTATGCGCTGATGGGCGGGCACAAGCGGGTCATTCCGCCTCAGAGCCGCGTCGGCGTGCATCGCATGTTCAATTACGTCCTGGCGCCGGATCCCGCAGGCGGCGAGCCGCTGCGCAAGCGCAATTACGACGACGGAGCGATGCGCTCGGTTCTCATGCGCTATAGCCATAGAATGGGCGTCAGCAACGGCCTCATCTCCTTCGCCGAGAGGACGTCGCCGGAGCGACTGCACCTCCTTTCCAAATCGGAAATATCGCGCTGGCAACTCGGTTCAGGCAAATTCTAAAAATGAGCCGCGTTCGGCTCGCACCCAAGGCGAACTCCATGAAGCATATTCTCGATGGTCTTGAACAACGCCGCGCATCGGCCCGTCTTGGCGGCGGCCTCAAGCGCATCGAAGCGCAACATGCCCGCGGCAAGCTGACCGCGCGCGAACGCATCGACTTGCTGCTGGATCACGGCTCCTTCGAAGAGTTCGACATGTTCGTCGCCCATCGCTGCACCGATTTCGGCATGGATCAGGGCGAGAAAATATCTGGCGACGGCGTCGTCACCGGCTGGGGCACCGTCAATGGACGCGCGGTGTTCGTGTTCGCGAAGGACTTCACCGTGTTCGGCGGCTCGCTGTCCGAGACGCATGCGCAGAAGATCACCAAGCTGCAGGATATGGCGCTCAAGAATCGCGCGCCGATCATCGGCCTGTTCGACGCCGGCGGCGCGCGCATTCAGGAGGGCGTTGCGGCGCTCGGCGGCTATGGTGAGGTGTTTCAGCGCAATGTGATTTCCTCCGGCGTCATTCCGCAGATTTCGCTGATCATGGGTCCATGCGCCGGCGGCGACGTCTACTCGCCGGCGATGACGGACTTCATCTTCATGGTTCGCGACACGAGCTATATGTTCGTCACCGGTCCCGACGTTGTGAAGACCGTCACCAACGAAACCGTCACCGCCGAAGAACTTGGCGGCGCGTCCGTGCACACGACGAAGAGCTCCATCGCCGATCGCGCTTATGACAATGACGTCGAGGCTTTGCTGCAGATGCGCCGGCTCATCGACTTCCTGCCGTCGTCCAATACCGACGACGTTCCGGAGTGGCCGAGCTTCGACGACGTCGACAAACTCGACAGCTCGCTCGACAAACTCATCCCCGACAATCCCAACAAGCCCTACGACATCAAAGAGCTGATTCAGAAGGTCGTGGACGAAGGCGATTTCTTCGAAATTCAGGAGACGCACGCCAAGAATATCGTTGTGGGCTTTGGGCGCATCGAGGGCCGCACCGTGGGCTTCGTCGCCAATCAACCGATGGTGCTCGCCGGCGTTCTCGACATCGACGCCTCCAAAAAGGCGGCGCGCTTCGTGCGCTTTTGCGATTGCTTCAATATTCCGATCGTCACTTTCGTCGACGTCCCTGGGTTTCTTCCCGGCACGGCGCAGGAGTATGGCGGCCTGATCAAGCACGGCGCGAAACTTCTCTTCGCCTATGCCGAGGCGACCGTGCCCAAGGTTACCATCATCACGCGCAAGGCCTTCGGCGGCGCCTATGACGTCATGTCGTCCAAACATCTGCGTGGCGACTTCAATTACGCTTGGCCTTCAGCTCAGATCGCGGTGATGGGCGCCAAGGGCGCCGTTGAGATCATTTTCCGAGCGGACATTGGCGATCCCGAAAAAATCGCGCAGCGGACGAAGGAATATGAGGACCGCTTCCTGTCGCCGTTCGTGGCCGCCGAACGCGGCTATATTGACGAAGTCATCATGCCGCACAGCACACGAAAGAGAATCGCTCGCGCGCTGGCCCTCCTGCGCCATAAGAAGCTCGAAAATCCCTGGAAGAAGCACGACAACATCCCCCTCTGAGAGAGCGGCGACGTCACTCGAATTTGTCTCGAATTCTAACGATAAGTTCTGTTCGCTCGCCGAGGCCGCCTACTCGACGCGACCGGCCACAACAGCTTGCCGCCGCGCGTTGAGACAATTCGCCGCAACCGGCGGCCAGGGTTGGGAGAACATCGTTTAGACCAAACCAGGCTGAACGGGAGCGGCTGGCGCTATACTGTATGTAACGATGAGATGCGCGAGCGCTCTCCAATAGAGACGCGATCGCCAGCCACAATTTTATTGTCTCTTATTTGGGCGACTGAGCATAAATTCTCTTCAACCTGCACATTTTCGAGTGACAAATGGCGGACGCTGTCATATTGTCACATCGCCAAGCGGGTGGGAAAAAGCGTTAAGCGTTCAACGCGGCGACGCGAGATAACCTAGCTAAGGTCCAAGTCGGGGAGGACGCCAGAACTCATCGAACCGCATCGTGGCTTGCAAAACAGCCTGGCGGAAACAGACTTTCAGGCATTCACAAAGACCTGACGGCTAGTTTCGATGACTTCTGGTCAAGGACGGGGTACCAAAGAGTGGGGAACGGCTTGGGCCATCCCCGCTCTTTGTGTTTCTAGACTTAGGATAGACGTTTCCTGTTACGGCATAGATAGCGTCAATCGAACATCCCTCGAAGCGTAACGGCCTCAACTTGACGCGGGTCGGGGCCGTTCTTACTTTCCGGCTATTCTCAGAATGAAAGGGTCCCCATGTCCACGGTCAAAGTCACCGACGCGAGCTTTGAAGAGCAAGTCCTCAAATCTTCCGAACCGGTGGTGGTCGATTTCTGGGCTGAGTGGTGTGGTCCCTGCCGAACGATCGCCCCCTCACTCGAGGAGATCGCCTCGGAGATGAAGGGCAAGGTGAAGGTCGTCAAGCTCAACATCGACGAGAACCCGGGCGTCGCCGGTAAACTCGGCATCAGATCCATTCCGACCCTGATCCTTTTCAAGGACGGGAAAGCGGCCGCGCAAAAGGTCGGCGCGGCGCCGAAGGGCGAACTCGTGCGCTGGATAAGCGGCGCGATCTAACGCGCCCATCTCGACGCGGCGAAGCCGAAGGCGTATCGATCCGAACGTCAGACGTTTGGATCAATCCGCGTGTTCGATCTTTCGCCGCAGGAAATCACCGCAATCGGCTTGAGCGTGAAGGTCGCAAGCGTCGCGACGCTCGCATCCCTGCCCCTCGCCGTCTTCATCGCCTATGCGCTTGCGCGCTGGCGATTTCCCGGCCATGCGGCGCTGAACGCATTGGTGCATCTCCCGCTGGTGCTCCCGCCCGTCGTCACCGGCTTCGCCCTGCTGCTGCTGTTTGGACGCCACGGGCCGATTGGAGCCTTTCTCGCGCAGCATCTGGGACTCGTCTTCGCGTTCCGCTGGACCGGCGCCGCGCTCGCGGCCGCCGTCATGAGCTTCCCGCTCATGATCCGCCCGATTCGGCTATCGTTTGAAAACGTCGATCGCCGTCTCGGCGACGCTGCGCGCTCTCTTGGCGCCAATCCCTTGTGGGCCTTCCTCCTCATCGCCTTGCCGCTGGCCGCGCCCGGCGTCATCGTCGGCGCGATTCTCGGTTTCGCAAAAGCGCTCGGCGAATTCGGCGCAACGATCACCTTTGTCTCGAACATTCCAGGCGAAACGCAGACGGTTCCCGCCGCAATCTACAGCCTCATGCAAACCCCCGGCGGAGACCCGGCGGCGCTCCGCCTTGCAGCCATTGCCGCGACGATCGCCATCCTTGCGCTGGTTGTCTCCGAAGCATTGCAGCGACGCCTTGGAGCGCGCCAATGATCGCTGTCGACCTGCGCTATTGCTGCGGGGATTTTCAACTGATCGCCGCGTTCGAATCCACCGCCCGCGTCGTTGCGCTCGTCGGCCCGTCGGGCGCCGGAAAGACCACGCTGGCGCTTTTGATCGCGGGCCTTTTGCGCCCCAGCGAGGGTCGCATCTCGGCGAATGGCGCGACGCTCGTCGACACCCGCCGCAATCTTTTTGTTTCGCCGGAAAAACGACGCATCGGCTTCGTCTTTCAGGACGCCATGCTGTTTCCGCATTTGAGCGTTCGCAAGAATATTCTGTTTGGCTATTGGTTCACGCCGAAGTCGGAGCGCCGCGTGCCTTTCGACCATGTCGTCGAGACGTTGGGCGTCGCGCATCTATTGGAGCGGCGACCGGCGACGCTTTCCGGCGGCGAGAAGCAGAGAGTGGGGCTGGCGCGCGCCCTGCTCTCCTCGCCGCGGCTGCTGTCTGATGGATGAGCCGATGGCGTCGTTGGATTTCGAACGGCGTCAGGAAATCATGGGTCTGATCGAGCGGCTGCGAGACCAGTTCACGATTCCGATGATGATCGTTTCGCACGCCGCCGACGAGGTGGTGCGCCTCGCCGATGAAGCGATCGTCCTCGATCACGGGCGCATCGTCGCACGTGGCGCGCCGATCGAGACGCTGCCGAGCGCAAGCCGCGTGATGGAAGGCGGACGCTTTATGGTCGCCAACCCCATTACGGCGCGGGTCGCGGGCTATGACGCCCCCTATGGCGTGACGCATCTTGCGCATCCCGCCGGCGAGATCATCATCGCCGCGCAGGTCGGGCCGACAGATCGACTGGTTCGCGTGCTCGTGAACGCGACCGACGTGGCGCTCGCCAAGACGCGATCCGTCGACACAAGCGTTCGCACCATTTTGCGCGGCAAGATTGTCAAAATCGACGCGGATGACAGTCCTCTCGCATTCGTCACCTTGGAACTGATCGGCGGCGACCGGCTGACGGCGTCGATCACGAGGCTCGCGCTGGATAAATTGTCGCTCTCGATCGGCGATGAGATCTTCGCCCTTGTGAAGTCTGTCGCGCTCGACGAGCGCGGCCTGTGAGCGGCGTCTCTCAGCGCGACGCGGAAACGATTTTCTGAATGTAATTGGCCAGCAAGTCAGCGACGCACGCATAGCCGCGATCGTTCAAGTGGAAACCATCCGTCGCCATCATGGATTCAACTCCGCCGCGACGAGAGTCCCAAAACTTCATGATGCGATAGCGAGAAAACAGGTTCAGATGTTTCTCGCGCGCCACTTTCTCCAATATGCCGACGAATCTTTCATAGCGCTCGGGGTCTTTGGCCGTCTTGAACAATTGCTGATCGACGATGATGACGTCGCAGCCGCATTGTTCGATCAGCGCGGCGCCGCGTTTGACCGCCCCCTCGAACTCCGCTTCGGAGACGGAGACGCGCACGGCGTCATTGGTTCCGACCTGCCAAAGGACCAGATCCGGCTTGTTTCGGTCGAGTTCGCGATCCAGTCGAGCGAGCGTCACGTCGGCTGTCTCGCCGGCGACCCCTGCGTTGACGACGAGAATTTGTTGCTCCGGAAATCGCTGCGCAAGAGCCGATTCAAGTCGGGCTGGATAAGAGAAGGACGGCGACGACGCGCCGATCCCTTGTGTGGAAGATGAACCGATCGCGAGGATACGAAGCGACATCCTCGACTTCATACGAGCCGCTGTCTTCTTGAAGACCGCGGTTACGGGAATGTCGAACGCCGGCGCAGCGCAGCCGTCGAGACTTGCGGCCTCGATCGCCTTGACTGGCTCGCCCATGGCGGCAGTCGCCAGGATGGAAAGCAAGATCGCTCGTCGGCTGAGCAAGCTTGCGCGAAGACAGCTCATCCGGCGGGCAACCAATTCGATTCTCGGCGATATTCCAGAATGCTCGCAATCACCAGAGTGACGCACAGGCCGCCGGCCACGAAGAGGACGTCGAGCACGGGCGAACTGATCCATGTTTCGTTCAGGATTTGGCCGACCGCGCTCAGCAGGCTTTCAAAACAAAAGACAGGAAGCGCGTTCCGCCCGAGCAATGAAAAGGCCGGATAAATCCGCGTCGATTGGAGCTGCGTCGTCACTCCGGAACAATAGATCAAATAAGCGAGAGCAAGGAATGCGATGATCCTCACGACGCCGAGATTGGTCTTGCTCCAGTCGAGAACTTCTCCAGCCGAATCGACGAGTCCGGGAACGAGACCTCCGACATTGGACACAACCATCGCGGAGACGAACGAAAAAGCGAGCGCCAATCGATAGGCTCCCCGGTGAAACGGCAACTTGCCTTCTGGTAGCGCAAGACCCACGAAAATCCCCATCGCGAACATGAATTGCCACGCCGCCGGATTGAAATACCACTCGCCCTGCTCAGGCCATGAATGAAAATTGGCTCCAAACCGCCGCGCGCCTAAATAGATCGCCGCCGAAACCAGCAACATGCACAATCTGTCTCTAACGCCGATTATAAACAGCAGCGGCGCGAATAATAGCAGCACAACGTAAAGGGGCAATATGTTGAAGTAGCCGATCTGGTGGCTAAGCGTCGCGATCCCAAGCAGTCCCCGAACCGGGTCGACGAAAGGCGTCGCCCGGCCATATTCGGCGAGCAGAGCCTCGTCTCCGGTCAGCGCGGTCGCAAAGTCGAAGAGAATGAGAGCGGAGCCTGTGAGAGCAAGATGCACGAAATAGAGGCGAAACGCCCGTCGCATCAGCGGCGCTGAGGCGGAAATGGCGGCGCCGATTTTAAAGCGCCGGCCATAGGCGATCGCGATCGACACGCCTGATATGAACACGAACGCCTCGGACGCGTCGGAGAAGCCAAAATTGCGGGGCGTGAAAGCGCCGAGAATATTGCCGGGGATATGATTGACGAAAATGATCGCCAATACGACTCCTCGCCAAAAATCGATGGCGGCGATTCTCGATGTCGTCACGATGAGTCTCGGCCCCCCAACGCCCAGTTCGAGACTGTGCGCCCGGTCGAATCGGAATCGACTGCTCCCGATTTACGCCCGGCGCGCCTCTCCTTTTGCAAGAGGCGGGCCGAATGCAGACGACTAGCTTTAGCCTGTGCTTATCTGCGCGATAGCGGCGCTGTCGTAGAAGGCGCGCGCAGCCAATCACCTTCCGTCATAAGCCTGTTTCAGCGCCGCGAGGTCGAGCTTCTTCATCTGCAGCAACGCCTTCATCGTCCTTCCGGATTTCACCGCGTCTGCGTCGTTCATCATGTCGAAAAGCGCGCTTGGAACGATTTGCCATGAGAGGCCGTATTTGTCCTTCAGCCAGCCGCATTGCTGAGCCTTCTCGTCCCCTCCTTCTGAAAGCTTCTCCCAATAGTGATCGATTTCCGCTTGCGTCTCGCATCGGACGACGAAGGAAATCGCCTCGTTGAATTTGAAATGCGGTCCGCCATTGAGCGCCGTAAATTCCTCGCCCTCAAGACGAAACGACACGGTCATCGCCGATCCTTCCGGCCGCCCGTGAATCTCAAATCCTTCTTTCCCGTAACGAGTGACCTTCCCAACTGAGGAATTGTCGAAGATCGAAACGTAAAACGTCGCGGCTTCCTCCGCCTGATGATCGAACCACAAGCATGGCGCGATCTTCTGCAGCTTTGGCGCGGCGTTCCCCGTCATTGTTTCAGGCTCGTCAGGGAAAACATGACGCCTTGTGGGTCGAGCGCCATCAGGATCCAACTGCCGCCCGGCACTTGATGCGGACCCATCGCGACCTGCCCGCCGGCTTTCGCGACGCGCTCCGCCGCCGCATTTATGCTTTCGACGTTGAAGTAATAGTTCCAATAAGGGCCGGGGATTTGCGGCGGACGTTTCATCATGCCGCCGCATTGAACGCCGTTGATCGCGAAGAGCTGGTAGACGCCCATTTGCCCGAGATCGACCGCCTGATCCTTCGTCCAGCCGAAGAGGCTCGAATAAAAGTCAAACGCAGCGTCAATGTCGTCGACGTAAAGTTCGTGCCAGCCGCCAAAGCCAGGAACGCCGGGCCTATGCGCTTGCGCTCGACGCGCCGACATGCTCTTTGCTGGGCGCGATAACGCAAAAGACGGCGCCCTGCGGGTCGGCGAGAACGGCGAAGCGCCCGTAGCCGGGAATGTCTTCCGGCGCGCGCAGCGTACGCCCGCCCTTCGCCTCCACGCTCCTGGCGCAATCGTCGGCGTCCTCGACGCCAATGTAGCCGAGCCATCCGGGTCGCGCGCCCTCTTTGCAGGCTTCCTCCGGCAATTTCATCATGCCACCGATGCGCGCGCCATCGACTGTGATGAAGTCGTAGTCGATCCCCGGTTGGCCAGCGCCCTCGCTCTTCCAACCCATGACCGCTGCGTAAAAAGACTCTGCGGCCTTCTTGTCGCTGGTCAGCAGTTCGTACCAAACGAACGTTCCATATCCAGACATTGCTTCACCTCCGCCGTTAGGCTGGGCCCTTATTGACATTTAGTTTGATATCAACATAATTACGCTCATGTCAAACCGCAGTTCCGCGCGCTTCAAACGCACCCTTCATGTGCGTGACACATGTTTATGCCTCTCGCTGCAACGAGCGGCGCGCGCGGTCGCGCGTCGCTTCGACGAAGCCTTCCGCCCTTTAGGCCTGACCAACGGGCAATTTTCGCTGCTGATGTCGTTGAACAGGCCCCATCCTCCAACCATGGGCGAAGTCGCCGCTTTGCTCGCGATGGACCGCACGACGCTCACAGCGGCCTTGAAGCCGCTCGAGCGGCGCGGCTTGGTCGAAGCGCTCGAAGACAAGGAAGACAAGCGCGCGCGACGGCTGTCGATCACCGCCGCTGGGCGTGACTTGCTCGATCAGGCCTATCCCATTTGGCGGGCGCATCATCGAGAAATAGACGCGCAGTTCTCGCCCGCCAGAATCGACGCTTTGCGGATCGATCTCAAGCGCCTCGCATTCAATGAGCCGCGCAAACGAATGAAAGCCTCGTAATCACGGACTTCATGCGCGCGCTGCGCGGTTGCGCTATAAAACAATATGGCTCCTCCCCTTAAGCCCTCCAAACGAAGCGCCGTGGCGCCCTTTATGGCGATGGACGTGTTGCGTGAAGCCAAGGCGCTGGAGCGCCAAGGCCGACACATCGTTCATATGGAGCTTGGCGAACCGGGCGCGCCGACGCCGCGCCTCGTCCGAGAAGCGGCCGTCGCAGCGTTGAAGGACGGCGTCATTGGTTACGGCGAGGCGCTCGGCGACGCATCCCTTGCGCGAGCGGATCGCGCGCCACTACGGCGAGTTTTACGGCGTCGATGTGTCGGCCGACCGCATCATCGTGACCACCGGCTCGTCAGGCGGATTTATGCTGGCGTTTCTCGCGGGCTTCGATCCGGGCGCGCGCATCGCGGTCGTGTCGCCCGGCTATCCGGCCTACATCAATATTCTCGAAGCGCTGGGCCTCGAATGCGTCTCGATCGAAGTCGGCCCGCAAACGCGTTTCTCGCCAACCGTCGAACTGCTTCAGGCTTCACATCGCGAACGCCGCATCGACGGAGTTTTGCTGATGAATCCGGCGAACCCGACCGGCGCGATGATCTCCCGCGAGGAGCTCGCGCGCATCTGCGCCTTCTGCGACGAAGCTGGCGTCATTTTCGTATCCGATGAAATCTATCATGGCCTCTCATATGAGACGCCTTGCGAGACAGCGCTTCGCTTTTCAAATCGCGCGATCGTCGTCAATTCCTTCTCCAAATATTACGCCATGACGGGCTGGAGACTGGGCTGGCTCGTCGCGCCCGAAAGTCTGATGCGGCCATTGGAGCGCTTGCAACAGTCGCTCGCGATTTGCGCGCCAACGCTCGCACAAAAAGCGGCGCTTGCAGCCTTCGATTCAACCGCGGAGTTGGAAGCGATCAAAGCCGGCTATGCGCGCAGCCGCGCCCTGCTGCTTGAGCGCTTGCCTGACGTCGGGCTCGACGATTTCGCGCCGCCCGAAGGCGCGTTTTATATTTACGCGGACGTGTCGCGTTACACCGCCAACTCGATGGATTTTTGCAAACGCATGTTGGAAGAAGGAGGCGTGGCCGCCACGCCCGGACTCGACTTCGACCGAAGGCGTGGTCATCAAACGATCCGCCTGTCGTACGCAGGCCCGGAGTCGGATGTCGCTCTCGGATTGGAGCGGCTCGGCGCTTGGCTGCGCCGAGCCTGATTTTCAACCGCCGCCAAGCGTCGCTTTGGCGCGCTGCCACCAACCGCCCTTTTTCGGACGCTCGGGATCCGCCTGCGTAATCACGACCTCCGTCGGCTTGCGCGATTCGGAAGTCGGAACGGACGGCGCTGGCTCGGAATTGGGCGCCGGTCTGATTTCATCTGGACGCATCTGCGTTTCGGCGGCTTCGACGGGAGCTGGCGGCTCTGAGACAGGTCGCGACTCAAAGCCCGGCACATGCGCCTCGACAGGCGAGAAGAAAGGCACCTTCTCTTCAACTCCGGCGTCGACCGGAAAAATGCTGTCGTCGCGGTATTCCGGCGGCAACGGGTTTGAGCGAGCCCATCGGCCAGGACGATCTCTCCGGCCGCGCCCGATGCGCTCCGCGTTGCGCGGCGCCTCGCCGTTGCCTTGCGCTGGAACTCCTCCGATCTGCGCCATGAAGGCCAGACCTTCGTCCGACGGTTGATCGGCGTTGGGCTGCGCCAATTCCGCGGAACCCTGGCCACCGCGTCCTCTGCGTCGCCGACGGCGCCGCATTCTCGGCGCGCCCTCTGCGTCTTCTTCTGCGCCCTCTCGCCGTCTCGGCCCGCGCTCGTCGCGACGCTCCGGGGACGGGCGAGTTTCCAATTCTCCCTCGACGTCTTCTTCCTCGACTGCGACCAGAGCTTCGCCCTCCTCATCGGCCGCCTCTTCGATCTCTTCGAGCGGTTCGACAGGCAAGGAATCGACGCGCAGATAAGGCGCGCTTACCGGGCCGGCCCGCACCCCGGTCGCGGGTTCGCCACGTTCCAGCGCATGATAGGACGTGCCGGCGAGCGAATCGTCCGCCGCCACCGTGATCTGCACGCCGAACCGGTGTTCGAGATCCTGCAAATGCGCGCGCTTCTGATTGAGCACATAGAGCGCAACCACGGTGCGCGTGCGCAAGATGACATTATGCGCGGCGCTCTTGACGAGCGCCTCCTCAAGCACGCGCAAGACATGCAGCGCGATGGAGGATGTCGAGCGCACAGTTCCTGCTCCGGCGCAATGCGGGCATTGGACCGTTGAGCCTTCGATGACGCCGGCGCGAATGCGCTGACGCGACATTTCGAGCAAGCCGAAATGCGATATGCGGCCGACCTGAATACGCGCGCGATCATTCTTCAGCGCGTCCTTCAGGCGACGCTCGACGGCGCGATTGTTGCGGCCCTCTTCCATATCGATGAAGTCGACCACGATGAGCCCGGCGAGATCGCGCAAGCGCAACTGGCGGGCGACCTCGTCGGCCGCCTCAAGATTGGTGCGCAACGCCGTGTCTTCGATATTGTGCTCGCGGGTGGAGCGACCCGAATTCACGTCGATGGCGACGAGCGCCTCCGTCTGATTGATGACGAGGTAGCCGCCCGAACGCAATGTGACCTGATTGGAGAACATGGCGTCGAGTTGAGCCTCGGCGCCGGCGTCGGAAAAGATCGGATGCGGATCGCGGTAGAGCTTCACGTTTTTCGCATGGCTCGGAATGAGCATGCGCATGAAGTCCTTCGCCTCGCGATAGGCGTCTTCGCCTGAGACGATCACCTCTTCGACATCGCGGCCATAAAGGTCGCGAATGGCGCGCTTGATCAGCGAGCCTTCCTCGTAAACGAGCGTCGGCGCGCTTGAACGCAAGCGTGAGTTCGCGCACGCTCTCCCACATGCGCAGCAGATATTCGAAATCGCGTTTGACCTCGGCCTTGGTGCGCGTGGCGCCCGCGGTGCGCAAAATCACTCCCATGCCTTCCGGCACGTCGAGGTCCTGCACAATCTCCTTCAGTCGCTTGCGATCCGTCGTGTCGGTGATCTTGCGCGAAATGCCGCCGCCGCGCGCCGTGTTCGGCATCAGCACCGAATAGCGTCCCAGCAAGCGAAAGATAGGTCGTGAGCGCCGCGCCCTTATTGCCGCGCTCTTCCTTCACCACCTGAACGAGCAGCACCTGCCGACGCTTGATGACTTCCTGAATCTTATATTGGCGACGCGGACGGGAGTGGCGATAAGGCACCTCCTCCATGGCGTCGCCGCCGATATGTTCGACGTGATCCAACTCGTCGTCATGCTCCTCGTCATGGGCGTGCTCGCGGCCCTCGTCTTCGCGCTCGCGTTCATGTTCCGCGTCACGCTCGTCCTGTCGCCGCGCCTTCGCCTCATGATCAGGCTCGGGCTCCTCGGACGGACGCTCTTCCGCAACGCCGGTCTCGACGACGCTAAAACCTTCGGGATCGACGGAGATCGCATGCGGCTCCGTGAGATCGCCAGCGGAAGCAGATTCCGCCTGTGCAGGATTTTCCTGCGTTTCCGCGGATTCGGTCTGGGCGACCGGCGCCGATTCCACCACGGGAGCGCTGTCGGACTCGCCAGTTCGCTGATCGGACTGAGCCGGCTCTCCGCGAACGTCGTCCGACTCCCTGAATTCGACCGTCTCCGTCTCAGCGTTTCCCGCAGAGACGAACTCAATCGATTCGCCTTCGACCGATATCGCCTCAACCTCGGAGCGCTCATCGGAATCCCGGTGAAGCTCCTCGACAATCACATCATTGTTGGCGGAGGCGCGCTTTTCGGCGCTTTCTGCTCCGCCGCGTCGGCGCGAGCGGCGCCCACGGCCATGCGGACGATGTTCTTCTTCTTCGGCGAGCTGATGAGCGCGGCTTTCCTCTTCGAGCAAGGCCAAGCGGTCCGCGACCGGAATTTGATAATAATCGGGATGAATTTCCGCGAAGGCGAGGAAGCCGTGGCGGTTCCCGCCGTAGTCGACGAAAGCCGCCTGCAGCGAGGGTTCAACTCTCGTCACCTTGGCGAGATAGATATTGCCCCGTAAGGGTCTCTTGTCGGCAGCCTCGAAGTCGAATTCCTGAACCCGGTTACCGCGAAGCACCACCACCCGAGTTTCCTCCGGGTGCGAGGCGTCGATGAGCATTTTGTTGGCCATGTGAAACTCTTTGCCGCGTAGCGCGACGCGACGCCGGCGGTCTCCGACAGGACTCTTCAAGGAGTCCTGTGACCGCTAGTCGGCGTGGCCAGTCGACGCAAACGCTTGTTGTCGTTGAAGGAAGTGAAATTGTGAAACTTCGAGCACGCGAGCCGGCGTCATAGCCGGCGGACAAGATGATTGGCTGACCGGCGCGACGCCGGCGAGCGCCGGATCTCGCATCGATCGGCGCTAAGTAACGAACAGCGGCGCGAACGCTATCGACAACCCTCTCGCGCATGAAGCGCGCGAGGCGAAGCGTCCGTTTTTCGCATGTCATGGACGTCGCCATGAGCTCGTCACAAAAACCTTTCAAGGCGCTGCTTATCGCGCGCCTAATTGTCCTAGATCGACGCCGTATTGCGCATCGAAGTTTGACGTTCCCGCGTAAGCGCTTGGGCCTGGGCGGCTTCGCAGCCTCAGCCCGCGCAGTTCGCGCGAACGGCTTTCGCCAGGGAACGCTTCAATACATAGCCGTTGCGCCGCAATACCGCAAGCGCGCGACTGGCGGCGGACCGCTCGGCGACGCTTAAGGTCAGACGCGCGGCGCGAGCCGAGGCGCCGCGCGCGGGCCATAAAATAAGGAATTTCATGGCGCTAAAGCGGCGAGCGCGAAACCACCCCCAGCCTCCGCCTTCCCCGCAAAACCCAATATTTTTTTGTGTATTAAAATCGGTCGGCCGGTCGGCGGCGAAGCCCGGCGAAAAAAGCCGGGGATGACGCGGCGATCCCTTACGATCGCTTAACTCAATAGAAGCATCCTTTGTTAAGACTGACGCCTTAGGCGCTCGGCGCCCTATTGTCTTCTGGGACGCGAGAAAATTCGGACGATTTATGCGCCACGCCTTTCTTTCTTTGATCGCAGCCCGAGTGGGGCGTCTTGACTGGCGCGCGCTGGTTTCATTCCTTGCGCTATCTTCGCTGCCTTTGCTCGCGCCCGGGACTCTGCACGCCGAAAACGCTGCGGCGCCGCCTGTCTCGGCGATCTCGGCGCGCCTCGATCAGCAAGCCGATAAAGCAAAGCTCGTGTTCGATACGACGTCCGAGTTCGCTGCTTCTGCCTATGTCGTTGATAATCCGGCGCGAATTATCGTTGATCTCCCCGAAGTCGCCTTTCTGATCGACCCGACCGTGGGACATCTGGCCAACGGGCATAGAATTCGCCGAAACGCCGATAAGTTGATCAAATCCTATCGCTTTGGCCTGTTCGCGTCCGGCCGCTCGCGCATCGTGATCGACCTCGAGCGGCCGGCGAAAATCCTGCGCGCCGAAAGCGAGACGTCGCGGGACGGTCCCCGGTTTGTAATCGAACTGGCGCGAACCGACGCCGCAAGCTTTGCGGCCGCGGCCGCCGAACACTCCCGCTCATTGCCGGCGGCGCCCGAAAAACCTGTTCAACGCGCCGCCACGACGGCCGCCGACAAGCCTGTCGTCGTCATCGACCCCGGACATGGCGGCGTGGACGTCGGCGCCGCCGGCGCTCATGGCGAACAGGAAAAAGCGATCGTGTTTGAATTCGCGCGCGCCCTGCAAGCCAAGATTGAAGCTGGCGGGCGTCTTCATGCGGTTTTGACGCGCAACGAGGACGTGTTCGTCGCGCTGGACGACCGAGTGCGATTCGCAAAACAGAACAACGCAGCTTTGTTTCTGTCCGTTCACGCCGACACGCTCGGCGAGGCCAGCGTCCACGGCGCGACGATCTACACGGTTTCCGCAAAGGCCTCGGACGCAGAGGCCCAACGCATCGCCGAAAAGGAAAATCTCGCCGATCAAGCGGCGGGCCTGGAGCGCAAGGAGGACGCCGAAGAAGTCGGCGACATTCTGTTCGACCTGACGCGGCGCGAAACGCGCGCCTATAGTCGTCAATTCGCGGATGTGTTGGTCAATCGGTGGAAGGGCGCGGCCGAAAGCCTCAACAAAAATCCTAGTCGCTCTGCGGGTTTCGTCGTCTTGAAGGCTCACGACGTTCCATCGGTGCTGCTCGAACTTGGCTATTTGTCGAGCGAGACCGACCTTACCAATTTGACGTCGACCCAGTGGCGGGAACAAGCCGCCGGAGCGACGGCGAGCGCCATTGAGGCGTTTTTTTCCGCGCGCGGTTTCGAAGATCGTCGCCCTACCCCTACCGTAGCCGCAACAGCGCGCCCACATTAAAAACACAAAATTGGCTCACATGCGGGATTGGCGCAGTGAGCGTCGATGTCGGATGATTGCGCAGCGGCGCCTCAAAAACGACCGCTGATAAGGAAACGCGCCTCTGGATTGCGACGCCTCGACAATGCTAGGGAGAAATCGGGAATTCGCATATTCGTCGCCAATGTTGCGTATCGAGGCCAGGCGGCGAACGAAAACCGATTTTCGCCTGCAAAACGCCGATTCTCTATGATGAATAGGGCCATCGCCATGGCCGACCGGCTTCGCCGCCGTCTCAGGGATGATCTTTCATGCGGTTGATCCTACGGTTTCTCGGATTTGTGTTCGCGACCGGCGCGATCGTGTTTTTGATCCTCGCCATCGCAGGCGCCGGGGTGATCTACAATTTCTCGAAGGACCTTCCCGACACCGCGCAGTTGAGCAATTACGAGCCTCCGGTGACGACTCGTCTCCACGCCGGAGACGGTTCAATTCTCGCCGAATATTCGCATGAGCGGCGCCTCTTCCTGCCGAGTTCGGCGATTCCAAAGCTTGTGAAGCAGGCCTTCATTTCCGCCGAAGACAAGAATTTCTACACCCACAGCGGCGTCGATCCCGAAGGCGTCGTCCGCGCGCTATCGGTGATCGCGCAGGGCGGCAAGCATGTGCAGGGCGCCTCGACCATCACGCAACAGGTGGCGAAGAACTTCCTCGTCGGCAATGAACGTTCGTTCGAACGCAAAATCCGCGAGGCGATCATCTCGTTTCGCATCGAGGCGGCCTACACGAAGGACCATATCCTCGAGCTTTATCTCAACGAAATCTATCTCGGTCTCGGAAATTACGGCGTCGCCGCCGCGGCCCTGAACTACTTCAACAAATCGGTCAATGAACTGACGATTGCGGAAGCCGCCTATCTCGCCGCGCTCCCGAAGGGGCCGAACAATTATCACCCCTTCCTGCATCGCGATCGGGCGATCGAGCGCCGCAATTACGTGATCGACCGCATGGAGGCCGATGGCGTCATCACGCCGGACGAGAGCGAGAAGGCCAGGGCCGAACCGCTCAACGTCAACCCGCGCGTGCTGTCGCCCAACACCTATGTCGCCGGCTTCTTCGCCGAAGAAGTGCGGCGCGAATTGCTCGAGCGCTACGGCGAAAAGAAGCTCTATGAGGGCGGTCTTTCGGTGCGCAGCACGCTCGATCCGAAAATTCAGGCTTGGACCCGCAAGGCGCTGACCGATGGTCTCGTGCGCTTCGACGAAGCGCACGGTTTCCGCGGAGCCATGAACCACATCGATATTTCTTCCGATTGGGGCGTGCCGCTCGCGGCCATTCCGGCGCTTGGAGACGTGCGGCCGTGGCGACTGGCCGTCGTGTTGGACGCCACGGAGGGCGCGGCTCGCATCGGGTTGCAGCCGGCGCGCGAGAAGTCCGGCGAAGTGGCGCGCGAACGCGAGACGGGAACGCTGGCGCAAGAAGGCATGCGCTGGGCGGGCCGCAGCGTGCGCTCCGCGCTGACCCCCGGCGATGTGATCTATGTCGAGCCGCTTGCAGGGCGCCCTGGCCAATTCCGTCTGCGTCAAATTCCTGAAATCTCCGGCGCCATGGTGGCGATGGACCCGCACACGGGCCGCGTCTTCTCGATGGTCGGAGGCTTCTCCTTCGATCAGTCCGAGTTCAACCGCGCGACGCAAGCGCTGCGCCAGCCGGGCTCGTCCTTCAAGCCCTTCGTCTACGCCACCGCGCTCGACAATGGCTACACCCCGTCCTCATCGATCCTCGACGAGCCGATCGCCATCGTGCAGGCCGACGGCTCGACCTGGAGTCCGGAAAATTTCGAGGGCGGCAAGGGCAGCGGCGCGCATCCGCTGCGCTATGGCGTCGAGCACTCCAAGAACATGATGACCGTGCGTCTTGCAAAGGACGTCGGCATGCCGCTCATCGCCGAATATGCGAAACGGTTTGGCGTCTATGACGACATGCCCGCCTATCTCGCCATGTCGCTCGGCGCCGGCGAAACCACGCTGCTGCGCATGGTCACCGCCTATTCGATGCTGGCGAATGGCGGCAAGCGAATCAAATCGACGCTCATCGACCGCGTTCAGGATCGCTGGGGCCATACCGTCTACCGCCACGAAGAACGCGAATGCCTTGGATGCGACGCGCCGAAATGGGAAGGCCAGAACGAGCCTCGCCTGATCGACAAGCGCGAGCAGGTTCTCGATCCGCTGACCGCCTATCAGATCACCTCGATCATGGAAGGCGTGATCCAGCGCGGCACGGGCGTGTCGATCAAGGCCGTCGGCAAGCATCTCGCCGGCAAGACGGGAACGACGAATGAAGCGAAAGATCTCTGGTTCATCGGCTACTCGCCCGATCTTTGCGTCGGCGTGTTCATCGGCTACGACCGCCCGCGCTCGATGGGAGACCATGCGCAAGCGGCCCTTTACGCCGCGCCGATTTTCCGCGACTTCATGATGGTCGCGCTGAAGGACAAACCGGACGTGCCCTTCCGTGTGCCCCCGGGAATCAAGCTCATCTCGGTCGATCCGCATTCGGGCTTGCGCTCGAAAGGCGCCGGCACAATTCTCGAGGCGTTCAAGCCCGGCACCGCTCCGCCTGACTCATTTTCCGGCAATGGCGAACCGCGCGCGCTCGACACGCCTCACGATGTGGATCAACAAGTGGGAAGCGGCACCGGCGGGTTGTACTAACGCGAGTTTAGCGCGTTCCCGCACAGCTTGGCGGCGACGGAGCAGATCATGTTGGCGGGACAGCTTGCGCTCATCGTCGCCTCCATTTTCTTTGGCGCGGCTTTCTACATCAATGTCGCCGAACAGCCGGCCCGGCTGAACCTCGATGACAAATCTTTGCTGACCGAATGGAAGCCCGCCTATCAACGCGGCTTCGCCATGCAGGCCCCGCTGGCCGCGATCGGCTTTCTGTTGGGTCTGACGGCGTGGTGGCAGACCGGCGTTTGGCTCTGGTTGCTCGGCGCGTCGATCATCTTCGCGAATTGGCCCTTCACGCTCCTCGTCATCACGCCGGTCAATCATAAGTTGATCGCCACAGATCCTCTGAGCGCAGATATGGATAGCCGCAGTCTCATTGAACGATGGGGAAGTCTGCACGCCGTTCGCACATCGCTGGGACTGGCCGCGACGCTCGTGTTCTTATGGGCGTCGCTCCAATAAAATCGTCGACGCGCTTCTCATTCCCCCAGATAGCGCAGCGCCGCCGCAGCGGCGAAAGGGCATAGCGCCAGCGAGGCGAGACTGATCGCGCATAGAACAGCGAAAGGCGCGCCAAACGGCACCGTCCCGCCCGACGCGGCCTCCGCCGCCGAAACGCCAAAAATCAAAACGGGAATGGTGAGCGGCAAAACAAGCAGCGCCATGAGCAGGCCGCCGCGTCGCACCGTGACGGTCGCCGCCGCGCCAATGGCGCCAATCAGCGTCAGAGCCGGCGTTCCCGCCAGCAAAGTCGCGACGACGCCCATGAGCGCGGCGGAGTCCTGTTGCAGCATCAAGCCCAGAAAGGGCGCAGCCAAGGTCAGCGGCAGACCGGTCGCCGTCCAATGCGCGAAACATTTGATGAGAACAGCGAGTTCGAGCGGCGTCTCCGAGAGATGAAACAGATCGAGCGAACCGTCCTCGGCGTCGGCCTGAAACAGGCGATCGAGGCCAAGAAGCATCGCCAACAATGCGGAGATCCACAAAATCGCGGGACCAATTCGCGAAAGAAGATTTGGATCGGGCCCCAGCGCAAAGGGCGTGATCGAAACCAGCACGAGAAAAAACGCGACGCCCATCGTCGCAGAACCGCCAATGCGGCGCGCAACGCGCAACTCGCGCAGGAACAAGGCGCGCATCGGCCCCATCACGCGGCGCCTTTCAGCGGCAATTCGTGCGCGTCTTCAACGCCAAGCGACTCATGCGTCGCCGCGATGATCATGCCGCCGAGCGCCAGATGGTCGCGCATGACCTCGGCGAAGCGCGCGCGTGAGCTCTTATCGAGAGCCGTCAAAGGCTCATCCAAGAGCCAGACGGGTCGAAAGGCGACGAGAAGGCGCGCAAGAGCCACGCGCCGCTTCTGCCCCGCAGAGAGCGCCCCGAAGGGCGCCCGCGCCACATGGCCGAGACCGACGCGCTCCAGCGCCTGTTGCGATGAAAGCGTGCGCCCGTCGCTCTCGGCGTTGCTCAGATAATCGGCCCAGAACTCAAGATTTTCCTGCGCGGTCAGGGCAGCCTTCATTCCGTCTGCGTGAGCAAGATAATGCGCATGCGGCGCGAGCATCCCTTCATCCGCGCCTTGCAGCAAAACGACCCCCGAGGCGCGCGGCAAGAGCCCCACCAGCGTGCGCAGGAGAGTTGACTTGCCAACGCCATTAGGCCCGGTGACGATCAACGCCTCGCCGCCGCTGAGCGACAGCGCGAGCCCGTTCAACACCCGCCGCCCGCCGCGATCGACGCAGAGGTTGTCGACCACAAGCCGCAGCTCGGAGTGAACCTCTGCGTGTGGACGGTGCGGGTGCTCCTGGCTCATGGCCATGGCAATAAAGGCTGAGCGGGCCGAGCGCTATAGCCCAATCGCACGCTTCCCCTGCTGGCTTTCCGCCCAGCGGGCTCCTGGGCCCCCGCGCTAGCGCAGAGCCCGCGAAGGGTGCTAAGTGACCCCTTCAATCCTTGGGCGCGCGGCGGGGCCAGCGCCCGATTCTTCGGCGGTCGCCGCGCTTCTCATGGCGCAGGCAATATGGGAACGCGCATTCAGTGACGAAGCACAGCAATCTTTCGGACTATGCATCGAGGCGATTCCGTTTTGCCGGCAATGCCTTACTAAAATTCAGCGATCCCTTCTTCGCGCAGATCGACAAGCTGAAGAACGACCTTGAAAGCGCTGGAACCCATTTCGTCAGCTTCGCCAACTACGATTATCTCGGCCTCGCGAATCACCCCAAAATTCTCGCTGAGGCGAAGCGCGAGCTTGACTGCTTGGGCGTCGGCGCCCTGGCGTCGCGGCTCGTCGGCGGCGAGCGCTCGACGCATCGCCCCTTCGAAGCCGAGATCGCGCAATTCCTCGGCATGGAAAGCGCGCTGACGCTCGTTTCGGGCTATCTCGCCAATGTCACCACCATCGCGTGGCTGATGAGCGGCAAGCGCGACGCCATCTTCATGGACGAACTGGCGCACAACAGCATCGTGTCGGGAACAGACGCAGCGCAAGCCGACGTCGTGAAATTTCGCCACAACGATCTCGATCATCTCGACCATCTGCTGCACAAGCGTCGCGAGGATTATCGCAACGTTTTGATTGTCGTCGAAGGCATTTACAGCATGGACGGCGATACGGCGGACCTCCCGCGTTTGATCGAGATCAGAGATCGCTATCAGGCGTGGCTGATGGTCGATGAAGCGCATTCGCTTGGCGTGCTCGGCGATACGGGCCGCGGCCTCGCAGAATATCAAGGCGTCGATCCTGGCCGGATCGACCTGATCGTCGGCACGATGTCGAAGACGCTCGCCTCCTGCGGCGGTTATGTCTGCGCGAAAAAGCCGGTGATCGATTGGTTCCGTTATACGCTGCCCGGCTTCGTCTACAGCGTCGGTCTCTCGCCCGTCATTCTTGCGGCGGCGCGCACCGCCCTGCGGCTGATGCAGGAGGAAAACTGGCGCATCGGCAAGCTTGCGAAGAATGCGGAACTGTTTCGTGACGCCGCTCACGAAGCAGGTCTGTCGACAGGTCCGGCGGTCGGACGCGGGGTTGTGCCTATCTTATTCCGAGACAGCGTCGAAACCATGTGGGCGTCGCAGCATCTACTTGAGAAGGGTTTCTATGTGCCGCCGATCGTGCAGATTGGCGTCCCGAAGGATCAACCGAGGTTGCGATTTTTTCTGTCCGCAAATCACACGGAAGCCGAGATTCGCGGGGTGATTCATGCATTGCGCGATATGCCTCCGGTGACAGAAGAGGCGCATCAGATCGTCGCCGCGGCAATGGCTGGAATCAGCGCCTGAACAAGCGCCGCGTCGAAATGACGCTTTTGTTTGCAGCCGGACACGGGTAGGTATTCGCTATGTCAGCGATCGAAATCGTTCCGGTCGACGGCCTTGGCCGGTTCATGACCTTCAGCAAATTGCCGCGCTTGCTATATGCCGGCGCGAACGGCTTTGCGCCGTCGCTCGACGTGGAGCGTTGGACGAATTATGCGCATCGTCTCAATCCGCATTTCAAACGCGTCGACGCTCAGGAGTTTCTGGCGCGACGCGATGGACGATGGGTCGGCCGCATCGCCGCGCAGATTTATAAGCCGGACATCGAGCCCGTTGGCGCTTCGCGCGCGCAATTCGGAGCGCTGGACGCAATCGACGACATCGAAGTCGTCCGCGCATTGACCGAAGCGGCGGAAAGCTGGCTTGCCGAGCGCGGCGCCACTCGCATCAACGGCCCGTTTTCGCCTTCGATCAATAATGAATGCGGTCTGCTGGTGGAAGGGTTCGAGACGACGCCGATGGTGTTCATGCCCTGGCACCCGCCTTATCTTGCGCGCCATCTCGACGCGCTGGGCTATGAAAAGGCGCAGGATCTCTATTCCTATCGTTTGGAGCTTTCAAGCGACGAACTGGATAAGCCGGCGCGCATCTCCACGCGCCGCGAATGGCGCGACCGCTTGAGGCTTCGCCCCCTGAACATGAAAGCGTTGAAGCAAGGCGAAACGGCGTTGATGGCGGAGCTCTTCAACGACGGCTGGAGCGGCAATTGGGGGTTTGTGCCCTTTGGGCAGGACGAATTCGACTCTCAAGCCGACGCTTTGCAATATATTGTCCCGGCGGATTTCGGCGTCGTCGTGGAGCTCGACGGCGTTCCACAATCCTTCGCGATCGCTTTGCCCAATCTGCACGAAATTCTTGCCGATCTCGACGGACGGTTGTTTCCTTTCGGCTTGGCGCGCATCATCTCCCGCATCAAAAACCATAAGTTCAAGAGTGCGCGCCTGCTGTTGCTCGGAACGCGCAAATCATTGCAGAAAAGCGCTACCGGCGGCGCCATCCTTCTGTCGCTGATCGAGGAATTTCGCCGGCGCAGCGCCAAGGTTTCCGTCACGCATCTCGAAGCAGGATGGGTGCTCGAAAATAATATGGATATGCGCAAGCCGATCGAAATGTTCGGCGGCAAGGTCGACAAGATTTATCGGATTTACGAGAAGCGCCTCGCGACGACCGAGGCTGTGCGTGCGAGCAATAGCGTCGAGGCAACCCTTTCATCACAGGACGCAACGACATGACATCCATTTCAGTCACGCAGAACGGCGCCGACCGCACACATGTGGAGCGGAGACGGCTGATCCTCGAAAAATATCCGCAGGTGCGCGAATTGTTCGGTCGCGACGAAACCACGTTCAAAATCACGGTCGCGATTTTCGTCGGGCAGCTTGTGATTGCGGCCTTCCTCGGCTGGCTCGGTCTCGCATATTGGCCGCTGACGCTGCTCTTTGCTTACTGCATCGGCGCCTTCGCCAATCACGCGAATTTCGTGATCATCCATGACGCCATTCACAATTGCGTCTTCGAAAATCCGCTTCTGAACAAATTGACCGCCATCCTCGCGGACCTTTCAAACGCATTTCCCACCGCCATGGGTTTTCGTTGCTATCACATCAAGCACCATTCGCATCTCTCGGCTTACGATTACGACGCCGACATTCCAAGCAAGTGGGAAGTGGAACTGGTGGGCGACAGCGCATGGAAAAAGGCGCTGTGGCTGTTCTTCTTTCCGGCGATCCAGCTCGCGCGTCTGTCTCGCCTCAAGGGCACGGTGCCGATCTGGGGAACCTGGACCTATATCAATATCGCCATCATTCTTGCATTCGATCTTTTCGTTCTTTACGCCTTCGGCCCCAATGCGCTGCTCTATCTGTTCCTGTCATTCTGGTTTTCAGTCGGCGGCCTGCATCCTTTGAGCGCGCGTTGGGTTCAGGAGCATTTCGCCTTTGGTCCGGACCAGGGCACGTTCGACTATTACGGCCCGCTGAACAAAGTCGCGCTCAACATCGGCTATCACAATGAGCACCACGACTTCCACGAAGTCCCGTGGACGCGGCTGCCGCAATTGAAGGCCATGGCGCCGGACTTTTACGACACGCTCGGCTGCCATCGTTCCTGGGTCGCTTTGTTCTTCACCTTTATCTTCGATCCGCGCTACTCGCTTGGAACGCGCTCGCAAAACGTCGAACTGGCGGGCCGGCATTCAGTAGCCCAGCCCACAGTCGCGCCGGCGGAGTGAGCCAATGTCGAACGAAGCGAACCATTCACAACCCGACGACGCGCTGAGCGCATCGCCTCGGCTCTTTGACAACGACCTGCTCGACAAATTGTCGCGAGTCCATCATCTGACGCCGGTCATTGTGTATGCGCCGGTCATTTTGGGGCTTTTGATCTATTCCGCGAGCATCCAGGGCGAGGGCGAGATCGTCCTCGGGCTCATCTTCGGCTATGTCGCATGGACGCTGACCGAATATTTCGGTCACCGCTTCCTCTTTCATACCGTATTCAGCCTGCCCTTTAATCTCGGGCCAAAATTCCAATTTCTCATTCACGGCGTGCATCACATTTATCCGAGCGATCCGCTGCGTCTTGTCATGCCGCCGCTGCTCTCGGCGCCGATCATGCTGATCGCGCTGACGATCATTCGTCTGATCTTCGGACCGGTTTCGACCTGGCCGGTGCTTGCAGGCTTTATCACCGGCTATGTCATTTACGACTGCGTTCATTATTGGACGCATCACGGCCAGCCGAAATCGCAGCTCGGTCATCTGATCCGCCGACTGCACATGCTGCATCACTTCCGCGATCCGACGAAGGGCTTCGGCGTTCACGCCATCTGGTGGGATTATGTGTTCGGCACGGCCTATCGAAAGGGCGACACGCCTGGCTCGAAGGCCGTGTGACGCCAAGAGCTTTGTCGACCGCCACTCTCGTCGTCATGGCCGGGCTTGTCCCGGCCATCCACGTTAAGCGTGCGTCATTGCCCGCGTGATGCCCGCGACAAGCGCGGGCATGACAGCGCAAATTCCCTGCCCGGTGCGTGTGAACCAGTCGTCTTCGCTGATGACCTCGACGCCGAACTCGCGCGCTTTCGCGAGCTTCGAGCCGGCGCCGGGCCCGCGACGACAAGATCTGTCTTTTTTGAGACGGAAGCGGCGACCTTGGCGCCGAAGCGTTCAGCCTGCGCCTTCGCTTCGTCGCGCGTCAGGCGCTCAAGCGCGCCGGTGAACACCACCGTTTTTCCCGAGACCGGCGATGCGCTGTCGACCGCAGGCATCGGCTCCAGCGTCACCTGACGCAGCAAGGCCTCGATCTCGCGCTCATTATGCGGCTCTTTGAAGAAATCGTTCAGCGCTTCGGCGACGACCGGACCCACGCCGTCAATGCAGTCGATCCGAGCGCGCGCTTCAGTCTCTGGCGCAGCTTCGCGCGCTGTGGAGCGAAGCGATTCAAAGTCGCCAAAGTGGCGCGCCAGTCGCCGCGCGTTTGTTTCGCCCACATGTCTTATGCCAAGCGCATAAATGAAACGATTGATCGGGATATGACGCCGGGCTCTGATCGCCGCGAACAGATTGTTCACCGAGGTCTCGCCGAAGCCTTCGAAATTCTTGATCTTCGTCAGGCTCTCCTTGTCGCGCTCCTCAAGCGTGAAAATATCGGAGGCCGTCTTTATCAGCCCCTTTTCGTAAAAGAACTCGATCTGCTTATCCCCCAGCCCTTCGATATCCATGGCGTTGCGCGAGGCGAAATGCTTGAGGCGCTCCACAGCTTGCGCCGGGCAAACGAGCGAACCCGTGCAACGGCGCACGACATCGGCTTCGCCGGTCTTTTCATCGATCTCGCGAAGCGCCGCCGAGCCGCAGCGCGGGCAAACATGCGGAAACTTGTAAGGTTTTGCGCCGTGCGGCCGCTTGTCGACGACGACTTCGACAATCTGCGGAATGACGTCGCCTGCACGCTGAAGGATAACCGTATCGCCGATGCGAATGTCCTTGCGCGCGATTTCATCTTCATTATGCAGGGTCGCGTTCGACACGACGACGCCGCCGACCGTCACCGGTTCAAGGCGCGCCACAGGCGTGAGCGCGCCGGTGCGGCCCACTTGAATCTCAATGTCGCGCAAAATCGTCGTCGCCTTTTCGGCCGGAAATTTATGCGCGACCGCCCATCGCGGGGCGCGCGACACAAAGCCGAGACGCGTTTGAAGGGCGATGTCGTCGACTTTGTAGACGACGCCGTCGATGTCGTAACCAAGCGTCGCGCGGCGCAATTCGATCTCGCGATAATGGGCGATCATCTCCTCTGCGCTTTTGCAGACCTTGATGAGCGGATTCGCCGGCAAACCATATTGCGCAAAGGCGGCGATGACGCCGTGCTGCGTCTTTGCCGGCAACTCGCTCGCCTCGCCCCAGGCGTAGGCAAAAAAGCGCAGCGGACGCTCCGCAGTGATCTTGGAGTCGAGCTGGCGCAGCGATCCGGCAGCCGCATTGCGAGGATTGGCGAACACCTGCTTGCCGCCGCTTGCCTGGCGTTCGTTGAGCGCGGCGAAATCCTTGTGGCTCATGTAAACTTCGCCGCGCGCCTCGAGCACCGCAGGCGCTTTCCCATGCAAACGATGCGGTATTTCGCCGATCGTGCGAATGTTGGCGGTGACGTCTTCGCCTTCGAAGCCGTCGCCGCGCGTCGCGGCGGAGACGAGAACGCCCTTCTCGTAACGCAGCGAACAGGAAAGCCCGTCGATTTTCGGTTCCGCCGTAAAGGCGAGCGGCGCATCGGCCGAAAGCCCAAGAAATCGTCGCACGCGGGCGACGAAGTCGAGAACTTCCTCGTCTGAAAAAACATTGCCGAGCGACAGCATCGGCACGCTGTGTTTCACTTTGGCGAATTTTTCGGACGGCTTTGCGCCGACTTTCTTCGTCAGCGATTCCGGCGTGACAAGTTCGGGAAAGGCTTGCTCCAACGCCTGATAGCGCTGGCGAAGCGCGTCATATTCCGCATCGGAAACGACAGGCGCGTCTTCTTGGTAATAGCGGCGGTCGTGCTGGGCGATTTCATCGTGGAGCCGCGCATGTTCTGCGCGCGCCTCAAGCGGGGTCAGAGCGTCGACCGGGCGCGGCGCCTTCATTCGCGAGCCGCCGCCGGTCACGCCGCTTCAGGCGCGGCGCCGACGAGTTTGCGCGCTTCCTGCAAGCTGATGGGCCGGCCGAAGGCGTGACCCTGCGCATAGCCGCAACCAAGCTGGTAAAGCTCGATTGCGTCGGCCTCCGTCTCCGCCCCTTCCGCTATGACGTCCAGACCAAGATCCTGCGCCAATGCGATGATCGAACGCAAGATGATCGGGCGCGATCCTTTGCCCGTCGGGCGCACAAGGGAGCGATCGATCTTGATCGTGTCGAACGGAAAACGCTGCAGATAGGACAGCGACGAGTAACCGACGCCAAAGTCATCGAGACAGAGACCCGCGCCGAGCTCCTTCAGTCGCTCGAGCATTTGCGCGGCGTATTCGGGATTCTCCATCACCAGTCCCTCGGTCAGCTCCAGTTTCAGGCTGCCTTTCACGACGTCGTGGCGCATCAGCACGCTCTTTACGTCACGCAGCAGGTCGTGACGCAGCAATTGCCGCGACGAAACATTGACCGAGGCGAAAATCGGAGGATCGACGGCAAGCGCGCGTTGCCAGGCGGCGAGTTCGCGGGCGGTGCGCTCGAGCGCCAACAGACCGAAATCGATGATCAACCCGGTTTGCTCGGCGATCGGCATGAATTCGGCTGGGTCGAGACGCCCGAGCCGAGGATGGTCCCAGCGCAGCAGCGTTTCGAAGCCGGCGATCGTGCGATCTTCGAGTCGCACGACCGGCTGAAAGAAAACCTTCACCTCGCCGCGCTCCAGCGCGCGGCGCATATCGGCTTCAAGCGTCAGTCGGTCGGAACGTTGCGCGCGCATCGCCGGACGGAACACCTCAATGCGATTGCCGCCCGATCGCTTTGCGTGCCGCATGGCGATGTCGGCGTCCTGCAACATGTCTTGCGATGAGGGATGCACCTGCTGATCGAAAAGCGCGACGCCGATCGAGACGGAAAGGCCGATCTCACGATCGGTGAACCGCACCGGCGTCGCAAGCGAACGACGCACCGAGTTGGCGAGCGCAATGACATGGTCGGCATGCGTCTCCGAAACAAGTATGATCGCAAATGTATCGCCTCCGATGCGCGCGAGCGTGTCCTGAGGGTGCAACAATCGCGTGAGCCGGTGCGCAATGGTGAGGAGAATGCTGTCGCCGGTGGCGACGCCGACCTGCTCATTGATCTGCTTGAAACGGTCGACGTCGATGCAGAGGATGGTCGGAAACACCTCTTTGTCCAGGCCGGCGAAGATCAGCGCGGCGTCCAGTCGATCGAAAAACAGTTCCCGGTTCGGGAGACCGGTCAGATTGTCGTGGACCGCGTCGTGAAGCAAACGCTCCTGCGCATTGCGCTCCTCGGTCACGTCATTGAGCGTGCCGACGACCCGGATGACTTCGCCGTCCGGCCCGATGACCGGCCGCGCGCGCAAGCGGTAGCAAAGATAATGGCCGTCCACCGCGCGCAGGCGAAACTCCTGATTGATGCGTCCGCGCCTCTGTTCGAGCACGGCGTCGAGGCAGGCGCGATAACGATCCTGTTCGAAAGGATGCAGCAGATCGAGCCACGACGACGCCGATCCTTCCAATCCGCCGCGATCGAGGCCGAGTTGCGCTTCGATTTCAGGACTGACGAAAATATGATCGGACGGCACGTCCCAGTCGAAGACGATTTCATTTGCGCCCGTCATCGCGAGCGCCTTGCGCTCGACGTCGCTGATCGCCCCTTGCGCCAAACCTCCGCTCGCAAATGCGTTTTGCATGACGGTGAAGCCGATCAGCATAACGATCAGCACAAGACCGCCCACCAACGCCGGCGAAACGAGATCGTTCGTCAGCCAACCCGCGACCGTGAAGCCCGCGGCGGCGACCCATAGCAGTAGCAGGAACCACGTCGGTATGAGCATGATCGCGCGGTCGTAGCCGTGGGTGGCGAGGTAAAGCACCAGCACGAAGCCGACCACCGCCACCGTTGCGAGCGAAATTCGCGCGACCCCGGCCGCGATGGGCGCGTCAAACACTGCGAGCCCCACGAGATCGACCAGAATGAGCAGCCACAGCGCCGCGACATGCGATGCGCGGACATGCCAGCGATTGAGGTTCAGATAGGCGAAAAGAAATACGACGAGCGTCGCCGAGAGAACCGTTTCGGCGCCGGCGCGCCAGATGCGATCGGTGTTGGGATCGGACCCGAAAATCTTGTCCCAGAAACCGAAGTCGATGCAGACATAGGCGAGCACCGCCCAGGCGAGCGCGGCGGCGGCGGGAAAAATCACCGCGCCTTTGACGACGAAGACGATGGTCAGGAACAACGCAAGCAGGCCGGCGATGCCAATGACGATGCCTTTGTAAAGCGTGAGGCTCGTCACCTTGTCTTTGTATGCGTCCGGCTCCCAAAGATAGAGTTGCGGCAGATTGGGCGTGCGCAGCTCCGCGATATAGGTGACGGTGGTGCCGGGATCGAGCGTGAGACGAAACACGTCGGCGTCGGCGCTGTCTTCCGCCTCTGGCGGGAATCCCTGGCTGGCGGTGATCGCGGAAATGCGGCTCGCTCCGAGATCCGGCCAGATGACTCCCGAACCCTGCAAACGGAAATGCGGCGCCACGATGAGCCGCTCGATCTGTTCGTCCGTGTCGTTCGTCAGAGCGAAGACGATCCAGCTTGGCCGAGTTCCTGGCTCGCGCGCGCCGACTTCAATGCGCCTGACGATGCCGTCAGAGCCCGGCGCGGTCGAAACTTGCAAGCGATCGCCTTCGGACGAGTGTTTTTCGACCGCATGCGTCAGATCGATCGCGTGAGCGTCTTGCGGCACGCGAACGGAATCGATCGCCCACGCCGAAGGCGCAAAGGCGAAGATGAGCAGTAGCGGCATCAGATATTTGGAAAGACGCACGAATTTACTTCTCGAGCATGTTGATGCGGCGCCGGTCGCCTCAAATTTGGTCGAAACGCCTCCGACTTTTTCATGTCGGAACTGTGACTGGTAGAGGCTTACCCGCCAGCCTGCAACCCGAGGCAAGCGTTGCCGTCGGTATGATCCTTGCGAAGGCGCCGCAGCTTCGCCACATCGTCCCTACCCTTCAGGCTTGGCCGCCCGGCGGCGCTTGCGGACGGGGGACGGCCCCAATATACGCTGCTTCTGGGAGGCGACGACACTTTCGTCGCCTATCCGGTTTCGAAAAGTTATAGCATACCGCCCGGATTTCCCAGAACTCCGGATCGACAGGACAGGAAAATATGTGATGCGGGGCGTTCTTTGATGCGCACCGTCCTTGGCGGTCCAAGGCTGTTGTTGCGCCGGCTACGCGAAATCAGCGCGGAGCCGGTGAGCGCACAGGCGCGCCTCGACAAGATCGTCATTCAGATCGCCGCCAATATGGTCGCCGAAGTTTGTTCCGTCTATGTCCTGCGGGCGGACCAGCGATTGGAGTTGTTCGCGACGGAAGGCCTCAATCGCGAGGCGGTCCATTTGACGACCATGAACGCCAGCGAAGGCCTCGTCGGCCTCATTGCGCAAAGCGCGGAGCCGTTGGCGCTCTCCGAAGCGCAGGATCACCCGGCCTTCTCCTACCGTCCGGAAACGGGCGAAGAAATCTATCACTCCTTCCTCGGCGTTCCGATCTTGCGCGGCGGCAACACCATCGGCGTGCTTGTCGTACAGAACAAGGTGCGCCGCACCTATTCCGAGGAGGAAATCGAAGCCCTTCAGACGACGGCGATGCTGCTCGCCGAGATGATCGCGTCCGGAGAGCTGCAATCGATCGTCAAGACGGCGGATGCGCTCTCCTTGCGGCGTCCATTGACGCTGAAAGGCGCCCCTGTGTGCGAGGGCGTCGGACTCGGCTACGTCGTGCTGCATGAACCGCGGGTCGTCGTCAAACAGCTGGTGGCGGAGGATGTGCAATCCGAGCTGCGTCGGCTCGACATGGCGATCGACGCGATGCGGCTGTCGATCGACGAACTCGTGGCCCACGGCGATCGCATGGGCGTCGGCGAACATCGCGACGTCCTCGAGGCCGTGCGCATGGTCGCCAATGACCGCGGCTGGGTGCGCCGGCTGCGCGAAGCCGTGATGAGCGGGCTCACCGCTGAAGCGGCTGTGGAGCGCGTGCAAAATGACGCGCGCGCGCGCATGCACCGCCAGACGGACCCCTATTTGCGAGACCGTTTGCACGATCTGGACGATCTCGCCAATCGTCTGCTGCACCAGCTGACAGGGCAGAGCTACGTCGCGGACCGCGAGAGCGTGCCGGAGAACGCCATTATCGTCGCCCGCAACATGGGACCGGCGGCGCTGCTCGATTATGACCGCACGCGGCTTCGGGGTCTGGTGCTCGAGGAAGGCGGTCCGTCGAGCCATGTCGCGATCGTCGCGCGGGCGCTTGGCTTCGCGACAGTCGGGCTTGTTCCAAACATCACCGATCTCGTCGAGACGGGCGATCCGATCATCGTCGACGGCGGCACTGGCGACGTGCATGTGCGCCCGCAAGGCGACGTGCAAAGCGCCTATGCCGAGAAGGCTCGTCTGCGCGCCCGTCGGCAGGAACAATATGCGCAATTGCGCGACGTGCCCGCAGTCACCAAGGATGGCGTCGAGATCGCAATCCATATGAACGCTGGATTGATCGTCGACGTTTCGCATCTGCACGAAACCGGCGCGCGCTCCATCGGCCTGTTTCGAACGGAATTGCAGTTCATGCTGGCGCCGCGCTTTCCGCGCATGGACGAGCAGTTCAACTTCTACAAATCTGTGCTCGACTCGGTCCCCGACCGGCCTGTCACGTTCCGCACGCTCGACATCGGCAGCGACAAGGTCCTGCCCTATATGGCGACCATAGAAGAGGAAAATCCCGCGCTGGGCTGGCGAGCCATCCGCATCGGCCTCGACCGCCCTGGCCTGCTGCGCATGCAGATTCGCGCGATGCTGAAGGCTGCAGGTCGCCGCGATTCACGCATCATGTTCCCGATGATCGCCAATGTTGCGGAATTCGAAGCTGCGAAAACCATTGCGCTGCGCGAATTGCGCCATTTGGAGCATTACGGCCACGCGACGCCTGAGAAGCTGGAGCTCGGGGCCATGGTCGAAGTTCCCGCTCTATTGTGGGAGCTCGATCTCATCAGCGCTCGCGCAGATTTCCTTTCCGTGGGATCGAACGACCTCGTCCAATACATGTACGCCGCCGATCGCGACAATACGAGAGTCTCCAAACGCTACGACAATCTCTCAGTCCCCGTCCTGCGCGCGCTTGAGAGAATTGCCGATGCGGGAAAGCGCGCCGGCAAACCCGTGACGCTTTGCGGTGAGATGGGCGGGCGCCCGCTTGAGGCGCTGGCGCTGATGGCGCTCGGCTATCGGTCGCTGTCGATGTCGCCCTCCTCCATCGGGCCTGTGAAGTCGATGGTCCTTGCGACCAATCTCGACGAGGCGGAAGTTTTTCTCGCCTCTCTGCTCGCCGATGACGACGGCTCTCCCTCCATTCGAGAAAAATTACGCGACTACGCGATTTCGCGCGGAATACCTTTGTAGCGACGATTCTGCATTTCATTCGCTGAATTTTTTCCAAAACGCGTGAAACAGAATGTTCGCCCAAGACAAACTCGATCTCATCCTCCGCCGCTACGACGACATCGCTCAACGGCTCTCCGCTGGTCCTGATTCGCAAAGCTTTGTCGCGCTGTCGCGCGAGCTCGCGTCGCTCGAAGACGTTGTCGCCACCATTCGCGACTATCGCGCCGCCCGCGCCGAAAGCGACGGACTTCGCGAGATGATGGCCGACCCGGGCCTCGATTCAGAGATGCGCGCGCTCGCGGAATCCGAGTTCGAAGCGGCGAAAGAGGCGCTCGCGTCGAAACAGGCCGCGCTCGAACTGGCTTTGCTGCCAAAAGACGCGGCGGACGAGAAAGGCGTCATTCTGGAAGTTCGCGCCGGCACAGGCGGCGACGAGGCCGCGCTGTTCGCCGGCGATCTCTTCCGCGCCTATCAGAAATACGCTGCGCTGAAAGGCTGGAGCGTTGAAATTCTCTCGGCGAGCGAGGGCGCGCTTGGCGGCTATAAGGAGATCGTCGCGGAAATCACCGGCCGGAACGTTTACGCGCGGCTGAAGTTCGAGTCGGGCGTGCATCGCGTGCAACGCGTGCCGGAAACCGAAACGCAGGGACGCATTCATACCTCCGCCGCCACCGTCGCGGTGCTGCCTCAGGCGGAGGACGTCGACGTCGACATCGACGAAAGGGACTTGCAGATCGAAACCATGCGCTCCGGCGGCGCTGGCGGCCAGCATGTCAACAAGACGGAATCCGCCATCCGCATTACGCATATGCCTTCGGGCATCGTGGTGATGATGCAGGAAGAGCGTTCGCAACATCGCAATAAGGCGAAAGCTCTCGCTGTCTTGCGCTCACGGCTCTATGAGGCCGAACGCCAGCGTCTCGACAGCGCGCGTTCGGCGGATCGGCGCCAGCAGGTCGGGTCCGGCGATCGATCTGAACGCATCCGCACCTATAATTTTCCGCAAGGCCGCGTGACGGACCATCGCATTAACCTGACGCTCTATAAGCTCGACAAGGTGATGGAGGGTGAAGCGCTCGACGAAGTCATCGATGCGCTCACGCGGGACCATCAGCAAAAACTGCTGGCGCAGAGCTGATTTCGGCCGGCTGCGCGGTCGTTTCGTCCTGTGCGACGGCGCACAAACAAAACCTTTGGCGTTTCCTAAGTTCGCGATGCTCATCGATCAGGTGAGCGTCAAGAAAAAGGAGCGCGTCATGTCAAATAAACTCTTCACCGTCGGCGTCGCCGCCGTCATGCTCGCTGGTTCGGTTGTCGCCACGACCTCTTCCGCCCAGGCCGGTTACTGGGGCTATCATCATGGTCCGGGTTGGGGTCCTTATGCTGCTGGCGCCATTGGCGCGCTCGCGGTCGGCGCCATCGCCGCTTCGGCTTATGACTCCTGCTATTATGAGAGCCGCCCGATCTTCAATCGCTGGGGCGAAGTCATCGGCTATCGCCGCGTTCCCATGTGCTGATTGCGGATAGTTCGATGCAGAACTATCAGGAAGGGTCGGCGGCCGCCGGCCCTATTCCTTTTTGAGCGCGCTCCGGTCAAACACGGATGCAACTCACTAATGCCTGAAATGCCTCACGCCCGTGAAGACCATCGCAAGTCCCGCCTCGTTCGCGGCGGCAATGACGTCCTTGTCGTTGATTGAGCCGCCCGGCTGAATGACGGCCGTCGCTCCCGCCGCCGCCGCTGCAAGCAACCCGTCCGCAAAGGGAAAGAAGGCGTCGGACGCGACAACTGAGCCCTTCGCAAGGCTTTCGCCCAGACCCGCCGCTTTCGCCGCCTCGTCCGCTTTATAGGCTGCAATGCGCGAAGAATCGACGCGCGACATCTGCCCCGCTCCAATTCCGACCGTCGCGCCGTCTTTCGCATAGACGATGGCGTTCGACTTCACATGTTTGGCGACACGAAATGCGAATTTCATGTCGGCAAGCTCGCTTGCGGTCGGATGACGCTTCGTCACGACGTCGAGTTTCATATCGTCGACAACCGCATTGTCCCGACCTTGCGCAAGAAATCCGCCCGCGACGGTGCGCAACGTCAGAGCCGGCCCGCGCGGATCGGGAACGCTCCCCGCAAGCAGAAGACGCAGATTCTTCTTTTCGCCCAACAATGGCGATCGCCTCTTCGTCGGCGTCCGGCGCGATGATGACTTCCGTGAAGATCTTGACGATCTCGCGCGCCGCCGCGGCGTCCATTGTTTGATTGAGCGCAACAATGCCGCCGAAGGCCGAGACCGGATCGCACCGCAACGCCTTCACATAGGCCTCGGCCAATGTCGCGCCTTCCGCGACGCCGCAAGGATTGGCGTGCTTGATGATCGCAACCGCCGCCGTGCGCGCCGGATCGAACTCGGCGACGCATTCATAGGCTGCGTCCGTATCGTTGACGTTGTTGTACGAAAGCTGTTTGCCTTGAACCTGATGCGCGGTCGCGACGCCCGGACGAACGTCGCTTGTGACATAAAAGCCCGCCGCCTGATGCGGATTTTCGCCGTAGCGCATGGGCTCGAGCAATCGTCCGCCAATGGCGCGCCAGGGCGGCGACTGCTCTTTGAGTTCGCTTGCAAGCCAGTTCGAGATCGCCGCATCATAGGCTGCGGTGCGCGCATAAGCCTTTTGCGCAAGACGCCGACGCAGGTTGAGCGTTGTGGCGCCGTTATTTTCCGAAAGCTCCTTCTTCAACGCGACATAATCCGCAGGATCGACAACGACCGCGACATCATTGTGGTTCTTCGCCGCCGCTCGGATCATCGCCGGTCCGCCAATATCGATATTTTCGACGCAATGCTCGAATGGCGCGCCCTTGGCGACCGTCGTTTCAAACGGATAGAGATTGACGATTAAGAGATCGATCGGAGCGATGGCATGCGCGAGCATGGCGGCCTCATGTTCCGGATTCTCTCTGATCGCCAGCAGTCCGCCGTGAACCTTTGGATGCAGCGTCTTCAGACGTCCGTCCATCATCTCCGGAAAACCCGTGAGATCGGCGACGTCCTTGACCGTCAATCCCGCGTCCGTGAGCGCTTTGCGCGTTCCGCCCGTTGAGACGAGCTCCACGCCGTGATTGGCGAGTTCGCGCGCCAGCTCAATCAGACCGGCCTTATCGGAGACGGACAGGAGCGCACGAGAGACGCGGCGAAGGTCAAAAGGCATGGGGTTTCCTCGCTTTGAAAAAGCAACGCCGCACTATCACACATCCGCCGCTGGCGGAACCGCCTCGCCTGCGGCGTAGTCGCTCGATGTGCGAAAAGACCAGCGAACTCTGGCGTCCGGCGCGGCCGCCCCGCTGACGACGATCTGCGCACATTTGCATGGGCCTTCGGGCGCGGCGAAAAACATGCTTTCCTCGATTGCGACGCTGCCGCCGGACGCTTCGAACATGAGACGTTCGCCGTTGCCAAGCGCGATTTCGATGGCGCCTTCATGAAGAAAAACAGGATGCGCCTTGGGATGGATATGGAAACGCAAGGCGAAGGATTTGGCGCCTTGCAGACGCGCCGACGGAGCGGCTTGGAGCCGATCCTCGCCCATCAGCCGGTCTACCGTCATGCGAAAGACGCAATTTCCGCTCATGCACGAGTCCGAATTCAGGAACATAGCCATCGTGCGCAAGCGCGAGGACGTCGCCGGCGTTGGAGCGGCGCCTATCGATACGCACTTTCTTTGGTCCGGAAATAATGCGTCCAGATACGAACTTTTGTAATCCTCTGTCCGCAGCGATCCGGCAAGAAGACCGATCATCAATAATCAGCGTCGAATGCGCGGCGGTCGCCCGCGCCAGTTCACGCAAAGGCGGCTCCTGTGACGCGGCGACGCCGCAATTGACGACGACTCGTTCGGCGCCGCGCGAATATTCGAACGACAGACACCCCGCGTGAGCAAAGCGAGAAAAATCGGCCGGCGGCGGCGGACCGGCGTCCACGATGACGAGCGCATCGCCGCCTTCAAGTCTTTGATAGCCCGAATAAGGCGCGTTGAGCGGAGCCTTTCCGGACTGCTCGTCATGCGCGAGAACGATGGACAGTCGGTCTTGCGCCGTCAGGCTCATCCCGTTGAACAGGGCCAGCGAACCGTCGCCATGGCGCATCATGCGAAGCATCGGCATCATGCGATCAATCGACGAAAGCAGGAGCTGCGGCGGCTTGATTCCGCGCACGGCGTAAAGCTGTCGCAGAGGCAGGAGGTCGATCAGCAGATCGACGAGAGTTTGCGGGTTGCGGCCAATATGTCCGCCGTCGCTCAGAATCTGGCGCTTCAATTCGGTCGTGAGCAGGTTCGCCGCGCGTTGCTGCGCCACGCGGCTCGCAGTCGCGCAGATGGTGAATTCGGCAATGGCTATAGCGCACACAAGACGTTCGGCGCCGCGCGTCTTGCCAGCAAGCGCCCGCACGGCGCGTCGCACGCCCTGCGCGAGCGAAGCCATGAAGCGATCGTAGAATTCACGGTCGGCGCCGTCGAGAAGAAGCGGCGAATGCGCGAGCCACGCCAATGTGCGGCGCGCGACCACAGCCGGCTCGAACGCCGGGTCGCCGGCCGCCGCTTTGCGGATCGACATGAAGTCGGCGACGAGCGCTTGCGCATTGGCTCGGGCCAGCGCCTTGTCGGCGGCCCGCAAATGACGCAGCCATGAAAAACCCGCGAGAGACCGACGCCATGAGTCGGACGGCGGGGTGAGCGCGAAGGGCGAGCGTCCTTGCGCGCTCACTGTCTTGCCGTCGAATGAAAAATAGCCGCCGTAAATCTCGTTGGCGACCGTCGGATCGGCGGTTCGAATATCTTGTGGCGCAATGTAAAGGCGCTGAGGAGCGTCGAACGCCATCGACCGCGCCGCGTCATAGGGCGCGCGCGCTCCGCGACCCAGCGACCGGGCGGCCTTCGCCGCAACGAGCCCGGCCAGTTTCATCCTGTCCCGCAAATCAACGCCGCTCAGAACGCGTCTCCCCTTCTCTTTAGCCCTTATATCGAATACGCCGCCTGCTCTCATCCGAACTGGCTTTGCCAGGCCGCTCGGAAATCGCTATGTCGGTCGCAATCGCAAAGGAGTTGTATCGATGCCGCTCTACAAGATCGATGGAATCGCGCCTCGCTTGCCGCACGGCGGCCGCTGGTTCATTGCGCCAGGCGCCCATGTGATCGGACGCGTGGAGCTCGAAGAGGACGCCAACATCTGGTTCGGGTGCGTGCTTCGCGGCGACAATGAATGGATCACGATCGGCGCTCGCACCAATATTCAGGATAACAGCATTCTCCATACGGACATGGGTTTCCCGCTCACGATCGGCGCGGATTGCACCGTCGGGCATGGCGTGATCCTGCACAGTTGCATCATTGCCGAGAACACACTCATAGGCATGGGCGCAACCATTTTGAACGGCGCGAAAATCGGTCGCAACTGCCTCGTCGGCGCCAATGCGCTGGTGACCGAGGGCAAGGAGTTTCCCGACAACTCTCTTATCGTCGGATCGCCTGCGAAAGTCATCCGGACTCTCGGCGACGACAGCGTTGAGCGCAATCTCCAATCCGCCGCGCATTATGTGGAAAACGCCCGGCGCTATTCGCAGGGGATTGAGCCCTTCAACCCGCAATAAGCGAAAATATCAGGTTCCTGTGACGCTGTTTCGACCTTGCATCGATCTGCATGACGGCTGTGTGAAGCAGATCGTCGGCGGCTCGCTGACCGATACTGGTGAAGCGCTGCGAACCAATTTCGTCGCCGAACGGCCCGCTGAATGGTTCGCCAAGCGCTACCGTGACGATGCGCTATCAGGCGGCCATATCGTCAAGCTTGGCCCCGGCAATGACGATGCGGCGGCGAGCGCGCTCGCGGCGTGGCCCGGCGGCATGCAGCTCGGCGGGGGCGTCACCGCCGATAACGCAAAGTTCTGGCTCGACGCCGGAGCCGAAAAGGTCATCGTGACGAGCTGGCTGTTTCCGCAGGGCCGCTTCAGCGCGGAGCGGCTTTCGGCGCTGTCGCGCGCCACCGGAAAAGAGCGGCTTGTGGTCGATTTGAGTTGTCGACGGCGCGAAGGGCGTTGGCTCGTCGCGATCGATCGCTGGCAAACTGTGACCGATGTCGCTTTGAGCGCATCGACGCTCGAGACGTTTTCCGCGCATTGCAGCGAGTTTCTCATCCACGCCGCCGATGTCGAAGGACTTTGCCAGGGAATCGACGAAGATCTCGTCGCTGCCCTTGGCGAATGGTCCCCGCTTCCCTGCACGTACGCAGGCGGCGCCAAAGATTTCGGCGATCTCGCAAGGGTTGAGAGCCTGAGCAAGGGACGCGTGGATCTGACCTTTGGCAGCGCGCTCGATCTGTTTGGCGGGACCGGCGTCGTCTACGCCGATTGCATCCGCTGGAACAGGGACCACGAAAAATCGCGCTGACCCTTATCGAAAAGCGGCGGCCGCATTGAGCAGCCGCCGGCTTCTGTCACCGCCGATTATCTCGACACATAAATCGGATCGCTGGTCGGCGCGCCGAGCGCCACCCACACATTCGGGTTTTCCTGGGACTGGCGCTTGACGAAGCGATAGGGCGCGCTGGTCCAGGGCTGGACCGCATCGCTCAAATTATCGAGCGCGAATTCTCCGCGGTCCGTCTTGATCGTCAAAATCGCGTGGCCGTCGCCGTTCTTTTCCTTGACCACGGTGATCAGCAGCGCCTGGCGCGGGAAGCCTTCCTCGATCAGCATTTTGCGCTTCAGCAAAGCGTAGTCTTCGCAATCGCCCTTGCCGTCGGTCGGATAGTCCCATTGATCGACGACGCCCCAGTGATCCATATCGGACACGGGTTCGATCGACTTGTTCACCCAAGCGTTGATCTTCTCAATTTGCTTGAGCGCCTTGGACGTAAGTTCGATATTTTTGGCGGGCAATTCGTCATTGGGGCATTCGCCGCGATAACGCTGGCAAAAATCCACCCAGCCGAACGGAACGCTTGTTTCGGGGCCGACCGAGGCGAAAGACGCCTTCTGAGGGTCCGCAAAGCTCTTGCTCTCCGCCATGACAAAAACAGCGCCCACCAGCGTCAGAGCCGTCACCGCTTTAGAAACAAACCCGAACATCCCCGCCTCCATTTGATGAAAGCAGGTTAGTTCGGATGTTTTTCTACTGACGAAAGTAATTCTGCCGCATTTTACGCGAATTCATTTAGAAATGGCGGAAAAACAGGTAAGTATAATTCTTTCGAAAAAAAGAGCGTAAAATTGTTCCTATCTGCGTATACAACTGTTTTTAAATAATTTTTCACGCTCAGAAGGCGTTCGCGGTCTTAAAATCCGATAAACAGACTCTATACTGGCGGCTTCAATCCTTAACGGCCAGCGCGAAAAATCGTTAACGCCGGCGGGGAGAGACGAAAAATCTCCTTGGAATCGTTCGTAACGCTTGGATGTGCTGGCGCAGCCACGGAAGGCTGCTAGAGTCTTTTGGTCGCCTCAAGCAAGCAATGGTGCGCCTTACGATGATCGATTCACAAAGGTCAAAATCATTTCATGGATTTCGCAAACTTCGGCCACTCAAAGCGCTTGTGCTTTCTCTGTCGCTCGCCGCTTTTTCGCCTCCGGCGTCGGCGCAGCTTTTTCCCTTTCTCTTCCCTTCCTCTCCCAATCGCCAGGGCGCGACCAATCCCGAACCACGGCCCAATCCGCATGAACCCCCGGCTCCACATTTTTCGAAGTTCGAAGCGCGCCGCATCCGCCATACATGCGCAGGTCACGCAAATGAACGCGGGCTCAAAGGCGCGGAGCGTTCAGCCTATTTAACGCATTGTTATTTCGGGCGCGTTTCTCATCGCGGACTGAGACTTGCGTGCCACAAGGAAGCCGCCGCGAAGGGATTGGACAAAAACGCTCAGCGCGATTTCGTGCGTGAATGCGTTAAGGAGCGCTCGAAAGAGTGAGCGATCGTTCCGGCCTACCACAAGGCCGGAACGATGAAGGAGCGACCGACCGAGAGGCCGGCGGTGAACTGATTCCGCGATCCGAGCAGATTCGGAATGGGGCTGTCTCCGACGCTGCCGGTGAGTCGCTGCAAGCCGCCAAACACCGTGGCGCTGGCGCTTTCGGTCAGGTCGAACCGCAGCGTCGCGACGCCGCCCACCGACGTAAATCCGCCCGTCGCCGTATAGGGCGTCAGACGACCATTCCAAAGGGCCTCGGCGGGAGACACAGAAAAATATGCATTGGCGTAGCGATTGTCGCCAAAATCGAAACGCGGCCCGATCGACGCCGTGAGGCCGCTCTCTGTCGACCCATATACGTCGGCGCCGACGACAGCGACAAAACCTTCGTGTCCGTCGACCCCTTGTCGCAACTCGACGCGCGTGCGCACATGTTCGACCGGCGTGAATTCGGCGAAACCGCCGACTTCATGGGTCAATCCAACGCGCCGCAATCCGAAGAGACCGTCGCGCTGTCCGCGCTTGAACACAAAATTTGCAACCGGCCCGGCGCGAAAATTGCCGGTGTCAATGAACGAAACGCCAAACCCGTCGTCCGGCGTGGAAAACACTTCCGGCTCGCCGACGCGACGAAAACTGACCGACGGAAAGGGATACGGCCGCAATTGCGACGAGCCCGGAAAGCTCGGAGCCACGGCTCCCGTCACGCGCAATGTGACGATCCAGCCCTTTTCGTTTTGCGCTGGCGGCGGCTCGCCGAAATCTGCGGCATGCAGAGGCCTGCAACGGCGCGCCTAAACAGAAAAACAAAAGCGCCGCGCGAGCCGCGAATCGGCATGCCATAGATCGCAAGTGTGAATCCTTCGTTGCGACATGAACGATTCCGGAGTCTTATCAGCCTCCGAATAGCGGCGCCATGGCTTCTTCAGCTGCGCCATTTTTTCGCCGGCTAGCGTTCAGTGACTGTTGCAAATTTGCAACAGCTGTTCAGTCAGGATGCAGGATTTGGAAAAGAATCGGCTCGAGGCCTTCAGCGATGGGGTCATCGCGATCATCATCACGATCATGGTGCTGGAGCTCAAAGCGCCGCATGACGCGAGTTGGAGCGCGCTCATCACGCTTGCGCCGGTTTTTTCATCCTATGTTCTCAGCTTCATCTATGTGGCCATTTACTGGAACAATCATCATCACATGATGCAGACGGTCAAGCGTGTGAACGGCGCTATACTTTGGGCCAACATGCATCTTCTGTTCTGGCTGTCTCTTGTTCCCTTCATCACTGCCTGGATGAGCGAAAACCATTTCGCCAGCGCTCCCGTGTTGGCCTATGGCGTCGGACTTCTGGGGCCTGCAATTGCATATACCTTATTGACGATGGTCATCATTCGATCCCAGGGCGAAAACTCCGAACTCGCCGCCGCCATCGGGTCTGACGTCAAAGGAAAAGCGTCCATCGGCCTCTATGTCTTGGCGATCGCGGCCGCCCCGTTCTGGCCTTATGTCTCCGTGGCGCTTTACGCCTTCGTCGCAGCGATGTGGTTCATTCCGGATCGCCGCATCGAGCGCGCCCGGAGCATCCAGCACGATCAACGATAGATCCATTCGTTGCGCGCGATTATTCCGCGTGCGCCCAATAGTCTGATAGCGAGATCGCGCGCTTCCGACGCTAAGCCGCGCATGTGCAAATAGGCGCCCTGCGTCGTTGAACGACGCTGGATCTGATTCGCTCGACGCATGCGCGCGCGCTGATAGGCGTCGAATGCGGATTCGACTGAAACTCCGAGCGTCATGAAGGCGCGGCCAAGCGCGTCGGCGTCCTCGATCGCCTGCGCGGCGCCCTGCGCCAAAAATGGCAACATCGGATGGGCGGCGTCTCCGAGCAAGGTGACCGCGCCCTTGCTCCATTGCGATAGCGGCGGCCTGGCGAAGAGCGGCCAGTGGCGCCAAGAGGCGCCGGCCTCAAGAAGGCTGCGCAAGTCATCGTCGATTTGACGCGCCGGCAACGATTGAACGAGCTGAGCGCCGTCAACGGACAAAGGCGTCGAGGCTTTTTCGGGCAAGGCCGCATCTTGAACAATAACGACGACGCTGATGATCGATGCGTCACGCAACGGATAATGCACGACATGGAAGCCGGGGCCGAGCCACAACTGCGTCTCGCGAATGCGTAACGCCGCCGGCGCAGCGTCCACGGGAATCAGAGCGCGCCACGCGGTATAGCCGGAGTAGCGCGGCGCATCCTTGCTGTTGCGCACGAGACGCCCACGCACCGAGGAACGCACTCCATCCGCGCCGACAAGGCCCGACGCTTCGATGTCGGACATACCGTCTGCGCCATGCACGCGAAGCACGACGCCGGGACCGCCCTCTTCGAAATCGCCAACACGGCTTGCCGTGCGAATCGAAATCAGATCGCTCTTCTGCGCTTCTTGCAGCAGCGTTTGTTGCAGGTCGGATCGGTGAAAGACGCGAAACGGCGCTCCCCAGCGCTCGCGCGCGTCGCTGAGCGGCAGTCGCGCGAGCACGCGCCCGTCCGTTTATGCGTCTGATGTTGATCGCGTGAGGTTCGAGCGCAACGAGCGAAAGAGCCGGCTCGAGGCCGAGAGACGCGAGGACGCGGCCCGCATTGGGCGAAATTTGAAGACCCGCGCCGATTTCTTCGATTGTCGCCGCGCGCTCCAGAACTTCAACCTGTCTGCCGGCGCGAGCCAGACTGAGCGCAGCTGTCAATCCGCCGACGCCGGCTCCCGCAATGACGATTGGAGGCGCGGCCATGCCAGGCGGTTACGGCGCGTGCGTCAGAGGCTCGGCTTCATGATAGACGCATTCCGGCGGATCGGCCTCGCCTGTGAGCGTCGCGTCATACGCATAATGCGTCGCGCAATAGGGACAGATCGCCTCATTTTCGGAGCCCATGTCGATAAAGACATGCGGATGATCCATCGGAGGAAGCGCGCCGATGCACATGAATTCCTTCGCGTTCACGCGAATGAGCGCGACGCCCGGCTGGTTGTGGAAGTGCGGCTTGGAGTGGTCGACCATGACGGGAGCGGGTCCGTTGCTAACGAAAAACTGCCGTCGGTATAGTCAAGCGGGAGCGCTTTGGATAGGGGCGGAAAGCCGCGGGCCCCTACAGCCATTCGGCCGGCGGTACGCAGCCGGCCGAACGCTCACAAGCCCGCCTCTCCGACGTCACCCGGTCCTCAGCGATTGGGGATGCCCGAGCAGCGTCCGTCAGCGGTCTTGAAGTAGATTGGATCGCAGGGCGAAAAGTCCTGCGGGCACATCTTGCGGCAGAGCACGACCTGACGGCTCATCGGCGCAGCCTGCCGATAGTAATCATCGCTCCACTGGCTCTGCGCCGAAGCTTGCGGCGCCGCGACAGCCATGAAGGAGGTCGCGAGCAGCGCCGAAGCGAGTAACGGACGAATTCTCATTTTAACCTCCGAATTTTTTGGCTGGCGATAGACGCAGACGACCACCAAATGTTCCATCTCATACATAGTGCTCATTTCGACATTTATCGATAAGCGTCGCCGCCCACCTCATCGACCCGGTAGACGTCATCGCGGAAATGAACGGCGCCGTCTGCGCTCGCCCAGCCCGTCAAATAGACCCAGATCACCGGGACGGGATGCGGAAGCCGCACTTCCTCTCGTTCGCCGCTGGCGATTTTTTGCAAGATCGTCGCCTTGTCCCAATAACCGGTCGACGATCCCGGCGCGCCCTCGAGCAGCCAGGCGGCGAGATCGTAAACTCCCTCGACTCGCACACAGCCGTGCGACAGGAAACGATAGTCGCTCGAGAATAAATTTTTCGTTGGCGTGTCGTGCATATAGACGGCGTGCGGATTGGGCATGGAGATGCGCAAAGACCCGAGCGAATTGCCCGCCCCCGAATCCTGACGCAGCGTGTAATTGGCCGCGCGCTCGCTCGACCAATTCACCGAACGCGGATCGACCTCGGCGCCGCGGCCGTCGAGAACGCGAATCCGCGAACGCGTGAGATAGGACGGGTCCTTCAGCATTTTTGGCGCGATCTCGTTCTTGATGATCGACGCCGGCACCGTCCATGTCGGATTGATGTTCACCGCGCCAATCTTCGCCTCGACTTCGGGCGAGCGATGCTCCACATCGCCGACGATGGCTGTGTAGCGACGGACAACGCGGCCATTCTCAACCGCGTCGACTGCGGCGGACGGGATGTTGACCACGACATAGCGCGGGCCGAAGGCAAACTCGACGCCGGCCAGCCGCTGGGCGCTCGAGGCGAGCTGCCGAAACCGCAGATAGGCGGGCACATCGAGCGCGCGCAATGTGGCGCCGGAGACGACCCCCGTTTGCTTCAGGCCCATGCGAAACTGGAAGAATTTCACGGCCTCGGTCAAAGCCGCATCCCATGACGGCGATGCGGTGTCGGCGAGTTCCTGCTCGGCCGCGAGCCTTCGTCTCAGGGCGACGACCGCCGGCCCCTTTGAACCTGGCTTGAGCGCGACGCCGACCTTCGGCCATCCGCCGGCGTCGACAATCGCGGCGTAGCGCTCGGAGGCCTTGGCCGTCGTGAAAAACGTCTCCGGCTGCAGGACGGGCGTCGGATCGTCGGAAAGCGCCATTTCACGCGGCGGCGCTGGCGGTTTGGGCTTTCGCTTCGGCTTCGGGGGAGGCGCAGAGGCCTGCGCGGCGGGCGCGCCAGTCCCCGGCTCGGGCGCAGCCTGAGGCGCAACGGGCGCAACCGTTGGCGCGGCTCCAACCGGCGGCGATCCGAACGCGGGCGCGACCGGGGCTGCGCCAAGCGGCGCGTCCTGCGCCAGCGCGGATCGTCCCCCGCCAAGGGAAAGCGCCAGCGCCATCAGGCAAATTTTCGCTCCATTCCGGATCGTCTTAGCGCCGATCCCGTATGGCGCCGCCACACATGTCATCTCGAAGTCTTTCCACGCGGCGCGTCGCCGCCGTCTGATGTTGAAAACGTCCCGATCCCCCACCCGGCGGGACGAGCCAAGCGCGCAGGCGCTGTCGTCCGATCATTGGTGAGAGGAGATGGCGCCCCGGTGACCGCCTTGTAACACCGTCGAACCATTTTATAGACGCTGTTTGACGGCAGGGAAATGTTTCGGCGCACAGACCAACCGACGCTTGGCGACAAAGCGCCTACCGCCCGCCCCTTGCCTTTTTAGTCTCTCCCGCTCATACCGCGCCGCAACGAAGTTTCATCTCGCCGGGACGGTCATGGGTTTCAAATGCGGTATTGTCGGTCTGCCGAACGTCGGCAAATCGACTCTCTTCAACGCGCTGACGCAGACGGCGGCCGCACAGGCGGCGAATTATCCGTTCTGCACGATCGAACCCAATGTCGGCGAAGTCGCCGTCCCCGATCCGCGACTTGACGAGTTGGCGAAGATCGCCGGATCGAAACAAATTATCCCGACGCGGCTCACCTTCGTCGATATCGCAGGTCTGGTTCGCGGCGCCTCCAAGGGCGAAGGACTCGGCAATCAGTTTCTCGCCAATATAAGAGAGTGCGACGCCATCGCACATGTCGTTCGTTGTTTCGAAGACGGCGACGTGACTCATGTCGAAGGCGGCGTCGATCCGATTCGCGACATCGACACGATTGAAACCGAATTGATGCTCTCCGATCTCGAAAGTCTCGAGAAGCGCATCGTTCAGATCGAAAAGAAAGCGAAGGGCGGCGATAAGGAGGCGAAGGAGATCTTCGATCTCATGCGCCGCTGCCTCGAACTCGTGCGCGACGGCAAACCCGCTCGCGTCGTCGACGTGAAGCTCGAAGAGAAAGCGCTGTTCGCCTCCCTCGGCCTGCTTTCCTCCAAGCCTGTTCTCTATGTATGCAACGTCGAGGAAAGCGCGGCGTCCGAAGGCAATGCGCACTCCGCGACGGTCGCAGCCCGCGCAGCTGAAGAAGGCGCCATTTCGGTGGTGGTTTCCGCGAAGATCGAGAGCGAGATCGCGGTGCTGCCCGCTGAGGAGCAGAAGGATTATCTCGAAGCGGTCGGGCTGGAGGAGCCGGGCCTCAACCGCGTCATTCGCGCGGGCTACGAGCTGCTGCATCTTGTCACTTATTTCACGGTGGGCCCGAAAGAAGCGCGCGCCTGGACGATTGAAAAAGGCACGCGCGCGCCGCAAGCCGCCGGCGTCATCCACACGGATTTCGAAAAGGGCTTCATTCGCGCGGAGACGATCGCCTATGACGATTACGTCACGCTCAAAGGCGAGGCGGGAGCGCGCGACTCCGGTCGCCTGCGTCTCGAAGGGAAAGATTATGTCGTCGCCGACGGCGACGTGATGCATTTCAGATTCAATACCTAGCCTGTTTCGCGCGCCAGAACGGCGACGAACATCGGATCAAAAACAATTGTTCGCTTTGAGCGCGTAAATCCAGGGCGTGCAATCGATCTGCGCGTCGACGCCAATGATGGCGACCGTAATAGTAGTAAGGCCCCTCCTCCGCCTGGCGCCATTGTTCGATCTCCGCCTGCCGTTGCTGCTGCGCCGCACAGTTGTTGAAATTCTGCTGGATCGCGATGCAGACGCCCAAATTGCCGCCCGCCTGCGCGAGGGATGAAAGCAATGTTGCGGCCGCGAAGACCAAGACAAATAAGGTTCTCATAGCAGCCCCTCCTACACCGTCTTAAATGAACGCAAGCCGAATGGAACGCGCGCCCAGGCGTTGCGTTATCCTTCCGTTGCGTTTTCACGAAAGGATATAACCATGATTCGCAAATGTGTTTTGCTTTTGACGTTTGTCGTGGCGATTGGGCTCGTCGCTTCGGGGGCCTTCGCCAAGACCGCCAAACTCGGCGGCGTTTGCGGCGGTATCGCCGGAATCCAATGCAAGGGCGATCTTTGGTGCGATCCTGACCCCGGGCAGTGCACGACTGCCGACGCCACCGGGAAATGCGTGAAAGTTTCGAAGATATGCCCGAAAATTTATAAGCCCGTTTGCGGTTGCGATGGCAAAACCTACGGCAACGACTGCGAGCGCAAGGCGGCGAAAGTCGCCAAGAAGTCCGACGGCAAGTGTGCTGATTACAAATAATCGCGCAGAGCGATTAACTTCGGCCAGCGCGTCACCACCCGGCGACGCGCTGGCACGACGCGCTTTGCGCGTCGAAGGCGTAATGATCTCCGCAAGCGTATGCCGTCGGCGGTTCGCCTGTCTGTTCGAAAATGTCGTAGCCTTCCTTCAGATTGCGCCAGAAGCTCGCCCATTGAGGCGATCCCCCGCCGCCGACGAAGGCAAGCCAGCTTCCTCCCGTCTCGCGGGCGATCGTCGATTCGGTCATGCGAAAGGGAAAGATGTGCACGGGCACTTCGCGTTGGCCGGCGCTGATCGCGGCCGCGACGAAACCGTAGATCTCCTCGATGCCGCGATCCGTCATCGCGAAACAGCCAACCGATTTGCACGCGCCATGCACCATCACGAGGCCGCCCGTGCGTCCGTTCTGACGGTCGAAGGCGTTCGGATAGCCGACGTTGAACGCGCGATGATAATTTGAGTGCGGATTAAGCTGTTTGGCCGAGACGCTGTAAAAACCCTCTGGCGATTGATAATCGGCCTCCTTGACCTTCGGCCCCAGGCGCCCCGACCATTTGCAGATCGGATAGGTCCGGTAGAGCGCGAAGCGGCCATTGTGCTTCAGCCATAGCTCCAGCTGCCCTTCCTGCTTGAAAATGCGCACGAAGACGGCGCTGCCCATCTGAAAGCGCGGCTCGACGTTTTCCTTTGAAAAGGCGTCGTCAGGCGCGGGCTTCATCACGGCTTCCGGGGCGATCGCTGCAGTCTGGGGAGCTGCGGCGGCGGGAGCCGGGGCTGGTTGCGTCGGCTGCTCGGAGGGCGGCAATGCGGCAAGATCAACCGGCCGGGGCGGCGGAAGGGGGATTGCGCCCGAGGCCGCGAGATCGGAGGGCCTGGCCGGCGGAAGCGGGATCGGCGCTTCGAGACTGGCGAAAGGCTCGGATTCGACGGCCTCCGGAATGGCCGCCTCCTGGGCGGGCGGCGCCTGCTCCGGCGTCTCCGGAACAGCATGGCGACGCAACTCCTGCCAAAAGCCGGCGTGCCGATTGTCCTGCACTGGCGGCGCTTCTGGAACGACGACCGGCGCCGCGACGCGCGCGGGCGGGCGCGGCGGTCGGGCAGAAATCTGAGGATGAGAACCCCCGCCGCAATCGAGATGAGCGCTAATCCCGTCAGCAGAAGATGTGATCGGCGAGGCGTCATCAAGCTCCGGTTCCGTTACCCGCAGTCGCAGGGCGACAAGACGCCATTATAGCAAAGAATTCGCTAACGGGAGCCTACGGCCCTCAATGCCCGGGAAATGCGACGAGGGTGCGAACCGGCACGCCGAGCGCCTCGATCTTGGCGGCGCCGCCTAGGTCTGGAAGGTCGATCACGAAGCAGGCGGCGACGACATCCGCGCCCATTTGCTGCAACAGCTTGACCGCGCCCTCCGCCGTCCCGCCCGTGGCGATAAGATCGTCGACGAGAATGACGCGCTCGCCTTTCGCCACCGCGTCCTGATGCATCTCCATTTCGTCGACGCCGTATTCCAGCGAATAGGCGATCGAAACGGTCGTATGCGGCAGTTTGCCTTTCTTGCGGATCGGAATGAATCCGGCGGACAATTGATGCGCGACGGCCCCGCCCAGAATGAAGCCCCTCGCCTCCATCCCGGCGACCTTGTCCATTTTGGTCCCGGCCCAGGGCTGCACCAACTCGTCGACGGCGCGTCGGAACGCCCTGGCGTCGCCGAGCAGCGTCGTGATGTCGCGAAAAAGAATTCCCTTTTTCGGATAGTCGGGAATGGTGCGGATCGCGGAAGCGAGAGGCATGAGGGAACCTGTGATGAGAGAGACGGAGTGTTTCTTTTAGTTGCGTCCTTCGAGACGCCCGCTATGCGGGCTCCTCAGGACGGGGCGAAGAATAATGCAATGGCTCCCGCCGGGAAATCGGTCAACGACCATTCAACCGTCCCATCACGGCGTCGAGCTTGGCGAGCAGCGCCGGATCGCGCGCGTCGGGCGCGGTGAGAATGGCGTTGTCGAGCGCGCGATCGGAGCCCACGGGGCATCGTTCGTGCTCGCGAGGAAAATCGGCGAGGAAGCGCGCGAGAAGTCGCGCCACCGTCTCCGCATTTGAGCGAACAACCTCGATCACCGCGGCGACGTCGACATTGTCATGTTCGGGATGCCAGCAATCGAAATCCGTCACCATGGCGATCGTGGCGTAAGAAATCTCGGCTTCGCGCGCGAGCTTCGCTTCAGGCATGGCCGTCATGCCGATCACGTCGAAGCCAGCAGCCTTGTATTGAAGCGATTCCGCATAAGAGGAAAACTGCGGACCCTCCATGCAGATATAGGTCCCGCCTTTAACGACAGGGATTTTTTCCTCCTGCGCGGCCGCCGCAATGCGCGCGGACAGTCTCGGCGCGACGGGATGCGCCATCGACACATGAGCGACGCAGCCATTGCCGAAAAACGAGGATTTGCGCGCGAATGTGCGATCGACGAATTGATCGACGAGCACGAACAGCCCCGGGTAAAGCTCTGATTTGAAGGAGCCGCAGGCGGAGACCGAAACGATGTCGGTTACGCCGACGCGTTTCATCGCATCGATATTGGCGCGGTAATTTATGTCCGAAGGCGACAACACATGGCCTCGCCCGTGACGCGGCAGAAACACGGCCTGCGTAGAGCCGACCTCGCCAAAAAGAAAAGCGTCCGAGGTCTCTCCCCAAGGGGACGAAATTCGCTCCTCGCGGATGTTTTTCAGGCCCGGCAAGTGATAAACGCCCGATCCGCCGATCACGCCCACTATCGCCCGACTCATGCCGCTCTCCGTCGTCGCAGAGCCGCCATTCTCATCACCGCACAGATGAGCGCAAGCTTGTTGGCGCAAAGTGCGACTGCGCCAAAACGATTTGCCGCGCAAGCCCTTGCGGGATAGGGTTGCGCCGCAAAAAAGCCTGTGTTAGGGGACGCTCGCCTCGGAGCTGGGGCGTCAGCGTCCTCGCTCCTTTTCCTGACACCGTCCGTCGTTCGGGGCTCTAGCGAAATCTGGCGCAATCGCTGTTTTTTGGCATTGCGAGCGAGCGCTTCCAGCGACGCCGTTTCGAGAGCGAAAACACGTGGCCCAAAAGGGATCCGACCTATCCGGAGTCGCCGGACGTTACGCCTCGGCTCTTTATGATCTGGCCTCCGAACAGCGCGCCACGGACGCCGTCGCCGCATCGCTCTCCTCTTTTCTCGCGCTCATCAACGAAAACAAAGATCTCGAACGGCTCATCAAGAGCCCGGTGTTTTCCGCGAAGGAACAAATCGACGCGCTCGACGGAGTTCTCTCAAAGGAGAAGATTTCGGGCGTCGCCGCAAATTTCATCCGGCTGGTTGCGACAAAACGACGCCTGTTCGTGCTGCCGCAGATGATTGCGGCCTACCAACGCCTGCATGACGCCGCAAAGGGCGTCGTTCGCGCCGACGTCACGGTCGCAAGCCCGCTGAAGGACGAACATCGCGCTGCGTTGAATCATGTTCTCACCGAAGTCACCGGTCGCAAGACGGTCGACATGGACATCAAGATCGATCCGTCGATCATTGGCGGACTGATCGTTAAAGTCGGTTCGCGCATGGTCGACTCTTCGGTCAAGACCAAGCTCAATTCTATCCGCACACGTATGAAAGAGGTCGGCTGATGGATATCCGCGCCGCAGAAATATCCGCGATTCTCAAGAAAGAGATCGCCAATTTCGGCAATGAAGCCGAGGTCACTGAAGTTGGACAGGTTCTTTCTGTCGGCGACGGCATCGCCCGCGTCTACGGCCTTGATAATGTCCAGGCCGGCGAAATGGTCGAATTCGAGAACGGCGTGCGCGGCATGGCGTTGAACCTCGAAAGCGACAATGTCGGCATCGTGATTTTCGGCTCCGACCGCGACATCAAGGAAGGCCAGACGGTCAAGCGCACAGGCGCCATCGTCGACGTTCCGGTCGGCAAGGAGCTTCTGGGCCGCGTCGTCGACGCGCTCGGCAATCCGATCGACGGCAAGGGACCCATCAAGGGAGCGCAACGCTCCCGCGTGGACGTGAAGGCGCCGGGCATTATTCCGCGCAAGTCCGTGCATGAGCCGATGGCGACCGGCCTGAAGGCCGTCGACGCGCTGATCCCGATCGGCCGCGGCCAGCGCGAACTCATCATCGGCGATCGTCAGACCGGCAAGACCGCCATCGCGCTCGACACGATTCTCAATCAGAAGCCGCTCAACGAAGGCAATGACGAGAAGGCGAAGCTCTACTGCGTCTATGTCGCCATCGGACAGAAGCGCTCCACCGTCGCGCAATTCGTGAAGGTTCTCGAAGAACGCGGCGCGCTCGAATATTCGATCATCGTCGCCGCCACGGCGTCGGACCCCGCGCCCATGCAGTTCCTCGCGCCCTTCTCCGGCTGCGCGATGGGCGAATATTTCCGCGACAACGGCATGCACGCGGTCATCATCTACGACGATCTTTCCAAGCAGGCCGTCGCCTACCGCCAGATGTCGCTGCTGCTGCGCCGTCCGCCGGGACGCGAAGCCTATCCGGGCGACGTCTTCTATCTGCATTCGCGTCTGCTGGAGCGCGCAGCGAAGCTCAATGACGACCGCGGCGCCGGCTCGCTGACCGCCCTTCCCATCATCGAGACGCAGGCCAACGACGTGTCGGCCTATATTCCGACGAACGTGATCTCGATCACCGACGGTCAGATCTTTCTTGAAACCGATCTGTTCTATCAGGGCATCCGCCCGGCCGTGAACGTCGGTCTGTCCGTGTCGCGCGTCGGCTCTTCGGCGCAGACGAAGGCGACGAAGAAAGTCGCGGGCAAGATCAAGGGCGAGCTCGCTCAATACCGCGAAATGGCGGCCTTCGCGCAGTTCGGCTCGGATCTCGACGCCGTGACGCAGCGATTGCTCAATCGCGGCGCGCGACTGACGGAACTGTTGAAGCAGCCGCAATTCTCGCCGCTCAAGATGGAAGAGCAGGTTTGCGTGATCTACGCCGGCGTCAACGGCTATCTCGATCCGCTGCCGGTGAATCGCGTGCGCGCCTTCGAGGATGGCCTGCTGTCGCTGCTGCGTTCGCAGCATGCGGGCTTGCTCGCCTCGATTCGCGATTCGAAGGATCTGTCCGACGCCGACGCGGCGACGTTGAAGAGCGTCGTCGAAGGCTTCGCCAAATCCTTCGCCTGAGTTCGCAACTCTCTCACTAGCCCTCTCCTGAAAGGGAGAGGGGGAGAACCGGTCAAATGCCCTCGTTGAAGGATCTGCGCAATCGCATCGCCTCCGTGAAGGCGACGCAGAAGATCACAAAGGCCATGCAGATGGTCGCGGCGGCCAAATTGCGCCGCGCGCAGTCGGCTGCGGAAGCCGCGCGTCCTTATGCAGAGCGCATGGAGAGCGTGCTGGCCAATCTTGCCGGCGGCGTCTCCTCGGTCGGCCCGCAGCTGCTTTCCGGGAACGGCCGGGACGACACGCATCTGCTTGTTGTCGCCACGGCCGAACGCGGCCTCTGCGGCGCCTTCAACTCTGCGATCGTGCGTTTGGCGCGCGAGCATATCGTCCGCCTCCAGGGACAGGGCAAGACGGTCAAGATTTTCTGCATCGGCAAGAAGGGCTACGACCAGCTTCGCCGCCAATATGAGAAAGACATCGTCGAACTGATCGAATTGCGGGGCGTGCGCCAGATCGGCTTCGAAAACGCGGATGTGATCGGCAAGAAGATCATCGAAATGTTCGAGATGGGCGCCTTCGACGTCGCCACGTTGTTTTTCTCGCGCTTCAAATCCGTGATCGCGCAAATTCCGACCGCGCAACAGCTGATCCCCGCGCAAATCCCGGCGAATGAGAACCAGCCGTCCGCGGGCGGCGCGCAGCCCGCCTATGAATATGAGCCCGAGCAGGACGAAATCCTGGCGACGCTTCTCCCACGCAATATTTCCGTGCAGGTGTTTCGCGCATTGCTCGAGAACGCCGCATCGGAACAAGGCGCTCGCATGAGCGCGATGGACAACGCCACCCGCAACGCGGGCGACATGATCCGCAAGCAGACGACCCTCTACAATCGGTCGCGGCAGGCGATGATCACCAAGGAACTCATCGAAATCATCTCGGGCGCCGAAGCGCTCTGACAAAAGCAGTCGAGAGGACGAGAGAATGGAAACAAGCGCCAATTCCACTGGCCGCATCACGCAGGTGATCGGCGCCGTCGTCGACGTGCAGTTCGATGGCGAACTGCCCAAGATTTTGAACGCTCTGGAGACGACGAACCAGGGCCAGCGCCTCGTCCTCGAGGTCGCCCAGCATCTTGGCGAAAACTCCGTTCGCACCATCGCCATGGACAGCTCCGAAGGTCTAGTTCGCGGCCAAAAAGTCACCGACACCGGCGCTCCGATTTCCGTGCCGGTTGGCGACGAAACCTTGGGCCGCATCATCAACGTCATCGGCGAGCCGGTCGACGAAGCCGGACCGATGAAGACGACGTCGAAGCGCGCCATCCATCAGCCGGCCCCTTCCTACGCCGAGCAGGCGACGGAAGCGCAGATTCTCGAAACGGGCATCAAGGTCGTCGATCTGCTCGCGCCTTACGCCAAGGGCGGCAAGATCGGCCTCTTCGGCGGCGCCGGCGTCGGCAAGACCGTGCTCATCATGGAGCTCATCAACAACATCGCCAAGGCGCACGGCGGTTACTCCGTCTTCGCCGGCGTTGGCGAGCGCACCCGCGAGGGCAACGATCTCTATCACGAGATGATCGAGGGCGGCGTCAACAAGAAGGGCGGCGGCGAAGGCTCCAAATGCGCCCTGGTCTATGGCCAGATGAACGAGCCGCCGGGCGCGCGCATGCGCGTTGCGCTTTCCGGTCTGACCGTCGCCGAGGATTTCCGCGATCGCGGCATGGACGTTCTGTTCTTCGTCGACAACATCTTCCGCTTCACGCAGGCGGGCTCGGAAGTCTCCGCGCTCCTGGGCCGCATTCCTTCCGCCGTGGGTTATCAGCCGACGCTTGCGACCGACATGGGCGCGTTGCAGGAGCGCATCACCACGACGACCAAGGGTTCGATCACCTCCGTGCAGGCGATCTACGTTCCCGCCGACGACTTGACCGACCCTGCGCCGGCCACCTCCTTCGCGCATTTGGACGCGACGACCGTGCTGTCGCGCTCCATCGCGGAAAAGGGCATTTATCCCGCCGTCGATCCGCTCGACTCGACGTCGCGCATGCTGTCGCCGGCGATCGTTGGCGAAGAACATTACGACGTCGCGCGTAAAGTTCAGTCGACCTTGCAGCGCTACAAGTCGTTGCAGGACATCATCGCCATTCTCGGCATGGACGAGCTGTCCGAAGAGGACAAACTCACTGTGGCTCGCGCGCGCAAGATCGAACGCTTCCTGTCGCAGCCCTTCCACGTGGCCGAAGTCTTCACGGGCTCGCCCGGCAAGCTCGTCGCGCTCGCCGACACGATCAAGGGCTTCAAGGGCTTGGTCGAAGGCCAATATGATCATCTTCCCGAGGCCGCCTTCTACATGGTCGGCACCATTGAAGAAGCCGTCGAAAAGGCCGCCAAGCTCGCTAAGGAAGCAGCGTAAGAGGCTTTTGGGGCGTCATGGCCGGACTTGTTCCGGCCATCGCTTGATCGTCTTCGTGGATGGCCGGGTCGAGCCCGGCCATGACGCGCCGAAAGAGGGCGCAATCGAATAAAGGCTTCGCTGGAGACCGACATGGCTGCATTCCACTTCGAACTGGTCTCTCCCGAGAAGCTCTTGTTCTCGGGCGACGTCGAATCCGTCGTTGCGCCCGGCTCCGAGGGGCAATTCACGGTGCTCAAGGATCACGCGCCGCTGATGACCACGCTGAAGCCCGGCGTCGTCACGATCGTAGGCGATGGCGCGAGCGAGAAGCTTTTCGTGCGCGGCGGCTTCGCGGATGTGAACGCGAGCGGCTTCACCATTCTCGCTGAGGAGGCGGTGCCCGTCGCCGAACTCAACGCCACGAAACTCGACGCCGACATCAAGGACGCCAGGGAAGACGTCGAAGACGCCAAGACCGACGAAGCGCGCCGCACGGCGAACGAGAGACTGGACCAATTGCAGGAAGTCAAAGCCGCGCTGGGATTATAAGTCCCAACCGCCGCACAGAAAAAAGCGCGCTCACGAGCGCGCTTTTTTATTGCCTGCCGCGCGCCATCTAAGTGTTCGACATTGGACGGCGCGCCGCAACGCCACGTTAGCGTGTGAACTGATCTCGCAATCCTCGAATGGACCGAAGGGCTTTCAAATGGGAATGTTCAATGGAAAAGTGGCGCTTGTTACAGGCGCGGCGCGCGGTCTCGGTCGCGTGACGGCGCTCGCCTTCGCAAAGCGAAGGCGCCAAGGTCGTCGTGGCGGACATCGACGAAGTCGGCGGAAAGGAAACCTTGGGCCTCGTCCGCGACGCTGGCGCCGAAGGCTCTCTTCGTCCGCGCGGACGTCGGCGTTGAATTGGACGTCGAGGCGATGATGGCCAAGACCGTCGACGCCTATGGTCGGCTCGATTGCGCCGTCAACAATGCCGGCGTCGTGCGCTTCGAGCCGCTCGTCGAAGAAACGACGGAAAGTTTCGATTTTCACCTCAACACCAATCTTCGCGGCGTGTTTTACTGCATGAAGCATGAGATCCGCCAGATGCTGAAGAACGGCGGCGGCGCGATCGTCAATCAATCGTCCATTACGGGCAGCCTCACGGGCAATCCTGGTGAGAGCGTCTACGCGGCGACGAAAGGCGGCGTCGACGGCCTCACGAAATCTGCGGCGCTCGAAGTCGCAAAAAACAACATCAGCATAAACGCCATCGCCTCCTGCGGCATCGATGCGCCGGGCGACATGTTCCATCAATGGATGGAAAAGGAAAAGATCTCACCCGAGAAACGCCGGCAAGCCTTTTCCCGATCGGCCGAATGGGCAAAGCCGAAGAACTGACAGGAGCGGTACTGTTTTTGTGCTCGGAGCAAGCGCGTTTTATCGTCGGCCATCTTCTTGTCGTCGACGGCGGATGGATCGCTCGTTAAAATTCGTTGCGAAGAAGCAAACGAGGGCAAGATTGCGCCTTCGCTTCTAGATCGATTTACGGAGCATGCGATGCGGCCGGGAACGGATTTCATTCTTCACGCCCTCGCTGATGAGGGAATCGATCATCTGTTCATGGTCCCTGGCGGATTGGTCGACCCGTTTCTTCCCGCGCTTGGAAGACAGACGGCGCTCACGCCGATCGTCGCGGCGCAGGAAGGCGGCGCGGCCTATATGGCGGACGGCTATGCGAGAGCGAGTGGGAACTTCGGCGCCGCCCTATGCATCGGCGGCCCCGGTCTTTCCAATACGATCACGGCGATCGCCACTGCGCAAACCGACGCGTCGCCGGTTTTCCTGATGAGCGGCGAAGTCAGCACGCTGATCGAAGGGCTCGGCAAGTTCCAGGACGCGAGTCCGCAGACGCTTGACGACGTCGCGATCGTGAAACCTCTCGTGCGCTATTCCTCGTCGATCGACAATCCGAAAAACATGCCGCATATCTTCAAGCGCGCAATGTTGCAGCTTCGAACACGGCCCAATGGGCCGGTGCATCTTTCTCTGCCCAATGATTGTCTGGTCGAAAATCTTCTGGTCGACTACGAGAAAATCGAACCGGCCCTCATCAATCCAACTCCGCTCTCGCTGACGGCCGCGCAATCATCGCTCGCCCATTTCAGAGGCGCGTCGAGCGGCAAGCCGCCGCTGAAAATCGCAATTCTCGCGGGATCTGGCATTGAACATTCCAACGCGGCGCCGGCGCTGCGGCAATTCGCAGAACTCTGGCAAATTCCGGTCGCGACGACGCTGCGCGCGAAGGGCGTCTTTCCCGAAGACCATCCGCTGTCGCTCGGCGTCTTTGGCTATGCCGGCACGCATCATTCGCGCATGGCTCTGCTGGACGCGCCGCTCGATCTCCTGATCGTGCTCGGCTCCGGATTGAACGAACGCGACACGATGCATTGGTCGTTGCAGCTTCAGGCCAGCGCGACGATCTGCGTCAATCTCTCGCTCACGAGCATCGGCCTGCATACGCAAGGCAGCGGCGTAGTTGGAGATTGCGGCGCCTATCTCGCATTCTTGCTCGAACGAACCGACGAGCTTCGACCTTGCCTGCAAACAACTCTTGCGGCGCGCACGGCGTGGCTGTCGGATATTCGTTCGAAGCCCCGTTTGCAGGACATCGAAAACTGCGCCTCTACAGCGGAGCCTATCCATCCGGCGCGCGTCGTCGCCGAGTTGAGACGCATTTTTCCGCGCGACGGAATATTGCTCGTCGATTCCGGCGCGCATCGCGCATTCGCCGGTCATTACTGGGAATCCTACGAACCCCGCACTTATATTTCGGCGACGAATCTTGGTCCGATGGGCTGGGCCATTCCGGCGGCAAGCGGCGTGCAATGCGCCCAGCCGCAGCGGCGCGTCGCCGTCATCACGGGCGACGGCTGCATGCGCATGAACGGGTTGGAAGTTTCAACGGCGGCGCGCTATCAGCTGCCCGTCGTTTTTGTCGTCATCAACAATGCCGCTCTCGGCAATGTCTGGCTGCGCGCGCATGAGCTTGGTCCGGTGCCGGATGAACTCACCCGCCTGCCCGATCACGACTGGGCCGGTTTCGCCAAAGCTTTGGGCTGTCGTGGCGAAACGGTGCGCGCGCCATCCGATCTCGCCGGCGCCTTCGAGCGCGCGCTTTCCGGCGCGGGTCCCTGTCTCATCGATGTGAAAGCCGACAAGTCCTTCACGACGCCGGTGAAAGATTGGGCGGCCGCCAACGCAGCCTATTCCTACCACGAGTGATTCCAAGAGGCCGCCATGGCGCATCTTCCATTTGATCCGTCAAAGCTTTCCGGCTCCGATCTTGCGCTTTACAATCGCATGGTGGAGCGACGCAAAGCGCAAGGCGCAGGATTTGGCGGCCCTTACGCCGCGCTGATGAATCATCCGCTGCTTTGCGAGAAGATCGAAGACCTCGGCTATTTTTTGAAGTTTCAGGGTCATCTTCCGCGAGAGATCTATCAGTTTCTTGTTCTGTCCGTCGCGAAGTTTACCGGCGCCGCTTTCGAATGGGTCGATCACGTCAAGCACGCCGAAGCCGCGGGCGTGCCGTCTTCAGTCATCAGCGCGCTTCAAAAGGATGGAATTGCGGACGGCGCGTTTCCGGCGCCCTATGATCTTATCGCGAAGGTGCTGGCCTCGACGCTGTGCTGGAAAAACGTGCCGCAGGCGTTGCAGGATCAATGCATTGAAACATATGGCGTGGAAGGCTTCGTTGAAATTGTCGTTCTCTCTGGTTTTTATCAGATGTTTTCCGCGATCAACCAAGGCTTCGGCGTTGCTTTGCCGAGTGGAGTCGCGACGCCATTCAAGTGATTTTATGATTTCGCATTTTCCGGTAACGATCGCGGAATTTTTAAATAGAGACATATCGCAGGAGGATTAAATGCCAGACGCTGTGACATTTGGCTGGATCGGCCTCATCGTTCTCGCGATCATCATCGCCTTTAGAAAGGACGGCCGGAAAATCGTCGATGTCTTGTGGAACACAACGGTTTTCCCGTTCCTCGTCGGCGGTTTGGCGCTGCTATGCATCCTCGCAATCGCCGTGGCAATAAATCTGCATATTCTCTACATACCGAAACAATATTGTCACAGCCTTACGAACAGCGATTACATAAAGGATTTTTGTAAGTAAAAAAGAAAAGAAATATCTGAAAATGGAATTTTAAATCAGATGCGTGATTAGAGTTTTCCGATCTTCTTGATGTCGACGCCGTTTTGAGCGAGCCATGTGCGAAGATTGGCGGAGACAGTCACGACGCTCGAAGCATTGTCATTCGTCTGACAGGCGCCTTTCAGGTGGATATATCGGCTGTAAATTCTTCCGACTTCCTGATCCCCGATAACAGAACGGGCCTCATTCAGCAGCATGTTAACCTGGGAATCGCTGTATTGCTTGATCAGCGGGCAGCCAATCACAAGGCTTTCAGCATAGGCGGGCGCTGAAACGAGCGCGATCGTGACTGCAAGGGCAGGAAGTTTCATATGGTTCTCGCTTGGTTTGGTTGAGTTACGGATTTGGTAGTTGTTGCAACAGCTCGACCTTGGTCGTGGTCCAACAAAGGCGCTTCCCGATGAAGTCAGCCTTGAAGTCCTCAGCCTGGCGACAAGTGTTGGGCCTGGCGACGCACGCGTCGTTAAAAGCGGTCCCAGTCGAGCCCGAGTTCGGCTAAATCCGGCCCAGCCGCTTTCAGATTTCTGACCTGCATTCGTGTCTAAAGTTTGTCAAGCGTAAGGCTCGGGACAAGCTGCGGCCTGAACGTAGCCTTGGACAAACGAGACCTCTACCTGTCAAGTCGGGAGCGCTTATGTCCATGATTACAAAGCGCCGTACGCAATTCACTAGAACTTTGTTTGCAAGCGCAGCGCCGCATAGGTCGCTCGCGATTTTGTCAGATTCCAGGGATCGATCACCTGAAGATCGGCAGAGAGACGCAGCCACGGCGTGATCGCGAGGTTGTAAAATGTCTCGACGCCGCCTTCGCTCTGTCGGTACACGCGGTTAATCGCCAGACCGCTCAGCAGTAAATTGCTCAGCCCATAATGGAAGAAACCGACGCCCCAGCGATCGTTCTCTCGCCCGGCGAGCAGATTGTTTCCTGCAAGGCCAACAAGCAGGCTCCATTTGACTGGGTTCGGATTGCCGTCGGACACGGTGGCCAAAGTGAACAGGCCCCAGCCGACCGCCGGATTGTCTTCGCTCTGAACCAGATTTTGCTGAATTGCGTAGGACGCAAAACGATAGCCTTTTTTCGTGATCACAGAGCCCGCCGCCAATTGCGGTCTCACCTCTCCAATGTCCTCGAGATCGAAGCCGCGCGCATTGCTGTAGGCGCCGCGCAATGTATGAAAACCGCGAAGACCGAAGAGATCCGTCGTGAGCGTCGCCGCCGCTCCAATTCCGACGCCCTTCTCGAACGGACGCTCGATGACCCGCGAATTTTGTGCATTGCGCGGATCGGCGACCATCAGCGTGAGTTTGATCGGGTCCGCCTTCAGCGTCACGATGCCGCCAATAAGGTAAGGAGGCGAAGCAATGAGTCTGTCAGCGGCCGTTCGCACGGAGGTGACGCCGATGCCGGTGGACGGCACAGCGAACGCCCTGTTCATGAAGGTGTCGATGCCGCCTCCTCCCAACAATGGCGTTTGCGAGGCAATCGTCATCATGTTGAATTTGCCGGCGCTGACGGAGACATGCTCGCCGAGGTCCTGCGTGACGCTAAGCGAAAGGGCCGAGTGATAACCGTCTCGTTCAATAAACGCTTGAGCGGCGTTGACAGGAAGGAGCGCGAAATCCTTCCTGTTTATGTTTTGGCCGAAATAGTGCTCGTATTGCGCATTGAGATGGAATCCGCTCCACAAACCGAGCTTCTCTGCATCCACCTTCAAAAACGCATCGAGCTTGCCGCCATAGCGCCATGTCTTGCTGCCGTCGCCGTCAGTTAGCCCTTGATAGAACTGCGTGACCCAAACATCGGTCGTAACGCCAATTTGACGGAGCTGCTCTTTAGGACCATCCGGCGTGTCTGTCAGAGAAGGCTGCGTCAGCAACGATGGCGAGACTTCATCCGCGATCGCTGCGCTCGACTGCATTGCAAGACCGGCGCATAACGCAATGATCGCCCTGGCGCCGACAGCATTCATGGCCTTGACGCCATGTCGGCGAGCGCGGCGATCGTGTTCATATTTCTTGCCGTGCCCGGTTTGGTGGCTGGAATTTTCAGTTTCGATCCCCCCATGCCATTGGCGTAGTGAATGTAGATTTCCCGCTCTCCGAGCCGAACTTCTTCGTCCTTGAGGCCAACCGCATGGTCCAAAGCATCGCTCGGCGGCCTCTCATTGAAAAAGAATACATAGGTCAAATTGGGCAACGCTTTTGGAAACGGATTGGCCTTCAGAACGGCCCGCATTTCAGAACCTGTGCGCAGCACAACGCCCACAGGTTTGGCGGCATAAGCCAGCAGGCGCTTCTCGAGTTCCGCTTTCACAGTCGCCATTGCACCCTTGCTTTCAAAAACGACATTGCCGCTGGCAATGTATGTTTCGACGCGGGTGAAGCCAGCGTCGAAACACATCGCCTTCAAATCAGCCATTGGGAGCCGGCCGGTCCCTCCAACGTTCACCGCACGAAGAAGCGCTACGTACCTTTTCATTTCATGATTCATATCACGCGATAAACCGATTCAGGAACATCGACTCTGCGTCGCAAATAGCAAACAGATTCACGCCGAAATAGCCAAAGGTCAAGGGCGACGCCTCCCGCAGAAGCGCCGCCCTCAATTGTTTGAAGCGGTGGTTCAAACCCTCTCCTTAGAGAGGCGTCACGTCCAGCACATGCGTGATGGAATTCGGACCCGCTTGGCCGGCCAGTCCGGAAAGATCGTCAAGCGTCGGAGTGGGCGCCGGCGGCCAATCCCGCGTATTGATGACGAACGCCCAATCGACGCCGTCCCCGCGCGAGACTGCAAGCGAAGATGCGCCGGGCGTGCTGCCCGAGCGCGCCAACCAGCCGAAGGTTCCGTTCGCCGGTCGCGGCCCATTGCCCCACACGGCGTGCAGATGGATAAATTGAACGAGCGCGTGAGCGGATGCTCCCAGCCCATCATTGGGGTCGCCGACTTCGTTGATTTCGCCGTCTCCGCCATAGACGGCCGGCGTCAGAAGTTGGGAGTTGAGATCAATGGGACTAAGACCCAAACCCTCGTCTTCGGCGATCGCCATCGTATTTGTGCGCTGCGACGCAAGCGTCGGAAAAACGCCAACCTCGGAAATGCCCGCCGGCTGAAGCAGCGTCGTTTTTACGAAGTCGAAGAATTTTACGCCCGTAACTTTTTCGACCACGGCGCCGGCGAGCAGATAACCGAAATTCGAATAGTGGGATGCGGTCCCCGGATCGAAGTCCAGCTTGCGGCCATACATATAGCGAGCGACGTCGAGCTTGGTGACGGGATGACCCAAATTGAGGTCGATCGCAATCTTTCGCATGCTGTAAGTCGGATCGAAGCCCGAGCCGCCTTTCGCCGGCGGATCGTCATTGTAGCCGCCGCTATGATCCAACAATTGCTGTATCGTGATTGTGTCGCTGCGCGGATCTGCGGGATTCGAAAACCCGAGAAGCGGATACACTTTCGTATCGGTCTTCAGCTTTTTCGCGTCGTAAAGCGCCTGCACGGCGGCTTCGAGAAACATCTTGCTGCAGCTCGCGAGCAGGAATCGGTCTGACGGCTGCGTCACGCGATAGCCCGGCTCGGCCCAAGTGTATGCGCGTGAGAATTTCGTAACGCCATTTTTGCCGACGGCAAGTTGCGCCGCGCGCACGCCGTTCGCCTGCATGAAACTCTGCATCGCATGATCGAGACCCGCGAGCGCTGGAGCGGCTGCGCCGGTCACGGTCCATTCGCGCTGCGCCGGAATATCCTGCTTGGCGAAAATCGCCGCATAGCGCGTATTGGCGCCATGTCCGCCACCCTGAACGCAGATCGGATAAAACCCAGCGGCGTTTTGCTTGTCGAACTCCGCCTGATATTCGCTCGACGTCAGACCATGACGCGCAACCCACGGCCCGACGACGTCGTCCTTGAAAACGGCGCAATAAATATGATCGTCAGAAAGCGCGACATAGGCCGGGCGATAGCCGGCGAGTCCATACCCGGGCAATTGCGTTTCCGCGTTGAACGCCGTCTGATAGCTCGCGGCCGTTTCGGCGGCGTAGGCGTGCCATTTCACATATCCAGGATTCGCGTGCCACACCGCCGCATAGCGGCGATCGTTCGGCGCGCCGTAGATCGTCATCGACCGCAGGATAAGTTTTTGCGCGGCGGCGGTGGCGATCAAATTCTGGAACGTGCCGGCGTTCGCAGCCGGTCCGCTCGTCATGCCATGACGCGCGAGCCAGGGGCCCGAGACGCCTTGCTCGAAGACGGCGGCGAAAATCGCCGAGCCGACTGGTCCCGTTGCGGAGACGATCACCGGAGCGAATCCCTTCGCCGTCCAATTGTTGAAGAAACTTTGATAGCCAGCCGCGTTGACGCCATGGACCGCAACATAAGCCGCGCCGGCGCGTTTCACCCAGACAGCGGCATATCGCGCATCGTTCGGTTCGCCATAGACGCTGAGCGAGATCATTCGATAGCCCTGCGCGCTAAGCGTGTTGAAATGCGTTTGATGCTCGGCGCCAGTGGCGCCGTGATAGGCTTGAAACATTTTCATCTCCTGCTTTGGTGATCGAAATGCGTCGCGTCGAAAATTCAGTTTCGCCGAACGTTGCAGCGTCGAAGCTTAATGCGCTTCAATCGCTGCGCATGAAGATATACATCCATGAGAATGCGACCGTGTGTGCGCAGACACACAAGGCGCGTCGTAAAATTTGGATCTGCTTGGAAACGTCACGATCGGCGCCGATTACTCGTCGTCCTCGGCTCGCAGATTGGCGTAATCGGCCTCTCGTAAATCGAGTTCTCTTTCTATGCGGCGGCGTCCTTCGTCCTTGAGCTTCCCCTTTCGAAAAAGTTCGTTGATCAAACGACGCTGGGTCGCGATCAAAACAAGCTCGATCTCGTCATGAAGCTGCGCGAGCTTGGTGTTTTCGTCGCTGTCGTCGCTTCGGAAGCGAATATGTGTCAGCTGGTCCTGATGTCGCCTGCACAGAGGCTTGATCACCTCATCGGGCAAATTGCGTTCGGCGCCAAGTTGATCGAGCCGTTCGATCGCCGCCTCGAGCGCTTGCTTGCGAGCCTCATGTTCTTCAGCCCAATCGACACGATGTTCTGCTCGGCCGGCGCGAGCCAGTCCGAGAACGCGGATCATGCTTCCCAACATCGAGCCTTGAAAGACGAGCGTCACCAGGATCACGGCGAAAGTCAGAAAAAGGATGAGATCGCGATACGGAAAGGCTCGCCCGTCCGCCGTAAGGAGCGGGATCGCAAGCGCGGCGGCAAGCGAGACGATGCCGCGCACGCCGGTAAAGGCCAATATGAAAGGCCATTGCCAGGGCGGCGACGGATCTCGGCGCTTGATGGGCGGAAAAAGCCAACGTGGAAGATAGGTCGCGGGATACATCCAGACGAAACGCGCGACGATCACGACAGCGCTGACGACCGCGGCCGACATAAACAACTCGTAGAGCGAGTAATCATGGATTCTGGCGAAGAGCGTATGCGCCTGAAGTCCGGTGACGAGGAACACCAGGCCTTCGACCAAATAAATGAAGAAACTCCAGAAGAAGACGCCTTGAAGACGGGTCGCGGCGCTGATGAAAAGAGGTCCGTTCCAGCTGATGTAAAGTCCGGCGGCGACGGTGGCGATAACGCCCGAGCCCTCAAAATGCTGTGGCGGCCAGAACGCGAGGAAGGGGGTCAGGATCGAGAGCGTGATTTCAATGCGCGGATCGTCGACCCATCGCCTCACGCGGAGCATGAGCCAGCCGACGAACAGTCCCCAAACGATCTCGCAGATGACAATTGCGACGAATGTTGCCGAGGCTCGCTCGGGAGAGAACGCGCCAAGACTGACGGCCGCCACCGCAAATCGATAAAGGACCAGCGCGGTCGCGTCATTCGCAAGCCCCTCGCCTTCCAGAATGACGAGGATGCGGCGAGGAATTTGCATTTTGCGCGCGATGGAAAGCGGCGCCAGCGCATCGGGCGGCGAAACGATTGCGCCCAATACAAAGCCGACCGACCAAGGCATGCCGAGCAGCCTGTTTGTCGCGGCGGCGACAGCGAAAGTGGTGAAGGCGACGCAGCCTATGGAGAGCAACAGAATGGGGCGAAGATTGAATCGAAATTCGCGCCAGCTCATCGCAACAGCGGAGCTGTAAATGACGGGCGGCAACACGAGAAGAAGAACGAGCTCCGGCGCAAGCTCTACCCCCGGCATGCCCGGAACAAATGCGAGAACGACGCCCGTCGCCACAAGGAGAATAGCAGGCGCCAAATCGAGTCGCGCCGCGACGACTGCAACCACGGCGACGACCGTCAATAACAAAACAAGTGTCTGAATCTCGGGCGCCATGATCCCTTAAAAAGTCAGCGCGAAATTCGTTCTGGCGCTAGTCGAGCAAAGTTGCGTCAAGAGTGATGTTTGCTTTGAGGAGTTTTGACACAGGACAACCCTCCTTCGCCTTGCCGGCCAACGTCTCGAATGTCGCCTTGTCGGCGCCCGGTATTTTGGCCCTCAACGTCAAATGGACGGCGGTAATCGCGTAGCCGCCCTCGACCTGCTCCAATGTGACGTCGGCCTTGGTGTCCATTTGCTGCGCAGTCAGCTTGGCCTCGCCGAGGATGAGAGAAAGCGCCATCGTGAAGCAACTGGCGTGAGCGGCGCCGATCAATTCTTCCGGATTGCTGCCGCGTTGTCCTTCAAAGCGGCTGGCGAACCCATAGGGATAGGCGTTCAAAGCTCCGCTTTCCGTGGAGATTGTTCCTTTGCCGTCTTTGAGGCCGCCTTGCCATGCGGCCGAGCCGCTTCGCTTGATTTTCATGATGCCCTCCTCGTTGGCTGCGCGGCGAAGCGGTTGGGGTCACACCGGCTGCGCATCATTAACTGGTGGCGTTTGTCCGTTGGGGAAGCTTCAAGGCTGCGGCGAGCAGTGCGCAAGACGTCGCCTGGCTCGTTTCGGGCGCACCGTGAACTCGTTGAAGCGGATGGAGCACGGACGACTGATGCTCCCGCGGCAAGGCCATCGAGTTAAGCTTCTTTAGAAAGGCGACGAGAATTTATTTCGTCGCGACAACAGAGTCAGGTTGGGACAAATCGAAATGGTAATTTATTCCGAACCGAGCCAATTGGCCGTTGAACCGCGTATGCGACACGGGTGCGACCACGTTTGGTCCGCCCGAGCAGCGGCGCGAGCACCGAGTTGATCGTCAGCGGGCTGGACCCGTAACTCAATTCGCCAAGATCATAAAATAGATATTCAGCTTTCAGGCTCGTATTGGGCGCGAACATCCATTCAATACCGCCGCCCACCGTCCACCCAAACCGCGCGTTGTAAATATGGCCGATGGCGTTCGACGACTGCAACGGCAGTATGTCGCTCGTCGCTGCTTGGGCCGCCAAAGTATGCGCCGTGACGCCGCCATAGGCGAAACCGCCGGTTGCGTAACCGAGCAGCTCGGGTGTGACGAGATAACCGGCGCGGCCACGCAAAGTGCCGAGCCAATCGACCGTCTTTTCATTCGCGACAGAGGTCGAGACTGCACCCGCTGGCGCCAAGCCCGAAAACGTCGCCTGAGCCGCGCCGGCGAAGCCGCCGCGACCCTTGGCGGCGGCGCCTTGGATATCCGTCTCTACGCCGAAGAGGAATTTGTCAGCCTGATAATTATATCCGAACTGAGCGCCGCCGAGAGCCCCGTCGGCATTCGCCTTGGAAAAGCCGGTCGCGCTGATCGCCGACGCGGCGTTGAATGTCGTCGGGATCGAGACCGAATTGTCGAGATCGCTTCGCACTGGGACGCCCGTTGTCGCGACGCCCGGGCTGGCGTCCCAGGATATAGCCTGCGTTTAGCCCGGCGTATAATCCGGTCGTGATCGGGGAAGGCGGGGGCGCCGGCGCCTGTCCACCATCGGACGGACCGAAGTGATAATTCAAACCAACTCGGGCCAGGTCGCCCCTGAACTGAGCGCGAGTGACAGGGACGACTATATTCGAGAAGCCCGTCACGAAGGGATCGATGGTCGCCAAAGGACTGGACGCGTAGCGCGCATTGCCGAGATCATAATAAAGATACTCGGCCTTGAGACTGATGTTGCGCGCAAACATCCACTCAAGACCAGCGCCGATTGTCCATCCGAGCCGGACGTCGGAGTAATGACCGATCGCGCCCGAAGATTGGAACACCTGCGCAGCCACGGGCACCCCCGCATTGCCCCCGCCCCAATTTTGAGTGACGAAGGTGTCGGCCCGGACGCCGCCATAGGCGAGACCGCCAGTGGCGTAGGCAAGGAACGTGGGCGTGACCAAATAGCCGACGCGGCCTCGAACGGTGCCGAGCCAGTCCACGTTTTTCTCATGCTCGACGTCCGTCATGGCGACGTCATCGGCGAGCCCATTGGGGTCGAGCAAACTCGCGCCCTTCAAAAAGCCATGCCGGTTTCGCGTGTTCGAGCCCTGCAGGTCTGCTTCCAAGCCCAGCACGAACTTGTTGAACTGCTGATTGTAACCAATTTGTCCGCCGCCGATGAACCCGCCCGCGTTCGTTCGGGAGGCTCCCGACGCGCCCTCCGCCGATTGGAAGCCATGTGTCGGATCGACATGGGAAACATCAATCGCATTCTGTACGAGAGCGCCGGCCGTGCTGGTTTCAGAGACGGGATCCCAGCCAAAACCGGCGTTCAGGCCGGCGTAGAAGCCGTCCCAAACCATGATCGGCAGCGCCGCCGCCGGCTTCGGACCTTTGACCGGGCCCTTCGTCGGAAAGGCCGCCACCGGGGAAACATCCGGATCGAGCGGGTTTCCCGCGTATCTGACATTGAAGGTGAAGTTCACCCTATAGCCGCTCTCGCGGAACGGAATATTGGAGAAATCCTTGCCGAACTCGAGGCCTAGCGACTCGCCGAATGGCAAGCCAGTGAATGAGGTGTCGGCCCTTATGCCGGCGCCAAAAGTCTCGACGCGAACCCGTTTTGGTTCGAATGGGAAAACCTCCCATTCATGCACGCCGCGACCCCAGGCGCCGAAAAGATATGGCGCGACATAGTTGTTGGCCCCGAGGAGCTCCACCGGGAACGGCCGAGAGAGTTCCGAGCGCAATGTGACGCCGCGATCGACGTTGATAGTGCCTGACGCAAATCCCGAAACGGCGTCATTGCTATCGAGGGATAAATTCTCCGAAATCATAAGCGGTTGTCCGAAGCTCGTCTGGGCTCTCGCGATGAACGAGAACCTGAAGTCTTCGGGCAACCCCAGGTCGACCCGGCCCTTGAGGGCAAGCTTATTGAAATTAGGGCCAGATCCGGGCCGCGTGAGCGGATTTCCGAAAATGGGAGAGTCCCAAGCCGTGCGACCGCCAAGCCCGTACGAATAAAACACCGCGCCGGTCGCTCTGCCGCCCCACTCCCACCAGGGAACGTCGGACGTCCCTTCCACCGTAAACCTTGCCGCGCTGTAACGGTCATGGCTGACGTCGTAAAGGAACCCGTTTGGCAGCAATGCGAGCGCAAAAGGGTCAGCCCGAGTGCGGCTATCGACGTATTCGTAAGACGCCTGCGCCTTCAACGATCTCTCCGCCGTGAGAAACAGCGGGTAGGCGACTTTCACATAGGCGCGATCAAATCTGTTCGAAGTGCGTTGCCCCACGTCGAGTTCCTCTTGCGGAAACCCAAACGCCTGAGGAGTGCCGCGCGAGCGCGCCGAGAGATATCCCGCGCCGACCATAAGGCCATCCGCGCCGATTGGCGCGCTGACGTCCCCGCTATAGGCCTGAGCCTTCGCGGTTCCGTCAAAATAGTGCTCGAAGTCGGGAGTGCTCGAGGCTCCAAACACAAATTGTTCGCCGAACCCTAAGGGATTATTCAGCGCGGCCGAATTGGAGAACGACCAGGCGCCAAATTCCCTCGGCAGTCGGTTGTCGACGACCGATGAGGTCTGGACATGGTTTTCTTTAACCTCGACCACCAGGACATTTTCGTCAGCTGCAACGCCCGGCTTGGTCGTCGCCTGCCCCGTGACCCCGGGAAGGTAACCAATGAGGATCGTCCGCCGCTGATATTCGGCCAGCGTCAGATGCCGCTTGCCGACGAGCGGCTCCACCCGCGCTCTAACTAGCTCCCGCACATCTTCTGGAACATTTGAGAGGTCGAGGCTCTGGATGTAACCGTCGGTAACCGTGACCCGAATATCGCCGCTCTTAAGATTTTGCGCGGGAATGGATATCCGGGCAAGCGCGTAGGCTTTGGAATAAGCCAGCTGAAGCTCTCGTGCGGCAATGTAAAGTTGAGCGACGCTAACTCGCTTGCCCTGCACCTTGGCGATGAAGGCGGCGTTTTCCTCCTCCATCTCTGGAAATCCGCCATCGAGCGTTATGCGACGAACGACAACGAATGACTTGTCCGCATTTGGAGGCATATCGAGGCCGCCGCCGCCACCCGAAGGCGCAGCTCTTACGCCGCGGCTTGGCGGCGGCGCGGAAGGCGCGAGGACGGTTGGATTGAATTCCTGAGCGAGCGACGCGCCAGCCGACAATTCTGCACAAATCACCGAGGCCGCAATAAGGAGGCAGAAGCGGCGCGTCTGAAATCGAACCCTGAAAGCGCCTATCCCTTTAGCCATATTTCTTGCGCTCTCCATAGAAATCCAAACGGCGCTTCGATTGCAAGCAAAGGGAAGTTCAAACAGATTCCAGTTAACATCGCCATTAGTTTCGACATAATTTCGGGGGATCGGCAAAAATTGCCGAATGACTGCGGCACTTATGTCACAGGTGAAAATTCACAGTGAGTTTGAGCCGCAATTACACCGCAATTGACCTGACGCGATTTGACGAAAGTGGCTTTGTCGAGAAGGTTTTTCTTTCGCCTGACAGGTCGCCGAACTTTCCACCCAATGGCGAGTTGAACCTTGACGTTTGATTCCGATTGGTGGAACTCGTCAGGGTTGTGAACCGGCAAGGATTGGCGGCGGCTTTCGCGGGGGTGCGCGGCCCCAGCCAAGTTCTTCGTTCAGACGCGGTTGGGCCGTTCGATTTTCGGCCTGGGCTCGGATCGCGGAAACGCGATTCAGGGATCGCCACAGCGCCGTCGGCTCCGTTTGCTCCAATGACGCCTGGGAATACGCTGCTAACATCGCGCACGGAGCCCAATTCGGATCAAAGTTGTCCCGATTTGCCGCCCTTGTCCCCCGCCCAATTTCCTCAAGCCATTGGACTGGGTCTGGTTGAGTCCATTGCGGCAGGGAGAGGTATTCTCATTCACCAACGCTGATGGGTTCACCGCCTGAGCGGTCAGGGGCCACACGTTTTGGTTGAAACCAGTTATGCTATTTTCGCCACCCGCTCCGCCTGCGCCGTCGCCATCGCCAATATCGGGCCGATGTTCTCGGAGGGTCCCACGGTCCCCGTTATTCCCGTGCGGCTCGCCGCGCGTTCCAACCGATTTGCTCTTGATGTCGTTGATCCGATCTTTGTGCCCTTTGGAGGAGCCATCGGTCATACCGCCGTCCCCGGATCGAATTTTGCCGTTAGCGCGGCCGACATCGTCGAAGCGACCGCTCAAGTCCCCAAACGGCCCCCCGCCGCCGAACCCAACTGTAGTTGGCCCGCCCAATCCGACGCCGCGACTGAAGCGATCATTCGACCGGTCATAAGACCCTTCGCCGCCGAACCTTACTGTAGTTCCCCCGTTCGAGCCGACGCCGCCACCGAAGCGATCGTTCGACCCATCGTAAGGTCCTCCGCCGCCCAATCGAACTGTGGCTCCTGCATAGGACCCTGCGCCTCCACCTGCATAGGACCCTCCGCCTCCATAGGAGGCTTCGTCGCCGTGGGAGCCGTGGCCCCCATATCCATGGGAACTACCGTAGCCATACCCGTCGCCGATGCTTGGAGTCACGCAGGTCAGAACAACGAAAATCAAGAGGGCTGCAAATAGCGCATTAGCTTGCATGACAAGCCCCATCGGCATCTGCGCTCACTCCCAGGTTCGCAATCTCGCTGTCGTCGAGAAAATCCCTCTTAAGACGTCACCGAAATTTTCTGGACTGCATTAACGTTAACGCCGAGTTTCCGCGAATGGTTCCTATTCGTAGATTGATCTCAAGCGACTCCATCGACCGGCTCAATGCGCTGACTAAAAAACGCGAATATGTGACGGAGGAAGGCTTCTCTTCCGCTCGTAACTTCGAAGCGCCTGCTTCGAATAGCTTGGTTTACGTCCCAAGTTTACGTGCGCTAGTCCAAATGGCGTAGTGAAAGTTTACGCGCGCTCATTCGAATGTCCAAATAGCCTAGCGAACGTTTACGCGCGTTCATTCAAATAGCCAAATGGCGTAGCGAGCGTTTGCGCGTTCGCCCGTTCAAATGACCAAATGGCGTAGCGAACGTTTGCGCGCGCCCATTCAAATGACCGAATGGGTTGGAGCGAGAGACCTTTCGACTTAGAGCGCCATAGTCTTTCAGCCGAAGTATTAGAATAATTCAATAGTATTATAGTCCGAACTGGCACCGTTTGAGTCCGAACTGGCGCCTCGCTTGTCGATCTTCTTTGGTTTTACTTCTGTGGGTGAAGCTTTGGGGCTTCATGTGGCAGACGCCGCATCTACCTTCCAGGAGGAACCATCATGAAAAAGCTTTTGATCATTCCGGCAGTCCTCGCCATCACCAGTCTGTCCGGCGCCGCCTTCGCCGACTCGCGTCACGTGTCTGCGCCGACGTGGACAAATAGCTTCAACACGACCAACACCTCCACGATCAACCAAGGGATCAGCAAAGTGAGTGGCTACCATTCGACGGCCTACAACACCGCGGATGTCCAGCAGTTTGGCGCGAGCTGTCGTGGCAGGCAAGAACTGCCTGTGCAAGAACAACCTCAGCGGCAGCTTCAACACGACCAACACCTCCACGATTGGTCAGAATATCGGCACGGTCAAATGGGGCGGAACCGCCGCCAATACGGCGACCGTCTTCCAGGCTGGGGCGTCCTTCGGACCCGCGTCTCCCTGATTTGAGAGCATGAGTTGAGTAAGACGCGTTTAAAGACGCGTCGTCGCGAAATATAGCCGCGACGGTTCTAAATCGTCGCGGCTATCGTTCTTCGGGGCCGCGTTCCTGACAGAGCAGTCTGACCGCCAAATAAAGATTGCATTGGATCGCGTCGGGAGCGAGCAACATTTACAATAGGGAGCGGGCCATGAAGTCGAATAAGAAATGTCTATTGATAGGCGCCGGCCTGTTAGCCGCAGCTCTTTCGGCTGGAGAGTCCCAGGCGCAGTCGGCCCTTCAACCGCGCCAGGCTTGGTGGCACTATCAGTCGCCGTATTACGACGCCTTGGTTGGGTATCAAATCGGAAAAAACAACAGCGTTCAGTCCGTCCAGACGAGCCCCCGCAATATTTTTAGGGTCACCCAGATAGCCTCACAGAGCAACAACGCCATGGTGGTCCAGATCGGCTCCTATAACAGCTCCCACATCACCCAACTCATTTTCGGCGGTCTTGCTTTCACGTCATCGGCCCCTTGAGAAAAATGTTCGCAAGTCGGATTCCGCCTTGCGTTGCGGGAACGAAAATGGAGGCATGCAAATGCGACGGTTCATCATTCTGCTTTGGAGCAGCATCGCCATGACCGGATCAAGCGCCGCTGAGGGCGTTAACACGACGATTGTCACCCGCTCCGATAATGGAAACAGTCACGCGGAGATCATCCAAACAGGACCAAAGGACGACAAGCCGGTTATCCAGACCAGAAAGGGTCCAGGATACGTCATTATCGAACAACGCAGCAAGAATAACAGGGCCGTGATAATTCAAGGGAACTAGGTTGGCCCGCTGTATTCCTGCTGTCCTTCCCTGAGAAGTGATCCTCCCTGAAGTATGGCCTGGCAGCCGACGGGGGTTCGAAATGTCTAGGAAGAAATATAAACCCGAGGAGATCGTCGCGAAGTTGAGAGAGGTCGACATGGCTGATATCGCAAGGGCGAGCGGTCGCGGAAGCGGTTCAATCGATAGGCGTGACGCACGTTACGTATTATCGATGGCGCCAGCAATATGGTGGGCAGAAGAGCGACCCGGCCAAGCGGCTGAAGGATCTCGAGCAAGAGAACGCCCGACTTCGCAAAGCAGTCTCGGATCTGACGCTTGAGAAGCAGATCCTGAAAGAGGCGACTTCGGAAAACTAATGAACCGGCGAAACCCAAGCGCTCCAGATTTGTTCTCAACTAACATTCAAACTGGTTCGCTCGATCACGAGCCAAGCCACTTCGTAGCTATCAGCCAACCAATGGGAACGTGAAGTACCGCTTCTACGAAATCGGACCGTCTGGTTTTCCCAACTTCGCGACCTCTTTCCCTTTCAGGCTCTTTGCGTCTTAGAAACGGGGCCTGAGCCTTGTCGCCTTTCGACCATTCCCGAAAAGCCTACGAAGTGAATGGCAGGTCTGCGAGTTCGCCGCGAGAAGCCAGTCCGCGAAACTGCTCCGCTAATTTAACGGCCATTTCCGTTCGATTTTTGACGTGAAGTTTTTTCATTACATTGTGTATGTGAACTTTGACGGTGCTTTCGCTCATATTCAGTTCGTACGCAATAACCTTGTTGGCCTTTCCTTCCCGAAGCGCTTTGATTACGGAAGTCTGACGCGCCGTATAAGCCGAGTTTTGCTTGTTTTCAGAGCCCGCCGCGGAGGTCGAAGACCGCGCGTTGGTGAAAATATCTGCTGGAACGAAGACTCCGCCAAAGAGCACAAATCGCATGGCTTCGATCGCGACTTCCAGCGTGTTGGTCGTCGGAACATAACCGCGGGCACCGCACCGTAGAATACTGGTGACGTCATCGAATCCCGAAACGTCCGACAGGATTACGATAGGAGTGTCCTCATGCGATTTGGCCAGATCACAAATATCAGCGTGATCGCGCCCGTCTCCACTGATGATGAAAAGCGAAGCGCGCATGGCCTGCGCTGATTTTCGCCAACTGTTAATGTCTGAAAACGATACCATCGGCAGACCGAATTCTGCGCCGATGCAACGTGCAAGACACTCCCGAATGAGAGGCCGTTTTTCAATGAGGACGAGCGTTGACTGGTCCCCGTCAATCGTTGGTGTTACGCATTGATTATAATAATGTTCACTTGTGTCACATTGTGATTGTGCAATTGTACTGGGCTTTGCATTTGAATGAGATGATTTTGATTTTATTTCATTTACGATCTCTGAAAGACGATTGGACATGGCTACTCCCCTACGCCCTACATGATTGCAAATAAACTAAAATGCTACCTCGCTCGATAAACGTTCGACCTGGGCCTTGGGTTCCAATCAATTAGGGGATTAGTTACCGCAGCGCACACTACAGTTTTCAAAAGAAAATAGCGGCCAATCCGTGCGTTAATTCGCGATAGAACTCGAAGCTCCATTCGGCTCGTTCAGATCGAGCGTTCGATTCTTACTCACTGCGAAACGGATCCAGAACGAGTGAGGATCGAATATCAATCAAAATATCAATCAATTGTATGATTCCGACGACACAAAATGGGATCCTGTGAAGGCGTCAATTTTAACCGCCCTGACGGCAAGGCGTATGCCGATACAGCAGCCCCGACTAACTTTCCTTTGGATTGCATCCCGGGAAATCGACAAACAATCCACATCGTCCCGATATCTTGTATCCGACATCTGGGTTGTAACGCACAAGATCAATGCCGGTCTCACAACCGAGTATGTCTTGCAGGTATTCCAACGCGATATTATTTTCTGAGGGTGAATTTGTAACCGCGCCAAGAATGAACCTAACGAGACCTCGCATCTCTGAAATGACTGCGCTATTTTCTATAAAATATCCTAATATTAATGTTTCATCATCTGTCAAATCGTGCGCTTCTCGCAGCTCGTTCAGAACGCTGCGTTTGATAGCTAACTTACACTTATTACATATCGACTTTGTCGAGCTTGGCTCTTCTAAGGAGATATTCTTAAGAAGAGACAAGCTTAACTCCTTTCCTCAACGAGCATATCTCCATCACGTAATAGCGATGTCGTCAGCCGCCAAAGCGTTCTGATGATGACTAATGCCTTATATTCCTGACCGAATTTTGGCGGTCAGCTCGGCAACCTTGACCATTATATGGCCGAGGAACTGTTGCACAACCAAAGCCCCTGGTTGCAATTCGGCGCATCAACCGCACGTTCTCACCACTTTCGATTGCCCTCGAGTCCCGTTATGGGAGCATTTCGATTTCCCGGGCGCATCATTACCAGGATCATTCCCAGCCCTTAAAAAAATGACGACCTGCAGCTCTTCGGCGCGATTGCTCAAGGGCCTTTCCTAACAACTGTCGCAGCGCCCGCCTGGCCTGAACGCGCGCGCCAAATTCCGGGAATAGTCAGCCGCCCCGCCGATGGCACGATCTTTTCTGCATAGCTTTAAACGACCTTCATCTGTCTCAAAATGATACGTCGTCGGGACGACGGTATGTTCGGTCTTTGCGAGGAATTGGTATTGAGTGCGCCTAAGAGTCCAACTTCAGCCCCCATCGTAATTATTGGAAAACGGGCTCTGTTCAGCGAGGCGCTTGGGAACTGTATTGGCGCTGAATTCGGTTGTCCGGTCGCTTCCTTCCCCGACGTCGAAAGCTGGCAAAAGGCTTCATCCGATCATTGCACTGCACTAATCGTAATCGATATTTTCGACAAATCGGAAAACCAGCACGGCCACGAGAACATTTGTAAGCTGAAGAAATCTGGAAACACCGCGCCAATCATCGTTTTCTCGGACGCCAAAAGCGTCGATCAGATCGCCGATAGTTTGAGATGCGGAGCGCGTGGACATGTTCCGACAAGCACGCCTTTGAATATTGCCATGAAGGCGATCCGGATTGTGCTTGTTGGCGGCGTCTTTGTTCCCGCCGACACGCTGTTGACCGAAGAAGGCCTCGCCGAGAATGATTCGTTCCGCGAGCAGGAGCACCTTTTTACGACGCGTCAAAAAGCTGTGGTCGACGCGCTTCGCAAAGGCAAACCCAACAAGCTTATCGCTCATGAGCTGAATATCAGCGAAAGCACCGTCAAGGTTCACATACACAGTATAATGAAAAAGCTTCAGGCGAAGAATCGCACGGAAGCGGTCATCAAATTAGGCGACTTCGAAAATTAGGGACGGTCGAAACACATTCTCATTGGGCTGCGATCGGCAAACGATCGCCCAGCGCCCAACTGCGCTTTAACAGTTCCGTCATTATTCCAGGGCGACATCGGCGGTAGTCTGCGACCGAGCGAGGAATAGAGGCTTCCGTTCTCTTGTCGGCGCGCGCTCTGACATTTCTGTCCGCAAATCAATTTCCCGGCGCCGTATAGCGGTCTTGTGACGATATGACGCTCGTTGTCCTTATACGATCCTTATGCGCAAGCCCCAAAATCCGAATAGAACCTTTATGCAGATCGCTCTTATTCTCGTTTTCGAATGTATCATTACGCAAGCGTCCAACTGGAGCGCATCATGTCCGATCTCATCTATCTCGGTCTCGGCGTCTTTCTCTTTGTCATAGTGAGCGCTTATGCGCGCGCCTGTGAGCGTCTTTAAGAGGAGCGCGCCATGTATGAACCCATCATCGGTCTTTGCGTCGCCGTCCTGCTCGGCGTCTATCTCGTTTACACGCTCCTACATCCCGAAAAGTTTTGATGACGGCTCGGGTTCCGTGAGGTGACATCATGACAGCCATTGGTTGGGCGCAAATCGCCCTCGTTCTCGCGGCGGTAATCGCTGCGGCACTTCCGCTCAGCACTTATATCGCGCGCGTGCTCGCTGGCGAGCGCACGCTTCTGTCTCCGGTTTTCACACCGGTTGAGCGCGTCTTCTACAAACTCTCCGGCGTCGATCCGGCGCGCGAGCAGAGCTGGTTCGTCTATACGATGGCCATGCTTGCTTTTAGCGTCGTCGGTTTCCTATCGCTTTATGCGCTGCAACGTCTGCAGAATGTGCTGCCGCTCAATCCGCAGGGCTTCGACCCGGTTCCGGCCGATCTGGCGTTCAATACGTCGATGAGCTTCATCACAAACACCAACTGGCAGAACTACAGCGGCGAGACGACGATGAGTCATCTCACGCAGATGCTCGGGCTGACAGTCCATAACTTCGTCTCCGCGGCGACCGGCCTCGCCATGGCCTTCGCGCTGGTTCGGGGCTTTGCGCGCGCGGAATCGCCAACGGTCGGCAACTTCTGGGTCGATCTGACGCGAGGGACGCTCTACGTGTTATTGCCGATCTCGATCGTCGTCGCGCTGGCGCTCGTCGCGCTCGGAAGCCCGCAGACGCTTGCCGGCTCTTTCGAAGCGACGACGCTCGAGGGCGCCAAACAAATCGTCTCCATTGGTCCGGTTGCGAGCCAGGAAGCGATCAAGGAACTCGGCACCAATGGCGGCGGCTTCTTTAACGCCAATGCTGCGCATCCTTATGAGAATCCCAACGCAATCTCCAACATGCTGGAGATTTGGGCGTTGCTCGTCATTCCTTTCGCGGCCGTCTTCGCTTTCGGGCGCGCCGTGTTCGACTTCCGGCAGGGACGCGCCATCGTCATCGCCATGGGCATCGTGCTCGTGACTGGCGTCGGCGTCGCCTATTGGGCCGAAGCCGCCGGCAATCCGTTGTTGACGGCCATCGGCGTCGATCCTTCGCCCGGCAATATGGAAGGCAAGGAAGTGCGCTTTGGTCCCGCCATGAGCGCGCTTTACGCCACGGCGACGACGGGCACCAGCACCGGCTCCGTCAACTCCATGCACGATTCCTTTATGCCGCTCGGCGGCCTCGTGCCGCTCTTCAACATGCTGCTCGGCTGCATCTCGCCCGGCGGCGTCGGCGCCGGGCTCTATGGCTTCCTCGTGCTCGCCGTCATCGCGGTCTTTGTCGCGGGACTCATGGTCGGCCGCACGCCGGAATATCTCGGCAAGAAGATCGAAACGCGCGAGATGAAACTCGCCATGCTGGCGGTGCTGATTTATCCGCTCACCGTGCTCGGTTTCTCGGGCGCGTCTGTGCTGGTGAAGTCGGCGCTCGACAGTCTGGGCAACGCCGGCCCGCATGGCCTGTCGGAAATTCTCTACGCTTTCGCGTCGACGAATGCGAACAATGGTTCGGCCTTCGCGGGACTGAGCGGCAATACGCCCTGGTACAACACCACGCTTGGCCTCGCCATGTTCCTTGGGCGCTTCGCCTATGTCGTCCCGGTGCTGGCGTTAGCGGGGTCTTTCGCCGCGAAAAAGAAAGCGCCCGCTTCGGCCGGCACCTTCCCGACGCATGGACCTCTGTTCGTCGGGCTGCTGCTCGGCGTCATCGTCATCTTGTACCTGCTCCAATATTTCCCGGCGCTCGCGCTCGGCCCGATCGTCGAGCACTTCTTGCTGCAAGCCGGCAAAGCCTTCTGAACGGAGTTTCGTCCATGTCCCACACTGTCGTTGCTCCCGGCCTCTTCGATGCGGCCATCATCAAACGCGCCACGATCGACGCGTTCCGTAAGCTCTATCCGCGTCAGCTTGCGCGCAATCCGGTCATCTTCGTCACCGAGGTCGTCTCGGCGGTCGTGACAATCTTGTTTGTCCGCGATCTCGTCACGCATAATGGCGTCGCGCTGTTCTCCGGCCAGATCGCGGCGTGGCTATGGTTTACGGTGCTGTTCGCCAATTTCGCGGAAGCGGTGGCGGAAGGACGCGGCAAGGCGCAGGCGGACGCTCTGCGCAAGACCCGCTCCGACACCAAAGCGAAGCGGCTCATCGATCCCCATAACAAGAGCGGCATGAAGGACGTCGTCGAGGGCGTCTCGGCGCTTGATTTGAGGATCGGCGACATCGTTCTCGTCGAAGCCGGCGATCTCATTCCGGGCGATGGCGACATCATCGAAGGCGTCGCTTCGGTCAATGAATCGGCGATCACCGGCGAGTCGGCGCCTGTCATTCGCGAAGCTGGCGGCGACCGTTCGGCGGTGACGGGCGGCACGACCGTTCTCTCCGACTGGATCAAGGTGAAGATCACGGCCGCGCCCGGCTCGACCTTCATCGATCGCATGATCGCGCTGGTCGAAGGCGCCGAACGTCAAAAGACGCCGAATGAACTCGCGCTGTCGATCCTGTTGTCGGGACTGACGATCATCTTCCTCATCGTCTGCGTGACGCTGTGGCCGATCGCTGGCTACTCGGGAACCGTTCTTTCGGTGACGGTGCTCATCGCACTGCTCGTGTGCCTCATTCCGACGACCATCGGCGGCCTTTTGTCGGCGATCGGCATCGCCGGCATGGATCGCTTGATCCGTTTCAACGTCATCGCCACCTCGGGCCGCTCTGTCGAGGCGGCCGGCGACGTCGATACGCTGTTGCTCGATAAAACCGGCACGATCACCTTCGGCAATCGCATGGCCGACGAGTTCATCCCCGTGGGCAACGTCGCGGAGCACGTCTTCGCCGAAGCGGTGTTGCTCGCCTCGCTCGCCGACGACACGCCCGAAGGTCGTTCGATCGTCGCTCTGGCGAAGATCCGCTACGGCCTGACGGCGCCCGATCTCGGCGCCGATGCGCGGATCGTGCCTTTCTCCGCCCATACGAGGATTTCGGGCGTCGATCTCCCCGGACGCGCGCTGCGCAAGGGCGCAGTCGACGCCGTCGTCGCGCATGCGGGTTTGACCAATAATCACGCACCGGACGATTTCAAACGAGCCGTCGAACGTATCTCCCGCGCGGGCGGCACGCCGCTTGCGGTGTCGGACGGACGGACGATTGCTCGGCGTCGTGCACCTCAAAGATATCGTCAAACCTGATATCAAGGACAGATTCGCGGCTCTACGCGCCATGGGCATCAAGACGGTCATGGTGACGGGCGACAATCCGCTCACGGCTGCGGCGATCGCCTCGGAAGCCGGCGTCGACGACTTCATCGCGCAGGCGACGCCGGAGGACAAGCTCACCTATATTCGCAAGGAGCAACAGGGCGGCCGCCTGATCGCCATGTGCGGCGACGGCACCAATGACGCGCCCGCATTGGCGCAAGCCGATGTCGGCGTCGCCATGCAGACCGGCACGCAAGCCGCGCGCGAGGCGGGCAATATGGTCGATCTCGACTCCGATCCCACAAAGCTCATCGAAATCGTCGCCATCGGCAAGCAATTGCTGATGACGCGCGGATCGTTGACGACCTTCTCGATCGCAAACGACGTCGCCAAATATTTTGCGATCATCCCGGCTTTGTTCGTCGTGACCTATCCGGAGCTCGAAGCGATCAACGTCATGAAGCTGGCGTCGCCGCAGTCGGCGATTCTTTCGGCTGTCATCTTCAACGCGCTCGTCATCATTGCGTTGATCCCGCTCGCCTTGAAAGGCGTCGCCTATCGTCCCGTCGGCGCCGCTGCGCTGCTGCGCCGCAATCTGCTGATCTATGGGCTCGGCGGCATCGTCGCGCCATTCATCGGCATCAAACTCATCGACATTGTCGTCTCGGTTTTGCATCTGGCTTGAGGAGTCCATCATGTTGGCCCAACTTCGTCCCGCGATCGTGATGATCGTCTTGTTCACCGCCTTAACCGGGCTCGCCTATCCGCTGGCGATCACTGGAATCGCGCAGCTCGCAATGTCCAACAAAGCCAATGGCGGCGTCATCGAACGCGACGGCAAGATCGTCGGTTCGTCCTTGATTGGTCAGAACTTCGCATCGGATCGCTATTTCCATGGCCGCCCCTCAGCGACGAGCGCGCCTGATCCTGCGGATTCCACGAAGACCGTCGACGCGCCCTATAACGCGGCGAATTCTGGAGGCTCCAATCTCGGCCCGACTTCGCAAAAGCTCGTCGATCGCGTGAACGGCGCGATTGAGGCCGAGTTTGCAGCGGGTCGCGTGGATATTGTGGCGGCGGACGCCGTCACCACCTCCGCCTCGGGTCTCGATCCGCATATTTCGCCCCAATTCGCGCAAGCGCAGGTTCCGGCGGTCGCCAAGGCGCGCGGCTTAAAGGAGAGCCGCGTCCGCGCACTGGTGGAGGAGCATACCGAACAGCGTTTCGCAGGATTGATCGGCGAGCCGCGCGTCAATGTGCTGCTGCTGAATCTTGCGCTGGACGAGTTGCGCCCGGATCTTGTGTCCGAAAAGCGATAGAGGTCTTGAACGAGCCCTGCATCGATACAATGCGCTAGAGCGAAGACCTGTCCATGGCTCGCTCTAGCGCGTCGAGACGACAGAGACATATATCCTGATCGAAAAATCGAGGATGTCATGAACGCCTCTGACTGGACGAAAATACTTTTCGTGTTGCTGCTGGTGGTTGGATTCGGCCTTCCGTTTGCGGTGTATTTTGTCGACGTCTACAAAGGCGTTCAGGCGTTTCCTGTTCCGAAGCGCTCGCCTAAATCGCTTTTTTGGAGTTGGCGCCGAGAAGGAGCAAGACACCACACTATGACCGGCGAAATCTGCCGCGGATCGATGACGGGCTTGACCGCTTGACTTTGATCGAGGAGTTTGCCGAGCCATGACGTTCGCCGGCTGGATCGAAATATTTTTGGTTCTTGCGCTAGTCCTTGGCGCAGCCTGGCCGCTCGGAGCCTTTATGGCCGATGTTTTCGACGGCCGGCGAAACTTTCTCTCGCCGATCGTCGGGCCGCTCGAACGATGGTTCTATAGGCTATCCGGCGTCGACCCTGAGGAAGAGCAAAACTGGCTTTGTTACACGTTGTCGATGATTGTCTTTACGGCCGCATGTTTTGTCGCCCTCTACCTGCTTCAAAGATTTCAGGCTTTTCTTCCGTTCAATCCCCAAGGCCGAGACGCCGTAGCGCCCGACCTCGCCTTCAACACGGCGATCAGCTTCGTCACCAACGCCAATTGGCAAGCCTATGCCGGCGAGACGACGATGAGCCATTTCACTCAAATGGCGGGTCTCACCACGCACAACTTCCTCGATACTGCGGTGGCCATGGCTTTGGCCCTCGGATTGACGCGCGCCTTCGCGCGCAACGAGTCGGAGACGATCGGCAATTTCTGGGTCGATATGACGCGCGCGACGCTCTACGTCTTATTGCCGATTTCGATTCTGGTCGCGTTCGCCTTCGTGATGCTCGGCGTGCCCCAGACGCTGCAAGGATCGTTTGAGGCGACGACGCTCGAAGGCGCGAAACAAATGATCGCCATTGGCCCAGTGGCGAGCCAGGAGGCGATAAAGCTGCTCGGAAACAACGGCGGCGGATTTTTCAACGCCAATTCGGCCCATCCGTTCGAAAACCCGAACGCATGGTCGAATATGCTCGAGTGTTGGAGCCAGCTCGTTCTTCCTGTGGCGTTTGTCTTCGCCTTTGGTCGCATGGTGGGCGACGCTCGCCAGGGACGTAGCTTGCTCGCGGCGATGGCGGTCATCTTTCTCCTTAGTCTCGCGATGCTCTATCGGGCGGAGGCCAATGGCAACCCGCTGTTGACGGCGATTGGCGTCGACCCGTCGGGCGGCAACCTCGAAGGGAAGGAGATGCGTTTCAGTCAGGCGAGCGCCGCGCTGTTCGCGGTCGCGACGACTGGAACCGGAACCGGCGCCGCCAATGCGACATTCGACTCGCTCACGCCGATCGGCGGTCTCGTTGCGATGTTCAATCTCCTGACGGGTTGTATCGCGCCGGGCGGCGTCGGAACGGGCCTCTACAGCATTCTTCTGCTCGCCATCCTCTCGGTTTTCGTCGCGGGGCTTATGGTTGGCCGCACGCCTGAATATCTCGGCAAGAAGATCGAGGCGCGGGAAATGACATTCGCCATGTTCTCCTTGCTCCTCACGCCCGCGCTCGTGCTGAGCTTCGCCGCGGTCTCCGTCAGTTTGAAAATCGCTCTCGACAGTCTTGGCAATGCGGGTCCGCACGGGTTGAGCGAGATCCTCTATGCTTATGCCTCGACGGCCTCCGATAACGGTTCGGCGTTCGGCGGTCTCTCCGTGAACACGCCGTGGTTCAACACGACGACCGGGATTGTCATGCTTTTGGGCCGCATCGCGGAGCGTCATACCGATCATGGCCATCGCCGGCTCGCTCGCCCAGAAGAAGAAGGTCCGGCCGTCGGCCGGCACGTTTCCGACACATGGGCCGCTTTTCGTCATCCTTCTTCTCGGCGTCGTGCTGATCGTCACGTTGCTGCAGTTCTTTCCCGTCATCACGCTTGGTCCTTTGGTCGAACATGTGCTCATGATGGCTGGTCGGACATTTTGACAGCGAATTCGAGCCCCTGCTTTGCGGCTATTGAAACGAACTGGGCCTTATTCTGATATCGTTGAGACCTGGCGAAAGCCGATTCGAAGAATCCGCTTCATGGCGCAACTGGAGAAAAACTTCGATCGCCGCCCTGATCCCGACGCGCTGCTGGCGCTGACGGATCAGGAATCGGGCGGAAAACTGCGCGTATTTCTGGGCGCGGCGCCCGGCGTCGGCAAGACCTACGCCATGTTGGCGAAGGCGCGCGCCTTGAAGTTGGACGGCGTAGATGTCGTGATCGGCCTCGTCGAGACGCATGGGCGGCGAGAGACCGAAGCCTTGACGGAAGGTCTCGAAATCCTGCCGCGCCGCAAGATCGAATATCGAGGCAGGATCATCGAGGAATTCGACATCGACGCCGCGTTGGCGCGCAAGCCCAAGCTCATCGTCGTCGACGAACTCGCTCACACCAATGCGCCCGAGAGCCGTCATCCCAAGCGCTGGCAGGACGTCGAAGAGCTTGCTCGACGCCGGCGTCGACGTCTGGACGGCGCTCAATATCCAGCATCTCGAAAGCCTGGCCGACGTCGTTTCCCGCATCACCGGCGTCGCGGTGCGCGAGACGGTGCCTGACCGCGTCTTGCAGGAGGCGGCGGACGTCGTTCTCGTCGACATCACGCCGGATGAACTTCATCCAGCGATTGAAGGAAGGGAAAGTCTACGTTCCGGAAACCGCCAAACGGGCGACGCAGAACTTCTTCACGCCCGGCAATCTCACGGCTCTGCGCGAACTTGCCCTGCGGCGCACGGCGGATCGCGTCGACGACCAGATGGTCGACTATCTGCGTCAGAACGCCATCGAAGGACCGTGGGCGACCTCGGAACGTTTGCTGGTTTGCGTTGGCGCCGATGTTTCCTCGGACGTGGTTGTGCGCGCTGCGGCGCGCCTCGCGACCGGCCTCAACGCAGAATGGATGGCAGTCTATGTCGAACGGCTCGGGCACGAGGAAACAGACCCTTCGCGCGCCAAGCGCATCGACGACGCCCTAAGGCTCGCTGAACGTCTCGGCGGCTTCGATCGAGCGGCTGTCCGGCCAATGATCTTGCCGGAGAAGTGCTTCGTTTTGCTCGGCAGCGAAAACATGACGCAAATCGTCGTGGGACGATCGCGCGCAGGTTTTCTGGCTCGCCTCACGCGACGATCCCTGACCGAAGAAATCGTTCGGCGGTCGAACGATATCGCCGTCTATGTGGTGACGGAGGATCAAGCGAAGACGGTCGTCGAACGACGTCCGTGGCCGCGCTCGACGCGCCTGGAATTCTGGATCGGCATGGGGGCCGCCGCTCGTTTCGGTCGCGATCACCGTTGGTCTCGGCGCATTTGCTGGAATTGTGGCTGCGACTGCCCAATCTGTCGATGATTTTTCTCATCCCGGTCATCTTCTGCGCGGTGCGGTTTGGACTGTCGGCGGCGGTCGCCGCATCGGTTCTGTCGTTTTTCGCATTCGATTTCTTCTTCGTCGACCCTCGCTACGAATTCACGATTTCGCAACCGCATGAATTCCTTTCGCTCATCGTCTTTCTTGTCGTCGCCGTCATAACGGCAATGCTTGCGAGCCGTATGCGCGAGCAATCTCTCGGCATGGGCACACGGGCGCATGCCGCCCAGTCGATGTTTGAATTCTCGCGCAAACTGTCAGGCGCGGCCAATCTCGACGACGTTCTGTGGGCCGCCGCCGTCCACGCGCAGAAAACGCTCGACGCGCGATGTATCGTATTGCTGCAGGCCGGACGACGGAGAATTGAACATTTGCGCCGCATGGCCGCCGGTCGACCAATTGGACGCCGGAGAAGCGGCGCAGCCCGATGGACGCTGCAAAAGTCCGAGCCGGCCGGCTGGAGAACTGGGACGCTGCCAAATGTGCGGTTTCAGTTTCGACCGCTCGTAACGTCGCGCGGCATTGTCGGCGTGTGCGGGATCGAGCCGAAGATCGCCGACGAACCGCTCTCGCGCGCAGGATGAGCGCATGTTGACGTCCATTCTCGAACAAACAGCGATCGCCATCGATCGTTCGCTGCTGGTTGGCGATTCCGTGAAGGCGGCGGCCCTCGAGGAAAACGAGAAGCTGCGCACGATGCTTCTCGCATCGCTTTCCCATGATCTGCGAACGCCGCTCGCCTCGATCACCGGCGCGGTCACCAGCTTGCTGCAACTTGGAGACAAGATACCATTGCCGGACAGGCGCGACCTTCTCGTCTCCATCGAGGAGGAGGCCGGTCGGCTTAGCCGTTTCGTCGCCAATCTGCTCGAAATGTCGCGCATCGAATCGGGGGCGCTTGCGCCGCGACGCGAATCTTGTCGATGTCGCCGAAGTTGTGCGCGCGCGCCATCGAACGATGTCACAAAGTCTTTCCCCGGCAAGAGACTTCGCGTCAGCCTAGCGCGGGATCTGCCGCCCATTCGCGGCGACGCCAATCTTCTCGGCCAAGTGCTGTTCAATCTGCTCGACAACGCCCAGAAATATGGCGGGCGATTCCGGCACGATCATCCAGCGCGAGGCGAGGGAGACGGAGGTTGTCGTCACCGTGACCGACGAAGGGCCGGGCGTAAAATCGACCGATCTCGAACGCATCTTCGAAAAATTCTATCGCGGCGGTCGGCCTGACGGTCGCAAGGCCGGAACCGGGCTTGGGGCTTTCCATCTGTCGTGGGCTCGTCGAAGCGATGGGAGGAACGATCGTTGCGCAAAGCCCGGCGATCCGAAGGCGCGGAACGCGCATCGTTCTGCGCTTTCCGGTTCCGGAACGCCGCGAGGCGGCTGACGGAATGAGCAATGGGCGCGTTCTCGTCGTCGACGACGAGCCACAAATCCAGCAGACTTCTTGCGTCCCGCGCTGACCGCCTGCGGCTATGACGTTCAGACGGCGAGACCGGGCCGAGATGCGTTGCGGCTCATCGCCACCGGCTGCTCCAGACGTCGTCGTGCTCGACCTCGGCCTGCCCGACATGGATGGCAAAAAGGTCTTGCGGGAAGCGCGCGGCTTCTCGAAAATTCCGATCATCATCCTGTCGGCGCGCGACCGCGAGGCGGAAAAGATCATGGCGCTCGACGCCGGCGCCGACGATTATGTCGAAAAGCCGTTCGCGATTGGAGAGCTGCTGGCGCGCCTGCGCGTCGCTTTGCGCCATGCATCGAAGGCAGGGGCTGAAATCACACATGTTCATTGCGATGGACTTGTCGTCGATCTGGACAAGCGTCTTGTCATGCGAGACGACAGGACGATCAAACTGACCCCGAAGGAATACGATGTTCTGGCCATCCTTGCGAGGCACGCCGGACGGGTGGTGACGCATCGCCAGATCCTCGCGAGCGTTTGGGGATCGGCGCACGCGGATGACACGCAATATTTGCGCGTGTTCGTCGGCCAATTACGCGCCAAAATCGAAGATGATCCAACAGCGCCAAAACTGATCCAAACGGAACCCGGCATCGGCTATCGTCTTATTGCGGATGAATGAACAGTGAAGTCCCATTCGACGCGCAGGCGAGCCGTCTTGGGACAATTCGGCGGGATGAGCCAAGCGGAACCGCTTGCTGGCGCTTTCCCCAAATTACCTGTGCCAGCTTCCCCCAGCCTTCTCCAGTTTGGACGCTTGCGGCTCTTTTTGCTAACACTCTGATTTTAATGGTGGGCGGCACAGGGATTGAACCTGTGACCCCTCCCGTGTGAAGGGAGTGCTCTCCCGCTGAGCTAGCCGCCCGTCGCCTTGGCGATCGAGGCTCCGGTGTAAAAGAGGGGGCCGCCGCCCGTCAAGTCTGCAGGACCTTGCGTCTCCGCTTGTAGAGACGCGACGGCGTCCCACAATTCGTCATAATGCGAAATGACGCGATCGGGCGAAAGCTCGGCCACAGGACGTTCGGTGTAACCGAAGTCGACCGCTACAATCGGCACGCCGGCGTTTCTCGCAGCGTCCACATCCGTCTTGGAATTCCCGACCATGACCGCGCGCTGGGGATCGCCTTGCACGGCGTCGATGGTCAGCAGCAGGGCGCTGGCGTCGGGCTTGTGGGCCGGAAAGGTTTCGCGTCCGCAGATCGCCGCAAACCGATCCGCGACGCCAAGCCGCGAGAGCAGCAGCTTCGAAAGACGCTCCGGCTTGTTGGTGCAAACGGCGAGCTGGAATCCCTCCTGCGAGAAGCGGTCGATGGCCGCCTGCGCTCCGGGGAAGAGCCTCGTTTCGTCGACGATATGATCCTCGTAATGGGCGAGAAATTCCTGCACCAGCACGTTGAGGCGGCGCTCGGCGAGTTCCTGGCCATTGGCCGAAAACCCGCGCTGCACGAGCGCGCGGGCGCCGGCTCCCACCATCGGGCGCGCGGCGGTAAAGGGCAGGGATGAAATGCCTTCGCGCTCCAGCAGCATATTCATGGTGGCGATAAGGTCTTGCGCCGTGTCGGCGAGCGTGCCGTCAAGGTCGAAAACGACGGTGGGGCGTCTTCGCGTCATGCCGCCTTCCAGGTTTTGACAGCGCCTCGTTGGGGCCCGAATGCCGTGTAGACTGCCTGCACTGATTCGCTTAGGGAGCTTGGACGTGCGCTGGACATATCGTTTTCTCTCTTCCCGTCTCGCTCTTGCCTTTGCCCTCCGGCGCCCCCGTGGCGGCGCAGGCGGCGAATTACGAATTTCTCGCGGCGCCGCAAACCGATCTCAATCGGGTCTTTCGACTCGATAAGGCGACCGGCGAAGTCGGCGCCTGTCAATATGGCCTGAAAGAGGGGGCGTCCATAGGCGTGACCCTCTGTTATCCGGCCGGCGAGGGGGCGAAGCCCGGAACGTTTAGCGAATACGCGCTGATCGCCTCCCACCATTCCGGGGAGGGCGGCGTATTTCGCGTCGATTTGCGTTCCGGAATGATGTCGATCTGTTTCGTTCTGAACGAATTGTCAGTGGTCTGCACGCAGCCGGCGAAATAACGGGGCGGCCGGTTCTTTTCGGCGGTCGGAGGCCGGCGTCTTCAACGCCGCCGCGATCCGCTCGATCGCCCAATCCGCCTGTTCGCGCGTGATCACGAGCGGGGGAGAAATCCGGATAATGTGTTCATGCGCGTCGATCGCCAGAACTCCGCGCTCGGCCAGCGCGTCGCAATAGGGCCTGGCGCCGCCGGCCTCGGCATGGAGTTCGATCGCCAGCATGAGGCCGCGGCCGCGAATCTCCTTCACGCAATTTGCGCGAATGTCTTCAAGAGCCGTCTTGAGATAGGCTCCCTGCCGTTCGGCGTTTTCGATCATGCCTTCCTCGACGAGAACTCTTAACGCCGCTCGCGAGACCGCGCAGGCGAGGGGATTTCCGCCAAAGGTCGAACCATGGTCGCCGGGTCGCAGGACCCCCAATATCTCGCTGTTCGAAAGCACAGCGGAGACGGGGTAAAAGCCTCCCGAGAGCGCCTTGCCGAGTAGCGTGACGTCGGCTTCTATATTTTCATGTTCTTCGGCCAATAATTTTCCCGTGCGTCCGAGGCCAGTCTGTATCTCATCCAGAACGAGCGCGATGTTTTTCTCCGAACACGAGGCTCGGACTCTTGGGAAATAATCTGCCGGAGGAATGATGACGCCGGCCTCGCCCTGAATCGGTTCGACGAGAAAAGCCACGGTGTTTTCAGTGATCGCCGCGCGAAAGGCGCCGAAATCGCCGAAAGGAACGATTTTGAATCCCGGCGTAAACGGTCCGAAGCCGGCGCGTTTTCCTGAGTCAGTGGAGAAGCCGACGACCGTGGTCGAGCGCCCATGAAAATTATTGGCGCAGACGATGATTTCGGCTTTGTCCTGCGGTATCGCGCGCGTTTCGTAGCCCCATTTGCGGACGGCTTTGATCGCGGTCTCGACAGCCTCCGTTCCGCTGTTCATCGGCAATATTTTATGTGCGCCGGTGATTTCGGCGATGTCTTCATAAAGCTGAGCAAGTTGATCGGTGTAAAAGGCTCGAGAAACGATGGTCAGCTTTCGCGCTTGCTCGATCATCGCGGCCATGATCTTGGGATGACAATGACCTTGATTGACAGCCGAGTAGGCGGATAAGCAATCGAGATAGCGCCGGCCTTCGGTGTCCCAGACCCATGCTCCCTCGCCCCGAGTGAGCACGACGCCAAGTGGCTGATAGATTTGCGCGCCGAGCCGATTTTCAGTCTCGATATAGTCGAGCGGCGTCTTTGTCATTGCGATCCTCTGAAGCCGAAAAACCCCTTTTCGCGCGAAATCCGGGAAAAGCGGCCCCGCCGCCGCGCGATCATTTCAGGGAAGGCCGCGCGGCCCGTTCGGAGAGCCTCTCGCTTACGGGGATATAGGTTTTGGGGGCTCAGATTGGAGCGGGTTCAGGCGGCCCAGCGGCGCAATTTCGGTCGATATCGCTCGGCCGGCGTTGCTTTAAGGAGGCAAACCGCTTATCCGCGTCCTGCAGCGCGGATACTATCGATCGGCGCTCGAGTTGTGATCTGGATCGCGCTCATGCCTGTTTCATCGGCCGAGGAAATGAAGCGGCGCGCCGCCGCCGCCGCGTTGCAGGCGGTGCGGCAGGGGATGCGGCTCGGACTTGGCACTGGTTCGACGGCGGCGCATTTCGTTGACCTCCTTGGCGAGCGTGTTCGAGAGGGGCTTCAGGTGCTTTGCGTGCCGTCGTCCGAGCGAACGCGCGCGCAGGCCGCAAGTCTCGCGATCCCATTATCGACGCTGGACGACACGCCTGAACTCGATCTCACGGTAGATGGCGCGGATGAATTCGATTCCGCGCTGCGTCTCATCAAAGGCGGCGGAGGCGCCTTGTTGCGCGAGAAAATCGTCGCTGCGGCGTCGGAACGCATGCTTGTGATCGCCGACGAGAGCAAAGAAGTGGTCACGCTCGGCGCATTCGCGTTGCCGGTCGAGATCGACCGCTTCGGCGCTCGCGCGACGCGCCTTCACGTGGAGCGCGTAGCGTCTGAACTTGGTCTTTCAGGCGCGATCGCTCCCCGTCAGGGGACCGATGGTCGCGCTTTTGTCACAGATGGCGGCCATCTCATTCTGGACTGCGCCTTTGGCGCCATATCGCACCCGGAAAAATTGGCCGAGAAGCTGGCCGCCATTCCGGGAGTCGTCGAACACGGCTTGTTCATCGGCGTCGCTACGGCGATTATCGTCGCCGGTCGCGACGGCGTTCGCACGCTGGGCGATGTAAGCGGTTCGGCTTAATCACAGGAGACAAACATCGTGGCGGTTAAATCGGTTGAAGTCCTTCGCTGGAGTCTGTTTTGCCTCCTTCTCGCCGCCGCTCCGGCCCTCGCCGAGCAGACGCCCGCGCGTACTGCGCCAACGCCTGCGCAGCTTTCCCTGGCGCGCGATGTTGTCGTCAATTCCGGCATCGCCAGTTCGTTTCAAGTCGTCATTCCGCAGTATCTCGACCAGATCGGGCTCACTCTGTCGCGAACCCGCCCCGAGCTGATAACGGATCTCAATTCCGTTCTCGCCAACATCAAGGTGGATTTCGACAAAAAGGTCGAGGAGATGATCGACACCGCTGCGCGCCTGTATGCGGAGCGCCTGTCGCAGAAAGAGCTTGAGGACACGGCGAATTTCTTCAAGAGCGCGTCGGGTCGCAAATATGTCGGATCGCAACCGATTCTGATGAACGACATGTTCGTCGCCCTGCAGGCGTGGTCGCAGAAAATATCCGTCGACATGATGACCCGCGTCCGTGAGGAAATGCGCAAGAAGGGTCACGAACTGTAAGATCGGCTCGGCGACGGAAATGGCCAAATTCGATTACGATCTCCTGGTGATCGGCGCGGGTTCCGGCGGCGTGCGGGCTGCGCGCGTTGCGGCCGGCTATGGCGCCAAAGTCGCGATCGCCGAGGAGTTTCGCATCGGCGGCACCTGCGTCATCCGCGGCTGCGTGCCGAAAAAACTTTATGTCTACGCCAGTCGCTTTCACGATGAGTTTGAGGATGCGCGAGGATTCGGTTGGAGCGCCGACAATATTTCCTTCGATTGGCCGACGCTCGTCGCGGCCAAAGAGAAAGAGATCACGCGCATCTCGAGCGTCTATGAGCAAAACCTCGTTAATGCGGGGGTCGAGATCATACGTGCGCGCGCCGTGCTTGAGGGCCCTCATGAGGTGCGTCTAGGAGACGATCGACGCGTTACGGCGCATTACGTGCTGATCGCGACGGGCGCGGCGCCCACCATTCAGCCGGCGATCCCGGGCTCCGAATATTGCATCTCGTCGAACGAGATTTTCGATTTGCCCGTTTTTCCGCAACGCCTGCTTGTGGTCGGAGGCGGATATATCGGCGTCGAATTCGCGAGCGTGTTCGTGCGGCTCGGCGCAAAGACGCATCTCAGTTTTCGTGCAGAGAGACCTTTGCGGGGCTTCGACGAAGATTTGCGGGAGCATCTTCATATCGGGTTGCAGCAATCTGGCGTCGATGTGCGCGCGGGCGTTCTTCCGACCAAGATCGAGAAGCGAGACGGCGGCTTGCGCGCGACGCTTCAAGACGGCGCGCTTCTGGATGTGGACGTCGTTCTCGTCGCAACCGGCCGGCGTCCATATACGCATGCGCTTGGACTGGAGCGCGCTGGCGTGGCGACGCGCGAAAATGGCGCCATCATCGTCGACGCGCGGTCGCAAAGCAGCACGCCGTCGATCTATGCAGTTGGCGACGTAACCGATCGTTTGAACCTGACGCCGGTCGCAATTCGCGAAGGTCAGGCCTTTGCCGATCGTGTCTTTGGATCGTTGCCGGATCTAGTCGATTATGCATCGGTTCCGACCGCGGTTTTTACGACTCCGGAAATCGGCACGGTCGGGTTGAGCGAAGACGCCGCAAAGGAACAGTTCCCACGCATCAATATTTTTGAAACGAGTTTTCGCCCGATGAAGGCGACGTTGTCGGGCCGGGCCGAAAAGATTTACATGAAAATTGTCGTGGACGGTCTTTCGGATCGTGTGTTGGGCGTGCACATTTTTGGCGACGACGCAGGGGAGATGGCGCAACTGGCGGCGATCGCCGTGCGCATGGGCGCAACGAAACATGATTTCGACGCGACAATGGCCTTGCATCCGACGATGGCGGAAGAGCTCGTGACGATGCGCGCCCCAGGACGCATTTATCAGCGCGACGAGTGACGTTCGGCTACGAAACGCGTTCCGGCCGCGCGGGCGCGTTGGCGCCGGCGAGATCATCCGAAAGCTGTACCGGCGAAGTTGCTGGAGCCGCCGTCTCTCGTTCTCCAAAACGTTGAAGAGCGTTGCGCAATATGCGTCGCGCCGCGAGTGTCCTGGCTTCGGTGAAACGCGAGAATCCGTACGCCGCGACAATTGTCGCGATCATCGCCGCCGCCATGACGACCCAATGCTGCGGGGTCGCAAGAGCCTTGATCCAGTCGCGACCGAAGACCTGCTCGGACGCGGCGCAAAGGAACAAGAGAAACGGCGCGTGAATGCAATAAAGCGAGAAGGAGAAATCCGCCAATGTCCGATGCAATGTCGGCTTGAGGAAGTTCCAGCCATCGAGTGGACCATACCGCAAAGTGACCATCAGATTGACGAACAGCAGCGTCGTGAACGTGTCCGCAGCCTGGAGCATCCAGGGATGCTCTGCGAGCAGCGGGCCGCGCACAAGTAAACGAATCGGAATGACTGCGACGGCGTAAACCGCTAGCGCCGCCCATCGCGAGCGGATGAGCGGGCGCTTAACGAGCGTCGCCAATGCGCCGATGATCCAGAGCGAATAGCCGGGTAGGAAAAAGCTCGAAGGAATGGAAAGCGCAATTATCAGCGCGACGCCCAATGCAAAGCCGCCAAAGCGCAGCGCGGGGGAATAATTGCGCGCGAATGGAAGCAGCAGCAGAGGCAAGGTGATGTATTACCAGAATTCGCAAGCGAGCGACCATAAAGGGCCGTTGGTTCCGAAATAGGTCGTCCAAATTCCCTGTAGATTTACGAGATTGCCGAACGCGACTCCAAATGAGAGATGCCCAGGAAATAGCGATGACTTATAAGCGCCGGAACCGGCAAAAACGGTCCGACCCGTCGTGTCCAGGAGAAAGGTGAGGGCTATTGCAGGCGCCGTGACCATATAGATGCGCGCGAAGCGATGGATGAGATATTCCTGCAGAAAATCCTTTCGCTTTTTCACCTGCGCGATGACGGCGCCGCCCACAAGAAAGCCGGACATGACGAAAAAGCCGATCACGGCCTGATGGCCGAGCTCCCAGCTGACGACAAACCACCACCCATAGACCGCTGGCGAGTGGGCCGCGCTCATGATGTCCGCAAGATTGACGAAGATATTCGTCGCGTGAACGCTGAGAACCAGCAGGGCCCCGATCCAACGGCAGGCGTCGAGGAATTGCGAGAGAATGAACGGCATGGATCCCTTTGCGCTGGGTCTTCGCCGCATTTATATCCCCTCGGTCGAGCCTTCGCCAGCTTGGGCGCGGGCGGCGGGAGCGACTGGCCAAAGCGTTCGCCAGCCGGGGCGCGTTCGTGTATAAGCCGCTCATTCGCCAAAAAGAGGCCGAATGGCGGCGCCTTTGCGCGCATTTTCGGAGTTGGGACAAGTGGAACGTTGGTCGCCGGGGAGTTGGCGAGAAAAGCCGATCGAACAGACCCCCACCTATAAGAATCAGGCCGCGCTGGCCGACGTCGAGCGCCAGCTTTCGGGCTTTCCGCCGTTGGTGTTCGCGGGCGAGGCGCGCAATCTGAAGCGCGCTTTAGGGGAAGTTGCGGCCGGCAAGGCTTTTCTGCTTCAGGGCGGGGATTGCGCCGAGAGTTTCTCCGAACATTCGGCGGACAATATCCGCGATTTCTTCCGCGTGTTTCTGCAAATGGCGGTTGTCCTCACCTTCGCTGCGGCCTCGCCGGTGGTGAAGGTCGGGCGTATCGCGGGTCAATTCGCCAAGCCGCGCTCTTCGCCCTTCGAGAAGAAAGGCGACGTCGAGCTGCCGAGCTACCGTGGCGACATCATCAACGATCTTGATTTCACGCCGGAGGCTCGCGAGCCCGATCCCCAACGCCAGCTCCTGGCCTATCGTCAGTCGGCGGCGACGCTCAACCTTATCCGCGCTTTCGCGGCCGGCGGCTTCGCCAATCTTGAAAACGCGCATCGGTGGATGCTTGGCTTCATCAAGAACAGCCCGCAGTCGGAGCGCTATGCGCAGCTCGCCGACCACATCACTGAAACGCTGGGCTTCATGCGCGCGATTGGTCTCGACCCGGAACACCATCCGGAGTTGCGGCAGACGGAATTCTACACGTCGCATGAAGCTCTGCTGCTCGGCTATGAACAGGCGTTGACCCGCATCGATTCAACCACCGGCGACTATTATGCGACGTCAGGCCACATGTTATGGGTCGGCGATCGCACGCGTCAGGAAGACGGCGCGCATATTGAATTCGTCCGCGGATTGAAAAATCCTCTCGGCTTGAAATGCGGTCCAAGCCTCAAGCCCGATGCGCTGTTGCGGCTGATGGACAAGATCGACCCCGCCAATGAACCTGGACGATTGACGCTGATCTGCCGCTTCGGGGCCGATAAAGTCGAAGAATCCTTACCCGGTCTCTTGCGCGCGGTCTCGCGGGAGGGTCGCAATGTTCTTTGGTCGTGCGATCCCATGCACGGAAACACGATCAGCGCCGGCGGATATAAGACGCGCCCCTTCGATCGCGTCATGTCGGAAATCCGCAGCTTCTTCGCTGTGCATCAGGCTGAGGGAACCTACGCCGGCGGCATTCATTTGGAAATGACGGGTAAGGATGTGACCGAGTGCACCGGCGGCGCGCGCGCCATCTCCGAAGACAATCTACGCGATCGCTATCACACTTATTGCGATCCGCGGCTTAACGCCGAGCAGGCGATCGAAGTCGCCTTCCTGGTCGCCGAATTGCTGAAAACCGAGCGTCTAGCCCGCGGAGCGAAAGAACGCGACGCGGCGGAGTAAGCGGGCCTAGGGGGATGCGGAGAGGCGTCCTCTATTCCGCTATGATCTCGCCGGAGCCGCCGAACTCCTTCGGAAAGTCCTTCAGCTTCGGAAGGCCATCCTGCATGGGCAACACAGTCTCCGCGTAGTTGATGTGAACGCTCGGGGCGAAGGCGAGCGTCGGTA
>CAWESG010000029.1:0-46224 GCA_963811555.1 uncultured Alphaproteobacteria bacterium | reverse complement strand
AATACGCGATCCGATTTCGCCCCGATTCGAAGCGCCGGATTTCATGTCCGAACGACGCTTTCCCGATGGACTGACGCGCACTGCAGACATAGAAGCGACGCTCGCTTCGCTGACGCGCGATCTCTGTCTGCTGCTCGAGCGTCATGGCGTTGGCTTACGCAGAATGAAAGCTTCATTCTACCGCGTCGATGGCGTCGCCAAACATATCGAAGCCGGAACGAGCCGGCCCTTGCGCGATCCTGCGCGCCTCGCTGCGCTGCTCAATGAGCGTCTCGCCGTCCTTTGCGAAGATGGACTCGATACGGGTTATGGTTTCGATGTGTTGCGGCTTGGCGCGACCGTCGTCGAACGCCTCGACCCTCCGCAAACGACGCTTGCGCCAATCGAAGGGGCGCGCGCGACGCAACAGGATCTCTCCGACCTCATCGACAAGCTTGGCGCGCGACTTGGCCTTCGACGCATTTTGCGTTTCTATCCGCAAGAACTCGCATATTCCGGAATTCGCCATCGCCGCCATTCCAGCCTCTTCCTCGCCGCCGAAGACTGCCGCGATGCGCAGCAACGCCTATGCGCCCGTTCGGCCATTGCGCCTGTTCGAGCGGCCCGAGCCGATCGAAGCCATTGCCCTTACGCCCGATGGGCCGCCCTTACGGTTTCGCTGGCGGCGCGCGCTGCATGAAATTGCGGCCTTTGAAGGTCCCGAACGCATCGCGCCGCAATGGTGGGAGTTGCAAGAAAGAATGTTAACCAGAGATTATTTTTACGCCGAGGACCGCGAAGGGAGGAAATTCTGGCTGTTCCGTGAAGGGCTTTATGAGCGCGAATGCGCAACCCCCCGCTGGTTCGTGCATGGGCTGTCTTAACATCGTCATTGTCTCGTCATTTAACAGGGGAGAATTAAAGACCCTTCGCAGCTTGCTCAGAACTTATGCGGCGCTATATCAACCTTGCTCGCAAGCAGCATACGGCGCATTTTGCGCGAAAGCCGGATCGGCGCGCTCCAACGCCTCACGAAAGTGACGGAAACGTCTTGATGCGAGAAGAAAGCGATTTCGCCAGATCGGAGCCGATAGCGACTCCCCCCGCACTTTGGGAAGGCGATCGAAGCTCCGACGACGCCCGGCAAAGCGCGCCGCACGCCGCATTCGACGAATTGCGCCGCCGATTGCCGAAAGGCGCGGGAAAAATACTGGGCGCCTTTGCAAGCCTCGCCGTTTTCACGCTCGCCGCCTTCACATTGGCGAGCACATTTTCGCAAATCAATTACGGCGAATTGCGCGCGGCGATCGTCGCGATGAGCGGCGGACAGATTCTTCAAGCCCTCGCTTTCACCGCTCTCTCCTATCTCGCGCTCACCGGCTATGACGCATTGGCGTTGCTGCAGTTGAAGATGCGGATGCGTTATCCGACCGTCGCGCTCGGCTCTTTTGCAAGCTACGCCTTCTCGTTCAATCTGGGATTCCCGATCGTAACCGGCGCGGCGGCGCGCTACTGGGTCTATTCGCGCGAGCGCGCAACGGCGCTGCAGGTCGCAAACATCACCATCATATCGGGCGCGACCTTTTGGCTCGGCATGACGGCGATGTTCGGCGTCGGCATGATCGCGCGCGCGGAATTGATTTCCGCCATCGATCGATTGCCGGCGTTCGTGAATTTCCTGATTGGCGCGCTGATCGTTTCAGGCGTCGTCGCCTATTGCGTCTGGACGTCGATCGAAACTCGGCGCATCCGCATCCGCAGTCATTTGTTCGAATTGCCGGGACTATGGCCGACGCTCGGTCAGGTCGTGCTTGGCGTCGCGGATCTGAGCTGCGCCGCCGCCGCGCTCTTCGTCCTGATGCCGCAAGGACATGGCCTTGATTTCATGACCTTCGTGGTGATCTACGTTTTCGCCTGCATTCTCGGCGTGATCAGCCATGCCCCGGGCGGGATCGGCGTGTTCGAGGCGACCATGCTGCACGCCGTTCCGGCCCATGCGCAGGAAAGCCTGCTCGCATCCCTGCTGTTGTTTCGTCTGATCTATTATTTTATTCCACTCATTGCGGCGTTAGCCTTTCTCGGCGCCGATGAGGTCAACCGCCGCTGGGACGATCTTAAAGACGCCATCTCCAAGATTGTGGAGAACCGAGATTAACTCAATGCTCCAGTCGCCCCTGGCGACCCGCGTCATCATGGCGAAGGCTCACGACAGATGACCGATTTAAGACGCCCCTTTCAGGGAGAGGCGCTTCTCACCCAATTGATCGAGGCGCTTCCGGAGCCCGCCTTCGTCATCGACGAAAGCGCGCGCATCATCGTTTTCAATGCAGCGGCGCGCGCGATTCTGCCATCGATGCGCCAAGGCGATCCCATTACGAGAGGTTTGCGCTCGCCCGACGTGCTCGACGCGCTCAACCGGGTGCTCGCCGGCGGCGTCGCCGAAAAAGCGCTTTGGTTGGAGCGCGTGCCGGTCGAGTATTGGTTCGAGGTCTATATTGCGCCACTGCATCTCAATGGCTACGGGCCGGCGGCCGTAACGACGTTGCGAGACATGACGGAGGCGCGCCGGGTCGAGCGCATGCGCGTCGATTTCGTCGCCAACGCAAGTCACGAACTGCGCACGCCTCTCGCCTCGCTGCTTGGATTTGTTGAAACGCTTCAAGGACCTGCGAAGGAAGACGCGCAGGCGAGAAGCAAGTTCCTCACAATCATGCGCGAACAGGCGCAGCGCATGGCGCGTCTCGTCGACGATCTTTTGTCCTTGTCGCGCATCGAGCAGCATTTGCATCTGCGGCCTGACACGCCCGTCGATCTTGCGATGCTCGTCGCGCATATCGTCGATACGCTGGCGCCCATGGCTGAAGAAAACGGGCTCGCCCTCGACGTTGAACTCGCGCAAAACGTCATCGTCCCCGGCGATCGCGACGAACTGGCCCGCGTCATTGAAAATCTGATCGAAAATGCAATCAAATACGGCCGCAAGGACAGCAATGGCGCAGTCGGATCGATCGAAGTTTCGCTCGCATTGTCGGGGGCCGACGCCGTTCTCACAGTCCGCGACCATGGACCGGGCATCGCGCCGGAACATCTGCCGCGTCTCACCGAACGTTTTTATCGCATCGATGCGGGCAAGAGCAGGGCCAAGGGCGGCACAGGACTGGGCCTCGCGATCGTAAAACACATCGTGCTGCGCCATCGGGGACGGCTCACAATCGACTCCACGCTTGGCAATGGAGCCGCCTTTCGAGTTTTTCTGCCTGTTGTCGCGCCACAGGCTGCTTGATATTCAAAACCATCAGTATTCAAACGACTTATTCTGTCATCTGCACGTCATGTCTATGTCATAAAACCCTCGTTACCCGGACCTAGTTTGCGTCTCGCGCAAACGCCAACGGCGTTGGCCTTACTCGTTCTCGAGCCTGAAAGAGATCTCGTCATGATTTCCACGTTTCTTAAGCGCGGCGTTATCGCTGCGGTCGTCGCTTGCATGGCCGGCGGCGCCGCCCTTGCGCTCGACATATCCGGAGCCGGCGCCACTTTCCCCTTCCCGATCTACGCCAAATGGGCCGACACTTATAAGAAAGAGACTGGAAACGGCCTCAACTATCAGTCGATCGGTTCGGGCGGCGGCATTAAGCAGATCAAGGCCCGCACCGTCACCTTCGGAGCCTCCGACCAGCCTCTGAAGGCCGAGGAGCTCGAGGCCGCAGGGCTGACGCAATGGCCGCAGGTCATCGGCGGCATCGTTCCCGTCATCAATCTCGACGGCGTCGCGGCCGGCGACCTCGTTCTCGACGGCCCCGCTCTCTCGGGAATTTTCCTTGGAGAAATCAAGAGCTGGGACGATGCGGCCATCAAGAAGCTCAACCCGAAAGCAAAATTGCCCGCGCAGGCGATCGCCGTCGTGCATCGCTCGGATGGATCGGGAACGACCTTCAACTTCACCAACTACCTTTCCAAGGTTTCGCCGGAGTGGAAATCGAAGGTGGGCGAAAACTCCGCCGTCGAATGGCCGGTAGGCATTGGCGCCAAGGGCAATGAAGGCGTCGCAAACAATGTCGCCAACACCAAAGGCGCGGTTGGCTATGTCGAATACGCCTACGCCAAGCAAAACAAGCTGACCTATACGAAGCTTGTCAATAAGGAAGGCAAGGCGGTCGCTCCGACCTCGGCGACCTTCCAGGCGGCCGCGGCCAACGCCGATTGGGCGCATGCTCCTGGCTTCTTCCAGATTTTGACCGACCAGCCGGGCGCTCAGTCCTGGCCGATCACGGCCGCGACCTTCATCCTGCTGCCCAAGCAGCCGCAGGACCCGGCGGCGGCTTCTGAAGCCCTGAGGTTCTTTGGCTGGGCCTTCGCCAATGGCGGTAAGGCCGCTGAAGAGTTGGACTATATTCCGATGCCCACCGCAGTCGTGAGCCTCATCAAGAAGAGCTGGGTCGCGAATGTGAAGGACTCGAGCGGCAAGTCGCTGTCGAACTAAGATCGACGCCGAATTGCCTGGCATAAGATAGACATTGGCGGTTTCTGCCAAAGAAACCGCCAATGCGCCGAGGCGCCGAAGTCACTTCGCCGAAAGAGCGATCGCGGAGCCTGGAGTTTTCGCACATGGCCGTAATGGAACAGCCGAGCGTGAGTCAAAAAGTCAAGGATATGCCCGTGTCGGATATGGCTTTAAGCGAGTCTGGGACCCAGACTGCGGAAAAGGATCGAGGCAAGACGCTGGCCCGCCTCGCGCTGTTCGATCTCTTCTTCCATAATCTCACCCGCGCGGCGGCGATCACGGTTCTGCTGATTCTGGGCGGGGTCATCTTTTCGCTGGTCTACGGATCATTGCCTGCGATCCGCGCCTTTGGCGTCGGCTTCCTGTTCTCGCAGTCGTGGAATCCGGTCACCGAGAATTTTGGAGCGCTCGCGCCCGTTTACGGCACCTTGGTCACCTCGCTGATTGCGATGTTTTTCGCAGTCCCGATGGGGATCGGCGTCGCGATCTTCCTTACCGAGCTCTGCCCCTATCCGCTTCGGCGCCCGATCGGCGTCGCCATCGAACTGCTCGCGGGCATTCCGTCGATCATTTACGGCATCTGGGGCCTGTTCGTGCTCGCGCCGTTTCTTCAGCAGCATGTTCAACCGCCGCTGATCGCCGCATTCGGAAACATCCCCGTTCTGTCGACGCTATTTGCGGGACCGCCTTACGGCATCGGCATGCTCACGGCGGGTTTCATTCTCGCCATCATGGTTCTGCCGTTCATCGCCTCGATCTCGCGCGACGTGTTCGAAACCGTTCCGGTCGTGCTCAAGGAAGCGGCCTTCGGCGCCGGATGCACGACATGGGAAGTGACGCGCTATGTCGTTATTCCTTACACGCGCGTTGGCGTCGTCGGCGGCGTCATGCTGGGCCTGGGACGCGCGCTTGGGAGAGACGATGGCGGTGACCTTCGTCATCGGCAACGCTCACAAAGTGTCGGGCTCGCTGCTCGCGCCGGGAACCACCATTTCCGCCACCATCGCCAATGAGTTCACCGAAGCCGTCGGCGATCTCTATACATCGGCCCTGATCGAACTCGGCCTCATCCTGTTCGTCATCACCTTCATCGTGCTGGCTTGCGCGCGACTGATGCTGATGCGCATCGAACAAAAATCGGGAGCCTGACGCGTGTCGCTTTATTCATCGCGCCGTCGCACCAACGCAATCGCCAACATCATGTGTTGGAGCGCCGCCATTGTGGGGCTCGGCTGGCTGCTGCTCATTCTCGGCGCGCTCGTATGGGACGGGGCGCGCGGATTGAATCCCGCCGTTTTCACCGAAATGACCCCGCCGCCCGGCGGCTCCGGCGGACTTCTGAACGCCATCGCCGGCTCATTGCTCATGACGATCATCGGCGTTGCGATCGGCACGCCGCTCGGGCTGCTCGCGGGCACTTATATGGCGGAATACGGACGCTATTCGAAGCTCGCGGTCGTTGTGCGCTTCATCAACGACATTCTCCTCAGCGCCCCTTCGATCGTCGTCGGTCTTTTCGTCTACACCGTGCTCGTCGCGCATATGGGTCATTTTTCGGCAATCTCCGGCGCTGTCGCGCTAGCGGTTCTCGTGGTGCCGGTCGTCGTGCGCACGACGGAAGACATGCTGCTCCTTGTGCCGGGCTCCCTGCGCGAAGCGACGACGGCGCTCGGCCTGCCGCGATCGCATATGATCCTGCGCGTCGCTTATCGCGCGGCAAAAGCGGGAATGGTGACCGGCATTCTTCTCGCGGTCGCCCGCGTCTCCGGCGAGACTGCGCCATTGCTGTTCACCGCTCTGAACAATCAATTCTGGAGCTTCGACCTCAATGCGCCGATGTCGAGCCTGCCGGTCGTCATCTTTCAATTCGCCCTGTCACCCTACAAGGACTGGCAACAGCTCGCCTGGACAGGCGCCCTTATCGTCACCGTCGCAGTTCTCGCTCTATCGATCACAGCGCGCGTGCTCAGCAGACAAGGAAAATCGCAATGACCGCCATGCCGGCAATCGCCAAGGAAGCGCAGCACAAAGTTGCGGTGCGCGATCTTGATTTCTTCTATGGAGACACGCGCGCGCTGAAATCGATTTCGATCGGTCTGCACGTCAATCGCGTGACGGCGTTCATCGGTCCCTCCGGTTGCGGAAAATCCACGCTGCTGCGCGTCTTGAACCGCATGTACGACCTTTACCCGAAGCAACGCGCGACCGGCGAAGTCATTCTCGACGGACAGAATATTCTGTCGCCCGGTCTCGACGTCAATCTGCTGCGGTCCCGCGTCGGCATGGTGTTTCAGAAGCCGACGCCGTTTCCGATGTCGATCTACGACAATATCGCCTTTGGGATCAGGCTCTATGAAAAGCTCAGCAAGAGCGAACTGGACGGCCGCGTCGAGGACGCTTTGCGGGGCGCGGCGTTGTGGACCGAGGTCAAGGACAAGCTTCATACGAGCGGCCTCGGGCTTTCCGGCGGTCAGCAGCAGAGACTTTGCATCGCGCGCACGGTCGCCATTCATCCAGAAGTCATCTTGTTCGATGAACCTTGCTCGGCTCTCGATCCGATCTCGACCTCGAAAATCGAAGAGCTGATCGACGAATTGAGCGATCGCTACACCATCGCCATCGTTACCCATAATATGCAGCAGGCGGCTCGCGTCTCCGACTTCACCGCCTTCATGTATCTCGGTGAACTGATCGAGTTTGGCGAAACGGATCGCGTCTTCACGGCGCCGAGCCATCCCAAGACTCAGGACTACATCACGGGCCGCTTTGGTTGAATCGGATTCGGGGCCAATAGGAAGTTGAAAATGACCGATCATATCGTCACGGCCTACGACAAAGAGCTCGAGGCGCTCGGACGCCGCATCGCAGAGATGGGCGGCGTCGCGGAAAAAATGCTCGCAGAAGCCATGGACGCGCTCGCCACGTCAGATGTCGAACTCGCTCATCGCGTCGTCTCGACAGATCCGCGCCTCGACGCCCTTCAACGCGAAATCGAAGACGCGTCGATTCTCACCATAGCGCGGCGCCAGCCGATGGCGGTGGATCTGCGCGAATGCGTCGCCGCCATTCGTATTTCCGGCGACCTTGAGCGCGTCGGCGACCTCGCAAAAAACATCGCCAAGCGCACATTGCAGATCGCGACTGAGGCGCGTCTTCCACGCGCCATCGTCGGGCTGAAATCCATGCATGACGTCGCCGCCATGCAGCTCAAGGAAGTGCTCGACGCTTACGCCGAGCGCAACGCCGAGCGCGCGCGCGCCGTTTGGAACAACGATGTCGAACTCGATGCGCTGGAAGATTCCGTCTTTCGCGATCTTTTGACCTTCATGATGGAGGATCCGCGCGATATCTCATTTTGCACGCATCTCCTGTTTTGTTCGAAAAATATTGAGAGAATCGGCGATCACGCCACGAATATTGCTGAAACGGTCGTCTATCTCGTGACAGGCGAACCAATGCCGACCGATCGTCCCAAGACGAAGAAAGCTCTTCACGCGATGAACGTCGGAGGCAAAGATGAGGAAGCCCTATGAACGAGGTTCGGTTAGCTCCCGCGCGTGAAACGGTAAACGACCGCGCGCCGCGCATTCTCGTCGTCGAGGACGAAGCGCCGCTTGCTTTATTGCTGACCTATAATCTGGAAGCGGAAGGCTTCCAGGTCGAACACGTCGATCGCGGCGACGAGGCGGAAATTCGTCTCGCAGAAGCATTGCCGGATCTCGTCATTCTCGATTGGATGCTGCCGGGCGTTTCGGGCCTCGAAATCTGTCGCCGCTTGCGGGCGCGCGAAGAGACGCGCGCCATGCCGGTCATCATGCTGACCGCGCGCGGCGACGAAAACGAACGCGTTCGCGGGCTTTCGGTCGGCGCCGACGATTACGTGGTGAAGCCTTTCTCCACCCCGGAATTGATGGCGCGGGTGCATGCTTTGCTGCGCCGCGCGCGGCCGGAGCGCGTGGCTTCGCGTCTGACGGCGGGCGACATTGATCTCGATCGCGAGACGCGTCGCGTCAAGCGCGCGGGCCGCGAGATCCACCTCGGCCCCACCGAATTCAAACTGCTCGAATATTTGATGGAAAAACCCGGTCGCGTCTTCGCGCGCGCGCAGCTTTTGGACAGCGTCTGGGGAATGTCGGCGGAAATCGACGAACGCACCGTCGACGTCCATGTGGGACGGCTGCGAAAGGCGCTTATTCGCGGGCGCGAAACGGATCCAATCCGCACCGTGCGCGGAGCTGGTTATTCTTTCGACGAAACCTTCGGACGAAACTGAACTCGCGTCAGGCGAAGCGCACCGCTCGCATTGTGTCTCGCGCGCGGCGGCGGTCCTGGACGGGCTGGTAGGCGACATGCGCGTGATAGGCGCAATAGGGGCCTGAACCTGTCGGCGACTTGGCTCCGCAGAAACGGAATTCCGGCGTCGTCGGATCGCCCATCGGCCATCGGCACATGGACTCGCGCAGCTCCAGCAAGGTGACCCGCTCCGACATGGGGATCACCACATCTTCGTCGAGTCTCGGCGCCGGCGCGACATGAGCGCGCGGCGCAAAGGCGAGCGCCACATTGCCGACCACATGACCATGGCCCCTGGCCGGGTTTTGCGCGCGCGGCGGCTTGGCGGCGCGCGGACGCGGCGCGCTTGGCGCCTTGGCGCGTTCCGCGAGGCCGAGACGATGGATCTTCCCGATAACGGCGTTGCGAGTAATGCCGCCGCCGAGCTCCGCGGCGACCTGGCTTGCGCTGAGGCCCTCGTTCCACAACTTACGCAACAGCTCCACGCGTTCGTCGGTCCAGGACATATGATGCTCCTTTTCGAACCCGTTTGAACGAACCGGCGTTGCCGACGGCAGTCGTTATGCAATCGACGCGCCGTCCGGGCCGGCGTCGATGGGGACTCGTTCAACTCAAGAGAAATCCGCTCGCCGAAACTATGTCGACGATGACGCACACGCTACTTCCTCAGTTGAATCACGCGCAAGAGTCGCTGGCAAGCTATTCACGCGTTCCCCACAGCGTTTTCATCCGCTTTGTCATGAAGTGTTGCGCCAAAGACTCACTTTTTGCGCACAATGCCTGCAAATCAACGCCGTAAGGCGCGGGTCTTTCAACAGAATTGACCAAAACCGCGCGAGGACATAAAATAAATTCGCGTCAAGATGCCGCCCTGTTCGGGGCGGCACTTTGATTTTTGGGCCTCTTCGACATTTCGCGTCACGCAAGGCGAGAGCGGTCTTCACCTGTCGAATAAACCCATTTGGAGCGATGGAGTTCGCCTTTGACGTCGGCGCTTTTCAATACGTACGCACGAGCGGACCTCGCCTTCGAGCGGGGCGAAGGCGCTTGGCTCGTGGGTCGCGACGGCGAACGCTACCTCGATTTCGGCGCGGGAGTCGCCGTGCTTTCGCTTGGACACGCGCATCCGCATCTCGTCGCGACGCTGAACGCCGCCGCTACAAAGCCCTGGCACGTCTCTAATTTGTTCATCATCCCAGAGGCCGAGCGGCTCGCCGAACGACTGACGCAGGCGACCTTCGCCGATCTTGTGTTCTTCACCAATTCGGGCGCCGAGGCGATGGAATGCGCGATCAAGACCGCGCGAAAATATCACGCGGCCAACGGCGAGCCGGAACGCTATCGCCTCATTACATTCGAAGGCGCGTTTCACGGTCGCACGCTTGCGACCATCGCCGCCGGCGGCAATCCCAAATATCTGGAAGGCTTCGGTCCGCCGGTCGACGGCTTCGATCAGGCGCCTTTCGCGGATTTGGAAGCTGTGAAAGCCTTGATCGGCCCGCAGACCGCTGGCGTGCTGCTCGAGCCGATCCAGGGCGAGGGCGGCATACGCGTCTTTCCTCAAGGCTTTCTCTCCCGGCTTCGCGAGCTATGTAACGAACATGGCCTGCTGCTTGTTTTCGACGAGGTGCAGACAGGCGTCGGACGCGTCGGACGCTTTCTCGCGGGCGAATACGGCGGCGTATCCCCCGACATCGCCGCAATGGCCAAGGGACTGGGCGGCGGATTTCCGCTCGGCGCATGTCTTGCGACAAAAGAAGCCGCCAAAGGAATGACGCTTGGCGCACATGGCTCGACGTTCGGCGGGAACCCTCTCGCCGCAAGCATCGGCAACGCCGTTCTCGACGTGGTGCTGGCGCCGGGGTTTATGGAGCGCGTTGGGCGGCTCGGCATTGCGATGCGTCAGCGCCTCGCTCAATTGCAGGATCGACATCCATCGATCATCGAAGAGGTGCGCGGCGAAGGACTGATGTTTGGTTTGAAAATGCGCGTGCCAAATGGCGACTTCGTCGCGGCGGCGCGCGACGCCAAGCTCTTGACGATCGCGGCCGGCGAGAATGTGGTGCGCCTGTTGCCGCCGCTGATCGTCGACGAAAATGAAATTGCGGAAGCGGTCGAGCGACTCGAGTCCGCATGCGCGAAGCTCGAAAGCGAAGCTGCGGCGCGACGGGGAGCGGCCGAATGACGGTCCATGCGCAATTGGCGGAGGGGCGCCATTTTCTCGACATTTCGGATACGCCGGCGAAAGAGCTGCGGCGCATGCTCGATACGGCCGCAGAGCTCAAGTCGAGGCGCGTGAAGGGCGAACCGTCAAGAGACAGGCCGCTCGCCGGCAAAACGCTCGCGATGATTTTCGACAATCCTTCCACTCGCACACGCGTTTCCTTCGATGTCGCCATGCGCGAGCTTGGCGGCGAGACCATCATGCTCACCGGCGCCGAAATGCAGCTTGGCCGCGGCGAGACGATCGCCGACACGGCTCGCGTTCTGTCCCGCTTCGTCGACGCCATCGTCATCCGCATTCTGGATCACGCCGATTTGGCCGAACTCGCCCGCTACGCCAGCGTCCCGGTGATCAATGGGCTCACAAAGGCCTCGCATCCGTGTCAGGTCATGGCGGACGTGCTCACATTCGAGGAACATCGCGGACCCATCAAAGGCCGCACCGTCGCCTGGAGCGGCGACAGCAACAACGTGCTCGCAAGCTGGATCCATGCGGCGCAGCGCTTCGATTTTTCCATCAATGTCGCGACGCCCAAGGAACTTGCGCCGTCAGCCGCTCTTATCGATTGGGCCAAGGCGAACGGCGGACGGCTTCGCCTCACCCGTGATCCTTATGACGCCGTTGCAGGCGCCGATGCGGTCATCTCCGACTGCTGGGTGTCGATGGGAGACGAAGACGAGACCTACCGGCACAATCTGCTCGCGCCGTATCAAGTGAACGCCGATCTCATGGCCGCCGCCAATAAGGACGCGATCTTCATGCATTGCCTCCCAGCTCATCGTGGCGAGGAAGTCACCGACGAGGTGATCGACGGCCCGCAGTCGGTCGTCTTCGACGAGGCGGAAAATCGCCTCCATGCGCAAAAGGGCGTTCTCGCCTGGTGCCTTGCGCCGAGCCTGTCATAATGGTTGGGGACGAGGCGCCAAGCCGCCCTGCGTCGCAGGAGGCGCATGACGACAGTCTTCTGCCTTTCGCCGTCGAGGGGCTGGATTTGCGCGGCCGGCTGGTTCGTCTTGGCCCCGCCGTTCATTCCATCCTGACGCATTACGACTATCCGCCCTTGGTCGCGCGCCTGCTGGGCGAGGCGGCGGCGCTCACGGTTCTGCTCGGTTCGATGCTCGAGTCGCATGGGCGTTTTCAATTGCAGACGAAAAGCGACGGCGCGGTGGACATGCTCGTCGTCGATTTCGAGGCGCCCGGCCGATTGCGCGGTTTCGCAAGGTTTAATGCGGAAACGATCGCCAATGAGAAACCGACGACGCCCGGACAACTGCTCGGGCGCGGACATCTCGCTTTGACAATTGAGCGGGAAGAGGACGCCTCGCGCTATCAGGGCGTCGTCGCGCTCGAGGGCGACGGACTCGCGGAGGCCGCACATCAGTATTTTCGTCAGTCGGAGCAAATTCCGAGCTTCGTGAAGCTTGCCGTCGCCGAAAGCGTGACCCCCGCTGGCAGAAGTTGGCGCGCGGGCGGTCTGCTGTTGCAATATCTTCCGACGGGCGGGCTTGCGCGCATGCGCGATCTCCCACCCGGCGACGCGCCAGAAGATTTGGCGGCGCAGGAGTTCGAAGAGGACGACGCGTGGCTCGAGGGGCTCTCGCTCGCGGGAACAACGGAAGATCATGAGCTCGTCGACCCTTCGCTCTCTGGCGAGCGCTTGCTCTATCGTTTGTTTCACGAACGCGGCGTGAGGGTCTTCCCCGAGCGCGAGATCACGGAATTCTGCCGCTGCTCGCGAGAGCGAATTGAACGAATGCTTGCGAATTTTTCGCCTGACGAGCGACGCGACATGGTGGGCGACGACGGCAAGATCGGCGTCACCTGCGAATTCTGCTGCACCCATCGCGAGTTCGATCCGGCGCAGTTCGAATAGTTGAGTTCATAGCGCCGCCGCGAGAAATCACACGATGTCAGACGCTTTCATTTTTACGCCGCCGCCGCGTCCCTTCGTCGCGATCGAAGGGGATGCGCGCCGTTTTCCCGTGCGGCGCATTTTCTGCGTCGCCTTGAACTACGCCGCGCATGCCCGCGAGATGGGAAAAGAGCCGGATCGCGAACCGCCTTTTTTCTTCTCCAAACCGGCCGACGCCATCGTCGCCGACGGCTCTGTCATTCCCTATCCCTCCATGACGGAAAATCTGCATCACGAAATCGAATTGGTTGCAGCGATCGGCGCAGGCGGCGCCGACATCGCCGTCGAGCGCGCGAACGATCACGTGTTTGGCTACGCCGCCGGGGTCGATCTGACGCGCCGCGACCTCCAGACGGCGGCGCGCAATCAAGGCCGCCCGTGGGACCTCTCCAAGGGCTTCGACCGATCGGCGCCCATCGGCGCGATCCGACCCGTCGCGGCCGTCGGACATCCGTCGCGAGGACGGATCGAACTCTCGGTCAATGGAACGACGAAACAGGATGGAGACCTCGCAGACATGATCTGGGGCGTTCCCGAGATCATCGCGTCTCTATCGGCCTATGTCGCGCTTGCGCCCGGCGACTTGATCTTTACGGGCACGCCTGCGGGCGTCGGTCCGCTGCGGCCCGGCGACCGCGTCAGGGGCTCGGTCGCGGGCGTCGGCGACATCTCTTTCTCCATCGGCGCCTCCAGCTGAAAGCCCCGTGAAATCAGGGCTGCGGCAATGGCGATATTGCTTTGATCCGCCAAGCTGATTATTGCATTGCGTGCGATCGGCCCAAGACATGCACGGCCCAAGATATGCGGGGAATTGACGACATTGACCGCCCTTCCCCAAGTCCGAGGCCGCGCACGAGCGAGCGAGCGCTCATGACCTCCGAAGTCGATCTCGATCCGGACGACTGGGAGGCGTTTCGCGCCGAGAGCCATAAAGCGCTCGATGGCATGATCGACCATCTGCGCGACGTGCGCACGCGGCCCGTCTGGCGGCAGCCGACCGAGGAGGCGAAAGACCGCTTCCGGCGCGCGCTTCCTTTGGAGGGGCGCGCCTTTGCCGAGGCGCTCGCGGATTTTGAACGCTTCATCAAGCCCTACGCCACAGGCAACACCCATCCGCTCTTCATGGGCTGGGTGCATGGCGCGGGCACGCCCGTCGGCATGATCGCGGACATGCTCGCCGCCGGATTGAACTCCAATTGCGGCGGGCGCAATCACATCGCAATCGACGTGGAGCGCCAGATCGCGTCATGGATGGCGCAAGCGTTCGGTTTCCCCGCGGACGCTTCAGGCGTCTTCGTCACCGGGACGTCGATGGCGAATTTTCTCTCGCTGCTGGTCGCGCGCCAGCACGCGCTCGGCGACAAGAATGTGCGGCTCAACGGGCTAAAGGCGATCGACGGGCAATTGGTGGCCTATACGTCGCGCGAGGCGCATAATTGCGTGCGCCAAGCGATGGAGCTTGCGGGCCTTGGCGCGCGCAATCTTCGCCTCATTCCGTCGGACGAGCGCCGCGCCATGCGCATTGGCGATCTGCGACGCGCCATCGCCGCCGATCGCAAGGCGGGGCTGCAGCCCTTTCTGATCGTGGGCACTGCGGGCTCCGTCGACACTGGCGCCATCGACCCGCTCGACCGGCTCGCCGACGTCGCCCATCAGGAAGACATGTGGTTTCACATCGACGGCGCCTTCGGCGCGCTCGCGATGCTATCGCAGACGCTGAAGCCTTTGTTGAAAGGTTTGGAGCGCGCCGACAGCATCGCCTTCGATTTCCATAAATGGCTGCATGTGCCCTATGACGCCGGCTTCTTTCTGGTGCGCGACCCGGAGGTGCATCGACGCGCCTTCGCCGCGGACGCGGCCTATCTGACGCGCGCGCAGCGGGGTCTTGCGGCGGGCGAGACATGGCCTTGCGATCTCGGCCCCGATCTTTCGCGTGGCTTTCGCGCGCTAAAGACGTGGTTCACGATCGAAGTGTTCGGCGCCGATCGACTTGGCCAATGCATCGAGCACACATGCCTCATGGCGCGTCGGCTCGAAGGCCACATCGGCGCGTCGAGCAGCTTCTTCATGCGCGCGCCGGTAACGCTCAACATCGTGTGCTTTGGCGTGAAGGATGATCCCGACGGTCTCGTCGCGCGCGAAATCGTGATGGACCTGCATGAGCGCGGCGAGGCGGCGCCATCGCTCACGATCTTGGATGGCGCGCCCGCCATTCGGGCGGCGATCATCAATCACCGCACCAAAGAAGCCGACATCGACGCCTTTATCGAGATGCTGGAGCGCGCCGCCGCCCGCGCTCGCAAAGAGCCGCATGTGCTCGAGCCGCTCGCCAAGCCGCCCTCGGGACCCGGACGCTCGAGATTGTCGGAAGACTAAAAGCGTCGAGGCGCGCGTTCGTTCAACAGCTTCACCGCGACGATTCGCCGCTTCACCGACGCCGACGAGCGCAGCAATTGCGCGCGATCGCATAACACTCTGATCAATCACTTGAAATATTCACGAGAGCCGAGAGTGTCGCAAAGTATCGCACAGCAAAAAACGGAGCGGCGTTAATATAGATGCCGCAACTGCTGTTGACGATTCTCGTTTCGAGACGCATGTCCTAATTTCGTCAAGCTCTGGCTACATAGCGATTTCATGTAATCGCGAACAATCCAGATTCAGAATTAGGATGAAAAATGTTCAGCCGGCTCAATCAATACGACGCGGTTTTGAATTCTTCGCGCCCTCCGGTCCATCTTTTTTCTCCGCAAGCACTCCCGCAAACCTTCCGCGTCGGTTGGATATTCGACGCGGCGGCTTTGACCCGTGAGAGCAGCGATGGCCATGGTTGACTATTATTCAATGCTTGCGCGGGCCGTGGCGGCCATTCCGCGCTCCATGCCGGGAGCGCGCGAAGCTCTTTACGAGCGCGCGCGCAATATCCTGGCCGCAGATCACGAAAAAATCCCCCAGCCGACCGACGCTGAATTCGCAGCCGAAAAGCGGGTTCTCGAGGAAGCGATTATACGCATCGAATCGGAAATAGCGTCAGAGTCCGCAGCGACACCCTTTGGGTCCATCATGAACATGTCCGAGTCCAAGGAAATTAAGAGCTCCGTCCAATCGTCTTCGACGCAAGTTGAACCGGCCAAGCGCCCGACGCTCTCGGAATTGCTGCGCAGAGTCGACGACGCGATGAAAGAGTCTGCGCCGCTTCCCGCAAGTCAGAACGCCGAGCACGTTGAACCACCGCCCGCAAGAGCATGGTCGACGTCTCGCATTGTCAGCCCAAACGCCGAGGAAAAAGCGAAGACGAACGAGCCGTCACGGATCGGGACGCCGGCCGCGCGAATTCAGTTCAAACGTCAAACGCCCATTCCGCCTCTCTTTCGCTCGGCAATAAGCGGGTCGCCGCCGGAACGAGAGCGATCCGCGCCCATGCAGACTGACCTCATCAAGGTGTTGAGGAACTTTCAGCTTCATTCGCCAGGCATGGAAGCGAGTGCGCTGATCTCGAGAAGCGGCCGGATGATCGCCAGCGTCATGACGCCGGAAATGGAGGAAGCGCGCATCGCCGGCGTAACGGCGACCCTTTTGAATTTGTCCGTCCGCGCCGCCACCGAATTGAGTCGCGGCGAAGTTCGCGAGGTCGTCGTACGCGCCGATCACGGCTACGTGGTCATGGTCGGCGCCGGACAAGACGCTTTGCTGCTCGCTCTCGCCAATGACACGAGCCAACTCGGCTACATATTTTTCGGGATGCAGGAAACGATCAAGGCCTTTCAGAACCTGCTTTGAATCGCCAACCCGACCAAGCTACGACGAACTCTTATCTGGAGACGCCAATGTCAAACGTCGTCCTTTACGATGACGGAAACCATCGAAATATCTTGCTTGAGGACTTCAACAGCGGGGGACTGGCGGTACAAGCCAATCAACATGTGATTGTCCATGGCGCCAGCGCCATGATCCTCGATCCTGGCGGGCATAAGGTCTACAGCAAGGTTTTAGCGGAGACGTTCTCGATCTTAGGCGCCGCTAAATTGAAATATATTTTTCTGTCGCACCAAGACCCGGACATTGTAGCAGCGATCAACGGTTGGCTGATGACAACCGACGCCGACGCATTCATCTCTCGGCTTTGGACGCGCTTCGTCCCACACTTTGGCTTCGATCATCTCGTTGCGGATCGGCTGAAACCAATCGAAGACGAAGGAATGACGTTCGATCTCGACGGCGCTAAACTTTTTGCCATTCCGGCCCACTTCCTGCACAGCGAAGGAAATTTCCAGCTCTACGATCCGCTCGCGAAGATCCTTTACACGGGTGACCTCGGCGCATCGCTGGGCATCGACTATTCAATCGTGTCGGATTTCGATGCGCATATTCCCTATATGAAAGGCGTTTCATCAGCGTTACATGTGTTCGAATAGGGTCATGAGGGCGTGGGCCGATATGGTGCGAGGGCTCGACATCGAAATCATCGCTCCGCAGCATGGCGCGTTATTCCACGGTAAGGAAAAGGTCCGCCAGTTTATCGACTGGTGCGCCGAGCTTGAATGCGGCGTCGATCTCATTACTCCGCGTTTCAAGGCCCCCGCGCTATGAGCCTCCTCGCGCTTGTCCGATCTCATCCGAAGCCTCGGAAATTGATTCGTCAGGGTTTGGCATGACGAACGATCTCGAAATCGGTCGACGAAGATTCGATGCGCGCTCGCAAAAGGCGCACCGTCTTATTTTCAACCCGCACCGCTTGACGGGAGAAGACGCGTCGCGCTGGCTCGCGATCTTTCTCGTCCCGCTTGGCGCGGCCTTCGCGCTGGCGGCTAGCGCCATGATCGAGCCGCAAGAAACGAGTCGTCACGAAGACAAAGCCATCTCGGCCCCTGAGACGTCGCATGGCTTGGCTCCGGTTGAATCGCCGCCATTGCATTCCGTCGTAAAAGAAGAATCGCCGACGCCGGTCGACCAACCACAGGAACGCAAGGCGACGGAGATGGATGCATCTCCCATCGCCGGGACAGCGTTGAATGGATGGCCGATGACGTCCCAGGCCATCGATTGCCCCCAGCCAATCAACATTCAATTCGCCCATGGCAGTGCGCGTTTTGTCGGCGGCGACTTGGAAGCGCCGTTAAAGGCGTTGGCGGAATGGACGTTGCAGCACGATGACGCGACCCTACTCGGTTGAAGGCCACGCCGACCCGACCGGAACCGAGCAAGGAAATGTCCTTTTGAGTTTTCGGAGAGCGAAGGCTGTCGGTTCACAACTTGCCGCCTGGGGCGTTCCCGAGCGCCGAATAATCGTTCGAGCCGCTGGCGCGAGCCAATCAACCGGCGCGCCCGAGACCGCTTCGCGCGACCGCCGCGCCGTCTTGCGCGTCGAAGGCGTCCCGAACTGCCACAAAAGCGGCGATATGATGGAACGACAATGAACGCAATCTCGCTGATCATGGGACTGGGCGCGACTGTTTTGCTGCTGGCCGCCGGCTATCTTTTGGGAGTGCGATTGGGCTTTGCATCCAGAGAGCGGCTCAGAAATGACAATCTGCGTCTGGCTCAGGAGCTTCAGGAATTAGATACGCGGTTTTCGCAACAAACCAGCGAGAGTGAAAAGAGTCTAAGAAGCGAGATTCAACAACTGCTCGCGCCACTGGTGCAGCGCGAACAGCTTTCGATAGGTCTCTCGCAATTAAACGCCGGCTCCAGCCAGCATCGTGATCTGACGCTATTGCTTGATCAGATCGCAGAGATTGGAAACTTTTCGACAGTGTTGCTCAGCAATGAGGAAGGGCTGCCGCTCGCCGCAAACGCGACTGCGCTCGAGTTCGAAAGGTTAGCCGCAATTTCCTCGCTTTTGCTTCTCATGATGGACAAAGTTGCGGGAAATGGGCTGCCTCCACTTCTTTCCATCATGCTTCATGACGAATCGAACTCGACGACGCTGTGTCGTATCTTTCGGGCGCACGAACAAAGGCTTTCGTTGACCGCCGTGTCGAGCGGCGCGCGATTGACGCCGACGGCGCTTGATCCGGCTCTCGCGAAGGTTAATGCGGCGCTGTTTGCGGCCAGCTGAGTTTGACATCGAGTTAACAGTCAACAGGGGGAATCAATGTCTCGATTGGAGAACCTCAATAATGTCTTGAGGAAATTTCAAAGCGAGTCGCCGGGAGTCGAGGCAAGCGCTTTGATTTCTGAGGACGGCCTGATGATCGCGAGCGCGTTGGCTCCCGAGATGGAGGAAACGCGCATCGCGGGAATGACAGCGACGCTCCTGAACGTGGGCGTACGCGTGTCCGCCGAACTGGCCCGCGGCGAAGTGCGCGAAGTCATCGTGCGTGGTCAATATGGCTATGCAGTGATGATCAACGCCGGCCAAGGCACCTTGCTGCTGGCGCTCGCCAGCGAAGCCAGTAAATTGGGTCTGATTTTCTTCGACATGCGCGAGACGATAAAAGTCATCAAGGCCACTCTTTGACTCATCCGTCGTCCCAACGCATCTTCGAGCAAGATCCTGGACGATAGAGCGCGGTCGAACAGGCGACCAAGGCTTTTTGTTGCGTAACGATCGCAGCGCAATCATCCTGTCACTATAGCGTCATATTAAGCCTCGCTATCGAAATTGAGGAGCGAGGAAGCGAATGGCGCCCGATCGATTGAAACCCGCGCTGGCGACGAACGTGCCCGGCTGTCTGTGGATTCTGCGCTTTGACGCCGAGGGCCGCGCGGAAGTGGGAACGGAAAACGACCTCGATCGCCTGGGCAAGCCAGGACAACCCTTTCTCTGGCTTCATCTCGATCTAACAGACAATCGCACGCGAAGTCTGATCGATCGCCTGGAAGCGCTGACGGATGACGCGCGCACGCCTTTCATCGAGCCCGCCGATCACCAATTTCTCGAATATTCGGATGGCGTCGTCAGTGGTGTCCTCCTCGATCACGAGAGAGATCTTTCCGGACGAACCACCCAAACCAATTTTCTGCGCTTTGCCTTCGCTCATAATTTTCTGATCAGCGCACGCAAGAAGCCCCTGAATTCGATTGAGACGTTACGCATCGCGCTGAGCGCAGGCGAACTGACGCCTTCGCCTCTCGCGCTCTTTGAAGCGATCATCGACAAGCTGTGCGACGAACTCTCGAGAATGATCAACGGGATCGGAATCCTGCTCGATGGAATTGAAGATCGCATTATTGAAGGCCGCGGAAGAAATGAGCGCTCGACGCTTGGACCTGCGCGCCGCGACGCGGTGCGTCTGGCGCGTCAAATCGGCGGTCTGAATTCGATTCTAGCGCGACTGGAAAATGCGGTTGAAGAAGAACAGGACGAAATGCGCGAAGCGGCGTCGCGTCTCGTGCAACGCACCGACGCGCTGACTCGCGATATCTCAAGCATTCAGGACCGCGCGCGGTTGTTGCAGGACGAGTTGACGGCGATTCTCAATCTGGAGACCAACGACCGGCTGTATGTGCTCACCGTCGTCACCACGATGCTTCTGCCAGCGACTTTCGTTACCGGCTATTTCGGCATGAATACGAAGCAACTGCCCTTCGCCGACAGTGAAAGCGGAACGTTCTACGCAACGCTCATTTGCGTCTCTGCGTCTCTTCTGGTTCTGCTATTCATGCGCCGCAAGGGGTTGACGCGCGCAGACGACACCGTGGAGGACGCACGCGGTCCGGCTCGAAAGCCTTGGGTCAGCGCTCGCGTCGTCAAACAAGGGCGTGATCAACAATAGCGACAGTGCGCTCAAGCTTGCCCATTGCGACGCGGAAGCGCTCCCCCAAATCCCAGATTGCAAACATCGGACGCGACGCTAGTTGGAGCATCGCGCAGGTATCGCGCCGTTTCGACCACCTCCCATCGCCACCGGAGCGACGATGAGCAATCGGCCTGCGCTCGTATCCGTTCAATTCCTCAAAAGCCGGATGAGAATGCTTGACTCCGCTTCGCCGATCCCTCCAAAGGCCGGCTGATATGCGATCGATCGACAGCCCGCGGCCTGACGAGAGGAAACTCGAAACGGAACAGTCTGCGACCGGTCGCGGATCGACGGCGCTATTGGCGACCGTATTGGTGACGATCGCTGCGATGCTTCTGGCGCTGGCGATGTTTTCAATCGCGAAACTTGGCCTGTTAGGACTCCACACAATGCAGGACGGCGATTTTGCGCGCCAGTCGACGTTGGACCATGGGGTGTCCATCGCAGCGATCGCCATTTTCGTCGCGACCTATCTTGTCATCGCGATCGGCAAATTGCCGGGCTTTCAACTCGACCGCGCCGGCGCCGCATTGCTCGGCGCGAGCCTCATGGTGGGACTGGGCGTCGTCACGCTGGAGGAGGCCTATCGTTCGATCGACTTCGACACGATCACGCTTCTGCTTGGCATGATGATCGTCGTCGCCAATTTGCGGCTCTCAGGTTTCTTCCGGTTGGTAAGCAATTGGATTATCACCCGCGCTCATCATCCGCTCGTTCTGCTCATCGCGATCATTGTCGTGGCTGGATCATTTTCGGCGTTCCTCGTCAATGACGCAATCTGCCTTGTCATGACGCCGCTTGTTCTCGATCTTGTCATCCGGCTGAAGCGAAATCCAATTCCTTATCTGCTGGCGATCCCCTTGGCGTCCAATGCGGGCAGCGCTGCGACGATCACCGGCAATCCTCAAAACATGATCATCGGCAGCCTCTCGCACATTCCTTATGGAGCCTTTGCCGCCGCTCTGTGGCCCATAGCCGCCGTCGGCGTCGCTCTTACGGCTGTTCTGATCGCCCTGGTCTATCGTCGTGAGTTTCTCACAGGCGAACGCCTCCCCGCCGTCACTCTGCGTCCGACAAGGCCCCACCGCGCTCTCATCTTCAAATCGGTTCTCGTGACGATTGGCATGATGGTCCTGTTTTTTGCGGGACAGCCCGTCGCCAAAGTCGCGATCGTCGGAGGAGCCCTGCTTCTGGTCACGCGCAGCGTCAAGGCGGATAAAATCTATCGCGAAATCGATTGGCCGCTCCTTCTCATGTTTATTGGACTTTTTATCGTCGTCACCGGCTTCGAGAGAAGCGTCCTGACCCCCGAGACAATCGCCGCCGTAGGCCGGATGAATCTCGAGACGACGCCGATGCTTTCTCTGGTGACTGCGGGGCTATCGAATCTCGTCAGCAACGTGCCCGCCGTTCTGGTGTTGAAGCCTTTCATCGCGGGGTCCTCCGATCCTCGACATGCTTGGCTCGTGGTCGCCATGGCCTCGACGCTTGCTGGCAACTTCACGCTGGTGGGCTCGGTCGCAAACCTCATTGTCGCGCAGCGCGCGGCGGCGGAGGGCGTCACGATCGGGTTCTGGACCTATTTTGCGGTCGGCGCGCCTTTGACCCTCTTGACGATCCTGTTCGGAATATGGTGGCTGTGAGGCGTCGCGCGTCCTTTGACATCCATCGGCGACATCTCTAATTTCCGCGCCGACTCAATGACTGGGCGCAGCGCCCTTCGCCAAATTGGAAGAGTATAACGATGCGCGCCGAACCGCTTGCGCTGAAAGAACAGATCGAGCAGTCCGTGGGACTGCTAAGGAGGCATCTTTGACCTCGACGTCGCAAAGCGCCGTCTGGACGAGTTAAACGCCAAGGTCGAAGACCCAAATCTCTGGAACGATCAGGAAGCCGCGCAAAAAATCATGCGCGAACGCACTCAGCTTGAGGAGCGGATCGGCTCGATCACAAAACTGGAGCGCGAACTCGACGACGCCCTTACGCTCGTTGACCTTGGCGAAATGGAGGAAGACGCCGCGACCGAGCAGGAAGGCATTGCGGCGCTCAAAGAGCTTCTGAAGGAAGCGCAGCGGCGCCAGACCGAAGCGCTGTTCTCGGGTGAGGCGGACGCCAACGACACTTACATCGAAGTTCATTCCGGCGCCGGCGGCACCGAGAGTTGCGACTGGGCCCGCATGTTGTTTCGCATGTATGCGCGATGGGCCGAGCGCCATAAATTCAAGGTCGAGGTGATCGAAGAGACGGCCGGCGAAGAAGCGGGCATCAAATCCGGCACGCTGCTGATAAAGGGCCATAACGCCCACGGCTGGGCGAAGACCGAATCCGGCGTGCATCGGCTGGTGCGCATCTCGCCTTTCGACGCCAATGCGCGGCGACATACGAGCTTTGCCTCGGTGTGGGTCTATCCGGTGGTCGACGATCGCATCAATATCGAGATCAACGAGTCCGACTGCCGCATCGACACCTATCGCTCCTCGGGCGCCGGCGGTCAGCACGTCAACACCACCGACTCGGCCATTCGCATCACGCATATTCCCTCGGGAATCGTGGTCGCCTGTCAGGCCGAACGTTCGCAGCACAAAAACCGCGCCACCGCCTGGAACATGCTGCGGGCGCGGCTCTATGAACGCGAATTGGAGATGCGCGAAGCGGAGGCCAACAAGGCCGCCGCCTCCAAGACCGAAATCGGCTGGGGCCATCAGATCCGCAGTTATGTCTTGCAGCCCTATCAGCTTGTGAAGGATTTGCGCACGGGCGCGACCTCCGGAACCCCATCGGAGGTTCTGGACGGCGATCTCGACGACCTCATGCAAGCCTCGCTCGCGCAACGCGTCTATGGCGGCGGTCCGGAGACCGTCGAAGACGTAGAGTAACCCTCACGCACCGCAGAACGTCAGGGCGCCGATCGCGCTATCTCTCGATTTGAGCGTCGCTCCCCGCCGCGCCAATTTGTTTACCTTTTATCGTTTGCGTTGATGAAGTTCGCTTTCACCGGATAAATTCAAAAAAATTGCAACGATTGCTTGCTAAGCCATGAGCCGTATCAACGTTTCATCGTTGATTGACCCCTTGCGCTGAGGCTTAGTCGTCGCCGGCGCCTCACAACGAAGGCTCGCCTGCCAGATGCGCCAGGAGCAAATCTCATATGACAATAGGCGATCGTTTAACTTCACATTAACTTCGTTACACGCTCTGCGCATCTCGAATGCGCATCTGCTCTCGGGCGCAATACTGATCGCCCTTCTCCCGGTGGCGATCTTTGCAGCGCATCTTTCGCTATTCCCGCAGATCGCGCTTCTCTTCGGCGTCGCGCTTTCGGCTTATCTCATCGCCTTCGGATCGAGGCCAGGAGCCCTGCTTTCCTCCGCGATCGATTGGAAGAATTTCTCGGCCTGCGTAGTATTAGCCTTGGCGCTCTGTCTTATCGGCGGCGAGCTCCACGTTTTCTTTAGTCCATATGATTGGTTCACGCGCGACGCCGTGCTCGCCGATCTGACCCTCAATAAATATCCGGTCTTTTATCATTACCACGACGCCGACTATCTCCTTCGTGCGCCGCTCGGCATGTATATGCTTCCGGCGTCCGTTGGCTGGGGGTTCGGATTGCATGCGGCGCATTTTGCGCTGCTGATCCAAAATTCGTTCCTGCTAGCGACGATTCTCTATTTCGCTGCGAGCATGGCGACAGTTGCAAAGCCTCGCTTTCTTCTTCTTCTGCTTCTGTTCAGCCCGGTCGATATTATTCCGCAGATCGCCGTGAACTTCTGGAACTATCTAAAGACAGGGACGTTCGAACTCGATCCGCATTTCATGTTCTGGAATACGCTTTTCAACTACTGGGGGCAGATTCCATCATTTTTTTGGGCGCCAAATCACACCTTGGCGGCATGGCTCTTCGCAATTCTGCTGTTGCTCAATCTTCGGCGCGAAATCGACATTACGCTTCTCGCGCTGGCGTCGATCATATTGCTGTTCTGGTCGCCGCTGGCGATGATTGGAGCAGCGCCGTTTCTTGCCCTTCGCGGATATCAGAGCCTATCGAAGGATCTATTCTCCATCCGCAACGTCGTGGCGATAGCTGCGGTCCTTTGCTTATTGCCCTTCGTTTTTTACCTGACGATGGACGCAGGCGCGGTGACGCGAGGGTGGATGTTCGGCAAGGATCGCTTCTGGATTAGTTACTTGTTGTTGCTCCTTTTTGGACTCCCCCAAGCGTGGATCATCGTCTCCGCCTGGTCGAATGTCCCGGAGTGGCTGAAGAGCGTCCTCGTGATGGCCATAGTTTTGTTGGTGCTGATGCCTTTTTACCGCATTGGCGTGACGGAGACGGACAATGATATGACGATGCGCTGCGCGATTGCGCCATTGTTCATTCTCGCCTTCGTCTTTAGTGAGATGACGCCCGCCATCCTTGAAGGCCGCAAGTCAATCGCTTTTGCGACAACTGCCGTCATTGCTCTGTCCTCGGTGACAGGCCTCATGGAAATCAGGCGCGGCGTCACCGATCCCGCGTATAAAATAAACGACTGCAATTTCGTGACGGTGACGGAGAAAATCACTCCGGGATTTCCGGCCTCCAATTACCTTGCTCATATGAAGACGGTTCCACCCTGGTTCGTGCAGGACAATGGCGTGCGGCTGAAGGTCGAACGCCGTCTGTGCTGGCCGGGATATCCGTTCATGATCGACAATTGAGATAAAACGGATGAAAGGGCTGCAAGATGACTTTTGTCGAGGTAATTGAAATCGCCCGGTCGCTCTACCGCAAAACGCGTGACTTATTTTCGAATTATTCTCTTCGTTATCATGTTAATGGTGACGCTAACGGCGGTGGAGTTTTTTGGCTTTTCACTCAGAACGCAGCCGCGCGAGTTGGTTGATTTTGACGATTTTTACATCGTCGGACAATTGGTGTGGCGAGGGGAAATCGAGAAAGCGTATCACTTCCTAACGATGAGCCAGTTGCAAAAGACGATTTCTGAGACCGAGTTTTTCCTCCCTTGGACTTATCCGCCGCAATTCGACTTGATCGTCGCGCCGCTTGCGCTTCTGCCGCTTGGACTAGCCTATTGTCTTTTTATAACCGGCACGCTCACCGCTTATCTTCTCACACTTCGTCGGATTGCGGCCGAGAATTTCGTGCCCGTTTTACTCCTGCTTTGCCCTGCGATCGTGATTACAATCAAATGTGGTCAAAACGGATTCCTGACGGGAACGCTCATTGGCCTTACGTGCCTTGGACTTCAGAACCGCAGTCCATTGGCCGGCTTGCCGCTCGGACTGATGGTCATCAAGCCGCATCTCGCAGTGGCCTTTGCCGTTTACACGCTTGTCAATAGACGCTGGGGAGCCGCATTTGTCGCCGCATTGACGGTAGTGGTGACGTCCGTAATCGCAACTGTTGTGCTCGGAACAAATGTGTGGATAGCGTTCTTCGATGGCGCCAAGGAAGCCCGAGTTTTTCTCGAACAGGGACTTTACCAACTCTTTCGCATGGTTTCGCCATTTGCCGTCGCTCTTTCCTTGGGCTTTTCGGCGTTTACCGCAATGATTGTGCAAGCGCTCGTCGCGGGCCTGGCGCTTATCGCTGTCGTCATTGCAAGCCGCCGCTTCTCGCTTCGGCAATCGCTTGGCGTCACTGCGATCGCGTCCTTATTGATCAGTCCCTACGCCTATGATTACGACTTGCCGATTTTGGGAATCGCATTCGCATGGCTGTTGCCAGATCTCACTCGCCTCGGAACCGATCGCGAGCGGCTGGCTCTTTACGGCCTAAGCCTCTTTGCATGCTGCTTCAGTATTGCACAGCTCGCAAGATCACCGTCCTCCGGAACTAGCGAAGGGCCCATGTACGTCTCGTTGAGCGGGCTCGCGCTTGTCGCCATCCTCGGCGTCACGTGGCGAGTTCTCAGCCGGGGTGAGGGGCGCATCGTTGTGGCTGAAGGTTGCGGCAATCGACCCGCGCATGCGCATTAAAGCTTTCGCGCAATCTTTAGCGCACCGACGGGATGCAAACCAGCTACTGCGTCACGCCGCCCAAGGCGGAAGCCGCGCGCAGGAAGCGCAGGGGATCGACCGCCTCGCCGTCGATGCGCACTTCATAATGCAAATGCGGGCCCGTTGAACGTCCCGTCGATCCGACGCGACCAACGATGGCGCCGGGCGCGACCTGCTGCCCAAGCGTCACGCTGATCGCGGAGAGATGCGCATAGCGCGTCGCCAATCCGCCGCCGTGATCGATCTCGACCATATTGCCGTAGCCGCCGTTTGGACCCGCGACCGTCACTACGCCCGCTGCCGTGGCGCGCGCCGGCTCGCCGTATTCTTCGCGGAAATCGACGCCGCTGTGCAAGGCCGGGCGACCGAGGAAGGGATCCGTGCGATAGCCGAACGTCGACGTCATCTGCAATTCGCCGGCAAGCGGCTTGCGCAAGGGCACGCTCGGCAATGCGTGGCGCAGGCCGTCAAGCGTTGTGACCGCATTTTGCGCGGTCGCGAGTTCGCGCTCGAAGACGGAACTCTCGCTCCTCGGGTCGACGGCGACGAAGGGACCGCCCACCGCCGAATTGGATTGTTTCGTCGTCGCTTTTGCGAGGAAGCGCTCGACGGGAAGGCCGGCGACGTCGAAGGCGCGGCGCAATCGGCCTGCCGCCTCCAAAGCGGGTTTGACGATACGGGAAAGTCTCGTCGCCTGTTCGCGTTCGACCCGGTCGAGCGCGATGGCGAGACTGTTGAGCCGCGCCGGCATCGGGAGATCGGGGTCCGCCGCTTGCGCGAGAGAAGGACTTGTCACCGACGGGGATAGCGAGGAGCTCTTGAGGGGCGCTCGATCCTTATGCGGCGGGCTTACAGCGCCGCCGTCGTCATCATCATGTCCAAGACGAAGGTCCATACCTTCCGGATGCGGCTTGGAGTTCTAGCGCCGTCGCGGGTTCTTCCGTCGCAAGCGAGGGGCCTTTCGCGCCAAGCGTCGGAATTGTCTTTGCGGCAAGCGTCGCATTTGCGGCCTGTCGCGGATCGAGTCCGCGCAACGCAGAAGCGTCCTTGGCGACCGTTTTTTCGACCAGAAGAGCGACGACAGCCGCTCGCGTCTCGAGCTGAGCTTGACGCATGACGAGGCTTTGCACCTTCCCTTCGACGCCGTCCTGATCGACGAATTGTCGGCTCGTCACCTGATCGAGGCGCAGGCGAAGCGCCGCGAGACGATCCTCATAGGCGTATTGCATCTGGGTTTCGCGATCGAGAAGCCCCGCCAGCATGTCATCGCGAAACATGAGATAGCCGGCGGCGGCGACGATAACGATCGCGCTCGTCCCGAACAGGGCGCAGAGCCCGAAGAGCGTCAGCCGCGAAATTTCGATCCGACGGCTTTTCTGGCCGCGGGTCAGATGCAGGACATAATTTCCGCTGGCGGCGACGAATCCATAAGACTGAGGACGCGTGGACATCTGACGTTTCCCGCACAAACTCTTTTCGTTCGACGCGATCTCCCGTCCGCCGCGAGCCTCCGGGATTGAGGCGCGAGCCGCCTGGAGCCGGGAATGAGCCGCGACGCCCTCCGTTTTGGCGCGTCCGGACCCGATCAGACATCATTAAGGTTAACGCTTCGCCAAGACGCCGCTGGTCGCGGCGGAGCCGGCTACCCCTGGTGGCGGGCGCCGCTAGTGGCCGGCGACGCGGCTTGATCGTCCATAGCGGCGCGTGTTAATGGGCGCGTCCCGGAGAGGTGGCTGAGTGGTTGAAAGCACCGCACTCGAAATGCGGCATACGGGCAACTGTATCGGGGGTTCGAATCCCTCCCTCTCCGCCAGACACAATCTAACCCGCTGATCTCGCTGGAACCTGAGCAAACTCAGGCACCTCGGCCTTCTCGCTGCTACGCAAAACTGCTACACAGAAGGCATGGATGAGGTGGGCAAGTATCCGGGACTGAAGCTCCGGGGCGCGACCTATTACCTGCGGGTCAGAGTCCCTACGGACCTGCTTGAGGCTTACGCGCCGAAGAAGGAGATGTGGCGCAGCCTTCGGACGAAGAGCCATAAGGAGGCGGTCCAGCGGTATCGCGTCGAACTGCTGAAGCTGGACCAAGAATTCGAGCTTGCGCGGGCGCGGTCGCTGGAGCAACCCAAGACCTCCCTCAGCGATACGGACCTCCAGCGCATCAAGGCGCTCTACATCCACGAGACTCTCACCTCGGACGACACATTCCGAGAGGAAGGCTCTGGCGAAGGGTCGTTGGTCGAGAGCATCGCAAGGCAGCTTGAGGACTGCGGCGTGGAGTTCAGTTCGCCGTGGTCAGCTGACGATATCCATGCGCCGTCCGGAATGAGCGAAAGGGACTTCCTGAAGGCTCAAGATACCGTGGAAACCCTATTGCCCGTTGCCAGACAGGCTTTGGCCCGAGGGCACACCCAGTTCTTCGACTGGGAACACAACGAGTTTCTGAAGGCACAAGGCTACGACCTACCTCAGGGGTCGAAGGAGTTTCGCAAGGCTTCGCTCGCCCTCTTAGAGGCAACTGTGGAAGCCTTGGAAGCCCAAGAAGCGCGTCTCCAAGGAAAGATCATCAATACGCCGGAAGCACCCTCAGCGGCGAGTCTAGGGGCGGTGATAGGCGGCGAAGGTATTGTGTTGTTGCAAGCGTTCGAGAGGTGGCGCGCTGAACACAGAGGCCCGCAGAAGACCTGTGATGAGTTCAGAGCGCAGATTGAGAGGTTCATCTCACTGCATGGTGACCTGCCTGTCAGTCACATAAACAAGGGTCACGTTCGGGCCTTCAAGGATGCGATGCTCCAATATCCAGCAAAACTCTCGGGCAAGGAGAGGCGGTTACCTGTCAGTGAGGTCCTGAAGTGCTATGAACTGCAAGATGTCCCCCGGCTTTCACCCAGCACTATTAACGAGAAATGTCTTGCGGCACTGAAAGCCGTCCTCGGGCACTGCGCGAACGATGGATTGATCGACAATAACCCAGCGACCGGCGTGAGGGCCAAGGAAGAACGCCGAAAGGAACCGACAAGGCTTCCTCTCACAGGCGAAGACATCAGAACCATTCTGGCGTTCCCGATCTTCACGCAGGATGAGAGACCCGCGGCTGGAGGGGGCGAGGCTGCTAAATGGCTGCCGTTGCTCGCGATGTATAAGGCATTCTGGTCTATCCTTGATCTGGCTTGTCCGTTTTAGGCGGTACGCTTATCCCTCCTTGAACCATAAAGCACAGAAGCCCTCGTCGCTCAGCTGCCGACGGCGTTTAAATCCCGCGCGACGTAACTCCCGTCCCAACTCGCCGGGATGGACGTTGCCGCGCCAGCGCCCCCGTAAGGAAACTTGAAGCGACCGCAGCGAGACGCCCTCCCTAAGAAGTTCGTCTGGCAAGCTGTTTAAAAGCCGGGCCAACCTCTGGTCTAGCGGGGACAATCTGTCACGCGCCGCCTGAGCGGCTTGAGCCGCGGCGAGCTCCTTATCTTCGAGGTGCTTTAGCGTCTCAATGGCCGCAAAGGCATTCAACTGTTTTACGTAGGCGCTGGTCACTGATTTCGCTCCTTCTCCACATTTCTCCTGCTGTCGTCAAAAGTGCCGGGTCATACTTCAGTCTAGGCATGCCATCGGCCTCGTGGTGTGTAAGCGAAAAGGCCCGGAAATGCTGGCGGCGGCACACCTGCCACCCCTGTCATAGCAATTTGCCACTTCCGGCAGTGCGCGCTGGCAACCAGCGCATTCGTCTCGCCGGCAGGTGGGATCGCCGGTGATGTCTTTGTGAATTGCACGAACATTAGATTTGGTGTGGTGGGTATGACTGGTATGACGCGCCCAATAAATCCGGTCGTTTGCGCCGTCACACCAAGCTGCTGAGGGGTGGCGCGTGTGCCCGAGATCAGATCGCGCATGGGTCAATTCCGGTTTTGCTTTTGAAGTGCCGGCGCGCGACCTGCAGGTCGGGCAATTGGTAGTCGAAGTAGCGGTCTCCTTGGTTCCCCTTGCGAACCTTCTTGAGGGAACCCTCCGGTAGAAACGTGCGCACCTTCTTGGCTGCGACGTCGAACAGCGGAGCATGCCTCGCTCTGGCCGTCGCCAACGCGTAAGGTTCTCTCTTTTTCAGGCCGGTAGAGCCCACTCCGCAAAAACACCTCATTGGTCGTGCCGGCAAGCGCATCGGCGGCTATCGCAACGACAGCCTAATATCCGACGCCATGTGCGGACGCTTCACGCAAGCCTATACGTGGGCCGAGGTTCGGGCCTTCCTGGAATTGATTGGCCCCGCGCGGAATATGCGCCGCTGCAGAAATCGGAAATTTGGGGAAGTGGGAAGACAGTCGTCTCGCGGCTCGCGATCGTCGAGAGGCGGTTGCGGGACGCAGGAACATATCCCCCCGCCAAGGCGTTGTTCGAACGTCGAGACCCTCTCGATGGCGGGCTCTGGGCCATGTCCAAAATCACGGAACTCAATGACCACTTCCGCATTACGCTCGATCAGAGATTGGGCACGGTCATGCTCACGGATGCGGTCGCGACAAGGCATTTCACCGTGCAAATGTCTGTGATGGAGGCAGTGAAGAACTTCAATGCCTTCACCCAAGACAACGATCCGCGCGGCGAGCACGACTTCGGTGAGTTCGAGGTCGGTGGAGAAAGGTATTGCTGGAAAATCGACTATTGCGATCCGGCTCTACATTTTTGCTCGGAGGAGCCGGCTGATCCTAACAGTAAGATCCGCTTACTGACGATTATGTTCTCGGACGAGTACTGGAATGGGCTTACGACCTCATAGCGAGCAAGTCACCGCATCCGCGACAAACAAAAAAGGCCCGACCATTGCTGACTGGTCGTCGCGCCAGACCAAGTCTAGACCAACCCATCCGACGCACCACCGCCCATGCGCGGCTTGTAGTCGAGCCAGTTCGGCCGCACATCATCGAGGCGCGAGCCGGAAATTCCCGGAAAGCGCCATCGGGCCGACTCAGCAATCACTGGCAAGACCCAGGACTTACAAGACGTAATACCTTCGGATGACTCCTCGATACCTTCGGATGACTCCTTGGCTTCCAAAGGAGCCCTAAATGCTCATCGTATCGAGCGTGAACTTCGCTCACTTTCCTCCGCTACTCGCTGGTGTGACCAAGCCCCGGTGAGTAGCTCCGGAGATTATCGGTGGCACACAGGTATGAAACTGGAAGAATTACAGAGCCATATTCGGACGATTTTTCTTTGGGCAACCACGATATGGGCAGGCTCTCTCCTTCTCGAGCACATACGCTAGAGCGCAAGAGACGCGTCAGTGTGCTTGGCGTCGCGATGCAGATCGGCTTTATCTGGTTTCTCTTCCTCGCGCGCCGTTCGGGCGAAGAGCGCCATTTCTGACCCGCAGATTGTGAAGGGACAGTCGGCATAGCCTGAGATTGCTGTTCTGGTTTCATCTTTGCCAGAGTTGTTAAATCTACGGCGAACAATTCGTCTAAAGCCGCGATTGCCATTCCGTTAACCAATGTTAACATGCTTGGCATGGCGCGCCTCGTGCCGAGCGAGAGCGCTCTATAGGGAGGCGGCTATGAATCAAGAGCGCAGCATCCGATTTGCGTCAGAGCATAGGCTGACAAATCCCGTCGTCGTCCAAGCGATCATCGAGCTTTCCAACGATGATCGCCCCCCGGAGACAATTTGGCGGACGCCGACTGCCACCGAGTGGCGACGTGTTGTTCGAGTTGTCGCCGAAAGTGGTAACGACGAATCTGCCGCAGTTGATGATCGAATGGCTTGGGCTTTCCTATGGGGATTGTGCGAAGGGACCCTACACGTTCAAAGGGATCGCCATCATTATTAGCGTCGGCTAGAGAAAAAACGCCCCGGCGTTACATCGGTCGGGGCGCCTTTTATTTCACACGGCCGCGATCGAAAAATAAAAGCCCGGCTATTTCTGACCGGGCTACGCAGACTGAAAACGCGTCATGAAGGGAGTCAGCACGTTACAGCGAGCTAGAGCCGCAGGCGTTCCATATTTTGGCGCGCTCGCCTCCCCGCAAATTCAATTCCATTGCGTAGGGTATTGTTTTTCCCAAAGCTGAACATTCGGCGGGAGCGATTGAAAAAGCAAAGAATCGACCGCCGGCGCGGTAACGGGAGCTTGAGGTTCTGCTGTTGGCTTTCACACGATCACCTTCGTCGCCATTTTGGGCTTTCCGGTTACGCGAACCTGAGTTCGATGCGCCTGACGAACGGAACCGTAATGCCGAACTTGGCCCAGCACGCGTTGAAACTCTTGGGCAGTAACACAGCGGCCTTGTGTCACTCGGTAATAGGAGCCAGCTGGACAACGCGCGCGCATCTACAGCATTATTGCTGATGAACGTGGCGAAAATCGTCACGCCTACTGCGAGTAACACCCTCACTGAGAAGTCCGATCAATGGGTTCCGCAGTGATCAGCATAGGGCGGGCTCGCTCTTGGGCAAGGTCGGTTCCACCAGCAACGCGATTGCGGCCGGCGTGTGAGGACTCATTGCGGGAGTGGTTTGTATCGTCGCGCGTCAACCGCTCGGGCGTCGGCGACGACGATCCGACGATGATTGAGCCGAAGGGAAAGACGCAGCGGTAGCAGAAATCGGGAATTTGGGGAAACGTCGGGCATGTGGTGTTGGCTCGTCATCAAGGCATTACTGCCCCGGCCCACGAACCATGTGCTGCGTCTAACCTGTCGAGCGGCTGGCTGATATTCTCTCAGCCGAGGTGTAGCGAATTTATCACGCCTGCGGACAAAATCCCCAAGTCCACGCTTGTCGACGGCCCACTCCATTTAACCGACGCATTTCGGATTGAAGTATCAGCCGTCTAGCGGTGAGCCGAGTTCGCTTGTCGCTGCGCGTTGTGGCCAAATTCGGCCCACAGAGCCGGAACATAAATCGCATCGAACAGAGGTCTCATCAATGAAGAGTTCTTGTTTCTGAACTTCCCCTGAAAAAGAGCCTGGTTCTGGCCATTGTTCTGGCGGCTGCTCTGCCGCTTTTCGGCTGCTACACGCCTGGCGAACGCGCTGTAGGCGGTGGCATTATCGGCGGCCTCGGCGGCGCCGGAATTGGCGCCCTTGCTTCTGGCGGCCTTGCCGGCCCGACATTGGCCGGGGCGGCGATCGGAGCCGCTGGTGGTGCGATCATTGGAGCGGCCACTGCTCCAGTGCCGCACTACTACTACGTTCGGCACTATCGGCGCCACCATCGGCGTCATTGTTGCTGACAGACGTCGCATTAAAAGCACAAAGCGACCACCGGTGTATCCGCGTTCGGGCCTGACCTGTGCCAATGTGCTGACGTTTCCTGCAACGAAGTTTCCCTAGGTGAGAAATGGTGACCGAAGCCCTTTGGGTAATCACCATCTTGATCGCGCTCTACTGGGTTGTTGTTGGCGGGCTCTATTGCCTTCGGCCCAGGCCGAAACTGCGCTTTACCGTCCGATCAGGAATGATCAAGATACGGTCGAACGATAAGAGGACGTTTATACAAACAGAAGTGACCAATTATGGCGACCGCCCCACCACGCTCGAAGCTATCGGCTTTCGCTATTTCGAGAGGCCGTGGTCATGGGCGCGTTTGCGGAACCGCGCCACACAGGCCGCTTGGCTGAAGGATTTAAACGCAGCGCAACCTTTCCCGTACGAACTCAAACCAGGCAGTGTCTGGCGGGGACTGACGCCAGAGGATCCGGAGATTGATAATTGGATAAAAAAGGGGGCTTTGTATTTCGACCTCTGGCACTCGCATAGCGCAAAGCCCCTGCAGAAACGCTTACTGTTTTAATGTCATCCAAGCTCCGAGATTTTGCGCTATCAGCTTTTGTCTATCCCTGCGCGGGCGTCGTAGAATTATCTCCGGCGCAATCGCCTTGGCGACGGAGAGCGCCGATTCCGCGAGCTTTTCGAAAAGCGCCTGAAGCGCCGCTGCCGCCGCACGCCGGAGCTGAAATGAAAAACGCCCCGCCGTTACATCCACGGTAGGTGCCAGTTCAGCCGGCATGGCGATGGCATCACTTCTCATGCCTCGCGACGACAGGCTCACGCGCAGGATGATCCGACAAACACGCACCCTTGACGCAGCACAATGCGGGCGCCGGGTCGCGCAACGACTGATGCGGTAAACGCCACGGTGGCGATATTGAGGTTCTTGGCCGCGGCCATGACTTCGCCGACCCCCGAAGCGCAATTGACTCAAATGTTCGCTCTATGTTCTTATCAGCCTGTCTCTAGCCGGACTCGTGAACATTGCGACAACCTATTGAAATAGAACGTTTATACCTCGACTTTGACGGCTTTTTCGCCTCGGTCGAGCAACAGGCGCATCCGCATTTACGAGGGCGGCCTGTCGGGGTTGTGCCTTTTGCGGGGGCCGAACACACCTGCGTTATCGCCTGTTCGCGCGAGGCCAAACGGCTCGGCGTCAAGAATGTCATGAACATCGCGCAGGCTCGCAACATCTGTCCCGATATTATTCTCGTTCCCCAATCTCCCGACCTCTACCGCCGCGCCCACAATGCCTTGCTGTCCGAAATTTCCGCTGTCATTCCAATCGACGCCGTCAAATCCATTGATGAGCTGACTTGTCGTGTCGAAGCGTCCGACCGCGGCGCGCCTCAATTGCTCGGCCTGCGCATCAAGCGGCGGATCGCCGACCATATTGGCTCTCTCATCACCTGTTCAATCGGCTTTGCCGCCAATCGCCAGCTCGCGAAGATGGCGTGCAAGGCCGGAAAGCCGGACGGCAACATGGTCTGGCATCCTAAAGACATGCCCGCACCGCTTCTCGCGCTGAAGCTTGCGGACGTGCCCGGAATCGGCGTGCGGATGGAACGCAGGCTCGCCACGAGCGGCGTCACGACCATAGCCGATCTGCTCGCCACGCAGCCCAAGCAAATGGGCAAGCTGTGGGGCAATGTCACGGGAGAGCGGCTCTGGTATGCCCTGCATGGCTACGATGTGCAGACGCCCGCGTCTGGGCGTCATATGTTCGGCCACGGCCGCGTGCTGCCGCCGGGACACCGCACGCTCGATCACGCTCAAGCGGCTTCACGGCTGTTGCTCGTCAAGGCCGCCCGGCGTCTGCGGCGAGAGGGTTGGAACGCTGGCCGCGTCTGGCTCTGGCTCGATCTGCGCAAGGGGTCTTGGCAGCGCACGGCTTGGCTGCCCGCCGTTCATGACGACCAAGCCGTTCTGACAGCACTGTCGCGCATATGGGCCGACGCGAGGGCCGGCCTATCGCGCTTTGAATGGGTCATGCGCGTGCATGTGGCGCTGCTCGACCTCACGCGCGCCGACGAACGACAACTCGACATGCTCACCAATGACGATCGCATCCGCGCGCGCTGGGAAGCTGCGACGGCGGCGATCGATCAGCTCAACCGGCGATACGGCCGCACACTCGTCAGCGTCGGACCGTGGGCGCCGCCGCCGGGAGGCTATGCGGGCGGCAAGATCAGCTACACGCGCATTCCGCTCGCGGAGGACTTCTGGTGAACTGGAAAAGCGACCTGAAGCTGGCCGATCTGAATGCAGCGGCCCGAATTGAAATCACCTGTAGGCGTTGCGGCCTCACGCGCTATGAGCGAAAGGATCGGTTGATGAAGCTTCCCGAGATGGAGCACGCCTACCTCGACCAAGTCGAGCAACGCTTGCTCTGTTCCGACCGACACTGCAAAGGACGCGTGCGTCTCTCGTTAATCCACGACGATAAAATGGAGGGCTTTGTCGGCGGCATGGCATGAGAATGGATCGTTTCGCCACGCGTGAATTGCTCCGGAGTTGGAGACGAGGATCCAACGATGATTGAGCCCGTGGCGACAATTTAGGAAGCGGCTCACAAACGAAAAACCCGGCCATTGCTGACCGGTCGTCGTGCCAGACCAAGTTTAGACCAACCCATCCGACGCACCACCGCCCATACGCGGCTTATGCTCGAGCCAGTTCGGCCGGACGTCATTGGGGCGCTGCGGTAAGCAGAAATCGGGGAATGGAGTGATCGCGACGACAAGAAGCCTTGTCCACATCGAATAGGGCCTGGTTGACTTATCTTAGGTGTGCCTTCGTGCCATCATAATTCACGACTGACTGACATGTGCGTGGAAACCCGCTCCGTCACGATGCCGACCCCAATTTTGGAGGATGCAATGACGCGCATATTTTTTCCGATTGTGATCGCCGCCTTAGTCATTACAGCAATTGGCTTTGCCATCTTTGGCTATACCGAGCCCGGCAGGAAGCCGCTTCCGTCTCCAACGTTGCCGCAAGCGGAGGCTCCGGCAGGAACAGAGACGCCTCCCGCAGCCGCGGTGAATTCGAAAGATGCTCCCGATCACACCGCGGCTGAAGCTGGAACCAGTCAGACCATGCCCATGTCGGGCGCCGCTGCGACTGCTTCGCCCGCGGCGCCCTCCGGGGCCGAGAGCAGTGCGGCTGCACCTGGAAGTCACGCGAAGCCTCACGCCAAAAAGGCGAAGCCAAAAAATAAGCCTGCAGATTAAGACCCAATAAGGTTCGCAAAAGTCTCGCATTCGGGCAACGCTACCGCCCCATCCTCCGGCGCCCGATCTTCTCGCCCAATACCTATCGCCTATCTCCCCAAATTTGCCAATTTCGCAGCTACTATCGATTGCTTGGATTCGTTCAGATGACGCAGACGCAGTTTCATTGCCTAGAAGCGGCGATGGTTCAGCCGTGAGGTTGAGGAAAGGGCTGCAGATGTTTGATACCGGCATGAACTATAAAATCACGACACTTGTTAGCTCGGGAAATGCTTGGGACGAGGAATGCGAGGTCTGGACCGTAACGGCGGTGGAAGGGACCTTGATCAAACTCAGCAATCCCTTTTCGAAGGACAAGATCGTCGATACCGCGTCATGGAATTTTGTCGGCGCGGAAATAGCGGAATAGTCAATTCCGCGCTCGGATCGCACACACGCCAATCTCGCGCATGTTGGCGAGCGTCATCGCATAGCGAGACGCCGCTCTGCATGTAAATCTTAGGTGTCCGGCCCTGGACAGCGCAGTTGCAGCCCGTCTTATTCCGGTTCCCCATTGCACCGAAGCCTGTTTCACAATGAAGCGAAACCGCATTCTCCTGGCATGTGGCGTGCGACCAAAGCAAATTGAAGTCGACTGCAGCAGAGTCCGGGGGGACACTATGAAGGCTCTCTTCTCGCGTTTCCTGAAGAAACGGAAATTGGGCATAGCATTAATCGAATACGTCATGATCGCCGCCCTGATAATCACCGCATTCGGGGTTGGAGTTGAAGCTCGCATCTCCTTTGGCGAGCTATTGGGCTTCTAGGATCGCTCAACCAGTCAAGAGAAAAACGCCCGCCGTTACATCCACGGTCGGGCGTCTGGTGCTTCAGGTGACGGGATGAACCTGAAGCTTGCATTCAAGCGCGCCTGCCTAGCGGCAGGGGTCGACGAGTCTCTCACGCAATTGCTCGATCTCCTGGCGCAACCGCGCATTCTCTGCAGACGCTTCTGCAAGCCGACGTTGCGCGTCACTGTGAGCTTCGAGCAATCGCTCGCGTAGAAGCATGATCTCGTCATCTTCAATGGCGAGAAGCGCATTGAGGCGCTCTATTTCCTTCTCAAGTTCAGCTTTCATTTTACGTCCCCTTAATGGGAAGTAGCATTTATTTTCAATATGATAGATCCTTGCGCTCGACGCTGTGCAGAAGCGCACAGACGACGAAGCCAAATCCTTTAAGGCGATGGCGGCCGGCTCAGAAAGAAAAAGGTGAGGCCCAAGTAGAGAGCGGCGCGAGCCGTATCATTCGAACAGACGCCATCCCGCGATATAAGCATCGAGTTCTTGTCCGGTTTCAGCATTCCACCAACGATCGTCTCGAAAGACGACGGGAAATGGAACCTCGTATTGGCCGCGCTTGTCTTCGGCGAGCACATAGACGACAGCGTCGTTCTCAGGCAGGCTTTCATTGTTCCATTTCGCGTCATCCATAGCTCATCCTGTTCCGCAATGGTTGGAACGTGCACTCAATCGCCCTAACGGTCGGCGTTCCTCGAGGATGGTGGAAACATCGTGCCAGGCGGCGTTACAAAGGCGGCGGGCCGGGCGTGAGGCTACGGAAGGCTGGCAATTAACCCCGCGTTAGCTAACAGGCGTCAACGTTGCGGAAAGCTGACGGTTCGCCGTCGCCATAGAAACGCCCCGACCGTGGATGTAACGGCGGGGCGTTTTTCGTTTCACTACGGCGCTTGAATGCGCATCTTTAGGCTCTAGTTTGGCGCCGGCGCTGGATGCTCATTCCAGCTCGCGTTTTCAGTAGGCGTCGCCCGGCCAGAAATGGCCGGGCTTTTGTTTGGGGTCGCCGCGGTTACCAAATTTCACAATGTTGCGAGACACGCCGCGGAGGTTCCGATAGCTTTTTGAGCATAGGAGATGAACTATGCGCCCATATTTCATGCCCCGGACGATTAAGGCCAACACTGTCGGAGCAATGCCCCATCCCGACAATCCGGATTTCGTCCAGTTGCATTTTTGGGCGGACGATGAAGTTTGCTACGTCATTCTTTCACGGCCGAATACGGAGGAGATGCTTCGCAAGCTCGAGCGAATATTGGATGCAAAACCATCGCCTGATGCGGCCCGTGAAGACGAAAACGGCCCGGATCCTTGCGCGGTTGACCCGGGCCGACAATCAGGCTTGCCCAGGAGTTGAAGCAGGCTTGCTGTGGTGAAAATAGGCGGCTTTAGGCCGGCAAGGCGTTTTGGATCGTGTCGAAGGTGTTCGACAGCTTCGAGCCGATCGAGCGGACGCCGGCAATAATCGCGATCGAGATCAGGGCGGCGATCAGGCCATACTCAATGGCGGTCGCGCCAGACTCGTTCTTTACGAAGCGCGCGAGGAAAGATTTCATAGTTGGGCTCCTATTTGGTTGGCCAAACCGAAGCGCGACGCGTCGTCTGCACAACCGACGTCGCCCTTATATTGCTGGGCGCTTAGGCTGCCCTTCCAAAAATCTTGGCAATTTTAACAACTCACCAAAAATACCAGCGACCCGGCGCCTTGCCTGACAAAAGGTTAATGGGAATTCCAAGGCTTTGTATGTCCATTTAAGCGGCGGACAATCTCTGGGCTGTATTCTCCATGTTTGTGCAGAGGATGCGCCATGTCGAAAGGCACCTCTTCGAAAAACCACGAGGTACAGTTAGCCGCGTTCCTAATCGGCCGGTTGGCCGCTGAGGGCGTTTGCATTGGCGCGCATAAGGCGTTGATCTTTGATGCTGCTATTGAGGCGTCCAATGAATTGATCCGACATCAGCCCGAAGAGGCGGAGATGGAGGAACGTTACGCTCTTATCGCCGAGCAAATCCTGGAGGAGCTTCGGCATAGGATCGACCTCACGACTAAACCCGGGGGACCAAACATTGTTTCGCCAAATCTGGGGCCTCAACATTTAGAAGAGTTACAGAACGCCGCGGCGCCGGTGGAGATTGGCGCTGCCGATGCGATGACTATCGCGAATATGCGCTCGCTTGGCGTGACCGCGATTGAGGCCATGTGCGAATGCGGACGTCAAATGGTTGTCGACGTCACAGGGCTACCTGGATCAATCAAAGTGCCGGCGCTTCGCTATCAACTCAGGTGCGTTGAATGCGGCGGCCGCCCCAACGACGTTCGCCCGAACTGGCGAGAGCACGAACGGCGCATGGGCGGTGGCGCGTGGGACGAATTGTGATGAGTTTGGGGTGGCGCTCTCTGGCCGCCGCCGGAAGATGCCCTGCAAGAATGTACGGTCTCGCCGCGCGTGAATCGCTCCGGAGTCGGAGACGAGGATCTAACGATGATTGAGCCCGTGGCAGCGTAGCTGGAGCACTGGGCGAGCGTGCAATATGCCTTAGGCAAAATCGATCAAATGCTAAAATCTCTGCGGACGAAGGAAAAGGCAGCCAACGGATGGGGCCGCTGACGGTCTTTAGGTCTTTGGCGCCGAGATCGAGTGACTCCCTCAGGAGCGATCCCCGACGGTTACCGCGCCGGAAACATCACGCTTTATAGCGCCGCGTCGTCGCAAAGTCGTAAATTGTCGGCCCTCAAACCAGACGAGCGGAACGTCCTGGGAGTGGCGCGCAGACGTCGCCATTTTGACCCATTTCTGTCAAACATAAGAGGGCCGGGGCAATCGGCAGCTGTGCAAAATCGGTTCTCAAGTCCGCCGACTGATTCCTGCCAACTCGCTATCCTGCAAACCGGCCTCTGACGGGGAAACTAATCGAGGACGGTCCAAGACAGGGGATCAAAAATGTTTCCAGCGCGCCGATTCGCTGCATCGTTGCCTATCGCAGGTGCATTTTTTGCCCTTCTTTTTCCGTTGTCGGAGGTTCAGGCCCAAGTTTCATCCGGCGCCTGCGAAGAAATGGCCGAGGTCGCGGTCTTGCCGTCTCCGATGGCGCCGTGGAAGGGCGCGCCCTTGCGCATTCTCGTCGCCGCGGAAAAGCCGCTCGACGGGGAGCTTTCGCTGATTGCGCCTGATGGAAGCGTCGCAGCCAAATCGGGCGAACGGCGGGGCGGACCGCCATATGTCTGGTTCGCCGAGGTTGCATCGCCGGCCGCCGGTGCGTGGCATGCGACGCTCGCGCGCGACACCGCTTCGTCCGCCTGCAGCACATTTACGAAGGAAATCGTCGTGAGCGCGCGCAAGCCGTCCACGCCGCACGCGGCGGACGGCAGCGTCTGGGAGCTGCACAACACATGGGACCGCGCGACAGAAAATTTGTATTCGGCGTGGATCGCCAAGCTTTTTGACGCGCCGCTCGAAGCGGAGCAGTCATGGAAGGCATGGCACGAAGTGCTGCGCGATCGGTCGCGTAACGCCCTGTTCAATCATCTCGGACTCGGCGAAGACAGCTTCTCCCTGTCGCTCCGCCCCGACTGCGCCGATTTCGTCTACTTTTTGCGCGCCTATTTCGCCTTCAAGATGGGGCTGCCGTTCGCCTATTCGAATTGCTCGCGCGGCGCCGGCGGCGCGCCACCGCGATGCTACGAGCGGTTCGATATTCTGCATCCCCAAATGACCCGACCTGCGCCGCCGCCGGAGCAAGCCATGGCGTCTGTTGCCGCTCCGTCGGCCCCAACCCCCGCAGCGGCTCCTCCCCAGACTTTCTTGCAGCAGCTGTTTTCACAGCCTCAGCAAGTCCAGGCGGCGGCGCCGAATCCGCCGGTCGCCCCCGCGAAACTACCTGCGCCGAAGCGGCTGGGAACGGCGGCAGGGTTTGGCGAATATGTGAGGGCCGTGGGTGACGTCGTCCATTCCGGTTCGGTGCGGACAACGGCAAACAGCGACAAGAGCGACTTTTACACCATCCCGCTGACGCAGGAGGCGCTGCGTCCCGGGACGGTCTACGCCGATCCGTACGGACACGTCATGATGATCGTGCAACGCGTTCCGCAGTCGGCGGGCGCTGCGGGCGTCTTTCTTGCCGTCGATGCCGAGCCGGATGGCACCGTCACCCGGAAGCGGTTTTGGCGCGGCAATTTCCTGTTCGCAAACGAACCTGCGCTTGGCAGCCCCGGCTTCAAGCGCTTTCGGCCAATCGTGGAGAAGAACGGCGCGTTGCGGGCGCTCACCAACGCGGATATTTCTAAGAATCCGCAATATGGCGATTTTTCGCTGGAGCAATCGCAGCTCGACGCCGAGGATTTCTACGATCGCATGGATGAGGTGATGTCGCCCGAGCCGCTCGATCCGATGCGCGCGATGATGGCGGCCATCACGGCGCTTGACGAGCAGGTGAAGACGCGCGCGACGGCGGTCGAAAACGGTCGAAAGTTCCAGAACGGCGGGCGCGGCGACGCATCGATGCCGGACGGTTCGGCGATCTTCGCGACCACAGGCCCGTGGGAGGATTTCTCGACGCCGGCACGCGATTTCCGCCTGCTGATCGCGATCGATGTGGTGCGCGGATATCCCGATCGCGTCGCGCGGCGCAGCGAGCGCTACGCGATACCGAATGGCAAAAGTCCGGCGGACGTGAAGGCCCAATTGCAAAGCGCGCTTGCGAGCGAACTCGCGGCCCGCAAGTTTTCCTATACGCGCAGCGACGGCTCCGCCTGGACGCTCTCACTCAAAGACGTCATCGACCGCGCGGCGGACCTTGAGATGGGCTACAATCCCAACGACTGCGTCGAGCTGCGGTGGGGCGCGTCGGACGGGAGTGCGGAGGCAGCGACCTGCAGGCGGCACGCGCCGGCCGCGCAGCGCGCGAAGATGACGGACTATCGCACCTGGTTCCGCGAACGTCACTGGCCGCACGCTTAGCGGGAAAGGCGACGACAAAGGAAAGCCAGGACAGCTTTGCGCAGTTCGTTTTCGTCAAACTCCGCTTGGAGGATAGATTCGAGATCGAGCAACGCCGGATGGCGCGGGTCCGTCGCACCATGGGATCGAAATTTAGGGACGCGCAAAATTCAGCCGTAAGGGCTTTGGACTTTTCCGCTTCTTCGCCATGGTCACGCCTCCCCGCGTTCGAGGACCGCCACAACGTTGCGGATGGCGTCAGTGAACACATCCTCAAGCAGCGTGTCGTTTATACCAAACTCGTCGAGATGGTCCATGGCGTGCCGGATCAGGGCAGCTGCTCCCCCTGGCGTCGTGGGCGTCGTCTCGAATATTGCAAGCCGGGCGTCATTCGCCTCTCTCTCATTTTTGCTTGCGGTCTCTTCCGTATCGTCGTGGTGAATGTTGGCTTCCGCTCTCCTATATGCGGGAAGATTGGCCTCGATCGCGGCGCGAGCGGCTTGATATTCAGGATCGGGAAAGGCGGCTTCGGCCTGTTGTATCGCCCAGCCATTCCGCAACTGCGCAATCGTGTCTTCAAGTTCATCTTTGGACATGACCCGCCGAGGTTGCTCGGCGAGGACGTCGAGGCGTTCAAGGCTATAAGACTTCCTCGCCTTTGAACGTGACAAGGCCAATCGCCTCGCGCGCGGCCTTAAACGCATTATAAGCATCGGTAGATGCTTCCCATGAGGCGTCGGCGATCGCGCGGCGGCGCTCATATTCCGTGATGGCGGCGAGGGCCGGATCATTTCCTGCAACCGCGCCAGCAATCGCCGGAACGCCAGCAATCGGCGCCATTGCGAGGCCGGCGACAATCGCGCGGCGGGTGGTTTCAGTCGTCATGATGCTTTCCTCCTAGTTTGACAATCACGCCCCGAAACTCCCAGCGAGGCGACCGGATGACCGCGTGTAGAGCACGCGGAATTTCACATTGCGTTTGACCTGGACAAGCCACGCTGGAAGGTGGACGGGCTCAGCGATGGCGACAGGCGCGCGGACAGGTGCAGGCGACCGTTTCATCCGCAGGGCAAGACCGTAGAGGCAAGCCAATGTTTTGCTCGCGGCGAGCACGAGCTTCCTTCGCGCGCTTCCATTCGATGCGCAGCGCCTTGGCGAACCACTCGCGATAGGAGCCGCCGACAGAGGCGATGCGCCATTTCGCCGTGGCGCGAGCGGCCTGCATGATGCGTGAGCGGTTGAACGGAGACATGCTTCCCTCCTATGGTCAGCGCTTCTTGACGAGGCGCATTGTGCACGCCTCAGTCTCGCTTACGCGTTTTGCGCGCATTCCCTCCGGCACAAGTCCGAGACACTTGTGAATCGCGAGAAGGTCTTCGCAGGGGATGGCGAACTGAAGATGCGGGTTGAGTTGCTCGGCGATGATGAGTGCGCGGACATCGCTCTTGGGATGATCCCGATAAGGAAACGTCACCCATGGCGGCGGCGCCATATAGAGCCGCTTGACGATCGCCTGATGCTGACCGGGCTTCACAAGCTCTGGACGCCTGAACAGGATGACGAAGTCGCCGCGCTTGTAGGGCGCGTTCTTGTCGAACAGCAGGCAGGCGCCGTCGGCGATTTCCGGCTCCAGGCAGACGCCTTCGCAGATCATGCCGTATTGATCGGGGAGCTTGGACGGATCGAGAATGACGTTGGGCGTCGGCGCAGCGGGTTGCGGCAACGGCGCAACGCGGGACGTCAGGCGTTTCTTCGAAACATGCATGTTCATGGCTCTCATCCTCCTTTGGGCAAGCCGAGGGCGTTCGCCGAAAACTGGTGTTCGGTGTTGGTTTATAGTTGCGAAATCGCAGCTATGATGCGATAATAAGGGCGAAAATGATTTCCTGCTAATCAAATTCGCAACAAGGCTGCGAAAATGCTCCCCATGCAATGCAAAATGGCTCGCATTGCTCTCAGTCTCGGAATTCGCGAATTCGCTGACTTGGCCAACGTTTCCCCCGACACCGTGGCGCGCTTTGAAAGAGGCGATCCGCTCAAGGAACGCACCGTCGAAGCGATTCGAGCAGCCCTCGAAAAGGCCGGCGTGATCTTCGTGGAGGAGAATGGAGAAGGGCCTGGCGTAAGGCTGAAAAAGAAGAAACCCGGCCGTAAGCCGGGCTGAAGTTCACGAGCCCAGATGCAGTTAGGGCGCGACTATGACGCATCAACTGGGCCTCATCCATATTGCAAATAGTGCGGGCGGTCACAGGGAACATAAAACGGATTCCCGGAGTTCCTTGGGCCTGGCATAGCGGTACCATGCGTGCTGGTAGAAGGGAGCAAATCCGGCAGCCCCATCAAAACGCCGGCTCCCTCCTGTCCCTGAACTAAGCGCCATGCGATGAAGCCGATTGGCACCACGCCTCAGCAATTATGGAAGGCCGTCGCGCTGGTGCTGTTGCTCGCCGCATGCTCTGAATCGAAAAATGCGCCGGCGAACTCCTTGCCTGAACTATACGCTGAGCTGCTCGCCTGCTTGAACATGCCACCGGCCGCGAAAGGCTCCGAGATTACGATCATCTTCAGCATCAACCGTGATGGTTCGTTGCTGGGCAGACCGAGGGTTTCTGACGCCACCTTCTTGGGCTGGCCAAGTACTCGAAATGAGTTCGTGGCGAGTGCTCTCGCAGCTTTCCAGAAATGCCTGCCTCTGAGCGTCAGCAAAAAGCTTGGAGGCATCATGGCGGGAAAGCCGATATTGCTCCGCATTATTCCCAGCCATCACCGGGGCCTAGTCACTACCCACGCGTTTGAAACAGACGGCGGCGAGTTCCTCGGCGAGATCAGTGGCGGGCCGGTATGAAGGTCAGAAAAAACAAAGGCTGAGGCTCGCACCTCCTCCGAAATTTTGCGATCCGCGACGATCTGAGTAAGCTCGCTTTCATCCGGCGGACGCCGCCCGTTGAATCATTGCTAACGCGGCTTGAGGAAACTGTTATGCGCAATCTATTTGTTTTTCTTTTCCTGTGCGGATCGGTCGGCGCGGCATCGGCGCAGAATTACGGGGAGCGGTAATCATTGATCATAGGGCGTCTACCTCCCCCTTGCGGGGAGGTCGCGCCGCGAAGCGGCGCGGGTGGGGGAAATGATTATTGATAATGGAATTCACCCCACCCGGCTTGCTTCGCAAGCCACCCTCCCCATCAAGGGGAGGGATTCGCGCTCTTTTCTGCATTTGCCGAATACGCGATAAATGTTCTCACAAGCTGCGGGATTTCTGAATCTTCCTGGCGTGGAGGGCCGGGACATAGGCGAGC
>CAWESG010000028.1:0-43417 GCA_963811555.1 uncultured Alphaproteobacteria bacterium | reverse complement strand
GCGCCCATCTTCATTGATGAGGAGCGGCAGCAGCAAGAGACCGACGGCGAGAGCCGCTGGAGCGCTCTCGAGAAAGCGGAGAAGAACCATTCCCATGCTGTTAACTTACGCTCCTCGCGAACGATCCAACCCCCAGCGCCGCGAAGCGACGCAGGAGTTTATTGCGCATCGATCGTGAACTCGTAATTGCCCTGCACAATATGTCCGTCCGTCGAGAGGACGCGATATTTCACGACATAACGACCGGGCGTCAAAGACGGAGCGTCGACTGACAGTTCGCGAGGCGCATCCGGTTTTCCGATCGCGCCCTCAGCGACGGATTTTCCGTCCGAGTTTTCGATCACGATGTTCGAATAGGCAGGTTCGACGCCGCCGCCGAACCTCAGCTTCACAGTCTTTGGCGGCGCGGTCACATGTTCTTTCGACGATGGCGTCGCCTCGACAAGGAACGAATGCGCGAAGGCGGGCGCTGCGCCAGTCAAAAAAGCAGCCGCCACGCAGATCGGCCACCACGTTCTAACAGTCGACGGCCTCTTGCGATTGAATATCATGCGACATCCTCCCATCGTAATTATTGAAGTGGCCTTCCGACGACGCAGGTTCAAGACGCATTACGCGTCGACTGCCGGCGTGGGTTTCCGGCTCGGATGGCTGTGACGCCAATAAGCGAGCACGATAAGGCCGATGAACACGCCCCCCAGAATTTGGGGCACATAGAGCCATAGAGTTTCGCCAACCGAAAACTTGAACTGCGACGAAACCCGCTCGCCATTCTCCTGCGTCAGCGTCACAATGCCGATGTAATGCCCATTCTTGCTGAAATCATGCTCCAGATTGAATGTGCCGGTGCGATAAAGGCGCGCCGGAAGGTGCACTTCCGTCAGCGCGGCCAAATCCGTTTCGGGGGTGATTGGGACAAGCGGATCGCGAATGATGCGAAGCTCTATCGGAAGATCCCTGAATTTCGGGTTCTCGATGTCGAATACGAGAATGGTCTTGCCGGTCGCCGGAATTTCTTCGCAATATTCGCTGCGCGACTTGCCCGGCTGATAGGCCGTGATGTGGATCATGTCGTATCCAAACATCACCATGCACATATTGCCCATGCTCATGGCTTCAGGACCGGCGCCGCCTTCCGCATGTGATTTCGGGGGTGAAGAAAGAAACATCATCACGCCGAGCACGAACGCGATTGCAGCACGCCAGATCATTTTACGTTTCCTCTGATTGGCCGCCTACGCCTTGCGCTCCCGTCACGTGAAAACACAGAGCGGACGCGAATTTTCTTGGCCAACGGCCCGTCCATGCAAGCAGTCTTGCCAGATACCAATATCGTTTTGAGAAAAAAGACGCCAGCATTCTTGCGTCGAAACGCCGCACCGCGCGAGAGCGCTTGTGTCGGGTGAGATGGGCGCGCTCTCCACTCTATTCTCGCCCGCGACGCTCCGAAAGGCGTAATGCTTTAACGAACGATTTGCGCAGTGCGTGCGTCGATCGAAAAAAGAACCGGCCGGACTTTTTGGGTCCGGCCGGGATTTATTCTTTTATTTGATCGCTAACGGATCAGGGCATGTCGCCGGCGACGAACTTCGGAATGACCGGTCCGCCGATTTCGGCCGCATAGCGCTGACCATTGGGAGCAAAGAACATCAACAGACCGCCGATCTGGCTGTCCGTGTCATAGGCCAGATCCGACAGACGCTCGATATCCCAGCGCGCGTCCTGAATCTTGACCGTCAGTTCTTTCGTCTCGCCCGGCGCGATCGGCGTGTTGTCAACCGACAGACCACGGTCGGCCAGCAGATAGTCCGGGAACTCGGGCTTCTGCGTGAACACGTCGGGGTTCAGGAAGCGAAGACCGGCAGCCGTATATTCGCCGAGACGAAGCGGCTCGCCCGTGTTGTTCGACACCTTCACCTGGATCGTCAGCTCGCGGCCCGGCACCTTGTAGACGCCGCCCAAAAGCGTGACCTGAACGCCCTTGCCGATGCCGGCGGTGCCTTCTGTCACGATCGGGGTCAGCGGCTTCTGCAAACCAGCCTGCAACGGGATGGTCCGCGGGAAGGTGCTGTTCGTCACGGCGTAGCCAATGATCGTCGCCAGAATGGTCAAGGCCAGAACGATCGCGCCAACGCGGCGGTCTTCGTCGCCGATCACTGCGTCAGGCTTGCCGTTCGCAACCTTGATGTAAGAGGCGATGATGCCCTTGGCGAAGAACCAATACAGGATCCACGCCGCGCCCGCGAGCAGCCACGGCATATGCCACATATAAACGCGGTCGATGCCATAATGCTCGAGGTCGACCGTCGTGCCGTCCAGCAAAGTCACCGGATCCACGAAGTCCTTCATGTCGCCCTTGATCTCGATCCACTGGCCAGGTCCGATGATCGGTCCGCCGCCTTCCACGTTGATCTGAGCGTGGACGTGCCAGCGGCCCGCGCGGCGAGCCTTCAGATTGATCGAGAACGCATAGTCGTTGCCCGGAACCAGAGACACCGAACGAGGAGCGAACTGCTCGCCGATGAACTGAGCCGTGCGGACCAGAACCGGACCCGGCTCGCCGGCGTTCAGGAACGACACGCGCGGATTGGCGACCGCCTGAGGCCACGCGGAGAACACGTGAACCTTGCCCGACAGCACCATTTCCTCATTCACGTTCAGCGATGTCTTCGACCACTGCACGTCATACCAGTTCAGCGTGCGCATGCGCAAAAACGCCTGCTGCGACTTCTCGCCGTGCGCCGCCGCCGGAGCGACGGTGAACGCCGTCGCCGCGACGCAAGCCGCAACGCCCATGGCCAGAAGCCGAGCGACGCGACGCGTCGTCAACTTGGCCAGTGTTTCGATTATCGACGTTTTCATTGAACAAACCTCCCAGTTTTCTTCTTCGCGGGCCGGCGCCAAAACGACCGGCCGCATGTCTCTCTTCGTGGACCGGATCCCGGCTCCTGCAACCGCCTCATTCAAAGCGGCCCGCAGATCGCCAATCAAACCGATCCATCTTCTTCTTCGCGCGATCGGCCGAGACGACCGATCGCGCCTTGTTCGAGATCAGATCTTGTCGATGACCTTCGTCGTCGAATACCAACGTCCCATGAACCACCACAGGAAGTAGACCATCATCGACACGAAGCCCGAGAAGAACGCGGCCACCGGCACGACGTCCTTACCGAAGGTGCGCAGCGTGCCGCGCTCGACCATGCGGATGTATTCCGGCATCGACGTGCGGACGAAGTGGAAGCCGATCAAATCGGCAAGCGTCATCAGCTGGCCATGTTGCTCGGTCGCCTGATGGAACGCCGCGATCGCCGGCCAGTTGTTCGGATAGAACAACAGACCCCAACCCAGCGAACCAATGATCGCCGTGATCACATAGCTGCCCGAGAGCAGCAGGATGATGTCCAGCCACAGAGCCGGAACGATCAGAGCCGACGGGAACACAAGGCTGATCGGGAAGTAGGTCCAGCCCCAGAAGTTCACGTAACGGTTGATCCACTCGCCGACCAAAAGACCGAGAGCCGCAAACACCGCCCCGAACGGAAGGCGGAAGTTCACCCAGAAAAACGCCTGCGTCGCAGCGCAGAACGTCACGCCCAGAATCGGAACGACCGTCGGCCACATACGGCGATCTTTCCAGTCAACCCAGAAGTCCCAGTCGCCCGCCGTCAGCATGAAGTGGACGTGATAACCGCCCAAAACAGCAAAAAACAACAGCGTCAACAACATCCAATCGGTCGCCTTCACGCATCCCGCCGCCTCGGCGACGGAATGGAACGGACCGACCGCCCCGCTTTTCGATGATGACATCACTCTTCTCCTTGGTGTCTTCGTGATTCCCCCGGCTCATCCGCCAGGTTGTCGTTGCAGTCTTCTTAATTCGCCCCGCACGCCATCCAGGATCGTCAGGACCCTCCCCGCCCCTCCCTTGCTCAACGCAACGCGCAAGAACAAAGGGCCGGTCGAACCATCGCAATCAAAGATCGTGAGAAGCTCGCCGCTCGCGCCTGGCTTTACGCCCGGCGCGGGCGGCCCATTGGATCAGCTGGCGATTACGCCAAAAGCTCCGCGCCTTCCTTGCCGATCAGCGCCTTGATGCGCATCAGGATCTGCAGCACGACGCCGAACACGCCCAGCGCCATCCAGCCGAAGAACACGAAGCCCCAATGCAACGGAGCGACGAACAGTTCTTCCATGAACCAGAAGGTGTGGCCCCATTCATTCAGGCCAACGTTCGGGATGATCATGAACGGGCCGATGGCGACGATCAGGAACGCCAGCGAATAGCCATGAGCAAAATACGGAATGCGGGTCTTCGCATAGAAGAACGAGCCCACCGCGATGATCGAATAGATCGGGTAGCTCATGTAGAACTCGATGATGTGCGACGGCGTGAAGTCCGTGTCGCGAATCACCGTCATGTGCCAGGTGCCGTCCTGCTCCGTGAAGAAGCTCGCGCCCCAGTAAATGGCGATGCCATAAACCGTCAGCCACTGAACGAGCACAACAAGACGACGAAGCTCCTCACGCGGAGCGACGGCGTCGACGTTGCGGTCGCGCGTCTTCCACAGATAGCCGGCAAGGCCGAGACCCGAGACGAGCTCCAGCGGAATTTCCGTCCACAGGATCGACAGCCAATAGGTCTGGAACTCGGGGGCAAACGAGTTGAGACCCGCGCGCCAGCCGAAAATCTGCTCGTAAATGCGCACGATCAGATAGAAAACGTTCAGAACGACCAAGCCGATCCACATTCCCTTCAAATCGACGATCGTGTCTGCGCCAGCGCGGGCGCCAGCAACTTCAGTTGTCGAACTCATGCTTTATCCTCCTAAAGTGCTCCCAGGGATTTGCGCGTGACCGGTAACGCTCCGCCTCCCAAAACGGAACTGCCTCGTCCTTTTTATTAAAAACGCTTTCGCGGAACGCTCCTCAGCGCGCCCCGCTCAACCGCCCTTTTCCTTGGCGCAGCGCTCAGAAAGGCTCACGCCCCCTCTCGCCGCTTGTCATTTATCGGACGAACACCGATTCGCCGCCTAAGACAGAAACCCCACCCGGATCCTAAAAAATCCGGCCGCAGACCCCGCTTAGCGTGCCCCAACAATTCCGCCACAGCCAAAACAAAGCAATACCCAATAGGATAGATAATAACAATCTATTGAATGGGGCAATACACCTATTAGGGTAGGTATATGACAATCCTATCGGCTCAGCTCGCGTCGGAAGGCTCTTCCTTGCTCGCAATTGCAAAATTGCACTATTAATTATTATTTATCATATCGTTATATTAGACAGCCAAAGCTCAAATTGGCTTTTGATTTGCAGTCGCGAACAGGCCGATATCGGCTTCCGACAGAAAAGTTAGAGGTTCCGCCCGCTCGGTCAGGGGTCAATTCGCAGGCTCCAGCGCATTCCGAAAATCATTTGCCGCCGCATCTCGCTTGGAAAGAGGCTTGAGGCCAAAGCGTTCTTCGATCGTCCTTAAAATCGGAAGTCGTATCGTAGACCGTGTGATCGACGAATCCCTTGCGGGCGAAGGGAGAAATGATGACAGCCGGGATGCGCGTGCCCGGACCGAAACGGTCTCCTTTCGGCGGCGCCATGTGATCGAATGCGCCTCCATTTTCGTCGGAAATAACAATGATCAACATGTCGCTCCAATTGGGTCCGGCGCGCAGACGTTCGACCATTTCCGCGAGATGCTCGTCTCCGGCGGCGAGGTTGGCGTAGCCGGGGTGTTCGCTTTCTCTTCCGAGAGGCTTGAAAAAAGAGACTTGAGGCAATGATCCGGAAGCGATCGCTTTAAGAAAATCGGCGCCATCCTTCAGATGCGCGCGCCCACGCGCGCCTGGCGCATATTTCGCGAAATAGACGAAGGGCTGGTGATGCGTCTGAAAATATTCGGGCGCGGTATAGGGCTTTAGCTTTCCCGACAGGACATCATCCCAGCCCTCAGCGTACCAAGCCCAGGATATTTTTTTCTCGGACAGTCGATCGCCGATCGTCGGATTCTTTTGCGGCGGCAACAGCTCGTTGTCCGGCACATTGTCGTCTTTGGCGAGCCTGTGAAACGGCTGCATCGTGCCATAGGCATATCCGTCAGGCGTGACCCGGCCGGTCTTTACGAAGCGAGGCGGCCCGTCCAATGCGCTCTTGGGAGAGTCCGGAGCGCGCGCCAGATAGCCGGTGCTTTCGTCAATCGTCGGGATGAGACTGGCGGGCGCATTGGGGAAAGCGGCGGCGCAACCCGAAACGAGAAAAAAGTGATTGAGAAACGAACCGCCGAAGGCGCCATGGAAAAAATGATCGGCGAGCGTGAACTCCTTCGCCAAGGCCCATTGCTTCAGATTGCTTCCATTATAATAACCCATCGTCAGCCCGCCCGCGTCCGAAACGGACGCAAAGCGATCCATCTTCCCACCGTCGATCTGCTCCTGCTCGAGGTAGAAATCGTGAACAAGATCGCTCGTGAAGGCGCCGAGCGGGACGAAGGCCTCGACTGCGAAAGGCGCATTTGGGAGGTTTTGCGGAAATCTCTCGTCGAGATGTCCATTCAGGGGAATCGGCGGCAACCGCGGTAATGGCGAACCATTTACGTCAAGCTTGCGTGAAGGGACCCGTTGCGAGGCCTTCGGCGGCGGGAAACAAGCCATAGAGCTGATCGAAGCTGCGATTTTCTGTAATGATGACGACGATGTGACCGATTTTCGCGAACGGCCGATCGGCGGAAATCGCCCGCTCCGAGCCAAGCGTAAGAAAAGTTACAATGGAAAAAATCGCAAGGAAAAACGGCGACGTGTAACGCATTCTGAAATCCGATCTCGAAAGCGCGGAAACCAAAAATCCGCGGATCGGATTTTATAAAGCGAGTCGCATCGTTTCGTGACAGGGATTTGTCAAAAAAATCGTTGATTGACGGCGCAAAGCTGTGGACATGCGACGTCGCCGAATGACGACGTCGCTTCTTCGCTTAACGCTCATCGTCATCCCAATCATCATGATGATGATGAGGTGGCGACGCCAACGCCGGTCGTCGTCGTAACCGCCTTCATAGGCGCCGTAACCGGGATAGCTCGGTTGCGCCCAGCTCTGCCGACAAACCTGTTGCGGACCCCAATAAGTATCCTTCCACCAGCAGCGAGGAGCCCACTCCGCTTTTTCGACAGCCGCCGTGTCCGCGGTCAGTTGCGCCGTCGAAATAGGCGCCGCACTCGCGGAATTGGCGAAGAGGGCGACCGCGACCGCTCCGACGCAAGCGATTTGTAATATAGATGCATTAATATTGCGCATGATCGGCGCGCTCCTCTCCAAGATTTTCGATGACACAAATGTGAGAGGCTCCATCTGAACGTAAACTGAACGTTTCGCTCTTCAAGCCGTTGACGCCAAAATCATTCGCGCCAGATAAAACACGGCCCGCCTCGCGAGGCCTGAACCGAATTCTAAAACTGCAATCCCCCGTCCACCATGATCGACTAAAATGAAAGCGAAGAACATGACAAAGAGCAATGCGACGCCAGCAAATCCGGCTCTACACACTCCGACCGATCTGAAGTCAAATGCGGTGAACGACATCTCGACCGCGTTGAACATTCTTTTGGCGGACACATACGCCTTATATGTAAAAACCAAGAATTTTCACTGGCACATGTCGGGTCCGCATTTTCGCGATTACCATTTGCTGCTCGACGAGCAATCGACGCAAATATTCGCGATCATCGATCCGGTCGCCGAGCGCGTGCGCAAACTCGGAGGAACAACGATCCGTTCGATAGGAAACATCGCTCGGCTTCAGCGAATTAAAGATAATGACGCGAATTTCGTACCCCCGTCAGCCATGCTGTCTGAATTGCGCGACGACAATCAGTCCCTCGCGGCGCACATGCGCGAAACTCATGATTTGTGCGACAGCAATAAGGACGTCGCGACGGCGAGCTTGTTGGAGGTCTGGATCGATGAAGCGGAACGGCGCACATGGTTCCTCTTCGAAGCTGCTGGCAATGGCAGCGCAGAGCCAAAGGGCCGGTCTCCCAACTGAACCAGCTCCATGACGCTCATACGGTGAGATAGAAACGCAGCGCGATAAACGCAAAAAAGCGACCGGCGGAAACCGTCGGTCGCTTTTCATTTCAGGTCAAAAAATTACCGTGTGCGATTCAGGAAGGAATCGACCTCTTTCTTGGCTTCGTCCTTCGACTTGCCATAAACTTCCTGAATGCGGCCTTCGAGCTGCTCGCGCTTTCCGTTGATCTTGGAAAGATCATCATCCGTGAGCTTGCCCCACTGCTCCTTCACGGAGCCAGTCATCTGTTTCCAGTTTCCTTGGATTGTGTCCCAGTTCATATCTCGTCTCCTTTGTTGTGGTTGTGGAACTTAGTTCTGACGGCGTTACGCGCGGCGCACGACGCCAAGCACGGCCGAAACGACGAAGAGGATGATTGCGATCCAAAACAGCATGCGCGCGCCTTCGACGGCAACGCCAGCGACTCCGCCGAATCCGAAAAACGCCGCCACAAGCGCCACTATCAGGAACACAATCGCGTAATAGAGAAGATTGCCCATTTGATAGCTCCTTATCCTGACGCCTTAGTTTTCGTCAGTGACCGTAGCTTGAACTCACACATGGGGCATGTGTTCCAAAGATTTTTGGAATGAAGCAAGTCGGTGTCGATGGAGCTTCGAGTTGCGCCAAAATTGATCGGCGCTTCGTCAAAAAAAACGCGCCCGTGGGCGCGTTTTAATTGGGAGTTTCTGTCTATAAATTATTGCGGCACAGGCGTGTCTTTCGTTCTCGCCGGCAAGATCGGATATTCGATATGCGGCTGTTCGCCAGTCAAAGTTCCGAGGAACGCCGTAATCGCCGCAACGTCTTCGGTTGAAAGCGTCTCGCCAAGCTGATGCCGCGCCATAAGCGCAACCGCCTCTTCCAAGGTCCACACTTGGCCAGTGTGAAAGTAAGGCGCGCGCAGAGCGACATTGCGCAATGGCGCCGAGCGGAACACAAATTCGTCACTAGCGCTCTTTGTGACAGCCTGACGACCCTTATCCGCCGCGGGTAGAATTTCCGCGCGCGGTTTTTCGACAACGCCAAACGCGAAATAGCCATTTCCGCCGAGGTTCACGCCGCCGTGGCAATTCGCGCATCCCTTGTCCAGAAAAAGGCGAAGCCCCTTCTTCTCTTGATCATTCATTGCGCTTGCATCGCCGACCAAGAATTTATCGAACCGCGAAGACGGCGTGATCAAGGTCGCCTCAAACGCTTCAATGGCCTTCGCCATATTATCGAAGCTCAATGGATTCGCGTCTGACGGAAAGGCTTTCTTGAATTCGTCCACATAGGCCGGGATGCTCCGCAAGGTTTTCTCGACCTGGTCGGAAGTATTGTTCATCTCGACCGACGCCTGCACCGGGCCCTTCGCCTGCGCCTTGAGGTCTTCCGCGCGTCCGTCCCAGAATTGCGTTGCATTGAAGACCGCATTCAAAACGGTTGGAGCGCGCCGCGGACCCTTCTGCCATCCGTGACCGATTGACGTCGATCCTGCGTCAACGCCGCCCGTGCCAAGATTGTGACAGCTGTTGCAGCTGATGATCTGACTCCGCGACAGGCGCGGATCGAAAAACAGTTTGCGCCCCAGTTCGACCTTCGCCGGCGTGAGGTCGTTGTTCTTGATCGCGCCAACAGCGGCGGCCGCGGTGATCGGCGAAAACACCGCGCTGGCGTCCTGACGCAGTTCACCCGCCTGCGCGGCGAATGATGAAAGACAAATCGTAAGCGACGCGACGATCCAGGATCGTGACATTTTCAACTCCGTTGAGGATTGGCTTTGCGTTGCACAAGAAGCTGCGCTGGGGAGGGGACATAACAGAAGGGGTTGGCTGTCGCAAAACTCTCCTGCTCTTCCGCCATATTAAAAACAGCGCCTTACAACTGTAGCTAAACTACAACGCTGCCTGAGATGCAAGCTTTCCATCGGCAAAGTTAAAGAGCAGGGCCGACGATGTCGGCTCAAGTTCAAAGCGCAAATTATTGTGATGCAATACGGCTGGGTTCGGCGATGAAGGCGCCGCGTCCGATCTTGAGCTATTCAAAATTCTTAAATCCTTCAAAATTCAATTGCAAGATCAACTTGGCAATAAAAGCGGTTCGAGCCGCTGCATATCGAGCGAGGGAGGAAGACATGGGCAAGCGCAAGCGTCTTGGACTGATGACGGCGTTGGCTCTTGTCGGGGCGGCCGGCGCCGCCAGCGCTCAGTCTCTCGGGCTTCCGCCCGTTCCGATTCCGGCCGACAATCCCCAAACAGCCGAAAAGATCGAGCTTGGAAACAAATTGTTTCATGACACTCGCTTTTCGGGCGACGGCACTCTGAGTTGCGCCACATGTCATGCGGACGACAAAGCCTTCACCGACAGCCCGCTCAAGACGTCTCAGGGCATCAGAAAGCAAGCCGGCACGCGCAACGCGCCGACCGTCATCAACGCAGCCTACTACTCGCTTTTGTTTTGGGACGGTCGCGCGTCCTCGCTTGAAGATCAGTCACAATTTCCAATCGTTAACCCGATCGAGATGGGCCTTCCTTCGCATGAGCCCCTTCTGAAGATCGTCCGCAGCGATCCCTCTTATTCCGACGCCTTCAAGAAGGTGTTCGGAAAAAGCGGCAATGACATCACGATGGAAGAGGTAAAAAAAGCCATCGCGAGTTTCGAACGCACGATCGTGGCCGGCGACTCTCCTTTCGACCATTATTATTTCAAGCATGAAACCAATGCGATCAGCGACGCCGCCAAGCGCGGATTTGACGTGTTCCTCAATCAGGGCCGTTGCGTCTCGTGCCACACGATTGAGCAGGATCGCGCATTGTTCACGGACAATCGCTTTCATAACATCGGCGTCGGCATCAATCGCATTCAGCCCGACGTGCCTAGGCTCTCAGCCGAGTTCTTGAAGGCGAAGGCCTCTGGAATCGACGTCGATAAGGCCGTGCTTATGGACCCGAAAACCTCCGACCTCGGTCGTTTTGCTGTGACGACTCACTTTGACGAAATTGGCGCGTTCAAGACTTCGACGCTACGCAATATCGCGCTGACTGCTCCTTACATGCATGACGGTTCTCTCAAGACGCTGAAGGATGTCGTCAAGCATTACAACGACGGAGGGAAGAGTTCGGGCGACCCTTCCGTGAATGACTATCTCTCCGGCGGCATCAGACCCCTCAACCTCACCGATCAGCAGCAGGCCGACCTCGTCGCCTTCATGGAGTCCTTGACAAGCTTCGCTTATGTCGGCGCAAAAACCAAAGAAACAACACAGCCATAAACGGGCGTGGCCGAGCCTCGCGCTCCGGGAGGAAAGCAATGACCAAATTGATCACACGGCGTAGCGTGTTGGCCGCGGCGGGCGCCACCACGGCTCTGACCACCTTGCCGATCAGCATGGTGAAGCTCGCATTCGGCGGCACGCGCGACGACTTCACCTTCACCTACATTTCGGATGCGCATATTCAGCAAATCAAAGGCTCCTCCTTCGTGCGCAATTGGGATCAGGGATTGAAGCGCGCCGTGGCGGAAGCAAATCTCGTCGTGCCCGAATCCGACTTCGTCATGTTCGGCGGCGATCTGGCGCAGCTCGGCAAACGCGAAGAACTCGATCACGGCGCAGAGATTCTCTCTCATCTCAAGGGCAAGCTCTATAGCGTCATGGGCGAGCACGACTATTATCTCGACCTCGGCGAATATTGGTCGAAGCTTTATGGGCCTCACTATTACAGCTTCGATCATAAAGGCGTGCACTTCGTCGTGCTCAACTCCATCATCGTGAGCGATGATTGGACATTCCATCGCTGGCCAAGCGCCGAACAACGCATGTTGGAGATGGCGGGCCTCGACAATCCGAATGGTTCGCCATTTATGGTTGGAGAAAAGCAGCGCGAATGGCTGCGGGCCGATCTCAGCAAGATCGGCAAGGACACGCCGCTCGTCGTCTTCTCGCATTCGCCCTTGCAGAAAATCTATAAGGGCTGGAATTTCTGGACGGATGACGCGGAAGAAGTGCAGGCGTTGCTGCAACCCTTCACGAACGTCACCGTCATTTACGGCCATGTGCATCAAATCCAGTACAATCAGATCGGCAACATCAGCTTCAATTCAGTGATGTCGACGGCCTGGCCCTGGCCCTACCCCCAAAGCTATTCGCAGGCCGAAAGCCACATCCCCGTGCTCACTGTGCCGATGAACAGGGCCGACCCCTTCTTCGAGCGCGACGCCACGGGCTGGCAATTGATCGACGTTGGAACGGGCCGCGTCGCGGCGCGCTATCAGTTGTGGGACAATGACCAGCGCACCGTCGCTTACGATCCGAAGGTCGGACATCCGGTCGATCGGAATTTCCAGGACCCGACGCAACGGCGCTTGCCGCAAAACCAATATTGATCAGGAGATGACGATGCGACGTTTTTCGACCGTTCTCGCTCTCGGCGTTTCTCTGATCGCGCAAGGCGCGCTCGCCGATGAATTCACCAAGGCCGACACGGACCGCTGGCAGCAGGAATTCCAGAACATCGCCAAGAATGGGCGAGAGCTCTGGACGAGCGGCGCGCTCGGCACGAATGGCGTCGCCTGTGCGCAATGCCATCCGAACGCCGCCAACACGCATCCGGAGACCTATCCCAAGTTCCAGAAGCAGTTGGGCAAGGTCGCCCAGCTGTGGGAAATGGTGAATTGGTGCATCCGCAATCCGTTGCAGGGCGCCAATCTCGCCGCGGATGATCCGAAGATGACCGCCATTCTGTCGTATGTCGCCTATGAGCGTCGCGGGATGAAATTGGCGCCTGGAACGCATTGATCGGAGAACGACATGCTGAAACGATTGGGCGGTCTGCTATTTTCTTTGCCTGTCCTTATTGGCGCCGGCGTCTCGGTCGCCGCGACGACGCAACCGTCATTGGATGGCGCAAGCGTCTCGGCCCCGGCGCCGGATCACGCGGCCATGCCAACAGGCTGCAACGGCTGCGCGGGTCATGACTGCGCCAATTGCCCGTTGATGCGCGCCGCCGCCGAGCAAAGCGCGACGCAGCCGGCGCCGTCAACGGAAATTCACTGCGGAACGAATTGACGCTCGCGAGATTGCGCGGGACAGAGCCTAGTTAGCTGTCCTGCGGTGTTCCCGCTCGATTTCATAAGCGCGAAGATGCGTCAGCGCCGTCTCGAGCATGGGCGCCGCTTGCCCGGCCCTCTGAGCGCGCGCGAACATATCGCCTAGAATATGCTCGCCTTCGGTGCGGCTGCCCCCTTCGATATCTCGCAGCATTGACGATTTCAAAGTCGAGCCGCGCTTCGTCAATTCGGCATGATAGCCGGCGATCTTCTCAGGCTGAGGCAAAAAACCTTCGGCCCGCGCGACGCTTTGGCACTCGTCGATCATCCGCAGAAGCAGGCTTTCGCCAGAAGGCGTCTCCAATATGCTTCCGATGCTGGCGCGCATGAGACATGTCATGCCGGCAAGCGTCGTCAGAAACACGAATTTGTCCCATAGGTCTTGGTCGATATGGGCGCTGATCTCGGCGCTGACGGGCGTCTTCGAAAAGAGCGAATGGAATTCGGCGATGCGCTCATCTTTCATCCCGCCACGGGAGCCAAAGATGATCCGATTAACGTCGCCAAGATGCTGTATTGCCCCGTCGCTCGCCAAAGTCGCGCTGATGTGCGCCACCCCTCCCCACAAATTCGCCTGAGGTAAGCGGCGTGAGATCTGATCGAGGTGGACCAGGCCGTTGAGAAGCGGAAGAATCGCCGTATTCGATCCAACTGCGGGCTCGACCTGCTCTAGCGAAGAGTCGAGGTCATAGGCTTTGCAAGTGAGGATGACGAGATCGAATTTCTCTAATGCACGGGGATCAACAACAGTGGGCGCCGTTACGCGAAAATCACCTAGCGGACTTTTCGCCTCCAACCCGCGTTCGGCTATTTTGCGCGCTCGCGCCTCACGCACGAAAAACGTGACATCGGCGCCCGCCTCGATCAGCCGCCCGCCGAAATAGCCGCCGACGCCGCCAGCGCCGAGAATCAATATGCGCATGAAGTCTCAAACGCCTGTCGGATAATTCGGACTTTCGCGCGTAATCGTCACGTCATGCGCATGGCTCTCGCGCAGGCCCGCATTGGTGATGCGCACGAACTCGGCTTTGGTCTGAAAGTCTGCAATCGTCGGCGCGCCGACATAGCCCATCGCGCCACGCAATCCGCCGGCAAGCTGATAGAGAATGGGCGCGAGCGGACCACGATATGGCACCTGCCCTTCAATGCCCTCCGGGACGAGCTTCAAATGGTCTTTCACGTCGCCCTGGAAGTAGCGGGTGGCGGACCCTGCCGTCATAGCGCCGACGGAGCCCATGCCGCGATAGGCTTTGAACGAACGGCCCTGATAGAGGAACACTTCTCCCGGCGCCTCTTCGGCTCCTGCGAGAAGAGAGCCGATCATCACCACATCGGCCCCTGCGGCGATCGCTTTGGCGAGATCGCCGGAATATTTGATGCCCCCATCGCCGATCGCAGGAACATTCGCCTTATGAGCCTCGTCCGCGGCCTCGATAATCGCGGTTAGCTGCGGCACGCCGACTCCGGCGACGATGCGCGTGGTGCAGATGGAGCCTGGCCCGATGCCGATTTTGATGGCGTCGGCGCCTGCGTCGATCAGCGCCTTGGCGCCCTCGCGAGTCGCAATATTGCCGGCGATGATCTCCACCTTGTTCGACATTTTCTTGATGCGACCGACCTGATCGAGCACCGCTTGAGAATGTCCGTGCGCCGTGTCGATCACAATGGCGTCGACCCCGGCGTCGATCAAATGCAACGACCGCTCATAGCCGTGATCGCCGACCGTGGAGGCGGCGGCGACGCGCAAACGTCCTTCCGGGTCTTTTGCGGCGGACGGATGCAGCGTCGCCTTCTCGATATCCTTCACCGTCACCAGTCCCACGCAGTGGTAATCCTCATCCACCACAAGAAGCTTCTCGATGCGATATTGATGCAGCAGCCTTTGCGCCTCGTCCTGACCCACGCCTTCACGCACGGTGATAAGCTTTTTCGTCATCAACTCCGCAACCGGCTGCCGCTTGTCGGCGGCGAAACGAACGTCACGATTGGTGAGGATGCCGACGAGCTTGCCAGCTTTCCCGGAAGGCGCGCGTTCGACCACCGGAATGCCCGAGATGCCGTGACGCGCCATGACGGAAAGAGCGTCGGCAAGCGTCTCATCGGGATAGATGGTGATCGGATTGACCACCATGCCGCTTTCGTAGCGCTTCACTTTCCGCACTTCGGCGGCTTGCTCTTCCGGCGATAAATTCTGATGGATGACTCCCATGCCTCCAGCCTGAGCCATGGCGATGGCGAGCCGCGCTTCCGTCACAGTATCCATGGCGGATGAGACGATCGGCAGATTGAGGGTGATCTGGCGGGTCAGGCGCGTCGAAATATCGACCTGGGAGGGCATGACGAGCGAATGGCCCGGGCGCAACAACACGTCGTCGAAGGTGAGCGCTTCGGTCAACGTGAAAGGCAACTGGGCCATGGAGCCAACTCCTTTGCGCGGGCCGGGCGTCTTGCCGGCGGCGGGGAAGAAACGGCGCTAGGCGCCGTCTGTGGGTTGGCGCGTGCTCATAGCATTAATATGACGAATGGCAAATGGGCCGAAAAATCCAATCGGGTCTAGCGCGTCACTGCGCCGCGTGCTCCTCCTCCGCTGCAAGCGCCGCTCGGCTCGTGTCAAATTGCAATCGCGCCAAGCGCCCATAGAGGCCGCCTGCGGCGATCAAGGTCGAATGCGTCCCTTCCTCCACAATGCGTCCGTCCTCGATCACCAGGATGCGGTCGGCCTCCAGAACAGTGGCCAGCCTATGGGCGATGACGAGCGTCGTGCGGCCCGCCATCACGCCATGCAGCGCCTCCTGCACCAGCGCTTCGTTTTCCGCATCAAGCGCGGAAGTCGCCTCGTCCAGCAGCAGCACGGGAGCGTCGGCGAGAATGGCGCGAGCGATGGCGAGCCGCTGGCGCTGGCCGCCCGACAGCGTGACGCCGCGCTCGCCCAGCCGTGTGTCATAGCCCTGCGGCAAGGCGACGATGAACTCATGCGCCTGCGCACGCTTTGCTGCGTCGATAATCGCCGCTCGCGGCGCGTCGTCGCGCCCATAAGCGATGTTTTCGGCAACCGAAGCGCCAAACACCACCGGGTCTTGCGGCGCGAGAGCGATGGCGCGACGCAGATCCGCCGGATCGAGATCGCGCAAATCGACTCCATCGAGCAAGATCGATCCCGCGTCGACATCGTAGAAACGCAGCAGCAGTTGGAACAATGTCGATTTGCCGGCGCCTGAGGGTCCAACCAGCGCGACCCGCTCGCCTGGGGAAACCGCAAAGCTCAGATCGTTGATCGCAGCGTCGCGTCCGGTCGGATAGCGAAAGCTGACCGAGCGGAATGCGATATTTCCCTGCGGCGGATGCGGAAGAGCTTTTGGATGCGCAGGCGCGACGATTTTCGGTTGGACCGCCAGAATTTCGGCGATGCGGCCGGCGGCGCCGGCGGCGGCGGCGACCTCGCTCCACACTTGCGAAAGCTCGCCGAGCGAACTGGCGGCCAACACGGCGTAAAGAACGAATTGGGACAGCAGACCGGAGCTCATGCGACCGGAAAGCACATCTTGCGCGCCGAGCCAGAGAACGGCCACCACGCTGGCGAGCGTCAGGAAAATAGCCGCCGAAGTCACGAATGCTCGCGTTTTGATCGCCGCGACAGCCGCCTCAAAAGCGCCTTCGGCGGCATTCGCAAAGCGTCGCGTCACGCTGGCTTCAGCGCCGCAAGCCTGCATGGTCCGAACGGAGGCCAGATTTTCCGCTGCGAAAGCGGAGGCGTCCGCAAGCGTATCCTGCGCATGTCGCGAACGCCGACGGACAACGCGGCCCGAGGCGATCAGCGGCGCAACGATGAACGGAATGGCGACGAGCACAAGGCCAGAGAGCTTGGGGCTGGTCGCCACCATCATCACAATGGCGCCGAGGAACAAGAACAAATTCCGCAAAGCGACCGACGCCGAAGAACCGAAGGCCGATTTCATCTGCGTCGTGTCGGCGGTGAGGCGCGACATCAGCTCGCCGGTCTTCGCGGTATCGAAGAAAGTGGCGTCGAGTCTCGAAAGATGACGAAACATATCGGCGCGCAGATCGGTGACCACGCGCTCGCCGATCGTCATGACCAAATAATAACGCGTGCCGGAAGCCAGAGCGAGCGCTCCGACGACAAGGATCATCATCCCGAAATAGGAGTTCACCGCTCCGGCGTTCTCCGCCGAAAATCCGTGATCGATCATTCCGCGCACGGCTAGCGGCAACACCAAGGTCGCGGCGGCGGCGGCGGAAAGCGCGATTATTGCAAGAACGATGCGCCGCTTCTGTCGGAGCGCATAGGGCAACAACGGCCGCAGCGGCTCCAACACGCGAGCGGAGCGGCTCTTCTGTTCGATTGATTCGTGGTCGGTCATCGGTTGGGTATAGCGTTCCGTCGCCGCAAATGCGACCCGCGCGCCTTGTGGCGCTAAAGGAGGCAAATTCTGCGTGCGAAGTCCAGGCTTGCGGCCACGCTAAGAGATAAATCAAAATTAAATCATATAGTTACGATGAATGCCCGCAAAGTAGCGCCTTTAGAACTGTCCGAGATAAGCAGCTAGACAGTCTGCGCCGGTATGTTAACCTCGGCCCCGTCCACAAGACCGCCTAACCTAGGCGGGAGTCTTAAGCGCAGTGCAAATCAACGACACCGCGCGGGACTCCGGAAACGAAAGAGGAGTGAAAAAATGGCTGACAAAGAATTCGATCCTGGAATCACGCCCAATGTTTATATTTTCGCTGGCGTGGGCGCGGTACTAATCGGCGGTTTGGCGGCGTTCGGACTCGGTGGTTTGGCGAACACGATTTCCGCAGCGGCCGTCGGCGCTCTTGCAGGCGGCAGCCTGGGCTTCTTCTTCAAGTAATCGCGGCCTTCGCGTAGTCGCCGACGACGGCTCCGCGTGGGGGACGTCGAGACACGAGAGTCGCACTGCGAAATCGCGCGTCCCCTGGACGGGCGATTTCGTTTTTTTGGAGATGGAATCAAAGTTCGCGCGCGCGTTCACGTAAAACGAATTTGCGAACCTTGCCCGTTGAAGTCTTAGGCAGTTCGCCAAAAACCACATAACGCGGGCATTTGAAATGCGCCAAATGGTCGCGGCTCCAGGCGATGAGTTCGTCCGCCGTCAACTGCGCTCCGTCTTTCAATTCGACGAATGCGCATGGAGTTTCGCCCCATTTGTCGTCGGGCGCAGCCACGACGGCGGCGGCGCTGACGGCTGGATGTTTGAACAGAGCGTCCTCAACCTCGATTGAGGAAATGTTCTCGCCGCCGGAAATGATGATGTCTTTCGAGCGATCCTTGAGCTGGATATAGCCGTCCGGGTGGATGACGCCCAAATCGCCCGAATGAAACCATCCGCCGTCAAAGGCTTTCTCGCTTGCGGCCTTGTTCTTGAGATAGCCCTTCATGACGACATTGCCGCGAAACATCACTTCGCCCATGGATTCGCCGTCATGCGGCACGCTCTCCATCGTCTCGGGATTTTTTACGTCCAATCCATCCAAAACGAGATAGCGTACGCCTTGGCGCGCCTTCTTCGTCGCCTGACCGACGCTGTCGAGTTCATCCCATTCGTCCTGCCATTCGTTCACAGCGGCCGGGCCATAAGTTTCGGTAAGGCCGTAAAGATGCGTCACCTCGAAACCGGCGGCCTTCATCGCTGCGAGCACCGCTTGTGGCGGCGGTGCGGCGGCGGTGAAAAAGCGTACGGTGTTCGAGAGTGGACGCTTCTCGCTTTCTGTGGCGTTCAGCAATATCGACATCACGATCGGCGCCCCACATAAATGCGTGACCGCCGTGCTCGGCCATCAATTCATACATATGGCCGGCGCGCACCTGGCGCAGGCACACATGCGTGCCCGCCGCCACCGAAATCGACCAGGGGAAGCACCATCCGTTGCAATGGAACATGGGCAAGGTCCACAGATAGACCGGATGACGGCCCATGTCGCCGGTGAGGACGTTGCCCATCGCAAGAAGATGCGCGCCGCGATGATGATAGACGACGCCTTTGGGGTCGCCGGTCGTGCCGGACGTATAATTTAGCGAGATCGCATCCCATTCGTCCTCTGGAGGCGTCCATTCGTAATTTGGATCGCCGTGAGCGATGAAAGTCTCATATTCGATTTCGCCCAGCGCCTCCCCGTCGCCGACATATTCCTCATCGTCGTAATCGATGATGAGCGGCTTTGCCTTGCAGAGCGCAAGCGCCTCTTTGATGACGCCGGAAAATTCGCGATCGACAATCAGAACTTTCGCTTCGGCGTGATCGATCGTGAACGCGAGAATGGGAGCATCCAAGCGCGTATTGAGCGTATTGAGCACGGCGCCGATCATCGGAACGCCGTAATGGCACTCAAGCATCGCAGGAGAATTGGCGAGCATCACCGATACGGTGTCGCCTTTTTTTACGCCGCGTTTTGCGAGCGCGCTCGCAAGGCGCCGACTGCGGAGATAAAAATCCGCGTAATTGCGACGCAGGCGTCCGTGCACGATTGCGATACGTTCGGGGAAAACAGCCGCGGCCCGCTCAAGAAAAGTGAGAGGCGTCAGAGGCTGAAAATTTGCGGGATTTCTGTCGAGATCGCGATCATAGGGCGAGCCCGCCATGGTTGGTCTCCTGCAAAAAATTGCGCCATCGCAAAGCTATGCAATTCACTCGCCGAAATCGACGTCTTTCAATTTGCCGAACACGCGGTCGGCGTCAAAATGTTCTTCTTCCGCAGGCGCCGGAGTCGGTTTCGCTTTTCCGAAGACGTCCTCGGTCGTCGAGGGTTCGGCCCGCGGGCGCGTCGTGACGGTCGCCGGCTCCAGCCTCTGTCCGTGATCCTCAGGCTGTGGCGCGCGATCCTTAGAGGCGCGATTGACCTCGAAATCCAGATCGATCTGAGAACAAAGCCCAAGCGTGACCGGGTCCATTGGCGCCAGCGCCGCCGAATTCCAGTGGGTGCGCTCGCGAATGGCCTTGAGGGTCGATTTCGTCGTGCCGACGAGACGCATAATCTGGGCGTCCTTCAGTTCGGGATGGTTGCGCACCAGCCACAAAATCGCGTTCGGCCTGTCCTGACGGCGCGACAGCGGCGTATAGCGCGGTCCGCGCTGACGCTTGACCTCCGGCACAACCACTTTCGACACAGACAGGTTGAGATGATGCTTCGGGTCGGCTTCGCCCTTGGCGATCTCCTCGCGCGTGAGCTGGCCGGATGTAATCGGATCATGCCCGCGAATGCCCGCCGCGACTTCGCCATCTGCGATTCCCTTGACCTCAAGCGGATGCAATTTGCAGAATTCGGCGATCTGATCGAAGCTGAGCGACGTGTTCTCCACGAGCCAGACGGCGGTCGCCTTAGGCATCAGCGGTGCGTTGCTCATCGAATAACTCCTTCCTGGAAGGCAAACATGGGGGAGGCGTCCGGCGCAGCGCCCCTCGGCGCTAGCGACCCGCAAGACATACCGTCCATGCTGGGGATGGGGCCCATATACGCCGCCGGAGCTCAAAGCGCAATCGAATTGCCGCATCCGCAGGCGCTTCTGGAGTCCCTACCCCTCCTCCCGCGTATGGGCCGGCCGCCATCCGCTCAGCGACGCCGGCAGCGTCTGCGCGATAAATGCTTCGATCTTCCGCCCATAGCGGTGGAACAGCAGGCCGGCGCCGATCACAAGGATTCCAATCCCCGACAGGGCGAAGGGAAAGAGGATCGAATCCTTGAAGACTTCCCCGGCAAGATGGCCAAGATACAGCGTGACGCCCACGCCGCCGAAAACCGCATAGGCGCGACGCATCAGGAAAAGACCGAGGAAGATAAGTCCGACATTGATGACGCAGTAGATCGCTTTGCCAAACTCGTCGTCGCTGTGCTGCGCCGTCAGTCCGCCCCAAAAGGCCATTAACCCGAAAAGATGCAGCCAATAGGCGAAGTCGCCGCTCTTCCAGCGCTTCAAATCGACAAGCCAGGCGACGACAAGCATGACGACGCCAAACAACATGCTCACATTTGCGCGCTGGCGCCATGTGAAATTCTCGGCGTCCATCAGCCAGGGCGTCAAATCCATGGACATGAACCACAAAGCGAAAGAGATGATCATCACGAGGAAGGGAAACGGAAAGAACGCCAGCGCGAGCAGTCCGGCGAAGATCGTTCCTGTCTCCATCGGCAACCAGCTCGATCGGATCCAGACATAAAAGTCATGATAGTTCTGCTCGACCCCCGGTTCATGGCCGGCGAGAGACTGAAGAGCGAAGATCAGAAGCGGCGCCATGCCGACCGCGCAGCAGATCAGCAATCCGCCAGGCGTCTGCAACCCGCGCTTATGCCATAACCACGCGCCAGAGGCCGTGAACAGCACTGCGTAGATGATCGCCGTCGCGACGAGCGCCTTCGCGCCCCACATGCCGAAGGCGTTCGTGGTGAAGAGACCCATTGCGCCAAGGACAATCAGCGCGCCGAGATACCAAAGCACGTTGACGAAATCGAAGCGCGCCGCGCGCGGCGCTCCAGCGGCGAGCCTCTGGCGCTCATCTAAAAAGAGCGACAGTCGCTCGAATGTCGCCGCGTCGATGACGCCGGCTTCAAGCGCGTCGCGCAAATCGTAATCCGCTTCTTTTCGGGCCGTCATCACATCTTCCTTTATCGCTTCATAATTGCGGCCGCGCTGAAGCCCGCCGTCGCGCTCCCTAAGCTATCCGCAAAATTGGAGAACTTCGCGAAAATGCGTCAAGAGTTGAAAATAGGCTGTGCGCAAAGTCACGGCCCGAGCAGGCGATCGGGCGATCGTTCAATTTGACTTCGGCCAGCGCTTTCGCCCATTAAGCCGGTGGGCGGAGCTGTCGTCGCTCCGAAAAATGCGAGCCATTTTTTGATGCAGGACAAAGCCGAAAGCCTCACCTATGCGCAGGCGGGCGTTGATATCGACGCCGGCAATCGGCTTGTGGACCTTATCCGTCCCGCCGTTCGCGCGACGCGCCGGCCCGGCGCCGACGGCGAGATCGGCGGCTTCGGCGGGGTGTTCGACCTCAAGGCGGCGGGGTTTTCCGATCCCGTGCTGGTCGCGGCCAATGATGGCGTCGGCACCAAGGTCAAGATCGCAATCGAATCCGGAATTCACGACACAATCGGGATCGATCTCGTCGCCATGTGCGTCAACGATCTCGTCGTTCAGGGCGCCGAACCACTGTTCTTCCTCGACTACTACGCGACGGGGAAGTTGGAGCCCGATGCGGCTGCATCGGTCGTGACCGGAATCGCGCGTGGTTGCGTCGAGGCGGGCTGCGCCTTGCTTGGCGGTGAAACCGCGGAAATGCCGGGCCTCTACGCCAAGGGCGACTATGATCTCGCCGGTTTCGCCGTCGGCGCCGCCGAACGATCGCGATTGCTTCCAAGACCCGTGCGAGCGGGCGACATGGTCTTCGGACTGCCCTCCTCCGGCGTTCACTCCAACGGCTTTTCGCTCGTGCGGCGCATTGTCGAAAAAACGGGTCTCGACTGGAATGCGCCGGCGCCCTTCGAGCCGGCGCGAACGCTGGCCCGCGCTCTGCTTGAGCCAACCCGCATCTATGTGAAGCCGTTGCTCGCCGCGCTGAAAGGCGCCGCTCCCATCTCGGCGCTGGCGCATATCACCGGCGGCGGCTTTCCCGACAATCTTCCTCGAGTGCTCCCGAAAGGAATGGGCGTCGCGCTCGATCTTTCCGCATTTCCCGTCGCGCCGGTCTTTCAATGGCTCGCGAGGGAAGGAAACGTTGCTCAGGCGGAAATGCTGCGAACGTTCAACTGCGGAATCGGCATGGTCGTCGTCGTGGAGCGCGCCGGCGCCGAACAAGCGGTAGCCGCCTTGCGCGCCGCCGGTGAAAAACCCATCCGCATCGGCGAGATCATCGAAGCGGCGGGCGACGAACGCGTCGTAGCGCATGGGACGCTCGCGCTGTGAGACGCCTTCGCACCGCGATCCTCATTTCGGGCCGCGGCTCGAATATGGATGCGTTGATCGAAGCCGCCCGTTCGCCGGACTTTCCCGCGGAGATCGCGCTGGTTGTCTCCAATCGGCCGGACGCTCCAGGACTCGCAAAAGCAAAAGCGGCTGGCGTAGCGACCGCCGCCGTCGATCACAAAATCTACGCCGGGCGCGAAGAGTTCGAACGCTCATTGCAATTGATGCTCGAGACCTATCGCATCGAGTTCCTGTGTCTTGCGGGCTTCCTGCGCATGTTCACGCCCTGGTTCATCGAGCGCTGGCGCGGGCGCATGTTGAATGTTCACCCTGCCCTACTTGCCCTCTTACAAAGGCCTGCACACGCACGAACGCGCGCTGGCCGACGGCGTGAAGATCCACGGATGCACCGTGCATTTTGTCTCGCCCGAGATGGATGAAGGCCCGATCGTCGCGCAAGCCGCCGTCCCCGTGCTCGACGCCGACACGCCGCAAACTCTGGCCGCGCGCGTTCTGGAGCAAGAGCATATCATCTATCCAATGGCGCTGCGGCTCGTCGCGTCGGGCGCCGTGCGCGTTGAAGGACAATCGTGTCATTGGCGCGCCGAACCTTGTTAGAGGCGAGGCGCTTATCGTTCCGCAATTGTGATAGATTTCCGCTTACGTTCTTAAGCGAGGCCAGCACATGATTAAACTCTATTGCTTCAATCCTTCCCATGGGCTTGCCCGACGCCTCGCCGTTTGTGCTGAAGGCCATGACGCTTCTGAAGCTCGCCGGACTTCCATATGTGACGGACCGAACCGGCTTTTCGCGCGCGCCGAAGGGCAAGCAGCCTTATATCGACGATGATGGAGTCATCGTCGCGGACTCGACCTTCATCCGCTTGCATTTGGAAAGAGCGCATGGAGTTCGATTTCGACGCCAACCTCACGCAGGAGCAGCGCGCGCAGGCCTGGGCGATCGAAAAAATGTGCGAAGAGCATCTTTATTGGGTCATCGTCTCCACACGTTGGACCGACGACGCCAACTTCGAACGGGGACCCGCGAGACTGTTCGATTTCGTCCCCGCTCCAGCGAGGCCTTTCGTCAAAGCGCTGATCCGTCGCAAAATTGCAAAGTCGTTGTGGGCCCAAGGAATGGGACGCCATAGCAAGGACGAACTCACCGAGCTCGGCGTGCGCGACATAGAAGCGCTCTCGACGCTATTGGGCGAAACGCCTTTCCTCTTTGGGGAGACGCCTTGCGGCGCGGACGCAACGGCCTTTGCATTTGTCGCTGCGCTTCTCTCGCCCATCGCGGAGTCGCCGGTGCGCGACGCGGCTCTGGCGAAGCCCAATCTCGTCGCCTATCGCGATCGAATGATGAAAACGTATTTCCCCGATTTCGTCAGCGCATAAAAAAACCCGGCTGCGCGAGCCGGGTCTCTTAAGCGCGATGCTTCGCTCTTTTAGCCGACAATCTCGTTGCCGGAGAAGAACTGCGCAATTTCGATCTTCGCGGTCTCCGGCGCGTCGGAGCCGTGCACCGAATTCTCGCCCACATTGAGCGCATGCTCCTTGCGGATCGTGCCCGGCGCGGCGTTCGCCGGATTGGTTGCGCCCATCACTTCGCGGTAACGCGCGATGGCGTTTTCGCCTTCAAGCACTTGCACGACCACCGGAGCGGAGGACATCTGCTCGACCAGCTCGCCGAAGAACGGTCGATCCTTATGCACGGCGTAGAAGGTCTCGGCCTGTTCGCGCGTCATGCGCAGACGTTTCTGCGCAACAATGCGCAAGCCCGCGCCCTCGATCAGCGCATTGATCTTGCCGGTGATGTTACGCCGCGTCGCGTCGGGCTTGAGAATGGAGAAAGTGCGTTCGATCGCCATGGGCGCGTCGTCTCATTCGTTGGAGTGTCAAGGAAAATAGAAGCGCCGCGCTTATAGCGGGCGCCTAGCGCATGGGCAAGTTCGCCGAGCGCTAGCGATAGACGTCCACAATCGCCAAAAAATCATTGGCCAAAAGGCTTGCTCCACCGACGAGCGCGCCATCGACATCCGTCACATGCATCAATTCGGGGGCGTTGCTGGGTTTCACCGAACCGCCATAAAGAATGCGGACGCGCCCGCCAGCGCCCGCGCCAAGCGCCCCATCGAGCTGTTCCCGGGCGAACCCATGCATCTGGGCGACGTCCGCAATCGTCGGCGTCAAACCCGTGCCGATCGCCCAAACGGGTTCATAGGCGAGGACAAGCCGCTCCGGCGGCACGCCGGGCGGAACGGAACCGGCAATCTGAGCGGCCACGACTTTAAGGGCGACGCCCTGTTCGCGTTCAGAGCGCGTCTCACCCACGCAGATGATGGGCGTAAGACCGGCGCGCAGCGCCGCGGACGCCTTCACGCGCACCAGCGCGTCGGTCTCGCCGTGATCGGCGCGGCGCTCGCTATGACCGACAATGACGTATGAGGCCCCCGCATCCTTCAACATTTCCGCGGAAATGTCGCCCGTATGGGCGCCCGAAGCCACAGAATGGCAATCTTGCCCGCCGAGCGCGACGTTTTCCCTGGAAGCGATCGGCGCGGCCAGCGCAAGCAAGGTCGCCGGCAGGCAAATCGCCAGATCGACGATTTCCCGAAGCTCGGAATCATAGCCTTCCGCGATCGCCTCGATCTCCGCCAGCGCAGCGCGCAGACCGTTCATTTTCCAATTTCCCGCAACAAGCGGTCGGCGCAATCTGGTCATGAAAAACGCTCCCGCTTCAGCGGCGGACATGAAGTTCATTCGATAGCAGAATGCAGAATGAAAAATCGCCAAAATCTTGCGAGCGGCGCGGTGAAACCTTGTTTACAAGATTCCATATATCCAGTAATCTGGAACTATGGATAAAGAAGCCGCCTCTCTTTGCCTGGCCGCATTGGCCCAGCCCACGCGCCTCGACGCGTTTCGTTTGCTCGCGCAACACGAACCTCTTGGCTTGCCGGCGGGCGAACTCGCCCATCAGCTAGCTGTTCCCCAAAACACGCTGTCGGCCCATCTCAACATTTTGGCGCATGCAGGGCTCGCCAAAGGCGAGAGACGCAGCCGCTCCATCGTCTATCGGGCCGATCTCGCGCGCCTGCGCGACCTCACGCTTTTTCTGGTTGCGGATTGCTGCGGCGGTCGCCCGGAAGTCTGCGCGCCGCTCATCGCGGATCTCTCGCCTTGCTGCGAACCATTGAAGGCAACCGCTCATGACTGAGAAAAAATTCAACGTGCTGTTTCTATGCACCGGCAATACAGCGCGCTCCATTCTGGCCGAAAGCATTTTGCGTAAGACTGGCGGCGGCCGATTTGAGGCCTATTCCGCTGGCAGCCATCCCAAGGGCGTCGTGAATCCCTTCGCGCTGAAAGTTCTGGAAAGCTACGGCTATCCCATCGACGGTTTGCGCTCGAAAAGCTGGGAGGAATTTGCGGCGCAAGGCGCTCCGCAGATGGATTTCGCATTCACCGTCTGCGACAACGCGGCCGGCGAGGCCTGCCCGGTCTGGCCCGGGCAGCCCATGACGGCGCATTGGGGAATTGAAGACCCGGCCGCCGTCGAAGGCGCAGACATAGAAAAAGAGCGCGCCTTCGTGCAGGCGTTCCGTTACCTGAAAAATCGGATCGACGCCTTCCGGTCATTGCCGATCGATAAGCTCGACAGACTGACGCTCGGCGCGAAACTCCGCGACATCGGACACATGGAAGGCGCGTCGAGATTTCCCCTGGACGCAACGCATTAAAGGCGCCGCCGCCGATCGCCGGCTTCCGTCAATCGAAAGATCAACGATGTCCATCTTCGAACGCTATCTGACCCTTTGGGTTTCTCTTTGCATTGCGGCGGGCGTAGCCCTCGGACATTTCGCGCCCGGGCTGATCCATATGATCGGCCGCCTGGAGATCGCAAAGGTCAATCTGCCGGTTGCGGCTCTAATCTGGCTCATGATCATTCCCATGCTGCTCAAGATCGACTTCGCCGCATTGCGCGAGGTTGGGCGGCATTGGCGCGGCATCAGCGTGACGCTTTTCGTCAATTGGGCCGTCAAGCCATTCTCGATGGCGGCGCTCGGCTGGTTGTTTATCGGCTATCTGTTCAAACCCTATCTCCCCGCCGACCAGATCAATTCTTACATCGCCGGACTCATTCTGCTCGCGGCGGCGCCCTGCACCGCCATGGTTTTCGTTTGGTCAAACCTGACGAAGGGAGAACCTCATTTCACACTGAGTCAGGTCGCGCTGAACGACGTCATTATGGTGGTCGCTTTTGCGCCGATCGTTGGATTGTTGCTTGGGCTGACGGCCATAACCGTCCCTTGGGACACGCTGGTTCTCTCGGTCGTGCTTTATATCGTCGTCCCTGTGATCATCGCGCAAATCGCTCGGCGACGGCTGCTATCGTCCGGGGGAGAGGCGGCTTTGACTCGCGCGCTCAACTTGCTCGGGCCGATGTCCCTCGTCGCGCTGCTGGCGACGCTTATTCTCCTCTTCGGCTTTCAGGGCGAGCAAATCGTCGCGCAGCCATTCGTTATCCTATTGCTGGCGGTCCCGATCCTGGTTCAGGTGTATTTCAACGCCGGTTTAGCCTACATGCTCAATCGCTTCGCTGGAGAGCAACACTGCGTGGCCGGGCCTTCCGCGCTCATCGGCGCCAGCAACTTCTTTGAGCTGGCGGTCGCCGCCGCGATCAGTCTCTTTGGATTTAACTCTGGCGCCACTCTCGCGACAGTCGTCGGAGTGTTGATCGAAGTTCCCGTCATGCTGTCCGTTGTGTGGTTCGTCAACAACAGTCGGGACTGGTACGAAAGCGGCGCCGCAAAACGCGGAGCCTCCCTCGATCGGCAATCTATCGCGCCAAGCCCCTTGCCCGAGGACGGAGCCTGACGCGGCTCACTCTGCTAAATTTTGGAGGTTGGCGTCCGTCGCCGCCCATGGCGGCGGCGCGTTTTTCCGCGGGATGACGGGCCGATTGCAACCGACCCCGCCCCTCCCTATAGTCCGCGCCAATCTGGGCCCGTCGGCGACCGAAAACGCCGCAAATTTATAGACAAAGGAAAGTCATCGCCATGCTCGAAGGCCTGCGCGCAGCGTCGCAGAACTGGATCGGACGCACTCTGATGGGGCTCGTCATGGGCGTCATCGTGGTCAGCTTCGCCATATGGGGCATTGGGGACGTGTTTCGTGGCTTCACCAGCCAGCGGCTCGCAAAGGTCGGCTCGGGCGAAGTGACCGTCGAGGCCTATCGTGGGGCCTATCAGAACGAAATCCGCCGCCTTCAGCAACGCGCCCGCCGCGCCATCACCAATGAGGAGGCGCGTCGGCTCGGTCTCGATCAGCAGATATTGGAGCGCCTGATCGTCGATTCTGCGCTTGAACAAAAAACGCGCGCCCTGGGCATGGCGATCAGCGAAGACGATGTGGCGAAAGCCTTGAAGTCGGAGCCGGTGTTTCAAGGCCCGACAGGCCAGTTCGATTCAAACCGGTTCAAACAAATCGTCAATGACGCCGGCTTCACCGAGCGCGGCTTCCTGGTCGATCAAAAGGGCGCCTATCTGCGCAAAGAACTTACCGACGCCGTCATCGCCGGGCTCGACGAGCCGCCGCGCATCATGCAGGAGGCGTTTCATCGCTTTCGCAACGAAGCGCGCTCGATCGATTATTTCGTGCTGCCCGCCTCGGCAGCCGGCGACATCGCGCCGCCGACCGAGGATGAGTTGAAGAAATTCTATGCGGACCACGATCAGACGTTCCGCGCCAAGGAATTTCGGAAATTGACGACGCTTTTCGTGACGCCGGACGTGCTGGCGAAGCCCGCCGACGTTTCCGACGCCGACGTCCGCAAACTCTATGACGACGTCAAGACCAAGCGCTACGGAACGCCGGAAAAGCGCAATGTGCGCCAGATCGTCTTCAAGACCGAGAAGGAAGCCAATGAAGCGTATGAACGCCTCAAGAACGGGCTTTCGTTCGAAGCGCTTGCGGCCGAGCGAAAGCTCACCGATCGCGACATCGATCTTGGCGTGATCGAGATGCGCGATTTTGGCGATCAGAATTTGGCGGCTGCGGTTTTCAAACCGGATGCGCCTGGCCTCATCCCTCCGGTAACGACGCCATTTCGGAACAGTTGTCTCGGAAGTCCGCAGCATCACGCCAAGCGTGTTCACCAAGACGTATGAGCAAGCCGCGCCGGAACTGCGGCGCGAAATCGCAGTGAACCGGGTAACCCCGGAAGTGCGAAAATTGCACGACGCGATCGAGGATCAACGCACCGCCGGCAAGACCCTCGCCGAGGCCGCGAAGTCCGTTGGACTCGATGTGAAGGTTGTCGACGCCGTCGACGCCGGGGGGCATGACAAAGCGGGCGCGGAGGTCTCCGGCGTCGTCAACGAGCCCGACCTGCTGAAGGCCGCTTTCGCGTCGGACGTCGGCGTCGATAACGATACCGTCACCACGAAAGACGGCGGCTACGCCTGGTACGAGGTCAATGGCGTCGAGCAGGCGCGACAACAGAGCTTCGACGAGGTCAAGGGCGCGGTTGAAGCGGGCCTGCGCGCCGACAGGCTTCAAAAGGCGCTTGCGGCAAAAGCCAATGACATCGTTGAAAAGCTGCAAGCCGGCAAATCCATCGACGACTATGGCAAGGAGCTTGGCGTCGAAATCAAACGCGCCACTGACGTGAAGCGTGCGCCTCAACCGGAATTCACGACGGCGGCGATCGTTCAGATGTTCAGCGTCCCGGTTCATGCGGCGGGCTCCGTGCCCGTCGATGGCGGGCGCCTCGTGTTTTATGTGCGTGATTCCGCGACGCCGCCTTTCGACGCAAGCTCTCCCGAAGCGAAGACCACCGCCGAACAATTGAAAACCGCGCTGACGAACGATGTGCTCGAACAATATGTCGGCGGACTCGAAAAGGCCTACAACGTCGAGATCAATCAGAAAGCGCTGCAGGCCGTGACGGGAGCGGCTGCGGAGCAGTGAGCGGCGACATGTTCGAGCCGGGGTTCGACGCCTTCGCGGTCGAATATGACGCCAATCGTCCGAGCCTCGTCGTAACCCGGCTCGTCGCCGATCTCGAAACGCCCGTCTCCGCCTATTTGAAGCTGACGCGCGCGCGAGCCGGCAATGCTTTCCTGCTCGAATCCGTCGAGGGCGGCGCGGCGCGCGGTCGCTATTCCATGATCGGACTGGACCCGGACATCATCTGGCGCGCCATCGGAGACCGGGCGGAAATCAACCGGAGCGCGCTGGAAGATCCAGACGTTTTTGATCTCTGCAATAAGCCGCCGCTCGCAAGTCTTCGCGAACTGATCGCCGAATCCGCGATTGCGCAGGCCGCGCATCTTCCGCCAATGGCGGCGGGCGTGTTCGGTTATCTCGGCTATGACATGGTTCGCCAGATGGAGCGGCTTGCGCCCGCGAAGGAAGATAAGATCGGCGCGCCGGACGCCATCATGCTGCGGCCGACGGTCATGGTGGTGTTCGACAATGTGCGCGACGAAATCGCCATCGTGACGCCGGTGCGTCCACGCGACGGAATCAGCCGCGAGAGCCGCATATGAAGCGGCGATCTCGCGCCTGGAGAAAATCGTCGCAACGCTCGAGGCGCCGCTTGAGCATCGCGAAGCTCTTGCGGACCCTCTTCTGCTCCACGAGCCTCCGACGTCCAACACCGCGCAGCAGCGATTCATGGAAATGGTCGAGCGCGCCAAGGAATATATCCGCGCCGGCGATATTTTTCAGGTCGTGCTGTCGCAGCGTTTCACGGCGGCCTTTACGCTGCCGGCTTTCGCGCTTTATCGCGCATTGCGTCGCGTCAATCCGGCGCCCTTTCTGTGCTTCCTCGATTTTCGTGATTTTCAGATCGTCTGTTCGAGCCCGGAGATTCTCGTGCGCGTAGCGGAAGGAAAAGTAACCATCCGTCCCATCGCCGGCACAAGGTGGCGCAGCGCAATCAAGGCCGAGGACGAAAAGCTCGCCGCTGAACTTCTCGCCGATGAAAAAGAGCGCGCAGAGCATCTCATGCTGCTCGATCTTGGCCGCAACGACGTCGGACGCGTTGCAAAAACCGGAACGGTGAAAGTCACGGACAGCTTCGCCATCGAGCGTTATAGTCACGTCATGCACATCGTCTCGAACGTCGAAGGCGAACTCGATCCGCGTCACGACTGCATCGACGCGCTATCCGCCGGCTTTCCGGCGGGCACGGTCTCGGGAGCGCCGAAAGTGCGCGCCATGGAAATCATCGACGAGCTCGAGACTGACAAGCGCGGCATTTATGGCGGCTGTATCGGTTACTTTGGCGCGAGCGGACAGATGGACACCTGCATCGTGCTGCGCACCGCCATCGTCAAAGATGGCAAGATGCACGTGCAGGCAGGAGCGGGCGTCGTCTATGACAGCGAGCCGGCATATGAACATCGCGAATGCGAAAACAAGGCGAAGGCTCTGTTTCGCGCCGCGGAGGAGGCCGTTCGCTTCGCAAGCCGATCGAAACGCGGTCAATAGTTGGATATGGCGCCAGCGATTCTTCGAATCGGCTGACAGGCGCTAGTCTTTAAAACAGCTTCGCCGAAACAATCTTCATTTTGGCGGACGATGCGTTAAGGCGAACAGAACAATGGTCGATCCGGCTTACTATGACGGCGACGACGATCCGCATCGCGGCATTCGCCTGGGCGAGCCCACTCCCACGAGCGAGTCGACGCGCTGGGGTCAGCTGCTCACGCGCTTCATGCGCATCATCGCAATGTTCTGGCTGCTGCAAGGCCTTATGCAATGGTATGTCGTTCTAACGGCGCCAAGGCCGATTTTTGACACGCTGCCTTCTGGCGCCGCCACTGCAATTATTTTTTTCGCAGTGCTCGATCTCATCGCAGGCGTGGGCTTATGGCTCGCCACTCCTTGGGGCGGAGTCTTATGGCTGCTGATTGCGAGCGCACAGATTTTTGTCACCTTGACCGTCCCCGGATTCTTCGCCGGCGGCTATTTTCTAATTGGGTTGGATCTCGTTTTGATTGCGCTTTATTTCGCGCTCACTTTTGAAGCAGGACGCGACTTCGAAGCGCAAGGACTTCGTAATCGTCGCAAACGCATCCAGCGCAGAGCGATGCATGCGGGGAAAGTCACAAATCTTAACGCAGCGTCACTCACTGGCGCGCGCAAGCGCATGGTTGCAAAGTCTCCGCAATCGTTAAGCGAATTTCAGCATAAACAGACGGTTTAATTTATCTCCGATTCACCGCAAAGCGGCTTGTTTCGGTAAACGCCCGATTCAGTCTGTTATTTAAACTGCTCTTCATCCGAGCCCGCTAATGTCAGCCTATGAACGGCGTAGATGAGATGCGGCAAGCATCCAGGTGAGTAGACGGAGAATAAGATGAACGCGGCAATGAAAGCAGATATTCAAACGTCCCGCTCGGAGCGCCTCGACGAAGTGCGCCCGGTCTATCTGGAATCCTTGACGCTGGTCGAGCGGCTGCATCGGCGCCTTCTCGATGTCATCAAGGACGAATTCGATCGTCGCGATCGCGGCGACGTGAATTCGGTGCAGGCCCTGCTCCTCTACAACATCGGCGATAAGGAGCTGACCGCAAGCGAATTGCGCACGCGCGGCTATTACCTTGGCTCAAACGTCTCCTATAACGTCAAGAAGCTCGTCGAGATGGGCTATCTCCATCACGCCCGCTCCCGCATCGATCGCCGCTCCGTGCGCATCAGCCTGACGCCCAGGGGTCGCGAAGTTCACGATATCGTCTCGGCGCTTTATGAAAAGCATGCCGTCACGGTTGAAAACATTGGCGGAGTTTCCTGCGAGGAATTCCGGGTGCTGAACGCCGCTCTGACCCGACTGGAGCGTTTCTGGACCGACCAAATTCGTTACCGCCTCTAACCGCTTCCTCCCCCGGACCGCCCGCCGGCCCGGTTGTCTTCTCTCCCAAAACGCCAAACTTCTCGCCGGAGATCGAAGCTTGCCACAGCAAGGCCCTCGATCCTCCGGCGAATTTTATTTTTACTTCCTTTAAGCCGGTTTTGCCCCGGCGGCGCCTGCGGCTGGTTTTCTGCGTCAAGCGGCCCTATCTTCCGTGAACCTTTCGGAAAAAACTTAGGACGCATTCCATGCGCTGGTCGTTCACCATCGGCAGCTTCAAGGGAACGGCCGTCAGGATTCATATTACGTTTATCCTGTTCCTCGCCTGGATCGGCTTTTCCGCCTATCAGCGCGGGGGAGCGATCGCCGCGCGCGATAGCGTTCTGTTCATTGTGGCGATCTTCGCTTGCGTCGTTCTTCACGAGTTCGGCCACATATTGACCGCACGCCGCTTCGGCGTCACAGCGTCCGAGGTGACGCTGCTGCCGATAGGCGGGGTCGCAAATATCGATAAAATGCCCGACCAGCCGAGGCAGGAGCTGCTGATTGCGCTGGCGGGCCCCGCGGTCAACGTGGTTATCGCAATCTTACTGTTTCTCATCGCGGGCGCTGTCGATCCGATCACATTGGCTCATGTCGACGATCCGCATGTCTCACTGGTCGAGCGCCTCGCTATGACCAATGTGTTTCTCGCGGTGTTCAATATGATTCCCGCGTTCCCGATGGACGGCGGCCGCGTCCTGCGCGCGGCGGTCGCCATGTGGCTCGGCTGGGAAAAGGCGACGCGCTTCGCTGCCCAAATCGGCCAGATTTTCGCTTTCGTGCTCGGCTTCCTGGGCCTTTTCGGAAATCCCTTGCTGATCTTCATCGCCATATTCGTCTACATGGCGGCCGCGGGCGAGGCCGAGATGACCATCGCCAACAGCGCGACGCGCGGCGTTCGGGTCGAGGACGCTATGGAGACGCGGATCGCGACGATAGACCGCTCGGCGACCATCCGCGAGGCCGTGGACACGCTGCTTGCAACGAGCCAGGACGAATTTCCGGTCACGAATGGAATCGGCAAGTTCGTTGGCGTGCTGGCGCGCGCCGATATCATCGAAGCCCTGAAAAATGGCGATGAAAACGCGCCCATAGCGCCTTTCGCGCGCACGGAGATTCAAACGATACCGTCGGGCGCGTCGCTCGACACGGCGTTGAAGCAGCTGAGTTCCGGGGCAAGCCTCGGCGTCGTTGACGAGGAAGGCTCTCTCCTCGGCCTTGTAACGCGCCAAAGCATCGCCGAGGTGATGCTGATAAAGTCTGCGCGGCCCGACTGGCGCTTCGGTAAAGCCTGAGGCTCACGCCTCTAAAAACTTGTCGGAAAAGGCGCTTCGGCCTATTAACACGGGCTGACGCCGCGCATCGCTGGGACAAGCGGCGAAAATCGGACCTTCCAATGGCCAATGTCACGCTGATCGACAATTACGACAGTTTCACCTTCAACCTCGTGCATTATTTCGGCGCGCTCGGGGCGCAGGTCACTGTCTATCGGAATGACTCGGTCTCGGTTGCGGAGGTCCTCGCGGGGCATCCCGACGCGCTTGTGCTCTCGCCGGGTCCTTGCACTCCCCATGAAGCGGGCATTTGTCTCGATTTGATTGAGGCCGCGTCGGAGGAAATTCCGATTTTCGGCGTATGTCTCGGGCATCAAGCCATCGGCGAAAGTTTCGGCGGCGACGTGGTGCGCGCTCCCCTGCCCGTTCACGGCAAGATGGCGACGATCCTTCATCAGGGCGATGCGGTGTTTCGCGGCATTGAGAGTCCGTTTCAGGCGACGCGCTATCATTCGCTCGTGGTTGCGAAGGACACGCTGCCGGATTGTCTGCGCATCACAGCGACGACCCCGGACGGCCTGATCATGGCGCTATCGCACAGGACCTTGCCGGTGCATGGCGTGCAATTTCATCCGGAGAGCATCACCTCGCAGCACGGCCACAAGATTTTGCAAAACTTTCTCGAACTTGCCGACGAGTGGAACGGCTCGCGACGGGCGCGCGCCAAAGTGGCGTGATGGAGGACTTCAAACCCTTCATCGCCAGAATCGCCGACGGCGCGCCCCTCACTCGCGAGGAGTCGCGAGCGGCCTTTACGCTCATCCTCGAAAACAAGGCGACTGCCGCGCAGCTTGGCGCTTTCCTCATGGGACTGCGCCAACGCGGCGAAAGCATCGACGAAATCATCGGCGCGGCTCAAGCGATGCGGGCGGCGATGACGCCCGTAGAGGCTGACGAAGACGCCATCGACATCGTCGGAACAGGCGGCGACGGCGTCGGCACCTACAACATCTCGACGCTCGCTGCGATCATCGTCGCCGCGTGCGGCGTAAAGGTCGCGAAACACGGCGGTCGCGCAGCCTCGTCGCGTTCAGGCGCAAGCGACGTGCTCGGCGAACTCGGCGTTCGCGTCGGCATGAGCGCGCAAGCGGCCGCCGATTGTCTTCGCGAGGCCGGCGTTTGTTTTATCGCCGCCCCAGCGCATCATGCCGCATTGCGCTTCGCTGCGCCCGTGCGCGCAGAGCTCGGCGTTCGCACGCTGTTCAATTTGCTGGGGCCTTTGTGCAATCCAGCGCGCGTGACCCGACAGATCATAGGCGTCTATTCGCGCGATTGGCTGGAGCCTCTGGCGCGCGCCATGATGGAGCTCGGCTCCAAGCGACTATGGCTCGTTCATGGCCAGGATGGTCTCGACGAGATCACGACGACCGCCGCCACGAGCGTCGTCTCGCTTGAAGGCGGGGCTATCCGCGCCTTCGAAATCACGCCGGAGCAAGCCGGCCTGGAGCGCGCGCGCCCACAGGATCTGCTGGGCGGCGACCCGGCGCATAACGCTCGGGCGCTGCGCGCGGTTTTGGCGGGTGAAAAAAACGCCTATCGCGATATTGCCGTTCTCAATGCGGCGGCGGCGCTGATTGTGGCGGAAAAAGCCCACGACCTTCGAGAAGGCGCGAGATTAGCGGAGCATGCGATCGACACTGGCGCAGCGCAGGCGAAGCTCGACGATCTCGTGCGAATTTCGAACCGCAACGAAGGATAGCCCTTCCGGCAAATTGCTCTCAAAACCGAACTGGCGCGTCCAACGCCCCATTTAGGTTGACCATTTCTGTGATAGCATCGAGTTGCGGAAAGAGCTATCAAGGCGTCAATCCGGAGGCGCGGCGCTCCCCAGGTAAGAGACATGACCGATATATTGCACAAGATCGAAGCGTATAAGCGAACCGAAATCGCTGAAGCGAAAGTTCGGATGCCGCTCGCCACACTTGAGCGCAAAGTTCGCGATCATGATCCGCCGCGTGGCTTCGTGCATTCGATCGAGAACAAATTGAACGAAGGCCGCATTGCTTTGATCGCCGAGATCAAGAAAGCGAGCCCATCGAAGGGACTCATTCGCGCCGATTTCGATCCGCCCGCATTGGCGCGCGCTTATGAGTCTGCCGGCGCCGCTTGTCTCTCGGTTCTGACGGACGGTCCCTCCTTCAAAGGCAAGCTTGAAGATTTGGAAGCCGCGCGCAAGGCCACGCATTTGCCCGCGCTTCGCAAAGACTTCATGTTCGATCCTTATCAAGTATTCGAAGCGCGCGCCTTTGGCGCCGATTGCATTCTCATCGTTCTCACAAGCGTGACCGACGCCGAAGCGAAAGCCCTCAACACGACGGCGCATGATCTGCGCATGGACGTTCTGGCCGAAGTTCATAACGAAGAAGAGCTCGATCGCGCGCTCGCTCTGGAGACCAGGCTTATCGGCATCAACAATCGAAATCTGCATGACTTCAAAGTCTCGCTCGAAACCACCGAGCGGCTGGCCGAGCGCGCGCCGAAAGACAAGATCATCGTCGCCGAGAGCGGCATTGCGACGCACGAAGATTGCCTCCGCCTGGAAAAGTCCGGCGTCTTCACCTTCCTTGTCGGCGAAAGTCTCATGAAGAAGAGCGATGTCGCCGCCGCGACCTATGAATTGCTCCACGGCGGAAGCGCGCCCGCCATTCACAAGACTGGCGCGCATAAGACTCCCGCGCGCGCATAAATGAACGCGCTGACGCATATCGGCCCGCAAGGCGAAGCGCATATGGTCGACGTGTCGGACAAGGCGGACGCCAAACGCACCGCCATAGCGCAGGGCCGCGTCGTCATGAGACGCGAGACGCTGGCGCTCGCAGTCGCCGGCGAATCCAAGAAGGGCGACGTGTTTGGCGTTGCTCGCGTCGCCGGCGTCATGGCGGCGAAACGGACGCATGAACTCATCCCGCTGTGCCACCCGCTCGCCATTTCCAAAGTCGCGCTGGATGTTGCGCCGGATGAATCTCTTCCCGGCGTGATTGTGCGCGCAGAAGTCACCGTCACGGGCAAGACAGGCGTCGAGATGGAGGCTTTGACGGCGGTTACTGTCGCGTGTCTTACAATTTACGACATGTTGAAAGCGGTCGACCGCGCCATGCGCATCGAAGGCGTCGAACTCGTCGAGAAAATCGGCGGCAAATCTGGCCATTGGCGGCGCGAGGACGAAACCCGCGATGGCTGAGAGCAAACCGCTTTCGGTCGACGAAGCATTGAATCGCGTCCTCAAAGACGTGTCCCCTTTTGCGGACTTCGAACGGATTCCGCTTGCGCAAGCACGAGAGCGCACGCTCGCGCAAGACCTCGTTGCGCGGCGCACGCAGCCGCCCGTCGACGTTTCCGCGATGGATGGCTATGCGCTGCGCGCGCAGGATCTGCGAGATTCAAACGCGCGCGTCCAACTTGTCGGCGAAAGCGCCGCCGGCCACGGCTATGACGGCGTTCTCCAATCCGCGACAGGCCGTGCGCATTTTCACCGGCGCGCCCGTGCCGCAAGGCGCCGACTCGATCCTTCTGCAGGAAGACGCCATTGTCGAAGGCGCAACGATCGGCGCGACGGAAGCGCCTGTCGCGGGTCGACACATTCGCACGGCGGGTCTCGATTTCCGCGAAGGCGCCATTGCGTTGCGCGCTGGAACGCGCCTCGGGCCAAGCGAACTCGCCCTCGCCGCAGCCGCCAATCATTCGCATTTAGCCGTCGTGCGAAAGCCACGCGTCGCAATCCTCACATCTGGCGACGAACTTGTTGCGCCGGGCGCCGTTCCCGGTCCGGCGCAAATCATCTCGTGCAACAACTATGCGGTCGCCGCCATCGTCGAACAAGCGGGCGGCGAAGCGATCGATCTCGGTATTTTCCGCGACGAAATTGCCGAACTCGAAAAGGGATTCTCCCTCGCGCGCGAGAAACATGCGGATGTGCTCGTGACGCTTGGCGGCGCCTCCGTCGGCGATCATGACCTGCTGCGACCGGCGCTCGCCGGTCAGGGCATGACGCTCGACTTCTGGCGCATCAATATGCGTCCGGGCAAGCCGCTCATTCATGGGCGCCTTGGGCGACATGCGTATTCTTGGCCTGCCCGGAAATCCGGTCGCCGCGATTGTATGCGCTCTCGTTTTTCTTTCGCCGCTGGTGCGGGCGCTCCAAGGCGACGCGAAAGCCGGCGAAGACAAGAGCGAAGCCGCGATCGCCGGCGCCGATCTTCCCGCCAACAAAGGACGTCGCGACTACATGCGCGCGATGCTCGAGAAGGATTCGGAAGGGCGTATCGTCGCGACGCCGCAGCCATTGCAGGACTCGTCGCTTCTCACCGAACTTGCGCAATCGCAGGCCTTGCTCATCCGCGAGCCCGGCGCGCCGCCAGCCAAAGCAGGCGACAAAGTGAATATCCTCCGTCTGCCATACAGCGGCTGAAACGTCCGGCGACGTCGTGCGCCGGACATTTCGACTATTTGCAGACCGGCGCGCCGTTCACCACCACGCAGTGCTTTGCCGGCGCCGCTGGCGCGACGGCGCGCGCTGGCGCAGGGGCGACGGGAGGACGGAACGCAGCCGCGGGCGCATGCATCGCCGCTGGCGGCGGCCCCGCAGGACGGTAAGCCGGTTGCGGAGCGTGCATCACCTGCGGAGGCGGTTGATGGAACACTGGCGCGGTTGGCGCGTGATACATCGGCTGCGGCGCGCGCATCACTTGCGGCGGCGGTTGGTGAATCACAGCCGCGGGCGGCGGCGCATGGCGGACGATGGGAGCATGGTTCACGGGAGCATGAACCAAAGGCGCATTGGTCGCGGGCGCATTCCCAACAGGCGCATTCATATTTGGAGCGTGGCCGACGGCGCGATCCTTTGGATGCGGCGTCTGACCGATTGCGGGCGCCAAGCCCTTATTCGTACCGGATGGAGGCCCCGCGGGAACGTTTGAGTTCGGCGCAACCGCGGTCGACGAGCCCGCGGGCGGAGTTCCTGTCACGGCCTTTCCGTGCAACGGCTTGTCAAGCGGTTGACGCGCCGACGGCGTCGGCAAAGGCGCGGCGTTTGGCGGCGTGTGCAACGTCGCTGCGGGATTGGCGTTCGGCGCGCCCGTCGCAGGCGGCGCGCCCGCTCCGATCGGCGGCTTGCCATGCAAGGTCTTGTCCAGCGGTTGCACGCCGGACGGCGTCGGCAAAGGGGCTGCGTTCGGCAGCGTGTGCAACGTCGCAGCCGGGTTGGCACCAGGGGTTGCTGAGCGTTCGGCTGCAGCGGCGCGCCCGGAGCCTGGTGCTGGTGCAAGGCGGCGGGATTAACCCCCGGCGCGCCGGGAGGCGGCGTCAGATTCGCCTTCTTCGCCACATAGGCCGGCAAAGCAGCGCCGATCGCAACGGCGGCGGCTCCGACGCCCACGGCCTTCAGCGCGTTCGACGACAGCAGCGATCCGCCCGGGTCCTTGATGACGACATTATTCGCCGCGTGATCGATGATCACCTGATTGTGGATATTCTCGAAGATCACATTATTGGGCGGCGGAACGATGTAAGGCGGAGGGCTTTGCCAGACCGGGATCGGCACGAAAACGGGAATGGGCAGCGCATAGGCTTCGGTCACGATGTAGGGAGGCGGCAGCACGACGAAATCCGGCGGCGGAGGCGGCAGGAAATAGACGGGCGGCGGAGGCGGCGGCGGGAAGCCGAAATCAGGATCGTCGAACATCACGACAGGACGATCGACATAGACGATCTCGTCTTCGGGCGGCGGCGGCACGTCGTAATCGATCATCTCGAATGACGGCGGCGGATCATATGCGGCTGCAAGTTCGGAAAGACGGCGGCGCGCGTCGCCGACATGCGGCCCGCGAGGATAACGACGCAGATAGGACCAATAGGCGTTCGGCGTGTCGGCGACGCGCGTGCGACGCCAGGTGAGCGCCTCGCGTCGAACCGCCAATATCGCGCGCACGCGCCTCGTCGACGGGTCGCGCGGATAGGTCGCGACATAGTCCTCGTAGCCTTGCAGGGAGTCGCGCTGAATGGCCGCCGCATATCCGTCTTTTGGGCCCAGCTCCGCGATGGGCTTGTTGCGCGCGGCGGTTTGATCTGGCGCCGGCGGCGCATTGGCGGCGCGCTCGAAAAACACAAAGGAGGACTCGGCGCCGGGCGAGTTCCAAGGAATCTGGGCGCCTTTCGTCATCTCGCTGACGCGCAGACGAACATTGTCGAAGACTTCCTTGAGCGGGAGACCGCCCTCGCGCATCATTTCCGACAGCGCATGCGCATAGGCGCCGTAAGGCCCTTTTTCCGCGGGCGCGATCGTTCCAGGCGCGGCATTATAGGCGAGGACCATGCGAGCTCCCGGCTCCTGCAATGCGAAGCCGCTCGCAATCGGCGCGCCCGAGAGAGAAAACGGATTGGCGCGCGCGGCGTCGAGAACAACGACGCCGGTCTTGAGACCCGAAGCCGCCAGCGATTTGACGTAATCCGAAACGCGCGTCGCCTTGGAGGGAATGTCGGCGTCACGCGAAATATTGGCGCCGATTGGAATAAGATAATCCTCGCCTTCGAGCTGCAACCCATATCCGGCGAAATAGACGAAGGCGACCGTATCGGGACCGGCGGCGGCGGCCTTGTCGGTAAAGTCCCGGAAGGCGTGGCGCAGAGAATCTTCGTCGAGGTCGCGCGCGCCGGTGACGTCGAACCCGGCCGCCTGCAAAGTCTGCGCGATCAGGCCAGCGTCATTCGCCGTCGTCTCAAGCGGTTTCGCTTCATACGCTGCGTTACCGATCACAAGCGCAATGCGCTTCTCGGCGGCGATGGCCTCGCCTTGAATCGCGAGAACCGCGCCGATGAGCGAGATGGCGAAACACGCGAATTTACTTCTCAATTTCATTATGCGCGCCCCTTGGCGGTTTTCGTCCCTGAAGAGTGATTAGTCAGCATTGGCAGTGAACGGAAGCTGAACAGCCGAATTAACCTGAACTTGCGTTCAATTGTTGGCATGCGCCATTTTTGAGCAGTATGCATAAAAATTAGCGACAATCAGCCTAGAACTAGAGCAATATTTCATAAAACGCCGCTCGTTTTCGCAATTTTCGCCCTAGTATGTCTGTTTTTAGGGCAAACAGGCACGATAGTTGCTTAAGATTTACACGTTTTGCCACCTTCAAGAGCAAAGCGAACGAGAAAATGAAATGAAAATCATCACCGCGATCATCAAACCGTTCAAACTCGACGAAGTGCGTGAGGCGCTCACGGAGCTCGGCGTGCACGGCATGACCTCGACCGAGGTCAAGGGCTATGGACGACAGAAGGGCCATGCCGAAATCTACCGCGGCGCCGAATATGTCGTCGCCTTCCTTCCCAAGGTGAAAATCGAGATCGCCGTCGCGGACGCGCTTGTCGAGCCCGCGATCGAGACCATCCGAAGTCGCGCGCACCGGCCATATCGGCGACGGCAAGATTTTCGTGTCGCCGCTGGAGCGCGTCTGTCGCATCCGCACCGGCGAAACCGACGACGACGCGCTCTAAGCCAAGCATCCCTAACTGCGAGAGAGACAATGCCGAATCTCTTCCCGGCGTTCGCCGCGCTTTTCTGCGCCGCTTGTCGCCTTCCCCGCCCTCGCGCAGGAAAAACGCAAGATCGACGGCGCCGACACCGCCTTCATGATCGTCGCGACCGCGCTGGTGCTGATGATGACCCTGCCCGGCCTCGCGCTGTTCTACAGCGGCATGGTGCGCAAGAAAAATGTGCTCGCGACCATGGCGCAAAGCCTCATCGCCACGGCCGTCGTCTCGCTGCTATGGGTCGCCGTCGCCTACAGCCTCGCCTTCACCGGCGACGGTCCTTACATCGGCGACACTGTCGCGCGCGCTGCTCAACGATGTCGGGATCGATACGGTCAGCCCGCTCGCCAAAACCATCCCGGAAATGCTGTTCATGGCCTATCAGATGACCTTCGCGGTCATCACCTGCGCGCTTGTCGGCGGCTCGGTCGCCGAACGCATGAAGTTCTCGGCCTTCATCCTGTTCTGCGTCTTGTGGCTCTTCGTCGTCTATGTGCCCTCGGCGCATTGGGTGTGGGGCGGCGGCTTCCTGCAGAGATGGGCTTGCTCGATTTCGCCGGGCGGCACGGTCGTGCATATCAACGCCGGCGTGGCTGGCCTGGTCGCGCGCGTTGATGCTCGGCAATCGCGTCGGGCTTTGGCCGCGAGAACCTCTCGCCCTTCGATCTGTCGCTCGCCGTGATCGGCACCGGCCTGTTATGGGTCGGCTGGTTCGGCTTCAATGGCGGCTCGGCGCTCGGCGCCAATTCGCGCGCGGTCTTCGCCATCGTCGCGACGCATCTCGCCGCCTGCGCCGGCGCGCTGGTGTGGAGCGGGCTCGAATGGATCGAGCGCGGCAAGCCGTCGGTGCTCGGCGTCGTCTCCGGCGCCGTTGCTGGCCTTGGCACGATCACCCCGGCCTCGGGCTATATTCTGCCCTGGCATGGCGTCGTCATCGGCCTGGTCGCGGGCGGCGTCTGCTATTGGTTCTGCACGGTCGCCAAGCATCGCTTCCGCTATGACGACTCGCTCGACGTCTTCGGCGTGCATGGCGTCGGCGGCATTCTCGGCACGCTGATGGCCGGCGTCTTCGCGACCACGGCGATCACCGCCTCGGGCGGCGATCCTGGCGTCGCGGGCCTGCTCGACGGCGATCCGCATCAACTCCTGGTGCAGGCGATCGGCGTCGGCGTCACCATCGGCTGGTGCGTCATCGGCACGTTCATCGTGCTCAAAATCGTCTCACTCGTCACGGCCTGCGCGTCGATCCGGACGACGAACGCGAAGGTCTTGACATCGCGCTGCATGGCGAGGCGCTGCATCAATAAAGGGCGAGAATCCCCTCCCCTAGACGGGGAGGGTGGCTCGCGAAGCGAGCCGGGGTGGGGTGACTATTTGCGCGCTGGAGTTTCCCCCACCCGCGCCGTTCGCGGCGCGACCTCCCCGCAAGGGGGAGGTATGTCGCCCATGGATTGACGCAGGGCGCTCCTGCGAAATGTGTATCATGTCCCGGTAAAACTCCTGTGGCATTGCTCAAGGTCTGTTCCAAAACCGGAGGGCTGTTCATGTCGATGATTTCGAGGCGCGATATTTTG
>CAWESG010000027.1:0-14884 GCA_963811555.1 uncultured Alphaproteobacteria bacterium | reverse complement strand
TGAATGCGTAAGAAAGATAGAAAGCTCCACTGCTAAGGACTGCGTTGCAAAGCAGGCGATTTGTCTATGACTTCAGTTCGCCACAGTCACAACATGGCCTCGGTCTGTAAGTTCGATCAGCAGACGCTGGCTAAGGCTGTTGTGCGCCGTGGTCAGAAAATGAATTTTCATGAAAGCTCTCATGATTGTGATGTGAATCGAAAAGCGATTTCTGCAGCGATGCGGCGCATGAAGCTGCGTGCAAGCATCGTTGCAAAATAAAGTGATAATCTTGATTTGAAATTTTCGGAGTTGATGCGCGCTCGCGCACAGTCAGCGCAAAAATCGAACTCCGCGGCTCATAAAAACGCTCGCAAACTCGATCTTGGCGCCAGCCATCGGCTGAGTTCAAGTCAGCATTAAATTGTTGGCGTAAGTCTCAGCCGCCTTTTTCTTGCCTGAAATCTACTTGCTAATATGGGACTCAGGCTTGGCCGAAAATCAAAAAACATAAAAACGTCTCCGGCCAAGGGGGCTCCCGCAGCAACGCTCGCGACGCGACGGCTGTGGCAAAAAACCAACGACGCAACGCCCAAAGCGTCTGTAAGGAAAACCAAAATGCTGCGATCTCTCGGTCTTGCAGGAACGATGGCGCTCGCCCTGCTTTCCACTTCAGCTAGCGCTTTCGACGTCACCCACAACGACTACGGCGGACCCGTCGAGCCCTATGCGGCCCGACTCTCAGTTGCGCAAGCGCGCGGCGAACCTGTTCGCATCGGCGCTGTGGAATGCGATTCGTCCTGCACATTGTTTCTGGCGGCGCGCAATTCCTGCGTCTCTCCGCAGGCCGTCTTCGGCTTTCATGCGCCCTGGGTTGGCGAGCCATCGGGCGGAACTATCGATCCGAGATTGATGGCGATGTTCGCCCATTCTTATAAGCCAGCGCTGCGTCGGCTGTTTCTCGCCCATGTGAGGAATACGGGCGGAGCCGTTCCTGGGCCACTGATGAAACTCTCCGGCGCGCAGCTCGGTAGTCTCGGCTATCGCGTTTGCGGTGAAGGCGAATCTCAACAGGCGTTCGTTGGTCGCGGCCGTCGCGTCGCCCGCGTCAACGGCTTGGGACGGATACATCCGTCCGCGCAGGCCGGAAGTCCGGAATATCCGATCGAGCGATGGTTCGGTCGGTAATCCGGCCTTCGATTGTTTGAAGCTTTCAACCCTGGACTGGCGGCGGCGTCTCTCCCCCGCCGCCAGTCGATTGAAGCGAGCGTCTGACGAAAGGGCGTGATCGAGTGCGGCCGATGAGCCGCTCGCATTGGAATCGCGTCGCTCATTCGGCCAACCCTCGACCTCCAGAGCTTGCGCCGCTCAGTGGCCGTCACTGGAGAAATGCTGGTAGTCGACGGTGTTTTTCCAGTTTCCGCCCCAACGCCACCCCTGCCTCGCGAAGGCTCGGGTCACGATCCCTCCATCAAGAATGATTCCCACGACATCGGCTCTGCGTTTGAAGGGCTGGTCGTACGCTCTCCCCGCCTCCGGCGAGGTGAGGTTCCCCTCCCGATAGGGATTTTGAACCGGGTTGATGTCCACCGCCATTCCCATGGCGTGGCGAGACATTGCCCCGCGATCGGTGGTTCGACAGTTGAAGGCGCTCGTATTGTTGGCCTCCATGGATTTATCATCGTCGCCCTGAAAGTCGTCGATCAAAGTCATGCGATAAATGCGAAACCTTCCGCTATCGTATATTTCCTGAAACGCGGCGGCGACTTTGGGCGCGACACTTTTCGCGACGATCAGGGAGCCGATCTGCGTGCGACCCTGAAAATCGACAAAAGGTATCCGCAATAAGGCGAGCTCGCTCCTTTGAGGACACGGAAGCTCCGCATGCCAGGATTTCCCCTGCATATTGCTCCATATCGCATCCGGGATTGGCCCATAGGTCGCCTTGGCCTTCTCCGCGCCGGCTTCCCCCGCGAGCAGAAGACCGAATGCGAGCGCGAAGGCTCCAAAGGTTGCAGACCGGCGACATTGAAAGACAGCCATTTGGGGCGTCATCGTCTACGCGGCGAACCGATCGCTTCTTCGATCGGGGCGAAGTAAGGGCCAGCTCAAAGCTCAATCATTGCTTCTGCGGCAGGCCGCCAAGTCGCAAGGCAGCCTGTCCGGCCCACAGTCAAATTCACGAGCGGCCTTGGAGCGACACCCCAAGGCCTGATCGCAAGCCTAAAAAATCAACGCGTAGCCGCCGTCTTCAATTTTGACAGAGCGCGGATCTTGACGCGCACGCTCGCGGGCTTGGCTGCGCCCTTCATCATCTCGCCCGTCGCGGGGTTACGGATCAGCGTGCCCGCCTTGCGGGCCGGCACTTTGCGCAGGCTCACCTTCAAAAGGCCGGGCAGCGTAAACTCGCCGATGCCGCGCGGATGCACCGATCCGAGCAACACGTTTTCCAGAGTGGCGAACACGCCGACCGCGGTCTTGCGAGGAATATCGTTCTGCTCGGCGATCAGATTGATCAGCGCGGATTTGGTCAGGGTTTCCTTGACCGGGCGTACGGGCGCTGCTTCGGGCTTGCTGGTTTTTGCCTTGGCCACCAGAATTCTCCTTGGGTCGAATAGTTTCCAAATGCCGGGAGCGAATCCCGTTAGCAAACTCGTGTTAACGACGTTACTGAAACTTCGCAAGCAGACGACGGCGCGCGCCATTGCGAATCGACGCATAATTGCAGGCTATGGTGTTGGAAGCAGGCTAATGCGTCAATTGAGATCGATGGTCGCTTCCACAACATGATTGAGCGGCGCATTCTCGGCGGTGAGCGTCATCCGCAATTTAAGCTTCGGGCCATCGACTCCCTTTTCGCGAACCACGCGTTCGATTTCCCGCTGTGACGTCACGCCCACTTCCTTGAGGAATTTGCGCACGGCCATGTTGAAACTGCTCTCGTCCATAGCGGTCCTCCAAAGTTCTTCATTGGGCGGCGAATCAACGTTTTAACGTCGCCAACGTTATTCTGTTCTCGGAGGCGAGTGGGCGACGCCAGATCAAATAATCGTGGAATCATCAGATTTTTCCCCCGCGACCCAGGTCGCGAGAACGGCAAGATCGATCGGATCGAAAGCGACGATATCGGCCCGGTAGCCGGGCGAAAGGCGTCCAAGCCAATGACCCAGACCCAGGAAATTGGCGGGCTCGACGGAGGCGTAGCGCAGCGCCTGCTCCAACGGCAGTTGCAGGAGTTGAACGCAATTTCGGACCGCGGTCGCCATATCGATCGCCGACCCCGCGAGCGTTCCCTCCCTTGTGGCGCAACGTCCGTCGCGCACGATGATTTCCTCGCCATAGAGAGCAAATTCGCTTCTCGAGCCGCCGACCGGCGGCATCGCATCGGTGACGAGCATGGGGTGGCCGACGCCGCGAATGGCGAGACGAAGCATCGCCGGGGCGACATGCTCCCCGTCGACGATCAATCCATAGCACGCGGCGGGCGATTCAAGCGCCGCGGCCGCCGGACCGGGCTCGCGGCTGCCGAGCGGCCGCATGGCGTTGAATAGGTGAGTGAAGCCCGTCAGCCCCTCGGCCATCGCGGCTCGCGTTTGCGCATAAGTCGCCATGGAATGACCAAGAGAAATCTTGACCCCCGCTTTCACGAGTTCCGCGATGAAACCGGGCGGAACTTCCTCGGGCGCCAGAGTGACGAGCGTCACTCCCTGGCTGAGCGAGGTGAACATTCGTTTGTGATGGGGCTCCGGTCGGCGAAAATACTCGCGGCGATGCACTCCAGGTTTTTCGGGGGAGAGGAAAGGACCTTCGAAATGAACGCCAAGAACGCTCGGCTCATAGGCGAGCGCCGCCTCGACCGCCTCGAACGCTGCGCTCATGACGTCGTCCGTATCGGTAATCAGCGTCGGAAGAAGGGCCGTCGTGCCAAACCGGCGATGAGCGCCGACAATCCGCGCAATGCCTTCCGGCGTCGGGTCCGCGTTGAACAGGACGTCGCCGCCGCCATTCACCTGAATATCGATGAAGCCCGGAGCGAGCCAGACGCCCGCCGGCAAATCGACGGTCCTCGTCGATCGCGAGAGCTCCGTGCGAGGCGCAACACCGACGATTGCGGAATTTTCGATAATCACGGCGCTGTCGCGGCGCGTGATCTCGCCGTCAAAAACGAAGTCTGCGGCTACTGCGTGTCGGCCAGTGTTGGTCATTTCGTGCGGGTGATTTTCTGCAGGTGCCGTGGCTGATCCGCGTTCGTTCCTCGCGCCGCAGCAAGCCTAATGACCATGGAATAGAAGGTTTGGATGAGGCAGATCGCATCGGTTTCAGGGTGATCGGGAGGAAGCGCCGCGAGTTGGTCCGCGGTCGGATCGTTCTCGTCGGTCGTAAACAGCGCAGCGCCTTTGAGTCTGAGATCGCTCGCCAATTGTCTCATTCCTGCTGCCGCGGCGTCGGTCGGCGTGAACATCACGATCGGATATTGCGGTGAAACCAAAGCGATGGGTCCGTGCAGAAATTCGGCGGAGCTGAACGCTTCAGCATGAAGATCGGAAGTCTCTTTCAGTTTCAGAGCCGCCTCGCGCGCGATCGCGAGCGTTGGACCTCGACCGATCGTCACGAGACTATTCACTCCCGAGAGGCTCTCCACCAGAGAGCTCCAATCCAATTCGCCTGAGGCGATCAAGGCGTTCGGGCAGTCGCTGAAGCGCATTGGCGAGCGCGTCATCCTTCGCCCAAAGCGCAACCAGACGCGTCAATACCGAAAGGGAAGCGATGAAGGTCTTTGTCGCCGGAATGCTGAGCTCTGGTCCGGCCGCCATGGGCGCGACGAATTCGCAGCATCGCGCCAATTCGCTCTCCGGATCATTTGTGACGCAGAACGTTACAGCGCCGGACGCCCGCGCCGCGACCGCCTGCTCGATGAGATCATTGCTTTTCCCGGATTGCGAAATGGCCAGAAAAAGCTGATCCTCCAAGCGTAACTGCTGATGATAGACGCTCGCAATATTGGGCGCGGCGGCGGCGACCGGAATGCCGAGATATCGTTCGATCAGATGTTTCCCGAAGGTGGCCGCATGTGCGGAGCTGCCGCGCGCGCAAGTGACGACGACCCGTGGAGGCTTGCGCTCCAGCCGAGCGATCAGCGCCGGAAGCCAGTCTGACAGCATCCGTTCCTGCCGCTTCACGGCTTCCGGCGCGGCTTTCAGATCAGCCGCCATCTGTGCGTCGAGGGCCGTTATCCCAATGTTCGTCGCTCCTAAATTGGCCGATCGTCTCACACTATTCGAGACGTCGGTAAAAAACACGCGCCCGCCAAGAAGGGGCCTCCGCCGAATCTTCTTGTGGACGCCGCCTGCTTAAATAGGAGAGTCATGTTGGATTGAACGCGCTCTGCTATCGGCTATCTATAGAACTCATAATCCAACGGCCAAGAACCACATGGAAACGGAACGGCCAAGTCCCCGTTACTCCAAGATCGACGTCTGGGAACCGGCTGAGATATTGGAGGCGATGATCGAGGGGCAGTTCGCAGCCGTCGCCGCTGCGCGAGCCGCTCGGCCCGCCATCGAACGAGCAGCTCTTGCAATCGTGCGGCGGCTGAGCCGGCGAGGCCGTCTTATTTACGTCGGCGCAGGAACCTCCGGCCGCTTGGCCGTTCAGGACGGAGCGGAGCTCGTTCCGACATTCAGCTGGCCGCGCGATCGTCTTCTGCTGCTGATAGCAGGGGGAAAGGACGCGCTTCTGCAGGCGGTCGAAGGCGCGGAGGATCAGGTCGCGCACGCAACCGAACTGGTGCGACATCACCGGGTGAACGCAGCCGATGTCGTTATCGCGGTGGCGGCGAGCGGCACGACGCCTTTCACGCTCGCCTGTTTGCGTGAAGCAAAACAATCGGGCGCCCTCACGATCGGCGTCGCCAACAACCCGGATACGCCGCTTCTCCTGGAGGCGGATCACGCGATCTTTCTCGATACAGGCTCTGAGCCGATCGCCGGTTCGACGCGAATGAAGGCGGGCACTGGGCAGCGGATCGCGCTGATCATGCTGTCGTCGCTCGTCATGATTCTGCTAGGCCGCGTTTACGAGGGCCTGATGGTGGACGTCCAGGCCTCGAACAAAAAACTGGTTCGCCGAAGCGAAAGAATCCTGTCGCGCCTGACCGGTCGAAATGGCGATGAGATTCATGACGCCCTTCAGCGCGCCGGCGGCAGCGTCAAACTCGCTTTTTTGCTCCTGCAAGGCTATGGAATCCGCGAGGCCGAAACGGCTCTCGATCGCGCGGGAGGCCACTTGCGTCAGGCAATGGGGATGATTTCCGATCTCTGTCTCGATACGGCTGACGTCAACGAAACGCCTAACGACAAGCGATAAATCAGCATTTCGGACAGATCCCTCGTTCAAGCTTGCTCTTTCGCATCATTCTCGGAATCAGAAAGCCGCCACGCCCGGCATTGCCCAGCATGGCGGCTCCGTTTGTTGTCCCCGAACAATCAGTCCCGGCCGTCAGACATCGATGTTGAGTGGCTTCATTTGTCTGTCGAGGGCTTGTTGTTGGGCGATGTCTGATACGAATTTTGGTTCGAATGCATCTTATTCATTTGGCCTTGCGTTCCGACCGAGCGACCCGTCATTTTTCCGCCTTCGCGGCGCTCGCCATAGACTTGGCGATCCATTCTTCCATGTTCGCCTCGCCAGCCATAATGCCTGCGCCCGTAACCCGGCGCATAAGCGTAGCGCCCGTGGTGTCCTGGAAGATAGACGATGCGGCCGCCACAGTGGCGGTGACGATAACGCGCATAATGCGCCTGCACGACGTTGGAGGAGTCCTCTGCAATCGCGCCCGACTGCACAGGCATGGCGCGCGACGCTTGCGGCAGCGCAAATAGACCTATCGCCGCCAATCCGATCGCCAGAATTAATCGGTTCATTGGTGTTCTCCCTGGTTCATAACTCGCGAGAATAGCCCCGCGCGCTCAAACGCCTCGGCCCCGAGTGGGTTCCGCCACGCACCCCTGCCGATCTGTTAGGTTTAGGCTTCAAAATCAAAGGCTCGCAGAAAGAAACCCTGGTCTAAACCGGCGTTCCAGGTTGGCGTCCTACGACCGCCAAGGCGTCGTTTGGAATTTCTTTCCCGTTTGAAAAAACACAATTTCAATGGCGACGCTTGTGAAGGACGCGACGGTTAAGTAATCATTTCTCGGCGTAAGCGAGACATGGTGAACCAATGAGAGCAATGGCGGTTGGCGCAGTTACATTTTTTATGTCCGTCCAACCGTTCTTAATTGCTCCGGCTTCCGCTACTTTCCTCCACGACTCTGGCGTTAGAGCTTCGGCTGGCGTTGTCGCAATCCCTGTTCTTGTCATGGGAAGCGACAAGCGCCTAGCCGCCGAGGAATACGCGGCCAAGACCAAAACAGAAGTCGAGCAATTAAAGCGCGTGCATGCGGCGTCGGGTCTCGTGGAGTGCGGCGATGCGCACGGCGCGGGACAATTGACGTTGACGAGCGACGTCATCACGACGGCGGCGCATGTGTTCTATGACGAAGATGGTCAGCGCCGCGCGAAGACATGTCATTTTGTTGTCGAATTGGATGGCAAGCAGAAGCGCGTCCCCATCGACATGGCGTCGATTGTCTCCGGCACGGCTCGTCCTTACGCCACAAAGACCGTGCGCGATTGGGCCGTCGCCAAGCTCGTGAACCCTCTGAACGAGATCACTCCCTACGATCTCGCTCCAGACCTCAAGGTGAACGAAGCCGTTGAATTCGTGGCGCGTGGACATTCGGACTGGGGCGATGGAAGTCGGATGTCCTTTGAGGAATGCCGCTTGCGCGCTCAGACTGCTCAGGCGAAGAACGGATCGCGCGAATTCGCATTTGACTGCAACACCGGCGATGGCGCGTCCGGAGGCGCCGTGCTGCTTGGCGACGATCGCCGACGTCTTGGCGCCATCCTCGTCGGCTGGCGAAGCGACGATCCAACCAAACCCAAGCCGTTCTCGTCCGCGCATTACAATTTTGTCGTGTCGGTCGAAGGAAAGTTTCGCCGCGCCTTAGCTAAAGTCGCCCATACGAATATCGGCGACTCCGTGGCCGGCGGCACGCCGCGTCACGAACCGAATTTGCTGGCCGCCAACGCGCCGCCCCCTCGACATCTCTCTCTTTCGCATTCTGCGGCGTAATCGCTCGATCCGGCACGCTGCGCGTCGGCGCCATGTGAGCGGCCTGTGAAATCGCGCGCGCTCCAAATTCAGGACTGGCGCCATCGGCGGAAAGCGCCACGCGACTATAGTTTCAGCATGTAATAGCCAAGAATTCCGCCCGCCAAGGCCCCGATGATGATAGCGCCAATCGCAGGAGGAAAGCCCATCACGCTCGCGCCCAAAACGCCGCCAAGAACGGCCCCGACAGCGGCAAAGATGTAAACGTTGGTTCCAAAGTCAGGCTTGAGGTCATTGTTTGTCATTGCTCTCCGCTCCTTCTAATCAGACCAAATAAATCAAAGGACAGATTCCTCGTTCATATAAGCGCTTGCGGCGGCTCGGCCAGCGCGCCCATCGTGGCGTGACGCCTTAAAGTCGATCGCATCGTTGACGCCGTAGCCGCCATAAGTAAGCTTCAACGGCGTACGCCCTGCGACTTATGCGCTGTTAAGAACAAGGCGGCCCATGCGGTCCGCTAAACAATTATGATCTCGAATGTTCGCCCTATTGTTGCGCCCTATCAATGCGCCTCTTGTTTCAAGAAGGGAAGAAATCTAATGAAAACAACTGCTGTCGCGCTTGCCGCCGGAGTCCTGTCCGCGCTGACGGTCGCCGCCCAGGCGGCCTCCGACGACGCGAAGAGCAGCAAAGAGAAGTGCTACGGCGTCGCGCTCGCAGGGAAAAATGATTGCGCCGCTGGCCCCGGCACGAGCTGCGCGGGCACGTCTCGCGTCGATTACCAGACCGACGCATGGAAATATGTGGAAGCTGGAAGCTGCACGAAGATAACGACTCCAAAGGGACACGGATCGCTCACGCCCCACAAGGGCTGATCGTCCGTGATCCCGACCGCTGGAATTGGCTTCAAGCCGGAACATTTTGAAGAAGCCGCAGCCTCTCCGGCGGCGGGGCTTTGGTTTGAGGTGCACGCCGAAAATTACATGGTCGGCGGAGGACCGCGTCTCGCGATGATCGAGGCGCTTCGCGCAAACCGGCCATTGTCGGTTCATGGCGTTGGAATGTCGCTCGGCGGTTCGGCGGAGGTCGACAGCAATCATCTCGCGCGTTTGAAGCAGCTCGTCGATCGGGTCGAACCCTTTCTTGTCTCAGAGCATCTCGCTTGGTCGCGCACGGAAGATTTCTGTCTGCCGGACCTGCTTCCGTTGCCTCGGACGCGCGAGGCGCTGGAATGCGTCACTCGCAATATCGACCGCGTCCAAAGCGCTCTCCGCCGACAAATCCTGATCGAGAACCCGTCGCACTACATTCCTCTCGCGGGACATGAATGGAGCGAGCCGGAATTTCTCGCCGAAGTCGTGAAGCGCACGGGATGCGGACTTCTTCTCGATGTCAACAATGTCTGGGTCAGCGCCAATAATTTGGATTACTGCCCATATGGCTATCTCGACTCTTTGCCAGTCGAGGCGATTGGCGAAATTCATGTCGCCGGACATCGCGCCGATCCTTTGCTGGGCGCGCAGCTTCTGATCGACAGCCATGACGCGCCGGTGGCTCAGCCGGTCTGGGACTTGCTCGATCATCTCGTTGCGCGAACCTCCGTTCCTGTCCTTCTCGAACGCGACGGCGCCGTGCCTCCCTTCGCCGATCTCATGTTGGAGCGCGATCACGCCGCCGCCATACTCGTCCGGTTCAGGGAGTCCGCGCGTGCCGTCTGAACTGGATGCGTTTCAGCGCGCTTTCGCAGCGGCCATCGTCAACCGGGTCGCGTCGAATTTCGACGCCTGGCCGGGCTTCGCCGTCTATCGCAACACATCGCCGGCGGCGGCGATCGAAGCGCTTTCCGCGTCCTATCCCGCGACGCGAGCGATTGTCGGGGAATCCGCATTTCGCAGCCTTGCGCTTGCCTATTTTCGAGACGAGCCGCCAGATAAGCCCGGTGCTCGCAGAGTATGGCGCGAACTTCTCCGATTGGCTCGAATGGCGCCCCGACGCTTCGCATCCGTCCTATCTTTCAGACGTCGCCCGGATCGATCGCCTGCAGATTGAAGCGCATATTGCTCCCGACTCCGGGGACGTCACGGAACGTCGCGCCTCCGATATCTCCGACGACGGCTGGATGACGGTCGTTGCCGAATTTCACCCGGCGACGCGTTTTCGATGGTTTGAAAAACCGACGCCGTCCATTTGGCTCGCCTTACGCGCATCGACGCCGCCCGAACAAATCTCCCCTGACTGGCGCGCCGAAGGGATCTTGCTGACGCGCGCCGGCGGCGCCGTCGAGGCGTTCGTGATCGACCGCGCCGAACATTACCTGCTGAGCCGTTTTGCAACCGACGACAGCGTCGGAGACGCGGCCATCGCCGCCACTCATCTTTTTCCGACGTTTGATATCGGCGCGCGCTTCAAGCGCCTGCTTCAGAGCGGCGCTATCCATCAATTCCGATCCAAGGAGCATGAGCAATGACGCGGATGACTGCTCAACATTCGCCCTCGGCGCATGGTCGCGGCCCATTCGCGTTCTTCGCCCGGCTTGCCGAAACGCTCTTGCCTATGTGGCTGCTGCTTCTCGTCCAAAGATTTGCAATCGCCTCGATCTTTTTCCTTTCAGGCCGCACCAAGGTCGAGGGATGGACGGTGACGGACAGCGCGATCGAGCTCTTTCGCAATGAATATAGGCTGCCGCTCATTCCGCCGGAGACCGCCGCCTATATCGCCGCGACAGCCGAGCATGTGTTTCCGATCCTGCTGGTGATTGGCTTGCTCACGCGCATTTCGGCCATGGCCCTTCTCGTCATGACGCTCACTATCCAGATCTTTGTCTATCCCGATGCGTGGCCGACGCATTTAAGCTGGGCTGGCTTGCTCCTGCCGCTCATCGCCTTCGGCGGCGGAAAAGTCTCGCTCGATAGAGTTCTAGGATTGGACTGAATTAAACCCAAGCCGCAAATGCCGAGAGCGTGACAATGGCATAGCGCGCATAACTGTCGCTTGGATGATTGGCGAGGTTAACCGTTCCATCACTCAGCGCCCCGGCGATAGAGAAAATCGGATTGTGGCGAAGAGCTGTCAGCGTATGATTGATCGCCGGCTTCTCCGGTTTTCGTTGCAACGAATCATAGGGAGCGATCGTCATGCGCAATTTTTTCAGGCTCTCGATCCTGCTCGGGATTTTTGCCGCAACTCCGGCGCTGGCTCAGGGAACGGCTCAGCAGCGCACCGCCTGCACCGACGACGCCTACAGGCTTTGCGAAGCGCAAATCCCGGTCGCCGAAGATGTCGCAGCATGCCTTCGTGCGCATATGGGTTCGCTGAGCGCCGGGTGCCGCTACGAGCTGACGAAGGGCGCCGTTAAAGCGAAGCGCCGCGCTCGGCGCCATTATTGAAGAATGTCTTGGGAGAATGGGCCTCCGGGGAAATCGATGACCAATGAGCTGACTGCGGAAGACATACTCGGCCTGCTCAATCTGGAGCCCAATGCGACATGCGGATCGGTTCGCATCAGCTACACCGCTGGATTGTCGATCGCCGAGAATGGATTGCCGGCGCCTTTCTCCAATCAGCGGCCAATGGGCTCCGCGCTTTATTTTTTGGTGACGCCAGACGCCCCGGTTCGATTGCACCGGATTCGTAACGATCAGCTCTATCATTATTACCTCGGCGATCCGCTGGAGCTGTTCATGCTCCAGGCGGACGGCGCCGCGAAAAGAGTGGTTGTGGGTCCCGATTTGCGGTCGGGCCACTGCGTGCAACTGCTGATCCCCGGAAACACCTTTCATACCGCGCGTCTTCTCGGGCAGGGTCGCTGGTTCCTTGGCGGCAGCACCGAATGGCCAGGAGTTGTCCCGACGGATGTCGAGATTGGCGACGTCGACAAGCTCGCTAAGTCGCATCCCAGCGCGGCCGCCGACATTCGCGCCATCGCGGCTTCAGTGAAGCAGCCGGCGTAACGCCTTCGAGGCCTCAAGGTCTCCGGCTCGCGTTCACTTTCCCTCGATTTCCGTTCGCGCCGCATCGCGCAAGAGCTTGCGGGAGTCATCGCGCAAATAAGGCATGTGACCGCCCGGCAGCAAAAGCAGGCGAAGGCGCGACGGATCGCCAAAGGAAGGGATTTCGTCGAGCAATAATTTCGTGGTGAAATAGGGAGTGACGAGATCGGCGACGCCATGCGCGACAAGAACTTTCAGATGCGGATCGAGCGCCAACGCCTCGCGCAAATCGGAAACCGCTTCGACATGCGATCTGCCGCCGCGTCCGTAGTCCCAATCATGCGCCACGTGATCATTGATGATTTCGTAACGCGCATCGCCGATCGGCCATTTCAGAACATCGGCGGTGAGCGCAGACATGGCGGCGCCGAATTGCGGGCGCAGCGAGTCGAGCACGGGGTCGGCCCATTCGCTGTCGCGCGCAAAAGGCGTCGGATCATAACCGGCGACGTCTCCGTCATAGACGCTCAGCACTTCCTTGGAGGAGCGACGGCGCTCGCGCGTAAAGGATTTGACGTCGACGCGTCCTCCGAGGCTCGCAACGAGTTGGGGATCGAGACCCGTGATTTGAGCGACATTCGCGCTCATGCGTGACACGGCGTCCGCGTCCCTCACTCCTTTGAGGAGATCGCGCACATATTCGCCCGACGCATAGGCTTCGACATCGGAGAGCGCGGCGCGATCCTTGGCGCTGCGAGCGATCGCCGCATAGGTCGGCAAGGTCGAAGCGAAGGTCAGCGGATTGCGCGAGTTCTCCAGCCACGAAAAATCCAGCACAGGCGAAACAAGAACGAGACCGTTGACGCCTATGCTTTCATGCTCGCGAAGGGCGCTGAGAAGTTTGACGACGCGCAATCCGCCGTAACTCTCGCCGACGAGATATTTCGGCGACGCCAGACGATGATGCGTCGCGATCCATTCGCGCATGACGACGGCCAGCGCTTCGACATCGCCCTGCACCGAGTAGAAGCGTTTGCGCAATTCATCGCCTTCGCCGAGAATGACGCTATAGCCGGCGCCCGGCGGATCGATGAAAACGAGGTCGGTGAAAGCGAGCCAGCTTTCGGCATTGTCGGTCGTAAGCGGCGGATTTGACGGCGAAGGCGGATCGCTGAGGCGGACGCGCCAGGGCGACATGGCGCCGAGTCCGAGCCATGCGGACGCCGAACCGGGGCCGCCGTTGAAAACGAACGTGACGGGACGGGTCTCAAGATTTGCCTCCGCGCGCTCATATGAAACAAACGCGACGTCGGCCTGCAGCGCGCCACTGTGCAAATCGCGCAGATGCAGAGCGCCCGCTCGCGCGGTGAACGGAATTTTGCCTCCCGGAAACGTCCATGTATGCGTTGTCACCACTTCCGCCGGCAATCCGCGCGTCGAGGGCTGTTCCTCGACCGCTTTCTTTGCAGACGGCGCTTCGAGGGCGAAGGCCTGCGCGCAAATAAAACCGGCGGCGCAGAAAGGGATTGCCGATAGAACGTGCTTTAGCTGCTTCATTTTCAGTCCGTCGATTTGAGGGAGAGGTCGCCGTTATAAGTTCTCGCGGAGAGGGAAAAAGGCCAGAGGCGATTGAAGACCGCCAAATTGAATCAATGAGATAAGGCGGTTTTGGAAACCCCGGGTTTGCGGCGTGCAAAATCGCCGAACTGTCGCGCGGGTGCGGTTGACATGGACAACCCGAACTCTTTGTTGCAGCCCTAAAGGTAGTGAAATACTATTTATGGCGGCCCACATTGGAAGACTTTGTTATGCCCCCATCAATTTACATCATAAATCCTGCAGCCGATTTCCCAACCTATTTCGGCGCGGAGGTGCTCGGCGCATCGGGAATGTCGGCTGGGGTGATGATGGCGGACCTTGCGGCCGCGACGGTGGCCGCGAGGGCCCGGCCGATTTCCAGATTTCGATTTGTGACGAAACTGTTTCGCTCGTCGACTACAATCATCCGGCGGACTGGATCGCGATCACCGGCAAGGTCAGTCAGCGCCAACGCATGACTGCGATCGCCGATGAATTCCGGCGGCGGGGAAAACGCGTCATCATCGGTGGACCTTATGCAAGCCTGAGCCCCGCGCGCTTGCGGGATCATTGTGATGTGCTGGTGTGCGGCGAGGCGGAAGAGATCGCGGGAGACTTGTTCGCCGACCTTCGCTCCGGCCGCCCGCGCGACGCATACTCCGGCGACAAGCCCGATCTCGCGCTTACGCCGCCGCCGCGCTGGGATCTCTACCAAAATGACCGCGCGCTGCTGGGAGCCGTGCAGACCTCGCGCGGTTGCCCCTTCGACTGCGAGTTCTGCGACGTCATCCAGTATCTGGGACGCAAACAGCGCCACAAGTCTGTGAGTCACGTGCTGGCCGAGATCGACGCATTGTATAAACTCGGCTATCGCTCCGTGTTCCTCGCCGACGACAATTTCACCGCCTATCGCAGCCGCTGCAAGGAGCTTCTGGAGGCCATCGCCTGGTGGCGCCGCGACCATCAGATGGATTTCGTCACGCAAATCTCGATTGACGCGACACGCGACGAAGAATTGCTCGACATGTGCGTGGCGGCGGGTTTGACGCAGGTTTTCGTCGGCATCGAGACGCCCAATGTCGAGAGCCTGCGGGAAACTGGAAAACGGCAAAACTTGCGCATTGACCTTGCCGCGGAGGTGCAGAAACTCGTCGACCACGGCATTTCGGTGATGGGCGGGATGATTGTCGGTTTCGATGCGGACGGGCCAAGGTGTTCCGTCAACAATACGACTTCGCGATGT
>CAWESG010000026.1:0-203146 GCA_963811555.1 uncultured Alphaproteobacteria bacterium | reverse complement strand
GGGCTGTGAAGTGACGCGCGAGTATTACATCAATGACGCCGGCGCCCAGGTCGATGTGCTGGCGCGATCCGCTTATCTTCGATATCGCGAAGCGCTCGGCGAGAGGATATCCATCCCCGAAGGTCTTTATCCCGGCGACTATCTGAAGGCCGCCGGCGAGGCGATCGCCGAAGGCGCATGGCCGCGCGCTGCTCGACAAGCCGGAAGCCGAATGGATCGAGCCCGTGCGCAGAGCCGCCATCGACGCGATGATGGCGATGATCCGCGACGATCTCGCGGCGCTCGGCATCACCCATGAAGTGTTTTTCTCCGAGCGAAGCCTGCACGAAAAAAAGAACGGCGTCTCCGAGATCGATCGCCAGATCGAGGAGCTTCGCGCCAGGGGACTGGTCTATGAGGGACGCCTGCCGCCGCCCAAAGGGCAGTTGCCGGAGGACTGGGAGGACCGTGAGCAGACCTTGTTTCGATCGAGCGACTTTGGCGACGACATTGATCGGCCGCTCAAAAAGTCCGACGGCTCGAACACCTATTTCGCCGCCGACATCGCCTATCACAAGACCAAGATCGATCGTGGCTTCACCACGCTCGTCGACGTCTGGGGCGCCGACCACGGCGGATATGTGAAACGCATGGCGGCGGCCGTCGCCGCGCTTTCTGACCGAAAGGTCGAGCTTGACGTGAAGCTCTGCCAGCTCGTGAAGCTGATGCGCAACGGCGAGCCTGTTAAAATGTCTAAGCGTTCCGGTGACTTCGTGACACTTCGTGAAGTAGTGGATGAAGTTGGCGTCGACGCCGTCCGATTCATGATGCTTTACCGTAAGAACGATGCGCCGCTCGAATTCGACCTCGCCAAAGTGATCGAGCAATCGAAGGACAATGCCGTCTTTTACGTCCAATACGCTCATGCGCGGGGGAAATCGGTCTTGCGGCAGGCGGTGGCGGCCTTCCCGGATCTGGACCTTTCGGCTTCCGCGCTCGTCGACGCGCCGCTCCATCTGCTTGAGGACGAGGGCGAAATCGCGCTGGCTCGGGAAATAGCCCAGATACCCCCGCCTCATAGAGGCGGCCGCGGCGGCGCATGAGCCCCATCGGGTCGCTTTCTATCTTTATGAGCTCGCGAGCGTATTCCATGCCCATTGGAATCGCGGTAAAGATCGGCCACAATTACGCTTTGTTAATTCAGTAGAGAGAAGTTTAACCACCGCTCGGGTCGCACTGGTTGTCTCGTTAACCTGCGTCCTGTCGTCGGGCTTACGGGTTCTCGGCGTAAACGCTCCCGACGAAATGCGCTGATGGGCTCCAGGTCCCTGTGTGGAATGGACGGTCCACGTATGGCGTAGCCAAGCGGTTCGCGTCCGAGTTTTGCCCCGAGGTGCACCATGCGCGAAGCGACAGCCAAAGGTCCAGCAATCGACCTGACTGAATTTGAACGCCGGTTACGCGGCCCGCAACCGTCGAACCCGAGAGCGCACGATCCGCTGAAAGAACTCGCGCGCCTCCTCAACGGCAATGAAGCTGCCGCGCCGGCCGATCCGTATCGCGACGTATTCGCCGAGGAGGCGCCGCATCAGGAATCGTCGCCTTATCGCGCCGAGCCGCATATGCGCGCTCCTCAATCGCCGGCCTATTACCAGGAAGAGAATGATCTTCACGCCGATTTGCGCGGCTCGTTGGACGGCGCGGCTTCCCATCAGCGCTATCATGAGGCGGATTATCAAGAGGCCGCCTATCACGCTCAGACCGGAGAATGGCCGGTCGATGAAAGCCAAGCCTATCTCGACTATGGCGCGCAGGACGACGGAGAATACGCCTCCGCCTACGAAGAGCCCCGCAGCGGACGCCGTTTTCCGAAATTTCGCCCGTGGCACGCCGTCGCCGGCATCGCCGTACTTGGCGTCGTCAGCATCGGATGGACATTTGCGCATCGCAGCGGCGGCAGCATAGCGCCGCAGGATCTCGCGACGATCGCCGCGCCGGAAGGACCCGCGAAAGTTCCGCCGGCCGCAAGCGAAGCGCCGCAGCCCGAGCAAGCTGCGACCGTTCTCGATCGCAATGAAAACGCAGCCGTGCGCAAGGTCGTGACGAGCGAAGAGCAACCTGTCGATCCGGCGGTCGCGCCAAAAGCCCTGCGCCTCGGAGCCGGCCCCGTCGACGCTCCGCATCAGGCCTCCTCGGACGGTCTCGTGCCGGCTCCAGAGCCGCGCAAAGTGAAGACTGTTTCCGTCCGTCCGGACGGATCGCTAATCGCCAATGACGCCGTTCCGCCCGCTGTCGTCGCCAAGCCGGCTCGTCCGGCGCCGCCGCCGGCAAAGGTCTCCGAACAGGCGGAAGTGGAGGGTGGAACCCCCAAGATCGCCGCAAAGCCCGCCACGACCCCGCGGGCGGCGAAGCCGGCTCCGAAACCCGCTAAGGTTGCGACGGCCGAGCCGCCGGCAGCCGAGGACAACGCCGCCCCTGAGGCTGCTGCGCCGACCAGGGCCGGGGCCGGGTCCGCCGGCGGGTCCTTCGCGGTGCAGTTCGGCGCGGCGGGTTCGGAAGCGGAAGCGCGCGACATGATGAACAAGGTGGCCGGCAAATATGGCTCGCAGCTTGGCGGCCATCGGTTGGGCTACCATCACGCGAAGGTCGGCGACAAAACCGTCTATCGGGTGCGCGTCAGCGGAATGAACAAGGAATTTGCCGTCGCCATCTGTGAAAAGGTGAAGGCGTCCGGCGGGAATTGCTTCGTCGCGACGAACTGATCCCGATCGCATAGTCGGTTGACGCGAATGATCCTTCGCCCGGCCTCTTAGGCCGGGCGTCGGCGTCTCTATCGGAGTTCTTGTTGGATGACTCGCGCTTTTATCTGCGGATTGAAGGATCGCGCGCTCGCGCCGGAGGAGCGCCGCTTTCTGCGCGACGCAGCGCCCTGGGGCGTCATATTGTTCAAGCGCAACGTCGAGTCGCCGCAGCAGTTGCGCGCTTTAACATCTGACATTCGTGAGGCGCTCGGTTCGGAACTCGCGCCGGTGCTCGTCGATCAAGAGGGCGGACGCGTTCAGAGACTCGGCCCGCCGCACTGGCGCGCCTATCCTGCCGCCGCCGTCTTCGAACGCGCGGGCGCAAATGATGCGGCGCGTGAGCGTCTGGCCTGGCTCGGCGCGCGTCTCATGGCTCATGATCTCCGCGACGTCGGAATAACGATCGACTGCATGCCCGTGCTCGACGCGCCGGCGGAAGGCTCGCACAATATCATCGGCGATCGCGCCTATAGTCGCGACCCCGAAAGAGTTGCGCGTCTCGGGCGCGCCGCGGCTTTTGGAATGCTCGCGGGTGGCGTCGCGCCCGTCATCAAACATATCCCAGGGCATGGCCGTGCGCGGGCCGACAGCCATCTCGAACTGCCGCTGGTCGAGGCGGCGCGCGCCGAACTCGAAGCGGTAGATTTTCCCCCCTTCGTCGCCAATGCCGACATGCCGATCGCCATGACCGCGCATGTGGTCTATTCCGCAATCGACCCCGCGGGTCCCGGCACATTGTCACGAACGGTCGTGCAGGAGGTCATTCGCGGACGGATCGGCTTCGATGGGTTGCTTCTGACAGACGACCTTTCGATGAAGGCGTTGTCGGGCTCCTTCCGCGCGCGGGCCGAAAAGGCGATCTTCGCCGGCTGCGATGTGGTTCTTCATTGCAACGGCGATCTCGATGAGGCCCGAGCGGTAGCGGAGGGCTCGCCGGAGCTTGGCGGCCAATCTGCGGAGCGCGCCCGTTCCGCTTTGGCTCGAACCGAGACCATTGGGGACTTTGATCCTGTGGACGGAGCGCGAGAATTCGACGCCGCGCTTGCGATAGTGGCGTAAAAGGCCCAATCTTCCCGCGATTTGGGGCGGGAATCGGCTGCTCCCCAGACTGGAGCGCCTCATCGGCGCGTGAGGGAAATGGCGCGGGAATTGGCGTTCGAAATGGCTGGCGAGGTTGATCGGGCGGAGGCCGAACCCGCCTTCCTCGTCGACGTCGACGGTTTCGAGGGTCCGCTCGACCTGCTGCTCGAACTCGCCCGTCGTCAGAAGGTCGATCTCGCCAAAATATCGATTCTCGCGCTCGCCGAGCAATATCTCGTCTTCATCGAGGCGGCGCGGCGCGTTCGTCTGGAGCTCGCGGCCGATTATCTCGTCATGGCGGCATGGCTCGCCTTCCTGAAATCGCGATTGCTCTTGCCCGAGCCTCCGAAGGGCGAGGAGCCGTCTGCTGCGGATCTCGCCGCGGCGCTCGCGGAGCGCCTGCGCAGGCTCGAGGCGATTCGCGTCGCCGCCGACAAGCTGACCCAGCGCGCGCGTCTTGGGCGCGACATGTTCCTGCGCGGCGGCCCCGAGGGCGTCGAAACGATCACCTCGTCGACATATCAGGCGAGCCTCTACGATCTGCTCTCGGCCTATGCGCGCCAACGTCAAAAGAGCGCGCAGTCGCGCGTCACCTTGCGCCAGCGCGCCGTCTGGTCGCTCGCGGAAGCGCGCGAGGCTTTGGAGCGGCTCGCCGGCGTCGCCATCGAATGGACGGTTTTGGACGATTATCTTCTGCAGTACTGCGTCGATCTGCCGACGGCGCGCACAGTGAGGGCGTCGGCTTTTTCGGCTTCGCTGGAGATGGTGCGCGAAGGCCATTTCGATATTCGTCAGGACCGCCCTTTCGCGCCGATCTGGGTTCGGCGGCGGGCCACGGACAGCGAAACTGCGGCGGTCTTGCAGCAGGACAATGATTCGTGATGGCGACGCTGACAGATCGCAAAAATGGGGAGAAGCGCCTTGGCGCAAGCGGCACATAACGTGGAACTGTTCCCACCCCGCGACGACGCGGCCGAAGCTCGTGCGGAAGAGGCGATGCGCGAAGCCGTTCGGATCGCCGAGGCGCTGCTGTTCGCCGCAACCGAACCCTTGGACGAGTCCGAGATTGCGCGACGTCTTCGCGACGACGTCGACGTGTCGGCTGTTCTTCAGCGCTTGCGCGAAGACTACGCCGAACGCGGAATCAATCTCACTCGCGCCGGCAAGAAATGGTTTTTCCGCACGGCGGCGGATCTCGGCTGGATTCTGGCGCGGGAGCAGGTCGAAGAGAAGAAGCTCTCGCGCGCTGCGCTGGAGACGCTCGCCATCATCGCCTATCACCAGCCTGTGACGCGCGCCGAGATCGAGGATATTCGCGGCGTCGCGATCTCGAAAGGCACGCTCGACGTCCTGCTCGATACGAGCTGGGTGCGGCTCAGAGGACGCCGCAAGGCGCCGGGACGGCCCATCACCTATGGCACGACCGAGAAATTCCTCATGCATTTCGGATTGGAGCAGATCGGCGATCTGCCAGGCCTTGAGGAATTGAGAGGCGCCGGACTGTTCGATGGGCGCTTGCCGAAGGGCTTCGACGTGCCGCAGCCATCGGATGACGCAGCGCTCACGGATGATGAGGAGCCGTTGGAGGCCGAAGCGACGGATCTTCTGGAACTCGACTTCCCGGAAGCGTCCGAGACGTCCGATGAGACGGACGCTCCCGAGGAAGAGTGATCGATCGCCCGGTTCGCGAAAGCATTGCCTAGGCGGCGTCGCTGACGGCAATTGGCGAACCGGTTTTTCCTCGTCCTTCGAGACGGCCTCTACGAGGCCTCCTCAGGATGAGGAAAATCGTTACGCACGATCTCTCCTTGCCCTCATGCTGAGGAGCGCCTGAAAGGCGCGTCTCGAAGCGCGAGGGCAAGGTAACGGGGCCTTTTTCGGGCATTGCAAGGTTTGCGTCGCCGAACGTGGCAGCGCCTTGTTTTTGCGGCTCCGACGTCCTAATTTCTCGGCAACTTCAGCCGTCGCGCCGGTCATACGGCAATATCGGAGGATTCCGCCATGGGCGGCTTGTCATTGTGGCACTGGATCATCGTCGGCGCCGTCGTGTTCCTGCTCTTCGGGAGCAAGTTCAAAATCTCCGATGTGATGGGCGACGTCGCCAAGGGCATCAAAGCGTTCAAGAAGGGGATGGCGGAGGACGAGACGCCGCCGCCTGCGGCGCCCGTCGAGACGCCCAAGCCTCTCGAGCATCAGGCCGGGGAGCATGTGAGCAAGTCGACTGACCCCAATAAGGTCTGAGTCCGTTTCGTCCCCGAGAGCTTTTCCTTACGCGCTGCGGCGCCGGTAGTTTTCAATGTTTGATCTCGACGTTGGCAAGCTCATTGTCATCGGCATTGTCGCGCTCATCGCGATTCCGTCGAAGGATTTGCCGCGCGTTCTGCGGCAGATCGGGCAACTGACCGGAAAGATGCGCCGCATGGCGAATGAATTCCAAGGCCAGATCATGGAGGCGATGCGCGAGGCGGAGCTTCAAGACGTTCAGAACGAAATCAAAGGCATCAAAGAGGATTTGAATGCGGTCGCCAAGACGGCTGAATTCGACAAGCCCTTCGATCCCATGGCCGACATTCGCAATCACGTCGTCAAGGCGGTCGATCTCGACAAGCCGCCCGCGCCGGCCGCGCTGCCCGAACCGGACGGCGTTAAAGACGCCGTCTCGAAGCCAACGCCCAGCGAGGGCGAGGGCAAATGACGGACGAAGATATCGACGCGACAAAGGCGCCGCTGATCGAACATCTGATGGAGCTGCGCCAGCGACTTATTCGCGCGCTCATCGCCTTTCTCGCGATGTTCGTCATCTCCTTCTTCTTCGCCAAGGACATCTACAATCTGCTCGTCGTCCCCTACACCCATGTCGCGGGGCCCGAGGCGAAGCTCATCTACACCGCGCCGCAGGAGTATTTCTTCACGCAGATGAAGGTGGCGCTGTTCGCCGCCGCATTCCTGTCGTGCCCTGTGGTTTTTGGCCAGCTTTACGCCTTTGTGGCGCCGGGCCTCTACAAGAACGAACGCGCCGCGTTCCGACCCTATCTCATCGCGACGCCGGTCTTCTTCGCCTTCGGAGCCCTGGTCGTTTACTTTTTGGTCATGCCCAACCTGCTGCGCTTCTTCATCGGCATGCAGCAGGCGAACGAACCCGGCAAGGCGCAGATCGAACTGCTGCCGCGCGTCTCGGAATATCTCTCGCTCATCATGACGCTGGTGCTCGCCTTCGGCATTGTGTTCCAATTGCCGGTGGCGCTGACCTTGCTCGGGCAGGTCGGGATCGTCTCGTCGAAGTTTCTTGCCGAGAAGCGCCGCTATGCGATCGTGCTCGTCTTCATCGTCGCGGCGATGCTGACGCCGCCCGACGTGTTCAGCCAGCTCGCGCTCGCCGTGCCCGGCATATTGCTCTACGAAGCGTCGATCTATTCCGTTCGGATGATTGAAAAGAAAAGGGAGAAGAGCGAGTAGCGAAGCGAATAGATGATCGCGCGAAGTGCTTCGATCCATGACCCGTCATGCCCGGCCTTGTGCCGGGCATCCACGGCAGAAAAACCGTGGATGGCCGGGTCAAGCCCGGCCATGACGCGCCGGAAGATCGGCATCATCACACGCGCCATTCGCTTTGGCCGCCGCCAAATAGCTCATGTACGACATTAAATGGATTAGAGAAAACATTGAAATATTTGATAAAGGCCGCGCGAGGCGCGGACTTGAAGCATTAGGTGAAAAGCTTCTCGCGCTCGACGATGCGCGGCGTGCGGCGATTGCGAAATTGCAGGCGGCGCAGGAGCGTCGCAACGCGGCGTCAAAGGAAATCGGCCTTGCTCTTAAAGAAAAGGATCAAGCGCGCGCCGACGCTTTGAAGGCTGAAGTCGCAAAGATCAAAGACGACTGGCCGACGCTGGAGGCGGCGGAGCGCGAAGCGATCAAGAAGCTGGACGAGGCGCTCGCCGAAATTCCCAACACGCCGCTTGAGAGCGTGCCCGACGGCAAGGACGAGCACGACAATGTCGAAGTCTCGCGTTGGGGCGAGCCGCGCACATTCGACTTCCCGCCGAAAGAGCATTTCGAAATCGGCGAGGGCTTGGGCCTCATGGATTTCGAAACGGCGGCGAAATTGTCGGGCGCGCGTTTTGTCGTGAACAAGGGCGGCCTCGCGCGGCTCGAGCGCGCGCTCGCGCAATTCATGCTCGATCTGCATACGGGCGAACATGGTTATCAGGAAGTTAATCCGCCGCTGCTCGTTCGCGACGACGCGATGTTCGGCACGGCGCAATTGCCGAAGTTTCGTGAGGATCAGTTCGCGCGCCACTACGATCGAAATGATGCAAGACGCATTCGGTCAAGCGATGGACGAGTTTGACAGGGGTTCGCAGAACATTATCGAATACCGCATGGGACAGGTGTTGAAGGGTCTTCTGGCTCATTCCCACCGCCGAAGTTCCACTCACAAACCTCGTCCGCGAAAGCATTCTCGACGAGACGCAACTTCCCATGCGCTTCACCGCCGGCACCTACTGCTTCCGCGCGGAGGCGGGCGCCGCCGGCAAGGACACGCGCGGCATGATCCGCCAGCATCAGTTCTATAAGGTCGAACTCGTCTCCATCACGACGCCCGAGCAATCGCTCGAAGAACACGAGCGCATGACCGGATGCGCCGAGAAGGTGCTGCAGCTTCTGGAGCTTCCCTATCGCAAGGTCGTGCTCTGCACGGGCGACATGGGTTTCGCCTCGCAAAAGACTTACGACCTCGAAGTCTGGCTGCCGGGGCAGGGCAAATATCGCGAGATTTCATCCTGTTCCGTCTGCGGCGACTTCCAGGCGCGGCGCATGAACGCTCGCTATCGGCCGGGCGAAGGGAAGGCGACGCGCTTCGTCCACACGCTCAACGGCTCGGGCGTCGCTGTCGGACGCGCGATGGTCGCCGTGCTGGAAAATTATCAGGAAGTCTGACGGCTCCGTCACAGTGCCGAGGGTCTTGCGGCCTTATATGGGCGGCGTGGAGCGAATTGCGCGGGCGCAGTAAGACTTCGGCTCCTCCTTGTTCCCGGGACGGGGACGAAACGCACGTCATCGAGATTGACCCAATCGCAATGCGCATTCTCATCACCAATGACGACGGAATCCACGCGCCGGGGCTCGCCATCGCCGAGCGGGTCGCCCGCACCTTCACGGACGACGTATTCGTCGTCGCGCCCGAGTATGAACAGTCGGGCGTCGCGCATTCCTTGTCGTTGAACGATCCGTTGCGTCTGCGCGAGATTTCGCCGCGTCATTTCGCGCTCAAGGGCACGCCGACCGATTGCGTCATCATGGGCGTGAGAAAGCTCATGGGGGATCATCCGCCGGATCTTTTGATTTCGGGCGTCAACAGCGGACAGAATGTCGCCGAGGACGTCACTTATTCCGGCACCATCGCGGGCGCCATGGAGGGGACGATCCTCGGCATTCCCTCCATCGCTCTGTCTCAGGTCTATGATTTCTTCGTCGGACGGCAGAACATCTTCTGGAGCTGCGCCGAGACTCACGCCGCGGGCGTCGTCGGCAAGCTGCTCGAAGCCGGAATTCCGCCCAATGTGTTGATGAACGTTAACTTTCCAAATTGCCCGCCGGAGGAAGTGCAGGGCCTCGCCGTCACCATGCAGGGCCGGCGCAGCAATGACGTTATGTACATAGAGGACCGGAAAGACGGTCGCGGGATTCCCTATTACTGGATTTCGTTCCAACGTCGCGATTTCACGGCCGGCAGAGGCACGGATCTCGAGGCGCTGGAGCAAAACAAGATTTCCGTTACGCCGCTCAATCTCGATTACACTGACCATCCGACGCTGACGCGGCTCGCAGCCGCATTCGATTAGGTGAGAGATGGGGCAAAGCAGCGATCCGGCCCAAACGGTTGAAGCGCGCGCCGCGCTGCTGTTGCAGGTACGGCGCGCCGGCGTTCGCGATCTCGCCGTCATGCGCGCGATTGAAAGCGTGCCTCGGGAGTTTTTCGCGCCCTATCGCTTCAGGGATCTCGCAGACCGCAACATTGCGCTGCCGATCGGCTGCGGCCAGATCATGCCTTCGGCCGCCGATCTTGCGCAACGTTTCGAGGCGCTGGGTGTCGAACGGCAACACCGCGTGCTGGAAGTCGGCGCAGGTTCGGGTTACGGCGCGGCTCTCCTCTCGAAGCTTGCGCGCGAGGTGGTCTCGCTCGAGCGCTTTCAAACGCTTGCGATCGAAGCCGGAAAACGCCTGGAACAACTTTCGGTGACGAACGCTCTCGTGATGTTTGCGGATGGACTTGCCCCGCCGCATTCGCTTGGACTGTTCGATCGCATTGTCGTGCATATGTCGGTCGAAGCGCCGCCTCAGACGCTCCTTCAAGCTTTGGCGCCTCGCGGCGTCTTGCTCTATGGGCTGCTTCAACCTGCGAAAGAGGGCGAAAGACGCGGGGAGCGCCTGATCCGACTGACGCGTGAGGCGGATGGAACGCTCCGCGACGCGGACGTCGGCCCGTGTCGTTTGGGCGCCGCGCTGACGGGCGTCGCGCAGGCGCTGTGAGCGCGCAGCGGCGATTCCGTTAAGATTTTCGCTTTCCGAGTGAAAATTCGTTCATCTTAAACGCTCCCTTAACCGGCGTGCGCCTACAACAAGGCGTTGATGTTGTGTTTGAGTGGGTCGCGTCATGACTATAGAGCGTCGAGTTTTCTTCTCGCGAGTCGCGGTGCGGCTCATGTTGGCGGCGGGTTCGGCCGCCTTGATGGCGGGCTGCTCCGACGCATCTCGCTTTGCAGAAAATCCTTTCTCCGACCCATTCGGAAGTTCGTCGCACGGCGTCGACAGGGCTCCGACGGGCTCCGTGTCCAAGCCGCCCCGCTCCGATCTTTCGCCCATTCAATCGCGTCCTCTGCCGCCGCCTTCCGCAGGACCGAGCGCCAGCGCCGCGCCGCGCCCGTCGCGCCCACCGATCCTATTCCCGCTCAAAGCGCGAAGGCCGGCTCGACGGATCATTGGAGTATTGAAGGGTGGCACGCCGGTCGTCGTCGCCCAGGGCGAAACCGCAAGCACGATCGCCAGCCGTTACGGCGTCCCGACCGACGCTGTGCTGCGCGTCAACGGATTCGCCAGCGCGCAGCAGGTGCAGCCCGGCGCGCGTCTCGTCATTCCGGTCTATCACGCCGTCGCCGCGCACCCCGCTGCGTCAGGTGCGAAGTCAGCCGACGCGGTTTCGAAGAAGACGCCGAGCCCCAAGGCTCAGCTGAACAAGCGCGCAGAAGAAGAGAAGCCAGGCCGCAAGTCCAAGGACACGCGCGCCGAGGCAAAATCTTCCGCGGAGAAATTGAAGCTCGCGAAAGCTAAGGACGCGGAAGTGAAGCCCGCGGCTGCGAAGGCGAAACTCGCGAAGGTCGAGGAGTCAGCGCCGAAGCCGGCTGAGAAATTCTCGAAGGCGACCGAGACCGCCGACGCCGGAAAGACGGACAAGACGCCGACGTCCTCCATTCCGAGCAAGCAGGAAGAGAAAGTGGCGGCTGCGGACTCTCAGCCGGAGTTCCGCTGGCCGGCGCGCGGCCGCATCATCCAGGGCTTTTCGTCCGGCGGCAATGATGGGATCAACATTTCGGTCCCGGAAGGCACGCAGGTTAAAGCGGCGGAGAACGGCGTGGTCGCCTATGCCGGCAATGAGCTGAAAGGCTATGGCAACCTCGTGCTGATCCGTCACCCGAATGGTTTCGTCTCGGCCTACGCCCACAACGGCCAGTTGGACGTGAAGCGCGGCGATCAGGTCAAGCGTGGCCAGACAATCGCTCGCTCCGGTCAATCCGGAAACGTCGGCTCGCCGCAATTGCACTTCGAATTGCGCAAGGGCTCGACGCCGGTCGATCCGACGAATTACCTCGCGGGGCTTTGATCGCTGCCGCGAAAGACGCTCGGCGCTCGCGAGACAAAGCGCCGGACAAGGGGCGGCGGGTCAGAAGACGGGCCCGCCGCCCGTTCCATTTTCGCCATTAGCCGACTATATGCGGGGCTCGATCGCGTCTGCCGATAGGAGCCTTGAATCGTGAAATTGCGTCTCGCCGTCTTATTCTCTCTCGCCGTCGCTTCTCCGGCCCTTGCCGTCGATCCAACCGGCGTTCCTCCATGCGACATTCTGTTGAAGCGTTATGAAGCCTGCTCCGTCGAACTGCCGCCCGCCAAGGTTCACGCCGCACAAAAGGAGCTGCTGGAGGGCGCCATCAGTCTGCGCGCCAGCGGAAGCGATCCGAAATTGCGTCCCGATATCGAGCGCTTTTGCATCGACACATTCGAAAAGATGAAGACGCAGAGCGACATCAAGGAGTGTATGTCGAAGTAGGCGTCTGACTTTTCTCAGCGATCTCCCAGCGCCTCCACACCGCCGCTAGCGCTCGCCCATAAGACCAATCGGCAACAAGACTAATCGGCAACCTAGCGCGTAACGTCCAAGGCGCTCAAACGTATGCGTCATAATCTGATACTTATAAAAATATATTCACGTCAAAGGAACGCATAGGTGAATTACGAATTTAGAGGTCTGGCGTCGCTCGGATAGCAGGGGCCTGTGGTGAGCAATGAATCTCCGACACCAATCAGTTCCACTGAACCGACACGCCGCGACCTGCTTTTCATGACAACGGCTGCAACGGGCGTTGTAGGCGTCGCAGCGACACTGGTCCCAGTTATCGATCAGATGAACCCGGACGCTTCGACAATTGCGGCTGGCGGCCCTATCGACCTCGATCTCGGCGAAGTGGAGCCTGGCGCACAGATTGTATTACGCTGGCGAAGCAGTCCGATCTTCGTGCTTTTTCGCACGCCCGAAATGTTAGAAGTTCTTCAGGACCCCAGATTAGTGAAAGAGCTGGCGGATCCCCACTCGGAACAACTTCAACAACCACCTTACGCCAACAATTGGCACCGTTCGTTGACTCCCGAGATCGCAGTTCTGGTCGGAGTGTGCACGCATCTAGGCTGCATCCCGCAATATGATCCGTCAGCGAGCTCCGTCGATCCAGTCGCAAACTGGTTGGGAGGGTATTTCTGTCCCTGTCACGGCTCAAAATACGATCTAGCGGGGAGAGTATTCCGTGATGTTCCTGCCCCTTATAATTTGCCGGTTCCCCCTTATCGCTTCGTGACTGATACGAAGATTCGGATCGGAGAGAATCCGCCAAATGTCAGCTTCGACTTTTCATCGATCCTGCAAATGTGAAGTTGGGACAATCCATTTCTGTAGCGGATTGTTGCGCGTTCAGAGGAACAGCGACGCAGGATAGAGCACGTGAGATCACGTTCGCGCACAACAAGGGTCTTCACAAAGAAAAAGCCCGGCCGCAAGGACCGGGCTTCTTTTTAAGATCGCCTTTGCAGGCGACTCACATCTCAGGTCTTCAGTATTGCGCGAGAGAGGGTATGAGCAGGCTGAACAGATTGAAGTGATAGTTCAAGCCCGCGCGGACCGTGTGGAAGCGCGTATGGTTCCACCCATTTCCGTTATTAAAGCCGAAGCCGAAATTGTTGTTCCAGCCGCCGCCACTCAGATCGGTATAGAGATATTCGACTTTCACCGACCATCTCGGAAATGCCGCCGGCGCCCATTCCACGCCGCCGCCAGCGGTCCAGCCGGTCTTTATGTGGCTCCACGAACTCCCAAAGAAGAAGGGGTCGGTGTGACGCACTTCGCCATAGGCAAAACCGCCTGTGCCGTAGATCAGGATACGCGGATCGAACGGCGTGACGCCGATGCGGCCGCGAATGGTGCTGAAATAAGAGATGCGGTCGCCGCCTCCGCCAGAGCCGAAGAAGTTGTTGTTTCCGCCGCCGGAGCCGATGCTGGTTCCTTGAATGTCGGACTCATAGCCCACCACCAGCCATGGCGTGAACTGATAGTTGAATCCGCTCTGGCCGCCGCCGACGACTCCGCCGGAGTTGTTGTCGTTGTTGTTGTTGAACGCAAATCCGCCGAAGCCCACCGGGAAGATTCCGGCGAACGGACCAAACGGACCGAACGGTCCAAAGAGGAAGGCGGAGCCATTGTCATAATGACGTTCACGCCAGCCTCCGCCGAGGTTCACGCCAAAATAAAAGCCGGTCCAGCTGAACACCGGCGGGGGCGGTATGGGCGGTCCCTTATAAGAAGGAAGGTCGGCGGCCAAAGTCGGGGTGACGGCGGAAAGCGCGAACGCAATCGCTGCGGCTGAACAGAGTTTCTTGAGCATGTCGACACCTTATCAAAAATCGATATTCAATTTCAGCCGCGACGCTGCTCGGATATTGCAACCTCCGTCTGCATGTTGAACCCTGAGATTCCACACTCAAAGTGTCAATCATTCGCTTTCGAAACCGCGGTGGACTGTGTCGTTTTCAAGAGCTTGTGATAATTATGCAACAAGCTGAAGCTGCCTTGATTGAACGAAATAGCCAGCTCATCATTCGCGTTGAGCGGCGCTGGGTTTTGATTCGCGATCTTTCGCGCCGAACCACAACAAGAGCACGCCCATTGTGATTGAAAGCAGCGAGCCCGCGAGGACGCCAAGCTTCACTTCGGTCGTGACGCTTGCATTTGCGCCAAAGGCGATTTCGCCGATGAACAGGCTCATGGTGAAGCCTATGCCGCATAGCGCGGACACTCCGTAGATTTGCGTCCATGTCGCTCGCGAAGGCCGAGGGGCCAATCCCGTCTTGACCATCAGCGCGATCATGCCGAACACGCCGAGCTGCTTGCCCAGGAAAAGACCCGCGGCGACGCCGAACAATACGGGCGCCTCGCCGAGTGAGAGGGTTGCATCTTGAATCGTCACGCCCGCGTTGAAAAAACCAAACAGCGGCAGGACCAAAAAAGCGACCCAGGGCTCCAATGCATTCTCAAGTCTGTGCAGAGGCGTGTGCTCGTCCTCGTCAGGACCTTTCGCGCGAAGAGGCGTGGCGGCGGCGAGCAAGACGCCGGCGATCGTGGCGTGCACGCCCGAATGTTCGACGAAAAGCCAAAGCGCGACGCCGAGCGCAAGATAGGGCGCCAGACGCCTCACATCGAAAAGATTGAGGCCGAGCAAGAGAAGCAGCGTGATTCCCGCGGCTGCGAGCGGCGTCACCGCCAGTTCGCCTGCGTAAAAAACGCCGATGATGAGGATCGCGCCAAGATCGTCCAATATCGCGAGCGCTGTCAGAAAAACCTTCAGCGAAGCCGGCGCGCGCGATCCCATCAGCGCCAGCACGCCAAGCGCAAAGGCGATATCGGTGGCGGACGGGATCGCCCAGCCTCGAAGCGTCTGGGGCGACCGCCAGTTGAAGGCGACATAGACCAGCGAAGGGACGACCATGCCGCCAAGCGCGGCCGCGCCCGGCAAGATGCGCGCATCCCATTGCCGCAAATGACCGTCGAGCAGTTCGCGTTTGATTTCGAGCCCCACGAGCAAGAAGAAAAGCGCCATCAGACCGTCGTTGATCCAGTGGACGACTGACAATTCGCCGATATGGGCTTGCTGCAAGGCGTGATAGTCTTCCGCCAGCGGCGAATTGGCGACCGCCAGGGCCAGCGCTGCGCTGGCCATAAGCGCCAGGCCGCCCGCCGCCTCGCTTCGCAGGAAGCGGCGAAAGGTGGAAACGGGGCGCGCGAATTTCGGCGAAGCCATGGATGTCTCAAGCGTGGGTCGACGGGCGAGCGTAGCGTCGTCCCTTACTAACGCGTCCTTCGCTCGAGTCTGATAGATTTCGCCATTCGCACAGGAGATTCGGGTTGCCCATGTACCGCGCCATAGGCCTGATGTCCGGCACCTCGATGGATGGGGTGGACGCGGCTTTTGTCGAAACCGACGGCGAATGGGCTCTGAACTTCGGTCCGACTGGTTTTTATCCCTATAGCGACGATGATCGCGCGCTTCTTCGCGCCGCCCTCGCGGAAGCCGCGACGCTTGAAGACCGGACGGCGCGCCCGGGCGTCCTGTCGCTTGCCGAAAGCATGGTCACAAATCGACACGCCGAGGCTGTCGAGGCGTTTCTGCGCGAAAATAAGATTGATCGGACAGGCGTCGACATCGTCGGTTTCCATGGCCAGACGGTTCTGCACCGGCCCAAGCAGAGGCTGACCGTTCAGATCGGAGACGGCGAGGCGCTGGCGGCGCGGCTCGGCGTCGACGTCGCCTATGATTTTCGCGCCGCCGACATCGCGGCCGGAGGCGAGGGCGCCCCCATCGTTCCGGCATTCCATCGCGCTCTGGTTGTGGCGGGCGGATTGGGCGGAGAGGTCGCTCTGCTGAATATCGGCGGAGTGGCGAACGTCAGTTATATCGATAATGGAGCCGAGCCGATCGCTTGCGACACCGGACCGGGCAATGCGCTCATTGACGATCTGATGCTTCAACGCACCGGAGCGCCGATCGATCGTCACGGCCATACCGCCGCTCAAGGCCGCGTCAATGAGGCCGCGTTGCTTCGTTTGCTTGCTCATCCATTCTTTGAGGTATCTCCACCTAAATCACTAGATAGAAATGCTTTTTCACTTAATGTAATTGCAAATCTTTCGACGGAGGACGCCGCCGCCACGCTCACCGCATTCACGGCCGCATCGGTTCTGCGGCTTTTCCCGCATCTGCCCAAAATTCCGCAGCGCCTGATCGTCTGCGGCGGCGGCGCGCGCAATCCGATCCTTGTGCGCGAGCTTGTCATGCGGCTTCCATGCAAAGTGACAACGGCGGACGTCGTTGGCTGGTCGCCGGACGCGCTTGAAGCGCAAGCCTTTGCATTTCTCGCGGCGCGTGTGTTGGAAGGGTTGCCGATCACCTTTCCGTCGACCACGGGCGCGCCGGCGCCGCTTACGGGCGGCGTGTTGGCGCGGGCAGGCGGCGGGGCCGGAAAGCGCGCCCTTTCGGTATCTTGAAGCAGCCACTAAGTGAGCTCAGAGAACTCGGCCCCAATCGCTTGGGTTCGAGGACGCTTGAATGAACAGGAATGAAGTGACGGATCCGAAATCGAAAATCGTCTCAAATCGTCGTGCGTTCATCCTTGGCGCCGGCGGGCTGGCTGGACTCGGGGTGGTCGCTACGCTTTGGCGAAGCAAGGATATTGGGGCGCGGTTTTTCAATACGTTGAAGCTCGATCAGTTCGAGCTGCCAGCCGTTCCTGGCCTCGTCGACGCGAACGGCGACGCCGTTCCGGGGCTTTCGAGCGCCGACCTCAAGAACCGTCTTTCAATCGTGAATGTCTGGGCGTCCTGGTGCTCACCATGCCGGGAGGAGCATCCGCTGCTCATCGATCTCGCGGCGCAGGACGTCGCGCCAATCTATGGGGTCAATGTGAAAGACGATCCGGCCCATGCTCGCCAGTTTCTCGCCGAACACGGCAATCCCTATACGGCTGTCGGGGCGGACGCGGGGGCCTATCTGCAACGCGCGCTTGGCGCCCGCGGAGTTCCCGCAACATTTGTGATCGGGCAGGGGCCAAGAATTGAAGTCGCCGTTTACGGGCCTCTCAGCGCCGAAGCAATCGCGGAGCGGATCCTCCCCGCTCTGAAGAAGACGGCCTGACCCGTCGCTCTAGTCCCCGCGCGAGGGAATGGCGATGCGCGGCGGATTGCCGAGACGCTTGTCCAGATAGGCGTCCACTTCCGCAATTAGCGGCTCGATGCGGTTTTCGAAAAAGTGATTGGCGCCCTTCACAACGGCGTGCTCGATCAAAATGCCCTTTTGCGTCTTGAGCTTTTCGATCAGTCCCGTGACTTCCTTCAGCGGCGCGACGCGATCGAGGTCGCCGTGGATGAAGAGTCCCGACGAAGGGCAGGGCGCGAGGAAGGAGAAATCGAAGCGGTTCGCGGGCGGCGCGATGGAGACGAATCCTTCAATCTCCGGACGGCGCATCAGAAGCTGCATGCCGATCCAGGAACCGAAGGAGACGCCTGCGATCCAGCAGGCGCGCGCTTCCGGGTTCACGGCCTGCGCCCAGTCGAGCGCGGCCGCCGCGTCCGAGAGTTCGCCCGAGCCATGATCGAAATTTCCCTGGCTGCGTCCGACGCCACGGAAATTAAAGCGCAGCACCGAGAAGCCACGCTCCGCAAAAGCGTAATAGAGGTGATAGACGATCTGATTGTTCATCGTCCCGCCGAACTGCGGGTGCGGATGCAGAATAATCGCGAGCGGCGCGCCGCGCTGGGCCGACTGATGAAAGCGGCCTTCGAGTTGTCCGGCGGGTCCTGCAAAAATAACTTCGGGCATTTGGCTCCCCGTTTCGCGCTGCGAGCGGAGCGCCGGCGGCGGTCTCTATGCGCGCGTAAGAATCCGAGCAAGCGCGCCTTCTAACACGCGGGACTATGGCAATTGCAAGGAATTTCGCACGCGCGATGACGCACGGCCGAGCTTTGATGCGGGTTTTTTCGGACCGCGCTGGGCTGGGCGAGCGTCGAACGAAGGATTTTCTGAGCGGAAGAGCGGGAGTTTCTTCAGCGTGGAAGAGAAGCCGATCAGGCGGCCTTCTTCCACAAGGTGGGGCGAACGGTCTTCGCCCTATCAATCATGGCGCGCAACCTGCCGTCATGCATCGCGTGAACGTCTGCCACGGCCGCCGCTTTCGCCGCAAGACGCGGCGACGGCCGGAATTTCCGTTCGTTCCACGCCCACATGAGGAAGCAGCCTAGCGCGATGCTCACGAGCGCCGAATAGGGCTCCTGAGGAGCGGCAAAGGACAGGTCCGGGACGCACTCCTTCGCGTATTCGCATGCGTCGGACCAATCCTGAAACCAATTTCCGATCGAATTCATTGTGGCCTCATCTCGCCGTCGCTCAATCACGAACAAGGAGCTATCTTCGGCGGCGTCGATTCGAAATATATTGCAGCGCACAAAATAATCAAGATGAAAAATTGTGTTCTGCAGACAAAGAGCCGCAGTAAGCCCTTTATTTTCAAATGTTATTTCTTGAGAATGCGAAAATGCGAGCGCAAAATGTTGCGCTAATGGCCGGCTCAAGGGAGTCTCACCGAGTTCGCAACCGCCGCGCACCAGGGCGTATCCGGTTCCGGCCGTTCGGCGCGCGCGTCGTTAAATCCAGCCTTTGTGAGCGCCGCTATCACGTCGTCAATTGTGCGCAATGTGAAGATGTCGGGCGGCAGGCCCATGGCCTGCATCCGCTCTTTCGGCAGGAAGCCAATAACGGCCCGCCCGCCAGGCGCCAGCACACGATGAATTTCAGCGCAGCCCGCATCGAGCGAGTTCCAGAAATAGACTGTATTTACGGTGCATAATTTATCGAAGGAGGCGGCGCTGAACGGCAAGGAGTTGGCGTAGCCTTCGCGAAAATCTACCCTGCCGTCCTTGATCTGTTGTGCGAATTTCGCTTTCGCCCAATTGACGACGTCTGGCGAAGGATCGACTCCACAAAGAAAGCCTGCTTCTTCGATCAGCGACGGCAGGTTGAGCCCGCCCCCAAATCCGATTTCGAGCACGCGGTCTGAACGCCTCAACTGCAATTGGCTTACGGCGAAAGCGTTCATCTTGGCGTTACGCCGGTTCATGAGATGTGCGAAGAGACGACCCAGAAAACCTCTCGGTCGTGCAAATTGGCTCGCGATAAAGCGTGGAGGCATTGTCAAAAGACCTGCGCGGATAGAACCCAATCACGAATCGGCGGGCTGACTGTCGGCGGATTAGGCTAGTCTCAAGGGATGCGCAATGGCGCGTCAACGCCTTTGCGGATCCGTTACGAAGGTTTCTATGAAGCTCTTCCATCCCGAGTGAAGGATCATTCGGGGCGGTCGTTCTTCGTCAGGTCACTTTGGCGCGCGCAAGGGAATGGACACTACAAATTCGGCGCCGGGACTATGCGACCGCGCCTTGATGGTCGCGTCGAGCTGCTGCGCGAATGACGTTATGATCCGCATGCCAAGTCCCTTAGCCTTGCGGGGATCAAAGTCCGCAGCGATGCCGGAGCCTTCATCGCGCACGGAAATCGCAAACTCATTCTCGCTCGCTCGATAAACCCGGATCAAAATCTTCCCGCCTGCATATTTGGCGGCGTTGGTAATCAGCTCATTGACAATCAACGCGGCTGAAATGGCCCGGTCGGTCTGGATCTCGATACCTTCCTCGACGTCCGTGCGAACATCGGATTGAACGACGCTTTCATCCAGATCCTTACAGAGCGCTTCGATATATTTGCCGACGTCCATCCGATCGATATCGGTTCCCTGGCTCAGTTGGTCATGAGCCTTCCCGATGGCGGCCACGCGATGCGACGCCTTGGTCAGTTGGTCGGCGAGCCCCGGATGGTCCGAGTCGCGCGCCTGCAAACGAAGCATGCTGGCGACAATCGCGAGACTGTTCTTCACGCGATGATTTATTTCTTTCAAAAGCACTTCGTCTCTCATCAGCGCTGCTTGTAGCTGGCGCTCGCTGCGTTCGCGTTCGATCGCCATGCCGAGAAGATTTGCTGCGCCCTGCAAAAAGGCGATATCCTGCTCTTCGAATTCTTTTTCAGAGCGGCTATCGACCTCCAAGACTCCGAAAGGTTTTCCGTCGCCTTGCAAAATGACGTTCATGGCGCGATGGACGCCATGCCGTTGAAGGATCTCGGGCGTACGAAAGCGCTGCTCATTTTCGAGATGATTTGAAATAACCGGCTTGCCGGTTCGCAAGGCGAAGCCCGCTGGTGAATCGAGATCTGCGCCGACGCTGGCGACGCCGACGACGCCAGGTCCCCAGCCCACGCCTGCGCGGATCAGGAACCTATTCTCTGAGGGAACATGCTCGAGCACCTTGCAAAACTCGGTATTCAGGCCCTCAGCCGTAAGGCGCGCGGTATCTGTCAGCAGTTGATTGAACGAAGCGCCCTGAAGCGCCGTAACGCCCAGCTCCGCTAAAATTTCCTGCTGGCGTATTCGAAGCTTTAAGGCGCGTGACGTGAGATCGGCGCCTTCGTCAGGCTTCGGCTCGATTGTGGGCTGACTGCCCGTGCTCATTGCGCCCATTGGGACGCTCCCTTTCGGACACGCTTACACAAACCCTAAGCACATCTGGTATCCTGCAGGCCTAAGCGCAATGGCGCGCCAGGAACGGCTCTAACAATGAGCGCATGAAACGTCTAAGTTGCAAAAATGATCACTCGACGAGCCTATCTCGACCATAACGCCACGAGCCCGCTGCGTCCAAGCGCGCGTGAGGCTATGCTTAATGCGCTCGACACGCTGGGCAATCCGTCCTCGGTCCATGCCGAGGGGCGAGCGGCGAGGGCGATCATTGACGAGGCTCGCGCCAAAATTGCGGCCGGAGTCGGCACGGCGGCCAAGAATGTCATCTTCACCTCGGGCGCGACCGAAGCGGCGAATCTAGTCCTTACGCCCTCGCTTCAGACGGGCCCGCGTCAGCCGCCTTTCGGTCGGCTGATCGCGAGCGCCGGAGAGCATATGGCCGTGCTGCAAGGTCATCGCTTTCCGCAGGACGCGATGGAGACCTTCGCGCTCACGGGCGAGGGGGTAGCGTCGCTAGATTCGCTTTCCGCGGCGATCGCGCGTCATAAAGGCGAACGCCTCATGGTCGCGCTTCAGGCGGCAAACAATGAAACGGGCGTCATTCAACCGGTTCGAGAGGCGGCGGACCTTGTACATGCCGAGGGCGGCGTCCTGATTTGTGACGCAACCCAGGCGATGGGACGTATGGAGACGAGTTTCGCCACGACAGGCGCCGATGTCCTGTTCTTTTCCTCTCATAAGCTGGGAGGGCCGGGCGGCGCAGGCGCTCTGGCGTTCGCCTCCGACTCTCTCCATATAAGGGATGCGCTTCTCCGTGGCGGCGGACAGGAAGGCGGGCGGCGGGCCGGGACCGAAAATACCGCAGCAATTGCGGGGTTTGCAGCGGCGTTCGTTGAAGCTGTCGCAGCGGTCGACACCGAGAGCCAAAGGCTTATATGTCTGCGCGATGAGGTCGAGCGACGCGTCAGACAAATTGCTCCGCAAGTGAGTTGTCTCGGAGCGCGCGCGCGTCGGCTTTCAAACAGCTCGGCCTTTGTCATGCCGGGCATAAAGGCGCAAACAGTACTTATGGCGCTCGATCTTGAAGGCGTGTCGGTGTCGTCCGGTTCAGCCTGTTCTTCCGGAAAGGTGCGCGCTTCGCATGTTTTGGAAGCAATGGGGCTTGAAGGGATCGATGCGTTGAGGGTCAGTCTGGGTTGGTCTTCAACGCAAGAGCATGTAGAGTTATTTGGTACTGCTTTTGCTCGGGTCATCCAGAGGATCAGGCTGCGGCAAACGGCTGCATGAATGGGGTCGCGAAGGCGGTCTAGTATTTCGGCCGACGGGCCTTGAACCCGTCGTGACGAGGAGAAATGAATATGGCGGCTCTCAGAGAGACCGTTGAACGCGTCGACGCAATCGACGTCGACGCCTATAAATATGGGTTCTTCACCGATATCGAATCGGAGAAGGCCCCGAAAGGCCTTAACGAAGACATCGTTCGCTTCATCTCCGCCAAGAAGAACGAGCCGCAGTGGCTGACGGACTGGCGTCTCGGCGCTTACCGGCGATGGCTGACGATGACCGAGCCCAAATGGGCGCGCGTCGATTATCCTTCGATCGACTATCAGGATCTCTATTATTACTCCGCGCCGAAATCGACGCCGGGTCCGACATCGCTTGAAGATGTCGATCCCGAACTTTTGCGCACTTATGAGAAGCTCGGCATTCCTCTGCGCGAGCAGGAGATTCTCGCAGGAGTCGAAAACCGCAGGGTGGCGGTCGACGCTGTGTTCGACAGCGTATCGGTCGCGACAACCTTCAAAGAGGAATTGGCGAAGGCGGGCGTAATTTTCTGCCCGATCTCGGAAGCCGTGCGCGAGCATCCCGAACTTGTACAGAAATATCTCGGTTCGGTCGTTCCGGTTTCGGACAATTTCTTCGCGACGCTCAACTCTGCGGTGTTCTCCGACGGCTCTTTCGTTTACGTGCCGAAGGGCGTGCGCTGCCCGATGGAGCTTTCGACCTACTTCCGCATCAACGAAAAGAACACCGGTCAGTTCGAACGCACGCTCATCATCGCGGATGAAGGCTCCTATGTTTCCTACCTCGAAGGCTGCACGGCGCCCAAGCGCGACGAGAACCAGCTTCACGCGGCGGTCGTGGAGCTGATCGCGCTCGACGACGCCGAGATCAAATATTCCACTGTGCAGAACTGGTACCCCGGCGACAGCGAGGGCAAGGGCGGCATTTATAACTTCGTGACCAAGCGCGGCGATTGCCGCGGTCGCAATTCGCACATCTCCTGGACGCAGGTGGAGACGGGTTCGGCCATCACCTGGAAATATCCCTCCTGCATCCTGCGCGGCGATAATTCGCAAGGCGAATTCTATTCGATCGCCGTATCGAATGGGCGCCAGCAGGTCGATAGCGGCACCAAGATGATTCATCTTGGAAAGAACACCAAGAGCCGCATCATCTCGAAAGGCATTTCAGCGGGGCGTTCGCAAAACACCTATCGAGGGCTTGTGTCCGCGCATCGCAAAGCGGAGGGCGCGCGCAACTTCACAAATTGCGACAGCCTTCTGATCGGAGAAAAATGCGGCGCTCATACCGTGCCCTACATCGAATCGAAGAACGCAAGCGCGCAGTTCGAACATGAGGCGACGACTTCGAAGATTTCGGAGGATCAGCTGTTCTACGCCATGCAGCGCGGGCTCTCCGCAGAAGAAGCGACGGCGCTGATCGTCAACGGCTTCGTGCGCGATGTGCTGCAGCAATTGCCGATGGAATTTGCGGTTGAAGCTCAGAAACTGATCTCCATTTCGCTCGAAGGAAGCGTGGGATGAGGGGACGAATGCTGCGTCTCTTGCCGAATTCGTCGCGTCATGGAGCGCGTCATGGCCGTGCTTGCCACAGCCATCCACGCGGGGGACTACGCGCGGATTTTCGGTTGAATACGGAACACGATGACGTGGATGGCCGGCTCAAGGCCGGCCATGACGCCATTGCAAATGGATAAGAGCGATGCTTGAGATCAAAGACCTCCATGTCGCTATCGGTGAGCGAAAAATTATTGATGGGCTGAACCTCACGGTGCAGTCCGGTGAAGTCGCGGCCATCATGGGGCCGAACGGCACCGGGAAATCGACGCTCGCTTATGTGATCGCAGGGCGCGAAGGCTATGAGGTGACGCAAGGCGGCGTATGGCTGGACGGCGAGAACATCCTCGAACTCGATCCCAATGAACGCGCTTCGAAAGGGCTATTTCTCGCCTTTCAATATCCGGTCGAAATTCCGGGCGTCGCTACGATGACTTTTCTGAAGGCCGCGATCAATGCGCAACGCCGCGCACGGGGCGAGGCGGAATTGCAAACGCCCGACTTCATGAAACGCGTGCGCGAAGCGTCGACGAGACTCGGCGTCTCGCAAGACATGCTGCGCAGACCATTGAATTCCGGTTTTTCCGGCGGCGAGAAGAAGCGCATGGAGATCTTGCAGATGGCGCTGCTTGAGCCGAGCTTCGCCATTCTGGACGAAACGGACTCGGGTCTCGACATCGACGCCTTGCGCGTCGTTTCGGATGGCGTGAATTCGCTTCGCTCGAAGGAGCGCGGCTTCCTTGTCATCACCCACTATCAACGCCTGTTGGATTACATTAAGCCCGATACAGTTCACGTCATGGCGCAGGGCCGCATCATGCGCAGTGGTGGGCCCGATCTTGCGCTCGAACTCGAAGAGCGGGGCTATAAGGAATATATCGGCGAGGCTGCATGATGGATACGAGAACGGCCGCCGACACCGCATTGGAGTTGTCTTTCGAGGCGATGAAAGATCAAGGCGCTGCGGCCTTGCGCGGCAAGGCGTGGGACGCGTTTGCGGTTAAGGGCCTGCCGAACAAGCGCGTCGAGTCCTGGCACTATACGGATTTGCGTGCCGCTTTGCGCAATATCGCGCCGCTCCCCCATCATTCGGATACATCGCCGGCGCTTGAACGGATTGGCGAAGGCATACGCTTCGTCATTTTCGACGGCGCGTTTCGCGCAGATTTATCGGACGTCGGATCGCTGCCCGAAGGCCTGACGCTTCAATCGCTACGCGACGCCCTTGCGGAAGGCGACGCCGAGACGATGATGGCGCTCGCTCCACAAGGCGCGGCGTTGCAGGATCCAGTCGTTGCGCTCAACGCCGCCTTGATGCAGGACGGCGTCGTCATTCGCATAGCGGCCGGCGCGCACATCGAGCGACCCTTACAGATCGAGACCGTCACCTCGGGCGCCGCGCAATCTGTTTTCACGCGTTCGCTCGTCATCGTGGGCGACGGCGCGACGGCTCGTATCGACGAAGTTTCGCGTTCGCTGGCGCCGTCGGCGGCCCAAGAGAATAGCGCGCTTGTCATCTCGGTGGGAGCCGGCGCGAAGATCGAGCATGTGATCCAGCTCGAGCCGCTTGCGGACGAGGGCGTACGCATCGCAAGCCTCCTCCTGACATTGGAGCGTCAGAGCGAATTCAACTCCTTTTGCTTGATCGAGGGCGGCGGCCTTATGCGCCGCCAAATTTTTGCTGAACTCGCCGGCCAGTATGCGAGCGTCTCGTTCGACGGGGCGTCCTTGCTGCGCGGCCGGGCGCACGCCGACAGAACGCTTGTGGTCGATCACGCCGCGGCGCATGGGAAAAGCCGCGAACGTTTCCGCACCATTCTGGACGGCAATTCGACAGGCGTTTTTCAAGGCAAGGTGATCGTTCGGCCGGGCGCGCAGAAAACCGACGGCTCGATGCAATCCAAGGCGCTGCTCCTCTCGGAAGGCGCCTCAATGAACAACAAGCCGGAGCTCGAGATTTTTGCCGACGACGTCGTATGCGGTCATGGCGCGACGTGTGGCCGCCTCGACGCCGATCAGCTCTTCTATCTTGAAGCGCGCGGATTGCCGCGGCCGCAAGCCGAAGCTTTGCTTATAGAAGGATTCGCCAGTGAGGCGCTTGATTCCATCAGCGATGAGGCGACGCAGGAACGTCTGCGTGAGCGCGTTCGCATTTGGCTCGCCAGCAGGGAGATCGCATGATGAACGAGCACCTCGTCGCCTCGCCGGCGAAGCAGCTTTATGACGTCGAGGCCATTCGACGCGATTTTCCGATCCTGTCGGAGCGTCCCTACGGTAAGCCGCTTGTTTATCTGGATAACGCAGCTTCAGCGCAAAAGCCGCGGCAGGTGATCGAGCGCATTGCTCATATGTATGAGCATGAATACGCCAATGTGCATCGCGGTCTGCACTATCTCGCCAATGCGGCGACCGACGCCTTCGAGGGCGCGCGCGAGAGCTGTGCGTCGTTTCTTAAACGCCGAGTCCGTTGATGAGATCGTCTTCACGCGCTCGGCGACGGAGGCGATCAATCTTGCCGCCTTCTCATATGGCGAACGCAATATCCAAGAAGGCGACGAGATCGTTCTCTCCACGATGGAGCACCACTCCAACATCGTGCCGTGGCACTTTCTGCGCGAACGCAAAGGCGCCGTGCTGAAATGGTTGGAGGTTGACGAAGACGGCTGTTTTTCGCTCGAACATTTCGAACGCCTGTTGACGAAGCGCACGAAGATAGTCGCGATCACGCATATGTCGAATGTCCTCGCCGCGCCGGTTCCGATCGCCGAAGTCATTCGCATCGCGCATACGCATGGCGTTCCTGGTCATGGTCGACGGGTCGCAAGGCGCCGTTCACATGGATGTGGACGTGCGGGCGCTTGACGCGGATTTTTACGTGCTGACCGGACATAAATTATATGGTCCGACCGGCATCGGCGTCCTCTACGGAAAGCGTCAGCAGCTCGAGGCTCTGCCGCCTTTCAATGGCGGCGGCGAGATGATCGAAACCGTGACGCGTGACAACGTGACCTACAACACGCCTCCGCATCGCTTCGAGGCCGGCACGCCGCCGATCGTGCAGGCTGTGGGTCTCGGCGCGGCTCTCGAATATATGGAGAGCATCGGCCGCGCCGCGATCCGCGCCCATGAGGCCGATCTCACGCGCTATGCGCATGAGCGGCTGTCGGCGATTCCGGATCTGCGCATTTATGGCCAGGCGCCGAACAAGGGGCCGATCCTCGCGTTCGACATCGCCGGCGCCCATGCTCATGATATTGCGACGATCATCGATCATTCGGGCGTGGCGGTTCGCGCGGGGACGCATTGCGCGATGCCGCTGCTTGCTCAATTCGGCCTGACAGCGACCTGCCGCGCGTCTTTTGCGCTTTACAATACGCGTAGCGAAATCGACGCCCTTGCGGAGGCCTTGCTCAAGGCGCGATCCCTGTTTTTGTAAGGAGAAGCGGCGTGACCAAGTTGGACGAAGGAACGGAGATCGGAACCGAGGCGCCGACGACCGAGTTTTCGATCATCCCCGGCCGCAACGCCGAGGAGGCGGATCGACTGACGAGCGACATCGTCAAGGCGTTGAAGACAGTCTACGATCCGGAAATTCCGGCGGACATCTACGAGCTTGGGCTGATCTATCGCGTGGATATCGCCGATGACGGCGCGGTGTCGATCGACATGACTTTGACCGCTCCCGGCTGCCCTGTCGCGGGCGAAATGCCAGTGTGGGTGCAGAATGCGGTGAGCGCCGTTCCGGGCGTATCGGATGTGAAGGTGAATATGGTGTTCGATCCGCCTTGGGATCGCAGCCGCATGTCGGACGAGGCGCGCATCACGCTCGACATGTGGTGATGTGGGAGAGAGAGATGACCGCCTCGGCGCCGCCCTTGAAGGGGGTTCTGGAAACGGCGCTTTACGTCGACGATTTGCCGCGCGCCAGGCGCTTTTACGAGGAGACGTTCGGGTTGACGCCCCTCATGGAGGACAGTCGACTATGCGCTCTGGATTGCGGGCCCGGTAGCGTATTGTTGCTGTTCGCGCGTGGGACGACCGAGGAAGCGGTCAAATTGCCGGGCGGGGAAATCCCGCCACACGACGGGCAGGGACATCTGCATTTCGCCTTTGCGATAGCAAGGGAGCACCTTTCGGCGTGGGAGGATCGGCTGACAGAAGCCGGCGTTGCGATCGAAGCCCGGATGAATTGGCCGGCTGGGGGCGTAAGCCTTTATTTTCGCGATCCCGACAATAATCTCGGCGAGATTGCGACCCCTGGCCTCTGGAGAAATTATTGAGAAGACGCGCGTGGCGCTCTCGCCGCGACGAGTTCGAATGACTATCTTGGCCTGGAGAAGCAGCGCAGGCGCACCGCAGGAGAAAGCTATGGGCGTTCGCCCGAAATTGAATGTGATGAGCCTGACCGACGCGGCCGTCGAGCGCGTGCGGGGGCTTCTGGAAGGCTCGGCCAATCCGAAGGCGGGACTCCGCATCTCCGTGGAGAAAGGCGGCTGCGCCGGCATGTCCTATAAGATGGAGCTTGGCGAACCGCTTCCGGGTGATGAGCTCATCGAGCAGAACGGCGCCCGCGTCATCGTCGACGCCAAGGCGGTGCTGTTCCTGCTTGGAGCTCGAATGGATGTGCAGACGACGAAGTTCGCTTCGACATTCGTGTTTGAAAATCCAAATCAGACGTCGGCCTGCGGTTGCGGCGAGAGCGTGGAGCTCACACAAGCCGATCCTGCAAGCTTAAATTAATATAGAGCTGCGCCCGTCGAGCTATTCGCCGGCGGGCGCGATTTTCAGAGGCGGCGGTCGTTCACCAACGGCGCCAACCCCAGCGCGGACCATAGCCCCAACGCGGGCCATAGCCCCAGCGGCGGTTTGGAACGCACCGTCCCCACGGATTGACATGCCAACCCGGACCGCAGCGCCAGCCGACATCCTGCAAGAGCGGGGACAACTCGTTTTGCATTGGAGCGACCGGCATCGCCGAAGCAGCTTCTATTGCGACGAGACTCGTTCCAGCAAATGCAGTTGCAGCCAAGACAAGTTTAATCGGTGTTTTCATGCGCATTCTCCTCAACCATGCATCATTCGCAGTCACGAATTATCCAGGGCTCACTTGAATGGGCAGTGAACGATAGGAGTCGCTTTCATTACACTTCGTTCACGAGTTGAACGCATTGACGAGATTTTAACCCTAAAGAATCATCGAGCCGCCGCTAGCAGATACGATTAGCGTTTCTTCAGCATCCAACGTTCAAACTGCCAAGATACTGTTATTTCGTGGAGCAGTTGAATGTCGCTTTCCCCTACGCGTCTTGCTCGCATCGTCGCGCATGCCGGCTGCATGCTGTTCATAAGCGCGACGCTTGGCGTTTCTGTCTCGCAGGCAAAGGAGGAGCGAAAAGCCTCCAGTGAAGACGCTATCGAACAGATCGCGCCTTTGTCGCATCACAATTACGGCGACGTCATCACGGAGCTGCCGCCGCTGAAGCCCTATAAGAAGAATGCGGCGACAAAGCCCGCGAAGCCGTCGCAGGCCGCGTCGCAAGCCAAGGCCTTGGAGCCGGCAAAAAGTGCGGACGCTCCCGCCGAAGTCGTCGCGGCTCCTCCGTCTCCCCAGATCATCCCTCAGCCTGCCGCTGCGCCTGTTGAAGCGAGAGAGAGCGCCGCGCCCGCCGACATAAAGTCGGTCGCGCCCGTTGCCGAAACGAAAGCGGCCACAGCGACAGAGGCTCTAACGACGCCCGCGCCTGCGAACGCCATTGCTCCTGCAACGCCGGCCGAGAACATTGCAGCGGCGCCTCAAGCCGTAGAAGTCGCAAAGCCGCAGTCAGCTACGCCGGTTCAATCTGTTGAAGCTCCCGTCGTGGCCCCGGCCGCTCCGCAGGAAAACCCTGTAGCGGCGAACCCTGCGCCGGTCGCCCAAGCGAATGATGTCCCCACAGCGGCTCCAGCTCCCGCCGCGCCCGTCGCGACGACGGCCGCCGCAGACTCTCAGCCCAAGCGTCCCGCCGCTCTCGACGCCGCGCGCATCGCTGCGATCATCCAAAGCGGCGTTAAAGGACCGGCGGACGTGCGCCTCGCAGATCGCGCGGTCTATTCGCTGCCAGCCGAAAGAGTTTTCCTGCCGAAGGACAAGGCGCGGGAACTCGTGGAGGGAGCCGGCCATCAATGGGACGACTCGACGGTCGGCGTCGTGCTCGGTGAAGCGACCGGATCGGAATGGCTCGCCTTCGTCGATCTTCTCGATGATGGTTATATCAAAGACAACGAAGCTTCGAACCTCGATGCGACCAAGCTGCTCGACGCCTATAAGGTGGGAGTGGCCGCCGACAATGAGGCCCGCGTGCGCGCCGGCGCCAAGCCGCTTGTCGTCACGGGCTGGGTTGACGCTCCGCGCTACGATGAAATGCACCGCCTGGTGTCATGCGTCGGCGCAAGCGCAGAGCCGGTCAGCGATCCGAAAAACGGCATCGTGAACTGCACCTCTTATGCATTGGGTCGCTCGGGCGCCTTCAAGGTCATCGTCGCCACAAGCGGCGAGGGATATGCGAAGCTAAAGGACGAGGCCTCCAAGATCGCAGGATCGATCGTCTATGATCCAGGCAAGGGATATGCCGATGTGGATCTCGCGAAGGACCCGATCTCGCGATACGGACTGGTCGCGCTTGCGACGGGTTCTTTCGCTGCGAAACCGGCTGCGAGCGCACCGGCCCCCGTTGCGCAGACCCCGCCATCGGCGGGCGGCGATCGTACGATCGAATACGGCGCTTTGCTTGTGGCGGGATTTGCTGCGATTGTCCTGATAGCGCGTCGTCTGATAGACAAACGCGCGCCCGTGAGCGTTAAGGCGAAGACCGATGCGCGCAGCGCCACCCCGACTGTCGCGAAGAAAGCGCCGCAAAGTCTTGTAGCGTCGCTCGGCGCAAAACTTGTCGAAATGCGCGGCAAGCCCAAGGCGAAACCCGAAACGCTCGTTGCAGCGCCGGCTGTCGCCGCCGCGCCGATAGGAGCGCAGATGCCAGAGGGAGAACAGCCCGCATCGGCGCTCGCGAAGCTCGCTGCGCTTATGCGCAAGAAGGCCCCGGAGCCGACGCATGTTCAATTGAACCCCAGCCGTCTTGCTCGAAGCGCGCCGTCTGAGCGCGCGGTCCTGCAAGGTGGGGCGCCGGACCCTGTAATGGAGCCGGTGATGGCGCGAGACGAAAGCATGAAAAGCGAAGCGCCGCCGGTATCGAGCGAAGAGCACGAATTGATCGAGCCCGGCGCGGCGGACGCAGAGGCCCTGCGCCTGCGCGAGCCATTGCGTCGCGCGAGCGCGTGACGAATAGAGAACCATGGATCGCGAGCGGATCGAGGATGTTTTTGCCCCTTTTGGTCCGGTCGCGGTCAAGCGAATGTTTGGCGGCCACGGCGTTTTCGTAGATGGTCTTCACATTGCGATCGAGCAGGACGGTGAAATTTTTCTGAAGACCGACCCTGTGACGCAGCCTCTGTTTGAGGCCGCCGGATCGCGTCCCTTCACTTATCGAACATCGAAAAAATTGATCACAGTGTCCTATTGGAAGCTCGTCGACGACGCGCTCGAAGACAATGACGAACTCCGCAAATGGGCTGATCTGGCGCTCGCCGCCGCTCGCCGCGCGCAGACGAAAAAGCCGGCAAGGGCGACGCGCGAAAAGCGCAGCTGACGAGAAAAGCCGAGTTTCCCCCTCATCGTCCGTCGTCTCAATATAACATATTGAAAATAAGCTATTTTATCGCGCAGATTTTGGCCGCTTTTGCTGGCGCCGCGCCACAGAATCGCCTATAGGGAAGGACGAATTCTCGCCCTCCCGGAAAAAGCGCGACTTTGGCCGACAACGACGAAGACAAAGAGGGACCGGCGACGCCCGGTTCCGACATTCGCCCGGTTTCCATCGCCGACGAAATGAAGCGGTCTTATCTCGATTACGCGATGAGCGTGATCGTGAGCCGCGCTCTTCCGGACGTGCGCGACGGATTGAAGCCGGTGCATCGGCGAATCTTGTACACGATGTACGAGAACGGCTTCACGCCGGACAAGCCCTATAAGAAATCCGCTCGCGTCGTCGGCGATACGATGGGTAAATACCATCCGCACGGCAATCTTGCGATTTACGACGCGCTCGTCCGCATGGCGCAGCCCTTCTCGATGCGCTTGCCGTTGATCGATGGGCAAGGCAATTTCGGTTCGGTCGACAACGATCCTCCGGCGGCTGACCGCTACACGGAATGCCGGATCGATCGCGCCGCTCTCACCCTGCTCGAAGACCTCGAAGAGGGCACGGTCGATTTCACCCTGAACTACTCCGGCGAGTTCAGTGAGCCCTCCGTCCTGCCTGCGCGGTTTCCCAATCTTCTGGTGAACGGCGCCGGCGGCATTGCGGTCGGCATGGCGACGAATATTCCGCCGCATAATCTCGGCGAAGTGCTCGATGCGGCGGTCGCAATGATCGACAAGCCCGATATGAGCGTCGCGGAACTGATGGAGATCGTGCCGGGTCCCGACTTCCCGACCGCTGCGACGATCCTGGGCCGTGGCGGCATTCGCAGCGCCTATGCGACGGGGCGCGGCTCGATCATCATGCGCGCGAAGGCGGAGATTGAGACGTTTCGCAAGGATCGCGAAGCGATCATCATCACCGAGATACCGTATCAGGTCAATAAAGCGGCGCTCGTCGAACGCATTGCAGACCTTGTCCGCGAGAAGAAAGTCGAAGGCATCAGCGATCTGCGCGACGAGTCGGATCGCGACGGCATGCGCATCGTCATTGAATTGAGGCGTGAGGCCGTCTCCGATGTCGTGCTGAACCAGCTCTGGCGCCACACGGCTCTGCAATCGAGCTTCCCGGTCAATATGATCGCGTTGAACGGGGGTCGTCCCGAGCTTCTGACGCTTCACGACGTTCTGCGCGCCTTCATCGATTTTCGCGAAGTCGTCGTTACGAGACGAACGAAATTTCGCCTCACCAAGGCGAGGGACAGCGCGCATCTTCAAGTTGGCCTCGCCATCGCCGTCGCGAATATCGACGAGGTGATCCGGCTCATCCGCACGTCGCCGGACGCCGCCGCCGCGCGCGAAGCATTGATGGCGCGCTCCTGGCCCGCAAAGGACATGGCGCCGCTCGTAGCGCTGATCGCGGACCCGCGTCATGTGCTCGGCGAAGACGGAACCTGCCGCCTTTCCGAGGCGCAGGCGCGCGCAATCCTCGAATTGCGGTTGCAACGCCTGACGGCGCTTGGCCGCGAGGAAATCTCGGAAGCGTTGAACAAGCTCGCCGCAGAAATCGCGGAATATCTCGATATTCTGCGCTCGCGGGAGCGTCTGTTCGGGATCATTAAAGACGAACTCGCAGCGGTGAAAGAGCAATTCGCCACGCCGCGCCGCACGCAGATTATCGAAGCCGACGGAGAGGTCGAGGACGAAGACCTGATCGCGCGCGAGGATATGGTCGTGACGGTCTCGCATGCGGGTTACATCAAACGCGTTCCGCTCTCGACCTATCGCGCGCAGCGCCGCGGCGGTAAGGGCCGCTCGGGAATGCAGACGAAGGAAGAGGATTTCGTCCATCGACTCTTTGTCGCCAATACGCATACGCCCGTGCTGTTTTTCTCGTCGCTCGGTCGAGCGTATAAAGAAAAAGTGTGGCGTCTGCCGCTGGCGGCTCCGCAGGCGCGCGGCAAGGCGCTCGTGAACATGCTGCCGCTTGAGCAGAATGAGCGCATAACGACCATCATGCCGCTGCCCGAGGATGAGTCGAGTTGGGAGACGCTCGATGCGATTTTCGCTACGACAAGCGGTTCGGTGAGGCGCAACAAGCTTTCGGATTTCTCGGATGTGCGCCGCTCCGGCATCATTGCAATGAAGCTCGACGAAGGCGAGGCGATCGTGGACGTCGCCACCGCCACCGAACACGACGACGTCCTTTTGACGACGAGCGACGGCCAATGCATCCGTTTCGCCGTGCCAGAGGTGCGCGTGTTCCAGGGCCGCACGTCAATGGGCGTGCGTGGCGTTAGTCTCAGCGACGACGACCGGGTCATTTCGCTCTCGATCCTCAAACATTTCGAGGCGACGGGCGACGAGCGCGCTGCTTATCTCAAGCGCGCCAGCGCAGCGCGGCGCGGGTTGAATGGCGAAAACGCGGAAGAGCCCAGCGTCGTTGAGACCGAAGAGGCGGCGACCGCCGTGGAGCTTTCCGAGGCGCGCGTCGCGGAGATGAAAGACGCCGAACAAATTATCCTGACCGTTTCCGAAAACGGCTATGGCAAGCGAACGTCATCTTACGAATACCGCATCACGGGACGCGGCGGTAAAGGCATCGTGGCGATGGCTGTGAACGCGCGCAACGGCAAACTCGTTGCTTCATTTCCCGCGGAGCATGGCGATGAGATCATGCTGGTGACAAACGGTGGTCAGCTGATCCGTTGTCCGGTGGAGGGCATTCGCATCGCCGGACGTGGAACCCAAGGCGTGATCGTGTTCAATACAGGCGAAGGCGAGAGAGTGGTCTCGGTCGAGCATATTGGAGATGTGGGCGAGGGCGACGAGGCCGGGAATGGGGAAGATTCTGAGATAAAGATATGAACCCCGCTCCCAGCCAGCGCGTGAGCCTTCATCGGCAGCTAACTATCGGCACTTGATCAAACTGGCGTCCTTGGTGTCGCCGGACGCCAGGCACAAGCCAAAATGGTTGTTGGCGTCGTCGTTGGGACAGCTGCGTGAGGAATTATTGTCGTAGGCCGCAAAATAATAACTATCGAAATCATGTGGGCGGGTGTTCCACGTTTTAAAATAATCAATCTCAGCGGCAATGTTTTTGTCTTGAGTGTTGGGGTTGTCGCCGCAGCTCGGCCAACCTTCCTCCGTTACAATAACCTGTTTAAGTAATTTTCTCTTTAAGTTATCGACCGTAGCTTGAATATTATTCGCTACGCTTTGTCCGTCTATTTTTTCGGGAGAATTGCCCCAAAACGGATAAATATTGGCGCCAATGACTTCGACATTCGCTAGCACTTTGTAGGGATCGCTGGCGGCCAAGCGAGACCAATCGGTCGCAGCCGAATACTGGGCTCGCCATCACCGTTGGTACGCCAATCGGATCTGCCGCGATAGCGTCGCACGTTACGCGTCTTCATTGCGCAATCGCTGCCATAACCTTCCGAGGATAACGCAAGGCTGCTCAACGCTGCGTCCATTTGCGGTCACCGTTCAAGATGATCGGGAAATTCATAAACGCATTACTACGATTCATCGTTCTGGCCTACCACATTCGCTTTTTTCTCGCGCGATTGGTCCGTTTATCGTGCATGATACGAACGTTTTCATGGTCGTGACAACCCATCTGCGTATTGACGAAGTCTCTTGCGATGACGGACATGCAACGCGTCACTTTTCTGCCGCCTTTGCTCTCGCGCTCGTATTACGCCGTCGATGGATATGCCTGGACACCAAAGAATGCGCGCATGCGTTTATCAGATATTTCATAACCCCCCTTTAAATAGTCTTCGCATTAGTATAACAAGAGATTTTCCCGTTTAAATACATTATCAAAAGAGTCAATGACGGTTGATAGGAAAGACCCTATAATCTTGAAGTTCGCTCAATGACGCGCGCGTTGTCTCGGTCGAACATAGGGGCGCTGTTTCTTCACCCGGCATCAGGAAGCCGAACGCCCAGTCTGTTGGCGAGCGCCATTACGATCGGAACTTGCCCTTTTGTGATTTTCTTCAACGCTTCTTCAAACGAGAACCACGCGGCGCGATCGACCTCGGGGAACTCCGTTTTCCTTCCTGATTTCGGCGGCCATTCCATCGAAACATATTGCTGCGCAAATTGGCGGGGTCGAAATCCATTTCAGTTGCCCACGCAAGGATCGTCTTTCCGCCCGGCTGTTTGAAGGTTCCCAATTCCAGGAAACCGCCTGTGGCGACAATGCCGGTTTCTTCTTTCAACTCACGCTTGGCGGCGGCGAGCGCATCCTCGCATTCGTCACACAATCCCTTTGGGATCGACCACGCTCCCGCATCTTTCTTCGCCCAAAAGGGGCCGCCGGGATGCGCCAATAGAAATTGCGCTTCGTCATCGAATTTACGGAAAAGCAGGATTCCGGCGCTTTGCTTCACCATGAAGACAACCTCGCCGCTCTTTCACTTCTCCCGCCTCACCGCCGGCGGCGCCCAGCGACCGTCGAGAGCCTGTGGTTTTGGCGCATAAAGGCGCATCGTGAGATTGATCTCGTCGCTTGCGGGTGAAGGCAGCCAGTTCGACGACTTCTCGCCGCCGGGATCGGTGCTTTGAACGTAGAGATCAAGCGAACCGTCTGCGCCGTACGTCAGCTTGTCCCGATCGCCGAGCGCGAAACGGTTCAGAGGATTAGCGACCTGAAAGCCTTCCGCGTCGTAAAGCGTTACGGACCAGAAGGCCTCGGCCGGCGGTAGTTGGTCCTTGTCGAAGTGGAGCAAATAGCGGTTCGCGCCATCAAGCGGCTGGCCGTCGCTGTCGGCGAGATTGAGCGGATATATCGCGTCTTCCGGCTGGTTCGCCCCCAGACCCACCATGGCGACGATCGCGCGTTTCAAATAATAGTCTCCATAGACGCCCATCGTGTTGGTGTTCATCTGCCAGCCATTGACGACGCGCGCCAACGTCGGCGCCTTCGCCTTCATCGCTGCAAGACCCTCCGTGACCGCCTTTTCGAGCGCGCGCTGGATCGACAGGATCGGCTTTTTCGAAGTCGAAGCTTTTGCCTTGCTCGATACCGATCCGTCTCAAACGCGCGATCTGCGACCAGTCCGTCACATGCGACGGATTGGTTTTCATGAGCTCGGCGGCGTAAGCAAAAAATTTTGCAGGGGGCAGTCTATTGACCTGCTCAAGGGGCGGGGTCGTCGTATCGACGCTCGGATCGATCTTGGCGGCAGGCGCCGTGGCGCGCTTGCCCCAGCGCGATAGGGGCGTGATCTTGTAGCCATCCTGCACCTCATGCACGGCGTCGTAATCGCTTGGCCCGTTGGTTTGCGTGCGGCCAAGAATCCAAACGAAAGGCGTCGGCGCCTCTATCTTTTCCATGCCGGAAGGCAGGCGACCCTTCCAGTGCGGCGGCGAGACAACAAAATTTACGGCCGCTGTCCCTGTGGTGCGCTTACCGGGAACAGCGAAAACATCGGTCCACATGTCGAGCAGCGGTAGAAGGTAGTATCGCCCGTGCGTGTCGGGCGCGGAAAGGATCACCGGCTCTTTGGTCAAATCGAGCCAAGCGACGGAGTAGAGCGTGTCGAAGTTTGGACGCACGATGGCGCGCATATCGGCGGCCGGATATGTCCGCATGTGAGAAAATGCGTTCATCGGTCCGGCGCCGGGTTTCTTTCCGGCCTCGACATTGGTCATGACTTTGCGCGTCACGTCCATGGTCACAAGCGGGTAGAAGTAGAGATAGGCTTCGACCCCTATTCGATGGGCTTCCTCCTCGGTAATCGGCTCCGCCGCGCGAAGATTGCCAAGTCCCTGGGCGCTGAACGCCATTGCGACGACGAGCGTCGCCGCGAGCTTGTTGAAATTCCACCTCATGCCGCCCTCCGACCGGTCCTTGCGTCAGAACTTGAACTTGGAGCTGGCGGGCGGCGCGGCAAGGCTTCTTCACAGGCTTCGCTAAAATGCCTATACCCCTCTCATGACCTCTGCCGCCCCTCGAACAGCGCTTTATCCCGGGTCTTTCGATCCGTTGACGAACGGCCATCTCGACGTGATCCGTCAGGCGGCCGCGATGTTCGACCAGATTGTCGTCGCGATCGGCGTTCATCATGGGAAATCCCCGATCCTCACATTCGACGAGCGTTCGAAACTTGTCCGAGACGCCTGCGCGGAGATACGCCCCGCGCGTCCCTGTCATTTCGACGTCATAAGTTTCGCCGGTCTTGCGGTTGAAGCGGCGCGCGCTCGTGGGGCGAGCGCGATTTTGCGCGGTTTGCGCGATGCGACCGATTTCGACTATGAAATGCGGATGGCAGGGATGAATTCCGTCCTCGCGCCCGACGTGCATACGGTTTTTGTGCCGGCTTCGCCCGGCTTGAGGCACGTAAGCGCGACCTTCGTGCGCCAGATCGCCCAGCTCGGCGGCGATGTCTCAGCCTTCGCGCCCGCGGACTCCGCAAGCGCGCTTTATCGGGCGCTTGCGCGTCGCGTATGAAATAATAATAACCAAGGGAGGACCTATGAAAATCGATCGCCGAAGTGTCATCGTAGGCGCGACAGCCGTCGCTACGCTTGGCTCCGCTTCTTTCGTTCGCGCCGCCGATGAAAACCTGCTCTATCTCGACACAAAATACGGCCGCACAGTCATCAAGCTGCGGCCCGATCTCGCGCCCAAGCATGTCAAGCAGATCGAGACGCTCGCGAAGCGTCATTTTTACGATGGCGTGGTGTTCCATCGCGTCATCGACGGCTTCATGGCGCAGACGGGCGACCCCACCGGGACCGGCACAGGCAAATCCGATCTTCCGAATATTCCGGCCGAATTCTCGAAAGAAAAATTCCTGCGCGGCACTGTCGGCATGGCGCGCGGGCAGAGCAACGACTCGGCCAATTCGCAATTTTTCATCTGCTTCGCTCCGGCGCGCTATCTTGAGGAGCAATATACGGTGATCGGCGAAGTCGTTTCGGGGATGGAGTTCATCGACAAGATCAAGCGCGGCGAGCCGCCGAGCGACCCCGATAAGATCATCAAGCTGCGCGTCGCCGGTGACGAGAGCTGAGTCGCTGATTCATTTGCCGTCATGCCCGCGCTTGTCGCGGGCATCCACGGGGCGTCGTGCAATCTCTTGGCGTGGATGGTCGGGACAAGCCCGGCCATGACGACCCGGTAAGACGCCACGCGCACACCAAACGGGAGGGAATATGACCGAAGCAGGCAACACATTAACGCTCGAGACGACCCAGGGACCGGTCGTCATAAAGATGCGTCCGGATCTTGCGCCCAATCATGTCGCGCATATCAAGAAGCTCGTATCGGAAGGCTTTTACGACGGGATCGTCTTTCACCGCGTGATCGAGGGCTTCATGGCGCAGACCGGATGCCCTAATGGCACGGGCACGGGCGGCTCGAAATATCCCAATCTGAAACAGGAATTTAACAGTGAGCCGCATGTGCGCGGCACAGTCTCGATGGCGCGCGCCTCGCATCCAGACACCGCCAACTCACAATTTTTCATCTGCTTCGGCGACGCCGGCTTTCTCGATCGGCAATATACCGTATGGGGCAAGGTCGAGTCCGGAATGGAGAATGTCGACAAGATCAAGCGCGGCGAGCCCGTAAAGGACCCGGACAAGATCATAAAGGCGACGCTGAGCTGAGTGTTTCCAGATCATTGGCGTCGTCATGGCCGGGCTTGACCCGGCCATCCACGGCGGGCATGGCCCCGAAAACGCGCGGCTTGAGATAATAGATGCGCGTCGATCTCTTTGATTTCGATCTTCCGCAAGAGAGGATCGCGTTACGGCCGGTGAGCCCTCGGGACAGCGCGCGCATGTTGGTTGTTCCGGCGGGCGATGCTCCCTTCGAGGACGCAGGCGTACGCGATCTTCCCTCCTATCTGCGAGCCGGAGACGCCGTTGTCGTCAACGACACGCGAGTCATTCACGCGCGCCTTACCGGCTACCGCACACGCGGCGAGGCGCAAGCGCGGATAGATGCGACGTTGATCGAGCGCTTGTCGTTGAGCGAATGGCGCGCGCTTGTGCGGCCGGCCAAGAAGCTAGCCATTGACGAATATGTGCGTTTCGGCGCCTCTTCGGAGAGCGCATGTCTTCTCGCGTCGCTCGACGCGCGCGTCAAAGAGAAGGGTGAGAACGGCGAGATTGTTTTCGCCTTCGATCTTTCAGGCCCCGCGTTGGACGACGCCATCGAAGCCTTGGGCGTCATGCCCTTGCCGCCTTATATTGCGAGCAGGCGTGGGGCGGATGCGCGCGATGAAACGGATTACCAGACATTATTTGCGGCGGAGGCCGGCGCCGTCGCGGCGCCAACGGCGGGGTTGCATTTTTCGCCGGAGCTTCTCACAGCTTTAGAGGCGAAGGGCGTGACTTTGCATCGCGTCACGCTGCATGTCGGCGCGGGCACTTTCTTACCCGTGAAGGCCGAGGACACTGACCTCCATGAGATGCATTTTGAGCGAGGCGCCGTTTCGGCCGAAACGGCTATCGCGCTCAATGAGACGCGCGCGCGGGGCGGCCGCATCGTCTGCGTTGGAACGACAGCGTTGCGCTGTCTTGAAAGCGCTGCGAACGAAGACGGGCGCATCGCGTCCTTTGCGGACAGGACGAATATATTCATCACGCCCGGCTATCGCTTCCGCGCCGTCGATATATTGCTGACCAATTTCCATTTGCCGCGCTCGACGCTGTTCATGCTCGTTTCGGCTTTCTCAGGATTAGAACGGATGAAAGACGCCTACGCCCATGCGATAAGAAGCGGCTATCGTTTCTATTCCTATGGCGACGCCTGCCTGTTGTTTCGTTCATGAGCCGGAGATGACGATGTCCCGCGAGGTCCGCGTTCTGGCGCTTTGGCGCGACGATCCGACGGAGGCGCCGCTCACCGTCGATCTCCGCCTCGACGCGGAAAGCGGCAAACTGATCGGTCATTGGGATATTTTCGGCGCCTTCGATCTCGACGGCGAGACATGTCGTCCCTTCGTGTTGCGTGGCGACGGAACGTTGCGCTTCGGCGATGGCCAAGAAGGGAAACGGCCACCGCAAAAAACCAATTTGCGCGATATTGCGATCAAAGTCGGCGAACGTTTCACCGTGCATTGGAACAATGAGGACTGCGGCGAATATCGCATCGTCAAAGTCGCCGTGCTTGGCGCGAAGGACGGCGCGATATGACGCAAGCCGTCGGTTTCAAGGTTGAGGCGAAGGACGGCGCTGCGCGCAAGGGAGAGATTTCGACGCCGCGCGGAACGATCCGCACGCCGGCGTTCATGCCGGTCGGCACGGCGGCGACGGTCAAAGCCATGTTTCCGCAGGACGTTCATGCTGCAGGCGCCGACGTCGTGCTGGGAAACGTCTATCACTTGATGCTGCGTCCGGGCGCCGAGCGGATCGCTGAGCTTGGCGGACTGCATCGCTTCATGAATTGGCCTTATCCGATCCTCACGGATTCAGGCGGCTTTCAAGTGATGTCGCTTTCGAAACTGCGCAAGCTCGATGAAAATGGGGTGACGTTCCAATCGCATATCGATGGTTCCCGTCATGTGCTGACGCCTGAACGTTCGATGGAAATTCAGCGGCTGCTCGGCTCCGATATCCAGATGCAGTTCGACGAATGCGTGCGGCTGCCATGCTCCGACGCTGAGGCGGAACGCGCGATGCGGCTTTCCTTGCGTTGGGCCGAGCGATCGCGCAAGGCGTTCGGCGATCAGGCGGGCAGGGCGGTGTTCGGAATCGTTCAGGGCGGCGCTTCCAAGCCTTTGCGGATCGAGAGCGCGAAGGCGCTGGCGTCCATGGATTTCGATGGCCTGGCGGTTGGCGGCCTTGCGGTCGGCGAGCCGCAGCACGTCATGCTTGATATGCTGGAAACCGTTATGCCGCTTCTGCCGGAACAACAAGCCCCGTTATCTGATGGGCGTTGGAACGCCGGATGATATTGTCGAGGCAGTTTCGCGCGGGATCGACATGTTCGATTGCGTGATGCCGACGCGCGCAGGCCGTCACGGACTAGCCTACACGCGCTTCGGGCGCGTCAATCTACGCAATGCGAAACATGCCGACGATCCGGCTCCCATCGATCCGCAATCGTCCTGCGCCGCCGCGCGCGACTATTCGCGCGCCTATCTGCATCATTTGATGAAAGCCGGCGAAATCCTCGGCATGATGCTGCTCACGCAAATCAACGTCGCATATTATCAGGAATTGATGGCCGGTCTTCGCGCCGCGATTGTCGAGCGACAATTGGGGGATTTCGTCGCTCAAACGAAGGAGCAGTGGGCGCGGGGAGAAGCCGGTGTATGATCGACGCGAAACAGGCGTCGAATCATGTCTCTGGCTCTTACCGATCCAATAACTTCGTTCGAAGACGAACTTCGTATTTTCGACTCCTTTGGCGCGAAGACGCGCGAGATTGTCGAAGACAATATTCCCTATTTCATCAATGAATTCTGGACCTCCGGGCAAAGGCGGGCGCATTCCATTCATGAGGTGAGTTACCGCGCCTGCTTCAAGCCGCAATTGCCGGAGTTCTTCATCGCCCGGCTGACGCAGCCGGGCGACGGCGTCTACGACCCCTTCATGGGACGCGGCACGACGCCGGTGCAGGCGGCGTTGCAGGCGCGACGCGCCATGGGAAACGATATCAACCCGCTGAGCGTCATGCTGACGCGACCACGATTGGCGCCGCCTTCGCTCGTTGAGATAGAGAGCGCTTGCGAGAACTTCCGTGGAGCGTTGGCGAAATCGAGCGCGAGGACTTGCTCGCCTTCTATCATCCCGAGACGCTCCGACAGATAGGCGCCTTGCGCCGTTATTTGCTTGATCGCGCGGCGCCGGACGGCGAACCAGATAACGTCGACGACTGGATTAGAATGGTCGCGCTCAATCGTCTGACCGGCCATTCGCCCGGGTTCTTTTCCGTCTATTCGTTGCCGCCAAATCAGGCTGTATCGGTCGAGGCGCAATTGAAGATCAATGCGCGCCGAAAGCAGACGCCGCCGCCTCGAGACGTCGCGGCGCTCATCATGAAGAAATCGCGCGCGCTTCTCGCTGACGGGGCGCCGCCTCCGCAACAACATGCGCAACTCGGCGTCGGCGAGGCGTGGAATGCGCCTCATATCGCCGATGGCTCCGTGCGCCTCATCGTCACTTCGCCGCCGTTTCTCGATGTCGTGCAATATGCGGGAGACAATTGGCTGCGCAATTGGTTTGCAGGGATCGACGAAAGTCGCGTCAACATTGCGATGCATCGGACTGAAGACGCGTGGGCGCAGATGGTGCGCGCCTGCTTCATTGAATTTGCGCGCGTCGTTTCGCCGGGCGGACATGTGGCGTTTGAAGTCGGCGAAGTGCGCGGAGGGAAGATTCTGCTGGAGCGCATTGTATGGCGCGCAGTCGAGGGTCTCCCCTTCGAGCGCCTCTTTGTGCTGGTGAACGAGCAGCAATTCACGAAGACCAGCAATTGCTGGGGCGTCGCCAACAACGCCAAGGGAACGAACACGAACAGGGTGGTGGTTTTGAGGAGGGTATAACGCCCGCGTCGTGCAGGATGGGCGCTTCCCTCCCCTCGACGGGGAGGGTGGCTCGCGAAGCGAGCCGGGTGGGGTGCGGGCTACATACATAACCCCCACCCGGTCGCCTTCGGCGACCGACCTCCCCGCAAGGGGAGGTATTGCCCGACATTCGGCTTTCACCCCGCCCTTAACAACCGCACCGCCTCGTCTCTCTCGAACAGATACAGCAACACGCGCAGCGCCTGCCCACGATCGCCAGCCAACTCCGGGTCTCGGCGCAAAATGAGTTCGGCGTCGTCTCGCGCAGTCGCAAGCAATCGCTGATGGAGCATGATATCGGCAAGACGAAAGCCGGGCATTCCCGATTGCTTCGTGCCGAGAATTTCGCCCTCGCCGCGCAGGCGTAAATCTTCTTCCGCGATACGAAACCCGTCTTCGGTTTGACGCAGCGTCATCAAACGAGCCTTCGCCGCTTCGCTGAGCGGCCCCTTATACAGCAGCAGACAGGACGACTTTCCGGCGCCGCGCCCGACGCGCCCGCGTAACTGATGCAATTGCGCAAGGCCGAAACGCTCGGCGTGTTCGATCACCATGATCGTCGCTTCCGGAACATCAACGCCGACTTCGATGACTGTTGTTGCGACGAGGATGCGCGTCCGTCCCTCCTGGAACGCCTCCATCGCCGCGTCCCTGTCGGCGCCCTTCATGCGCCCATGCACGAGACCGACGACGTCGCCAAATAACCTTTGTAAATCGTCGTATCGATCCTGCGCGGCGGCAAGATCGAGATCCTCGTTTTCTTCGACGAGCGGGCAAATCCAGTAGACGCGCGCGCCGGCTTCCAACGCGCGGCGCACGCCCGCCACAACCTCGTTCAATCGCGACAGCGGCAGCGTGCGCGTATCGACTGGCGTGCGGCCGGGCGGCTTTTCATCGAGAAGCGACGAGTCCATATCGCCGAAATAGGTGAGCACCAGCGAGCGTGGAATGGGCGTCGCGGTCATCACCAGAACGTCGACGGCCTCACCCTTGGCGCCGAGCGCCAATCGCTGCTGCACGCCAAAGCGATGTTGCTCGTCGACGACGGCAAGCCCGAGATCGTGAAAGGCGAGATCGGTCGAGACGAGCGCATGCGTGCCGACGACGACGTCGACGTCGCCCGCGCCAATGCGCTCATGCAGCGCAGCGCGCTCGGATTGTTTGGCGCGCCCGGTCAAGAGCGCGACGCGCATTCCGGCGTTCTCCAGCAGGGGCGCCAGGCGTTCGAAGTGCTGTCGCGCGAGAATTTCGGTCGGCGCCATCAGCGCGGCCTGACGTCCCGCCTCAACGACGGTCGCCATGGCGAGCGCGGCGACGATCGTCTTGCCCGAACCCACATCGCCTTGCACAAGCCGCAACATGCGTTTGTCGGAGGCGAGATCGGAGCGGATTTCTGCGAGCGTGCGGCGTTGCGCATCAGTCAGCCTATAGGGCAGGGCGGCTTCGATCTTGCCGCTGAGACGTCCGTCGCCTTTGTTCTCGCGACCGGGCTGACGGCGCATCTTCGAGCGCACGAGACGCAGCGCGAGTTGTTGCGCCAGCAATTCGTCAAGCGCGAGCCGCTGGCGCGGCTTGCTCATCGGCGCGATATCGTCGGGCGCCTGCGGATAGTGAACGCGCGCGAGACTGTCGGAGAATGACGGCAGTCCGTTCGTCTTCAGGATCGACGCGTCATGCCATTCGGGGAGATCGGGAAGTTTCGCCAGCGCGCCTTCGATCGCTCGCTGCACATAGCGTTGCTGAAGTCCTTCGGTCAGCCCGTGCACCGCTTCGAGCGCCGGAAGTTTCGCAATGCCGGCTTCGTCCAGCACGCGATCGGGATGCACCATCTGGCGCCGGCCGTCATAGAGCTCGAGCTTTCCTGAAATCCATCGAGTGGCGCCGATGGGAAGGCTGCGCTCGATCCAATCGGGATTGGCGAGAAAGAATACGAGTTCGACATCTCCCGTTTCATCCTCGACGAGCACTTTGAACGGCGCCTTGGAATAGCGGCCCTGCGGCTTGCGATGCTCGGCGACCCGCACTTTCAGCACGACCATCGTGTCGAGCGGCGCCTCGGCGATCCTGGGGCGGGCTCTACGATCAATGACATTGATCGGCAGATGAAACAGCAGATCGACGACGCGCGCCTCCTCGCCCGGTTTCGCGAGCAGGCGATCGAATAATTTGGCGGTCTTCGGGCCGACGCCCGGAAGGGCGCTGGCGCGGCCAAAAAGCGGGGCGAGAATATTTGGGCGCATGAAGGGCGCTATATTCATCAATCCGGGCGATTTGTCATGTGAGGCGAATAACGCGCCTCGGGCGCTCTGTCATTCGATCTCGGCGTCGTAGCTCGGAGCGCCTTCCGCGCCTTGAAACGTATAATGCCACCACTCGCGCGGATAGTTTACGAAACCGTGCCGTTTCATCAACGCGACAAGCGTCTCGCGGCGCTCATGCGCTTTGGCCGGCGCCCGCGCCTTTGTCCACGAGGACCTGTCGAAAAAGTCGAATGGCGTTCCGAAATCCCAGCCCTTTACGCCGAGATCGACGGCCAGCCCCGTCGTATGCGTCGACTTTTCGGCGATATAGCCCTTCGCGAAGAGCGTTTGCTTTTTGACGCGAGGATAATAGCTTCGCTTGGTTGACTGGTCGCCGTTCTTCGACCAGTCCACAAATGCCGCCACCGCTCGGCGCGGACGATAGCAATCATAGACGACGAGGTCGAAGCCATGCGCATGTGCGTCGGCTTGCGCTTCGGCGAGCGCCCGCGCGGCATCGGCGCGTAGCCAGCACTGCGGGGCTCTATAACCCGGCACGGGTCGGCCGGTGAAATTGCGCGGTCCGGCGTAGCGCATGTCCTGAGTAATATCCGGCGCAATATCGGCGAGCCGCGCAAAGCCTGGTGGCAGTTCGCTAGCCGCGGCCAACGAGATCATCCCAGCGAGTAGCGCCAATTGCTGCGATCATGCGGGCCATATCGTTTTTCCGCGACTATTTGGCGAGGCGCAAAACGGCTTCAGCCCTTCGCTTGGCTCAGGCCGCCATGGGCCGCCGACCAGGCGATCGGATCGGCGATGTATTTTTCGACTTCGTTCAACGCATCTTCGGGAAAATAGCGATTGGCGCGCGCGACTTCCAGAACGCTGCGCCACGTCGTGAGATAGTGCAGGCGGATTCCGAGCGCTTCAAGCTCGTCGAGCGCACCCTTGAAAATATCATAAAAGAAAAACACGAAGACGTGATCGCAGCGCTGTCCGGCGTCGCGCAACGCCTTCACGAAATCCTTCTTTGAGCCGCCATCCGTCGCGAGATCCTCGACGAGCAGCGTGCGGGCATTGTCGCGCAATTCGCCTTCGATGCGCGCATTTCGGCCAAACCCTTTGGGTTTTTTGCGCACATATTGCATCGGCAGCGACATGCGCTCCGCGACCCAGGCCGCGAAGGGGATGCCCGCCGTCTCGCCGCCCGCAATCACGTCGAGCGACTCATAGCCAATGTCGCGCTCAATGGCGCCGACGGCGAAAGTCGGTCAGTCGCGTGCGTAGGCGCGGATAGGAAATGATCTTGCGCATGTCGATATAGACCGGCGAGGCCCACCCCGCCGTCGTGATGAAGGGCTTTTCCGTATTGACCAGAACGGCCTTCACCTCGATCAGCGATTTGGCGGTCTCTTGCGCGATGAATTCGCGATCGGCGGCGAGCGACATGAGCGGGCCCTTCTTCCTGGCTTCGGCCACGCCTTGTTAGAGCAAGCCGCATGTTCTGTCCGCCAAAATTGCAGCCTTCACGCCTTTCCGGCGGCGGACGCGGCCGTCTGGCCGAAGAGAACCTTGCGTTCGTCCTCCGTGAAGCCCTGCCTTTCGCGCTGATAGGGCGCCGCCTTGGCATAGGCGCGCTTCACGGCCGGCCGGCTGTGGATATGGTCGAACCAGCGTTTGATATTGGGAAAATCGTCGAGATTCTGACCCTGATTTTCGTAAGGGACGACCCAGGGATAAATGGCGATGTCCGCGATCGAATAATCGCCAGCGACGAAGGCGTCTTTCGCCAATTGACGGTCGAGCACGCCATAGAGGCGGTTCGTCTCGTTCACGTAGCGGTCGATCGCGTAGGGGATTTTCTCGGTCGCGTAATTTCTGAAATGGTGATTTTGCCCGGCCATGGGGCCAAGACCCAGCAACTTGCCAGAACAGCCATTCCAGCACGCGCACTCGCTCGCGCAAATCTCCCGGCAATAATTTCCCGGTTTTCTCGGCCAGATAGAGAAGAATGGCGCCGGATTCGAAAACCGTTATGGGCGCGCCGCCATCCGATGGCGCGCGGTCGATTATCGCCGGCATTCGATTGTTCGGCGAAATCGCCAGGAAGGATGGATGGAATTGCTCTCCCTTGCCGATATTGACCGGGACGATGTGGTAGGCGAGGCCCGCTTCTTCGAGGAAAATCGTGATTTTATGCCCATTGGGAGTCGGCCAGTAGTGAAGGTCGATCATGGCGGCGCTTTCGTTTCGTTGCGGCGAAGACAATGAGTTACATGAAAGCTGCGGCGGTTTTTGCAAGGATTAGATTTTGGAGGCCGGCTCCGCCCGTTAACCATTAATTAGGACATTGCGCGCAAGCTTTATCTGTCTCAATCGCTCGAGACTCGGAGTGGGCATTCCACTCCTCCTTGATGCCTCCCTGTCAAGAAGCCTTCGGAGCCGCTAGGTTGCGGCTCCTTTTTTATAATCAATTTTGGATTGTTGAAGACGCAGGACGTCCACCTGCGTGAAAAAGCATTATTTTCAATCATAAGCGAAGGACGCCACATTTTCGCGGGCCCGGGCCTTAATTAAGGTTAACAGAAAGCTAAAGGCGCGAACCCGAGCAATTTGAGCTAAGTTAGGTATCGAAGGCGTAGGGGCGACGTCCTGAAGAGTGTGTGAGCGTAAGATGGCGCGTGTGACGGGTTCGTTGGATGGCGGCAGTTCTCCGGTGTCTTTTGCGGAGAAATTAGCGGCCTCCGAGGCGTTTGGAGCGATGTTTCGGGAAGGCATGGGTCTCGTTGAAGACGCGGCCTGCTATCTCGACGGCGCGGGCAGGGGCGAGGCGAAAGCGCTTCCTCGCGCGGAATTGCTCGCTTACGCGGCGGAAAGCATGCGCCTCACCACCCGTTTGATGCAGATCGCTTCCTGGCTCTTGCTGCAAAGAGCCGTCAATCAGGGCGAAATGAGCCGCTCGCAGGCCGCAAGCGATCGTCACCGCGTTCGCCTGACCGCGCAGGATCTCGCGTCGCATCCCGACGTTTTCTCGCGCTTGCCGGAAAAATTGCGGGATCTCGCGATTCAGTCCCTGCGTCTGCAAGCTCGGATCATCCATCTCGATCAACTCATCCACGCGCCCTTGCCCGCGCCCCTGCGGTCCATCGGCAGCCCTGTGGAGGAGCAGCTCGCGCGGCTTCGGAGCGCCTTCTCGTAGGCGCCGAGCTGCGAGCCATACGCGAAAACAAAAAGGCCGCGCTGTTGCGCGGCCCTTGGGCGTTCGTAAGCGACGAGAAATTTATTTCTTCGCGAAGGCCATGCCGCCAAAGCGCGAGTTGAATCGCGACAGGCGACCGCCGCGGTCAAGCAGCTGCTGCGAACCGCCCGTCCAGGCCGGATGGGTCTTGGGGTCGATGTCGAGGTTGAGCGTGTCGCCCTCGCTACCCCATGTCGAACGGGTGAAAAACTCGGTCCCGTCGGTCATCACAACCCTGATGTTGTGATAATTCGGGTGAATGTCCTTTTTCATCGAGCATAGTCCTTTTTGAGCAATTCCGCCGCGCCCAAGCCGTCCGTGGACGTGGGGAGCTGGCGTTTCTTGCCGGGAATTTCGTCGCGCTCATAGCGCAGTCGAGGCGCGCGAGCAAGTTTCGTGTGACTGATCCGCGGGAATCTTGGGCTAAATTGGCGGATCGTCAGGCCGCGAGCATCCGCTGGACCTCATTGACCAGGTCTTTCAGATGGAAGGGCTTCGAAAGGATCTTCGCCTGTCGCGGCGCCTGATTGTCGGGATTGAGCGCCACCGCGGCAAAGCCCGTGATAAACATCACCTTGATGTCGGGGTCGAGTTCCGTGGCGCGCCTCGCAAGCTCGATTCCGTCCATTTCGGGCATGACGATGTCGGTCAGGAGCAGTTCGAAGGGCTCCACGCGCAACTGGTCATAGGCCGAGAGGCCATTGTCGAAGGACGTCACGGAAAAGCCCGCCTGTTGCAGCGCTCGCACCAAGAAACGACGCATGTCATTGTCATCTTCGGCAAGCAATATCTTGGCGGTAGGCCGTTCGGTCATTTTGCTCCTCGCTTCGTTTCACGCCATTGAAGCCGCAGCTTCGTAAAAATCAGGTGAAAGAAGACGCAATTGGCGTTAACTCTCGTATGACTGTACAAGGAACGCACAAGTTTTTCATCCTTGTTTGAGCGGCTGCTTGCAAGAGCGGCCAATCCAGCTATTGGAAATGTCCTATCGCGAGGCCCGACAGGCCGGCGCCAGGAGCGGCAAGAGGGCGATGCGCATGGGATCGGACGAGAAGCCTGAGCTTGCCGCGGAAGGAAGCTCGATTTACGACATCGAGTTCGCCAAGCCCTTCCATCTGGCGGAGCCCGAACAACTCACCTCTCCCCTGGTGTTCTCGTCGCCGCATTCGGGAAGCGTTTATCCAAAAACTTTCCTGGAAATCTCGAAGCTCGATCATCTGAGCCTGCGACGGTCCGAGGACGCTCACGTCGATCGCCTTTTTTCGTCCGCGAGCGCGCTGGGCGCGCCTTTGCTGCGAGCGCGGTTTCCGCGCGCCTATCTCGATCTCAATCGCGAGCCGTATGAACTCGATCAGCGCATGTTCGACGATCGGCTGCCTGAATTCGTGAACACGCGATCTTTGCGAGTTGCGGCGGGTCTTGGAACAATTCCGCGCGTCGTCGCAGATGCGCGAGCGATATACGGGGCGAAACTCACGATCGAGGATGCGTTTCGCCGTATCGACCGGCTCTATAAGCCTTACCACAATGCGCTCCGAGGTCTCATGGAGCGTGCGCAAACCCGCTTTGGGCGCGCCGTACTTGTGGATTGCCATTCGATGCCGACCCATGCGGCCAGGGACAACGCCGCGCGCGGGGATCGACGCCGCGTCGATTTCGTCATTGGCGATCGTTTCGGCCAAAGCTGCGCGTTGCAAATTGTCGAAGCGATTGAAGAGACTTTGCTGCAATTCGGATACAATGTGCAGCGAAATCGTCCCTACGCCGGGGGCTACATCACCGAATATTACGGAAAGCCTGCGGTCGGCTGGCATGCCGTTCAAATAGAGATCGCACGGGGGCTTTATATGGACGAGGCGACCATCGCTCCAAACGCCGAGTTCGAAAAGGTCGCCGAACATTTGAGCGAAGTCATCCGCACGATCGCGCGGATCGCCGGAGAGCGGGACGAGCGAGAGGCGGCGGAGTAGACGCGAGACCTCGACGCCGTCACGTGTGTTTCTCTCTGGAGTGTTTGATGACGGCCGTTGATTTTGAGAAATTCATTGAGCGGCTCGCCGATGTGTCGGGCGAGGCGATCTTGCCCTTCTTTCGGACCACCATCGCCACAGACGACAAATCCTCATGCGGCGTTTTCGATCCTGTGACGGAAGCCGATCGCGCCGCCGAGACCGCTATGCGCCGGCTGATCGAGGAGACGTTTCCCAGTCACGGCATTATCGGAGAGGAATTCGGCTCGACGCGCGAGGACGCCGAATATGTCTGGGTGCTCGATCCGATCGACGGCACCAAGAGCTTTATTTGCGGCCTCCCGACATGGGGCACGCTCATCGGCCTGTCGCATCGGGGCGCGCCTTGCTACGGGCTGATGCATCAACCCTTCACGCGCGAACGCTTTTCAGGCGACGGCGCCGCCGCCTATTGGCGCGGACCGGGACTCCATGTCGCCGGTCATACAAATGGCGCTTCCGAAAAACGCAAACTGAATGTTCGCGAATGCCCGTCGCTGTCGAGCGCGACGCTCATGACGACGTCGCCGCTGCTTATTGACGAGTCATTGCGCGATAATTTCCATCGCGTGGAACGCGCAGTGCGGCTTCCCCGCTATGGCGGAGATTGCTACGCCTATTGCGCGCTCGCCGCGGGCCATGTCGATCTTGTGATCGAGACCAATCTGAACACATTCGATATCGTAGCGCTTATCCCCATCGTCGAAGGGGCGGGCGGCGTCGTCACCACCTGGAGCGGCGGGCCAGCGGCCCAGGGCGGCGCCATCATCGCGGCGGGCGACAGGCGCGCTCATGAGGCCGCGCTCAAACTACTCGGCGGCTGACGATCGTCTCGGGGCTATGGTTTCGAATTCGACCGTTCCGGGAATGAATGCGTCGAAGGCGGCCCAGAACTGATCTCGCAACAGATCCTGCTCCATCAGGATTTCGTGGCGCGACGATCCGATCGTGACGAGACTTGCGGCGTCCAGTCGATGCGCGAATTTTTCGATTGCGCGCAAGGAGACGATCCTGTCGTCGCCGCAACCGATGATCAGCGTGGGCGTGTGGATTCGTTGTGCAAATTCGGGCGCGACGAAGCTTTGCATCTGGCGGAACGCGGAATTGACCCAGCCGACCGTCGGATCGCCGATCCCGAGTTCCGGCTCCTTGGCGAGAACGCTAGCGTTGCGCGCAAAACGGCGGGGATCGGACGTCAGCGGGTTTCCCGGAAATCCGCATTCGAAGAAGGCGGCGGGCGAGCCGCCCGGAATGAACATCGCGCCGAGCCCCAGCATATCGAGCGTGTCCGCGAGCATTCGCGCGCCCGTCGGGAAGCGAAGCTTCGCAATATCGATCATCGGCGCGGTCAGCACGAGCCGTTGAAACGGCGGGCGCGCCTCATAAGCCTGCTCGAGCAAGATCGCCGCGCCCATGGAATGACCCAGCGCAAACCACGGCTGCGGGCACGACTCCATAAGCTGTTCAATGAAAGCGTCGAGGTCGCGCTGGTAAAACTGGAAATCGTCGATATGGCCTTTGCGGCGGTTGGCGAGCTCTCGCTCGGATCCGCCCTGGCCGCGCCAATCCATTGTGACGACCGCGAATCCGCGCGCCATCAATTCGCCGATCGTCTCGAAATATTTTTCGATGAATTCGGCCCGCCCTTGGAGCAGCGCGATCGTGCCGCGCGCCCGCGCTTCAGGCAAAAAGCGCGCGGCCCGCAATTCGCGGCCGTCGCTGGTGCGGACGGCGCGAACCGTCGCCCAGGGCGGAATGGGGTTGTCTGGGGTCGAGACGAGTTCCAACGCTTAAGCCTCTTCATCGGCCGCCGCGCGATCCTGCAGCGAACTCACAGGCAAGGTATCGCACGAGACAGACCCTATCCAGCGCAAAATGCGCGTGCGCGTTCTGGAGCAGCGAAGTCCATCCGCGCATTGACGATCGCCTGAACGACACCCTCGGCCGTCAGGAGGTAGTGCAATGGGGTCGAGACGCCGCCATCGTGAGCCGCGCCCAGAAAGGCGCGCAGAATTTCGTCTTTCTTGCGATCCGACATCATCTGCGACGAGACATTGTAGAGTTTCCATGGAAGACGATAGGTCTTGAACGTCGAAAGGTCCTTGGCGTAGTCGCTTGCCCGCGACGAGACGAAGATCACATTCCATTTATCCCCGCATTTTCCGGCCAAACCCTTCAGTCCCTCCATTTCGGCGCGGCAATTGGGACACCAATGCGCCCACAGCGTCACAAGCGTGGGTTTGCCGTTGGCGAAAAGCTCCGTCGAGATCGAGCCTTTTGCCATTTTCATCGATCAGTTCGACCAGGCGCAGCGACGCCTTCATCCGATCTTCCGTTGCGACGCGCTTCATCGGCTGGCCGATGATCTCGGCCACGGCGCTGGAAAGCGGTGCAGCGGCGAGCGAAATCGCGATCAAGATAATTCGAGGCGCCGTCATTTATCATTCCTTGCCGAATCGGAGTGAGTCGACCCGGCGACGCGCGCCGCCGGGCGGGACGCGTGCGCAAGCCGTCAGAATTTAACTGTCAGACCTGCGATGTAAGAACGACCCGGGCCGAGAACCGGGCCATAGGCTAATGGCGTTGTGTTTGCGTAACTGTTGGGCTTATAGGCCGCGTAATTAAAGCCGCCGAGCGGCGGGAAATAGCGCGTGTCGGTGACATTCTCGATGCCGACATCGAAACGCAGATTGTCCCATTCGTAGCTCGAACGCAGATTGATCAACGCATAGCCTGGCGTCTTGAATTCGTTGCGTATGACTGCAACGTGGGTCTTGCTGTCGACAAGCTGCAATTCGATTGTGTTCGACCAAGCTCCCAATCTGTGGTCCAGCGCGAAACGCACGTTGAGCGGCATCATGAAATATAGCCCGTCGCCGGTGTCGAGGTTCTGTCCGTACACGTAGCTGATGACGGTAGAGAGATCGACGCGGCCGAACGTCTGAGCTTCCGCGAGCTTCAAGCGACCCGAGAGGTCGAAGCCGTAAAGCTCCGCCCTGTGATTGGCGAATTGCAGGATTGGAAATGTGAAGCCTGCGGGATAGAAGATCGTGTAGTATCTTCCCTTTGGATTGTTGTATTCGGTGAACTGACCGACCTTGTTCACGTCGATGAAGTTTTCCGAATAGGTGAAATACGGCGTGACCTTCGCTTCCCAGTTTCCGCCCACAATATCGCGCCAGGCGGCCGTGACGCTGAACGTATGAGCGACTTCAGGCGTCAGATTAAGGTTGCCGACATAGCCGTTGGCGTCGCCGAACCAGCCGATCATGTCGCTCGAATAGCCGTAATTCCATGCATAACGTTCATAGAGATTAGGTGAGCGCGTCTTGCGAGAGTAACCGGCTTCGTATGAACTTATTTCGTTAGGCTGGTAACGGACGAGCGCCGTCACGTCGAAATTCACGTCCGTCCGCGAATGACCGACGGCGTTGAACAGAAGCGCATCCCTTGAGTTCGTTATCGGGACCGGAGGATTTGGGTTGATAACCTGGTCCCAACCATAAGGAGAGACAGCGCCTGTATCCATCCACACGATGTCGTTGCGCACGCCGATCAGCGATGTCCATTGCGGCGTCCATCTCGCCTCCCATTCCGCGAATGTGCCGAGTCGATCACGCTGTTCCGTCGTTGACGTTCCAAAGCGTGAAAGGACCCATCATGCCCTTCTTGGCGTTCGGAATTGGCTCCCACCAGTCGTTGAGCCTGTAGCCATGGAACTCGTTGCCGATACGCAGCGTGTCGCGTGGCGACAGCAGGATGTCCGTCTTGAGCGAATATCCGAAGTCCGTGGCCGCGGTGAACATCGGCATGTTGGCCGGCTGCTTGTCCCATAGAAAATCCATGATATGCGCGGTGTGGCGCCAGAACGCCTTGGCGTCGACATAGCCCCAGTCGTAATTACCGAGATATCCTGCATCGACGGAATAACTTCGGTTGCCGGGCCCTCTGCCGGGAATTCCGCTCATATCCATGCGCACATTCGGCCACGCCTGATAGGGGATGTTCTGATAACCGCCGCGCAGAGTGAACAGATGGCCATCGTTCTGGTAGCCGATGGTCGCGGAATGGTTCTCCGAAATGAAGCCGGTGGAGAGCACCTTCGAGCCATTATCGCCCATGTGATAATCCGTCCCGCGCGTCCAAGCGCCATTGTAGAGCACGCTGAAATGCTCGGTCGCCACGTTCGCCGTGCCTGAGACGCTGATCCCGTTATTGGTGCTGCGGAAGAAGCTCGAAACCGAGCCTGTCGCAAGAACCTCGCCGTTCGCGCCAAACCGCAAGCCCAGTGGATAGGGCCAGAAATGCGGGAGCCGTCCGTCCGGAAAAGCGGGCGCAAGCGACGCTGGCGCTGCGAAGACCGGCGATTTCGGCTCGACGATGATCGTGCCGGCGATGGAGTTGCCGCCTTTGCTCACAGGCGTCACGCCTGCGAGGACTTCGATGTGGCCGACATTATTCGGGTCGATGTACGACAGCGGCGGATTCATGTGATTGGCGCAGGCGGAGGTGGACGCTGACGCCGCCGATGAGAATGTTGATGCGGTCGTCGGCTAGCCCATGCAGCGCGGGCAATCGCGAAACGCCGCCGCCTTCGTAAAAGCTGACGCCGGGCGTATCGCGCAGCAATTGCACCGTGTCCGCCGCGGCGGGTTTCTCGCGGGCGATGTCTTCATGATCGAGGATCTCTTCGCTGAGAGGCGCGGCGAGTGACGGTCTTTCAGTAGGAGGTCTCGCCGCGACATCGATGGGTGGAAGCTCCTCTTGCGCTAGGCTAGCGGAGGCAAATGCGAGTGTAAGAGCGCAGGCGGAAACGCCGCGCAGCAAGGCTGTGCGAAACATGATGATTTTCTCCGGAAAGCGTTTGCTTCCGCGCGAGATGCGCGGGGCTGTCGGGCCTTAGGAGAAAATCGGGGGTGCGCGCGGGTAGTGAGCAGCGCCTCGAGGCGATCGCAGTTCGCGGCGCTTCGCTGGCGTCGGGTCTGACGCCGAGCGCGATGACGAAAGCCGGCGCTGCAATGACGATCAACGCGGGCTTTAATGCGCTGAATTTTGAGTGCAGCAGGCAGGCCGAGCAATCATGCTCTTGCGCTGCTTTGATTGGCGCGCCGGCTTGATCGCCTTGGCGATCACCGCTCTGCTGCTCAGCGCAAAAGACCGTCCCGATAGCCGTCGCCCGCACCCGGCTGTGCAGCGCGTCCAATCGTCATCTGCGCCATGAGCGCCAGGACGATCAGAAAAATCCCTGCCTTGGAGCGGGACATGAGCGCGATCATAAAAACTCCGGACGATTCCTTGAGCGAGACTGTTCTCGAAGAGGCGTACGCTCAAGACGTCACGATGTCGCAGAGGGCAATTTTCCAAACGGAGACGCCTATTTGCAACTCGCCTAAGCGGAGTTGTCTCAACATTAGCGTCACTGCGCTCAGCGCCTCTTGAACGCCGCAAAGTCAATTCCCACATCGATTTTAGCGCGGGCCAAAACGGACGCGCAAACCTTGGCGTGGTCGGTCGCAAGACGCAGCCGATGCGCCGCATGTCGCTTCAACTGGAGGATATGTATGCGTCACTTCGATCTTTCCCCTCTCTATCGTCAGACCGTCGGCTTCGATCGTCTTTTCTCCCTGCTTGATCAGGGGGGCGCGCTTGAGGCCTCGCCAGGCTATCCGCCTTACAACATCGAGCGAACCGGCGAGAACGCCTATCGCGTAACCCTTGCGCTCGCCGGCTTTGGTCGAGACGATCTGACCATCGAGACTCGCGAGAACACGCTGTCGATCAAAGGCGGCAAGGAGCAAAGCGCTCAGAGCAGCGGCGAATTCCTGCATCAGGGAATTGCAGCGCGGGCCTTCGAGCGGCGCTTTCAGCTCGCCGACCACGTGGTCGTAAGGGGCGCGAGCCTCGACAACGGACTTCTGCACGTTGATCTCGTGCGCGAGATCCCTGAAGCGCAGAAACCTCGCCGCATCGAGATCGGCGCGCAAGCCCCCGCGGCGCCGAAGGTCGTGGACGCCAAAGCCGCCTAAGAACGGCGACGGCGCGCGATCGCGCAAGCCGCAAAAAAAGCCCGGTCAATCCGAAAGGACTGGCCGGGCTTTTATATCGATGAGTGTTCAGGCTTTAACCGCCCTTCGACTGGGTTTCCGGCGAAGCCGGAGCGGCCGGCGTCGTCGGTTTCGCCTCGGATGTCGTGGGCGCGCTCGCAGCAGGCGCTGGCGTCGTCGGCGCGCTGGCTTTGACGTGAGTTGATTCTGATGCAGGCGCAGCTGCTTGCGCGGGCGGTTGTGGCGCCGGCGTCGCCGCATGATCCGGCGCCGCCTTTGGAGGCGTCGCGGCTTGAGAGGCTGGCGCAGCGGGGGCGTTCGCCTGAGGTGCGGGCGCTGGGGCGGAAGGCGCCGGGGTTGTCACGGGCTGAGCGACGCTTGCTGCAGCCGGGGTAGCCGCCTGCGTGGGGGCGGCTTGCGTCGTCGGCGCGCTGGCTTTGACGTGAGTTGGCGCTGATGCGGGCGCAGCCGCCTGCGCGGGCAGTTGGGGCGTCGGCGCGGCGGCCTGATCCGAAGCCGCCTTTGGAGGGGTCGCCGCTTGTGAGGCTGGCGCAGCAGGCGCCGTCGCCTGCGGAGTGGGCGCAAGGGTGGCCGAAGGCGCTGAAGCCGCTGGCTGCTGCGGAGCGCTCGCTGACGCCGGAACAGCCGCTTTTGCCGCCGGGGCTGGCTGCGCAGCCGGGGCCGAGGGCGCGCCCGCCGGAGCAGTGGCTTGAGCCGGCGGCTTTGGAGTGGCTGCGGTAGCCGGCGGCGGCGTTAGAGCGCGTTTCGAGCCGCCTTCCTGGCGCGACGCGCGCTGTGCGGGAACGGCCGAGGCCGGCGGATGAGCGCTCTGCGCGGCGGGAGACGGAACTGCCGGAACCGAAGGAGCGACGGTTTGTGGAGTCGGCGCGTGCGGAGCCGCTTCCGATGCAGCGGGACGCGGCGGTGCGCTCTCAGGCGTCGTCGGCCTTGCAGCAGTTTGACTCTGAGGCGGCGCATTGTTGCGCGGCGCGGCGCTTCTGCGCGGCTGCGAATTTGCGGCCGGCCGCTCGCCTCCGACGCCTTGGATCACATGGGGCTCTCCGGGCTCGCCGCCGGCGTCGTCGGCTGGTTCTCCTGGGCCGACGTCATCGCGCGGTTGGGCAAAACGGGCGCGCCCGACGGGCCTCGAATGCAGGACCTGACCCTCGTAAGGATCGATGACGAAGCGCATATAATTGCCCCGGGCGTCGACGCCCATGGCGAGGATCTGGTCGCCATGGCTGCCCAGCGGTCCGACCAATCGGTATCCGGCGCGCGCCAAAATCCGCACCACGCTTTGGTGGGACGCATAGGGCGCCGGCTCCTCGATCGGGCGATTGAAGCCGTTGAAGAAGGGTCGAAAGTAGAATTGCGCCTGCGCGTCGGGAGCCGCAATAAAGGCGGCGGCCGCAAGGATTGCGGCGGCGCAGCCTTTCATCAGTCGCGTCTTCGCCTCGAATTTCGATGGCTTGATCATAGGTTCACTGTCCTCGGATATCCCTCTGTCGCGGGGGGAGAATTGGCTAACATTGCGGCGAGGTTTGGACGAGACGTTCGATGCAAGTCTGGATCGCTTGCGCGATCGCCGCGTTTACGGGCAGATTGCTTGTGCGGTGGGAGCAAATCTGGCATCTATATCGTCCGCCGATATGTCAGTCTTGCTGACCATTTGGCTTCGAGGAGCTTTCACAAAGCCGTAAATTCGTCATCTGTCGCGGACTTTCCTGAGGACTGCGCCGCCGGAGACGAAAGCGTCGCTTTGCGTGGGCTCGATTTGGCGCGCGTCTTGCCTTGTATCAGGGTTTGACCGTGGAATATGCAAGACGTTGGTTCGGAGCGGGTTCAATGATTTCGACGAGAAGCGAAAAGGGGATGCGTGCGATGGCGACAATCGACGCCACGGACCCCGCTCTGCCGAAAGCGCAGGGGCTCTACGATCCGTCGAAGGAGCATGATTCCTGCGGCGTCGGATTCGTCGCGAATTTGCATAATCAGAAAAGTCACGAAATCGTCGAGATGGGACTGCAGATCCTGCTCAATCTCGACCATCGCGGAGCTGTTGGCGCGGACCCCAAACTTGGCGACGGCTGCGGCATTCTCGTACAAATTCCGCACGCCTTCTTCGAGCAGGAATGCGCGAAACTCGGCTTTACGCTGCCCGCGCAAGGCCAGTATGCGATTGGACAATTCTTTCTGCCCCGCGACGAGGACGTGCGCGCGAAGGCGCGCGCCATTGTCGACAGCTCCGTGCGCGCCGAGGATTTGATCGTGCTCGGCTGGCGCGAACTGCCTGTCGATTCCAGCGATCTCGGCGACGCGGTGCGTGCGGTGGAGCCGCATCACGCGCAGATTTTCATTGGTCGCGGACCAAGCGTGCGCGACGACGATGATTTCGAACGCCGGCTCTATCTCGCGCGCAAGACGTCATCGAACGAGATTTACGCGCTCGGCGCCGTCGGTCGCGAGCATTACTCCGTGTCGATGTCGTCGCGCACCATCGTCTATAAGGGCATGGTGCTCGTCTCGCAGCTCGGCGAGTATTTTCTGGACCTCAAGGACAAGCGTTTCGTCAGCGCGCTGGCGCTCGTGCATCAACGTTTTGCGACGAACACGTTTCCGTCCTGGCGCCTTGCGCATCCCTATCGCTTCGTCGCCCATAACGGCGAAATCAATACGCTGCGCGGCAATCTGAACTGGATGGCGGCGCGGCAGGCGTCGGTCGCTTCGCCGCTCTTTGGCAATGACATCAGCAAGCTCTGGCCGATCTCCTATGAAGGGCAATCGGACACGGCCTGCTTCGACAATGCGCTCGAATTTCTCGTGCGCGGCGGCTATTCGATGGCGCACGCCGTCATGATGCTCATTCCGGAAGCCTGGTCGGGCAATCCGCTGATGGATGAGGATCGCAAAGCGTTCTACGAACATCACGCGGCGTTGATGGAGCCGTGGGACGGTCCCGCCGCCATGGCCTTCACCGACGGACGCCAGATTGGCGCCACGCTCGATCGTAACGGTCTGCGTCCGGCGCGTTATCTCGTCACGGATGACGGGCTTGTCGTGATGGCGTCGGAGATGGGCGTGCTGCCGATCCCGCAGGAGAAGATCATCTCCAAATGGCGTTTGCAGCCCGGCAAGATGCTCCTCGTCGATCTTGAAGAGGGGCGGATCGTCTCCGACGAGGAGATCAAGAAATCGCTGTCCTGCTCGCACCCCTACAAGGAATGGCTGGCGCGCACGCAAATACAGCTCGAGGATTTGAAGCCCGTCGAACCGCGCGCCTCGCGCGCCGACGTGTCGCTTTTGGATCGCCAGCAGGCCTTCGGCTATACGCAGGAGGAACTCGATCTGCTGCTCTTCCCGATGGCCGTCACCGGCCAGGAGGCGGTGGGCTCCATGGGCACGGACACGCCCATCTCGGCGCTCTCCGACAAGCAGAAGCCGCTCTACACCTATTTCAAGCAGAACTTCGCGCAGGTGACCAATCCGCCGATCGATCCGATCCGCGAGGAGCTGGTGATGAGCCTCGTCTCCTTCATCGGTCCGCGCCCCAATATTCTCGATCACGACGGCTCGGCGAAGAAGAAGCGTCTCGAGGTGCGTCAGCCGATCCTGACCAATGACGATCTCGAAAAAATTCGCTGCATCGGGCACGTCGAGGACAGCTTCGACACCAAGACGCTCGACATAACTTTCGACGCGACGAAAGCTGCGGGCGGCCTTCGCACCGCGCTCGACCGTCTTTGCGAACGCGCCGAACAGGCCGTGAGCGGCGGCTACAACATCATTATTCTGTCCGACCGCATGGTTGGCCCGGATCGCATTCCGATTCCGGCCTTGCTCGCGACGGCCGCCGTGCATCATCATCTCATTCGCAAGGGGCTGCGCACTTCGGTCGGCCTTGTCGTCGAGACGGGCGACGCGCGAGAGGTGCATCATTTCGCTTGTCTTGCGGGCTACGGCGCCGAGGCGATCAACCCCTATCTCGCGTTCGAAACTCTTGCCGCTTCGGCTGATGAATTCCCGACCGACGTCGACGGCGATGTCGCGGTCAAGCGTTTCATCAAGGCGATCGACAAGGGTCTGTTGAAGGTCATGTCCAAGATGGGCATCTCGACCTATCAGTCCTATTGCGGCGCGCAGATCTTCGACGCGGTGGGACTGGCGCAAGATTTCATCGACGAATATTTCACCGGCACGACGACGCGTATCGAGGGCGTCGGCCTTGATGAAATCGCGAAAGAGACCATACGTCGTCACCAGTTGGCGTTTGGCGATGCGCCGGTGTATCGCGACGCGCTCGATATTGGCGGCGACTACGCCTTTCGCATTCGAGGCGAAGCGCATAGCTGGACGCCGCACTCGGTTTCGCTGTTGCAGCACGCCGTGCGCGCCAATGCTCGCGACAAGTTCCGCGCTTTCGCGAAATTCCTGAACGAACAGGACGAGAAGCTTCTCAATCTGCGCGGCCTGTTTCGCTTGAAATCGGCGGAGGAGGACGGCCGTAAGCCTGTCCCGTTGGAAGAAGTCGAGTCCGCGAAGGACATCGTGAAGCGCTTTTCCACGGGCGCCATGTCGTTTGGCTCGATTTCGTACGAAGCGCACACGACGCTCGCGATCGCCATGAACCGTATCGGCGGCAAGTCGAATACTGGCGAAGGCGGCGAGCAGGCCGAGCGCTACAAGCCGGAGCCGAATGGAGATAGCAAACGGTCTGCGATCAAGCAGGTCGCCTCGGGACGCTTCGGCGTCACGGCGGAGTATCTCGTCAACTCCGACATGATTCAGATTAAAATGGCGCAGGGCGCGAAGCCCGGCGAAGGCGGACAATTGCCCGGCGACAAGGTCGACGCGGTCATCGCCAAGGTGCGCCATTCGACTCCCGGCGTCGGCCTGATCTCGCCGCCGCCGCATCACGACATCTATTCGATCGAAGATTTGGCGCAGCTCATCTTCGATTTGAAGAACGTCAATCCGCGCGCGAATGTGTCGGTGAAGCTCGTCTCGGAAGTGGGCGTCGGAACGGTCGCCGCCGGCGTCTCGAAGGGCCGCGCCGACCATGTGACCATTTCGGGCTATGACGGCGGCACGGGCGCGTCGCCGCTCACTTCGATCAAGCACGCCGGTTCGCCATGGGAGATCGGCTTGGCCGAGACCCACCAGACGCTGGTGCTCAATAATTTGCGTTCCCGCATCGCCGTGCAGGTCGATGGCGGGTTGCGCACCGGGCGCGACGTTGTCGTCGGCGCGTTGCTCGGAGCCGATGAGTTCGGCTTCGCCACCGCGCCGTTGATCGCCGCCGGCTGCATCATGATGCGCAAGTGTCATCTCAATACCTGTCCGGTCGGCGTCGCGACGCAGGACCCCGTGCTTCGCAAGCGCTTCGTCGGTCAGCCGGAGCATGTCATCAACTTCTTCTTCTTCGTGGCCGAGGAAGTGCGCGAGCTGATGGCGTCCATGGGTTATCGCCGGATGGATGAAATGATCGGGCAGATGCAGATGCTCGACAAGGAAAAGGCGCTTGAGCACTGGAAGGCCAAGGGTCTCGACTTCTCCAAGCTGTTCCACAAGCCTGCGGGGGAGGGCGACGCCATCCGCCACAGCCGCGTGCAGGATCACGGGATCGATAAGGTTCTCGACAATAAGTTGATCCATGAAGCGCGCGCGGCGCTCGATCGTGGCGCCAAAGCGTCGATCGAGACGACCATTCGCAACGTCGATCGCGCGACGGGCGCAATGCTCTCGGGCGAAGTCGCGCGCATCTATGGGCATACGGGACTACCAGACGACACGATCGACATTCGCGCGACGGGCACAGCGGGCCAAAGCTTCGGCGCTTTCCTGGCGCGCGGCGTGACGCTGCGGCTCGAGGGCGAAGCCAACGACTATGTGGGCAAAGGCCTTTCGGGCGGAAAGGTGATCATCTATCCGCCGCGCATCGCGACACAGATCAAGCCGGAGCATTCGATCATTGTCGGCAACACCGTGCTCTATGGAGCGATTGCCGGCGAGTGCTATTTCCGAGGCGTCGCGGGCGAGCGTTTCGCCGTGCGCAACTCGGGCGCAATCGCGGTCGTTGAAGGCGTCGGCGATCATGGTTGCGAATATATGACCGGCGGCGTCGTCGTCGTGCTCGGCGAGACGGGCCGCAACTTCGCGGCCGGCATGTCGGGCGGCATCGCCTATGTGCTTGACGAGGATGGCGTCTTCTCGACGCGCTGCAATCTCTCCATGGTCGATCTCGAACCCGTCGGCGAGGAAGAGAGCGCCATGACCGAAGCCTACCACCAGACCGGCGATCTCGAAGGTCATGGACGGGTCGATGTGATGGGCGATATGACGCGCTTCGACGCCGAGCGTTTGCGGCAATTGATCACCAATCATTTGCGTTATACCGGTTCGACCCGCGCGCGGGAGATTCTCGACGCATGGGAGAGCTACAAGCCGAAGTTCCGGAAAGTCATGCCGGTGGAGTATCGCCGCGCGCTCACGGAGCTTCACGCGAAGAAGCATCAGCCTCCCAAACTCGCAGCCGCGGGGGAATAGGCGCGTGCGCTGCGCAACGGTTTGCTGCAGCGCATTCTAACTCTGCGCGCAAATGGGGCGGCTTTGCCTTTGGCGTCGCATTTCAAAAACGATATGGTGCGCGCGCGCCGACAGGGCGATGCGCGCGGGAATGAGTGGGCGGCAATAAGATGGGCAAGGTTACGGGCTTCCTCGAAATCGATCGGCAGGACCGCAAATATAAGCCGGCGGCCGATCGCATTCGCCATTACAAGGAGTTCGTAATTCCTCTGTCGGAGGAAGCGGTGCGCAATCAGGCGGCGCGCTGCATGGATTGCGGAATTCCGTTCTGCCACAACGGCTGTCCCGTCAATAATCAGATTCCGGACTGGAACGATCTCGTCTATTCCGGCGATTGGCGTCGGGCGCTCGCCAATCTCCACTCGACCAATAATTTTCCAGAGTTCACGGGACGTATCTGCCCTGCGCCCTGCGAAGCCTCGTGCACTCTGAACCTCACCGACCAGCCGGTGACGATCAAAACCATCGAATGCACGATCATCGACCGCGGTTTCGAGGCCGGCTGGGTTGTGCCGGAGCCGCCTAAACGCAAGACCGGCAAGCGCATCGCCGTGGTCGGCTCGGGACCGGCGGGACTGGCGGCGGCGCAACAGCTCGCGCGCGTCGGTCACGACGTTCATGTCTATGAAAAGAACGCCAAGGCCGGCGGGCTGCTGCGATACGGCATTCCCGACTTCAAGATGGAAAAGCATCTGATCGACCGTCGCGTCGCGCAGATGGAGGCCGAAGGAGCCATTTTTCATTATGGGGTGAATGTCGGCGTCGATCTCTTAGCCGAGGATCTCGTCACCAGTCACGACGCCGTGCTGCTTGCCGGCGGCGCCGAGGCTCCGCGCGATCTGACGATCCCGGGACGCGAATTGCGCGGCGTGCATTTTGCGATGGATTTCCTGCCGCAGCAGAACCGCCGCGTCTCCGGCGAGCCGCTCGTGACGAATGAGCCCATCCTGGCGTCGGGCAAGCATGTCATCGTCATCGGCGGCGGCGACACCGGCTCGGACTGCATCGGCACGTCGGTGCGCCAGGGGGCGCTTTCCGTGACGCAGCTTGAAATCATGCCGCGTCCGCCCGAGAAGGAGAATAAGCTTCTTACCTGGCCCGATTGGCCGCTGAAGCTGCGCACGTCCTCATCGCATGAGGAGGGTTCGGCTCGCGACTTTGCGGTGATGACGCGCGAGTTCATTGGCCAGGGCGGGGCGGTCAAGAAACTCCGCTGCGTGCGCGTCGACGGAAAAATGCAGGAGATTCCCGAAAGCGGTTTCTCCCTCAACGCCGATCTCGTTCTGCTCGCTATGGGCTTTGTGTCGCCCGTTCGAGACGGTCTGCTGGAATCGCTCGGCGTCGACCTCGACAATCGCGGCAATGTCGCCGCCGATACACGTTTCTATAAGGCGTCGCGCGATAAAATATTTGCGTGCGGAGATATGCGGCGTGGACAATCGCTCGTCGTTTGGGCGATACGCGAAGGGCGTCAATGCGCTCACGCGGTCGATGAATATCTGATGGGCGAGACCAACCTGCCGAGGTAATGACTTATGCCGACTTCTTCGTTCGCGTCATGGTACTGCGAGAATATCACCAACGGCCCATGGGAATTCGTCTTGCTGATCGTGCCACTGGCCGGCGCATATTTTTACGGCCAAGGTAAAAAGAAGCTCGCCTGGATTCTGATATTGAGCTGGGCGGCGTTCCACATCAGTCTGACCGCGATCTCGCTTTTCGTATTCGACTGCAATGCGCCAATGCCGGGTCAGGAATAGCGCGCTATCTGCGGAACGCCCGTAAAAATACGTTCGCCCTCATCTGTCGGAAGCTTTTGGGTTTCCGCAAGATGAGGGCGAATGATTTTGCGACGATCGACTGCGTTAGAGAACGACGACCGTCGTTCCGACTCGCACGCGGGTGAACAAATCCGTCACATCCTCGTTCAGCATTCTGATGCAACCGGAGGAGACCGCCTGGCCGATGGTCCAGGGCTCGTTGGAGCCGTGGATGCGGAACATTGTGTCGCGATCGCCTGAGTAAAGATACATGGCGCGCGCGCCGAGCGGGTTGTCTTCGCCACCCGCCATATGGCGCGGAAGATCGGGACGGCGCTTCAACATGGCGGCGGGCGGGGTCCAATCCGGCCAGGTTTCTTTGCGACCGATATGGGTGCGGCCTCTCCAGCGGAAACCGTCGCGACCGACGCCAACCCCATAGCGCATCGCCTCGCCATTGGGGAGAGACAGATAAAGATAACGGTTTTGCGTATCGATCGTGATGGTGCCGGGTCTTTCCCGAGTCGGGTCTTCGACCAGCGCGCGCGTCGTAACCGGATATTCGCCCTGGAGCTGCCCATCGCCGTTATAAGCGGCGTTGGCCTCCGGCGCTGTCGCAGCGGGCTCCCCCTCGAATAAAGCCATGAAGGAATTTGCGCTTCCGGCGTAAGCCGCAGTCGCTGCGATGCTCCCAAGGATGGCGAGCGCAAAAGTGAACCCGGTCTTCTTCGTCATGGCCGCTTCTCCATAAGCTGCGACGTTGGTATGAGGAGAATGCGGTTATGGGGGATTCCGTTCCATTGAACAGTGCGAAAACGCACACAGTGGTAATATTCGATGAGTTGAATTGATCTATTGAGTTGGAGCGTTTGATTTCTCGCGCGGCCACGAAAAATCGTCGGCGCGCCCTTGATGCGGCGGCGGGTCTCGGCCATCGACATAGATGTGATCAACCAGCGCGCGCGCCGCTTTTGCAGTGGGAGCCGTTTGCGGGACAGAGACGCCGCGTCGCGCCAGTTCGGTGTCGGTCGGCGCCGGGATCGCCGTCAGCGATTGAGCCGGTCCGATCGCCGGCCGTTCGGGAAGGGTCGGCGCGGCGGCGGACGGCGCGGCTCCCGGGCTGACGAAGACCGGGACCGCGGCAGGTTGTTGCGGCGCAGTCGCTTCGCCGCTTGGCGGAGCGACGTCTCCCGGCTGCGGGCGAGCGTCGAACAGCTTCTTTATTTCGCCTTCGACGAAGTGCGCCAGCTTGCGGGCGCCGGCGTCGGTGAAATGGATGCCGTCCGCCGAGCGCAATTTGACGATCCGCCCGTTCACGTCGGGGCCGAAACTTTGATATTGGTTGCGCTCGTCGCCGAACGCTTCCCATATATCGACGAAGACAACGCCATTGCGCGCCGCATGTTCGCGGAAAATCTCATTGAGTTGCGCCATGTCGGCTGAAAAACGATCCGCCTTCATGACGGGAAGCCCAACCCAGATGAGCGGAATTTTCTTCTCGCGAAAAGCCGACATGACGGCGTCGACCCGGGCCCCATAGAGTTCGCGCCAGCGCGGAGAGAGGGGCTCGCGCGTGTCCGCCCCTTCATGGATGGCTTGCCGATCGTTGCTGCCGATCATCATCACGGCGACGTCGACTTTATCCTGGGATGCGAGCATCTCCCGCGACGCCTTTGGCCCAATCGAAAAAATCGTCGCGGACGAGTCCGGAGCTTTCCTTGCCTTTGTGGCGAAATGCGATTTCGGGCTTGTCCTCGAAGGCCTCGTCGAGCCCATCCGCCAACATTTGGCCAAGACTGTCGCCGATCACGGGCACGAAGAAGGAGGCTTCGACAGGCTGCTTATCGCCCGGCTGAGTTTTTTGCTGATCCTTCCTCGGGCGGGATTCGCTATGCCAATAGGCCGGCGATTCGCGATGCGGCATAATTCGCCGAACGCGAGGTCGGGGATTGTAAGACGGCTCTTCATATTGGCGTGCGCGATGGTGACCGCCGCCGCCGCCGAAAATGCCGCCAAAAAACTCCGAAAAAGGGTCTTGCGCACGCGCGCTTTCGATTGCGCCCATGAAGACGACGCAGATAATGGAGAGAATCACCGCAAATCTTCTGCGGCCCGATTGCAGCGGAGCGTACATGAATGTGATTATAGCGCATGAGCGGCAAAACGCATCCTGCGAATCGACGGCTTGACGCGCCGCCTTGAGCCTTGCCATTTAGGGGCCTCGATTCCCCGCCTGTGCAGACCTATGACGGGAACAAACGATGCGACGAATTCTTTTATGGTCCGGAGTTCATTGCGCGAGCTTTTTGTTTGCCTTCTCGGCCGCCGCGCATGAACCCCTATTTTTCGATCCGCCCGCTGAAGGTCGATTTCTGCCTTATACGGGCGCTCTTCCTCCATGCAATTATTGGAAGGTCATATCGGAAATTTCGAACAGCTTCGCCAATCGCGAGATCACCTATTGGGGGTCGGGCCTTGAGATTGTGAACGTCGACGAGATTCACGAAATCGGCTACCGCTCCAATGGCGCAACCTATATCCCGCGCCGCTATTGCGCCGCGCGGGGCGACTTCAATGATGGAATAAGCCGCGGAATCAGTTTTGAAATCGCAGAAAATCTCGGTTTCACCGGCGTCGGTTGGGGCGTCACATGGTGCGTCGTCGGTCTTGACCGAAATCACGCTTACTCGCCACGTTGCAAAATGGTCGGCCCCTGAGTTTTGGTAAGGAATCTCCTTTGATCGCTTTTTCTTCGAAGCTGCGGATAGCGCTGTTCGCTGTCGCGGCGTTGCATGCGCTTGTGACTCCGACGCTGGCGAAAGACGACGACTGCGTCCTCGATCGCTGCGCCGATCGCGAAAAGACCGAGCAAAAGAGCCCGGCCGAGACAGGGTTCCGGCGCGGCGGGAATGGCGGCGACTTCGACTTCTACGTGCTGGCGTTGTCCTGGTCCGCCGGATTTTGCGCGCTGGACGCCAATCACGAGCGCCACAAGCAATGCGACGCCGGCTCCAATCTCGGGTTCGTCGTCCATGGACTGTGGCCGCAATATGAGCGCGGCTTTCCGAGCGACTGCGACGGGGCGACCTCGCCATCCCGAATTGCGCTCGATCGAGTCAAAGGCGTTTTTCCAGACGAAGGTCTCGCGCGCTATGAGTGGCGCAAGCATGGAACCTGTTCCGGCAGGAGCCCGAGCGATTATTTTGGCGATGTGGCGCGCGCCAAGGAAGGCGTGACAATTCCGAAACCCTTTACGGCGTCCTCAGGCCCTCAAACTTATTCGCCGATCGACATAGAGCGCGCATTTATCGCCGCCAATCCCCGATTGCGGCCCGGCATGTTGGCGGTTGGATGCCGCAAAGGCGTGCTTGCAGGATGTGAAGATCTGCTTCTCGAAGGATTTGCGGGAGTTCCACGCCTGCCCGGAAATCGCGCGTCAAAGCTGCCACGCGCGCGAGATCAGCGTTCCGGCGCCGCTTTGAGCATTCTTCGCGCTCGATGAATTATCGGCACGGCTTTCACGCCGGCAATTTTGCCGATGTCTTCAAGCACATTCTCCTGACGCGGCTGCTTTTATATCTCGCGCGCAAAGACGCGCCTTTTCGCGTGATCGACACCCACGCAGGCGAGGGCGCTTACGACCTTTCAAGCGATGAGGCGTCGCGTTCAGGCGAATGGCGCGAGGGGATCGCGCGCCTCGCCGGCGCAGAAATGAACGCCGACGCTGCGCGAGTTGCTTGCGCCTTATCTCGATATCGTCGGGCCACTCGACGCCGAAGGACGCCCTGCGCTTTATCCGGGATCGCCTGTCATTGCGCGAAGGCTGATGCGCGCACAGGATCGTGCGATTTTCTGCGAGTTGCGGCCCGACGCCTATGAAGCGTTGCGGGCGCGCTTTGCGCGAGACAAAAGCGTCAAGACGATTCATATCGACGGCTATATGGGACTGTCCGCCTTCGCGCCTCCAAAGGAACGCCGTGGGCTCGTGTTGATCGATCCGCCCTTCGAACAGCGCGACGAATCCCGCGCGATGTTCGACGCTTTTCGCGAAGCGTATCGCAAATGGCCAACGGGAATTTACGCGCTTTGGCTCCCGATCAAGGACATCGCGGAAACGCGGGCCTTTCATGAAAACCTCATCGCGAGCGGCGTGCGAAGAATTTTGCGGCTCGAGCTTGCCGTCGCCCATGCGCGTGAAGACGCGAGGTTGCGGCGCACGGGACTCGTGATCGTCAATCCGCCTTATACATTGGAGGATGAAGCGCGGCTCATCCTGCCCTTCTTAAGCGAGCGGCTCATGCAAGGAGTGGGCGCAGGATGCGAGATCGAATGGCTTGCCGGCGAGTGACGTCAGCCGCGCTTCTCGGGCATGACCGCCAAAATGATGAGAGGAACCGGCCCAAAAAACGCAGCGAGCCACATCCATAGCGGTCGGTGGTTTGGCGCGATCCTGCGCCATGCGTCGGGCGAGAAATACACAAAGAATGTTCGCGAGCAGGAGCACAATGGTCGGCAGAATCATGGACGCTTCCCCAGTTGCTCAAGAGCCCCAACTCCAAAGAGTAAGCACGACGCCTCAAACCCACAAGAGCGTCGTAATTTCAGACGCTCACGCAGAGAAGTCTTGAAGTGAACGCGCTCATTTTCTGATAATAGGGGCTTCCTCCTTTAGAAGGAACGATCTCGCTTATGCTCATTCTTCGCTACTCGCCCGCGTCGCCTTATGCGCGCAAAGTGCGCATCGCCGCAGATATTTTGGGGCTGACAAACCGCATCGAAATTCAAAACGCCAGCACGACCGATCCGAACGATAGTTTGCGCCAGCAAAATCCGCTCGGTAAAGTCCCGGCGCTTGTGCTCGAAAACGGGTCGACGCTGTACGACAGCCGCGTCATCGCGGAATATTTCGATCATCTTGCGGGTGGCGGAAAGCTGTTCCCGTCCGATCCTGCAAGGCGCTTCGAGGCGCTGAAGCTGCAAGCGCTCGGGGACGGGATCAACGACGCCGCATTGCTCATCCGTTATGAAACCGTCACACGCCCAGAGGCGCTTCGTGACGCCGACGCCATTGCGCTGCAGAGCGGCAAGATCGAGCGCGCGCTCGCGCATCTCGAAGAGACGCCTCCGTCCGGAGAAGTCGATATCGGACATATCGCGCTCGCCTGCGCGCTTGGTTATCAGGATTTGCGCTTTGGCGGAGCCTGGCGCGCGCGCCATCCGCGCCTCGTTCATTGGCTCGATAATTTCGCGCGAGCAGTTCCCGCGTTCGAGGCGACCCGAGTTTCAACTTGAAAACGCGCGGGAAAGACCGCGCGCTTTCGCTCGTTTGAAGGACTTATGTCGTCGGCGATTTCCATTGAATGTCTGCGGACGCCGATTTATTCGCGGCCAGCCCCGGAATTCGCAACCGCTGACCTGGGTAAATGTGGTCCGGGTCTTTCAGCAAAGGCTTGTTTGCTTCAAAAATCTGCGAATATTTCGCGCCCTGTCCCTTGCCGTATTCCGACTCCGCGATTTTCCAAAGCGTGTCGCCGGATTTCACAACATAGAATTTGGATTCCGGCTCCGGCTTCGCGGCAACTATTTTATTCTCGACCTGCGCCACGCCTTTGGTGTTGCCGACTGCGAGGACGATCTTCTCCGCCTCTGCAGTCGAGGGAGCTGAACCGCTAAGCGTGACTTTGCCGCCCTCGACCTTCACGTCAACTTTCGAGGCGTCGAGTCCATGCTTGGTGATTTCTTTCTTTAACTCCTCGGGGGATGCTGCAGCTGTGTCGGTGGCGCCCGCCGGCGCTGGCGCCGCTTTGCTTTTGCCGGTCAAAAAATCGAGAAGGCCCATGTCGATCTCCTAGCCACGAGAGATGAGCTGAAGCGACAAGCAACGCTCGCAAGCTAGATAGGGCCAGATTTCTGTCAGCCAACAAAAAGCCTGGAGCTTCGGCTCCAGGCTCGGATTTGCTGTTTTGAGGCGCCTGCTAGAAGTGATAATTCAATCCGCCCTTCACCGTCGACATATCGACGCCTGACTGCAGCGCAGCGGGCGAGAAGTCGAAATAACGATCCGATCCGACGGAAGTGAAAAGATACTCGGCTTTCGCCGAGAGACTGTTGGTCAGCATGAATTCTATGCCGCCGCCGACCGCCCAGCCTGTTTGAAACTTGGACTGTCCGCCGGCGAAGGGAGCGAAAAAGTTATTCAACACGATGTTGTTGTTGCTCCCCGCAAATCCTCCGGTGACGTAAACCATGGCGCGTTCGATCGTATAGCCGGCGCGGGCGCGCAGGGTGACGATGTCGTCAACGCTTCCATTGCCTGAAAATCCGAAGAAGGAGTTTTTGCTCGCCTTCAGATTGGCGAAAGCGAAATCGCCTTCAAGGCCGACCACGATATTCGGCAAGAGTTGATAGTTGTAACCGCCGGTCACGCCGATCAAACCGCCATTGGCGGAGCTGAAAAGATCGTCGCCCCCGTTTTTGAACGCGCCAAAACCATAGCCGGCGTTTATGCCGAGGTAGAATCCCTGCCAGCTGAAGGCGGGCGGAGGCGGGTAATAGTCTTGTGGCGGAGGGGGAGCGCCTCGCGGCAAATCCGCTGCGCAGGCGGGCGCAACAGCCAGCAGCAAGGGCGCGAACAAGGCCGCGATAAGAACCTGTTTCATTTTACTCACTCCACGCGCGGGTCGGCGCCTATTTTTCTCAACGCCTCGACCCAACTCCCATCAGAGCGGCTGCAACCGCTTGTCTTGATGAAGCAAATTGTAATCGTTCAGCTTAACAAAAGGTTTCTGCTGCGATGATTTTACGATTGTCAAAAAACACAGGAGTAAAAATGCAAATATTGATTTCGTCACAATTGCGAGCAGGCGAGAATAAACTATGCAATATTTGTTACATCGGCGGAAAATGGCCGTTTCGAAGCCAGCGTAACGATGGTGAGTTTGGATAATAATCCGTCAATATGCTCGGTAAGCTTTCCCGACTCACATCATTGACGGCGCCGGCCGCGCGTGAGAATCCCGACGCGATGAATTGCGAGGAGAGCTGATGAGCACGCCGTCGGGCGGAGAAAACGGACCGGCTCTGATCACCGGCGCCGCGCGCAGGATCGGACTGGCGATCGCCGGGCGGCTCGCGCAGGAAGGGCGTCCGGTCGTGCTGCATACGTCGCAGCGCTCAGCGCGGGAGGCGGAGCTTGCCGCACAGGCGATCCGCACGCGGGGCGGACGCGCCGCGATTGTCGGCGCAGATCTCTCCGATGCACGGCAAACGGAAGAGATGATCGAATTCGCCGAACGCGCTTTCGGCCCCTTCACTTTGCTCGTCAACAATGCGTCAGTGTTTGAACTCGAACTCGGCGCGCGATTTTTCGCTTGAGGTTTACGAGCGCCAGTTCGCGGTCAATTTGCGCGCGCCGCTGATTCTTTCGCGAAATTTTGCGGCGCGACTGCCGGAAGGCGTCGAAGGATGTATCGTCAACATCATCGATCAGAGGGTGTGGCGGCTGACGCCGCGTTATTTCTCATACACTCTCGCGAAGTCCGCGCTCTGGACCGCGACGCGCACGATGGCGCAAAGCTTTGCCCCGAATATTCGCGTCAATGCGGTCGGGCCGGGGCCCGTTTTTCCGAGCCAGAATTACGGCGAGAAGGGATTTGAGATCGAGGCGCGGGGCGTTCCGCTACATCGGCCGGCGGATGTCGCCGGCATTGTCGATGCGGTGATTTATCTTTCACACGCCCGCAACGTGACGGGGCAGATGATCGCAGTCGACAGCGGGCAGCATCTCGCCTGGGAGACGCCTGACGTGCTGCCGGAGAAAGCGGGAGGAAGGGAGTAGCGAATAGCGAGTGGCGAATAGAAAATAGTGAGTAGACGCCTCGCATGATCGAACTCTTCATCCAGCGTCTATTCGCTATTCGCTACTCCCTATTCGCCCGATCTAATCCGCGCTCGGCAGGCGCCTGATGGTGAATTCAATGCGCCCGTCAGCGAGCTCGCGCCAAAATTCGATCTCGGTCATATAGGCGGCTTTGGGATAGCGATCGAACCATTCGCGCGCCTTTGCGCGCGCCTCCACCCGACCCAGCGTGAATGTATCCCTTCGCCAGACGTCGCCGCGCGTCGCGCTTCTGCGATCGCCTGATGCGCTCGCCCGAACGACGCGCAATGTCTTTCGGCGATGAGGGTCGCGGGACCATACGCTACTCCGTGAAAACACGTGACGTTGTCATCATAGCGCGCGCCTGTAAAAAAGGGGAGGGGCGACGTGCGACGCGTCTCCAAGCTTTAGCCGCGGCGCCGGCATTGCTCGTTCGCCTCTTGCAAGGCTTACATGTCTTTGACGCGCGACCTCTAACCGCGCCGGAGATATTTCGGATGGCCATCGTTCTCGATCTGTTGAACGACGATCCGCGCGAGCGTGGCGGTGAAAACGCGCAAAAGCTTCGTCATCCTGAAAAAGCGCATCGACCGGATCAACCGGTGGCGCGCAAGCCTTCCTGGATTCGGGTGAAAGCGCCGGGCTCCCCCGCTTGGCGGGAGACGAGCGAACTCCTGCGCGACAGCGGTCTCGCCACAGTCTGTCAGGAAGCGGCCTGTCCCAACATCGGCGAATGTTGGGAGAAGAAGCACGCCACCTTCATGATCTTGGGCGAAATCTGCACGCGGGCCTGCGCCTTCTGCAATGTCGCGACCGGCCGGCCGGGACCGCTCGATCCGAGCGAGCCCATCCGCGTCGCCGAAGCGACCGCGAAGCTTGGCCTCTCACATGTGGTCGTCACATCCGTCGATCGAGACGATCTGGAAGACGGCGGCGCCGCGCATTTCGCCCAGACCATCGCGGCCATTCGCCAGACTTGCCCTGACACGACGATCGAGGTCCTGACCCCCGATTTCCTTCGCAAGAAGGGCGCGCTGGAACAGGTCGTCGAGGCGCGGCCGGACGTGTTCAATCACAATCTCGAGACCGTGCCTTCGCTTTATGTGACGGTGCGGCCCGGCGCCCGCTATTTCCACTCGCTGCGTCTTCTGCAGCGGGTCAAGGAACTCGATGGGACGCTTTTCACCAAGTCCGGCCTGATGGTGGGGCTTGGCGAAGAGAGAAACGAGATTTTGCAGGTCATGGACGACATGCGTTCGGCGGAGGTCGATTTCCTGACCATCGGCCAATATCTTCAGCCGACCCGCAAGCATCACGAAGTTGCGCGTTTCGTCACGCCGGAGGAGTTCGAGGCCTACCAGACGATCGCCTATTCGAAAGGGTTTTCGATGGTGTCGGCGTCGCCTCTGACCCGCTCCTCGCATCATGCTGGCGAGGATTTCGCCAAGCTGAAGGCGAAAAGAGGCGGCTGAACGCGAGATCGCTCCAGCCGCCCAGGGCGTCAACGCGCGGCGAAGCGCACGTGATGGCGATGGCCGTAGTGACGTCCAAGCGCCGCGTAATGGCGATGATGGCGTCCGCCGTGCTGATAGGCGACGAACTTGCCAAATCCGCGATGGCCGATGTCGACATGCACCAGCCCTCGGCCCTCGGAGATCACGCCCCCCACTGCCGGATCGGCGCGCAGGGCCGCCATCGCGGCGCCTTGCGAGGCGCCCATGGGACGGAAATCCACGGCCATTCCGCGATAATGATAGGAATTCCGGGCGTGCCGCCCGTTGCAGCCGGCGGTGATTTCCAGCGTCCCAATATTGCTAGCAAGACGATGCAGAATTCCCCAGACTTGCGGTTTCAAGCAGGCTGTCGCCGCCTGCGGTTGGAAGCAGAAACTTCCAGAGCAACGATGTTCGGTAGCATTCGCTTGTGAAACGGAAAGGATTACTACCAAAAACCCAAGGTACTTTTTCAACGCATACACTCCTCTCGTCAGCCGCGAGGAGTTTTTCGACATTAAAAAAGGCGAGAATACGGAGAAGTGTTAGGTAAAAATGTTGCTATTTATTTGCTTTGTGACAGTCATATAATACGTTTGACTTAAGTAAGCACGGATATGGATACAAAATAGGGAAGTGTCCAGTTCCGACACAATAGTTATAGATTAGTTAATAATGGCGGCTATTTCTTTACCGTTCGATAATGATCCAGCGAGCTCCGAACAGCATGCGACGAGGCAAAAAAACCCGCCGACGGGGATGCTTCGTCGGCGGACTTTGAGAAACTTGGCGTTCAGATTTCGGCCGTCAGACGCCCAAAGCCATGTTGAGCTCAGCCAGCGTGGCCTTTTCCTTGTCGCTGACCTTCACGCCGCCAAATCCCAGAAAGCCGCCCTCGGAGCCGGCCTCCGCCACGACCTTCGCGGTGTGCGAGAGCCAGGCTTTGAACGCCTCGGCGTCGGCGGGAGCCTTGGCGTCGACGATCGAGGCGGCCTGCTTCAGTTCCGCAAGAGCGCGGTTCTTGATGGACGCCATATCCCCGCCCGTCGCCACGGCGCGCACGCCTTCGCGAGCGTTGGTTCTGCCGTCGGGCGTCAGGAGATCGTCAGTGACGGCCTTGATCAACTCATCGCCCCCCTCGCTCATTTTGGCTTCCGCAAGCGCTCTGGCGCTCGCCAGGCCCTCCTGAAGGGTCGAGAAAAATCCGCCGGGGTCCGCCGCGCTGATGGCGAAACCCGCAAGCAACGGCGCCTCCAACAATTTCTTCCATTCGTCGGCCGTGAAACTGGTCTTTGTCGCCATGATTTATCCTCCGGGTGTCAAATTTGATCGCTTCTTGTGGGCCGAACTCAACGCGTTCGAGGCCAAGCCTGTTCCACATGGCAGGCGAATGAGACCGCAGGGCGACGACAGGCGCTCCCCTTAAGAAGGATTCTGATCTATGAGCTTAGGCTATGAAGAGCTTTCGAAATCGACGCCGCGTTCCCTTCAGCGCTGACGACATGTTCGCGCTGGTCAGGGACGTCAACTCCTATCCGAAATTCGTGCCCCTGTGCGAAGGCATGCGCGTGCGCAAACGCAGCGCGTTCGCGGAGGGCGTCGAGGTTATCATCGCGGAGATGCAGGTCGGTTTTAAGGCCATTTGCGAACGGTTTGCCAGCCGCGTGACCTGCAATTCAAAGAAGCGCGAAATACTCGTCGAATATATCGACGGTCCGTTCAAGAAACTGGAAAACCGCTGGTCTTTCCACGATGAGCCCGCGGCCGAGGATGGCTCACCGCGTTCTGTGGTGGATTTCTACATTTATTACGAGTTCAAAAGCCGGGCGTTGGGGCTCGTCATGGGCGCGATGTTCGACTCGGCTTTTCACAAATATGCGGACGCCTTCGTGAAGCGAGCGGGCGAGGTTTACGGACATCGTCGGTGAGGGCGCGCTACGAAATCGACGCCGCCTCCATCAGCATTTCAAGCGCCTGCGACACGGACGCCTCGCGAATGGCCGTTCGAGTCAGCTCGCCGAAGCGCCGTTCGACATGCTGAATGCCTTTGTGTCTGCGCGCCCAGGCGAAATGAACTAGGCCCACGGGTTTCTCGGCCGTTCCCCCATCGGGACCGGCGACGCCCGTCACCGCGACGGCGATGTCGGCGACGGAATGTGTGAGCGCTCCATGCGCCATGGCCCGCGCGACTTCGGCGCTCACCGCGCCATGGACCGCGATGAGTTCGGCGGAAATGCCGAGCAGTTCCTGCTTGGCGAGATTGGAATAGACCACGAAGCCGCGGTCGAAAGCGAAGCTCGCGCCCGGAACGTCCGTGATCGCCCCCGCGACAAGGCCGCCCGTGCAGGACTCGGCGGTCGCCACGCTGAGCTTTTGCTCACGCAGCAGCTCGACGAGTTTCTGCGCGAGGTTGAAGCGCTCCTCGAAATGCGTCATGGGCGGTCCTTATCGCGCGTTTGCACGCTTTGCGGCGGCCTCCTCGACCAGGCGCATGACGGTCGAAGGGTCCCGCGGAAAGCCCGCCCTAATCCATTTGGCCTGCAATGTTTTGAGCGTTGCGCCGAGCGCCTCGCCAGGCGCAAGGCCTCGCGCCAGCAGATCGGCGCCTTTGATCGGAAAACGCGGGGGAGGCGTTTCACGCAGGAATGTCTGGGCGCGCAGCCAGTCCGCGTCGTCAGTAGGCGCGGCGCTTTCCGCGTGAGCGAGCATGGCGGCGTCGCAAGCGCCCTCGCGTCCATGCAGGAACAGCATCTTCGTCAGCTCGATTTCAGCGGGCGGAGTTTCCCCTCCGTGCAGGCCGACAAGCGCATCGGCGAGAGTTGCGAGCCGGCGATGCTCTCCGTTCGAGAGGCGCAGACGCCCGCGCAGCCTGTCGGCGTCTTCAACCGTGAGCACCCCGAGCGCAGCAAGCCTCAACAGAACGTCGGGCCGCAGCCCGCTCGCTCGTTCGATGTCAGCGAGCCGTTCCAGCCGGGCTGGAAAGCAAATGCCGACCACCACCTCCATGACGCCGTTTTGAGACATCACGCGCGCGACTTCGACCGCGCGCCGCGCCGCCAGAAGCTTCAGAAGCTCCGCGCGCACGCGTTCGGCGGAAAGTTTGGAAAGACTTTCGCGCGCGACGATGGCGGCGTGCAGTCCGGCGGGATCGAAAGGGCCTTCGCCATGCGCCGCATGAAAGCGAAAGAAACGCAGGATTTGCAGATGATCTTCGGCGATGCGTTTCGCCGGATCGCCAATAAAGCGGATGCGTCGCGCCTCGATGTCTTCGATGCCGCCCGCGTAGTCGTGGAGCTTGCCGTCCGTCGAGACGGAAAGCGCGTTGACGGTAAAATCGCGCCTCAACGCGTCCTGCACGAAATCCTTGCCGAAGCGAACCTTGGCGAAACGCCCGTCGGTCTCGACGTCTTCGCGCAATGTCGTCACTTCGAATGGCGCGCCGTCGACGATGACCGTGATGGTCCCATGGTCGATGCCGGTCGGCACGCTCTTGAGCCCTGCGCGGCTTGCCGCCGCAATGACGTCTTCGGGAAGGGCTGTCGTCGTGAGGTCGACTTCGTGAGGCGTCAGGCCGAACAGCGTATCGCGTACCGCTCCCCCGACGATGCGCGTTTCGCATCCTGTCGCCTCGAGCGCGACAAGCAGCCGCGCCAGCCTGGGATCGGCGAGAAGGGCCTCGGGGCCCCTCATTGAAAGCGGCCCGGCGCCAGACGGCCATTCTCAATATGCGCCGGCACATAGGCGCCTTGGTTTCGTTCCGATAGACCCAGCATCAATATGCCGACGATTGCGATCACAAGACCCGCGATGGTTAAGGTCGAGACAACGCCGCGGGTCCAAAGCTCGGAGACGAAGGGCCAGCGTCTTTGCGCCAGGTGAAATAAGGCGTAAAGAACAAAGGGTGTCGCAAAGAGCAGGGCGGGTTCGAGAATGGCGCGCCACATGGGCGGTCTGACCTCGGATAAAGCGGATCGTCCGTCCGCAGGATTAAAGACGAGTTGGCTTGATTATACATATATCTGGTCGCGAAACGGCGCCGCCACAATTCCCCCGGCATTTGCCCGCAGACACCGTTAACGCGGGAACCATAGCGACGGTTTTTTCCTCGCCGTGCATCGACAAGCGCGCCGCGCAGACTAATCTGCGCCTTGAACTCCTCCTGAAATGAGCAAGCTTTCACCTATGACCCATCAAACCGCCGCGCCTGTCCAATTGGAAAAAGCCGTCACTGAAGCCGCCGAGCGCACGCTTGAGCAGATCGGCCGCGCCCGCGCCGCAATCTCCACCGTTATTTTCGGCCAGGAGGATGTCGTCGAGGAGGCGCTCGTCACGCTCCTTGCGGGAGGCCACGGGCTGCTCGTCGGCGTTCCGGGACTCGCCAAGACGAAGCTCGTCGAGACGCTGGGCAAAGTTCTCGGACTTGAGACGCAGCGCGTTCAATTCACCCCGGATCTTCTTCCCGCCGACATCCTCGGCTCCGAAGTATTGGAAGAATCCGCCGACAAGAAACGCGCCTTCCGTTTCATCAAGGGACCTGTGTTCGCGCAATTGTTGATGGCGGACGAGATCAACCGCGCCTCGCCGCGCACGCAATCGGCTCTGCTGCAAGCGATGCAGGAGTATCATGTGAGCGTCGCAGGTCAGCGACACGATCTGCCGCGGCCCTTCCATGTGCTCGCGACGCAAAATCCGCTGGAGCAAGAGGGCACCTATCCTTTGCCGGAAGCGCAGCTCGATCGTTTTCTGATGCAGATCGACGTCGTCTATCCCGACCGCGCCAGCGAGCGTAAGGTTTTGATCGAAACGACCGGCGACCGCATGGCGGAAGCCTCCCAGGCGCTGACGGCCGACGAGTTGATTGCGGCGCAGCGGCTCGTGCGCCGTCTGCCAGTCGGCGACAAAGTGGTCGACGCCATTCTCGATCTCGTGCGCGCCGCGCGTCCGGGCGAGGGCGATCCGGAGATTGCTTCGCATGTCGCATGGGGTCCTGGACCGCGCGCGGCGCAAGCGCTGATGCTGGCCACAAGAGCGCGAGCGCTCGTCACAGGACGGCTCGCGCCTTCGCTCGACGACGTCGTTAAGCTCGCCGCGCCCGTTCTGCGTCACCGAATGGCTCTGACCTTCGCATCTCGCCGCGACTACAGCGTAGATGCGCTGATCTCGAAACTCGTCTCGCGGCTCGGCTGAGATGATCGCCTCGCCTTTCGTCACGACGAGAGCGTTCGACGCAGCGGGGCGCCTGCGCGCCTCAGCGCAAAGCGCCGCGGCGCGCGGAGCTTTCCGATCGCATGCCGCGTCTCATCGGAAAGGCGCGTGAAATTGCGGCGAGCGTCGTTCACGGCGTGCACGGACGACGGCGCGCAGGGCAGGGCGAGACGTTCTGGCAATTTCGGCCCTTCAGAGCAGGCGAAGCGGCGCAGCGCATCGACTGGCGCCGCTCGGCGCGCGGCGATCATTTCTACGTGCGCGAACGCGAATGGGAAGCCGCGCACAGCTATTTCCTCTGGCTCGATTGTTCGCCGTCAATGGCGTTTGTTTCGTCGCTCGCGCATGACGCCAAGATGGACCGCGCGGTGACGCTCGGTCTGGCGCTTGCGGATGTTCTCGTGCGCGGCGGCGAACGCGTCGCACTGCTTGGACTCTCCAACACAATTTCGGCGCGCGACGTCATCGAGCGATTGGCGCTTGCGCTGATCGAGCGCGGCGACGACATCGCAACGCAGGAGACGCCGCCGCCCGCGCCTTTGCGGCCGCGCGCGAAGATCGTGATGATTTCCGATTTTCTGTGCGATCCAAAAGAATTGGCCGAAAGGCTGCGCAACTACGCAAGCGCGGGCGCGACGGGCGCGTTGCTGATGATCGCCGATCCTGCGGAAGAAAGCTTCCCGTTTTCAGGCGAAACATTGTTTCTCGACACGGACAGCGACGCATCTTTTCACGCCGGGCGTGCGGAAACGTTCCGCGAAACCTATGAGGAGCGGCTTGCGCGCCATCGCGAAGAGATTCAGCTTGCCGCGAGAAGCGCCGGATTCTCGCTGCAGCTGCACCGAACGGACCGCTCCGCGGCCGAGGCGTTGCTTGCGCTGACGATGGGGCTTTACGCCGGATCGGAGCCTTTCTGATGGGGCCCATGGCGCTCAGCTTCGCCGCGCCTGCGGCGCTCGTCGGCCTGCTGGCGCTGCCGCTCATCTATCTGCTGCTGCGCGTGACGCCGCCGCGTCCGCGCGAAGTCGTATTTCCGCCGCTGAAACTTCTGCTCGATCTCATCGCCAAGGAGCAGACTCCCTCACGCACGCCATGGCCGCTCCTCTTGTTGCGGCTGGCGATCGCGGCCTGCGTCATTCTCGCGATGGCGGGACCCGTGTGGAGTCCCGCTGCGACGACGCCAATCGGCAAGGCGCCGCTGTTGATCGCATTCGACGACGGTTGGCCAACGGCGCCGTCCTGGGACCGGCGATTGCGGCGCGCTACGGCGATCATTGAAGACGCCGCGCGAGCGGGCGCGCCCACCGCCTTCATGCCAATGTCGGAGGGCGCGGTCGAGCCGGCGCTAGAAGACGGCGGCAAAGCGCTCGAGCGTCTCCGGTCTGCGCGGCCGAAACCGTTCCTTGTGGAGCGCGGCGCCGCAGCGGTGCGCGCCGCAGCCTTCGCGAAAGCGCATAATGGGGCGCGCATCATCTGGTTCGCTGATGGTCTGCAGCAGGGCGCAGCCTCCGACTTTGCGCGCGCCCTGCAGGAAGCCGCGAACTCTGGCGCAAGCGTCGAAATCCTTTCCGACTCTCACGTCGTGCGGGCGTTGATGTCTCCGTCAAACGGGCCGAGCGGTCTGGAAGCGGATGTGCTACGCGTCGATGCGCAGGCGCCGCAAGAAGGGCGCGTTCTCGCATTGGACGAGAAAGGCCGCGTCGTGGGGCGGGCGCCGTTCGATTTCGGCGCGGCGATGACCGGCAAAGCGCGTTTCGATCTCCCCACCGAATTGCGCAATGACGTCAGCCTGCTGCAAATCGAAGGCGAGCCTTCCGCCGGCGCGGTCGCGCTGCTCGACTCGCGCTCGAAAGTGCGTCGCGTCGGGATCGTCAATGGCGCCGCGAACGATCAGGAGCAACCGCTTCTTTCCGCCGCCTATTATCTCGACAAGGCGCTCGCGCCGTTCGCGCAGGTGCGGCTGCCGCGTCCGGGCGTCGCAGATCCGATATTGGCTTTGCTGGACGAGCGCCCGGACGTCATGGCGCTCGCCGACGTCGGCGCTCTGCGCGACGACGATCTCGACGCTCTTACGCGTTTCGTGAATGACGGCGGCGTGCTCATCCGTTTCGCGGGTCCGCGTCTTGCGAACGCCGCCGATGAGCTGACGCCCGTGCGCCTGCGCCGCAGCGGCCGCGTGTTGGGCGGCGCCATGTCGTGGGAAACGCCAAAGAAGCTCGCGCCGTTCCGCGACGCCAGTCCCTTTGCGGGCCTTGCCGTTCCAGACGATGTAAATGTCACGCGTCAAGTTCTTGCGGAGCCGGAGACCGGCCTGCCTGCGAAGACATGGGCCGAACTCACCGATGGAACTCCTCTCGTCACCGCCGAACGTCGCGGCAAGGGGCTGATCGTGCTCTTTCACGTGAGCGCCGAAGCGAGCTGGTCGAACTTGCCGATCTCGGGATTGTTCGTCGACATGTTGCGGCGGATCAGCGCGATGGGCGGAGAGTCGGCGGCTGCAAAAACGCAGGACGCGTCTGTTGACGCGGCGAGCGCAACGTCGTTCGCGCCGCTACGCACGCTCGATGGATTTGGCGCGCTCGGCGCGCCTCCCGCCACGGCGAAACCGATTACCGTGAATTTCTCGGGTCGAGGCGACAGCGATCATCCGCCGGGCTTCTACGGCGCTCTCGACGCCGCGATCGCCGTGCAGACGCTGATTGCAGGAGACGCGCTTTCGCCGATGAACTACGCCGCTTTCGGATTTTCCGTCGCATCGCTTGAAGAAAGCGCGCCTTTGCATTTCCGTCCGGCGCTTCTGACTCTGGCTTTGCTCGGCCTGATCATCGACAGTCTCGCTTTGCTGTATCTGGCTGGAAAATTGTCATGGCGAAAGACAGGCGCAGCGCTTGGAGCGATCATTGCGATCACGATCATCGCATCGGCGCTTCCGCCCTCCGCGCAGGCGGCTGAGCCGCAGAAAAAGGATACGCCTTCGCAGCGCGACAGAGACGCCGCGCTCACGACGCGACTTGCTTATGTGATCTCAGGCGACGCGCGCGTCGACGAAGCGAGCAGGCTTGGGCTTGAAGCGCTCTCGCGCACCCTGGCTCAGCGAACGTCCTTTAGCCCAGGCGATCCCGTCGGCGTCGATCCTGCGAAGGACGAACTCGCCTTCTATCCCATGCTCTATTGGCCGATCTCCGCTTCGGCGCCGCAGCCTCCGACGCGCGCCGTGGCGAAAGTCGCCGCCTATATGAAGCAAGGCGGCACGATCGTGTTCGACACGCGCGACGCATTGTCAGCGCGCCCCGGCGAGCCGCCGACGCCCGAAACGCGTTGGCTGCGCGAACTGACGAAAGGTCTCGACATTCCCGAACTGGAAGTCGTGCCGCGCGATCATGTCATCACGAAAACCTTTTACCTGCTCGATGGATTTGTCGGCCGCACGACAAATGGCGACACATGGGTCGAAGCGCTCGCCTCAGAGCCAAAGGAGGGCGCCGCGCGTCCGGTGCGCGCAACCGACAGCGTGTCCGCCATTGTCATCACCTCCAACGATCTCGCCGCGGCCTGGGCGCAGGACAAGCTCGGTCAACCGCTCTATCCGTTGACGCCCGGCGGCGCGCGTCAGCGCGAAATGGCGCTGCGCGGCGGAGTCAATCTCGTGATGTATACGCTGACCGGAAATTACAAATCCGATCAGGTGCATGTGCGCGATCTTCTTGAGAGGCTTGGACAGTGAGCGATCTCACGCTCTCCTTCTCGCCGCTGTTGCCTTGGCCCGCGCTTGCGGCTTTAGGCGTTGTCGCTATCGGCGTGCTGCTGTTTTCGCTGCGCGCCGGACGGCGGGGCGCGGTTTTGCGCCTTCTCGCTCTCTCTTTGTTGCTGCTCGCGTTGGCCGATCCTTCGCTCATTCGCGAACAGCGTGATCCGCAAAAGTCGATCGTTCTCGTCGGGCTCGACCGCTCGGAAAGTCAATCGATCGGCGAACGCGCCACGCAGACCGACAAAGCGCGCGCCGCGCTTGAGGCCGCTTTCGCCAAACTCGGCGACATCGAGCCGCGTTTCTTCGACTATACGAACAAGGGCGGGGACGGCGAGGGAACCATGCTGTTCTCGGCGCTGGAGCAAAATCTGAAGGACGTCGCGCCCGAGCGCGTCGGCGCGGCGATCCTTGTCACGGACGGAATCGTCCACGACATTCCTGCGAAAGCGCAGGCCCTTGGATTCACCGCGCCGCTGCATGCGCTTGTCACCGGGCATGAGGGCGAGCGCGACCGACGGATCGAACTCGTTGAGGCCCCGCGCTTTGGCATCGTCGGGCGCGATCAGATCATCAAGGCGCGCGTGATCGATGCGAACGGCGCAGGCGATCCGGTCGTCGTCGAAGCGCGGCGCGACGGCGTCCCTGTCGCGCGCATCACCGCGAAGTCCGGCGACATTATCGACGTTCCCGTGCGCATTGAGCACGGCGGCCAGAATGTCGTTGAAATCGAGACGCCCGCGGGCGCCGACGAACTTACGGAGTTGAACAATAAAGCGGTCGTCTCGATCGAAGGCGTGCGCGATCGGTTGAAGGTTCTGCTCGTCTCCGGCGAACCGCATCCGGGCGAACGCAGCTGGCGCAATCTGTTGCGCTCGGACGCAAATGTCGAACTCGTGCATTTCACGATTTTGCGTCCGCCCGAAAAGCTCGATGGAACGCCCGCGAACGAACTCTCGTTGATCGCGTTCCCAACTGCCGATCTCTTCGGCCGCAAGATCAACGATTTCGATCTCATCATCTTCGATCGCTATTCGAACCAGACATTGTTGCCGTCCGTCTATTTCGACAACATCGCGAATTACGTCGAGAACGGCGGCGCGTTTCTGGTCGCGACAGGACCCGATTATTCCACATTGCGTGGGCTTTATTACTCTCCGCTCGAAGCGTTGCTGCCGGCGCGTCCGGACGGTTCGCTTCATGAGCAAGCGTTTCGCGCGCATGTGTCGAAGGACGGCGAGAAACATCCTGTCACGCGCGGATTGGAAGGCGCGCATGGCGATACGCCCGACAGCGCGCCCAAATGGGGGCAGTGGTTTCGCCACGTCGATGCAAGCGTGTTGAAGGGCAATTCGCTATTGTCCGGCGCGGGCGACAAGCCGCTGCTGGTGCTGGCGCGCGAAGGCAAGGGCCGCGTCGGACTGCTGCTGACCGATCAATTGTGGCTCTGGGCAAGAGGCTATGACGGCGGCGGCCCGCATGTCGATCTCATGCGGCGTCTTGCGCATTGGCTGATGAAAGAACCGGATCTCGAAGAGGAAGCGTTGCGCGCCAGCGCGCGCGGCCACGACGTGACGATTGAAAGACAAAGCCTGAAGGACGAGGTTCCGCCGGTGAGCGTCGTCGCGCCCTCCGGCGCGCGCGAGGATGTCGCTCTCGCGCCGGCGGAGCCAGGCCTCACGCGCGCGCATTATGCGGCGAAGGAGATGGGGCTTTACCGTTTCGAGAGCGGCGAGTTGAAAGCGCTCGTCAACGTTGGCCCGGAGAATCCGCGCGAGTTTCGAGAGGTCGTCTCAACCACCGAAAAGCTGCGTCCGCTGGCGGAGGAAACCGGCGGGACGGTGCGTCGTCTGTCGAAGGACGCAAGCGGCGAGATCGCCTTGCCGCGCATCGTCGAGATGCGCGACGCGTCGATGTTTGGCGGCGCCGATTACATTGGGATCAAGCGCACGGGCGCGAGCACGCTGAAGGGCGTCGAAGTCGCGCCGCTGGCGATTGGACTTTGGGCGATGCTGGCCTTGCTCGGCGCAATCGTCTTCGCCTGGGCCTGGGAGGGCCGGCGCTGACGCGGCGGGCGTCGTCGCGAGCGCAGCGTGGAGAAGATTCATCTAAAATGGCTGGGCGTCCTACCTCCCCCTTGCGGGGAGGTCGCGCCGCAAAGCGGCGCGGGTGGGGGAGTGAAGAGTTCACCCCACCCGGATCGCTTCGCGATCCTACCCTCCCCATCAAGGGGAGGGATACGCCCTTCCTGCATCGTTCGATCTACTCGCTCGCGGAATTCGCCGTGCGCATATCTTTCAACAGGCCGCGGCGCTTGGCCTCGTAATAATAGCCTGAGGCGTAGAGTCTGATGGCGCGGCGCTCGTTTCCGTCTGCGACGCGATAGGCGTTGGCGAGATAGGGCACCGCGTGGGCGAGATTGACGTCCGGGTCGAGCAATCCGTTCGGCGGTCCGGAATAGCCCATGCTCTTCGCCGTGTCGTAGCGGATCTGCATCAAGCCCCAGAAGGGTCCATGCTTGAGCGCCGGGTTATATCCGCTTTCGCGTTTGATCGCCGTATGGATGAGCGACTCCGGCACGTCATGCGCCTTGGCGTAATAGGCGACAAGCGAATTGAGCGACTCGCGCGATGAGGGCTGAGCGGCTTGCGCCACGCGTTCCGCCGTATTGACGGAGGCTTCGGGCGACCCGGTCGGCGCGCATCCCGCAAGCGCAAGCCCGCAAAGGGCGATTGCCGCAAACGCCAGTTTCATTTCGTGGTCTCCGGAGCAATCAGCGAAAAGCGCGCCACAAGCGCGACCGTAAGATAAGAAGGCTTCATGGTGGCTTTTTTATGCTTCCGCGCCCTGAAGATATTCCGCGGACCTCATCTCCATCAGCCGCGACACGGTTCGCGCGAACTCATGCTCCTCGTGTCCGTGACCGGCGCTATAGAGGCCGCTCGCTTCGGTCTCTGCCGAGAGAACGAGCCTCACTTTCGCTTCGTAAAGCACATCGACGAGCGTGATGAAGCGCTTCGCTTCGTTTCTGCGCTCCAGTCCCATCGCCGGCGCACGCTCGACGATGATGGTGTCGAAATGACGCGCAAGCGCCAGATAGTCGTTCGCGCCGAGCGGGCGACCGCAAATATCGTCGAAGTCGAAACGCGCGACGCGACCGGCGGCTTGCGGAACCTCGATCTTGCGACGCTTCACCTCGATCGTCATCGGCTCGCCTTTTGCGCGCCCGGTGAGACTCTCGAACAAGGCGTCAATTTCGCGTTCCGCTTTTTCATTCGGCGGCGTGTAATAGACCTGCCCGAACCCTTGCTTTTCGAGCCTGAAGTCTGTGCGCGCCTCGAGATGAACGACATCGAGACGATCCTTCAGGAGCGCAATGAACGGCAAAAACAATTCGCGATTGCGTCCGCCCTCATAGAGGCGAGCGGGTTCGACGTTTGATGTCGCCACCACCACGACGCCATTCGCGAGCAGCACAGTGAAGAGACGCGCGAGTATCGTCGCGTCGGCGATGTCGTTCACGCTGAACTCGTCGAAGCAAAGAACCCGCGTTTCTTTTGCAATCTCCAATGCGACGAGCGTGACGGGATCGCTCGGTGCGCCGCCGTTGCCAGCAAATTTGCGCGCGCGATGCAGCCGCTCATGGACGTCGTTCATGAAGGCGTGGAAATGTGCGCGGCGTTTGTGATCCGCAATGAGCGCGTCGAAGAAAAGGTCCATTAGGGTGGTCTTGCCGCGCCCGACGAGCCCCCAAATATAGACGCCGCGAGGCGGTCTCGACGGGCCTTCGTCTAAAGGGCAGCAGCGACAGAGCGCGCTCGGCGAGCGCAAATCCATTGCGTCGCTTGCGAGCGCTCGCGTTGATCGTCTTCGCCAGTTGCTCGAGCTTTCGCAAGATTGCGATCTGCGCCTCGTCGCGCGCGATCGCGCCGCTTGCGGCGAGCGCATCGTAGCGAGCAAGAAGCGGGTGAGCGAAACGAGAGGACACGAGAACTCAGCTTTCCAAGAGGGCGACAAGCGTTGCGAATAAGTGACGGAACATTGCGGCTATATTCGCCGCATCTTGCCGGAGGCCGCCACAAGTGCGCCCTCGCGTAATTCGCAATAGAGCAGGCGGTCGGGGTCGACGGGTCCAGGCATGGTGATCTTGCCGCGCGGGACGCGTTTAAATCCCATGCGGTCGTAATAGTCCTCGTCGCCAACAAGCAAGACGAGGCCATGTCCGGCGGCGCGCGCTGCGTCGAGCGATTGTTGGACCAGCTTCTCACCCACTCCCTGCGAGCGGAAGGCGGGCTCGACGGTCAGCGGTCCGAGCAGCAGGGCGGGGACGTCTCCGATGAGGATCGGCGTCATGCAATTGGCCCCTACGAGCAACGTTCCGACGCGCGCGACGAAGGAGAGATTCCAATCTGGATCAACCCCCTCGCGCAGGCGATAGGCCGTGCGCGCAAACCGGCCGGGGCCAAAGGCGCGCTCGTCGAGCTTTTCGATGGCGGCGGCGTCGGCAGGCGTTTGCGGGGAAAATCGGATGACGAGATCGATCATGGGGCCGGCGATACCATGGGCGGCGGCGACGGCAAAGCCCGCAGCATTTGCGGGCTCTCGCGCTCATATGCGATCTTTCCGCTCGTCGGGAGACGAAGCGAAAATATTCGATGAGCGATATTCTTATCCGGCAGGCGGGAGTCGAAGACGCGCGGACCATCGCCGAAATCCATATCGCCGCCTGGCGCGAGTCCTATGTCGAGCTGATGCCGAGCAGATTGCTGGCGGCGCTCGATATTGACGCTCGCACGACGCGATGGCGCAATCTTCTGATCGCTTCAGGGCAGGGTGGAGACGACGCGATTTTCCTGGCGCAGCGAGAGGGCGAGGCGCCTGCGGGCTTTGCAAGCTGTGGCCGGCAACGTTCCGAAAAGCTGACAAGGATCGGTTTTGAAGCGGATTTTTCCGCAATCTATGTCCTGCGCTCGCTGCAACGGCAGGGCGCCGGACGTCGCCTGATGGGCGCGATGGCGGCAAATCTGAGGGCGAGCGGGTATAAGAATGCCGCCGTATGGGTGCTGCGCGACAATCCGCAGGCGCGCCACTTTTATGAAGCGCTCGGCGGCGAAGCGACCGGCGTGGAGGGCGTATGGTCGATTGAGGGTCTTGATATTCCGGATTTGGCCTATGGCTGGCGCGATCTGACGCGCATGGTCGCTCACCAATAGGGTGAGATGGGCGCGCCATTCAGGGCCTCGTCGAGACGCGCCCGCGTCGCGGCGGTCGTGTCCGGCGGCAATGCGTCCAGCGCGAAGAAATTCGCCTCGGCAATTTCATAATCCGGGACATGCGGCGCGTGCTGCGCGAAATCGCGGACGACGTAGAGCGCGACATGATCGCGGCGCGACACTCGGCGATTGAGATAGACCGCATGCAAGGTCGGCGCGCCCTGAAGGGTTATGTTGCCTTCCTCCGCGAGTTCGCGGGTCAGGGCTTCCTCCAGCGTCTCCCCGCCTTCGACCCCGCCGCCCGGCAAATAATAGCCAGCGACGTAAGTATGCCGGACGAGGAGAACGCGTTGGTCTGGGTCGATGACGAGACCTCGCACTCCAAGCGTCATGGGCCGCTGGAACAGAGCGCCGAAGGTCAGCGCCCTCGTCAGCAGCGGGCTCCTGGAGCGCTCTTTTGCGAGCTTAACGCGCAGCGGTTCATCGTCCATTTTCGCGCCGCATGTCCTGCTCCAGAATTGGAATTCCGCCATCGGAGAATAGCTCGGATCGCGGCGATTTTCGATGGCGATGGTTGCTTATGCGTCTCATCTCTATATGGATATTTCGTTCCGGGCGACGATCGCCACAGGACGGCGCCTTCAGCCAATCCATTACATCGAGTCAAAGGCTTGAGCTTTCTCCTCGCCCATCTCTCGGACGCTCACATCGGCCCTATCCCGCGGCCGAACCTCGCCGAACTGCTCGGCAAGCGCATGACGGGATACGTCAATTGGCTCAACAAACGGGCCGAGCAGCATGACATGGAGCTGTTGGCGCGCCTCGTTGAGGACATTGCGGCGCAACGCCCGGATCACGTCGCCATGACCGGCGACATCGTCAACATCGGCCTTGAAGGCGAGTTCACGCTTGCCAAGCAATGGCTGGAAGGGCTTGGCGCGCCCAATGACGTGAGCTTCTCGCCGGGAAATCATGACGCTTATGTCAAATCGTCCATGCCGCATGTCGCGAGCGTTTTTGCGCCATGGACGACCAGCGACGAAGACGCCGGCGAAGACTATCCTTACCTCCGCCGGCGTGGGGACGTCGCTCTCATCGGCTTGAGTTCGGGCGTGCCGACGGCGCCCTTTGTCGCCTCAGGACGGCTTGGCGAACGACAGCGCCAAGCGCTGGCAACGCTCCTGGACAAGACCAAGGCCGAGGGATTGGCGCGCGTGGTGCTGATTCATCATCCGCCGCATCGCGGCGGCGCGCGGCGGCTTCGGGGATTGCAGGACGCTGAACAGTTGGAGGCGGTCATCGCGCGCCATGGCGCCGAACTTGTGCTGCATGGCCACAACCACAAGCAGAGCATCCATTATCTCGCGGGACCGGAAGGGCGGGTGCCGGTCGTTGGCGTCGCGTCGGCTTCCGCGAAGGCCGGCGCGCATTCGCCGGGGGCGTCCTACAATCTTTATTCATTTGAAAGACGCGGAGATCGCTTCGCCATTTCGGCGCGTTCGCGCGGCCTGGATGCGGATGGCGAAGGCGTGGTCGATCTGGGAGAGATCGAGCTTTGACCCGCTAATGGAGCATGTAAGTGCGATAAAGCCAGACGCACAACGCCAGGATCATCGCGAAAAACACAGCCGAGCCCAGCGCTTCGACCAGGAACAGGAAGGTTGGCAGGAACCTTTGCCACAAGGGGAGCGACCCTTGCGCGCCGCTTTCCGACGGACGCGGCGCCGAATCCATTCGGTCCGCAGCGACTCTTGCGGCGTGGGCCGCCGCCGCGCCGCCACTCGCATAGTCCGAAGCCAGCGCCCGTTCCCGTTCGATCAGGCGATGGGCGATATAGGTCGTAATCGCCTCTATAATGACCTCGGCGCTTTCGGTGTCCGCAATCGTGATGCGGCCGTGCCGGGTGTCCTGCAAAAAGCGGAAGCTGCGCCGGTCTCGCTCCATCTCGACGAAGCCGATCTGGTCGATGAAAAGGCGCGGGCGGTCGCCGGGCGCGACGCCGATGTCGAATAAATCGCAATCCTTGGGGAGCTGATCCAGAATGGGACAAAGCTGGTCCTTCAGGAGCTCGAGCTTGGCGATTTCAGCGCTTCTGATATCCGTGGCGGCCGCGGAAAAATCGGCGTTCTCGACGCGCGCTCGGCGCAGCGCCGCCGAGAGGCTTGCAACGCGGGGCTCGCGAAGCCTTGCAACCCGCTCCGCCACTCCAGTTGAGGCTGCGAAAGATGCGGGTCTCGTCTGGGTCAAAGCGCCGGAATTCGCCGCCGGGGCTTCGGCGGCGATGGGGATTTCGCGTTTTGGGTCTTCCATATCGCTCAATCTCACGCCCTCACGCATCCCCAATTCACTCGTAATTCCTTAGTATAGACGCTAGAGCTAGCGATGCGAAGGGCCGGCGGGGTCGGGCCGGGGCCGCCTTTGCGGGCGACGCCCGCATGCGAAAAGGCGAGCAATTGCTGGGGCGAGCGGGGCAATCGGCCGCCTAAGCGATTGGAGGCGTTTTGTCGCACAGAGTCGACTTTTACCCGCTATTCCGGCATTTCACTCGGCAAAGCGGCGGACGCGATTCGAGCGGAAACCAAATTGACGCCCGCATAGCCGCGGCATCGGCGGGCGCGAGAGGGAGCTGAATGGCGGTCGTCGAAGGCGAGCCGCAGGAGCTGAGCGTCCGATTTGGACGGACCGCTCTCGGCGGAATATTCGCCCTGGTCGCAGCGACAGAAGCGTCGGGCGGACCGGCCCACACGCTCGTCGCGGGTTTTTTCGCGGCCGCCGCGTTGTGGCTGCTGCGCGCCAATCCCGATCGGGTTCGTCAGGGCATCGACATCGCCATTGATTTTTGCGCGGTCGGCGCCTTGGCGCTTCTCTGCGACCGCGCCGGCGTCTTGTGGCGGCAGCCGCAGACCTTCGATCAAATTTTCGCGTTCTCGCCTGTCGGAGCCGGGGTGGCGACCGGTCTTTACGTCATAGGCGTCGCCGCCATCCGCGGACGCAACGACCTTGCAATGCGCGCGGGGCTGTTCCTCGTGCCATTCGTCTTCTCGCTCACCATGGCGCTGGGATCGCCGCCGATAGACCAGCTTGGGGCGATAGTCCTGTTTGGCGTCGATGCGCCGCAATATCTGCGCTCGATCGTCGGCCGCACGATCGTTCTGTTTTTGCTCAATGAGGCGGTTGTCATTGGCGCGCCCATCGCGCTCGGCCGTTTTCTTCCTCGGGAATGGCGCCCCCACGGCATCCTGTTCATCGCCGCGCTCGCGGCGGCCGTAACGCCAATGCTTGCGAGTCTCGTGTCGGTGCGCGGCATCGCATTCCTGCCCCCGCCCTTCGCGCAAATCTCGGCGACGGCGGCCTCCGCTCTCGCGCAAGCAGGCCTTTGGGGAGAGACCTATCTCGTTACGCAGTCTCTCGCCGGCTTGCTTCGCGCGACTCCCTCGCTTTCGGTAATCGTCTTCAGCGATTGGAAGTCCGGCGCCGAAAAGGGCGCCATTTACGGCCTCGTCTACATGGGGCTCTTGTTGTTTGTCGGTTTGTTCGCGACCTGGCCGCTGGCCGTGACGCTGATTACAAGCTCCGGCGTGGTTGGCGCAGCTCTGATCGGCGCCGTCGCCTTTCCGCTCGTGCGCACAATCGTCGAAAGCACCGACTCGACGCCGCCGTTTTTCGGGCGGGTTCAACTCGAATATTTGCGGGTCTCGAATTATTTGCGCGGCCTCGTTGCGGGCGTCGCAGTGGGACTGGCGATCGCATTTGGCGTTCCTGCAATGGACGGATCGTCGCGTTTTCTGATCGGCGCGCTTGCAGGAGCGCTGGCCTACGCTGGCGTCGACGCGGCGATGGATTTCGTCGCTTTGAATCAGGGTCGGCGCCAGCATCTGCGCAGTTGGCGGGTTTATACGCTCGGCGCATTGTTGGGCGGCTTCGTCGCGGGCGCGACCTGCTGGTATCTCGACACGGGTCAGGTCACGACCATCGTCAACAAATTCTTCGCCTATATCGCGCTGAATTATCCGGCGGACGGTCGCCCGGTGACGCCTTACGTCATTCATCCCTTGTTTTCCAAATGGGGCGCAACGGATCTCGGCGACGTCGATGGCGGCGTGCGGCTGTTTTACGACGAGTCGCTGTCAGGCGTCATCCAATGGGTGTTCGCCGCGCCGCTGTTCTCGATCAATCTATTCTTCCTCACGGCGCTGGTGCAGCGAAGCCTCGCGCCGTTGAAACAATTGGCGAGTTGGCAAGGTCTCGACATGTTGGTCGAGAACGCGGTCCGCGTGTTGCGCTGGGGCCTTTGGATGGCGCCGGTGATCTATTCCTTCCTCAAGGCGTCGCCCGATCCCACCTGGTACAACCAGGACGGCCTGATCCGCACCGGCGTCGCCGCATGGCTGAACCATGCTTTGCCGCCAGGAGATTTCCGCGCCTGGAGTCTCGACATCTTCACAGCGCTGCTCGCCTATGACGCGATACGCGTTCTCATATGGTTCGACCATATGGGTCTGCGGGTGGCGACCCTCGTGAATTTGTCCTTTGTGGGCGGCGACGTCGCCGACGAAAAAGCGGCGTCGTTCCTCGGCAAGGCGCAAAGGAGCCGCGCCATCCCGGAAGGCATCAGGCGATTTGGCACATGGGCGCCGCTGCTTCTGCCTTTCTATATTCCGCGCGGCGCCGAGTGGGACACGGCATGGAGCGTATCCGAGCACATGTCCAACTTGCGACCGCCGGCATACACCTATCTCTTCGGCGGCTACATGGTCTACGCGGGTCTTCTCGCTCTCGCGCTCGTCGTCTATTTGCTAATTCAACTTGCGCGCGCTGGTAAATTGCCGCTTGAGGGCATCACCGGCAAGGGCGGCGTTCCAGGCTCGCAGCCCTTGCGGCTGACCAATGGCCTCATGACGAGTGAATGGTTCGAGGACAGCCAGGGCGCCATCCGCATCGAGGGCGTGGCGCGCGGCGGTCCGCCGATCGATCTCACGCGACGTCCAGACGATCACGCGCATCCGCGCGGCCGCTTCCTGTATTTGCGCGAAGACGGGGGCGAACTCTGGTCGCTGGGCGCGGCTCCGACCGGCGCCGTCTGCAAGAATGTTTCGCTCGAATGCGAAGAGTCGATCCGCCTTTACTTCACAAGCGAGCAAAATGGCTTCAAGGCGGAAGCGCGCGTATCGCTGGCGCATGACGAGGCCGTCGAGGTCATGCGGCTGAAGATCATAAACCTCGAGCAACAGCCGCGTGTGCTTCGGCTTGCGAGCCTGCGCGAATGGGTGCTGAACGAAACAGGCGTCGAGCAGCGTGACGCCGCCTATAACGCCATTCATATCGGCACATGGTTCGTCAAATCGCTCAACGCCATCATTGCGCAGAACCGGCTGCTGAAAGGAGGCGCGCGCAAGCAATCCGACCGGCGCATGTCTTCCGAGGTCGGCTTTCATGCGATCGGCGCGGGGGCGAACGCCAAGGTTTCCATCATCGGCTATGAGGACGTGAAGTCCCGTTTCTACGGAATGGGATCGACCCGCGCGCCGGACAGTCTTCTGGGCCTTGGCGCAGCGCCGCGCGACCCGGACGATGAGGGTTTGCTCTACGGGTTCGAGCCCTGCGCCAGTCTGCAGGTGGAATTGGAGTTCGCGGCGGGCGGCGACGCTGAACTCATCATTGTCGATGGCTGGGCGCATGACATAAATGAAGCGACGCGCATCATTGCGCGCGCTCTTGGCGTCGCCACAGACCCGTCCACGATGGCCGATGCGATCGTGCGCAGCCGCAAGCTCATGCCGCCGCCGGTTCCAGCGAAGCCGCGCTATGAATTTTCGCCCGACGGCCGACGACTGAAACTGGCGCCAGGCACGCCGCGGCCTTTCGCGCATGTCATCGCCAATCCGCTGGGCCATGGAGCGGTGCTCACCAATGACGGAGACATCTTCTCCTTCGCCGGCAATTCACGCCTCAACAGCCTCACGCCGTTCCGCATGGGCGAAGGCCGAATGGCGCCGGCGGGACAAGCAATCTATGTCTACGATCTTGCGCGCGGAGAGGCGCATAGTCCGACATACATGCCGCTGCGTCGCCGCGACGCGAAATATGAAGTTGAGTATCGTCCGGGCGCTGTCATCTACAAAGGTCAGAGCGATGGGCTCGATCTCGAATTGACCGTGTTCGTCGCGCCGGCGCAGCCCGTTGAATATAAGCTCCTGCGCATCGTCAATAAATCCGATCACGAACGCTTGTTGCAAATCGTTCCAGCGATGGAGATCGTGCTCGCCGAAAACCCCAACGACAGTCTCGGCTCGATCAAGACAGAGACTGCGGAGGATCAACGCGCTCTCTACTTTAACAATCCTCGCAATAATTTCGTCGAAGGCTGGGCGTTCGTGTCGACCTCCCTCAAGGCAGAGTTCGCCGAGACGTCGCGCCGGCGCTTTCTGGGTCATGAGAGTCGTGATCCGGCCTTGCCCTATATGGTCGAACATGGGCATCCCGACGCGGGCGCGCCCGAGCATGAGCGCAAGGTCGCAAGCTTTCTGCGGCTCGATTGACGTGGCGCCAGGGCAGGAGTGTTCTGATCGTTATCGCCATGGGCGAGACGCCGACGCTGGCGGAAAGCAAGCAGCTAGCGACGCTGTCCGCCAGTCCGAGCCACGCGCGCGCGGCGTTCGACGAGTCTATGCGCTTTTGGGATGCGCAGCTTTCAGTGCTGCGCGTCAAGACCAATCGTCCTGAGTTCGACCGCCTCGTAAACGATTGGCTGCCCTATCAGCTGCTCGCCTCGCGTCTTTGGGGTCGCACCGGGCCGGCGCAGCGCTCCGGCGCCACCGGCTACCGCGATCAATTGCAGGACGTGCTTCCGCTCATCCATCTGGCGCCGGAACGGGCGCGCGCACAAATTCTTCTGCACGCGGCGCATCAGTTCATTGAGGGCGACGCGGTCAAATGGTGGCATCGCGCGCCAAATGGCGGCACGGGACTGGGCGATCGCACGCATTCCTCCGACCCGCATTTGTGGCTGCCCTACCTCACCGTGCGCTACGTGAACGGCACGGGCGACGACGCCATTCTCGATTGCGTCGAGTCCTTCCTCGAGGCCAATCTCGTTCCGAGCGATCAGGAGGGCGACGCAACCGTGCCCTTGCGTTCCCGCGACAAGGACACATTGCTCGGACATTGCGCCCGAGCCATCGACTACACGCTCGACCGTTTCGGCGCGCATGGCCTGCCGCTGATGGGCTCCGGCGATTGGGACGACGGCATGAATCTCATCGGCGCCCAAGGGCGCGGCGAGAGCGTTTGGGTCGGTTTCTTCCTGCATGGAATTTTACTCGACATCGCGCCGCTGTTCGAAGCGCGCGGAGACGCGGCGCGCGCCGCCCGCTATCGCGAAGAGGCCGAAAAGCTCAGAGCTTCGCTTGACGCTTGCTGGCGCGGCGATCGATATTTGCGCGCTTATACGGACGACGGCTCCGAATTGACGCCGATGAACGCCATGGTGTCCTCATGGCCGGTGCTTTCGAATGCCGTCGACGCGGCGCGCGGCAAGGAGACGATCGAAAACGCGCTCGCCGAACTGGGACGGCCTAACCGCATCCTGCTGGTCACGCCGCCTTACACTGAGAACTCGCGGCCATACCCTGGACGCAGCGCGGAATATCCGCCCGGCGTGCGCGAGAACGGCGGCCAATATTCGCATGGCGTATCATGGTTCGTGGACGCTTTGACGAAACTTGCCGTCGACGCCAATGCGCGCGGGGACGTTGAAGAGGCCACGAAATTATTCGCGCGCGCCTTCGATGCGTGGATTGCGATTTCGCCAATCTCCAAGCTGACAACGCCCGAACAGGCCGACATCTATGGCCTGCCTCCGCATCAGCAGCCCGCCGACGTCTACGAAGGCGAGGGCTATGAAGGACGCGGCGGATGGAGCTGGTATTCGGGCGCCGCCGCCCGCATGCTCTCGGCCGCCTACGCCCTGCTTGGACTGGAAATGCGAAACGGAAAATTGTCGTTGCGGCCGGACAGTTTCGACATGAAGGGCGGTTTGCAGCTGACGGAAGTCGTCTATCGCGGCGAACTGTTCACAGCTCATACGAACGCAGCCGCAACGAAGGCGAAACGGAACAAAAACTCGAAATCTACCGTTTGATTGTTATATTTATTTCTGAATAAATGCCGAGCTTAGGCTTGTTATTGAGCGTAGGGGCGGCGTTGTGCCTTGGGGGCGGCGTTGTTTTTTTATTTGGTTCTGCGTGTCGATTATCGCATCTTCGGACGCGCGCGGCGGAGCTTTCCTTTGGCCCGAGGGGCAGGGGCAGGCGATCCTCACAACGACGTTTTCCAACGCGAGCAAAGCCTATGACTCGCACGGCCGGCTGATTGAAACGCCTTCTTATCGCAAATTTGAAACGCAGTCTTATGTCGAATATGGCGCGCTCGACTGGCTGACGCTCGTCGGCGAGTTGACCTACATGAATTTTCATGGCGCGTCCTCGCAGCTCGAACATCTCTCCCTCTTGATCGACGAAGCGAAAGCCGGCGCGCCGCTGTCGCTTCAAGGACCATCGGGCCCGCGCTATGCGGGGCTTGGCGTCGGTTCGCTCGGCGCGCGCCTTCGCCTTCTCGAATTTGAAAGCTACATTGTGTCACTTGAGGCGAGCCTGCGCGTCGCCACCCCATCGGCGCGCAGATTTCTCGACATGCGCGACGAGTTTCAAGCCGACGTTCGTTTGCAGCTTGGACGTCCGATTGACCTTTTCGGCATTCCAGGATTTTGCGACGCCCAACTCGGCTATCGCATGCGAGGCCAAAGCGGCGACGAAGTTCGCGCGGATTTCACTTATGGCCTGCGCCCCTGGACCAGCCTGTTGCTGCTGGCGCAAAGCTTTACGGCGGCGTCTCCCGGAGCGGCGCGGGTCAATTTCATGTATTCGCAAAAATTTCAGGTGAGCGCCGTGTACGATGTGATGAAGAATGTCTCCGTGCAGATTGGCGCGCTCGCGGCGTTGCAGGGGATCAACTCGTCCGCCGAGCGCGGCGTGATGAGCGCCGTCTGGTATCGGTTCTAACCAGTCTCAAAATCGCGTCGTCAGCGTCGTCAGCCATTCAGGTGAAGCCGCGACGAGAACCGCTTCCAGTTTCTTGTCGAGATGGAACATAATTAGCAAGCCTATCGCGACGAGCATCCCGCCGAGAACGGCTTTGGCGCCTTTGCCCGTCGAGAGCAGACGGTCGCGCCATCGCGTCATCGCCTGTCGCGACATGAGCCCGAGCGCCAATAACGGAACAGCCGCGCCAAGCCCAAACGCCGCCATTGTGAGCGCGACCTGACCAAGATCTTCGCCTTGTGCGGCGAGCACCGACGCGGCGCCAAGAGTCGGGCCCACGCAAGGGCTCCAAACCGCGCCAAGCAGGAGGCCGACAGCGAACTGGCCGGAAGCCCCGTTCGTGGAGAATCCGCCGAAGCGGCGCTCGACCCAATCGCTCAATGGGCCTCCGGCGGCCGCCACCCGCAATTGCAACACAGGCGCCGCAAGAAGGACACCAAACAGAATCATGAGAGCGGCCGCGCCGTTTCGAAACACATCGCCGTCCAAGCCAAGGCCGAAGCCGATCGTCGCGACGAACAATCCGATGGCGACGAAAGAGAGCGCGACTCCCGAGGCGAGCAGCGGCGGTCCGAACTTGTGTTCCGAAGCTGCGGCGCCCAAAACCAGCGGTAGCAAAGGCAAGACGCAAGGCGATAGGATCGACAGTAATCCAGCAAGAAACGCAAGCCCAAGGCCGCCAATTGTCATGGGGATATCCTGTCAAAGCGCTTTGTCGAGAAGCGCCGCGATCGAAGCTGCGTTTGTGTCGCCGACTGAGCGGCCTCTTTCCTTGTCGCCCTTGAAGACGATCAGCGTGCTCTGGGTGGTGGCCTTGAAGGACTTCACGGCCTCTTTCTGGCTGTCGAAATCCACGCGAAAGACCTGCAGGTCCTTGAACTTCTCCTCCGCTTCGAGCTTATTGAGAATAGGCTGCTGCGCCTTGCAGGTGGGGCACCAGGGCGCGTGGATTTCGACGAGGATCGATTTGCCGGCCGCCTGCGCGGCGGCGAACTCTTGCGGGACAAAGGAGCGCCGCTCCGCAGCCCACACGGAAACCGAGGCTCCGACGAGCAGAATAGCGGCGAGAAGTAGATGGCGAAGCGAAAGCATGAGGCGATATCCTTCAAACGTTGACGCCGTGCGCAGCCCGAGCGATCCATGATGCGATTTAGCGCGAGAATCTTCTGACGCCATGACATATTCGCGCGGGAGTGCGGCTAAGTTACAGAGCGCGGCATGACAAATTGCTTCGGGATCATCCTCGCAGGCGGTCTGGCTCGGCGGATGGGCGGGGCGGACAAGGGCCTGATCCAGATCGCTGGGCGGCCGATCCTCGCGCATGTCATCGAGAGACTACAGCCCCAGTGCGAGGCTGTCGTCCTCAACGCCAATGGCGATCCCGATCGCTTCGCGCAGTTTGGATTGGATGTCGTCCCCGACGAAGTCGAGGGCTTCGCCGGACCGCTCGCCGGAATATTGGCCGGGCTCGATCATGTCGCGAAATATCGCCCCGACATTTCCTACGCTGTGAGCGCGCCGGCCGACACGCCTTTCATCCCTCATGATCTTGTTCAAAAACTTGCGAGCGCGCGTTCGTCGGTAAGCGCGGACGTTGCCGTCGCCTGTACCGGCGCGCATTTGCACTATACCGTCGCTCTATGGAAGGTCGAACTCAGAGACGATCTGCGTCAAGCGCTCGTCGAAGAAGACGTGCGAAGCGTCCGAGTCTTCATCGAGCGGCGGCGTCACGCGGTCGCTCTTTGGCGCGACGAACCCTATGATCCATTCTTCAACGTCAATCGGCCGGAGGATTTGTCGAAGGCCGAAGAGATTTCGAGGATCGCCGGAAGCTTGCTATAATACGAATGCAAGGGAGGCCTTTTTGCTGCAACCGCGAAGGCGGGACATGAGATGAGCGATCATCCGAAAGTCGGTTTGAAGGAAAAGGCCATTACGGAAGCGAGGGAGTTTTTCGTCGTCTTCGCGTATGTCTGGTTCCTGCTCGCGATCTTGAGCCTCCACAAGTCGATTGTCTTGTCCGACGCGCATGTCGTCCAGCATCAAAGTCTGACGGTCCTGAAGGCGCTCGCCTTCGCGAAGATCATGTTCGTCGCGGAGAGATGGCGTTTTGGAGAGATATTCGACAACAAGCCGCTCATCTGGCCTGTGTTGTTCAAGTCCGGCGCCTTCGCTGCGCTGCTCATCGTCATGGATATGATCGAAAAGGCGCTGATCGATCGGTTCTGGCCGAGCATGGGGGCTCGGACGGGCGGCGACTTCGAGGCGAATAATATTCAGATGGTTCTCTCGGCGGCGATTGTCGCCTTCGCCGCGCTCATCCCGTTCTTTGGGCTAAGAGAGCTGAGCCGGGTTCTTGGCGGGCCGCAGCTCCACGAACTTTTCTTCAAGAAACGCGAGAAGTTTGTTCCGGAACCCGAGGAAGCGGAACAAAAATCAGAAAAAGAACTGGAGAAAAGCGAATAGGGCCGCCGCAGCAATTTTCTGTCCGCCAGACTTACACAAATCCTGGATCGATTTTCTCGCCCGGCTCCATCCAAGGCGGGGTCGGCAGGTTCAGCCCGCGCAGGAACTCGGGGTTGAACAGCTTCGAAGCGTAACGAACGCCAAGGTCGCAGAGCACGGTCACGATGGTGTGCCCCGGGCCCAGATCGCGCGCGAGGCGGATGGCGCCGGCGACGTTGATCCCCGAAGAACCGCCGAGCAGCAGCCCTTCGTTCTGCGCAAGATCGAAGATGATCGGAAGCGCCTCCTCATCCGGTATCTGGTAGGCGATGTCGACGGGCGCGCCTTCGAGATTGGCGGTGATGCGCCCTTGGCCGATGCCTTCCGTGATCGAAGAGCCTGAGGCTTTCAATTCGCCCGTCGTGTAAAAGGAATAGAGCGCCGCGCCCATGGGGTCCGCCAAGCCGATCTTGATCTTGGAAGCGCGTTCCTTGAGCGCGAGGCCGACGCCCGCAAGCGTTCCACCCGTCCCGCAAGCGCAAATGAATCCGTCGATCTCGCCGAGCGTATCCGCGAAGATTTCCGGCCCCGTGGTCTCGTAATGCGCCTGTCGGTTCGCGACATTGTCGAATTGATTGGCCCAGATCGCGCCCTGCGGATGCTCGCTCGCGAGACGCTCGGCGAGGCGGCCGGAGAGCTTCACGTAATTGTTCGGATTGGCGTAGGGAACAGCCGGAACTTCGACAAGCTCAGCCCCCTGAAGCCGCAGCATGTCCTTTTTTTCCTGGCTCTGCGTATCCGGAATGACGATCACCGTGCGAAAACCGAGCGCATTGGCGACAAGCGCGAGGCCAATGCCGGTGTTTCCCGCAGTGCCTTCGACGATCGCGCCGCCGGGCTTCAGGCCTCCTCTGCGGATCGCGTCTTTGACAATGTAAAGCGCAGCGCGATCCTTGACCGAACCGCCAGGATTCAGGAACTCCGCCTTGCCGAGAATGCGGCAGCCCGTCGCCTTGGAGGCCGCCCGCAATTCGATGAGCGGCGTCTTGCCGATAGCGTCGATCACATTGGCGGCGATGGTCATTCAGGCGTCCTTCGAGGAAGGGAGTGGAGGCGGGGCGGCGGCGATAAGTCGCAAGAACCGTTCCTATTCGAAGCGTCGGTTCTTTTCCACGCGGAATATCGCGCCATGGCGCGCGCTTTCGCCGGGAGCCAGACGCCGCATCGACGGTTTCTCGAAAAAATCCCCGTGGAAATCCTCGGGGTCGCCATGGCCCGTCCAGGGCTCGATGCAAAGATATGGCGCCGGCGGCAACGACCAGAAAGCGATATGGGGAAAGTCCTGCAACTCCACGACAAGGCGGGAGTCGGCGCCATTGTCGTATTCGAGACGCTGACTCTTGGCGTTGAAAAAGCACAACGCGTCATTCGCCAGAAGCGCATGCGACAGCTGGAGCCTTCGGCCTTCGATCGGAACGGGCTTTTTGTGGAGCGAAATCAGCCCGCCGGGGCCGATGATCGGAGCCTCCGCGCCTTCTTCTTTCTCAAAGACGATTGCGTGTTCGCCGGCCGAACTTCCGAGCGGCCATCGAAACGCGGGATGCAGCCCGCAGGCGTAGGGAAGCGTCTCATCGCCCGGATTGGTGACGATCAGCGCATTCTCAAGCCTGTTGGACGCGAGGCGAAACTCGACCTCCAGACGGAAGGAAAACGGATAGAGCGCTCGTGTTTCATCATCGTCCGAAAGCAGCAGGCGAAGAAAATCCGCTCTTTGCTCGGCGACTTGAAAGCGCTTCTTCCAGGCGAAGCCGTGAAGACCCAGGGGGAAGGTTTGGCCGCGCAATTTGATTTGCGCATCGCGGGTCCATCCAACCACCGGGAAGAGAACGGGCGCGGTCTGGTTCCAGATCGCCTCGTCCGGCGTCCAGAGCATGTCCTCGCCGTCCGCGCGCCAGGCGCGCAACTCGGCTCCGAACAGATCGACTTCCGCCTCGTTTCCGGACTCGCTTTTCAAGAGAATCGCATCGCTCATCCGGCAAGCATCGAGCGCCAGGACGGCGCGCGCAAGTGATCTTGTCTCACAAGCTTTGGAACGTTGCGCTCAGCTTTTTGTATATTTCGCGCTGGGCGTCGCGCAACGTCAGATCCAGCGGCTTCAGTCGGCTGCCGACGACGGGATCGAAATGATCGAAACGATGTCCGATCGAATGATCGAGATAGTCGAAATACCATTTGCCGCGCTCCAGCGCCGAGCCTCTCGCGAACACGCCTTCGCCGCCGACCGGCGCGGGTCCGCCCGTGAAGGGGTAGAGCTGCGAAATCACGCTGACGGCGCCGTCATTGTCGCGCCATTTGCCGAGCGAGAGGTCTCCGTCGCCCCAGCCGGGGAGAGGCGGGGAGGGAAAGTCGACCTCCTGACTTTGATAAATCGCGGGCTTGTACAGAATGGGGTTGATCGTGATGTCGGGCCGCCAGGATTTCTTGAGCCATGGCAGGCCCAGAAAGCGTTCCTCGTGGGCTGCGTCGGTCACCAGCGAAAAATAATATGAGCCTGGATTGGTCTTGAATTTTTCGTTCGCCTGCGCGCAACCCTGCAGGGTGAGATCGTACGCTAGATTGTCCCTGCCGCTGACGAAGGCGCTGTGATCGAGCCGCGAGAGCATGTCGACAAGGGGCTGATGAGGATCGCCGGTCCATTGATCGAGATAAAGGTCGAGCGGCTTAGGGAAAGGCGTGGGCAGCGCGGCGAGGCCGGACAGAAAATTAAGCGCCTTGCCGATGATCATGCTTGGATTTTCTCTCAGCACGCCGGTGAGCGGATCGCAGAACATATAGGTGAGCAGCGAGCCATTGATGACGCCGGCGACGCTGACGACGGCTTCCACCCAATCGGCGTTTGAGCCGATCCCCCAGAAATCTTCGGCGAGAAGCGCCTGAAGCTGCAGGCAGGTCTGAGCGCCGGCGCTATGGCCAACGAGAATGACGGGGTTGTCCGCCGACCAGTCGGGAAAGAAGCCCCTATCGTATGTGCGGGAAAAACGCGGATGGCCGGCTTTGGCGCAATGCGACTCCCCGTAGTCGACGCGCCCTCCTTTGGTCTGCGCGAAGACCTCGCAGGCGCGGTCGTGAAAGGAGCTCAGTGGCCCGCACTTGGCTTCATGCGTTACGAAAGCGGGATCGAATTGGCTGAGGGCGTCGCCCCAATAGGGCAAGCCGCCGAGTTCGCCGGGACCCCAGCCGAAAAGGCCGTGAACGAAAACAATATGTCTTGCTTTCATGCGTCAATCCACTTCGCGAGAAACGACCGTCAAAATCGGGCCGTTTCCGCAAAAGGACGTTACGCGCTCCCTAGGCGAGACGGCGAACTGACTCGATTACTTCATGCGTCAAATGATTTTCGACGCGATTTCGTCCATTTCTTTTCGCCGCGTATAATGCGGTGTCCGCCATGGTCACCAGGTCATGAACATCCATGCCCGGCTGAGCGGTCATCACGCCGACGCTGACTGTAACATAGCTCGAAATCAGGGATGCTGCATGGTGAATTCTCATCGCCTCGATCGTCTGTCGGACCCGCTCGGCGACCTGCACCGCGCCTTCGTTCGGCGTGTTTGGTAACAGCAGGGCGTATTCCTCGCCGCCGATGCGCGCCGCAACATCCCCAGAGCGCAGCGCCAGACTGGCGACGCTCCGCGCAACGAGCTTCAAGCATTCGTCGCCCTTGCGATGGCCATGGGCGTCATTGAACTGCTTGAAAAAGTCGACGTCGATCAAGAGGAGCGACAGGGGCGCCTCATGGCGCGTGGCGCGGCGCCATTCTTCATCAAGCCTCCGATCGAAGGTGCGGCGATTGGGAATGGAGGTCAGCGCATCCCGTCCGGCGAGATCCTCAAGCTCCGACTCCATCCGTTTATGCGCGGAAAGGTCTCTGAGCGTCTCCACGACTGCGATCAGATCGCCGTGATCGTCGTAGATGGGACCGACGTCGAAGGCCAGATAGCAGCGTTTGCCAAGACGCGGCATGACGCACCAGTTCTCGGCCGAAAGGCCATGTGGATTGACGTCGGTGTCCGCCCAGGCCTCATAGAGCTCCTTGGCTTCGTCGAGCCGGCCCTGGAGCAAAAGATCCGCCAGACATGGGCGATCCGTGTCATAGAGCGCCCTGCCGTGTTCGGTGGTGCCGATCACCTCCGCAGCGAGAACGCCCGTCAGGCGTTCGCAGGCCTTGTTCCAGATCAGGACTCGTCCTGTATGATCAAGGACGAAGGCGGCGACGGTCAAATGCTCCATGAGCTTCGTCGCGAAAAGATCGGCCTTTCTCTCTTTCGAAAGGGCTTTTCTGCTGCTTGCGGGTTGGGAATGTGACGGGTCGCTCATGCATTTTCTCCGCAGCCGAGTTCGGTTGCCGTCTTTTCGTAATTGCACCCCCGCCTGTAGAATTCGTTTATCCCTTAATTCATATTCAACTCGATTGAGTCGCGGGCCTCTAACATTCGCCGCGCCAATCTGGTGGAAAACCGCGCATTCCATTGTTTTTGTTGGGGGAGCATCTCTTTCCGCTTCGTTAATCACTTTGAATAGGAGTGTCCGTTCAATTGTCCGCTGACCTGATGCCGCCTCAATTGGCTGCGCCCTGCTTTCTCGGCGTGGAGCGATCGCTGACCGGCCGAACGTGGCGCGCGCGGCTCGACGCCGAAATGGAGGCGCAGGCGCTTGCGCTTTTGCAGACGCAGGACATTGACGATCTTCTCGCGCGGGTTCTGGCTGCGCGGGGCGTGACATGCGACGACGCGACGACCTATCTCGATCCGACGCTGCGCGAGCTGATGCCCGATCCTTCGACGCTCACGCATATGGACGCCGCAATCGAGCGTCTGGTCCGTGCGATCGAAACCCAGGAGCAGATCGCCCTCTTCGGCGATTATGACGTGGACGGTGCGGCGTCGAGCGCCTTGATGGTCGAATTTCTGGAAGCCGCGCAGGCTCCATCGCCCTTTTTGCACATTCCAGACCGCATCCTCGAAGGCTATGGCCCCAATGTCGAAGCGATCCGCGAGCTCTCCGCGCGCGGCGCCACTCTTCTCATCACGCTCGATTGCGGCACCACGAGCCACGCCGAATTCGACGAGGCGCGTCGCCTCGGGATGGATACGATTGTCATCGACCATCACCAGGCGCCGGAAATCCTTCCTGATGCCATCATCGTAAATCCGAACCGGCAGGACGATCTTTCCGGGCAGGGACGTCTGTGCGCCGCCGGCGTGACGTTCCTCGCTCTGGCCGCGGCTTCGCGCGCTTTGCGCCAGCGAGGATTTTGGACCGACGCGCGGCCCGCCCCGGACTTGCTTGCGTCCCTCGACCTCGTCGCGCTCGCGACCGTCGCCGATGTCGCCGCGCTCACGGGCCTCAATCGCGCATTCGTCGCCAAGGGCCTCGCCGTCATGCGGGGACGAAGGCGGGTCGGTCTCGCCGCGCTGATGGACGCCGCACGGATGGATGGACCGCCTCGGCCATATCATCTTGGCTTCGTGCTCGGACCTCGGATCAATGCGGGGGGGCGCATCGGGGACGCTTCGCTCGGCGCGCGGCTCCTGACGATGCGAGACTCGATCGAGGCCGCGCGCATCGCTTCCCAACTCGATCGCCTCAACGTCGAACGGCAGGCTTTGGAGAAGGCCACGCTTGAATTCGCCGAGGCGGAAGCCGAACGGCAGTTGATGCGCTCGAACAATCTTTCCTGCCTCGTCGTCGCCGGCGACGACTGGCATCCCGGCATCGTGGGACTTATTGCATCACGCTTAAAGGAGAAGTTTAAATTACCGTCATTTGCATTTGCTTTTTCAGGAGAATTTGGAACAGGTTCTGGTAGAAGTTTAAGTGGCGTCGACCTGGGGCGGGCGCTTCGCAGCGCCGTCGATGCGGGAATTGCAAAGAGAGGCGGCGGTCACGCAATGGCGGCGGGCGCGACGATCGCGCGACAGCAGCTCGACGCCTTTCGCGCCTTCATGAACGACGTCCTGGAGACGAGCGTGACCGCGGCGCGCTCGGTCGACGCCTTGATGGTGGAGGGATCGCTCACCGCTCGCGGAGCCACCATCGATCTCGTTCGGCGGGTGGAAATGGCGGGGCCGTTCGGCGCCGGCAATCCGGAGCCGGTTCTGGCATTTCCAAATCATCGCATTGTCGACGCCAGCGTCGTTGGGGCCGACCATGTCAGGACGCGCCTGCAGTCGGGCGATGGCGCGCGGCTCGACGCAATCGCTTTTCGAGCGATGGGATCAGCCCTCGGTCCCGCATTGCTGGATGGACGCGGACGCAACTTCCACATCGCCGCGCGGCTCGGAACGAATTTCTTTCGCGGCTCCGAGCGCGTCGAGACCCGCATTGTCGACATCGGCGCCGCAGGATAGGGGCGCCTGTCAGAGCATTAAATTTTTAACTGGTTTCACCAGTCTGGCCCTCGCCTGTCGCAATTTCGTCTCATTTCCAAAGCCTTCTATGGTTGAGCTCGAGAAGTCGGGCGCGTCCGCGTCGTTAACCACACCGTAATTCGATCAAGCGAAACTGACGGATAGTCCGCGAAACCCGTGACGCAAGTTATGAGCGGTTTGGCGATTGTTCCGGTTAAGCATTCCGGCGAGGCCCCGTTCGATGCGACCCAATGCGAAGTGAAAAGAACATGCGCGTATTGGGCTCCGCAATTTCATCGCTTCTCTGTCCGCCGCTTCTGCGAAAATCCATCCTGCTCGTGAGCCTCGGCGCTCTTGCCGGCTGCTCCGCACAACCGGGGCGATATGCAAGCAATGGGGGAGGGATCGACCCCCGCTACGGCGTGCGTCCAAGCCCCCGCGTCATAGCCGACGGCGAGGAAGTTCCGCCCGGCGGCGGCAGATATCTCGTCGGCAACAGCTATCAGATCGCCGGCAAGACCTATTATCCGAGCGAAAAGCCGATCGTGTCGGTCGGCACGGCGTCATGGTATGGCTCGGACTTCCACGGTCGCCGCACCGCAAACGGTGAAATCTTCAACCGCGACTCCGTTTCGGCCGCGCATCCGACGATGCCGCTGCCGAGCTATGCGCGCGTCACCAATTTGCGCAATGCGCGTTCGATCATCGTCCGCGTGAATGATCGCGGGCCTTATCACGGCGGGCGCGTCATGGATGTTTCCCAGCGCGTCGCGGAGGCTCTCGACTTCCGCGGCTCGGGCACGGCGCGCGTGAAGGTGGAATATGTCGGCAGGGCGAGTCTTGCAGGCTCGGACGATACGAAACTGATGGCGACGCTCCGCGACGACGGACAACCCGCAACGCTCGAAGGCGGAGCGCCTGTCAGGCTCGCGGAACGTGACGAACTCGTGCGTCTGGCGTCGCTCGATCCGCCACAGATAGAACAAACGCCAGTCGTCGCGAGGGCGGAAGAGGAGCAGGTCGAGGACACAAGCTCCATTCCCGGAAAAGCCGACCTCATTCTTCGCCAAGACGGCGCCTTTGCCGCCCGTGCGGCCCGCAAGCCTCGGCTCGACCATCCGCGAGGATGCGCAGACTGCGCAGAACTAGCCCCGCCCGCCTCTGTCTCATTTGAATTCAACAGGCCCGTCAGCCTCGAACTGGCGGAGGCGTTTCGGCCTTCGAACGCCTGACGGGCAAAGTGATTGCATTTCCCTTCCCGGCGCGCCAAATTCCGATCGAAGCGGCCATGATGCGCCGCAAAACGAGAGATTGCGCCGTGCTGTGCAAATTCAGGAAATTCCAGGCGTTACTTGCGTTCGTCGGAGCTGTCTGCCTTAACTTTACGCCCTTGAGCGCGTGGGCGGAGGGCTTTCAGACCAGCGCCCCGCACGCGATTCTCATCGACGCCGACACGCAGACGGTGCTGTTCGAGAAGGGCGCCGACGATTTCGTCACGCCAGCCTCGACCGTCAAGGTTCTGACCGCCGAACTGGTGTTTCGCGAACTCGCCGAAGGACGGTTGAAGCTCGACGACGAGTTTCCAGTTTCCGAATATGCGTGGCGGACGGGCGGAGCGCCGGCTGGCGGCTCCGCGATGTTCTTGCAGTTGAACAGCCGCGTGCGCGTCGAAGACCTTATTCGTGGTCTTGTGATCGATTCGGGCAACGACGCCGCCATCACGCTCGCGGAAGGCATCGGGGGAAGCGAAGACGCTTTTGTTTCGCGCATGAACAAGCGCGGCGCCGAACTCGGTATGACAAAGTCGGTCTTCGGCAACCCCTGGGGCAAGGCCGGTCCGGACCAGAAAGTCACGCCGCGCGAAATGGTTCGCCTCGCGGCCTTCGTCATCAAGACCTATCCCGAATATTACCGCTACTTCGGCGAGAAGGAATTCACCTGGAACAAGATCCATCAAATGAACCGCAATCCCTTGCTCACGATGAGCATTGGCGCGGATGGACTGAAGACAGGCAATATCGACGATTCCGGCTATGGCATTGTCGGCTCGGCGGTCTCGGACGGGCGCCGTCTGATCGTCGCCCTCTATGGCGCAAAAAGCGCGAAGGAGCGGGCCGAAGAGGCGCGCAAACTTCTCCAATGGGGCTTCCGCAACTTCGAAGAGAAGCTGCTGTTCAAAGCGGGAGAGACGATTGGCGAGGCGCAAGTCTATGGCGGCACGCAGACGCGGGTCCCGCTTGTCGCGAAAGAAGACGTGAAAGTGCTGTTGCCGCGTGGCGGAAGCAATGAGCGCCTGACGGGGAAGGTCGTCTACGAGGGCCCGTTGATTGCGCCGGTCGAAGCGGGCGCGCCCTTGGCGCGGCTGGAAGTGCGGCGCGGAAATTCAGTCTTGCTGGAGCAGAAGATCGAAACCGCAGAGGCGGTGGAGCAGGGCTCCTTGCCAAGACGCGCCTTTGACGCCGCATGGGAATATGCCGCGGGGACCATCAGCGCCAAGCTCTCGAAGAAGCAATGACGTCGGACGCGGAGCTTGGTTCGACGCCCGCAATCGGCAAATTCATTACCTTCGAAGGCGGCGAGGGCGTCGGCAAGTCGACGCAGCTTCGCAATCTTGCCGAGCGGCTCGCCGCGCGAGGAGTGACGACAGTCACAACACGCGAACCCGGCGGATCGCCCCGGGCGGAGCTGCTGCGCGAAACGCTTCTTTCCGGAAAGGCGAAAAAGCTGGGGCCGCTTGGCGAAGCGGTCCTCTTCACAGCCGCGCGGATCGACCATGTGGATAAACTCATTGCGCCGGCGCTCGAGCGCGGCGACTGGGTGTTGTGCGATCGCTTCGCGGATTCGACCCGCGCTTATCAGGGTGCGAGCGGAGGCGTCGAAACAAGCATTATCGATCTCCTGGAGTGCGCCGCGCTTGCGGGGCTGAAGCCCGATCTGACGATCATCCTCGATCTGCCGCCGCAGGAAGGGTTGGAGCGCGCCGCGCGCCGGTCCGACGGGGAGGGGCAGGATCGCTTCGAAAGCGAAGACGTCGGCTTTCATGAAATTCTGCGACGCGCCTTTCTCGACATCGCCGCCGCCGAACCGGAACGCTGCTGCGTCATCAACTCCGCTGCGCCGAAAGACGAGGTTTCAGAGGCCATTTGGCGCATCGTCGAAGCGCGGTTCTTTAGCGGGGAGGACGCCTCGCGACCGATCAAGGCCGCCGCTCAATGAGCCGCGAGGCGGAACCCGCCCCGGAAAGCGACCGGTTTGACGAGGCGCCCCACCCGCGCGAAACGCTCGCCTTTTTCGGAAACAGTGCGGCGGAACGCGAACTTCTCGACGCCTATCGTCGCGACAAGCTGGCGCAAGCCTGGATTTTGAGCGGACCCGAGGGGATCGGCAAGGCGACGCTCGCCTGGCGCATGGCGCGCTTTCTACTCGCCCATCCCGATCCACACGCGAAAGAGGTTCAGAGCGCGCAAACGCTCGATGTTTCCGGGGATGCGCCGGCGGCGCGTCGCATCGCCTCCATGGCGCTTGCCGACACGTTCCTGCTGCGGCGCGAGTGGAACGACAAGACCAAGAAGTTCTTCACGGAAATCCGCATCGAGGATGTCCGCAAGATCATTCATAGTTTCCATCATGGTTCAGGCGCCGGCGGCTGGCGGGTCGCGATCGTCGATTGCGCCGACGATCTGAATCGCGCCAGCGCCAATGCGCTGTTGAAATTGATCGAGGAGCCGCCCGAACGCTCCCTGTTTTTGATCGTCGCCCATCAACTTGGACGCGTTCTGCCGACCATTCGGTCGCGCTGCCGCAAGCTGCCCCTCGGTCCGCTGAAGGAAGGCGAGATCGCACAGGCGGTGGGCGCGTTGGGCGAGCCGTGGTCGAAGCTTCCGCAGGAGGCGGTCAGGGAGGCCGCCGAGGGCGCGGAGGGATCGGTGCGCGAAGCTCTGCGGCTGCTCGATGGCGACGGCGTCGCTTTCGACAAGACGCTTCGAGGCCTTTTCGCAAAACTGCCGAAGGTGGATTGGCTCGCCGTTCATGCGCTCGCCGACAAGCTGACCGGCCGCGACAATGAGAGCTCCTATGAGACGTTCATGCGGGCGTTGCGACGCTGGCTCGACGCACAGGTGCGGGTCGGCGCGGGGCAGGGCGCGCAACCCGCGCGTCTCGTGGCCTACGCCAACGCCTGGGACGAAATCTCGGAGGCGGCGCGTGACACGGAGATCTTCAATTTCGACAAAAGGGCGCTGGTGCTCGGGATTTTTGAAAGATTGGAGCGGGCGGAAAGGGGCGGCTAAGATCGAGGCAGAGGAATGACGCGTTCTTTCGGCTTGCCTCCCGTTTCGCGGGACGATGCGCGGGTGCTTCTGCTCGGATCGTTGCCAGGTCAACGCTCGCTTGGAAGCACAAGAATATTATGCTCAGAAGCGCAATGTCTTTTGGCGGCTTATGGCCAGCCTATTCGCGATTCAGCCGGATGCGCCCTATGCCGAAAGACTTCGCAAACTGAGCGAAAACCGCGTCGCGCTGTGGGACGTCTGCGGAAGCGCGCATCGGCCAGGAAGCCTTGACCACAGGATCGATCTAAAGACCGTCGAGCCGAACGATTTTGTTGCATTCTTCGAAGTTCATCCTCACGTCGAGCTAATCTGTTTTAATGGCCGGACTGCGGAGACATTTGTATCAACGTCTAGCGCTTCCAAAGCGAGCGAAAACCGCATGCTTGCCTTCGTCAAGCCCAGCTCACGCGGCGCTGACCTTCGAGCAGAAGCTAGAAAAATGGCGCGCAGCGTTTTCAGATTTTCTGCCTGAGCGGGCTGGATAGCCGCTTTTCCGCAGCGCGAAAGCGCGTTACACCGGCGCCATGCCGCAGCGCCCAACCTACATGATCACCACCGCCATTCCTTACGCGAATGGCGCGCCGCATATCGGCCACGCCTATGAGCGCGTCGCGACCGACGCCTTCGCGCGCTGGAAGCGCCTCGACGGCTACGACGTGCTGTTCGTCACCGGCATGGATGAGCATGGCCAGAAAATGCAACGCACGGCCGAGAAGGAGGGGCTAACCCCGCAGGGCCTCGCCGATCGCACCGCCGCCGAGTTCCAACATATGGGCGACGCCTTGAACGCGCGCGCCGACGACATCGTCCGCACCACGCAGGAGCGCCACAAGCGCGCGGCGCTCGAAATCTGGCGGCGCATGGAGGCGAATGGCGACATTTATCTCGCCAAATATTCCGGCTGGTATTCGGTTCGCGACGAAGCCTATTACGACGAGGGCGAAATCACCGAAGTCGAAGGCCGGAAGCTCGCGCCGACCGGCACGCCCGTCGAATGGGTGGAGGAGGAGAGCTGGTTCTTCCGTCTCTCCGCCTATGCGGAGAAACTGCTGGCGCTCTACGAAGCGCAGCCGAATTTCATCACGCCGGAGAAATATAAGAACGAGATCGTCGCATTCGTTAAGCGTGGCTTAACGGATCTCTCGATCAGCCGCACCACTTTCAATTGGGGAATTGCGCTCCCGCCAAACCCGCAAACGAGCGCGCAGCATGTGATGTATGTGTGGGTCGACGCGCTGACGAATTACATCACCGCGACCGGCTATCTGAGCGGCGAAGGGGAGCGCGCGCGCTTCTGGCCCGCCGACGCCCATGTGATCGGCAAGGACATTACGCGCTTTCACGCCATTTATTGGCCGGCCTTTCTGATGTCGGCCGGCGCGCCCTTGCCGAAACAGATCGTCGTGCACGGCTTTCTGTTCAGCCGCGGCGAGAAAATGTCGAAGTCCGTCGGCAATGTCGTCGATCCGCTGGAGCTTGCCGCGCGCTATGGCGTCGACCAATTGCGCTATTTCTTCCTGCGCGAAATTCCCTTCGGGCAGGACGGCAATTATTCGCATGAGGCGATCGTCAACCGCATCAACGCCGATCTCGCCAACGACCTCGGCAATCTCGCGCAGCGTTCGCTCTCCATGATCGCCAAAAACTGCGGGGGCGTCGTTCCAAAAAAGGGCGCGCTGACCGAGGCCGATCGCGCGATTCTGGCTGAGGCGGAAGGCGCGCTGGAGAAGGCGCGCGCGGCGATGGACGATTATGCGCCGCATCTCGCGCTCGCCGAAATTTTCCGGGTGGTGGCGGAGGCCAATCGCTACTTCGCGGGCGAGGAGCCCTGGGCGAAGAAGAAGACCGATCCGGCGCGCATGGAGACGATCCTTTACGTGACGGCCGAGGTGCTTCGCCGCCTCGCGATCCCTCTGCAGCCCTTTATCCCCGCGTCAGCGGCGGCGCTGCTCGATCTGCTGGAAATTGGCCCCGACGAGCGCGACTTCGCCCACGTTAGCGACGCCTATGCGCTTGCCGAAGGCGCGCCGTTGCCGCCGCCAGCGCCGGTGTTTCCGAGATTTGTGGAGGAGGAGGCCTAGAGGGGGGCAGGATCACTCTTTGGCGTTCGTCATGCCCGCGCTTGTCGCGGGCATCCACGTCTTAAAGTAGTGGCCAGCGTGGATGGCCGGAACAAGTCCGGCCATGACGGCCTCGCCCTTCGTCCTCCGAATTCGTTTTACTGCGCGACGGTCATCAGCTCCAGAATATGGCCGTCGGGGCTTTTGAAATAAACGCCGCGTCCTCCGTTCCAGTCATTGAGCTTGCCGTCCTCGAACCGCCCGGGGGCGCTTCCGAACGGCATGTCATGCTCCTTCACGCGGCCGAAGATCGCGTCGAACTCGGCGTCGCTGACATGAAACGCGTAATGACCCGCCTCGAACGACGAGTGATCGTCGAACAGAAACGTCAGCGTATCGCTCACCTTTACCGGCGCGAAGTGGCCTTTTGCGCCGTCGAAACTCAGCCCGAAAATGTCCGCAAACCACCTCGCAGCTTCCTGCTTATCGCGCGCGGGGACGATGGTATGGTTGAGGACGATCGTCATGAGCTAGGCTCCTAGAGAGTTGCGTGACAGATTTCTGGGCTGCGTCCGTCTCGGCAGATATGGCGTCGCTTCAAGGGCCCGTCACGAGCGGCGCTGAATTTGATTCAGGAGAGACATGACGTGAAGGACGATTCCACGAGTTTCATTGGCGACATTGCTCGCGAATATGATCAAGGGCTTGGCCCTAATATCTTCATCGATTACGCGAGGAATATCGCAAGCCGGGCGGCGGCTTTCGGTCCGTCTCGCGTGCTTGAAGTCGCCGCAGGCACGGGCATCGTCACCCGCTTGTTGCGCGATCTGTTGCCGGCGAACGCCCATTTGACCGCAACCGATCTCAATCCCCCGATGCTTGAGATGGCGCGCACAAAATTCAGCCCCGGCGAGCAGGTGGCGTTTCAGCCTGCCGACGCCGTAGCGCTGCCGTTTCCCGACGCCACATACGACGCGGTCGTCTGCCAATTCGGGGTGATGTTTTTCCCCGACAAGAACATGGCGCATCGCGAAGCCTATCGCGTGCTCGCCCCCGGCGGACGCTATGTTTTCAATGTGTGGGACTCACATCGGCACAACCCTTTCGCCAGAATTGCGCATGAAGTTGTCGGACGCTTTTTCCCGAACGATCCGCCGCGGTTCTACGAAATCCCCTTCTCGTGCCATGAGATCGATCCAATCAAGGAATCTCTCGCCGAGGCGGGTTTCGGCGAGGTCAACGTCGATGTTGCGAAGCTGGAGAAAGAGATTGCAGACATTCCGGCCTTCGCGCGCGGATTGGTCTATGGCAATCCGCTGATCGACCAAATCAGGGCGCGCGGCGGCGTCGATCCTGATAAGGTCGCGGACGCTATGGAGCGGGCGCTTTCCGGCGAATTCGGCTCCGCTCCAGCGCGCATGCCGCTTCAGGCGATTTTCTTTTCGGCGGTCAAAACCTAGAACGACCTAGAACGCGCTGCTCACGCTTCGGGAGCGCAGGCGAGCAAAAAAGAGCTGATTGCAGCTCAAGCGCCTTTCATCGTTCGGATGGCGGGATCTCTCCGAACGAGATCGCTTTCTCTAGCCAACGTCGATAGTTTGCTCAGAGGCTTGTTCTTTTAGAAATAAAATATGAGGGTAACTATGAGCATGGATGAGCTGCAAATAACGTTTTGGTTTGGGATAATACTGATCTTTATTGGAATTCTTCTGTTGCCGTTCAAATTTTCCGGCAGCGGATTGAGTAAGATAAAACTCCCTGCAATCGAAATGGAGATAAACGGTCCAGCTCTTTTCGTCATGTTTCTGGGAGCCGGGCTCATTTGGTTTTCAGCATCCAAGCGAGAATTGGCGCCGACGGCAGCGCCTCCCCAACCTACTCCCTCGTCCTCTCCCGCACCGGCTCCGTCATCGCTAAACCAACGCCCGCGCCAGAGCCCAGTCCAACGCCATCGCTGTCACTCGACCAGACGCCGCTGGAGCCCACCGGGTCGAGCCAGTTTGGCGTTGTTTTAATAGCTTCAAGCATTCCGCAGGTCGCTTTAGAACAGGCGAATAAATCAAAATCAGTGGCGCCCGCTAACGCTGAGATCAATATTTATCATCGCAAGTCCGTGTGGGCTGTCGTGGTCCTTTACTCTGACAACTCGAAAGCCGGCGTCGACCTCGCCAATTATAAGCAGGAGAAGGATTGGAGCAGCGCTTATGTCGTCAAATTGGACACGTGGTGTCCGATGGCCAAGCCGATCTCCTTGTCGCTTCCGCCGCCCATCGGGGCCGTAACGGCGGTGGAGTGCAAAATGAGATAGGCAGGATGATTGGGTGGAGGAGGTTGGCGCTAGCGATTGCATTCGAGCGAGTCCTTCTCCATAGGCTGATCCGGCGACGACGCGCCTCTAACTTTGCGGTCCTTCGATGCTCATCGACACCCATTGCCACCTGGATTTCCCAGATTTCGCGCCGGAGCAGGCGCAAATCGTCGCGCGCGCGAAGGCGCGCGGCGTTGGCCGGATGATCACCATTTCCACGCATGTCACGAAATTCCCATCGGTGAGCGCTATCGCCGACGCTTATGAAGACGTCTTCTGCACGGTTGGAACCCATCCTCATCACGCGCATGAAGAGCCGGAAGCCTCGGTCGCGGAGCTTGTGGCTCTCGCAAATCACCCCAAATGCGTCGGCCTGGGCGAGGCGGGTCTCGACTATCATTACGACCGCGCGCCTCGCGACGTCTCGCAGCGCGTGTTTCGCACGCATATCGCCGCCGCGCGCGCGAGCGGCCTGCCGCTTGTCATCCACACTCGCGACGCCGACGCGGACAGCGCGGCGATCCTGAAGGACGAAATGGGGAAGGGGGCTTTCAAGGCCCTGCTCCACTGCTTCACGTCGTCGCGCGCGCTTGCCGAAACCGCATTGGAGCTTGGGCTCTATATTTCCTTTTCCGGCGTCGTGACGTTCAAGAATTCGACTGAGCTTCGCGAGATCGCCCGCGACGTTCCTTTGGAACGAATGCTGGTTGAGACCGACGCGCCGTTCCTTGCGCCCGTCCCTTACCGAGGCAAGCGCAACGAGCCGGCTTATGTGGCGGACACCGCGCGCCTGCTGGCCGAGGTTAAGGGCGTCACAGAAGCTGAGATCGCCGACGCCACGACGGCGAACGCGCTGGCGCTGTTTTCCAAAATGCCGCCCATGCGCCAAGGCGCAACCGCGTGAGTCTTTCCGTCACCATTCTTGGCTGCGGCTCGTCGGGCGGCGTGCCGCGGGTCGCTCAGGGCTGGGGCAAATGCGATCCGAACAATCCCAAGAACCGCCGCCGGCGCTGCTCGATCCTCGTTTCGAGAATGGACGGCGCGGCGCGCACAAACGTTCTCGTCGACACGTCGCCCGATCTGCGCGAGCAGCTCATCGACGCCAATGTGCAGCGTCTCGACGCCATTCTCTATACGCATCCGCACGCCGATCACACGCATGGCGTGGATGACGTACGGGGGCTCGTCATCATGACCGGCCGGCGCATACCGGCCTATCTCGACGAGCCGACCTCGAAAATCCTGACGCATAAATTCGACTATATCTTCGAGACGCCCCCGGGAAGTTTCTACCCGCCCTTGCTCGTCGAGCATCGTCTGCATCTGGGGCGTCCCGTGACGATCGATGGGCCGGGCGGGGCGATCGAGGCGACGCCTTTCCGTCTCGACCACGGCGATATGGATGCGCTCGGATTTCGCTTCGGCAACTTCGCCTATACGCCTGATCTGCACGCCATCCCGGAGGAAAGCATGCGCTTTCTGGAGGGTCTCGATCTGTGGATCATCGACGCGCTTCGCTATCAGCGGCACGGCACCCATCTGTCGGTCGGGCAGGCGCTCGAGTGGGTCGAACGGCTGAAGCCGAAACGCGCGGTGCTCACCGACCTTCACGTCGATCTCGACTATGAGGCGCTCGCGGCCACGCTGCCGGCGCATATCACGCCCGCCTATGACGGGCTCCGGATAGACCTTTAGGCCTCTCCCGGCGCGCCAATTGCCTCTATCTCCCATAATCCGCTTGGTTGTCCCGAAAAGGGACGCCAACGCTATGAAAGGCCCGGAATGGCGCAATCATCGGCTGAGAACACGTCCTCGCGGGACAATCGGGTCGCCTTTGTCGACTACGCGAAGGGCATCTGCATCATTCTCGTCGTCACCATGCATTCGACGCTCGGAACCGGCGAAGCGATGGGAGGCGAGGGCTTCATGCACAACCTCGTCGCCTTTGCGAAGCCTTTCCGCATGCCGGACTTCTTCCTGATCGCCGGGCTATTCGCCTCGCAGAGCCTGGCGCGCGACGGGAAGACCTTCTTCGACCGCAAAGTGCTGCACTTCGCCTATTTCTATCTGCTGTGGGCGATCATTCAATGCGCGCTCAAGAGCTTTGGCGCGCCAGAAGGCGCGCTGACGCATTTCCGCAGCGAATTCCTGTTCTCGTTGATCGAGCCGTTCGGAACGCTGTGGTTCATCTACCTGCTCCCGATCTTCTTCATCACGACCCGCCTGCTGCGCAACCAAAATCAGCTCGTCGTGCTGTTATGCGCGGCCGCGCTGGAAACGCTTCGCATCAATACGGGATGGACGGCGATAGACGAGTTCTCCCGCCGCTTCGTCTATTTCTATTCGGGCTATCTGTTCGCGCCCTACGTGTTTCAATTCGCCGCCGCGGTGACGCGGCGTAAGGCGCTGGCTGTCGCAGGGCTCGGCCTGTGGGCGCTTGTGAACGGCCTCGCCGTGAAATTGCCGGGGCTTTGGGCCGCGAGCATCAGCGTCATGCCGATCGTGAGCCTGATTTTGGGCTATGCGGGCGCTTTGGCGATCGTCGCGATTTCCGCGCTACTGGCGGAGGCGCGTCGAGCCGCATCGCTTGGGTGGCTCGGATCCCGCTCAATCGTCGTCTATCTGGCGTTCTTCCTGCCGATGGCCGCGACCCGAACCCTGATCGTCAAATCCGGGCTCATATCCGATGTCGGAGTGGCGTCTCTGATCGTCACGGTCGTTTCGATCGTCATCCCCTTGCTGATCGCCTGGGCGGTGAAGGGCACGAAACTGGCGTTTCTTTTCGAACGTCCCGAGTTCCTGAAACTCTCGCTGAAATCATCGCGACCGGCGACGCCGGCCGCGGCTCGATCAACTCGCGTCGCCGGCGGTGTCCACACGCGGCCGGCGCATACGGACTCTTATCCATAAGTTCATTCCGGTGCGGGCTGGGGGGCGCGCGCCTGATAAGTTGAGTCATCGTCCACGCGTGAGACAGGCGCCGAAGCGGCCGCCTTGAACGGAAAATGGCCGGGCTCCAAAGAGCGCCAAAAGGCGTGAAGCGGATATTTGGTTCCATAATATCGATTATGCGAATCATATATCTGCAGTTCTCTGATTTGAAAGGAGTTCTCGGACGAGGTAGTCCCCGCCGATTTTTTCCGATTGCAAAAGGCTTGCGAAGGCGCCCTTGCTGCTCGCCGCACGCGGCTGCGCGCGCGCCCATTTTTTACAATGCGCGCGGAAATGGGTAGCCAAACCGGGTGGGTTGCTGGTAAAAGTAAGCTGCGCGGGACTATATGGCATTCAACTGGCACATACCCACTCGTGGAGAACCGGGACGTTTTGTCGCCGGAATGCTCGCGTGTGGGCGTATTGCGTATGGCATAACAGTCTTGCCATTTTTGGCGGAGACGAGCAGATAACATGAGCAAAGGTCGAGATTTTCGGGGGCCTAGGAAACGCGGGTTCGATGACGACGGACCCTATAATTACGATGCGCCGCGGCCGAGTCGCGCTCCGCGGTCGCCCTTTGGAGGCGGAGGATTCCCTGACGCCGCTCCTCCGAGCAGCAATGAACCCGCGATCGACGCAGTCGTGAAATGGTTCAAGTCCGATAAGGGCTTTGGCTTTGTCGAATTGGCGAATGGCACCGGCGACGCCTTCCTTCACATCGGTGCGGTTCAAGCGGCAGGTTATGAGGCTTTGCCGCCCGGCGCGAAACTGAAGGTTCAGGTGACGAGTTCGGTGAAAGGTCAGCAGGTCGCCAGGGTTCTGGAAGTCGATCTTGCCGGCGCCGCCGAGCGGGCTCCGCCTCCGCCGCCTCGCAGCGGCGGCTTCGACAGCCCTCGCCCTCGCCGCCAGGCGCCGGATCCATCAAGCGCGGTTCCAGTGACCGGCAAGGTCAAGTGGTTTGACGAAACCAAGGGATTCGGATTCGTGCAGTCGAACGATGGCGGCAAAGACGTCTTCGTTCACATCTCGATCCTTGGCCCCTCCGGCGTCAATCATCTCGCGGAAGGCCAGCCGGTGACGATGCAGGTCGTCGACACCGCCAAGGGCCGCGAAGCTTTGTCGATCACGCTCGACTAAAGGCTGACATTTGCAGCCACCGCAGCTTTTTCACGCTGCGGTGGCGTGCGATCTGCGTTCGCGCCCACATTAGCGATCGCGCGATTCATTCGAACCCACGCCGGCAATGACGGATAAAATCGCGCGCCTCCTCGAAATCATGGCGGCGCTGCGGACGCCCGAGACCGGCTGTCCATGGGACCTCGAACAAACCTTCGCAACCATTGCGCCCTACACGATCGAAGAAGCCTATGAGGTCGCCGACGCCATTGCGCGCGACGACAGGGACGATTTGAAGGACGAATTGGGCGATCTTCTTCTGCAAGTCGTCTTTCACGCTCGCATGGCGGAAGAGGCCGGCGATTTCGCCTTCGGCGACGTCGTCGACGCAATTTCCGACAAGCTCGTCAGGCGCCATCCCCATGTGTTCGGCAATGGCGTCTGCCGCCAACGCCGACGCAGTTGCGACGCAATGGAGCGCCATCAAGGCGCAGGAGAAGGAAGCGCGCGCAGCGCGACGCAAACTCTCCGGCGCGGATGCGAATGCGCCGGCAAGCGCGCTGGACGGCGCGCCGCTCGCCCTGCCCGCATTGACCCGCGCCGTGAAGCTGCAAGACAAAGCAGGTCGGGTCGGTTTCGATTGGGCCAATGCGCGTCTCGTCCTCGACAAGATTCGAGAAGAGACGGAAGAGATCGCCGCCGAACTTCCAACAGAACCTGGCGGCGCGCCCTCGCCCCATATCGGCGAAGAGATTGGCGATCTCCTGTTTGTCATCGCCAATCTCGCGCGTCACGTCGGGGTCGACCCTGAACAGACGCTGCGCAGCGCAAATTCAAAATTCGAACGGCGTTTCCATCACATCGAACGCCGCCTTGCCGAAGGCTGGAAAGTCGCCGGCCAATTCTTCGCTCGACGAAATGGAAGCCTTGTGGATCGAGGCGAAGTCGAAGGAACGCAACGATCCGTCGTCGTGAATTCCATGCGACGCCACGTCGCGGACGCTCGGCATTAAATTTTCGTAACCCGCTGATTTGACACCTTTGTCCGATAGAGATCGAGACATCGGCAGCTCCCGCGAACTTTGCTCCGCTCAAAAAGTCGGGCGTCCATCATTAACGAGATGAGGTTTTATGCAGCTTCGCAACAACAAGGCGCGCTATGGCGCCATAACCCAAAGCCTTCATTGGCTATCGGCGCTGCTCGTCGTGCTTGCATGGACGTTAGGAGTGCTAGGCGATGAACTGCCAAAAGGCGGTCTGCGCGAACTCGGGAATTTGGTTCACATGTCGGCCGGCGAAGCCATTGTCGCTTTGTTGTTGCTTCGAGTCGTATGGAGATTGATTGATCCGCCGCCGCGCCCAATCGCGGCAGAAGGCGCGCCCTACTTCGATCTGGTCGCGAAATTCATGCACTTTGCGCTTTACGCGCTGCTTATTCTCGTTCCTGTCTGGGGCGTGCTCACAGCATTTACCGGGGGCGAAGCTTTACAGGTCTTCGGACTTTTTGAAATTCCCTCGCCCTGGCTGCGTGATAAACAATTCGAGGAGACCGCCTCGGAAATCCATGAACTTCTCGCGCATACTCTCATTGCTCTTGCAGCGTTGCATGCGATTGCGGCGCTCGCTCATCACTTCTACAAAAAGGACGCGACGCTCAGCCGTATGCTGCCATGGGCGTGAGACCGTTTTATTTCTCGAACTGCTCGATCGCCCAATCTTCCGTCAGCGCGCCCGCCTCCCACTCGCGCCAGGACGGCAGCGCCTTGATCGCTTCCATATAGGCGCGGGCCGTTGAGGAGACCGGTAGGCAGTAGGCTTCAAAACGATTGACGATCGGCGCGAACATGGCGTCGGCGGCGCAAAATTCGCCAAAGAGAAAGTCGCCGCCCTGCCCGAACCGCTCGCGCGCCTCACGCCAGGCGGCGTCGATGCGCTCAACGTCAGCGAGCAGCTTTTCGCTCATCTCGACGGGCTCAGGACGCCGACGAAAGTTCATCGGGCAGTCCTTGCGCAGCGCGACGAATCCGGAATGCATTTCGCAGGAGAGCGCGCGCGCCATAGCTCTTGCAGCGCGATCGCGCGGCCAGATGGCGCGATCAGGATAAAGTTCAGCGACATATTCGATGATTGCGAGCGAATCCCAAACGCGGAGGCCATCGTGCTCGAGCGACGGCGCTTTGCCTGCGGGCGAATGCGAAAGAAGATTGGCCTTCGAGTCTTCCCGATAAAGCGGAACGATATTTTCTTCGAACGGGATGGCGAATTCTTTCAAAACCATCCACGGCCGCATCGACCAGGAGGAATAATTCTTATTGCCGATGGTGAGCCTGAGCGACATCTCTCCTCCACAACGTTGCGATATTATTTACGATGCGCAAGCGCGGTATATTCTTTCGCCGCGCTAACATCGAGCCCGTCCGAGGTAAAACATGGCCCCACCTCCCGTCACTCCGGTCCCTCTTCTCACTTATCCGGACCCGTCAGTTAGCGACTATCGGCTGGCGATCAGCCCGGACGGAACGCAAATCATTTTTGAACGCACGCTCCAAAATACGCCGGTTCAGCTCTATCTCGCGGTTCTCGGCTCATCGTCGTCACCCTCGGTATTTCCGCCGAACACGCCATTTCAGTCGGCGACGCGCCCAGACTGGTCCTGGTCCAATGGCCAGGTGGCGTTTTGCATCAAGAACAGCGCTGGAGTTGTCACGACCGACGCTGACGGATCGAACCTAAGTGATGTCGCCAATACTCAGAACATGATCTATCCAGCCTGGACTCCGGATGGCGCATATCTCGCGGTCATGAACGAGCAAACCAGTTCAGAATATGTTTCTCCGCGCACAACGGTGATCGACACAGCCGGCGACCCCAAAACTCCGATTGTCGCAAACAATACCGTCTGGGCGGGCATGCCCTCCGTCAATCCGACCAATCAGAATCAATTCGTATTCGCCGGCCAATGGATCGGAAGTCAGACGAGCTATGATCAGAACAAGAACTACGTGTGGTTTGCGGATTTAAGCACGACCCCATTACGCTCCGCCCCCTGGACCAAAAGGCGAATAGTTCCGGACCGTTCAATTCCGCGTTCCAAGGCCGCGCGCCCTGGTGGTCGCCCGATGGGAATTGGGTCGCCTTCGAGTTGAACCGTTTAGATCCGAACGGCGAATTCTATGGGATTTACATTCAGGACTCCGCCGGCGCACAAGCCGCGATGCAGGTGACCGACATCAGCTACAACGGAAATCATGCGAAGTGGTTTCCAAATGGAACGCAGCTCGCAGCGACGCTATTGCAGACGCCGTCTCAGACGCAGTCCAAGGGGAAAAGGGGAATTTACAGTCTGGACGTGGCGGCGTTCGTCAGTCAACAGTCCTGACGGAGGCAGTCCGAGCGAAATCGCGCTTAAACGGCGTTTCTAGTTCTCGGCTTTCGCGCTCGAGTTGCCTCGCGGCCGTGCGCATCCCGTCGCGCCGACGCTTGCGGAAATCTGCGCAGCAGCTCCTCGGCCCGTTCGGGCGCGATGCGCACGACGAAATGCGAGCCGCCGTCGGCGAGATTTATGCGTTCCAGAACCTCGGCGTGGGCATGCAGCCAGGCGGCGCCCTGCCCGTCTTCCGCGTTGAGTTCGAGAGCGTAGCTAGGTCGCCCCTCGGCGAGCAGTTCCTCGATGCGCGCGAGGAGATCCTTCATGCCCTCGCCTGTGAGGGCGGAGACCAGCGCCGGTCGTTTCTCTCCGCTTCCCCGCTCTGCGAGCCGCAGTGCGGCGACGCGTTCAGGCGCAAGCGAGTCAATCTTGTTCCAGACCTCCAAGATGCGTTTCTCGCCCTCGCCTTTCAGGCCCAATTCTTCGAGGATCAACTCGACGTCCTGCGCCTGCGCCTCCCAATCCTCATGCGACACGTCGCGCACATGCAGGATCACGTCGGCGAGCGTGACTTCTTCGAGAGTCGCGCGGAAGGCCGAAATCAGCATGGTCGGCAGATCGGAAATGAATCCGACCGTGTCGGACAGCAGCACGCGCGCTCCATGCGGCAGGCGGATCTGCCGAAGCGTGGGGTCGAGAGTCGCAAACAGCATATCTTCCGCAAGCACGCCCGCTCGCGTGAGACGATTGAACAGCGTGGATTTTCCCGCATTGGTGTAGCCGACGAGCGCGACGACCGGATAGGGAACCTCGCGCCGCTTCTTTCGATGCAGGCCGCGCGTGCGCTTCACCTTGTCGAGATCATGCTCGATCCGGCGCATCCGCTCTTCGATGAGGCGGCGATCGGTTTCGATCTGCGTTTCGCCGGGGCCGCCAAGAAAGCCAAAGCCGCCGCGCTGGCGTTCAAGATGGGTCCAGGACCGCACCAATCGCGATTTCTGATATTCGAGATGCGCAAGCTCCACTTGCAGCGCGCCTTCCTTCGTGCGCGCGCGCTTGCCGAAGATTTCGAGGATCAGGCCGGTGCGGTCGATGACCTTCGCGCTCCAAGCCTTCTCCAGATTGCGTTGTTGCACGGGAGAAAGCTGGCAATCCATCGTTACGAGGCCGACGTCTTTCTCCTTCACCAGCTCAGCGATTTCCTCGACCTTTCCCTTGCCGAGATATGTCGCCGGCCGGACGGCGTTGAGCGCGACGGTTACGTCCGCGACGACCTCGAGATCGATCGCTTGCGCAAGACCAATCGCTTCGGCGATCCGCGCCTGTGGATCACGCGAATGACCGCGCGGAGCGCGCGTCGAATAAGGTCCAACGACGAGCGCTCGCGTGGGCGCGCCGCCCTGCTCCTGCGGCGCGTCCTTACGAACTGATGGGTTTTCGTTCAAGCCAACCTCGGGCGGCTATTTGTGCTTCTCCAGCGCGGCGTCGCTTTCTTCGCCGGGCTCGAACATATGGATGGGATGACCCGGCATGATCGTCGAGATCGCGTGTTTGTACACGAGTTGCGAATGACCATCCCGCCGTAGCAGCAAGCAGAAATTGTCGAACCAGGTGACAATGCCTTGGAGCTTCACCCCATTTACAAGAAATATAGTGAGTGGAACTTTGTTTTTCCGTACGAAATTTAAAAATGTGTCTTGCAAGTTCTGTGTGCGTTCTGACGACATCGGCTATCCTTTTTCGTTATCGTTGAGCCGAGCAGATCGAGACCTCGACTAATGCCGAGGCCCTCCCCTTTCCCGCCGCATAGATTTGCATTAGAGCGCCGGTTCCAGCAAGTCGCAAGGCGAAGATGCTGTAAAATCCGGTAATCACGCCGTTTTCGGGAGAAAAACGCGACTTTTTCGTCCGCTTTACGACTCGATCGACAGCGACTTCAGCTTTCTGTGCAGCGCCGAACGCTCCATCCCGATGAATTCGGCCGTGCGCGAAATATTGCCGCCGAAACGGTTGAGCTGAGCGACGAGATATTCTCTCTCGAACACTTCGCGCGCTTCCCGCAGAGGCAGGCTCATCAGTTTCTCGCCGCGCACGCCGGCGGGCGTCGATGGAACCAGTTCGCCAATCTCAGCCGGCAGCATGTCGGCGGTGATTTCGGCGGAAGAATCGCCCGCCGTCAGGATCATGAGCCGTTCGACATTATTGCGCAGTTGACGGATGTTTCCCGGCCAATCGTGCAACTGCAGCACGGCCATCGCATCTTCGCTGATCTTGCGTCTCGGCATGCCGGATGAAATCGAAACCTGCTCCATGAAAAAATTCACGAGTTCGGGGATATCTTCGCGCCGCTCCGCGAGCGAAGGCACGCGGATTGGCACGACCGACAAGCGGTGGAACAAATCTTCGCGCAGCGTTCCTTCTTCAATCGAAAGCGTCAGATCGCGCGCCGACGATGAGATGATACGTACGTCCACCTCGACCTTTGTCGTGCCTCCGACGCGCTGAAATGTCTGCTCGACCAGAACGCGCAAGATTTTCGCCTGCGTGTCCTTCGGCATGTCGGCGATTTCATCGAGAAAAAGCGTGCCGCCATGCGCTTCCTCCAGCGCTCCGACCTTTCGCTGACCGTTTCCGCCCTCCTGGCCGAAAAGCTCTATCTCCATATTCTCCGGCGTGATGGTTGCGGCGTTGATGACGACAAAAGGCGCGCCGGCTCGCTGCGACGATTCATGGATGCAGCGCGCAGTGAGCTCCTTGCCCGTGCCGGGCGAACCCGTAATCAGCACACGCGAATTGACCGGCGCCACGCGCGCGATGACCTGCTGCAATTGATGCACGGGGAGCGATGACCCGACGATGCGGGCGTGACCGCCGGCGCGTTGACGAAGAGCGCTCAATTCGCGTTTCAGATGGTAGGCTTCGAGCGCGCGTTCGGCGACAAGCACCAGACGGTCCGCCTTGAAAGGCTTCTCGATGAAGTCATAAGCGCCGATTTTGATCGCGCCGACGGCTGTCTCGATATTGCCGTGGCCGGATATCATGACGACCGGCAGGCCCTTGTGCTGCTCCTGGATGGTTTCCAGCACCTGCAGGCCATCGAGACGCGACCCTTGAAGCCAAATGTCGAGGAAGACGAGATGAGGGCGCCGCGTCGCGATCGCCGCAAGCGCTTCGTCAGCGTCCTTGGCCGTGCGCGTGCCATGGCCCTCGTCCCCCAGAATGCCTGCGACGAGTTCTCTGATATCTTCTTCGTCGTCGACGATGAGTATGTCGCTCGCCATTACGCCCTGCTCTTCACGATTGCGCTTGCCCCGCCTGCTCCGCCATTTGTTCTTGCGCTGCGCCGCTCAGCGGAAAAAGAATGCGCACGCATGCCCCAATCCCCGAAGGCGCGTCCAGCAATTCGAGACGCCCGCCGTGGTCCTCAATGATCTTCGCAACGATCGGCAAACCCAGCCCTGTGCCTTCCGCCCGCGTGGTCATATACGGTTCGAGCAACCTTTGCCGGTTGGTCGTCGGGAAGCCCTTACCATTATCGATAACGTCTATCTCCGCTGTGTTGTTGCGCACAGTCAGAGCTATTTCGATTCGTTTTGGTTCGCCGTCGCGGCTTTCGTCGCGCGCGGCGATGCCCTCCGTCGCGTTCTTCACGATATTGGTGAGAGCCTGTGACAACAGGCGGCGGTCGAAAGATGCGTAAACCGGCTCGGCTGGAAGATTTTCAACCATCTCAATGTCAGGCGCTCCGACTCGCATGAGAAAGAGGACCTGGCGAATGCATGCGCCGAGATCGTCATGCTCGGGTCTCGCCTTGGGCATGCGCGCAAAGGACGAAAACTCATCGACCATTCGCTTGATGTCGTCCACCTGCCTCACGATCGTGTCCGTGCATTGATCGAACACATCGCGATCCTGCTCGATCAACTTTCCGTATTTTCGTTTCAGGCGTTCCGCCGAAAGCTGGATCGGCGTCAGAGGATTCTTGATTTCATGCGCGATGCGGCGCGCAACATCCGCCCAGGCGGAGCTGCGCTGCGCCGTGACGAGATCCGTAATATCGTCGAGCGTGACGACAAAATTCGGGCGTCCGGGTTCGGCGCCAGCGGAGGTCACTCGGACATTGACCGTGCGCTCGCGGCCGGCGCGCTTGATGGTGATCTGACTTTGAATGGAGCGTGGAAAGACTTCCGCCGCGTCTTTCAAAAACGCGCCGATCTCCGGCATAGCCTGCGCCACATTGGCGCCGACGCCGACGCTGGCGCCGGTCCCGATTGAACGCGGCTGCGCCACAAGCAGCTCCTCCGCTGAGCGATTGAGGACGCTGATCACGCCGTTCGAGTCGACGCCAAGAACGGCCGCCGGGACGCCGGCGAGAACGGCTTCGGTGAACTCGCGGCGTTCGTCGTTCAGGCGGTTCGCTTCAATCAAGCGACTCTGCTGGAGATCGAGTTCCGTCGTCATGTTGTTGAACACGGCGGCGAGATGGGCAAGATCGCCCTGGGATTTGTCGACGTCGACGCGCACGTCGAGATTTCCGGCGGAAACCTGATCGGTCGCCGCGATCAGCGTTCGAATCGGGGCGACGAGTCTGTTTGCGAAATCCAATCCGACCCAGATCACCGACAGCAGCATGATCATGGTCAGCAAAGCGTACATGATCACGAAGGCGCGTTTGATCGCCGCGCGATAGGCTTCGAATCCGTCGTAATTGGCGATCAGCGTGGAGGCTTGCTGGGGGAAGTCGATGGCGAACGGGTCGACGGGACGCGATGCATAGAGAAACGTGTCTTCATAAGAGTTGAGCGCGCGGAGCGCGACAAAACTCCTTCCATCGTCGATCACGAGGCAGAGCGGCTCTCCCTTGCGCGCGTCTTCGAAATCGGCTTGCGGCGGCGCGATAATGACCGCAGAGGCGTTCTTCGCGATATCGACGCGGTCGACGATCTCGCCGTTCGACTTCACCAGCGCCGCGACGGAAAATCCGAGGAAGCCGGCGCGAGACAGAAAGAACTGATGGAACAGGCTGCGGTCAGCGTCGAACATCACGCGCGCCCGATCGAGATCGGAGGCGGACAGGCTCGCTTCCTGCAAGAGCGATCGGCATTGCGTTTCGCGGAACACGCGCGCCGCCTCCGCGGTGCTGTGAACGAACCCCTTCACCTGCGCCATGAAAACCGGATTGAGCGCGCGCTCGAATGTGACGGAGCCGACGATCGCAAGCAGCAGCGCCGGGAGCAGAGCGATGACCGAGAAGAAACCGACGATGCGGACGTGAAGACCGGCCGCCGCCTCGCCTCGCCTCCAGGCGCGAAAGAGCGTGCCCGCCTTCGCCACCACCAGCACGACGAGCAGCACAAGAGCCACCGCATCGGCGATGAACAGCATCACGACGACGTCGTTGGTCGGCGCGAGCGGCCCGAGTTCCGCCAGCACGAAAGAAGGTCGCAAGCGCGCTCGCGACGGCTGTGAGAACTGCGATCGGACCAAACCAATCGCGCAGGGACCGACGGCGGCGCGGCGGCGCGGAGACCGGTTGTTCTTCCGTCATGGCCATGCGCCTGTATAGGGCGGCCCGGGAACTGTTGCAATAAAGCAACGGTCGGCCGCGGGGGACCACAATTGCGGTTACATTCGGTTTCGGCGTTTAGACGTGCGCGCGGCATTAGCGCGTGAAACTAACCTGAAAAATGCGTAAGCCACTGAAATTCGTATTAATATTGTATTTTGTCCGCGACTACGGCGCAATTGGAGTCAAAAACCTCCTGCCCAATAGGCTTTCGACGCGCAACACGCCCGCTCGCTGTCTCTCAGACGTTCAGTGCAAACGCGCGGCTTGAGTCAGCGATCGCTCTTTTACTTCGACAGCCGCATCAGACGAATGTCCAGGTCGTTTATTTTTTTCCTCAGCGTATTGCGATTGAGCCCCAACAATTCGGCGGCCTTGATCTGGTTTCCTCGCGTCGCCCCCAGCGCGGCGGAAATCAGGGGAATTTCGATTTCCCGAATGATCCGATGATAGAGCCCCGGCGGCGGCAGATTGTCGCCGTGATCTCGAAACAGCTTTGCGAGATGCTGCTCGACCGAAGACGACAGCGTATTGCCAGCGTCGATCTCGCGCGATGACGGGGCGAGGTTTTGGGGAGCCTCCCCCGGAGCCGACTGCCGCATCTCATGTTCGAGCTCGACTTCGACCAGTTGCTCGGTCACGACCTCCTGCGGATGCAAGGCGGCGAGCCTGCGAATGAGATTTTCCAATTCGCGAATGTTGCCGGGCCACCGGTAGCGCTTCATACGGTCGAGCGCCGGCTGCTCGATATATTTCTGCGGCAGCCCCTCATTGACCGCGACCTTGAAGAAATGATGGACGAGGTCCGGTATGTCTTCGCTGCGCTCGCGCAGCGGCGGCAGCCTCAACGGCACGACATTGAGCCGGAAATACAAATCCTCCCGGAAAAGCCCCTGTTGAATGAGGGTGCGCAAATCCTTGTTGGTGGCGGCGATGATGCGCACATTCGTCTTGATCGGGGTGCGGCCTCCAACCGTCGTATATTCGCCCTGCTGCAAGACGCGCAGAAGACGCGTTTGCGCCTCCATCGGCATGTCGCCGATTTCGTCGAGAAACAGCGTGCCGCCTTCGGCCTGTTCGAAGCGTCCGACCGATCGCTGATTGGCGCCGGTGAAAGCGCCCTTCTCATGGCCGAACAACTCGCTTTCGATGAGATCGCGCGGGATCGCCGCCATGTTGATCGCGACGAAAGGCCCTTTCTTGCGCTTGCCGTAGTCGTGCAGCGCGCGCGCCACCAGCTCCTTGCCTGTGCCTGACTCGCCATTGATCATGACGGTCAGATCGGTCTGCATCAGCCGCGCGAGCGAGCGATAAATCTCCTGCATCGCGGGCGAGCGGCCAACAAGCGGCATCCCTTCGATTTCTTCATGACCAGCGGCGTCGCCGTTCTTGCGCGGCTCGGCCATGGCGCGCCCGACGATGCCGACAAGCTCCTTCAGATCGAAAGGCTTGGGCAGATAGTCATAAGCGCCGCGCTCGGAGGCCCGAATGGCGGTCATGAAGGTGTTTTGCGCGCTCATCACGATGATCGGGAGCTCGGGGCGCAACTTCTTGATGCGCGGGAGCAGCTCGAAGGCGTTCTCGTCCGGCATCACGACGTCGGTGACGACGAGGTCGCCTTCGCCCGATTGCACCCAGCGCCATAGGGTCGCCGCCGTCCCCGTGGTTCGCACTTCATAGCCGGCGCGCGACAAGGCCTGCGCGACGACGGTGCGAATTGCAGAATCGTCGTCCGCGACGAGTATTTCGCCTCGCGTCATCGGCTTCCTTTCCGCCTCGTCTGGGGCGCGCATGTCGCTCGCCAATCCTCCGGCGCTCGGCAAAGAACTTTCGTCAATATCTCTGTCACCGCTAACTTAGGCGCTCCGATTGGTCTTTGTGGCGATACATGGGCATTAGAATTCTGAAAGTTGTTCGTCTGGGGTGGGATTCGCATTCGACGATGCCGCCATGGTCGTTGACGATCTTCGCCACCAGTGCAAGTCCGAGGCCAGTTCCGGAGGATTTCGTCGTGACGAACGGATCGAACATATGCGCCACGATGTCTTCGGGAACGCCCGGCCCGTTGTCGCGCACACAAAATTCGAGCGGCAGGCTGACTGGGGTTTTGTGACCTTGCGCGCGAAGGCTGACCCCGGGCCGGAACGCGGTGGACAGCTCGATTTCTCCGTCGAGCGCGTCGCCAATGGCCTCTGCGGCGTTTTTCACGAGATTGAGAAACACCTGAACGAGCTGATCCCGATTGCCGTCGACCGACGGCAGCGAGGGATCGTAATTTTCGACGAAGCGGATGTGGCGAGCGAAACCACTGCGCGCCACCGTCTTCACATGGTCGAGCACCGCATGAATATTGACGTTTTCCCGTCGGATCGGCCGGGCGTCGGAAAACACCTCCATACGGTCCACGAGCCGGACGATACGGTCCGTTTCATCACAGATGAGCCGCGTCAAGGCGCGATCGCTGTCGCCGACAGACGTTTCGAGCAATTGCGCGGCCCCACGAATTCCCGACAGCGGGTTTTTGATTTCGTGGGCCAGCATCGATGCGAGGCCCGAAACCGAGCGGGCGGCGCCGCGATGCGTCAATTGCCTGTCTATTTTATCGGCAATTGTACGTTCTTGCAGCACAATGAGCACGCCGCCATCGCTTTCCGGCAAAGTCGTGCAGTGAACGTCGACTCGCCGGTCCGCCTCTATACCCGGTCGACCGAGGTCGATCCTGTATTCGTTGATGGCGCCGCCGCGCGAGCGCACCTCGTCGACAAGCGCGACCAGCGGAGAATCGAAAGGAATCAGCCGCGTCAAAAGCTGTCCGATCAGCAACGGCTTGCCGATTTCGAAAAACCCCTCCGCGGCGGCGTTGGCGTCGACGATGACGCCCTCTCGATCGACCGCAAGAATGACGTTCGGCAGGGCTTCGAGGATACAGGAGCGACTTTCGTTGGCGATGACGCGCAAGCGCACGCCGATGGACGCGGCCGCCGCCATTGCCGGTCACTGGGTCTGATTTAGCGTTCATGCGGCCTCCATTTCCAGCTCGCCCGAGAACAAGCGTTCGACCAATTGGCGCACGTCTTCCGCGCGAGTCGCGACGAGAAGCGAGCGGCGCAGCGACGCGCCTTCTTGGGTCGACGCGCAACCGGCGCGATCGATATAGGCGGCGAGATGTTTTCGAGAATGGCGAAGTCCGGCGCCCTCGCCCATTCCTATGAGCAGAGCGTCGAAATGTTCGAGCGCAATGTCGCGTCGCACCTCGTAGCTTGGAGCCGCGCGGCGTCTGCCCGTCGACAGAAAATGAGCGATATCGCCGACAAGCCAGGGACGCCCGAGCGCCGCGCGGCCGATCATGACGGCGTCCGCGCCGGAACGCCGCAACATTTCCTTTGCGTCTTCAAGACTTTGACAGTCGCCATTTGCGACGACCGGAATGGCGACGCTTTGCTTGACCTCGGCGATGGCCGACCAATCGGCCGCGCCATTATAAAACTGCGCTCGCGTGCGCCCATGCACCGTCGCCATGACGGCGCCCTCGTTCTCGGCGCGGCGGGCGAGTTCTGCGGCGTTGCGCGAGGAGTCGTCCCATCCGAGCCGCATTTTGACGCTCACCGGAACGGACGTCGCGCGTACCGCGGCTGCAACCAATTTTGCGGCGAGATCGAGATCGCGCATGAGCGCCGCGCCCGCGAGGCCGCCCGTTACGCGCTTGCAGGGACAACCCATGTTGATGTCGATCAATTGTGCGCCGGAATTTTCCGCGCAGCGCGCGGCGTCGGCGACGCCAATCGGGTCACGCCCGGCGATCTGCACGATGCGAGGACCTGTCCCGGAATTTGCTAAGCGAAGTTTGGTCTCACGATCGCCGCGCGCTACTCCCTCCGCCGTGATCATTTCGCTGACGGTCGCAGAGGCCCCGAACCGCTCGGAAATGCGACGCATGGCGGCGTCCGTGACGCCCGCCATCGGCGCGAGGAATGCGCGTCCAGCGAAGGTCAACGAACTCACCCGCAAAGGCGTGGGGCCAAAGCTCGCGCCTAATTTTTCGGCAGCTTCCATCTTGCTTACACCATAAGCAATGCGCCAAAATAATGCAATTGTCGGCGACATTTTGCCGCAGTGCGTCATTTTCCGCTCTTGATGCCTGCGGAACGCCGGCATTCCCAGACAATTGACGCGCCACGCAAAACGCGACACAGCAGCGTCGATGACATCTTCCCTCGCCATTCTCACGGTCGCCGGCGGACGCGGTTCGCGAGCAGGCGATGGCTTGCCGAAGCAATATCGGGCGGTCGCGGGCAAAAGCGTGCTCGCGCGCACATTGCAGTCCATGCATGAAGCTGCGCCCGAGGCGGTCGCTGGCGGCGGTCATCCATCGCCGACGACGCCCGCCTTTACGAGCGATGCGTCGACGAACTGACGGAACCGGCAAAGGCAAGGCTCCTCGCGCCTATCTTCGGCGGTCTCACGCGGCAGGACAGCGCCCGCAATGGATTGGAGGCCTTCGCCGCCCTTTCTCCGAGACCCAGGATCGTGTTGATCCAGGACGCCGCGCGACCGTTCGCGAACGCCGCTCTTGTGCAGCGCGCAATCGAGGCGGCGGAGGCTCACGGCGCCGCAGTTCCGGGCTTGCCGCTGACCGATACGGTGAAAGAGATCGACGCCGCCGGCAAAGTCGTCGCCACCCCTGATCGGGCGCGGTTGCGCGGCGTGCAGACGCCGCAGGCCTTTCGCTTCGAGCTCATTCTCGAGGCCCATCGCAAGGCCGCCGCCGCGTCGCGCGAATTCACCGACGACGCCATGGTGGCCGAAGCCGCCGGACATCCTGTCTATGTTTTTCAGGGCGACGAGGCGAATATCAAACTCACGACGGCGGAGGACTTTTTGCGCGCGCAATCGGCTTTGATCGGCGACCTATCGGATATTCGCATGGGGCAAGGCTATGACGTGCACGCCTTCGCAGCCGGCGACAAAGTCTGGTTGGGCGGGGTGGCGATCCCCCACACACATGGGCTCGCAGGGCATTCCGACGCCGACGTGCTGATGCACGCCATCACCGACGCCATTTTCGGCGCGCTCGCCGACGGCGACATCGGCTCGCATTTCCCGCCTTCCGATCCGCAGTGGAAAGGCGCCGCCTCCTCCATCTTTCTGGAATATGCGGCCAAGCGGGTGCGCGAACGCGGCGGCGTGATCGCGCATGTGGACGCGACCATCGTCTGCGAAGCGCCCAAAATCGGCCCGCACCGCGATCGCATCCGGGAAAGTCTCGCGAAGATCCTGGACCTTGAGATCGGCCGCGTCGCGATCAAGGCGACGACGTCCGAGCGGCTCGGCTTCACCGGCCGGCAGGAGGGCATGGCGGCTCTGGCGATCGCGACGGTGCGGCTGCCGGCGGAGTAGAGCGCGCTCCTTCGCGGCGTCATGGCCGGGCCTTGTCCCGGCCATCCACGGCTAAGTGGGGTCTGGCGATGACAGCGATCGCAGAATGCTCGACGTGGATGCCCGCGACGAGCGCGGGCATGACGGGCGTTGGTTCAAACCTTTCCAATGTCTGTGGACAGGTCGCTTCAAATCGGTTTTGTGAGCCCATGATCCAGGTCACATCGTCCATCGCTCTCGACGAGAGTGAATTGCAGGAGGACTTTCTGCGCTCGTCCGGCGCGGGCGGGCAGAATGTGAACAAGGTCGAGACCGCCGTGCAATTGCGTTTCGACGTGCGCCATTCGCCCAACCTTCCCCCGCCTGTGCGCGCTCGCCTGGAGCGTCTTTCCGGGCGGCGATTGACGAAAGGCGGAGTCCTCGTCATCACCGCGCAGCGCCATCGCACGCAGGAGCGCAACCGCGCAGACGCGCTCGAACGGCTGCTGACGCTGATCCGCGAAGCCGCAACGCCGCCCCCTCCGCCGCGCCGCAAGACGAAGCCGACGCTCGGTTCGAAAATCCGTCGGCTCGAAGGCAAGAAACTGCGCTCACATGTGAAGGCGATGCGAGGCGCGCCCGATTCAGATTAGGATGCGGAACTGACGTTGAGATCTAACATTCATGTTTCTGAATGAATATAAAAATTATTATATTTCATATGTACTATATAAAATACTTAAGATTATAGAATTAAATATGCTCGACGGCGATGACTCCCGGAATCGCCTTCAAAGCGCCGGCGACGTCCGCGTTGATGGCGTAGCCGCCAGGGAGTTTGATTTCCACTTGATCGACCTCCCGATCGAGCATCACGACGACCGAAATTTCGCCCTCGCCTCGGCCGGACAGACGGCTCTTGATCCTGTCGAGCGGGCTTGGGTCCTTCACGAATATTCGCAGACCCTTTTGCGCGCGGGCCGCGGCTGCGGCGAGCGGCTCGACAGCCACGATGCGCGCGCGCACATCCTCTCCCTCGACATTGGCGGACAGCGTCACCAGCACTGCGGCGCCTTTTTCCAACAAGTCGCGATATTGGGTGAGACCCTCCTGAAAGAGGATGGCTTCATACTGGCCGCTCTCGTCGGAGAGCTGCACCACTCCCATTTTGGAGCCCGATTTAGTGCGTCGCTCGGCCCGGTCGAGGACGACCGCTGCGAGCCGCCCCGCCGAGGCGCCGCGCTTCACGGATCGCTCGAATTCCGCCCAATTGGCGCAGGTCACGCGCAACCGGCTTAGAATTCCCGCGTAAGCATCGAGAGGATGGCCGGACAGAAAGAATCCCGCAGCCTCGAATTCGCGCTGCAGCCGCTCGGACGCCGACCATTGCTCGACCTTCGGCAAGACGAGATCCTCGGCCTCGGCTTCGCCGAACAATCCGCTTTGACCGGACTTGCGATCCTCTGTGTGACGATTGGCGCTGGCGAGGATCGTCTCGATCGCCGCAAAAACGCGTCCGCGATTGGCGTCCAATTCGTCGAAGGCGCCGCAGCAGGCGAGGTTTTCGAGGACCTTCTTATTGACCTCGCGAGGGTTCAGCCGTCTGGCGAAATCGGCGAGGCTCGTGAAAGGCCGATCGCCGCGCGACGCCACGATCGACTCCGCCTGCCCTTCTCCGACGCCCTTCACCGCCGACAGCGCATAGCGAATGGCGAGCTTTCCATCCGCTCCGGGCGCCACATCGAAATCGACGCCGGAGCGCGAAATGGAGGGCGGCTCCACGGCGACGCCCAGCCGTCTCGCCTCGTTACGGAATTCGGCGAGCTTGTCCGTGTTGCTCTTGTCGAATGTCATGGACGCGGCCAGGAACTCGACCGGATAATGCGTCTTGAACCACGCCGTCTGGTAAGCGATCAGCGCGTAAGCCGCCGCATGGCTCTTGTTGAAGCCATAGTCGGCGAATTTCGCCAAGAGGTCGAAAATCTCATTGGCTTTGGCGCTCGTCAGGCCCCGCTCCACGGCGCCGGTGACGAAGCGCTCGCGCTGGGCGTCCATTTCCGATTTGATTTTCTTGCCCATGGCGCGACGCAGATTGTCGGCCTCGCCGAGCGAATAGCCGGAAAGAACCTGCGCGATCTGCATCACCTGCTCTTGGTAGATGATGACGCCGAAAGTCTCCTTCAGAATGGGTTCGATGCGCGGATGGATATAATCGGGCTCCTCGTCCCCGAGCTTGACGGCGCAGTAATTGGGGATGTTGGCCATCGGCCCCGGGCGGTAGAGCGCGACAAGCGCGATGATGTCCTCGAAACGGTCGGCGTGCATTTCGACAAGCGCCTTGCGCATGCCGGCGCTTTCCAACTGAAACACGCCAACCGTTTCGCCACGCCCCAGGAGTTCATACGTCGTGCGATCGTCAAGCGGGATCGTCGACATGTCGAAGCCGGGAACGCGCCGCCTCACAAGGCTCTCCGCCGTCGACAAGACAGTCAGGGTCTTGAGGCCGAGAAAATCGAATTTTACAAGTCCGGCCGGCTCCACCCATTTCATATTGAACTGCGTGACCGGCATGTCGGATTTGGGATCGCGGTAAAGGGGCGTCAGTTCGTCGAGCGGTCGATCGCCGATCACAATGCCGGCCGCATGTGTCGAGGCGTTCGAGTAAAGCCCCTCCAGTGAACCCGCTATCTTGAACAGACGCGCGACGCGCTCATCTTCTTCGACGGCCTCGCGCAGCCTCTGTTCGCTCGCCAGCGCCTCGGCGAGCGTGACGGGTTTGGCTGGATTTTGCGGAATGAGCTTCGCAAGCTTGTCGACCTGCCCGAGCGGCATTTCGAGCACGCGGCCGACGCTGCGCACGACCCCGCGCGCAAGGAACGAGCCGAAGGTGATGATCTGCGCGACGCGATCCGAACCATATCGTTCGCGCACATAGTCGATGACCTCCCCGCGTCGGGTCTGGCAAAAGTCGATGTCGAAATCCGGCATCGACAATCGCTCTGGATTGAGGAAGCGCTCGAAAAAGAGGCCAAAGCGCAGCGGATCGAGATCCGTGATCGTCAGCGAATAGGCGACAAGCGAGCCCGCGCCCGAGCCGCGCCCCGGCCCCACTGGAATGCCTTTCGACTTGGCGAATTTGATGAAATCCGAAACGATCAGGAAGTAGCCTGGAAAGCGCATCTTCTCGATCACGTCGAGTTCAAAGGCGAGACGCGCTTCATAGTCGCCGGAAGCAAGTCCCTGCGCCGGCCCTGTTGCGGCGAGCCTTTCCGCCAATCCCTCTTCGGCCTGTCGTCGCAATTCTTGGGCTTCGACGGCGTCCAGCGCCGCAGCGTGCGCCCCCTCAGGCGGCTCCCGTATAAAGCGCGGCATGATCGGCTGCCGGGTCTTCGGCCGAAAGGATGCGCGCCGCGCGATCTCGACGCTATTCGCCGTCGCCTCTTCGAGGTCGGCGAAGAGAGCGAGCATTTCCGCGCGAGTCTTGAAGTAGTGCTGCGGCGTCAATCGTCGCCGCTCGGCGACGCTCGTTACCGTGCCTTGGGCGATGCAAAGCAGCGCGTCATGCGCCTCGAAATCGGCGGTCGTGGCGAAGTAAGGTTCGTTGGTTGCGACGATTGGAATGCCGCGCCTGAAAGCGAGATCGAGCAATTGCGCCTCGATCTCGCGCTCCTGCGCCAAGCCGTGACGTTGAATTTCGATATAGAGTCGGTCGCCGAAGAGCCGCTCCAGAGAGCCGAGTCTGGCGCGCGCCTGATCCTCTCGACTTTGCGCCAACGCGCTATCGAGCGCTCCGTCCGGGCCCCCGGTCAGCGCGATGAGGCCGGCGCGATTGGCTTCGAGATCGGCGATGGTGATATGCGGCGCAACGCCCAATTCCGTCTGTAGATAGGCGCGCGAACTCAGCCGCATCAGATTGCGATAGCCGTCCTCCGTTGCTGCGAGCAGCACGAGGTTCGCGAACTCGGCCTCCTGAGTTGCGAGCGAGGCGGCGCTCTTCGCGTCTCCAAAGTCGACGCAGAGTTGGACGCCGGGGATTGGTTGGACGCCAGCCTTGGCCGCCTTTTCGGCGAACTCCAACGCGCCGAAAAGATTGTTGGCGTCAGTCACCGCGAGCGCGGGCATCGAATCCCGGACCGCGAGATCAATAAGGCGCGACAAGGTGAGCGCGCCCTCGCGCAGCGAGAAAGCGGTATGGACGTGGAGATGCACGAATCCCACGTCTTGAGCAGTCATTTGAACCTCGAAATCAGCGAAAGCCGACCCGCCGCTTCAGGCCTTTGCGATGCTGGCGAAGGCTAGCGAACGAGCGACGACCGACCATAGACGCTTCAAGACGTCGAGAAAATCGTCTCGGCGTCGCAATTGCGAATGCGTCACAGGAATTTCAGAGCAAAGCCAATCTTTGCGCAAAGCTGCGCGCGAAAAAGCCGGGAGAAGCGTCGCCTCAGCCCGGCTGGTGATCGCAGTTCTAGGCGGAAGACCGCCTCGTGTTATTCGGCCGCGGAATAGACCTTCGACGCGGCGGCTTCCACCGGCTTGAAGACTTCCTTCGCGATGCTCGAATAGAGCTCGCCGAGCTTGGTGGCCTCAGCCACAAAATCTTCGTAGGCGGACTTGGCGTATTCGGATTGCAACTGAATCGCTTCGTCGATCTTCTTCACGCCGATCAGCTTTTCGGCCAAAATCCGGCTCTTTTCAAAGGACTTCTTGGAGTAGTCGGTCGTCTCGGCGGCAATGCTCTGCCAGCCCTTGGTCACCGCGGCCGCAGCCGCAGACACCGCCTCAAATTGCTCTTTTCCGAGCAGGGTTACGCTATCCAGATTGGCCATTTTGCCCTCGTAAGATGTGCGCGCTTGCAATTGCGACCCCGCCCCCAGGGAGCTGAACTGGCGCGCCCAGTTCATAGGCAATATTTATATGCGCCGCACAAAAAATGTCAAGCGCTATGGTGCGATGCAATACAGTTAGATAAAATTTTTTGCATTTAACCCCCGGGTAACCGCGCCCCCGTAATGTGACGCTCCGTGTCGTTTCAGTAACGCGTAGATCAGGCTGAGCGAGCGACATTCAGAGCGTTGTTACGGACGAGTAGCATGTCGAATCAAAGCGTGTGCGAGTTTCTCCAGCGTTGGAAGGCGATTATCGCCGGGCTCACCCTGGTGTTCGCCATGACGGCGGTCACATCCATCCCCGCCGACGCGCGTCGCCATCATGGCTACCATCACCGCCATCACGGCTTCCATCATCGCAGCCACCATGTGTGGCGTCACACATTTTTCCGCCGTCACACCCATCACCATCACGCCCGCTCGCATGCCGAGGGCGGCAACCCGGCCTTTGCGGCGATCGTCGTGGACGCAAATAGCGGCCGCACTTTGTTTGCCCGCAATGAGAATGAATTGCGGCATCCAGCCTCAGTGACGAAGGTGATGACGCTGTATCTTCTGTTCGAGCAATTGGAGAAAGGCCGCCTTCGCCTCGACTCGCCATTGACCATTTCCACTCATGCGGCGGCGCAGGCGCCCTCAAAGCTCGGTCTGGCGCCGGGCGAAACAATCGAAGTTGAGAACGCCATCAAGGCTGTCGTGACGAAATCCGCCAACGACATCGCGGTCGCCATCGCCGAAAACATCGCGGGCGATGAAGAATCCTTCGCCGAGATGATGACGCGAAAGGCGCATGCCCTGGGCATGGCGCAAACGCATTACGCCAACGCCTCGGGTCTTCCCAACAGCGAGCAGATCACGACCGCGCGCGATCTCGCCGTGCTCGGCCGAGCCATTCAGGATCGCTTCCCTCGCTACTACCGTTATTTCTCCACGCATGTCTTCGCCTATCGCGGCGCGCATCATCGCAACCACAATCATTTGCTTGGCCAGGTTGAAGGCGTGGACGGCATCAAGACCGGCTACACGCGCGCCTCCGGGTTCAACCTTCTGACGTCCGTGCATCGAAACGGCCATCACATCGTCGCCGTCGTGCTCGGCGGCCGCACCGGCGCGTCGCGCGACCACATTATGGCGGGCCTGATCGAGGATCATATCGACGGCGGCGCGTCGACACGGACAGCGCGCGCCATCTCCGAGGATGCGCAAACGGAGCGACCGAAGCAGAAGATCGAACCCTCTGCGACCACCGAGGAGCAAGATGAAGAGGAAACTCCGTCCGTCGCTCCTTCTCGCCCGGTCAAGACGGCCCCGCTCGCCTATATTGAGCCGGAGTCCATCGCTCGCCCCGTCGCAATTCCCTCCAATTTCGAGCGCGACGACAGAGTGCGGCCGGCTTTCGTTCCCGGCGGTCGCGCGGCGATTGAAGAGCCGAAGCCGCAACGCAGCCGCCGCGCCGAAACGACAACTCGTCCTCGCGGCTTGATCGACGGATCGACCGCCCGCGCGTCGGGTCAGACGGCGCGCGCCGCGACGGCGACGACGCCCTCAAACCTCAAACATTCGGGCGACAGCGAAGGAAATCGCACCGTGCTCGCCAAATCCGAGGCTGTGAAAACGCCGATCGGACGTCCGAGCCGCGCCGGATGGATGGTGCAGATCGGCGCGACCGAAGATGTGAAAGAGGCGAGCGAACTGCTTGCGCGCGCGCGCAGCACGCGTGGCCTGCCGCCGACAGCCAAGGCGTTCACGGAGAAAGTGCAGAAGGGCAAGGACACGTTGTGGCGCGCGCGTTTCGCGGGCCTCGAGGAACAGGACGCCGAGGCGGCGTGCCGGAGCCTCAAGCGGTCTGGCTTCTCCTGCTTCGCCACCCGGAACTGAAGGATGAATGCGAGGGGTCGCGCGATGACGAACAGGACCGGCGACCCGAAGTTAAACAGAGTCTTAGTGAGTAAAAGCGACGCGTATCGGGGCTGACTTTAATGATGACGACGCATCAAGACTTCCTTGGCCTCGTTCACCCGGGCCGCCAGATCGGTGGTCCCGCCATGGTCTGGATGAAGCTTTTTCATGAGATCGCGGTGCGCCCTCGCAATGTCCTGACGCGGAGCTCCCTTCTTCAATCCCAGAATTTCATAGGCCTCGTCCTCCGAAATCGAGCCAGGATGGCGGCGCGCGCCAGGACCGTGGCCCCGCGCGTTTCCCTCACCATTTCCTGTCTGACGCCAGCCGGGAAATCGGCGGTCGAGATACACCTCTAAGAGTTCTGGCCCCCTCCGGGTCGTCGCTTCGACAGGTCGTATAGAGCTCCATCAGATTGGTTCGCGTCAAAGCGTCGAGTCGCTTGCCCTCGTCGCGGCCGGCGAGCACGACGCCTCTGACCGCTCCTGTCGCGTGATCAAGCTCCATCTCGATCATTGCAGATCGAACACGGGAGACGCCGCCGGCGCTCGAAGCGCCCGAGCCCGCAAAAGGGTTCGCGCCCATGCGCCACAGCCCGAGCAGCCAAAGACCGGCGCCGATGAAAAAAACGCCGAGGTCTATGCGGCCACGCGCGAAGAGGAGCGCGCCGGCGCCGAGCGCGCCGACGCCGCCAAAAGCCTTTAGCATGCGCGCCAGCAGCGCGGGCGGCGCTTTGGTATACGCCTTCAGCGCGAATATCGTCAGGATCAGGATTGCGAAGCCGACAAGGACTGGCATGAAGAGTGATCCTATCCCATTTGGGACAAAAGCAAGCGCGCGGCGTTTTCTCCAGTGTTCGCGCGACGCTCGAGTTCGGGGCGACCGCCCACCGCATAGGCTGCGGCGGCGGCCAAAAGCTCTGCAAGCCGGCGCGGCGCGCTCTGGTCGAATTGAGCATAGGCGCCGCCCGTCAATCGCGCGATCTCCCTGAAGGTGGAGCCGGCCCTAGCGTCCCGGCCTTCATGAAACATGAAGGCTTTCACGCCGAGGAGGCCGAGTTCTCCAGCGAGGGCGCATAAGGCGTCGACGCGTTCTTCCATGGCGTCGCCGACGAAGACCATCGCTCCGACACGCGACGCCTTGGTTTCATCGAGGGCGTGGCGCAAGACTTTGGCGATCTGTGTTTGGCCGCCGCGGCAATCGATCCTCGCCATGAGGGCGCCCAATCCCTGCCCGCCGGATACGAATTTCGAGGCGCGGCATTCGCCAAAGCCTCGAAAATAAACGAGTTGGACGTCCAAGCCGCCTTGCGCGGCCGTTTGAACGAACATTTCGCCTTGAATGGATTGCGCAATGTCCCAGGTGGGCTGGCGACTCATGGTCGCGTCGAGCGCGAAAATCAAACGTCCACGCCCCGGCCTCGGTCCAGCCGACGCGACCTCGCGCGCCTTTTCTATAAAATTGTCGACCGCCTTATTCGGCGCGGAGCTGGATACCGGCGCTTTGCCTTTTTGTTCGCTCACAGACGTTCACGCCGCTGGGTTGAATCGCTATATCAAATCGTGCGCCGCTTGAGATATGACAAGGGCCGGCGCGCGGTCGCCGATGCGACAAACGGCATTTTTGGCGCGGTCCACCATAGAGAAGTTCGGTAGGAATCGCGACACTTAACGCGCGCCGTTTGTATACGATCAAGCTTTCGAAAGGTTCGCGATGACAATTCCCGAGCGCGCCCGCCTTCAGACGCCGATCGCCGCCCTACCGGGCGAAGACAGCGAAAGGGTCCAGCCCCTACTGGAAAGCTTCGCGCATGAGCTTACGGCGGGCGGAATGCGGATCGCCGGAGTCATCCAAACGCGCGTCGCCCATGAAGCCACGGGGCGCAAGAAGATCGCGCTGCGCGATCTGACCAACGGCGCTCTCTACACGATTTCGCAGGATCTGGGGCCCGGCTCCGTCGCCTGCAATCTCGATACGGGAGAGCTGGCGCAGGCCTGCGCCGCGATCGAGCAGGCGATAGCGCGAGGCGTCGATCTCGTCGTCATCAGCAAATTCAGCAAACAGGAAGCGGCGCGCGGCGGCCTTTCGGACGCATTCCGCGCGGCGATGGTCGCCAAAGTTCCCGTCGCGACCGCCGTGTCGCCGCATTATCTCGACGAATGGCGAGAATTTTCGGGGCCGCTCGCGGAGTTCGTCGCGCCCGCACGCGACGCGCTATTCGAATGGTGGGAGCGCGTGCGCCAAGATCGTTGTCGATCAGCCGAAAATCGTCACCGCATCGGCGGAGCATACATGAGGCCCCCTTTCGACCACAGCGCGTTTTGACGACGCTCCATACCAATCGGAGAGCCCTGCCCCAGATCGCGCTCGAACACGTCGCCATAATTGCCGACATGTTTGACGATGCGATAGACCCAATCGGGCGAAAGTCCGAGCCCATCGCCGTGATCGCCGTCGACGCCCAGCAAACGCCTTATCTGCGGGTTGTCGGATTTCAGGGCTATGTCGGCATTCGCCGACGCCACGCCGAGATCCTCGGCGTCCACCATGGCGAAATGCGTCCAACGAACGATGTTGAACCACTGATCGTCGCCCTGGCGCGTCACAGGTCCGAGCGGGGCCTTCGCGATGATCTCATTGAGCACCACGTGATCGCCCGGATTCGCCAATTTCGCCCGCTGAGCGAAGAGCGTCGTAATATCCGCGCTCAACGCCTGACAGAGTTCGTCTTCGTAGGCTTTCGCGGCCTCTTCGAATGTCGGAAAAGATTTTGGCTCGAAGTTGAGCTTTCGCAGTTGAAAAAAGTCGGCGAGATCGAGTTCGAATGAGGTGGACTTCTGCACGCAGATTTGTGCGCCCGAAAGATCCTGCGTCGACGCGTAAGCAAGCTTCTTGCGCGACAGCAGGCCCTGTCCGTCGAATAATGTGATGGCTGCGTAAAGAAGACGCTGCTGGCCGGAGTCGCGCGAAAGGGTCCATGTCGCTCCCCGCGCCAGCAGATCGACGTCGCCCGATTGCAGAGCCGTCACGCGGTCCTTGGGAGCGAGCGCGACGAAGCGAACTTTTTTCGGATCGTCGAAAATAGCCGCCGCGAGCGCGCGGCAAAAATCGACGTCGAACCCGCTCCATTCGCCTGCTTCGTTTTGGTTCGAGAATCCGGGCGCTCCCGAAGCGACGCCGCAGACGACGGCTCCGCGCTTTTGGACCTCATCGAGCGTCGAGACCGGGAGATTGGCTGGCGCGCTGCGCGCGGTGGGAATGCATGCGAGGAGCGCTAAGACTAGAAAGAGCGGACGAATTGTCATGTCGAACTCGGCTTCCGGCTCCCGATATATTACAGTCCGCGCGGCATTGAAGCAAAACTTTGCAGAATTCCGCAGCAGGCGAAAACGATGAACAAGACTACGAGAGAAACAAGGCGAAAAAAGAAAAGCCGCACGCGCCTCGTTCACGCTGGGCGGGAGCCGTTCGAACAAAACGGGTTTATCAACACCCCTATCTATCGCGGCTCGACCGTGTTGTTTCCGAATACTGCGGAGTTGCTCGCCTGCCGGCAGCCTTATACCTACGGCACCAAGGGGACGCCGACCACCCGGGCGCTCGAGGAAGCCTGGAGCGAGTTCGCCGGCGCCGCCGACACCGTGCTCGCGCCTTCGGGTCTGTCCGCGATTGCTTTGGCGCTGATGACGGCGTCAAAGGCCGGCGATCATATTCTTGTCAGCGACTCGGTCTATCGGCCCGCGCGAATTTTTTGCGACGGAGTCCTGAAGCGTTTCGGCGTCGAGACGCAATATTACGATCCGCTCATTGGCGCCGACATCGCCAGCCTCATCCGGCCTGAAACGAGCGTCGTCTTTACGGAGTCGCCCGGTTCGCAAAGTCTCGAGATACAGGACATTCCTGCAATCGCGGACGCAGCGCACGCCAAGGGCGCTTGCGTCATTCTCGACAACACATGGGCGACGCCGCTTTTTTTTGCGGCGCATGACAAGGGCGCCGATCTCGTGATCGAGGCCGGGACAAAATATCTTTCTGGCCACTCGGATCTGCTGCTCGGACTTGTCTCCGCCAATCGCCAATGGGCGCAGAGATTGCGCGCAACTTTCGACGCACTCGCGATGTGTGCGGGACCTGAAGATGTGTTTCTCGCGCTGCGAGGCCTTCGCACGATGGAATTGCGATTGCGCGAGCAGGAGGCCGCTGCGCTTGATATCGCGACGTGGCTTGGCGGCCGCTCGGAAGTCGCGCGGGTGCTGCATCCTGCGCTCCCGTCGCATCCTGGCCATGAATTGTGGAAGCGCGATTTCAGCGGTTCGAGCGGATTGTTCTCGATCGTTCTAAAGCCTTGTTCACAACAGGCGGTCGCCGCCTTGCTCGACGAACTGCAGCTTTTTGGTCTTGGCTATTCCTTCGGCGGCTATGAAAGTCTGATCATTCCTTTCGATTGCCGCGCCTATCGCACCGCCACTCAATGGGCGCCGGAAGGACCTGCGCTGCGCCTCTCGATCGGGCTGGAGGACGTCTGAGGATTTGAAAGACGATCTCGACGCTGGTTTCGCGAAGTTACGCGCTTGGGGGTAGCGGCTTTTTGACGCTCTTCGAAGCCACCTTTTCAAACGTCATGATCAGTCTGGTGAGTTCAGGCTCATGGACCAAAAGCGCGGCTTCCGAGCGGGGGAACCATTTCGTGATGCGCTGGCGCTTTTCAGGCCAGCTCTTTCTCTGGCGCGCGACGCGCAGCGGAAAGACGTCCACGCGACACAGCAGCACCGCGCCGTTTTTCAATCTCTTATGATAGTGATACGCGCCGACCGCCACCTTCTCAATTTTGCCGAGCAACCCTGCTTCCTGCAGCGCTTCAATCGCGGCGGTGGCGTGGGGTTTGCGACCTTTCATCGGCCAACCCTTTGGGATCACCCAACGGCGCGTTTCTCGCGAGGAGACGAGCATGACCTCCAGCGTCTTTCCCATGCGCCAAGGAAGCGCGGCATACTGAATTTTCGGCTCGACCCCTTCGCGTTTTTTTTCAGTCTTCGGATATTTCATTCCACCGTCCTGGCAAGGTAGTAAAAGACGGCCGCCATCGCTCCGGCCATTGGCATGGTGATGATCCAGGCGATCACGATGTCCTTGGCGACATTCCAGCGAACCGCCGATATTCTGCGCGCGGCCCCTACGCCGACGATGGCTCCGGTGATCGTATGCGTCGTCGAGACGGGCACGCCCAGTCCCGTCGCCAAAAACAGGGTGATCGCTCCGCCCGTCTCTGCGCAAAAGCCCTGCATGGGCGAGAGCCGCGTGATCTTCGAGCCCATGGTGTGCACGATGCGCCAACCGCCAAACAACGTGCCAAGCCCCATGGCCGCCTGACAGCTGAGCACAACCCAGAAGGGCACGTGAAACTCCGAGCCCAGGCGGCCGTGCGTGTAGAGCAGCACAGAGATGATCCCCATGGTCTTTTGCGCGTCATTGCCGCCGTGCCCCAGCGAATATAGCGACGCCGAAATGAATTGGAGGGAGCGAAACAGCGTATCGACGGCCGTCGGCGTCGAGCGAACGAAAATCCACGAAACTCCGAGAATAAGCGCCAGTGCGAGAACAAAACCGAGCGCAGGAGAGATCACGATCGCCGAGCCGGTTTTGATCAGGCCCTCCCAGACGATAGCGCTCATTCCGGCCTTGGCCGTTCCCGCTCCGACCAATCCCCCGATCAAGGCATGCGAGCTGGAGGATGGAATTCCAAGCGCCCAGGTTGCGAGATTCCAGCCGATCGCGCCCATCAGCGCGCCGAAAATCACCTGATCGTCAATGACATTGGCCGCAACGATGCCAGTGCCGACTGTTTGCGCAACGTGAAGCCCGAAAACGAGAAAGGCGACGAAGTTGAAGAACGCCGCCCAAAACACCGCATATTGCGGCCGCAAGACGCGCGTGGAGACAATCGTCGCGATGGAATTCGCCGCGTCGTGCAGACCGTTCAGGAAGTCGAACGCCAATGCGACGACGATCAGCCCAATGAGAAAGAGTTCGAGATCATGCAAGGGCCGCTTCCTAAAGGTGTTCGATCACGATGCCGCTCACGCGGTTCGCGACGTCCTCGAAACCATCCACGACCTTTTCGAGATGACCGTAAATTTCGGCGCCGACGATGTAGGCCATCGGATCAGAATGACGATGGATGCGGAACAGCTCCTTCAGTCCCTGATCGTGAATCGTATCCGCCTCTTCCTCGATGCGCGAAATATCTTCGCTAAAGGAACCGAGCTTGCTCGCGTTTTGACTCATCGATCGCAGCAAGGGAATGGAAGCGCGCGTGAGTTCGGCCGCATGGACGATGATGTCGCCCATCCGGCGCATGCCGGAATCGAATTCGCGCGTTTCGTAAAGGAGCGTGGCTTTAGCCGTCTGATGCATCTGATCGATGGCGTCGTCCATCGAGGTGATGAGATCGCGAATGTCGCTGCGATCAAAGGGCGTAATGAACGTTCGGCGAACGGCCAAGAGGACTTCGCGCGTGATGTCGTCGGCCTCGTTTTCGCGCAGCTTGATTTCATGACTGCAAGCCGGCACGTTCTCGCCTCCGTCCAGCAGGGATCGCAATGCCCGCGATCCTGCGACCAGGGTTTCGGCGTGTCGGTCGAACAGGTTGAAGAAGCGCTCCTCCTTCGGCATAAGGGCCTGAAACCATCCAAGCATTCGCGGGCTCCGCCGATCGGGTGCTGTCATATATCTGTCATATATTGCTTATGGCGACGTAGCCGGCAAAGCGCCTGTTGTAAAGATTGAGACAGCGCGGGCGACGCCGGTTGCAAAAATGCCGCACGGCCAGCGGCGAGATTCCTGGCGACCCCGGTAGGATTCGAACCTACGACCTACTGCTTCGAAGGCAGTTGCTCTATCCAGCTGAGCTACGGAGTTGGCAAGGAAATGAAAAAAACTCTCGCGAATTCGCACAATGAAAATGTTGAACTGGCGACCCCGGCAGGATTCGAACCTGCGACCTACGGCTTAGAAGGCAGTTGCTCTATCCAGCTGAGCTACGGGGTCGAACAGAGCGATGATCAATGCGTCCACTGGCCAATACGGGTCGTTTTGAAGTTGTCGGAATACGAAAAGATACGGCGAGACGCCGTTTCGGGCTTTGGCTCCTCCACGCGATAAGCGAGGCCATTGCGCTTGGCGTAGTCGATGGCCTCCTCCTTCGTGTCGAAGCACAATTTGATCTGCGACTTCATATCGGAGGAGCTGGTCCAACCCATTAGCGGGTCGATCTCTCGCGGCGCCTCAGGGTCAAATCGCAAAACCCAGGGTTTTGAACCCGGCGCGGATTGGGTGGCGGTGGGAGCGGGACGGTAAATGCGTGCTGTCATGGCGTCCTCAAGGAAACGATATGTCTTGCGAAGGCTGGCGTGCAAGGACGGAACAGGCGGCCGATAGGCTTGCTTGGTCGGGGCAGCAGGATTCGAACCTGCGACCTGAAGTACCCAAAACTTCCGCGCTACCAGGCTGCGCTATACCCCGTCCACGTACTGCCGCGTTGTGCGGCCGACCCGCCTTCGCTCGCCGTTTCGCTACCACGTGACGCCGCGCCTCACAAGCGACGGCCGGCGCTGGGCTCCGCCCTATTCGCTAAAAACCGGATGCCGAACGACGTCTCCGACGGCGGCTCCGATCTTGCGCGCGACGCCGGCGGCGACCTCTATTGCGGCATAAGCAGGCTCGCCGGAGGAAATGATCGTCTCCGACATGGGTTTGGCGTCGTAAGCAATCGCTACGACGCGGCCGTTTCGAGAGACGAAAATCATATCGAGCGGAATGTATGTGTTTTTCATCCACATCATGATTTTTTGCTGGACGCCGAAGTCGAACAGCATCGCGCGGTCACGGGGGAGATCGTGCCGGTACATGAGCCCCTTCGCCCGCTCCGGCCCTGTTCGAGCGACTTCGGTCTTGAAGGAATGCGTTCCGGTCGCGGTTACGATTTCGAGCCGCTCGAAGGTCGGATCAGCTTTGGCGTCGCATAGCAGCGCCGCTATCGAGAAAAGCGCAATCGCCACTGCGCGAAACGCGGCGGACCGGCAAGACTGCCCAATGGCGCGGCGCATGGCGACCCTCCCCTGTGCAATGGCGACTGAGATGTCGATGCGCGCTATCATCGACCGGGCGGAGAGGAATGGAAGCGCGCTCGGATTGGCTCGCGCCGGCTTAATGCGAAGCGGGCGCAGCCGTTTCCAACGGGCGAACTTCGGTCGCCATAAGGCCTTTCGGCCCATCGCCGTAACGCACCAACACGCTGTCGCCGGGCTTCAATTCCGCTAATCCATAGCGGCGCACGGTCTCCATGTGGAGGAAGATATCTTCCGTGCCCTCGCCGCGCGTCAGAAAGCCAAAGCCCTTGACCCGATTGAACCACTTGACGACGGCGATCTCATAGCCGCTCGACGCAACCACCTGCGCATGGGTGCGCGCGGCGGGCGATTGCGCGGGATGCACGGCGGTGGACTCGTCCATTACGACGACGCGAAACACCTGCATGCCCTTGGCGCGTCTCTGCGCCTCGCAAACGACGCGAGCGCCCTCATAGGCGGTCTGGAAGCCGCTTCGTCGAAGAATGGTGACGTGCAAAAGCACATCTGAAGAGCCATCATCGGGAACAACGAAACCGTAGCCTTTGGCTACGTCGAACCATTTAATGCTTCCCGCGACCTCGACGAGATCTAGACCGACCTCTTCATCTTCGGAGACGGATGGCGACGAACTCGAAACTTCCTGAAAAGACATCTTGGCTCCCAACTGACCAACCCCCGTGCTGATCCAGAGCTAATTGGCGGCGCACCGAGCGCTTTACGCATACGAAACGAATCGTCGCCCCCGTGAATCACTTTGGTTAAGATAACACCCACCGCGTTTCCTCCAACTCAAATTTTTTGGTTTTTGCAATCTCTGTGGATACGATTCGCAACCGATTGTCGCTCATCGGATTCTACGAAACGCGGCCGCAAAGTTTTTGTTGCCAAGATGCTGCTTTTTGATCCAAGACTGATCCGGATTAGCATGTATCGGCCCAAACGAGGGTTCCCCGTCGAACGACGTTTTGGGCTGGCGCCGCATCGGCGAGCATCGCTTCAACCCACATATTTGACCGAAGACAAGCACGCGTGGGAAGCTGTCCGCGGCGCGGCGGGCTAACGGCGAAGGTTCGAAATCCGTCCCCGCGGCATACCAATGGAGCCGTCCCATGAGTCAGTCATCGCAGTCCACGCCGCACGACAAAAACGTCGAAAGCGATCCGCGTTACGACATGGCGGCGCTTTACGAACGCCGCGAGAGCGAACGTTTTGCAATTCATTCGCAGCATCTCAACGAGATGTGGGTGCGGGTTCTCAAGACGATCGGCTACGACGTCGGCTTCGTGCGCGGCAAAGGCCAATATCTTTATGATCGCGCCGGCGATCGTTATCTCGATCTGTTGAGCGGTTGGGGCGTGTTTGCAGTCGGACGCAACCACCCGGCGCTGCGGCAAGCATTGGAGAGCGTTCTCGACGCCGAGCTTCCCAATCTGGTGCAGCTTGACGTTTCGGCGCTCGCGGCGGTGCTGGCCGAAAAGCTGCTCGCCTACACGCCCTACCTCGACAAGGCGTTTTTTGCGAATTCCGGCACGGAATCCGTGGAGGCGGCGGTGAAATTCGCGCGCGCCGCCACGGGGCGTCCGGGCGTCGTGCATTGCGCGCACTCGTTCCACGGCCTGACCTATGGCGCTCTGTCGATGAATGGCGACGGCGTCTTCAAGAAAGGGTTTGAACCTCTTCTGCCGCACAGCAGGGAAGTCCCTTTCGATGATCTCAGCGCGCTTGAAGAGGCTTTGAGCGCGCGCGACGTCGCGGCCTTTTTCGTTGAGCCCATCCAGGGCAAGGGAGTCAATATTCCAAACGACGACTATCTCGCCTCGGCTGCGGCTCTATGCCGCAAATACGGGACGCTGTTCGTCGCCGACGAAATTCAGACGGGCGTCGGCCGCACCGGAAGCTTTTTGGCGATCGATCACTATGGCGTGGAGCCCGATATGGTGTTGCTCGCCAAGGCGCTGTCCGGCGGCCACGTGCCCGTGGGCGTGGTGCTCACGCGCAAATGGATTTTCGACAAAGTCTTCGACCGCATGGATCGCGCGGTCGTTCATGGTTCGACCTTCGCGAAGAACGACCTCGCCATGGCGTCGGGCATCGCCACGATCGAAGTGCTTCAGAACGAAGGCATTATCGACAATGCGCGAAAACAGGGCGAGCGGCTTCTCAACTCATTTAAATCGATGATGCAGCGCTACGAACTCGTTTGCGACGTGCGCGGAAAAGGGCTGATGATTGGTGTGGAATTCGGCAAGCCCAGCTCCTTCAAGCTGAGAACCGCGTGGAATATTCTCGAAACGGTCAATTCAGGATTGTTCTGCCAGTTGATCAGCATTCCGCTGTTCAAGGAACATAAGGTGCTCACACAAGTCGCTGGCCACGGCAATCACACAATCAAACTTCTGCCTCCGCTGACGATCAATGACGCCGATTGCGAGTGGATCGAAAAGTCTTTCGACGCCGTGATCGCCGATGCGCATAAAACGCCGGGAGCAGTCTGGTCACTGGGCAAAACGCTGGCCGAGCACGCGATGAAAGCGCGCGCCGGGGGCTGAAAAGCATCTGCGATCGCGTAACGCTTTGGTTAACGCGATCGCTCGCCTGCTCTTTGTTTTCGTTAATTTTATAATTCTGCAACTTCGGAACGGCGCTTGCGTTATATCTGTGAGGCGGCGCCGCGGCGTCTCGCATTCGAACGACCCTGGGCTGCCGACGCCTATGACCGGTTCGATTCGACACGAAAGGGTAGAGTCATGCGTATTGTTTCGTTGAGAACGCCGATCTTCGCGAGCGCGGCGACGCTCGCTCTTATGGCGGCGGGCGCCGCTTCGGCGGCAGGTTACGGCGGCGGAGGCTTTCACGGTGGCGGTGGGTTCCACGGCGGAGGCCACGCGGGTTTTCGTGGGGCCGTAGGCCATCGTGCCTTGGCGCTCCCTTCGCGAGGTCAGTGGGTCGGCAACAATGGATTCGGCGGACCCGGCTACCATTGGAGTCCCGGTCGCAGGTTTGGATATGGTTCGCATGGTTTCGGCTACCGGCAACGCGCGAGATGCTGCGGAAACCGTCATTTCGGCTACAATCCCTATCGTGAGGGCTATGGCGTCGGCTATCTCGGAGGCGGCGGTTACGACGTCGGCTATTACGGCGGCAATGGCGTCTTTTACGTCGAAAACGTCAACACCTATACGGACGACACCTATCGTCCGACGGCCTATTCTGCGGCAAGCGGTTATGCTCCGTTTTACGGCGATCCAACCTATTTCGATATGAGCACCGACCAAACTTACGTTTGGCGTGCGCGTCCGCCTGTCGTGGGTTATGTCCTGGAGCCGGCCACGCCGCTCCCACACATCATAAACCTTCCGACGGCGACGGAAAATCCGCACATCATCCGCTGAGATCGTTTCAGAGCGAGGCCGATGTTCAAATGACATTCGCCCGCCGCCAATGTGCGACGGGCGATTTTTTTACCTGCAATCCTAAGCGCCATGATGGACTTCGCGCGTATAATCCTCGATGAGCGCGCGCGAAATCGCTCCCGGCGTGAATTTGTAAGGGCCGATTTCCGAAACCGGCGTCACTTCCGCGCCCGTGCCGCAGATGAAGCATTCGCTGAAGCTGTCCATTTCGTCGGGCATGATGCGTCGCTCGATCACCTCAACGCCACGCCGTTTGGCGAGTTCGATCACCGTGCGCCGAGTTATGCCGTCGAGAAAACAATCGGCGATGGGCGTATGAAGCGCGCCGTCCTTGACGAAGAAAACATTCGCGCCGGTGCATTCGGCCACCCTGCCCTGCCAGTCGTACATGAGCGCATCGGCGTAGCCGCGCCGCTCGGCGCGATGCTTGGAGATCGTGCAGATCATGTAAAGGCCCGCAGCCTTGGCGAGAGAGGGCGCGGTCTGCGGATCGGGCCGGCGGTATTCGGCGATGTCGAGCCTGATGCCCTTCATCTTGGTTTCGACATCGAACATGCTCGGCCAATCCCAAGTGGCGATCGCCACATGAATGGTCGAGTTTTGCGCTGCGACGGCCATCATTTCGCTGCCGCGCCAGGCCACGGGACGCACATAGCAGCTTTGGAGGCCATTGGCCTTCACGGTTGCGGCCTTGGCGGCCTCGATCTCGTCGATGCTGTAGGGAATTTCGAAATCGAGGATTTCCGCGGAACGTCTGAAGCGCTCCGAATGCTCCCGCGATTTGAAAATAACTCCGCCATATGCGCGTTCGCCTTCAAATACGCAGGACGCATAATGCAAGCCATGCGAAAGAACATGCAGCTTCGCGTCGCGCCATGGAATGAGCGCGCCATCATACCAGATATGGCCGTCGCGCTGATCGAAGGCGAGAACCGACATGGAAATCTCCGGAAAAGATCGCAGCCGATCAAACCTCAACGCCGGCCGCGCAAGACCACTAGCCATCGGTCAGAATTATGTCAATATAACTGACGTAAAAGGCCCGCCGACCGAGGCGTCAATTCGCATTCGAGCGAGCCATGGATCGCCTTTAAGCGCGAACGGACAACAGGCGAGATCATCGTGAATCAAGCGGTTCGACAGAAAGCCCTCGTCCCACCTGCGCCAGCCGCCGTCTGGCGCGGCGAGAAAACGCGCGCCGGCGAACCTGTGTATGATCTCATCGAACTCTTATTTTTCGCTTATCGCGACTTTGTCGGCGACGCCGATCGACTGCTTGAGAACTACGGCTTTGGCCGCGCGCACCATCGCGTGCTGCATTTCGTCAGCCGGCGGCCGGGGCTGACGATCGCCGCTTTGCTCGATATTTTGAAAATCACAAAGCAGAGCCTCAACCGTGTCTTGAAGCAATTGCTGGAATCCGGCTTCGTCGAGGCGCGTGCGGGAGCGCACGACAGACGTCAGCGCCTGCTCTATCCTACGCACAAGGGCGCGCGGCTGGCGCGCGATCTTGCTCAACTGCAATCGGAGCGTTTCTTGCGCGTCCTCAGTGAACTTCCTCCGGAGACACGCGAAGCCGCGACGGAGTTTCTGCTCGCCATGATCAATAGCGACGATCGCGAGCGCGTCCGCTCGCATCTATTGCGGTCTGCGCGCCCCGGCGGCGGCCGAGCGGCGGCCTGGAACGACGCGCCATGACCACGCTTGCGCCTTCGGCGTCCAATAATGTCCGAGCCGACTCCGCGTCGCATATTCTCGTCGTCGACGACGATAAGCGCATTCGAACGCTGCTGTCGCGGTTCCTGACGAATGAGGGTTATCGCGTCAGCGCCGCCGCCAACGCCGAGGAAGCCTCGCTGCGCATGCGCGATCTTGCCTTCGATTTGATCGTGCTCGACGTGATGATGCCAGGAGAAAGCGGCACAGAATTCGCGGCGCGGCTGCGCAAGCGCGAAGAACCATTGCGTTCGGCGCCCATTCTGATGTTGACCGCGCGCAATGAAATCGAACATCGCGTCGAAGGGCTAGAGGCCGGAGTCGACGACTATCTTGCAAAGCCGTTCGAGCCGCGAGAACTGGCGCTGCGCATCGCAAGCATATTGCGGCGAACGCAGGCTTTCCCGCGCTTTAGCGCAAACATCAAAATGGCGCGTTTCGGAGACTATGCTTTCGATCTCGATCGCGGAGAATTATTGCGCCGTGGCGAGCATGTGCGCCTGACGACGCGGGAGCGTGACATATTGCGAATTCTCGCCGGCGCCGACGGCGATATTGTTTCGCGCGAGCGACTGGCGCTTCGCGCGGAAGCGCACGGCGACGAGCGGGTCGGCGAGCGCACGGTCGACGTTGAAATCGCGCGGCTGCGCCGCAAGATCGAAGACGACCCCAGCGCGCCGCGGCATCTGCAGACAGCGCGCGGACAGGGATATCGATTGCTTGCGGCGCGCGCAGAGGATCAGCAGTTTGAAACTGGAACGATGCGATGAGTTATGAGCTATCTCAAGTCCTTGCGGCGCCTCGTAACCTATGGCGGGGCCTCGCGAGTTGGCTGCACGAGCGCATGCCCAAGGGGCTTTATGCGCGCGCCCTGCTGATCGTCATCCTTCCGGTCATTCTGCTGCAATCGGCCGTGGCCTATTTCTTCATGGAGCGCCATCTCCAGGCGGTGACGGCGCGCCTGTCGGCGGCTGTCGCCCGCGACGTCGCAGCCGTCGTCGACCTCTACCAGACCTTCCCCGAGCAAGATCAGCGTCAAATCCTGCAACGCATTGCTGCGTTCGATCTCAACATCGATCTGCAAATCCTGCCGAAAGGACCGCTGCCGGCCGAAACCAACAAACCGTTTTTCTCCCTGCTCGACCACGCGCTTACCAGGGAACTGTCGCGTCGCGTGCGCAGACCGTTCTGGATCGACACCGTCGGCCACTCCAATCTCGTGGAAATCCGCGTCGGTCTCGAAGACGCCAATCTGCAAATATTTGCGACGCGCACGCAGGCCTACGCCTCGAATTCGCATATTTTCTTCATCTGGATGGCGGTCGCCTCGATCATCATCCTTGCAATCGCCACATCCTTCCTGCGCAACCAGATCCGGCCCATCGTACGCCTGGCGATCGCTGCGGAAGAATTCGGCAAGGGCCGCGAGGTTGAGTTCAGTCCGCGCGGCGCGCGAGAAGTGCGACAGGCGGGCGCAGCCTTCCTCGAGATGAAACGACGCGTCGAGCGCGCGATCGAGCAACGCACGACAATGCTCAACGGCGTGTCGCATGATTTGCGCACAATTATCACGCGCTTCAAGCTTTCACTCGCTCTGCTGTCGGACAAAACCGAAGCGGCCGAGCTGCAAAAAGACGTCGATGAAATGGAGCGCATGGTCGAGGCCTATCTCGCTTTCGCCCGTGGCGACGGCGGCGAGGCGCCTGCGAAGACCGATCTTCACGCCATGCTGGAAGAATTCAAGGCGGACACGGAGCGGCGCGGCCTCGAAACGAGCGTGAATTTTACCGGCGATCATGAGATCACGGTTCGCCCCGCGGCCATCAAGCGATGCATCGCGAACCTTGTCGGCAATGCGCAGCGCTACGGCAAGCGGATCGACCTCGCCGGCGAGAATGACGGACGCATGCTCACGATCCATGTCGATGACGACGGCCCGGGCATTCCGGTGGAGCGTCGCGAGGACGCCTTCCGACCCTTCTATCGGCTCGACGAGTCACGCAATCAGGATCAAGGCAATTCGGGTCTGGGGCTCGCCATTGCGCGTGACATTGCGCGCTCGCATGGCGGCGATATTCACCTCGACCGCAGCCCGCTCGGCGGCCTTCGCGCTTCGATCATCCTGCCGGTGTGACGCAGGAGTCTCAGGGCGCGGTCGTAACGCCGCGCCGCTGATGCGTATTAATTACCCGCGCATCGCCCTCAGACGAACATGCCGAAGATGCCCGACAGGATCGTAAAGACGATAACGACCGCGACGATGATGCCGACGCTTGTCGTGCCCCACATTGCGAGGATGAGGCCCAGGACCGCGCCAGCGGCCGCGCATATCAGGACGTTAGGGCTCAATTCGAAGTTGATGCTTCGCATGCCGGAGTATTTGTCGGCTTCTTTTTCCGCCATGCCGGGCTTGTCGTTATTCGATTCATTTGTCATGCCCTAATCCCCCTTGACCTTTCCCAAGACGGCTTGGAAAGTGCGAGGCGAACAAGGGAGGCCCGCCGCTACAGGACGGACCCAGTGCGCTTTTATTATGCGCGTTAGCTTGTTCGCCACGAGATGATGACATAGGGCGCTCACGCCGCGCGACCATGGGCGTTGCTGGAGAGTTCGCCCCGCCAACCTTCAAGCATCAGTAACGCTGAGCCACAGGCGCGATTAGTGATTTATGCCGCGGTGACGGCCCTGCCACTCGGACAAACACGATGGCCCCGCTAAGCGCCGCTATGATGATTGGCAAGATGACGAAGGCGAATCACCCCAACCGTAAATGACGAATCCAGCGGCGGCGTTCAACGCAGTTGCGAGCAGCTTTATCCGTTCGTTTTGGATCAGGCTCACGTCCGACCTTCCTCAATCTCACGCCTAGCCCGCTGCAGCGCACCATTCAATTATGTTGGATCATTGGCTTGACAAACAGTTAGCGCGCCGATGAAGCTGGGGCGTCGTAAAAATGAACGCCCATCAATTGGCGCAAACCGAGGGAGATAAACAATGGGTCTGCTCATTCCCGCATGCATGGTGGCCGCAGTCGTCATATGCGCTATCACACTGCCGCGCTAACAGTCTTCCACTGAGAAGTCTGCGAGGACCGCCAGCGTAATGCTGGCGGTCTTTTTCGTGCGCAGGACGCTCGAGCTATTTCGTGTGAAGGACACTCGAGCTATCGCAGGAATAGCTCCAGCAAAATCCGTATCCTCGCTGAGGCGCCATCTTGAACTCGTCTTCGCGGTCGGCACTCGGGGCCGCAGGTCTGGCTTAAAATGTACGCGACCGATTTGGCGAAGGCAAGCGCCTGCGCGCGCCGGGCCGCCGCGTCGCTGGCGCGCAGGGTTTAAGCGCGGGAGCTCATGAGATCTCGGAGGTAGCGTCCCGCGCACGCGGCTGCAAAAAGAGCTAAGTACATAGGGCCTCCGACGAATATCACGGCGAGCGGAAACAGGCTTAGGCTGGATCCAGGATTACGGAGGAGAACTACCCCGAGGAAATGCCCCCCGAGCGTCCAGAGCGGCTCGCCCCAGTAGGGACCCCGCAACAATGCGCCACCAGCCATTTGAACAGCCAGGAGCAACGGAATACCAACACTCCAATATGCGCTCGTGTCCCAAGCCTCTCGCATCGAGACATGTCCGCTGAACAGCGGCATGACGGCGAACGAAGCCCACGCCGCGAAGCCGGCCAACGCCAATATTGGACGAGTGTATGCGGTTAGGGTGCGCTCCGAAGCCATAGCGGTGACGCTATAATCAATCGGTTGAGAGGGTATTAGCGCTGGCGTCGAGGTCACAAATGATGATGCGCCTGGCGTGAGGTTGAGGAAACGCGGGAAGTGAGGCGCCTTTTTCCGTGTGGCGGTGGCCGCGCAACGGTGGCACGCGACAATATGAAGGCTCGGCGGAAGGTCATGAGCCTGGATAAAGTTCACCACTTATACAGCCAAAGAATCGCCACCAGAGCAGCCATCCCAATGGCGTCATACGCTATCCCCTCCCAAGTAGGGCCGACCCACGTCCCCAACGTTAGCGCGCCAACCCCGAGGACGAGAGCAATTAATGATCCGTCTATCCTGCGGCGGGGGCGCTCGGTCACGACTATCCCCTTTCGACCTTGCATATTGCCGACAATTTAGGGCGCGGCGCGGATGTGGCCCGCCGCGGCTCAGCGCCCTTCAGCTGAAGACCGGCGATCGTTGGGGGCGAGTTGCGGGGTCGGAGCATAGCGCGAGCGAGCCCTCCATGTCGCGTTCATGTCGCATGGAGTTAGCCGGGCACATTTGGAAATCGTTGGAAATAAAGGGGATAAAGGGGAACGAATTGCAATAAAGCGCGACATAAAATCTGCCGTCAACGACTAGCTTTTTCTCTAAGCCATTGAGTTTTAACTGGAGGCCTCGGAGGGAATCGAACCCCCGTACAAGGATTTGCAGTCCTCTGCGTAGCCACTCCGCCACGAGGCCGTCGGGCTGAAGAAGAGCCGACAAGGCGTCGCTCATACAGGAGCCCCAGGGCCTCGGCAAGACCGTGGCTGCGGTTAACCTTTCGCAATGCACCTCATCGAGGCCTGATTAAACAAGGAGTTTGCCTGCATATTTGACAGGCAGCTCGGCTTTTGACCATCTTCGCGCCGCGTCAAGGGGGCGGACGGAGCCTTGCGCAAGCATCGGTTCGGATTAAGTGAGCGACGGACCCTCCCGCGCTCACAGCCAAGCATCGTTGCGCCGGAACACGGAAGCAAAAGGCATTTCAGGGAAACGCTCTATGAATGTGGTTATCGTCGAATCGGCGGCCAAGGCTCAGACGATCAACAAATATCTCGGACGCGATTTCCACGTCATCGCCTGCTACGGCCATGTTCGCGATTTGCCGCCAAAGGACGGCTCTGTCGATCCAAACGACGATTTCGCCATGATCTGGGAGATGGACGCCAAGGCCTCCAAACGCGTTTCAGCCATCGCCGAGGCGGTGAAAAAAGCGGACAAAGTCATTCTCGCAACCGACCCCGACCGCGAGGGCGAGGCGATCTCGTGGCATTTGCTCGACATATTGCAAAAGAAGCGCGTCCTGAAGGACAAGGAAATCGAGCGCGTCGTCTTCAACGCCGTCACCAAGGACGCGATCCGCGAGGCGATGGCGCATCCGCGCAAGATCGATCAGGCGCTGGTCGACGCCTATCTCGCCCGACGAGCGCTCGATTACCTCGTTGGCTTCACGCTTTCTCCGGTGCTGTGGCGAAAACTCCCCGGCGCCCGCTCGGCGGGGCGCGTGCAATCGGTTGCGCTACGCCTCGTCTGCGACCGTGAATTGGAAATCGAGAAATTCGTTTCGCGCGAATATTGGTCGATCGTCGCGCATCTCAAGACAAAGGCGGGAGAGCCTTTCATCGCGCGTCTCGTCGGCGCCGATGGGAAGAAAATCAGTCGCCTGGACATCGGAGCGGGCGCCGAAGCCGAAGAGTTCAAGAAGGCGCTGGACGCCGCGCAGTTCACAGTGCGCTCGGTCGAGGCGAAGCCCGTCAAGCGGCACCCTTATGCGCCTTTCACCACTTCCACCTTGCAGCAGGAAGCCTCGCGCAAGCTCGGTCTCGCGCCGGCGCAGACCATGCGCATTGCGCAGCGCCTGTATGAGGGCGTCGACATCGGCGGCGAGACGGCGGGCCTCATCACCTATATGCGAACCGACGGCGTCGACATGGCGCCGGAAGCGGTCGCCAGCACGCGCAAAGTGATCGGCAAGGAATATGGCGAACGCTTTGTGCCGTCCGTCCCGCGCAAATACACGGCGAAGGCGAAGAACGCGCAGGAAGCGCATGAGGCGATCCGACCGACCGATCCCGCGCGGCTGCCCAAGCACGTCGCCAAATATCTCGAACCCGATCAGGCCAAACTTTACGAGCTGATCTGGACCCGCACCATTGCAAGCCAGATGGAATCGGCCGAGCTGGAGCGCACGACCGTCGATATCGAGGGAAAAGCCGGCGCGCGCATTCTCGATTTGCGCGCAAGCGGCCAGGTCATTCGCTTCCCAGGCTTTCTGGAGCTTTATCAGGAGGGGCGCGACGACGACGCCGATGAAGACGGCGGACGGCTGCCGGCCATGAAAGCGGGCGAGCCCGCCACTCGCGAGAAAATCGAAGCCTCGCAGCATTTCACAGAGCCGCCGCCCCGCTTCACCGAGGCGACGCTCGTGAAGCGCATGGAGGAGCTCGGCATCGGGCGGCCCTCCACTTACGCTTCAACACTCGCAGTGCTGCGCGAACGCGACTATGTGCGTCTCGATAAGAAGCGTCTTGTCCCCGAGGACAAGGGCCGGCTCGTGGTCGCCTTCCTTGAGAGCTTCTTTTCTCGCTATGTGGAATTCGATTTCACCGCCGATCTCGAAGAAAAGCTCGATCTGATTTCCAACAATGAGATCGAATGGAAGTCGGTGTTGCGCGATTTCTGGCGGGATTTTTCAAGCGCCGTCGAAGGGACCAAGGATCTACGCACGAGCGAGGTGCTCGACAATCTCAACGAGCTGCTCGGACCGCACGTCTTCCCCGCCAAGGGGGACGGCTCCGATCCGCGTCTTTGCCCTTCCTGCAGTGCGGGGCAATTGTCGCTGAAGCTTGGAAAATTCGGAGCTTTCATCGGCTGCTCGAATTATCCGGAATGCCGCTTCACACGAACGCTTTCGCCGCCGACGGGCGAGGCCGCCGATGGCGCGCGGCCCGGCGTGAAGGTTCTGGGCCAGGATCCGGACAGCGGCGCGGAAATCACGCTGCGCGATGGTCGCTTCGGCTCCTATGTGCAAGAGGGCGAAGCGACCGAGGGAGGCGAAAAGCCCAAAGCGCGCGTCGCTGCCCAAATCGATCAGGCCGGACGACCTCACATTGCAACAGGCGATCGCCCTGCTCTCTTTGCCGCGCGAAGTGGCGAAGCACCCCGAGAGCGGCGAACCGATTGTCGCCGGCATCGGGCGTTTTGGGCCCTATGTTCAGCATGGCAAGACTTACGCGAACGTCGGGCGCGACGATGACATTCTCTTGATTGGCGCCAATCGCGCCATCGATCTCATCGTGCAGAAAGAAAGCGGCGGAGGCGGCGCACGCTTCGGTCGCGCGGCCGACCCCGGACGTTTGCTCGGCGACCATCCCGAAGGCGGCGCCATCACTGTGAAGTCCGGCCGCTTCGGGCCCTATGTGAATTGGGGCAAGGTCAACGCCACCATCCCAAAGGGAACCGACCCCGCGTCCTTGACGCTCGAGCAGGCGGTGGAGTTGCTGGCGGCGAGAGCGGCGGGCGGCGGAGCGGCGGGCGGGCGCGTTGTCGGAGACCATCCTTCAGGAGGCGCGATCACCGTACGCGCCGGACGCTTCGGACCCTACGTCAATCACGGAAAGATCAACGCCACGCTTCCGAAGGGAACTTCGCCTGACGACGTCACGCTCGACGAAGCCATTCGGCTGATCGAAGAAAAGGGCGGACCCGTAAAGAAGAAGGCGCCGGCGAAAAAACCCGCCGCGAAGAAAACGGCGGCGAAGAAGGCGCCAACTAAGTCGGCGGCGAAATCGACGAAACCCATAGCGGAGAGCGACGAGACGCCTTTCGCCGATTCGAAGCCTGCCAAGAAAGCGCCGATCAAGAAAGCGCCGACCAAGAAAGCGCCCGCGAAAAAAGCTGCGGCGACGTAATAGCGGCAAACGGCTGAATTCCTGCCCTCCCTCTTAATGCAAGCGGCTGATTGCTCAGTCATTCAACCGATCGGTTGACTTTCTAGAAGCCCGCCTCTATATTCAACCATATGGTTGAATTACAGACGACCCAAACCGAACTCAACTCCGTCTTTCACGCTCTTGGCGACGCCACGCGTCGGCGAATGCTTCGCGACCTTGTTAGCGGCGAGCGCACGGTGAGCCAGCTCGCACAGCCTTTTACGATCTCGCTCGCTGCGGCGTCGAAACACATAAAGGTCCTTGAGCATGCGGGCTTAATCCGCCGCGAGGTGCGAGGCCGCACGCATATGTGTCGCCTGGAACCCGGACCGCTCGCCGGCGCCCATGAATGGCTGAGTTTTTACGATCGCTTCTGGACCCGGCGTCTGGATGCGCTCGAACGCCTCCTTCGCGAGGCGGATGGACGCAAAACCCCAACCCCTAAGGAAGGAGAAAACCAATGAACGATCTCTCGCAACCGGACTCCTATGGAATGCTGATCGAGCCCGCCACTTTGAAGATCCAACGCCTTCTGCCGGGCCCGATCGAGCGCGTGTGGGCCTATCTCACGCAGAGCGATCTGCGCCGTCAGTGGTTGGCGTCAGGCGAGATGGAGCTAAAGTCCGGAGCGTCTTTTGAATTGGTGTGGCGCAACGACGAGCTTACGGATCCGCCCGGCCAGCGGCCACCCGGCTTCTCTGCGGAGCACCGGGCGCAGAACCGGATTATCGAGGTCGATCCGCCCCACAAGCTCGTCACCACCTTCGGAGACGCCGGCGAGGTCTCCTACGAATTGGCGCCGAAGGGCTCCAATGTATTGCTGACTCTCGTTCACCGCCGTCTACCCGACCGCAACGCCATGCTGAAAGTCGGACCTGGCTGGCATATGCATCTCGACGTTCTCACAGCCCGCCTGACAGGCAAAAAGATCGAGCCATTCTGGGATGGATGGACACGGTTGCAGAAAGAATACGAGAAGCGGCTCCCCGCCTGACGCGGCCTGTCGCATTCGAACTCGGGCTTGTCGTCGCCCAACACAAAAAAAGCCGCCCCCGACGGAAGCCGGAGGCGGCCGATCAAAAATCGTCGACTTACAGCGACAGGCGCAGTTTTCCGATACCGGTTCCGATTGACGCAAAGACGGCGTTCAAATCATTGGCGTTCGCCGCGGTAAAGTAATGAGCCGCATTCGTCGCGCAGTTCTGCAGAAGCGTGAGTCCTTGCTGATCGATCGGATCGGAGGGGATCGAAAATCCGATGGTGAAGATTTCGATTCCCTGAGCTTTTGCGTTGGTGCAAGCCTCGAGGGTCAATTCGTCTTGAGCCTGCGCGCGACCAATCGTTCGGGGCCTGGATGGAAATCTGTATTATTGTTTGGAGCCGCCACCGCCAGCTGCGTCTGATAATCGAAATTGTCGCCATTCGAGCCATCGGGCAGCCTCAGGTTCTTCGCGAACCGTTGAGGCTGTAGTAGCCGGGCGCTTCATATTGCGAAGCGCCGACCGTTCCAGGGTTGCTCTGCCAGTTATTGAAGCCGTCCGTCATGAAAATCATGATCTTGCGATTGAGAGCGGTAGCACTCGTGCTGTAGGGTTTGCCGGCTGCAAATGGTCCATTCGGTGAGATTGTGCGCCAACCCCACATGAATCCTTCGTGCAGATTCGTGGTTCCACCCGCGACGAGACTGCTGATCTTATTGAGCAGAGTGGATTTCGTGCCAGTTAGCTGCAACAATATTTGGGTGGACTGGGATGGGCAGACGCCGTCTGGACCTTTCGAGGAGTTGCTAGATGCTCGGGTTCTTGTATTTGCAGGTGTGGATCAACTCCGTCCAGGCGTTGCCCGACGAAGGGCAAGAGCCGCCGCTGCCGTCACTGACATAACTGTCAAGATAGCTGCTGCTGCTTGGTTCGTCGGGAGAGAGATAGGGCACGAACAATGTGTCTGGGTTCACTACCGTCGGCGGCGTATCGTTGACGTCCATAGGATACGGCTGGGGCTCGAAACATCCGTTCCAATCCCATGACGACTTCGCGGCTTTCAACTTCGCATAGATGTCGAATCGGCTATTGAACCCGTCGGCCGCCGCAGCCGCCTTGCTGCCGCCAAACACATTCCAATGCAATGATGAATTGCCGCCGGTATCGATCCACGCGAGCGTGCGGTTGGCCGCGATTGTCGGATCGACCGCGACGACCGCTGCGTTGAACGGCGTGATCGACATTTTTAAGTTCCCTGGAGTGACCTTCGAGAACATCGTATTCGTGAAGCTAGTCGCCGCAGTTATCAACGATTGAATTTTAGTAACGCCGCCAGCGCTCTCGCTCATCGATCCCGAATTGTCGAGCACGAGAGCGATCTCATAAGTCGAGTTCGGGTCAGTTCCCCCAGCGAGATTTGCGCACGACCTGGCGGTAGGCGTCATCGTGTTTTTAAACATCGAGACCGAATGCCAACTCCCACTCCCATCTTGAAAAACGTCTTTGAATTGCGGCGCGGTCGTATTGATGGTCGCCGTCGCAGAGATGCACACGCTCAATCTGTCCGCGCTGATGACCGGCTTGCCAGCTTGCGCCGACGCCGTTGGGCTTCCGCTTGGAAAGTTGTCTCGCAGAAAAACAGTCGCTTGTCTGAGCGCGTCATCGTCCGTGGTCGATGCAGTCAATTTGGCGGCCGTCTGCAGGGCCGCCGCATCCACGGCCTGCTGCAGCCGGCTGCGGGCGATGGCGAGTCGTGTGAAGTCGATGGCCATCAGCCCCAGCGCTAACATGGGTATGACGGAAAGCCCGAAGATGATCGCGACATTTCCACGTTTGTTTTGAAGGAAATCAACGACGCCGGGACGACGGCCGAGGGTTTTCGCGTGGACCATAACGTCAATCCTGATCCTGTCGACGCCGCACGATGCGGCGTCAGATGAATTTCAATGGCGCGCCGCTTCGCGTTTCGGTCGCGATGCGAACCATCTGGAAATTCGTGTCTAAATAGAATTCGTTGATCCTTACTTGTGTAATTCAGTAAAATTGAATGTATTACAGTTAAAATCGCCGAGCTTAGCCGTTAACGATTATGTATTCTGCAATTAGCGAAAATTGTTATTATTAGCGCGAGCGCGCGAAAATCCTTGATGAAGCGCGCCGGAAGCCGAACTCAAGTTGGGCTGCGTCCGCTCGAGAGAAAGATCATTTTCTCGGGCCGCGGCCGTGTATAGAAAATGAAGGCCGGAGTTAACGGCGTGTTTTTTCAAAACGAGAGTGGAATTGGCAAAAAATAGAAGCGACGACCCGATGCATTCCGCGCCTCTGCCCTCGAAAGAGGACATATTGGCTTTCGTCGCGCGCGAGCGTGAGGCGATGGCGAAGGTCGGCGCCGTTGGAAAGATCGGCAAGAGAGAAATTGCGCGCGCTTTCGGGATCAAGGGCGCCGATCGCATCGCTCTCAAGCGATTGCTTTCCGAGCTTGAGGCCGAGGGCGCGGTCGAGCGGCGCGGCAAGCGGCTGGTGAAGACGGGCGTCCTGCCGGCCGTGACGCTGGCCGACATCACCCAGCGCGATCGAGACGGCGAACTTATCGCCGTTCCTGCCGAGTGGAATGCGGAAGAGCTGGGTCCGGCTCCGCGCATCTCCATTCACGCTCCGCGAAAGCCACGGCCGGGGCAACCCCTCGCCGGCGTCGGCGACCGCGCGCTTATTCGCACCGAGCCTGATCGCGACGCCGGTCCCAACGATCCGCCTTATGTCGGCCGCGTCGTCAAAGTGCTGTCGCGCGCGCGCAATCGTGTTCTGGGCGTCTTGCGCATTGCATCGAACGGAGCGGTTCGCATCGAGCCGATCGACAAGAAACAGGTGGGACGCGAACTCGCAATCGCCGCCGAAGATTGCGGCGACGGCAAAGACGGCGACCTCGTTGCGGTCGACATTCTTGGCAAGACGCGGTTCGGCGCGCCGCGCGCGCGGGTGCGCGAGACGCTGGGCTCCGTGACGGGCGAAAAAGCGGTCAGCATGATCGCCTTGCGCGCGCATGACATTCCGGACGTCTTTCGCGCCGAAGCGCTTGCGGAAGCTGAAAAAGCGCGTCCCGCGACTCTCGAACATCGCGAGGATTGGCGCGAGCTGCCGCTCGTCACCATCGATCCTCCCGACGCCAAGGACCACGACGACGCCGTCCATGCGACGCGAAGATGACTCGCCGGACAATTCAGGCGGCTTTGTCATCACCGTCGCCATCGCCGATGTCGCGCATTACGTTCTGCCGCATTCCGCGCTCGACAAGGATGCGCTGGAGCGCGGCAACTCCGTCTATTTTCCTGACCGCGTCGTGCCCATGCTGCCCGAGCGCATTTCCAACGATCTCTGCTCTCTGCGCGTGAACGAGGACAGACCGGCGCTCGCGGTTCGCATGCGCATCACGGAAAAGGGCCGCAAGATCGGCCACAGCTTTCACCGCGTGATGATGCGCTCGAAGGCGAAGCTCCATTATGCGCAGGCGCAGGAGGCGATCGACGGACGCCCGGACGAGATCACCTCGCCCATCATCGAACGCGTGCTGAAGCCGCTCTACGCCGCGCATGAAGCCTTGCGCCACGCGCGCAATTTGCGCGCGCCGCTCGATCTCGAACTGCCCGAGCGCAAAATTCTCTTGAAGCCCGACGGCTCCTTCGATCGCGTCGTCATTCCGCCGCGTCTCGACGCGCATAAACTGATCGAGGAATTCATGATCCTCGCCAATGTCGCCGCCGCCGAGACGCTGGAAGAAAATCGCCAGACGCTCATCTATCGCGCGCATGACGAACCGTCGCGCGAAAAAATTTCGGCGCTTTCGGAATTTCTCGCGACCATCGGCGTCAAATTCGCCAAAGGACAGACTCTGCGGCCTTCGCATTTCAACGTCATTCTGGCGCGCGTGAAGGGACTCGAGCACGAAAACATCGTCAATGAGATCATCCTGCGCACGCAGGCGCAGGCCGAATATACGCATGAGAATTACGGACACTTCGGCTTGAACCTGCGCCGCTATGCGCATTTCACCTCGCCGATCCGCCGTTACGCCGATCTCATCGTGCATCGCGCGCTCATCCGCGCGCTGCGGCTCGGGCCAGGCGCCCTGCCCGACATGGGCCCCGGCGAACTCGCCGAGATCGCCGCGCGCATTTCCGGGGCGGAACGGCGCGCCATGGCGGCGGAGCGCGAAACGGTCGACCGTCTCATCGCCGCCCATCTCGCCGATCAGATCGGCGCGCGATTCAACGCCCGAATTTCGGGGGTGACGCGCTCGGGATTGTTCGTGCGCCTGCTCGACACGGGCGCTGACGGCTTCATTCCGGCGGCGACGCTGGGCCGCGAATATTTCAGCTATGACGAAGCGGCGCATGCGCTCACGGCGCGCTCCGGCGAAAGTTATCGCTTGGCGGACATGATCGAGGTGCGGCTTGTGGAGGCGGCTCCGATCGCCGGGGCATTGCGATTTGAGGTCGTGGGCGGCGGAGCGAGAAGCGCTGGAGTCAGGCCGCCGCGCCAGAGAGAGTTTCGTGGCGCGCGAAAAAGCAAAACCGCGAAAGTGCGGCGCGGCCGTTGAAGCTTGGCTTTGCCTGCCGGTCAAGGCGGCAGTAGATGGCAACCTAGAGCGTCCGCCTTGACATGGACGGCCCGGTCCGTATGGTGCGCGCAATTCGACGCCGCTTCGTTTCGCGAACGGCGCGATTTTTATTTAACCGAACCGGAAGACCGCAATGGCCAAGTCCGCCATGATCAAAATCAAGCTCCTGTCCACGGCGGACACGGGCTATTTCTACGTGACCAAGAAAAACGCGCGCACGAAGACGGAAAAGCTCGTGTTCAAGAAATACGATCCGGTCGCGCGCAAGCACGTCGAATTCAAGGAAACGAAGATCAAGTAAGACGCGTCCGCGCGCCGCTAAGGGCGCTGCGACGAAAAGGCGGGCGGCTATCGACGCGCCCGCGCTTGCACAATCTCAAAATTCGGGGATCTCGTCCGCGCGCCTTCGTCCCCTTGAACGAAGGCGGCCGACTGGTGCGGGCATCAAGGAGGCCACTCCAACCCGCTCCAGCCGGCCAACCCCACGGACCCAGGAGATGCGGCGGACCTGAGCACTCCGTAGGGTATTCGAAGTTTGCGCCAATACGCATCGAACGCTTAATACTGTCGCGGGGTCTTTTTCTATTTGGCCCAATCGACATCGCCAGACGCGCAACTTGTTTGGCGACAATCAGGTTACCCCGGTTGCACAAAAAAGCAACCTTCTGACGCAAATTTCCACAAAGTGCGACGCGCCAAGGTAAAGAGAAGCGACGCGTGCGGATGTCGCGGCGGCGAGGGCGCCGCAGCAACGGCGGCGAACGGACATACCTCGCGATCGGACAATGTGATATGCCGATCCAACAAGACGCATGACGCTGGAGACTTGCTTCCGCGTCGCATGCGGGGAGAAAAAAATGAGGAAACACGGGCTTTTTTTATTGCTTGCGGCCGTCTCCGCCCTCGCGCTCGCCGGTTGCGGAGACAAGACGCCTGGCGACGCGACAGGCGCCAAAGTTTTGCGCAACCTTCTCGACAAAGATGGCGTCGGCGCGAAGCTCGTGTCCTTCAAGAAGACGCAAGGCCGAGAACTGAAGACCGCCGATGCGGACGTCTATGAATATTGGTACGAAGCGGAACTGCAATTCCCTGAAGATCTCGACGCCAAATGCGCCGACGAGAAAGAGCGCGGCAAATGCGCTTATCTCGGCCTGAGCTCGGACCGAAGCTTCAAGAAGGGCGAAGTCCTCACGAGCGAGGGAACTCTCAACTTCGTCAAGACCGACAAGGGCTGGGTGGGCGAGGATAAAGTCGCCTATTGACGACGCGCCGCCCCATCATCGTGATCCCCGCCCGCATGGGTTCGGAGCGGTTGCCGGGCAAGGCTTTGCAACCGATCGCCGGCAAACCTTTGGTGGTTCATGTCATGGAGCGCGCGCAAGAAGCCATGATCGGTCCGGTCGCAGTGGCGACGGATTCCCCTGAAATCGCAGCGGCGATCGAGGCCGCGGGCGGCGCCGCAATCCTCACCGAGCGCGACCATGCTTGCGGAACGGACCGGATCGGAGAAGCTCTCGAGCGCCTCGATCCCTCCGGGAACTACAACGTCGTCGTCAACCTGCAAGGCGATCAGCCGTTCATCGCGCCCGAGGCCATTCGCGCCGCGCTCGCCCTGCTCGATGAAGATGGCCCCGACGTCTCGACCCTCGCCACGCCGGCAAATCCCCGGGACGCGGACGACCCGAATTCCGTAAAGCTGATCGGCGCGGAAATCGCTCCCAATCGCCTTCGAGCGCTTTATTTTACCCGCGCAAACGCGCCCTATGGCGATGGCCCGCGATACAAGCATATTGGGCTTTACGCCTTTCGGCGCGCAGCTTTCGAGCAGTTCGTCCGCCTGCCGCCGTCCCCGCTCGAGCGACGCGAAAGATTGGAGCAGCTCCGCGCGCTGGAGGCCGGAATGCGCATCGACGCGGCTCTGCTGGACAAAGCCGCGCCTTCAGTGGATACGAAACGCGACCTCGATGAGTTGCGGCAAAAAGGCCGCGTCTAGCCAAGAGACGAAGCGTGACAGAGCGTATCGCCTATCAAGGAGAGCCGGGCGCCAATTCCGACATCGCCTGCCGCGAAGCCTATCCGCAGATGGAGCCCCTGCCCTGCGCAAGTTTCGAAGACGCCTTCGCGGCGGTCAGCGAAGGCGCCGCGGCGCTGGCGATGATCCCGATCGAGAACTCGATCGCCGGCCGCGTTGCGGACATTCATCACTTCCTGCCGAACTCCGGCCTTCACATCGTCGCGGAATATTTTCTGCCGATCCATTTCCAGCTGATGGCTCCGAAGGGGGCGACGCTCGAGGGGTTGGAGAGCGTCTATAGCCATGTCCATGCGCTGGGACAGTGCCGGAGAATTATCCGCAAACTCGGGCTCACTGGGCATATCGCAGGCGACACCGCCGGAGCCGCCCGAGAAATCGCCGAATGGAACAACCCTGCCCGCGCGGCGCTCGCCACGCAGCTCGCCGCCGAAATTTATGGCCTCGATATTCTGGCCGAAGACGTCGAGGATGAGGCCCACAACACGACGCGCTTCGTGGTCTTGTCGAAAACAGCGCAATGGGCGGCCTCCAATAATGGGCCGACCATGACCAGTTTCATTTTCCGGGTCCGCAACGTCCCGGCGGCCCTCTACAAGGCGCTGGGAGGCTTCGCCACCAATGGCGTCAATATGACGAAGCTCGAAAGCTATATGGTCGACGGCGAGTTCGCCGCGACGCGGTTTCTTGCCGATGTCGATGGACACCCGGACCATCCGGCGTTGGCGCGCGCGCTGGAGGAGTTGCGGTTTTTCTCCAAGGAATGCGAAATTCTCGGCGTCTATCCGGCGCATGAATTTCGGATCACCAATCGACGCGCGTTCGAATACGGCGATTGACGCGCTCGGAAAGTCGAGCGCCAAGGGACATGGAAATCGACTCTGGAGACTCTCAATGGCCGCCGCCTATGATCCGAACAACATTTTTTCGAAGATTCTGCGTGGCGAAATTCCCGCCTGTAAGGTTTTCGAAGACGACATCGCCCTCGCCTTCATGGACATCATGCCGCGCGCCGAAGGGCATGTTCTGGTGATACCGAAGACGCCCGCGCGCGGCCTGCTCGACGTCGATCCGCAAACGCTCGCCGCGCTCATGATCCGGGTGCAGCATGTCGCCAAGGCTGTCAAAGCGGCCTTTCAGGCGGACGGGCTCACTCTGCAGCAATTCAATGAAAGCGCCGGCGGGCAGGTGATTTTTCATCTGCATTTTCACATTTTGCCGCGCTGGGACGGGGTCCCGCTTCGGCCGCCGGGAACAATGGGCGATCAGGACAAGCTGCAAGCGCAGGCGGAGAAAATCATCGCCGAACTTCGCGCGCCCATTCCTTCTTAAGATTTTACTTTAAGATTATGCATGCAGATATCAAACTGAGAATAATAGATATTCCTATTTAGTGATATTTCGTAAGTGACTTTTGTGAAGTCGCCGAACGGATCATTCTTCCCCGACCTTGGCGGGCTTCAGCACCACTGGACGAAGCAGGAAAGACGGGATGTGATCGCCCATTCCAACGACCGGCGGTCCATCATCCTCGTGATGGCGGGGACGTCGCGGCGCCCGCTCTCCATAACTCGGGCGGCCCGTCTCCGGAGCGCCATAGGACGGCGGCGCGGGACGATCGGCTTCTGGCTCCTTCGGTCGACGAGCGGGACGCGCCCTCGCCGCTGGACGCTCTTGCTCCGCAGCGGCCGGAGCGGGCGAAGGCCGGCGCGAGCGTTCGCCTCCACGCGGAGTGCGCTCACGGCGGTCGCGATGGCGCGGCGCTTCCATTGCGAGAGGCAGGTCGGCGAGGCCCGGTCCTTCCCAATCGATCTTGTTCCCGATCAGGCTCTCGATCTGATCCACATATTTGCGGTCCTCGTCGGTAACGAGGGTGATCGCCGTGCCCGAGCGCCCGGCGCGGCCCGTCCGCCCGATGCGGTGGACGTAGTCCTCGCTGTGAGTTGGCACGTCGAAGTTGAAGACGTGGCTGACGTCCGGAATATCGAGCCCCCGCGCCGCCACATCCGAACAGACGATGAGCGAAACATCCCCATTTTTGAAGGCGTCAAGCGACGCCATGCGCGCCAGCTGATCCATGTCGCCGTGGAGGGCGCCTGCCGAAAAACCGTGCTTTTCGAGCGAGCGGTGCAGAATAGCGACATCGCGCTTGCGGTTGCAGAAGATGATCGCGTTCTTGAAATTGTCCTCCGAGCGCAGGAGTTGGCGGAGCGTCTCGCGTTTCTCGGCGTGTCCGTGCGAGGCGATCAGCACCTGGCGGATGTTCGAGGCGGTGGTCGCGGCCCGCGCAACCTCCACTCGAACCGGATTGTGAAGGAAGGCTTCGGTCAAACGGGTGATTTCCGGCGGCATCGTCGCCGAGAAGAAGAGCGTCTGACGCGTGAAGGGCACGAGCTTGCAGATCCGCTCGATGTCGGGAATGAAGCCCATGTCGAGCATGCGGTCGGCTTCGTCGATGACGAGAATCTCAATACCGGTCAGAAGCAGCTTCCCGCGATCGAAGAAATCGAGAAGTCGGCCGGGAGTAGCGATCAGAACGTCGGCGCCTCGCATGATTTTCACTTCCTGGTCGGCGAATGACACTCCTCCGATCAGCAGCGAGACGTTGAGTTTGTGATTGACGCCATATTTGGCGAAGCTCTCCTCGACCTGCGCGGCCAACTCCCGGGTCGGCTCGAGAATCAATGTGCGCGGCATGCGCGCGCGGGCGCGGCCCTGTTCGAGGCGGCACAGCATCGGAAGGGTGAAGGCGGCCGTCTTGCCGGTTCCGGTCTGGGCGATGCCGAGAATGTCGCGCCCCTGGAGAGCCGGCGGAATTGCCTGCGCCTGAATGGGCGTCGGCTTTGTGTATCCCGAGGCCTCTACGGCCGCGAGGACCTTTTGCGAGAGGCCGAGTTCGGTAAATGACATTAAAAGTCCTGGTCACGGCGTCGGGCATCAAATGCGCCGCGCGCCAGCCGTGTGAGACGCGCGAATTTTGGAGGTGGCGGCGAAAGCCGCTCATGCGACGCCTTCGGTCGCCTATCTGTCCGCCAAGTGGCGAGAGCAAATCGTGCGCCATGCTTTATGTCGAATCCAGACAAAGTCAATGAAATTGCGACCAAGGCAAATTTTGCCGTCGAATATGACTAAGCGATCAGCGATAATTATTTTAGTGGGGAGGACGCAATTTTACCTATCTCGTCTCCCCCGCTCGCGCGGGAAACCTCGTAATCGCCTTGGAGTTGTGAGGAATCGTCGCTGTCCGAACGCCATCGACGTCGATCGATCGAACGACTGTCACGCGGCGCCCTTGGGGCGGCGGCGCGGCGCTGGCCAGACGGCGAAGCTCGATCTCCGACCAAATACCGGCTAAATAGGCGAGACGGCCGTTTTGAACCATTCTTGACAAAGTGTTCGCGGCGTAAATCGACCCAAGCGCGACCACAGCCGCAAAGATGGCCGTACGTCGCACCAACGATCCCCGCCTCTCGGCAGATTGCGAGTTCAATTGCGTCACGCGTCGCCCCATGTCCCGATCCGCCAAAAAAATGAGCCATCAAGGTAAAGATCGAGTTTATGATTCAGTGAACATGAAGCGATGAGTTCGACTCGAATTGACCCGATTTGGCGCTTGACACAAAAAAGCGGCGATGCGGCCCCATGGCGCGGCGACGCCGCGTTTTTGACGGCGTGGTCGATTTGGGTCTTGCAAAGTCTTACGCGAAAAAGAAAACTTGTCCCGGCGGCGCACCGCGTCCTGCGGCTCGCTACCCACGATTCGTTTGGCGGCTTTCGGCGTGAAGATTGCTTGGAGCCACTTAACGATCGATCGGCGGAGACATACTTAGTGAGGGCGAATGGAGCGCCCCGAGAGGGACAGCCACGGTGAACGCGATCGATCAAATCACGCGCCGCGGAAAACTTCCGAAGGCGCCGCGAGTTGAACAAGAGCCGACGCGCGCGAGCAAGGAGCCGCGCAAAGGCGGCGGTGACGGACCTCCCGGATCGGGAACTGCGCTGATCACGCGGACCCGAGGCCAGACCCGGCGCCCAAATATGTATCGCGTGCTATTGTTGAATGACGACTACACGACGCAGGAGTTTGTGGTGATCGTGCTGCAGAAATATTTCAACAAATCGATCGAGGAAGCCACTCGGATCATGCTGCATGTTCACAATCACGGCGTGGGCGAGTGCGGCGTTTACACTTATGAGATTGCGGAAACAAAAGTTACCCAGGTCATGGACTACGCTCGCAAACACCAGCACCCGCTTCAATGCATCATGGAAAAGAAATAAGGGTCGACCCGCATGCCCACATTCTCTCGCAATCTGAAGCAGACGCTGGACCGGGCTCTCGCTTTCGCACGTGAGAGACGTCACGAATACGCCACGCTGGAGCACTTGCTGCTCAGTCTCGTGGACGATACGGACGCCGCGGCGGTCTTGCGCGCCTGTTCGATCGATCTCGACCGCCTCTCCAAGAATTTGCGCGAATATATCGATCGCGAGCTGGACAATCTCGTCAACGACGGCGCGGACGACTGCAAGGCCACCGCCGGTTTCGAGAGGGTGGTCCATCGCGCCATCATCAGCGTGCAGTCGTCAGGGCGGGAGGACGTCACCGGCGCCAATGTTCTGGTGGCGCTGTTTGCCGAACGCGAAAGCCACGCCGTCTATTTTCTGCAAGAGCAGGATATGACGCGCTATGACGCCGTGAATTACATCAGCCACGGCATCGCCAAGAGGCCGGGCCTTTCGGACACCTCGCGGACCGCGCGGGGCGTAGAAGACGAGAGCGAGCGCCCGGACGCCCGCGAAGGGCGGGACGGCGAGCCGCGGAAAAAGGAAGGCGCGCTCGAGGCCTATTGCGTGAATCTCAACAAGAAGGCGCGCGACGGTCGCATCGATCCCTTGATCGGACGCGAGCCGGAAGTTCTGCGCACCATTCAGGTTCTGTGTCGGCGTCAGAAGAACAATCCTCTGCTCGTCGGCGACCCTGGCGTTGGCAAGACAGCCATTGCCGAAGGGCTGGCGCGAAAGATCGTATTGGGCGAGGTCCCTGAGGTGCTCGCCGGCGCGACCGTCTTTGCGCTCGATATGGGCACGCTGCTTGCCGGCACGCGCTATCGTGGCGATTTCGAGGAGCGGCTGAAGCAGGTCGTCAAGGAGATCGAAGGGCACAAGAACGCAATCCTGTTCATCGATGAGATCCACACCGTCATCGGCGCCGGCGCAACGTCCGGCGGCGCGATGGACGCCTCCAATCTCTTGAAGCCTGCGCTGGCGCAGGGCGCGCTGCGCTGCATCGGTTCGACAACCTACAAGGAATATCGCCAATATTTCGAGAAGGACCGCGCGCTTGTGCGCCGCTTCCAGAAGATCGACGTGAACGAGCCCTCCATCCCGGACACGATCGAAATCATGAAGGGGCTGAAGCCCTATTTCGAAGAATTCCACAAGATCCGCTACACGAGCGAGGCTCTGAAGGGAGCAGTCGAGCTTTCGGCGCGCTACATTCATGACCGCAAGCTGCCCGACAAGGCGATCGACGTGATCGACGAAACCGGCGCGGCGCAGATGCTGCTGCCTGAAGTCGAAGCGCAAGAAGACGATCGGCCTGAAGGAGATCGAAACGACCATCGCCACGATGGCGCGCATCCCGGCGAAGACCGTCTCCAAGGATGACGCCGAGGTGCTGGCGCATCTCGAGGAGACCCTGCAACGCGTCGTCTATGGGCAGGACAAGGCGATCAAGGCGCTGACTTCGGCCATCAAGCTTGCGCGCGCCGGATTGCGCGACCCTGAAAAGCCGATCGGCTCATATCTTTTTTCTGGTCCCACCGGCGTCGGCAAGACCGAGGCGGCGAGGCAACTCGCGGGGTCGCTCGGAATCGAACTCGTGCGCTTCGACATGTCGGAATATATGGAGCGGCATACGGTCAGCCGTCTGATCGGCGCACCGCCCGGCTATGTTGGCTTCGACCAGGGCGGACTGCTGACTGACGCCATAGACCAGCACCCGCACTGCGTCCTGCTGCTCGATGAAATCGAAAAGGCGCATCAGGATCTCTACAATATACTGTTGCAGGTCATGGATCACGGCAAGCTGACCGACCACAATGGCAAGCAAATCGACTTCCGCAACGTTATCCTGATCATGACCACAAACGCCGGCGCCGCCGACCTCGCACGCACCCCCATCGGCTTCACCCGCGCGAAGCGGGACAGTGGAGACAATGAGGCCGTCAACAGGCTGTTCGCGCCGGAATTCCGTAACCGTCTCGACGCGGTGGTTCCGTTCGGCCATCTGCCCGCGCAGGTGATTGCGCGCGTCGTCGACAAATTCATCATGCAGCTTGAGGCTCAGCTCGCAGACCGCAATGTCACGATCGAACTGACGGATGAGGCTCGGGCGTGGCTTGTCGAGCATGGCTATGACGAATCCATGGGCGCTCGGCCTATGTCGCGCGTCATCCATCAGCACATCAAGACGCCGCTGGCGGATGAAGTCCTCTTCGGACGCCTGAAAAACGGCGGCGCGGTGTGCGTGGTCGTCATGGCTGGCGAAGATGGGACAAAGACGCTTGGCTTCGTGTTCCCAGAAGGTCCGGTTCTGCCGAGGCCCGAGCGAGATATCATAGAGGCCGGGAAAAACCGGCCGCCATCCGACCGCGATAAGGTCCGGCCACGCAAAGACATGGGCAAGTCACCGGATTCATTGAACGATTCCGAAGACACCAGTTCCGACGACAAGCAGCCGCGCAGCGTGCCGGAGACGCCGCTCAAGAATTAATTCCGTTAGCAAACGTCTCGGCGCTTGCGGAAAGTTGACGCCGCGTTAATCATCGCGCTGCATGATACGCTTGATCGTGCGCGCCCCGCACGGGCGACGCCTTCGCGTCAATCGAGCATGAATTGCGTCGCATGAAGGCGCGTAAGTTGGAAGCCGAGGGGCGCCCCTGAATGCGCGTTGCGATCGTCCACTATTGGCTCGTCAATATGCGCGGCGGCGAGAAGGTGCTCGAGGCGCTTTGCAAGATTTATCCGCAAGCCGACATCTTCACTCATGTTTATGACCCCGCCGCAGTATCGGAAACGATCCGTTCGCACCGCGTGACGACGAGCTTCATCAACTCCCTGCCCTTCGCGAGGCGTCTCTATCGTCAATATCTGCCCTTGATGCCGCTCGCGCTGGAGCAGCTCGATCTGCGGGGTTACGACCTTATCATCTCAAGCGAATCCGGGCCGGCCAAAGGGATCATTCCGCCGCCGCGGGCCCTGCATGTCTGTTACTGCCATTCGCCGATGCGTTATTTGTGGAACATGTACCATGAATATCGCCGTGAGACGGGACCCCTCATGCGCGCGCTGATCCCGCCCTTCGCGCATTATTTGCGCAGCTGGGACGCGCTGGTGGCGAGCAGGGTCGATCATTTTATCGCCAATTCGGCGACTGTCGCCGATCGCATCGAGCGTTATTACCGTCGGGAGTCGGACGTCGTGCATCCTCCCGTCGCGACCGAATGCTTCTCGATCGCGCCGCGAGACGAGCTGGGCGACTATTATTTGATGGTCGGCGAACTCGTCGCCTACAAACGGCCCGACCTCGCGATCGAAACCTTCAACGCCCTCGGCAAAAAGCTGATCGTCATTGGCGGCGGCCAGATGCTGGACAGGCTTCGAAAGATCGCCGGTCCGACGGTGACCCTGCTCGGTCCGCAACCTTTCGAGGTCTTGCAGCACCATTACGCGCGTTGCCGCGCGCTCATCTTCCCCGGCGAAGAGGATTTCGGCATCGTTCCGCTCGAAGCAATGGCGAGCGGGCGGCCCGTCATCGCTTACGGCTGCGGCGGCGCCACTGAGACTGTCGTCGACGGATTGACCGGCGTGTTCTTCAATGAGCAGACGCCTCAGTCGCTGACGGCGGCGATAGCGCGGTTCGAAGCCTCGGAGTTCTCGCCGGAGCGCATAAGAGCGCATGCGCAGAAGTTCGGCGAGGAGCGATTCATGCGCGAAATGCGCGCCAAGATCGAATTCTATTTCAGCGAGCGGGAAGCGCGCCCGGGCGGCGCCAGCCGCTACGCCTGAACCAAGCCAGCCCGCTATTTTTCGCGCTTCGACCGCTTTGCGCGCTCTTGCTGCGCGTCGCTCATCGAAATAGGCCGACGCGCGAGCGCTTCACCAAGGTAGCGCCCGGTATGACTTCGCTTCTCCTTGACGACGTCTGAAGGCGGTCCCGCTGCGACGATTTCTCCGCCCCCGTCGCCGCCCTCCGGTCCAAGATCGATGATCCAATCCGCCGTCTTGATGACCTCGAGATTATGCTCGATCACAATCACGGTATTGCCCTGCTCCACCAGCTCGTGCAGAACCTCGAGCAGCTTCGCGACGTCGTGAAAATGCAGGCCGGTCGTCGGCTCATCGAGAATATAGAGCGTGCGTCCGGTCGAACGACGCGCGAGTTCCTTCGCGAGCTTCACGCGCTGCGCCTCGCCGCCCGATAGCGTCGTCGCTTGCTGCCCGACATGAACATAGTCGAGCCCGACGCGCTTCAATGTCTCCATCTTCTCTCGGATCGCCGGCACCGCCTTGAACAGACTGGCCGCCTCCTCCACCGTCATGTCGAGCACGTCGGCGATCGACTTCTCGCGGTATTTCACTTCCAGCGTTTCGCGATCGTAACGCTTGCCCTTGCAGACGTCGCAGGTGACGTAGACGTCCGGCAGGAAGTGCATTTCGATCTTGATGACGCCGTCGCCCTGACAGGCTTCGCAGCGCCCGCCCTTCACATTGAAGGAGAAGCGTCCCGGCGCATAGCCGCGCGCTTTTGCTTCGGGCAAGCCGGCGAACCATTCGCGAATGGGCGTGAAGGCGCCGGTATAAGTCGCAGGATTCGAGCGCGGCGTGCGGCCGATCGGCGACTGATCGATGTCGATGATCTTGTCGATCTGTTCCAGACCTTCGAGTTTGTCGAACGGCGCCGGATGCGCATGTGCGCCGCTCAGCTTGCGCGCCATCGCCTTGTAGAGCGTCTCAATGACGAGCGTCGACTTGCCGCCGCCGGAAACCCCCGTGATGCAGGTGAACAGCCCCAACGGAATTTGCGCTGTGACATTCTTCAAATTATTGCCGCGCGCGCCCGTAAGCTTCAGCCAGCGTCCCGGCTGGGGCTTTCGCAGCGTGTGATTGAGTTTCACCTGCTTCGCGCCAATGAGATATTGACCCGTGAGCGATTTCGGATCCGCCATGATCTCGGCCGGCGTTCCCTGAGAAATAATTCGGCCGCCGTGAATGCCTGCGCCAGGCCCGACATCGACCACGTAATCGGCCGCGAGAATGGCGTCTTCGTCATGCTCCACGACGATGACGCTGTTGCCGAGATCGCGCAGCCGTCGCAGCGTGTCGAGCAGGCGATCATTGTCGCGTTGATGCAGACCGATCGACGGCTCGTCGAGCACATAAAGAACGCCCGTCAATCCCGACCCAATCTGCGAGGCGAGACGAATGCGTTGACTTTCGCCCCCAGACAAGGAGCCGGATGCGCGCGACAGAGTGAGATAGTCGAGGCCGACATCGACAAGGAACGTCAGACGGTCGCGAATTTCCTTCAGAATGCGAAAGGCGATTTCATTTCGTTTCTTGTCGAGTTCGCCGGGCAACGCGCGGAACCATTCGAGCGCTGCGCGCACCGAGAGTTCCGAAACTTCGCCGATATGTTTGTGAGCGATCTTCACCGCCAGCGCTTCGGGCTTGAGCCGAAAGCCGTTGCAGGCGGCGCAGGGCGTCGCCGACATGTAACGCGCGATTTCTTCACGCGCCCATTCGCTGTCGGTTTCCAGATAGCGCCGTTCGAGATTGTTCACGACGCCTTCGAACGGCTTCTTCACGTCATAAGCGCGCATTCCGTCGTCGTAGGAAAAGCGGACTTCTTCATCTCCGGAGCCGTAAAAGATCACGTCTTTGGCTCGCTGCGGCAGGGAGTCGAAAGCCGTATCGAGACGAAACTTGTAATGGCGGCCAAGCGCTTCCAGCGTCTGCAGATAATAAGGCGACGACGAGCGCGCCCAGGGCGCGATGGCGCCCTTGCGCAAAGTGAGTTTGCCGTCGGGAACGATCAGCTCCGTGTCGACTGTTTGCTCCTGCCCCAATCCGCCGCAAGTTGGGCAGGCCCCAAAGGGATTATTGAACGAAAAGAGCCGCGGCTCGATTTCCGGAATGGTGAAACCGGAAACAGGACAGGCGAATTTCGACGAGAACAGAATATGATCCGGCGCATAGTGAGTCGTAAGGATCGTATAATGAGAATCGCTTTTCGCTTTCTCGATCTTCGGCGCTTCGTTTGCCGTTCGCTGATCGGCAAACTCCACCACCGCAATGCCGCCCGATAATTCGAGCGCGGTTTCGAAACTGTCGGCAAGACGCGAACCGATGTCGGAGCGCACGACGATACGATCGACGACGACGTCGATGTCGTGTTTCAATTTCTTGTCGAGCGCGGGCGCGTCGCCGATCTCATAATAGACGCCGTCGATCTTGAGGCGTTGAAATCCGCGCTTCGTATATTCCGCAATTTCTTTCTTGTACTCGCCCTTGCGGCCGCGCACGACCGGCGCGAGCAGATAGAGACGCTTGCCCTCGGGCAAGGCCATCACCCTGTCGACCATTTGTGAAACGGTCTGGCTTTCAATCGGCAATCCCGTTGCTGGCGAATAGGGAATGCCGACACGCGCCCACAGGAGGCGCATGTAGTCGTGAATTTCCGTGACCGTGCCAACCGTCGATCGCGGATTGCGCGACGTGGTTTTCTGTTCGATGGAAATCGCCGGCGACAGTCCGTCGATTTGATCGACGTCGGGCTTTTGCATCATCTCGAGGAATTGGCGCGCATAGGCCGAGAGGGACTCGACGTAGCGCCTTTGTCCCTCCGCATAGATCGTATCGAAGGCGAGCGACGATTTTCCGGACCCGGAGAGTCCGGTGAAAATCACGAGCTTGTCGCGCGGAATGACGAGATCGATATTCTTCAGATTGTGCTCGCGCGCGCCGCGAATGGAGATCGTCTTGGAGCCCGGGAAGGGATCCAGCGCAGGGAATGTCGAAACGCTCGCCGATTTTTGCTTGGGGCCGGCCATATCGCCTTATCGGATTTCGGAGGGAACGGCGCGCTCACTGCGCCCGTCCCCTTCATTGCCATGACGCATCGCAATAATCCAGCATTGCGCCGAGCAGGACGAAACCGCTGCGGCGGCAGAAACATTGCAAGGCGTGCCGCCGCGGTCTAGGAGCACCGGACCGCTCTCGAGAAGGTGAGACGTCTAGTGAGTTCGCCCACGGCCGCCGCTACGCGATATAAGAAGCCGCTCCACAAAATACTCTATGTCCAGGTGCTGGCCGCGATCATTTTGGGCGCGCTTATCGGCGCCTATTTTCCGGATTTCGCGTCCAGCGAATGGGTCAAGGCGATCGGCGACGGCTTCATCAAGCTGATCAAAATGGCGATTGCGCCAATCATCTTTTGCACGGTGGTGTCGGGTATCGCTCATATCGACGACGCCAAGAAAGTCGGCCGCGTCGCCGTAAAGGCGTTGATCTACTTCGAAATTGTCTCGACCTTCGCCTTGATCCTCGGCCTCCTCGTCGGAAATATCCTGCGCCCCGGCGCGGGCTTCCCCGGCAAGCCCGACGCCACTCGCCGTCGCGCAATATGAGGATCGGGCCGTCCATCGCCATGCGGTCGATTTCGTCCTCGACATCATCCCCGACAGCGTCTTCGGCGGTTTTGCGAGGGGCGATATTCTGCAGGTTCTGCTATTTTCCGTGCTTTTCGGCTTTGCGCTGATGACGCTCGGGGAACGCGGACGCACGCTGCGCAGCTTTATCGACGACGCCGGGCACGCCATGTTCGGCGTCATCGCCATTGTGATGAAGGCGGCGCCGCTTGGCGCATTCGGGGCGATGGCCTACACCGTCGGCCACTACGGGTCGAAATCGCTGCTGTCGCTCGCATGGCTTGTCGGCTCGTTTTACCTCACGGCCGCGCTCTTCGTGATCGTCATCCTGGGTGTGGTCGCCCGAGTGGCCGGGTTCAATATTTTTCGCTTCCTCGCCTACATCAAGGACGAGCTTCTCATCGTTCTGGGAACCTCGTCGTCTGAGAGCGCCCTGCCCCAGCTGATGGAAAAGTTGGAGCGGCTCGGCTGCTCCAAATCCGTCGTTGGCCTGGTCGTTCCAACCGGATACTCATTCAATCTCGACGGCACCAACATTTACATGACGCTGACCACGCTGTTCATTGCTCAGGCCTTGGGCGTGGAGTTGACTGCGGTCCAGCAGTTCACAATTCTAGGCGTCGCGATGCTGACCTCCAAAGGCGCGACGGGCGTGACGGGCGCTGGCTTTGTGACGCTCGCGGCGACGCTCGGCTCAGTGAACGCAAGCCTTATTCCCGGCATGGCGATTGTGCTGGGCGTCGACAAATTCATGAGCGAGTGCCGCGCTCTGACGAATTTGTGCGGAAACGGCGTGGCGACAATCGTCGTGGCCTGGTGGGAGGGCGAACTCGACCGCGCGAAGCTGTCGGATGGCTTGAGGAAAAACATCGATCCAAGCGACGTCAAACTGGCTGTGACGACCGATTGATTTCCGACTGCGCGACGCTTGCAGGCGGCGCAATCGGATGCTAGAACAAAAAAAGAACAAACAGCTCTGCTCGCGGCGCATTGATCCCCGAACGAACTGTGGACAAGACGCGAGGCGAGCCAAGTTTATCGATGGATTGGGCTAGAGTGCCGCGCAGAGTTACGAATGGAGAGCGACATGGCGGGCAGCGTCAACAAGGTGATCCTCATCGGCAATCTGGGGCGGGACCCTGAAGTGCGCACGCTCCCTTCCGGCGATCGTGTCGTCTCCTTCTCGGTTGCGACGACGGAATCCTGGCGCGACCGGCAGAGCGGCGAGCGCAAGGATCGCACCGAGTGGCACAATGTGTCGATCTTCAATGAAAACCTCGGCAAGATCGCCGAGCAATACTGCCGAAAAGGCTCCAAGATCTATCTCGAAGGCCAGCTGCAGACGCGCGAATATACGGATAAAGACGGAAATCAGCGCAAGGCGACGGACGTTGTGCTCCAACGCTTTCGCGGCGAACTCACGCTACTCGACAGCAAGGGCGGGCGCGAGGGAGCATCCGAAGGCTACGATGATCGGAGTTCCGCGCCGGGCGGCGGCTCCTTCGGCCGCTCCTCGCCGATGGAGCGATCTCCCGGCGAGCGTCGACCGGCCCCGGCTGGCGGACGTCTTGCGGAGCAATTGGACGACGACATTCCGTTTTGATCGCAGAGTCTCGCCAAACTTGTCGCATGACATAATCCGTTAGCATCTGCAGCATGGGTGCGTTTATGATGGGCCTTCGCCGCCTTGAGTCGCACTCTGACGACCGGCGCGCCCCGAAACCCATGCGCCAATGAATAGCCAAAGCCATGATTTCGCGAAAGTTCCGGCCTCGCCGGGCTTTGCGCAAAGCTTTACGCCTAAGCTCATCACCACGTTGCGTGAGGGCTATTACCTCACCAATCTTCGGGCCGACGCCATCGCCGGGCTCACGGTCGCCATTGTCGCCATTCCCTTGTCCATGGCCATCGCAATCGCTTCCGGCGCCAAGCCCGAAAACGGGCTCTTTACGGCGGTCGTCGGCGGTTTTCTGATTTCCGCGCTAGGCGGCAGCCGGTTTCAGATCGGAGGACCGGCGGGAGCTTTCATCGTTCTCGTCGCGAAGACGATCGAAACTTACGGCTTTGACGGATTTCTCGCCGCGACCATCATGGCGGGACTGATCCTGTTGGCGATCGGCTATATGCGCCTTGGCGGCTACATCAAATACATTCCCTATTCTGTGACGATGGGGTTCACGGCTGGGGTCGCGTTGATCATCTTCGCGAGCCAGATCAAAGATCTCCTGGGCCTGCAAGTCGCACACGAACCGGCGGCGTTCCTCTCGAAACTCGAGACATTCTGGCCTGCGCTGCCGACGGCCGACCCGGCCGCCTTCGGCATGGCGGCGGCGTCGCTCGCCTTCATCATGATATTGCGAATATGGCTCCCCCGTTTTCCTGGGCTGCTTGCCGCGATCGCTCTCGCGGGTTTCGCGACCTTCGCCTTCAATCTTCCCCTGGAGACGATCGGCTCGCGTTTTGGCGGCGTGCCGCGCATGTTGCCGGCGCCCTCGTTCCCCCACGTTCCACTTGCTGAACTGGTGGAGTTGATCCCCGCGGCGATCGCCATCGCGATGCTCGGAGGCATCGAGTCGCTACTGTCGGCGGTCGTCGCCGATGGAATGACGGGCGCCATCACCGCTCCAATTGCGAACTCGTCGCCCAGGGTTACGCCAATATCGGCTCTGCATTGTTTGGCGGCTTGTGCTGCACGGGCGCCATCGCGCGTACGGCGACGAATATTCGCGCAGGCGCGCATGGACCCGTCGCGGGCATTTTTCATTCCCTGTTCCTGCTGGCTTTCATGGTCATCGCGGCGCCCCTCGCATCCTATATTCCCCTCGCGACGCTCGCCGCCGTTTTGACGATCGTCGCGTGGAACATGATCGAGCGCGAGCAGATCATCGCAATCTTCAAACATGATCGCGGCGAAGCCTTCGTGTTCGGCGCGACATTTCTGCTCACGGTGTTTCGGGACATCACCGAAGGGATCGCCGTGGGCGTCACTCTTGGATCGCTCCTCTTCATGCATCGCATGGCGCAGATCGTCGAGGTGCAGACGAACCAAAGCATGGGCCAAAACGACGATGCGGAAGTCGACGACGCCGACTGCTATGTGCCAGCCGCGCGAGACGACATCATGGTCTACAGCATCAACGGCCCGTTCTTCTTTGGCGTCGCGGCGACCATTTCCGCCGTGCTCGATGCGATAGGGCCGCGCCCGGAGGCCTTTATCCTCGATTTGACCGCCGTGCCGATTGCCGACGCTGCCGCCGCGCATGCCCTCCTGAGCTTCGCCGAAAAGGCCAAGCGGCGGAAGACGACCGTCGTCATCGTGGGCGCAAATGCGCGCGTTCGACGCACGCTCACGGCCAATGGTTTGGACGAAAGCGTTGTTCAATTCGATCCCGATGAATTTTCGGCTCGACAGCGCATCGAGGAGAGGCGCAAATAAAGGCGAAGTTCACGCTCTGGCCGCTGTCGCTCCGCTTGAGCCCGCCTTGCATCAAAGCGTCAGATCGTATAGCACCCAGTGCCTAGAAGACGCTCCTCGAATCCTGAATCGCTGGCGAAAACGAAGGTCGCGACATGAGTCAGAAGCCGATCAATCTTCTGCATCTTTCCACGCTGGTCGCAGTGGCGATCCTCGTCGGAACAGAGCTTGTGGGCGCGTCTTGGGCTGCGGGATGGGCGTTGGGCGGCCTCTTCCAGCTCGATCCGACGGTCAGCCGCGCGCTTGAAGTCATTTTTGCGCTGGCGGGTTTCGTCGGTCTGTATTTCTTCATGCGCACGGCCATTCGCCACGAGCCGATTCGCGGTTAAGTCGCACTGGCGCCGCTGCTCGCGTTTGACGCGTCCACCCCAATCATTAACGATTTCAAACCCAGAATGCCCCGGCTGATCGACGCCGGCTCAAGGACTATCGCATGATCGATCAACCAGATCGCCGATCTTTTCTGAAGGTGGCCGCTGCGACGGGCGCCATGCAGGCGGTCGGCGTGCAAACGGCCGAAGCCCAGCCGGATCCGACCCGACTGAAACTCGGCCCCCCGGAGCCATTCAGTTTCGAAGCGCTCAAAGAGACTGCGCGAAAGCTGATCAAAGAGCCTTATCGGCCGCCCGCGCAGCCCAGTCCCGAGATTACGAGCAAGATCGATTACGAGGCCTGGGGCAAGATTACCTACAACACCGATCACGCGCTTTACGCGACCGGCCGGGAGCGCTTTCCGATCGAGTTCTTCCATCTCGGCATGTTCTTCAAGAAGGCCGTGCGCGTGCACGTTGTGGAGAAGGATCAGGCGCAGGAAGTTCTGTACGACCCAAGCTATTTCAACATGCCGGAAGATTCGATTGCGCGGCAGTTGGCGCCGGGCGCAGGTTTCGCGGGCTTCCGCATTCAGGAATCGAAGACCGGCGCGCTCGATTGGCGCAAGAACGACTGGGTGGCGTTCCTCGGCGCCTCGTATTTTCGAGCAATCGGCGAACTTCGCCAATATGGCCTTTCCGCGCGCGGGGTCGCGCTCGACACATGGGTCGCCGGCAAGTCGGAAGAATTTCCAGATTTCACGCACATCTATGTCGGGCCTGAGACGGACGACGGCGTGACCCTGCATGCGCTGCTCGAAGGTCCGTCCGTCGTCGGCGTTTATCGCTTCCTCATGACGCGCGGCAAAGGCGTCGTCATGGACATCGATTGTCATTTGTTCCTGCGCGGCAGTTTCGAACGATTTGGAATTGCGCCGCTGACATCGATGTATTGGTTTTCGGAGACGAAAAAGCCAACCGCGATCGACTGGCGCCCGGAGGTGCATGATTCCGACGGCCTCAGCATGTGGACGGGCGCGGGTGAAAGATTGTGGCGCCCGCTCAACAATCCGTCGCGGGTCATGGCCTCAGCCTTCGGCGATTACAACCCGAAGGGCTTCGGGCTTCTGCAGCGCGACCGCAATTTCGACCATTATCTCGACGGCGTGTTTTACGATCGACGCCCAAGCGTGTGGATCGAGCCTAAAGGGGATTGGGGCAAGGGCGCGATACATCTTGTCGAGATTCCAACCGACGACGAAATCCACGACAACATCGTCACCATGTGGGTTCCCGAGAAACCGGCGATTCCCGGATCCGAATTCGAGTTGTCGTATCGCCTTTACTGGCTGGCGGACGAGCCATTTCCGACCGAACTCGCGCGTTGCGTCGCGACGCGCCTGGGCAACGGCGGCCAGCCGGGCAAACCGCGCCCCAAGGGCGTTCGCAAATTCATGGTCGAATTTCTAGGCGGTCCGTTGGAGAAATTGCCCTTCGGCGTAAAGCCTGAGCCGGTGCTTTGGTCCTCGCGCGGAACCTTCTCCTACATTTTCACCGAAGCTGTCTTCGACGGCGTGCCGGGTCATTGGCGCGCGCAGTTCGATCTTACCGTGGAAGGGCAGGACCCGGTTGAAATGCGGCTGTTCCTGAAAAGTGGCGAGACGGTTCTGTCTGAAAACTGGCTGTTTCAATATCACCCGTTTTGAATTCTGATCTTAGATCCGTGAAATCTGATACTTTCCGTCGCGAATGAGATTCAAAAAGCTCTCCGTCGAGTCTCGCCATGACGTTTGCGCCAAGGCCGGCGGCTTCTTTGACGTGATAAGAAATTCGCTGAGTTTATTTGCCAGACTCTCGCTGTCGAGACAATCAAAGTAGGCGATGGCGTCGCCTCCGACCTCCCGAAACACGGGAATGTCGCTTGCGATCGACGGCAGACCGTGACGCGCCGCTTCGATCAATGGCAATCCGAATCCTTCCGCGAAAGATGGCGCCAACGCGGCGCGCGCATATTTGTACAAGAAGTTCAGATCGGCGTCGTTTGCATCGTCGAACCAGAACAACCGATTGCCGTATTCGGGATGCTCGCGAATGCGTTTCACCAGGGAGCGCGCGCTCCATCCGCGCCGTCCGACGATCACATAGCGGGCATTCACATTGGAGCGCCAGAGGCGTTCGAATGCGTCAAGCGCGACGGGATAACATTTGCGCGGCTCCAAAGTGCCGACGCTCAGGAAAAAAGGCGCGCCATCGACGAAGCTTTTGGCTTCTTGAGATACAGCGGCGTTCGCAGCAGTCGCGAAGTCGGCCCCAAGCCGCCACCAGCCTATGCGAAAATTAGGCTTCAACTGGCGAGGATTGGCTTTGAGATATGTCAGGAGGTCCTGCGCAGCACTGTGCGATATCGCCACAACGGCGTCGCTTTTTGCGAGCGCTTCGTCGAACCAGGCTCTCGAACAAAGGCACAAGACTCGGCGGGAAGGCTTGCGGGAACATCAACGGCAGAAGATCGTAAACACAGACGACGTTCGCGCCGCCTTTGCTCGAAACCTCACGCATGATCGGCAAATATTCCGGAAGGCTGTTCCACGCCGCATCGAGCATCACGAAGATATCGCCATCGTCAATTTTGATTTCGTCGGGCAATGAAGGATGACGATAGTAAGAGAGGAGTTTTCCGTTTTCGATCACCACCGGCAAGCCATGTCCCGTCTCCACCGCATTTCTTGCGATTTCGCGAACGACGCGCTGAATGCCAGTTCCCTTTCCGGTGCGATAGGCGTCGGTCATGTCAAGCAGCAGACGCGGGGCGCCGCCTGGCGGCGGAATATCCGCCTCGGAAAGACGCCGCTCTGCTTCCTTTTTCGCGGCGTCGCTTGAGGTCGGATTGATCAATCCACGTAAATTGCGGAAGAAGCGCGCAAGCGTCCAATTCAATTCGACCAATCGTCGAAAAATGAATTTTGTAACGCGATTGACGTCGTCATAATCGCCAAGCTGAAACTCGCGAAGCTCCGATTCCTTGCCTAATTCGCGCAGCAAATATTTATCGACGCGCCGCTCGTATTCCATCGAATTCATTAGATCGCAATCCGCGCAAATGGAAAATCTGCGCCAATGTATTGTGGAGTAATGGAAAACCTGACATGTGGTTCATTGTCCGTCAAGCTTGTGGTCTCCAATTTGACGATTGCAGTCATGCCGGCGGCGGCGCGACCTCTTAGCTCCGCGCGATAGATGCAAACTGACCAGATCGTAGGCCCGCTTCACATGAAGTTCCCAACCGTATATTGACGTAAATGCGGGCGCTTCCGGCACATGCGAACCTATTGTGCGAGCGCTGCGACCTGCGCCGTTGATTGCAATACAGGACGCCTGTGAACCAAGATTTTCGTTTCTGCGTCGCGCCGATGATGGACTGGACCGACAGACACTGCCGGTATTTCCATCGCGTACTCACGCGACGCGCTCGGTTGTACACAGAGATGCTCACGACAGGCGCGGTCATTCATGGCGATCGTGCGCGGCTCATGAATTTTGATTCCGTCGAACATCCCGTCGCGTTTCAGCTCGGCGGCTCCGATCCGCGCGAACTCGCGCAATCGGCGCGAATTGCTCAGGATTTCGGCTATGATGAAATCAATCTGAATGTCGGCTGTCCTTCGGACCGGGTGCAGAACGGCGCTTTCGGCGCCTGTCTCATGCTGCGGCCGACGCTCGTCGCCGATTGCGTGCGCGCGATGAAGGATGCGGTGACGATTCCTGTCACCGTCAAATGCCGAATCGGAGTCGACGATCAGGACCCGCAACGCGCATTGTTTGAACTCGCGTCAGAGGTTGTCGCGGCGAATGTCGATGCGCTGATCGTGCATGCGCGCAAAGCATGGCTTTCGGGTCTGTCGCCGAAAGAAAATCGCGACGTTCCTCCCCTCGATTATGCGCTCGTGCATTCGCTCAAACGCGCCCTTCCGGACGTGCCGATCGTCATCAACGGTGGCTTAACGACAATCGAACAGATGCGCGAACAGCTCCAACATGTCGATGGCGTGATGATCGGCCGCGCCGCCTATCACGATCCCGCTCTATTGATCGACGTTGACGCGGAACTCTTCGGCGAGCCTGCGCCTGTCGCCAACGCCTTCGATGCGATCGACGCCTTCATTCCCTACGTGGAGCGCGAGCTTTCACGAGGCGAACGCCTGTCGTCGATGACGCGCCACCTGCTCGGACTCTTCGCCGGGCTTCCCGGAGCACGTTCCTACCGGCGACATTTGGCGCTCGAATCCGTCAAGCCGGGAGCAGGCGTCGAGGTTCTGCTCGCGGCGGTTGACGAAGTGCGACGCGCAACGTCGAGATTGGAAAACGCCGAGTTAGCCGGAGGCTAACCTCTCGCCGAAAGCAATAAGAGCGATGCGACCTCGGCAGCCTGTTGGGCCGCGCCCAAAACATCGCCTGTGAAGCCCCCGATTTGCCGCTTCGCGAGATTGGCCACAAACGCAGCCGCAGCGAGAGCGCCGAAATCCGCAAGCGCGATTTGTCCAAGATGCATTCCGCCCATGTGCGGGCAACAGGGAAACGATCCCCGCAAAGAAAATCGCCAAGCGAAAACTGTCGGGATTTGGCCGAAGCGCGGAAAATCCCGCCCCGTCGGAGCGGGCTGGTTGAAGCATTGCGAGCGGCGCGAGGCCAGCGGCGCGGGAGGTCGCTCCGGTCGCAATAAGCGCGGCGGCGCCCAGAAGCGCGCTGTGCTCCGCAATCGCCGCCAGCGCCGAGACGCGCAAGATCAGCGAGACGATCAGCGCCATAGCCCCGTAGGAGCCCAGGCGGCTGTCGCGCATGATTTCGAGTTTACGCTCGCGCGTCGCGCCGCCGCCAAACCCGTCGGCGAGGTCGGCGAGTCCGTCTTCATGCAAAGCGCCCGAGACTGCGGCAAGCGTCGCAATAGCGCAGGCCGCGGCCGGCAGTGGCGGAATTCCCAATGCTCGCGCGAGCAGAAGCGATGCGCCCCCGCAAAGGCCGATCAGAGCGCCGGCGAGCGGCAAAGCCCGAACGGCGCGCCGAAAATCCGGCATGGAGCCCGCGCCCGCCATCGAGGGTGTGGGAAGGCGGGAATAGAAGCGCAAACACGCATAAAGGTCTTCAAGAAATGTCTGGTCCATGGGCCGTTCATGAGCGCAGTCGCCGATTTTGTCGAGCGCCGCCGTTTCCTGCGCATGACGGCGTCGCCGCCCGTGACTTTCGCGCCGCAAAATGGCAATAGTGCCGCGAAGCGCTGCGCCGCCGCGCGCCATGATTTCGGACAATCGTCGCATTCGCGCGGGACGGGAGAACCCTGATGTCCATCGTTGATTCCGTTCGCAAGTCGCTCGTTCCCATCCATCCCGAAGGCTACATCTTCATTGCGACCTTTGGAATTGTAGCCTTCCTCCTGCATTGGATTTCGCCGACGCTCGGCTGGATCGGCTTTATCGCCACTGCATGGTGCGTATATTTCTTCCGGGATCCGCCGCGAGTGACGCCTTTACGCGAGGGACTTGTCGTGTCGCCAGCCGATGGCGTCGTCTGTTCCGTGGGCTTCTTCCTGCCGCCGGCGGAACTTGGAATGGGCGCCGAGCCTTTGCAGCGCGTTTCGATCTTCATGAGCGTGTTCGATTGTCATGTGAACCGCTCTCCGATCACGGGGCGCATCAGCAAGATCGCCTATAAGCCGGGCCTTTTCGTCAATGCCGATCTGGACAAGGCCAGCGAAGACAATGAGCGCAACGGCGTCGTCATCGACACGCCGGCAGGACGATTTCGGAGTTGTGCAGATCGCCGGCCTCGTCGCGCGACGCATCGTCTGTTTCGTTCATGAAGGAGAGACGATCGGCGTCGGCGACCGCTTCGGTCTCATTCGTTTCGGATCGCGGGTCGACGTCTATATGCCCTCCTCCGCGCGTCCCACAGTCGCCATTGGATCGCGAGCCGTCGCCGGAGAAACCATTCTGGCCGATTTGAACGCGCATGCGGCCGCGCTCTCCTTCAAGGCCGGCTGACGAACGCCTAGTTAAGCGGAGCCGCGAGGTTTTCATGAGCGACAACGAAACGCACGACCATTTGGGCGACGTCGCCACGGACACGCTTTCCCCGTCGGAGCGCCGCCGATTGCGGTTCCGCAAGATTCCGCTGCGGATCGTGCTTCCCAATCTGGTGACTTTACTCGCCCTCTCCATGGGTCTGACCGCGATCCGATACGCTGTCGAAGGCCGCTTCGAGACAGCTGTCACGGCCGTCATCGCGGCCGCCGTGCTCGACGGACTGGACGGACGACTTGCGCGGGCTTTGAAGGGCACCTCGCGCTTCGGCGCAGAACTCGACTCGCTTGCCGACTTCGTCGATTTCGGCGTCGCGCCGGCCCTGCTGCTGTATTTCTGGGCGCTGCATGACATCAAAGGGCTGGGCTGGTTCGCGACGCTCGTATTCGCCATCGCCTGCGCGCTGCGCCTTGCCCGCTTCAACGTCATGATCGAGGATCCCACGCGTCCGGCCTGGCATTCTGATTTCTTTGTCGGAATGCCCGCGCCAGCGGGCGCCGTGACCGTGCTTCTGCCGCTCTATCTGCATCTGTCGGTCTTCGAACTGCCGGCGTCCAAATATTTGTCGCCCTTCATCGTCGCCTATGTGCTTGGCGTCGCCTTTCTGATGGCGAGCCGCATTCCGCATTTTTCGGGCAAGCGAATAGGACGCATCCCGCGCGATCTGGTGATCCCGCTGCTATTTGGCGTTATCGCCACAGCCTTGCTGCTGGCGACATTCCCGATGGAGATGCTGGCGGTGCTCGGCTTCGCCTATCTCGCGGCGATCCCCTTTGGAATACGGCAATACAATCGCCTGGCGCGCGCTGACGCGCTGGCGAAGGCCGATGCTTCGGCGTCCGCGCCCGCGGATGGCTCCAAGGCGTGACCGGGCCTATCTGGTCAGTGGCGGCAACGGCTGACTTTCGATACCCGAGCGAGTTGCGGCGGCGGTCGTCGAACTCGTCGGCGTCGGATCAGCGACGCTTCCTCCTGCATCGATGATGGCATGCGCATTCGCCTCCGCCTGACGCGGAGCCGTCAACTGCGCGCCGATCTGACGCACGATCGTCGGCGCCTCGGCGAAGGCTCCATGGCCGACGAAATCACTGGAGAGGCCGGAAATATCGTGGACCGAGACGCCCAGACGATCCAGCTCTTCTTTGTCCTTGGGATTTGCCGGGTCCAGCGCGCCTAATCGCTGCCGATCGCCGGCAATTCGCGACGACAGGGACAAGGCGCGGTCGTCATTCGCCACGAAAATCGACACATGTTTTGGATCGAGCCGGGCCACCTGCTGACGGAAGACGTTAAGGTCGATGTCGGGCGCGGCAAGCATCACTTCGCCCAATTTGCCGTCGAGGTCGGGATGGCCGGAGATCGAAATGGAGCGCAGGCTCTCCATCGTCAGCCAAGCGCCCATTGAGTGAGCGAGAATATGAACCCTGCCAACGCCTGGGGTATGCGAGAGATCGACGATCAGTTTCTCGAGCGAGTCACGGGCGACAGTGGCGCTCTCCTTGTCGGATTCATAATTGAACAGGCCCCCGCGCGAATTCCAGGTGAATAAGACCGGCACGCCGGAGAAATGACCATCTGACACGATCTGCGCGACGCGGAACCGGGATTCCTCAAGGCTCGTATTGAAGCCATGGACATAAAGCAGGATGTCCCGGCTGACGCCGATGCGCCCCGACACATGGGCCGCAATCTCTCCTAGGAACTCGGGCTCGTCCATTTTGCTGCGGTCAACCAAAACGAAATGTCGCCGCGGATCGCTGGAGCCGAAGCTCGGCCGCTCAATCGCGCCGGCCCTGTGGCCTGGAGGAACGCCAATCGCAATGAGCGAGAAATGCGCCTTTCCGTCCTTCTCGGCGCCGCCGTCGCCCCGGCGGGTCGAGGCGACGAAGAGCGGCACCCGCGCGGACTCGCCGCTCGGGGGAGCGACAAAGGAAACGGCGTTGTTGACGTGACCCTCGACCATGCTGAGTCCATCGGACACGCAGCCGCCGAGCGCCACGGCCATCAGCACGCCGGCCAAACAATGGCGCCATTTGAGATTTCGCACCGTCATGGGGTCAGCGTTCGGCCGATCCAGGCAATGGGTCAGAGACCACCTCCTACGAAGGGTCAGGTTAACGAAGGGTTTAGGGGCGCGCCGACAGTAGTGCAGAGAAAAAGTGTCGATACGAAGACCCCAGCGCGATTTTGCCGCACTTGCGCTACGCGCGCGGCGGCGTGCATATAGTGCCCTAAAAAGCCAAGGTTTATGGGGAGGACTGGCGCAACGCTCGGAAATCGCGCCAGATAGGTCGATCGAAAATGCGGATAAAAGTCCTTGGTTCGGGAGCCGGCGGCGGCTTCCCGCAATGGAATTGCAACTGCGCCAATTGCCGCGCGGTGCGCGATGGCGCGCCGGGGTTTTCCGCAAGAACGCAGTCTTCGCTTGCGGTGAGCGCGGACGGCCGGAACTGGCTGCTGCTCAACGCCTCGCCGGATTTGCGCGAGCAGATCGCGGCAGCGCCCGAGCTTTTCCCGGCCAAAGGCGACGGCGTGCGCGGCAGCCCCATCAAGGCGGTCGCGCTCACCAATGGCGACGTCGACCATATTGCGGGACTTTTGAACCTGCGCGAGGCGCAACCCTTCAGCGTTTATGCCGCAAAGCGCGTGCTGGACGTGCTGAGTTCGAACAGGATTTTCGACATTCTTGCGCCGGGCACAGTGGATCGCATCGAATTGCCGCTCGGCCAGTCGATCGCGGTCAAGGGAGCCGGCGTCGACCTTGACCTCAGCGTCGAGTCCTTTCCGGTTCAGGGCAAGATCGCGCTTTATCTTGAAGATGCGAAAGCCGCGAACTTCGGCACGCAGACCGGCGACACGCTTGGCTTGAAGATCACTCAGCCATCAACGGGCAAATCGTTCTTCTATATTCCCGGTTGCGCCAGCGTCGATGAAGCTCTGGCGCTGCGACTGCGCGGCGCCGAACTCGTTTTCTTCGACGGCACGCTTTGGCATGAAAACGAAATGATCGACCAAGGGCTGATGGGTAAGACCGGCTCACGCATGGGTCATGTCAATATGAGCGGCGCCGAGGGTTCGATTGCGGCCCTGGCGAAGCTCGGTATCTCCCGAAAAATATATGTCCATATCAATAACTCAAACCCGGTTCTTAATGCGTTATCTAAAGAACGCGCAGAGGCGAACGCAGCCGGGTGGGAGATTGGCGAGGATCGAATGGAGGTCGCTCTATGAACGAGATTGCACCCGTCAAATGGCTGCATGAGCAGCCGCTGTCGCCGGCCGATTTTGAAGCCGCCATCCGCGCCGTCGGCGCCGAGCGCTATCACGACAAGCATTCCTTTCATAAGCTTCTGCACGGCGGTAAGCTGAACAAGGGCCAGGTGCAGGCGTGGGCGCTCAATCGTTACTGCTATCAGGAAGCCGTGCCGCGCAAGGATGCGGCCTTCATGAGCCGCGTGCATGACCGCGAATTGCGCCGCGAGTGGATTCATCGCATCCACGATCACGACGGCCTCGGCGAGGAAGCTGGCGGCATCGAACGTTGGCTGGTGCTGACGGACGGCCTCGGGCTGTCGCGGGAATATGTCACCTCGCGGCGCGGCGCCCTGCCCGCGACGAAATTCGCCGTCGAGGCTTACGTCCGTTTTGTGGTCGAGCAGCCGCTGACGGTTGCGGTCGCGTCTTCGCTGACCGAACTCTTTGCGCCCGCGATCCATCGCGAACGCATTGCCGGCATGCTGGAGAACTACGATTTCGTTGACGACCATGTGATGGCCTACTTCAAGCGTCGTCTCAGCCAGGCGCCGCGAGACTTTGAATTTGCTCTCGCTTTCGTGAAGGACAACGCTCATACGCGAGCGGAGCAGGAAGCCTGCGTTGCCGCGGTGCGCTTTAAATGCAACGTATTGTGGGCGCAACTTGACGCATTACATCATGCCTACGTAACGCCTGGCGAAATTCCTCCCGGAGCGTTCCGTCCTGGGGAAGTCAATGACTGACGGCTCGGCCGTGAAGCGTTACGTGATCGGACCGGACTCAAAGCCGGCCTTCACGCGCTATTCGCGGCTGCATCATGATCGCGCCCGCGAACGCTTCGTCGTTCTCGCGCCCGAACGCGCATATGAGTTGAACGACATCGGCGTCGCGGTGCTTCGTCTTTGCGACGGACGCCGGAGCGTCGCAGACATCTCCTCGCAACTTGCGGCCGATTACAAAGCGCCGATCGAAGTCGTTACGAAGGATGTTCAGACGCTGCTGCAAGGTCTTGCGGACAAGCGCCTGTTGCGCGACGGGCCGGACAAATTCTCACCGCCTCCTCTTTCGCCGCTGGCGTCGTCCTATGCGCCCTTTGCGGGCGGACCTGCGGGCATTCTCGCCGAACTCACGCATCGCTGCCCGCTGCAATGTCCCTATTGCTCGAACCCGCTCGATCTTGAACGCGCCAATAGCGAATTGAGCGCGCAGGAATGGGGCGAAACATTTCGCCAGGCCGCGGCGGCTGGGGCCATGCAGCTTCACCTCTCAGGCGGCGAGCCGACCGTCCGCCGCGACCTTGAAGACATTCTCGAACATGCCGTCGACGCCGGCCTCTACACAAATCTCGTCACGTCCGCCGTGCTGCTGACGCGCGAGCGCATGGAGAGGCTCGCCGAGATCGGCCTCGATCATGTGCAAGTGTCTATTCAGGACGTCGTGCCGGAGAACGCCGACCGCATCTCGGCCTTTAAGGGCGGCGTCGAGAAAAAGCGCGCCGTCGCGCAATGGACACGCGAGCTCGGCCTCGGACTGACGATCAACGCGCCGATGCACCGGCAAAATCTGGAGCACCTACCGCAGATCATCGACTTTGCGGTCGAGGTCGGCGCGCAGCGGCTCGAAGTCGCGCATATCCAATATTACGCCTGGGCCGACAAGAACCGCGCCGCGCTGATCCCAACGCGCGAAGCGTTTCTCGAAACCGTCGACATTGTCGAAGAGGCGAAGAAGCGGCTTCATGGCGTGCTGACGTTCGACTTCGTCATTCACGATCACTACGCGACGCGCCCCAAGGCCTGCACCGGCGGCTGGGGCCGCTCGATCGTCGCCGTCACGCCGTCCGGGCGCGTTCTGCCTTGCCATGCGGCGCAGACGCTTCCGGGGCTCGTCTTCGACAATGTGCGCGACCGCCCGCTCGCCGATATCTGGCGTCACGGCTCGGCCTTCGAGGCGTTTCGCGGGGTCGGATGGATGAAGGAGCCCTGCCGCTCCTGCGATCGTCGCGAGATCGATTTCGGCGGCTGCCGCTGTCAGGCGTTCGCCGTCACAGGCGACGCAAACGCGACCGACCCCGCCTGCCATCTGTCGCCGGATCACGCGCGCTTCGCCGCGCTTGCCGAGGCGGAGTCGCACTTGCCTGCCCCGGCCTTCGTCTATCGCCGCATGGGCGGCGTCGAGCAGCCGGAGGCGCCGGCGAAACTCGCGGAAGAGAGACGGCGTAAGTCGGCCACGAGGAAGATCGACCCTGATTTCCTTTGGCGAGCGACAGTAGTCGAAACTCAAAAGCGCTAAGCGGCCCTCTTACTCGCCCCGCTTTCGTGGATCGTCTTTCGGATCGACATAGTCGATGCGCCAGGGACCCATCGCATTGATCTGAACGACCGCGTCTTCTTCAACGACGACGACATGCTCGACCCCTGGCGGCATGACCGAAAATCCGCCAGCGGGAAGCCGGCTGGTCTTCGCGTCGGGACCGACCCCGAAGCTCACAACGCCAGAGAGCACCGTGAGCGTTTCCGGCACCGGATGCGTGTGCAGCGGCACGCGGAAACCCTTTGGCGCACGCACCCGCACGACAAAGGGCCCCTCCTTCGCAGGATCGCCATAGAGAACCGCGGTCTCTGAACCCGGAGAGAAAGACGGCGGCGCCGGCTTCCAGGCCAAGTCTTGCGGCAGCACGACTTTCTGCTCTGGCGCAGGTTCCGCCGCCACGACAGTCACGACGCCGATCGACAGCGCGCTGACAATGGCAAGATTCAACGTCCGCATGATCGCTCCTTTTCGCCGGCTATCGCCCGGTTTTCCGAGTCTGCGCCAAACATGCTTTACGGCCGAAAGGGATTTTCGGCGCTAAGTAACAAATGAGCAACCTCCTTGAGTCATATTGACGCTGTCTCGCGGAACCAACGCATTGTCACAAATACACGTGTAGCGCATCGAGTATCGGAGTGCAGAGTCATGAAATCGCGGGATACCCTGATCCGCCTCAAGCGTTTCCAGGCCGAAGAGAAGCGTCGGCGCGTCATTCAATTACAAACAATGATTGCCGAATTCACGCGTATGACTGGCGATCTCGATCGCGAAATCGCCAATGAGGAGCAACGCGCCAATATTAGCGACCCGCTCCACTTCGCCTATCCCACTTATGCGCGCGCGGCGCGCGCCCGGCGAGACAATCTGGCCCAGTCGCTCGATGGACTTCGCGCGCAGCTTGACGAGGCGGACGCGCAGTTTCAGGAAGCGAATGAGGAACTCGCGAAGGTGCAGCAACAAGACGCGCGAGATCGTGGGATCGATCGCATGCCCGATGTTTTGCACGACCGCCACGAGTCACCTCTTGCGCAGGCGATGCGTCGCGTCTGACGCGCAGTTTTAGGCGGCTTGCGCGTGGGTCAGTCTGCGCGCCTGCAGCGTCGCGACCGCCAACACGCCCATGGCGACCGCCTGATGCGCGAGAGCGAGCAATGTGTGCGGCGTTCCGTACCACTCGTCGCGAACGAGCACCAAAGTCGCAACGCCGAGCGACGCCTGCAATAGAACGTGGCCGAAGACGATGATCGAACCGCGGCGCACCTTGCCCTGCGCGTTGAGCGAGGCGTCGATCATGTTCACGAAGGCGAGCGCCAGAAGGACGTAGGCGATCATCCGATGCGTAAATTGCGCCGTGATCGGATTGTCGACGAAATTGACCCATAGGGGCGAGAGCTTCCACAATTCGCTGGCCGGCGGGATGAACACGCCCTCCATGAGCGGCCAGGTATTGTCGATCAATCCGGCGCGAAGGCCGGCCACGATCGCCCCTGCCCCCAGTTGCACGAAGACGAGCGCAAGCAAAAGCATCGCAAAAAACCGCAAGCGCTCTTTGCCATGCTCGACGAAGACGGCCGCCTTCGGCCCCAGCCCCGCTGCGACCCAGAGACAGGCGGAGAAGATGAACGCCGCAAGCAGCAAATGAAGCGCCAAGCGCTCCTGCGCGACTTCGACGCGATGGACGAGCCCGGATGAGACCATCCACCAGCCCACAAAACCTTGAAGAGCGCCCAGCGCCAAAATGAGCAGCAGTTTGGGTTTCAGCCCGCGCGGAATCCTGCCCTTCACCCAAAACCAGATGAGCGGAACCGCGAAAACGACGCCGATCAATCGAGCGAGCAGCCGGTGCGCCCACTCCCACGCGTAGATATATTTGAACCCGGCGAGATCCATGTCCGGGAACAGCTCTTTGTACTGTGGGATTTTCTTGTAGTCCTCGAAGGCGTTTTGCCAGTCCTGCTCGGTGAGCGGGGGGATGGCGCCGGTCACGGGCTTCCACTCCGTTATGGAAAGCCCCGATTCCGTTAGTCGCGTCGCGCCGCCGACCACCACCATCAAAAAGACCAGTCCCGCCACCAAAAACAGCCAGTAGCGAATCGCCAATGCGTTTTCGTGGCTCGGCGGCGGCACGATCTCGCGAGTTGCGGTGGGAAAGTTGATCCAATCGGCCATGGCGGGAGGTCATTTCGCAGAAAACGCCGGGAATGGCGTGCGCGGCCACATAAAAGAACCCAACGCCCCTTGTCCACATCGGCGTGACACAATGGGCTGCGGATGACACATTCTTAAACGAGATTCGCCCCCGCCTCGGCAATGGCGGGAGTGCGCCAGCGATCGGAGCCGGACTGTGAGCGAAAAGAGCGAAGGGGCCTTTCGCACGATCGGAGAAGTTGCGGAAAGCCTTGACCTTCCCCAGCATGTGCTGCGCTTTTGGGAGACCCGATTCAAAGAGATCGAGCCGGTAAAGCGCGCCGGCGGGCGCCGCTACTACCGCCCGCGCGACGTCGAGCTTCTTCAGGCGATCCGGCATCTTCTCTACGGCAAAGGCTATACGATCAAGGGCGTCCAGCGCATCCTGAAAGAACAGGGCGCGCGCGCCGTCATTGAGGGGTCGCGTTCGGAGGGGCCCGGGATTGAGCCGCCAGCACAGCTTTTCGACGAGAGTTTCGAGAGCGAAGTGATAGAAGCCGCCGCGCCCTTGGAAAGACAGGCCGTGGCGCGGTCTGTTGAAGTAGAACCGCCGTTCCTCGGGCCATCGACGGCTGCGCCTGCGCTCGATAAGGGCGTGCGAGAGCCTGCGTTTCATCTGGACGATGCAAGCCGTCGCCGGCTACGCGAGGCGCTTGAGGAGATCTCCGAATGCCAGCGACTGCTGACGCTGACGCGTCGCTGAGCTTTGGGCGTTGCGATCATTGCCAGCCCGGCGGCCGGCCACTATAAGAACCGCCAAGTCGGAGTGTAGCGCAGCCCGGTTAGCGCACTTGTCTGGGGGACAAGGGGTCGTGGGTTCGAATCCCGCCACTCCGACCAATAAAAACAAAGAGTTATGAGCAATTCCGCAAAGCGGCCAAGGCGGTTTCAAGGTAAAGGTGGGCGCTGAGGTGGGCGGTAGCGCGAGCTGACGCTCGCAAAAAAGACCGACGAAGGCGGGCTGATTTTCGAATCGAGGAATTACCCCGGACGCCAGGGAAACGCGCTGTATGGGCTTCCTACGAGGTCGGCTTGACGAAAAAACCGCTCGATGAGCAGAGCTGATCGAGCGGCCATTTACTGAAAATGTGACGCGCTGACCCGTTAGATCAGCTGTGCTTTACGCCAACCGGCGCTTTCGACGACGGGGGAGCCGCAACCGGCAACTCCACAGGCTGCGCGAACTTGGTCAGATTAAAAGCGTCTTTGGCGAGATCGGAATAAAGGCCGCCGATCTTTGTCGCCTGGGCGACGAAATCTTCATAAGCCGACTTGGCGTATTCGGATTGCAACTGAATCGCTTCGTCGATCTTCTTCACGCCAATCAGCTTCTCGGCCAGAACGCGACTCTTTTCGAAGGACTTCTTCGAAAAGTCCGTCGTCTCAGCGGCTATGACTTGAAGAGCCTTGGTCGTTGATTTGGTCGTCTTGCTGATCGCTTCGAACGGATTCTTGCTAAATCCAGGGAATTCTAGGAAGTTCAATGACATAAGCTGTCCTGTTTTGGTCTGACCCCGCACCCGCACGCATTTAGGTGCAATGCACAATTCAAGTCAAGAAATATATTGCGCTGCACCATTTAGGCACACTGCCGATTAAGGCTCTTCCGCTCGTGCTCCGTCCCAGGCAAGAACAAAAAAAGAACATGGGGTGCGTCATGGCTCGGATCACTCGAAAGGATTTCCTCGTCAACAAGTCGCGCTTGCTCGAAGCGATTGGTGCATGTCGGAACGCGGTCTTGACGGAGATTTCTCAAGCGAAGATCGGCGGCCCGCTCTACCACTCAGCGAATACCGTTGTCGCTGCGATTGATGGGCTTGCGTTGATGCTCACAGGCGACCGCACATATTTTTGGGAAAAAGGGACGTGTCCACCGCAGAGGAAGGACGACGGAACGTCGAAGAGTTGAAGAGTTAAATGCCCCTCACTTTAGCAATGAGTTCGATCGAGCGACCGCCTGAACGACTATCCATTGGCCATATAAAAAGTAACCGCTCATGATAATAGAGACAATAACTGGGTAAAACTTCCTAACAATTGTCTTATGCTTTGCGGCGTCTCGTATAAAGAAATATACTATAATTTTCATTGTCTTATAGCCTATGTATACATACAGCGCAAAAAACACCCACGATGACATTATGAGTGCATTTCGTTCAAAGAGATTGTGTCCTTCGTTTTCGTACTGTTTACCAAGGTAAATCGAGAAAAGCAGGCAAAGCGCGGACTGGGCGATCATTCCGGAAAAATCAGCTGCGCGTTTTCCGTCTGCAAAATGTCTATCCAAAACCTCATTTAATTCTTCGCCTGAAGCAAGGAACCCAAGCCCTATGACGGTGCCTTTAAAATGATCGATAAGCTTATCTTTCCATATGAGGGTGGCACCGATTACAATACTTGGTATAAAAGAGGCAATTACTTCCATTTCACATTCCTTTGGGAATGCCGCTGGGCACTTTTCGGGTTTTGAGTAATGGCGCGGGCGGTGTGCAGGATTACATGGTCCCGTTCGCACCTAACTCCTTCACTAAACCATTGCCAACTGCTCAACCAACGCCAAATCATCATCGCCAACGCCTGACCGATTCACACGCGGCGACACAATCCACTCCCTTAGCGAATCCTCTCGCATAGGCCGCAACAGCGCCGCAGGCTCATTGCCAGAAAGCCAAGCGTCGAAATTCTCCCGTTCGAGCAACACGGGCGCGCGGTCATGGTAACGCGTCATCCATTCGTTTGCGGCCCCGACAATGATCGTCGCGGAAAGTATTGTTTCGGCGCTTACCGCAGGATCGCGCCAGCTCTCCCATAGACCGGCGAAGGCCAGCGGCTCACCAGACGGCGATGAAAAATAGTGCGGCGTGCGCTCGCCCTTCGGTCCCGTCCATTCATAGAACCCCGACGCTGGAATGATGCAGCGGCGCGACTTGAACGCATAACGGAACATCGCCTTCTCAGAGACCGTCTCGGCGCGCGCATTGAAAGCTGCGGGTAGTTCTGGCAGTGGCTTTTTCCACCATGACGGAATGAGCCCCCAACGCATGGGAACCAGCTCGCGCCCGCTCTCGCCAAGCCGCGCCACGTCAATCATGGTTGTCGGCGCGATGTTATAGCGAGGGCGCAGATTGCGCGCCGGTCCGATCAGGTCGAGGAAGGCGTGAACCTCAGACCATGAATATGCTTGGGTAAAGCGGCCACACATCCGAGCATGATACAGGATTTCGGGTTTTGAAGCTCGGTGCTAACCGGGCGGTCTCAAACGATGATCCGCCACGCCGCACAGACGGCTGATGATCCGACGCGGCGCGGCCCAGCAGCGCGAGAGGGCTCAGGTGAAGGTGGGATTGGCCCGAACGTCAATGAATGAACTTCACCGCCGCAACGATGACAGCGGCGATCCCAATTTGCGTGACGATCAGCCAGCGCACAATATCGACTTTGAGATTGGCGGCGGTCGTTTCGATCTTGGCTTCGAGCCCTGTTTTGACTTCGCACAAGTCCGCCTTGGCGGCTACTTCTCCCATAGTGGTTTTCTCTTTAACAGAGCTTTCAATTTATCATTCGGCGGCAGCGGATTATCCAACGCCTTTTCAAAAGCAGCGAAATCATCCGGGCTCACAATGAAAAGCCGTTGATCAAGCAACACGTCAACAGCATGTTGGATGAGATGCAGTCGTGGTTTGGTCATGTGCGTCATTCCGCTTTCGATTGCGCAGGATGGGTGATTCGAGAAGTTGTCGCCAACCAATGCCGTTCATCGCATCGGTTGTTTTCGCGGCAAACTTCGACTTTTTGGTTTTTTTGCACAGCTTTGCACAGAACCTTTTTTCTTTAAGATAAGCCCTTGGTATAGAACCTCAAGACGCAAGGCCACGCATCCTGATCGCTTTGCATTGCTGAAAGCTGACCAATACATGTCACGAAGAAGCACGCAAAATCAGCATCGGCACAAATTGTCAGTTCTTATTCTTGCGGGACAAATTGACATAGAGGAACTTCACAATGTCAGGAGCACTTAGCGGGCCAATCACCTAAACGCTTCTAAATACCTCGCCAATTCGTGCCGTTTCTGATTCCCTTTGGGGGGACGGATCGGAGATGATTCAATGCGCGGGCAGGTTTGGGCTGGAGTTGGAGGTCATCCACGGGGAATGTCGGTTAAGGACTGGGATTCGTGCGCGGCGATCGCATCCAATCTGGAAGAGTTTCAAAATGATGATGCAGATGTGCTCATCAAAGCGTTTTTACCAAATAGCTCGTCTGCCTCCGTGAGAAATGCCCTTCGAGTGAAAAGGCTGCATGCACAGGATCTTGTTTGATGTGGAAAGGATAAGGGAATGACAGGCATCGACAAACTCTTATTAATTGCGGCAGTCGCGCTCCAATCAGCATTTTGTCCAAGCGCCTTCGCACAGAGCGGCAATAATCTGCTTGGCCAAGAGACGCACCCGCTGCCGAAGGTCGTTCCGGATTCCAGCCTCCAAAAACCCGGAGACGTTGGCTTGCGCGCGCGCACACCAATACGCGCTTTACCCCGCCGAGCGTGTTCATGTCGCAGCCCGACCATTCCGCCGCGCCGAAAATGGCGCCCGGCAAAAGCAGCGTTCCATATGTGGGGCCGCCTTTTGCAGGTTTTGGTTTCGAGACGCCCGGATCTTTGGCCTGCCTACACGGTCTGGTTACGGTAACATCTGGCTGCAATCCCAATACCGCGACAACGGTGCCCTCGGCGAAGGGAGGCAAGGCCATCGCGATTGTGGACGCCTATCATTATCCCACCGCGCTTGCCGACCTGCAGACATACAGCACCCGATTCGGACTTCCTGCGCCAGTCTTGAAAGTCTATTCCGCGACTGTCTGCGGGCGATTGCAACGGACCGACGCCGACGACGGACCCGACCGGATGGGAAGGAGAAGCTGCTCTCGACATTCAGATGGCCCATGCCGCCGCGCCGCAAGCGACGATAATTCTTGTCGAGGCCCAATCAAGCAGCAACAACGATTTGCTCGGCGCGGTCCGGTGCGCCAACACCATACTCACCCTCTATGGCGGCGGCGAATTGTCGATGAGCTGGGGCGGCTCCGAGTTCTCCGGACAAAACGCGTTCGACACCTATTTTTCG
>CAWESG010000025.1:0-18805 GCA_963811555.1 uncultured Alphaproteobacteria bacterium | reverse complement strand
CGTTTTGGCGGCCCAACTCGAAAAGGCCCTGGAGAAGAAATCAAAGGGATGCGCACGGCCGCGTAGAGCGGCCGATTCTCGGCGCCGATACTCAAGCCAATTCGGCCGCATCAATCTCGCGCGTGTTGGCGAGAGTCATCGCGGGTCCGGTGTAGCTCGCGGGGATCGTATCGCACTGATTAACGAGAAAACGACCAGAGCTCTTACTTAGTTGACGTCCGGCGCTCCCATAGGGAAGATGCAGCCATGGGAGCACCCGAAGAACTTAGGGCCGCGACCCCGGCAATGTTTCGCCGTCAACTAAATTCCCGGATTGCTTTAATAGAAGGATTTTCACTATGAGGACTGGATATTTGAACGCCACAGTTGGCGCTGGAATTTGCATACTGTTAGCGCAGCCGGCTCTTGCCCAAACAGCCGCGTGCGTCCACATGAAAGTTGGAGTCGGTTACGCGGCTCATTACGCGCTTATTTTTAATGGCCAGGGCTTTGGGGGGCAAAAAAAGATCAATGTCGGCCAAACAGGATGTGTCGCTTTGCCCGTTTCTGGAATGAGTGACGGAGCGCAGTTTGCCATGCACGTTTACCCGATAGCCTCAAGAAAGGACGAAACTTGCCAGCCGGCCCCGGCTGTCTATTCGTCAAGCCAGCAAGGGAAGCTCGTTTACAACGCGACTGGGGGTGTGCAAACTCCGAAGTGCCGCCAATGAGGCGGGCATTTTGAACGACTCTTTGGCGGTCCTCTCAACATGAAAAAACGCCCCGCGCTTACATCCTGCGTCGGGGCGTCTGTTTGAACCTTTAGCTTGCCAAGAATAATATGAGACTGATTTATTAAAGGCAAGCAAAACGGCCTGCCAGCAGACGAGCCGCTCGATAGATCGATCTCACTTCTGATGCGGCGTGCCGATGTACGGAAACTCCTTGAGAATGTCAGTATGCGGTTTCAAACCGCTGGGAGGGCATTCGCCCTTGGTCAGGAACGCAAGGCGGTAATCGATCACATCGTCAGTGAAGACGCGGCCGTTGGGATACTTCGCAGGCTTCGACGGATCGAAACTCAGCACGTCGGGCAGTGTGCGCTCCTTGTCGATCGCGGCGATCGCTTCTTCGCGCGAGTAATTTCCCGTGTGGCCCATCAGATGCACGAACTGATCGAGCCAGCGCTTGCGATCGTTCACCGGCTCGCTGGCGTTGTATTCCAACTTCGTGTCGTCGGTGTTGAAAAAGCTGCTGACGCTCGGATGGCCCGCGCGATCGGCGTGGATCAGCTTGCCATCCTGCCGCACGCTGCATCGTCCCCAGATATGCACTTCGGACTTCGGGGCCAGTTCGCTGGTCGGCAGTTCGACCACCATAGAGAAGACGTTGGCTTCGGTATTCGAATCCACGCCGGTCCACGGTGACTTGCCGCTGAGGTGAGGCTCGGTAAAATTCCGCTTGCCCCTGATGTCGAACAGATTCTTGATGCCGTCGAAATCGAAGAAGAAAGCGTCGCTGCGACTGCCGGCGAAGAATGTGTAGTCGCCCGCCTTGACGAGGTTGGGCTTGGGGCCGAAGGAGACTTCTGCATCGGCGACTATCTTCTTCCCGACAGCTTCGACCGAGCGCGACTCCGCGCCTTTGGCCAGAAACACGTTGAAAGTCTGCTTGCCGTTTTGCGGCTTCGAAAACACGTAGCTAAGCGCGACGTCCGTCAGCAAATCACCGTCGTTGTCGATGTTGAGCCGGTAGATGGCGTCGGGATGGAGCGCGTCAGCATTTGGATTTGCATTGAGGATGATCACGGTTCTCGACGGGTCGGTGGGCGACTGGAACGCGTAGAGATCGCACAGGTCGAGTCTTTGGTCGCCGAGCGGCGGGCCGAGGCTTAGGCCGGTAAAGTGGTTCGACATTCTTTCCTCCCTATTAAATCGAGAATGACGCTACTTGATAATCAACGCAAGGTCGGCAAGACCGTGAGGCGCCAAGGACTTGTAACGAACGTCCTATCACCGCCCCATCCTCGGCGTGCGATATTCCGGCCAGTTCGGCCGGACGTCATTGGGGCGCGAGCCGCATTGAATGCATGTAAGGCGATGCCGTGAAGCTAGGACGTCAGGGGTTATCACTGCGGGGTTTTGACGGCCCTATTAGCCTCCGGCATATTTGCGGGAGTCGGGGATTCCGGGAGCCAAGCCATTGCGACTAAGACAGACGCCACGATAGTGATCACAAGGATCATCGTCCTGTCGATTTCGTCGTTGCGATCTATTTGAGCTGCCATGTAACGTCCTAAGGGCCTCTGGACTATGCCCACCCCAGACTCGTAACGCTGCTCGATTGAGATGACACCTATGTGACGGTGAGCATATCCACTTGTGTCCTTGCGCTTTTTCCGTCGCCGGATCGCCAAAGCCGAGCGCCGCCTGACCGAGCGCCCGACCGCCGTCGTTACGCGACAGTCCGATTTCCCGCCAATTCTCTCAGTCGCTCGTCTATTGCGAGAGAAATATATTCCTCAATCACGAGAGCGATATTGGCTGGGCTTTCGCCTTCGAATGCGGCCTCGAGCGCTTTATTGGCGCTCTCACGCAAGAGACCTGTGTGTTCGCTGCGCAGATAGATGAGACGCGTGTCGGTGAACGCGACACGCAAAGCCTCGCTGAGAGCCATTTCAAACTGCCGGTGAATGGCTGCGCAGCTGCTGGCCAGTTGCGCGGCGCGATCGACAAATTCGCGATTTGGGAGTTCGTTCGAGGATGGGTCAATCATTTCGAGTTCCATAAATTCTTTGAATATGATTGTAATATGCATGATCGCTAATGAATGACAAGCGGAAATGAACATCTTCCTGTGAAAATTCGCGGCTCGAAAAAGCTGCATTTAAAAAGCGAACGAGTGGAGCGCGACAGGCGTTCTTCGCAACAAAGCGAGCGAACGATGAGCTTAAGCAATGAAACGCTCCACTCGCAATTGAAGCAGGCGACCGCCGAACTGCATGAACGCGTCGAGTGCGTATTGAATCTGCAGTTCCTGGCTTCGCTCAATGAGGTTGCGCCGGGCTCGAACATCCGGAATGACGCCGTTGCCGCCGCTCAAAGAACATTTCAGTTTTTTCTTGAGGAGCTGGCCTCTTAACTTTGCGCCGCGCTTTATACCACATCGTCGCAGCCATATTGCCCAAACAACAATCCATTCAAAGTACTGCAATCTAACTCCGGCCCGCCTTTGTCGCGCCACTGCACCGCAACAAACGTTGTTTCTTCTGCTGACTTGATCTAGGTAACTGACGAGATACTTTAGAAATTCGTGGAGGCACTGCGGCGGAAACCATTCCCGACTTCGCTCAAGCGGTCGCCGATGAAGTTTTCAAAGCGACAGGCTTTGACCGTGTGATGATTTATCAGTTTTTGCACGACGGATCGGGAAGCGTCATCGCTGAGGCCAGAGGCGAGGGCGTCGAGTCCTATCTCGGCCTCAGATATCCAGCGTCGGACATTCCGGAACAGGCGCGCCGGCTTTATCTCACCAATTGGCTGCGCCTTATCCCGGACGCCGTCTATACGCCCGCACCGATCGCGCCGCCATTGAACCCCAAGACCGGACGGCCTCTCGATCTCAGCTACAGCGTGCTGCGGAGCGTCTCCCCCATACACCTCAAATATCTCGAGAACATGGGCGTTCGAGCGTCAATGTCGATGTCGATCGTCATCGAGGGAAAACTCTGGGGCCTCATCGCCTGCCATCATGAGTCGCCCAACTTTCTCGACACCCGCCGACGCGCCGCATGCGAGCTGTTCGCTCAGGTGGCGTCGCTGCAATTTCAAGCCAAGATCGAGTCCGAGGCCGCAAGGGGAAGAGCGCAATCCGGCGAGATTCAACGCGAACTTGTTACGGCTCTATCGCAAGGCGAATTTCAAAACTCCCTGATCTCTCACAGTCCCGGCCTGTTGGATTTGATTAAGGCGGATGGCTGCGCTGTCTTTGTCGACGGGAAAGTAGCGAGCATCGGACGGGTTCCGTCCGATGAGCAGATCAGATCACTCGTGCGATGGCTCGATAAGCAATCCGCTGACGGCGTCTACGCCACCGACTCCTTGCCCACGCAGTTCGAACCGGCCAAGGAGTACATCGATCTCGCGACCGGATTATTGGCCCTCTCCGTATCCCGCACGCCGAAGGATTATGTGCTCTGGTTTCGTCCCGAGCTAGTGCAAGTCGCTCGCTGGGCTGGAAATCCCCATAAGCCAGTTGCGGCGGGAAGCGACGCCGAAACTTTAAATCCGAGAGCGTCCTTTGCAGCATGGGAGGAAACCGTCCGCTTCACGGCCGAGCCGTGGACGGAGCAAGATATCGAATCCGCGACGTCTCTGCGCACGTCCATATTGGAGGTCATTTTGCGCGCGCTCGATCTTGCGATGCGCGAGCGGCAGACAGCGCAGTCCCATCAAGACATGCTTATGGCGGAACTCGACCACCGTGTAAAAAATACGCTCGCTGTCATTCAATCGCTTGTTCGCTTCACGGCGCAGAACGGCGCCGACGCTCGAAGATTTCAACGCCAGCCTGCAAAATCGCCTGCTGACGATGGCGCGCGTGCAAAATCTTTTGACGGAAAGCCGGTGGGAAGGCATTTCCATTCGAACCGTGATTGAAGATGAGCTCGCGGCCTATCAACACGAAAACGAAAATGTCTGCGATGTTTCCGGCGACGCCATCGTGCTTAGGCCCAAGGCCGGTCTCGCCGTTAGTCTTGCGATCCACGAGCTGACGACCAATGCCGCGAAATATGGCTCCTTTTCGGTTCCAAACGGTCGAGTGCAGGTCGACTGGCGCCAGACCCAAGAAGACGGCGCCGACTGGTTTGTTCTGACCTGGGCGGAAACAGGGGGGCCGCCCGTTGCTCCGCCGACCCGCGCGGGTTTTGGCCGAATGCTGCTCGAACGGACCGTCGCGCTCGATCTCCAGGGCGAAGTCGAGCTGAGTTTCGCGCCGACAGGGGTCAAATGCCGCTTGGCGATGCCCGCCTCTCAAATCGTCAGTTCGACGCGCGCTCTACGCGCCCAAAGCTCCCCGCAATGGCTCATCTCCGCGAGCGAGCGCGCGCCAGTCGCAGGCCTGCGTGTTCTCCTCGTGGAGGATGCAGGACTTGTCGCGCTTGACGTCCGCGAAACGCTGGAAGAACAGGGAATGAGCGTCATCGGTCCCTATGGAAGCGTGCGGGACGCTTTGCGCGCGGCGTCTCAATCCGATTTCGACATCGCTCTGCTCGACGTCGACCTCGATGGCGAGCCTGTTTGGCCTGTCGCCGACGCGCTGAGCGAAGCGGACCGGCCATTCGTGTTCATGACTGCGTTCGAAAGCCGCATGATCACGCCGGCCAGATTCTTCGACAAGCCCGTCGTCTGCAAGCCCTATCAATCCGAGGAATTGGTGGCGGCTCTTTCACACGCGATGTCTCCAGCGCCCTCCGCGGGTTAACGCCCATCTGCGATATTTCCGAAAAGAACCCGCTTTCGAATTGTCAGGATCGTCAAAAGCTTGCAATGTCGATCGCTCGCAAGGCCACTGGTTTGGAGCCTTTTCTTCATGCCACTCAAACAAATTCAGAAATGTCCGACCGGCATTATCGGACTCGACGAGATGACAGGTGGCGGATTGCCGAAAGGCCGCACGACGCTGATCTGCGGCGGACCCGGCAGCGGCAAAACGATGATCTCGATGATGTTCCTCGCGAACGGCGCCTTGGCGCATGGCGAACCGGGCGTCTTCATGTGCTTCGAGGAGCGGCTCGACGACCTGGAGCAGAATTTCGCGTCGCTCGGCCTCGATGTCGGGGACCTCGCTGCGCGGAAACTTCTGATCGTCGATCACATACGCCTCGAACGCGCCGAAATTCAAGAGACGGGCGACTATGATCTCGAAGGACTTTTCGTCCGGCTGGGTTACGCGATCGATTCAATCGGCGCCAAGCGCGTCGTCATCGATACGATCGAGGCGCTCTTCGCCAATCTTACAAATGAGGCTGCGTTGCGCGCGGAACTCCGCCGCCTGTTCGAGTGGTTGAAGGACAAAGGCGTCACGTCGATCGTCACAGGCGAGCGAGGCGCCGAGCATCTGACTCGCTACGGCCTCGAGGAATATGTTTCGGACTGCGTCATTATGCTCGACAATCGCGTCGTCAATCAGCTTTCGACGCGACGTTTGCGGATCGTCAAATATCGCGGCTCTGCGCATGGCCCGAATGAATATCCATTCCTGATCGACGCAGCGGGCATTTCCGTTCTTCCTGTCTCATCGGCAGGTCTCGATTATTCGGCCTCGAGCGAGCGTATCTCATCGGGAATTACATCGCTCGACGCGATGCTGGACGGAAAAGGATATTACAAAGGATCAAGCGTTCTCGTCTCGGGTTCGGCGGGAACGGGCAAATCAAGCATCGCCGCGCATTTCGCCGAGGCAGGCTGCGCCAGAGGCGAAAAAGTCCTGTATCTCGCGCTCGAGGAATCGGCGCCGCAGATCATTCGCAACATGAAAAGCATTGGCGTCGATCTCGGTCGGTGGCGGGAAAAGGGAAACTTGCGCTTTCTCGCTGCGCGGCCGAGCCTCTACGGACTGGAAATGCATCTCGCCAAGATCCTGGCTGAAATTGCAGACTTCTCTCCAACCATGGCGGTGATCGATCCAATCTCCAGCCTCGTGTCGATCGGCTCCGGGCATGAGGTGCATGAGATGCTCTTACGCCTTGTCGATATTTTGAAAGGACATGGGATAAGCGCGGTTTTCACCAGCTTGACCGGGTCGGGTTTGCGCTCTGGCGAAACCGACGCAAGCGTCTCGTCATTGATGGACACATGGATCTTTCTTCGCCGCGTCGACGCAGCCGGCGAGTCTCACCGGGTGCTCTCCGTCGTCAAATCGCGCGGCATGGCGCATTCCAATCGACTGTCGGGCTTTGTGTTGAGCGACAAGGGCGTCAGCCTCACCGAGGCTCCCATTTTGCAAAGCGTCGCTGAGAGAGTTGAGCAAAGCCCAAGAAGTCTGTGAGACAAGCGAAATAATCTTACAATTCGCGCTCCAACGCGGCGAAAAGCTCCTGAAATCTGATCGGTTTCGAAAGCAAAGTGCGGGCTCTGAATTTTTCCGGGACAAATGATGAAGAATGGCCGGAAAGAAAGACGAACGGGATGTTTTGTTGATCTAGAATTTCCGCGACCTCAAAGGATTGAGAGTCGCCAAGCGTTATGTCCAACACTGAGACGGACAGAGTATTTTGCCTGGCCAATTCGATGGCTTGCGAGGCTGTGGCTGCGGGACCGATGACGGTCCAGCCAACGTCTTCGAGCTCCGCCTGAATTTCCATCGCGATCAGACATTCGTCCTCGACCACGAGAACGGTCTTCGGCTTACTCATAGCCGCTCTCGATCGGCAACATGAGGGTCGCCCGAAATCCGGTTGGGTCATAAGTCAGAACTCGCTTCTCCACCGAGCGAATGTGCGACAGATGTTTCGATGAGCCGACTGCCGAAACCCTTACGGCCGGGAGCGCAGACTTCCGGCCCGCCACGCTCGGACCATTCCAATCGCGCCATGTCCCGCTCCCCGAATTTGACGACGCCCCACGATATCTCAATACGCCCCGTCGCATTGCTCAAGGCGCCGTATTTGGCGGCGTTGGTCGCCAGTTCATGCATGATGAGCCCGACGGAATGGGCGCTCGACGGACTTAGCACGACCGACGGGCCCTTGAGGCGCAAGCGACTCTCATCAGGGCCGGCATAGGGACCGACTTGCTTGTCGATCAGAACCGCAAGATCGGCGCGCGCACAATTTGACGTTGTGAGGATTTCATGCGCGGCCGCAATGGCGTGAAGCCGGCCGACAAATTTGTCCCCGAATGTTTCGATGTCCGACGAATTGCGCAAGGTCTGGCGAGCAATAGCCTGGATCAGCGTCAACGTGTTCCTGACGCGATGATTGAGCTCCGCCACCAGGAGATCCCGGTGCTCTTCCGCATCCTTGCTGGATGTAACGTCGCGCACGACCCCGTGAGCATAGACAGGAAAACGCTCCGCCCCTTCTCCCGCGAATTCCGTTTGACCATGGACGGAAACCCATCGAGTTGAACCTCGCGGCAAGTCGATCCGATGCTCAATTCTATATGTCCCGTCGCCTGTCGGATCGAGCGATCTTGAAACTTCTTTTCGAACCGCCTCTCGATCCTCTCGATGGACCAGAGCGATCATGCGCTCCACCGAAAAGCCGGCCTCCGACGGAGCCGCCCCAAACAACTGTCGCGTCCGATCGTCCCACCAGACTTTGTCGGTTTCGACGTCATAGGAGAAGACGCCCAATTGCGCTCCCTCCAAGGCCAGGCGCAATCGTTCTTCACTTTGTTCCAGGGCCTTTTCGACTTTCTTGCGCGCGCTGATGTCCCGCGCGATGACTGAGACGCCTTCGATGTCTCCGCCAAGACTTTCGATCGCGGCGAGACTCAACGCAACGTCAAAAGACTTGCCCGATTTTGAAATCTGTTTCGTGTCTTCGCGCAGCAGCTTCGTTTCCAGCAAGCGCGCGGGAATCCTTTCCGCCGTGAATTGCTCTCCTGCCGGAAAAAGCATCTTCACGTTGCGACCTACCGCCTCCTTGGTGGAGTGACCGTATAATTGCTCGGCGGCTCTGTTCCACGTGGTGATTTCGCCCTCCAGATTGAGGCTATAGATCGCGTCGGCTGATGAATTAACAATCGCGTCAAGTTGCCGGCGCAGTTCCTGCCGAGTGAGATCGGTGACCACCACACAGTGGAGGCGTTCGCCATCGATATTCAATGGCGTCGACGACACGAAAACGTTTCGAGTCTCTCCATTGCTCGTATAGAGGTGAAGATCCCTTCCCGACATCAAGTCGTCAGGCGAGAGTTGAGCAAGGTCGGGTATGAAGTCCGTCAGCAGCGCGCCTCGCAAGCGTTCCGTCGGCAGCCTCACGGTGCGGGCGAAGGCGGCGTTACAAAAGAGAATGACGCCGTCATGCGAGACGGTCAGGGCGCCTTCCTGCATTTGCTCGACCAGAAGGCGATACGGACTGTCCGCATTCTTGATTGAGTAGACGATGGGAGAGTCGGGAGCGTTGACGACGACAGCGTCTATTTCGCCAGCGCGAATGGCCCGTATGATGTCTTCGGCCTCGGCCAGGCGGTCTCGAAGGCTTTGCATTTCCTGGTCACGATCGAGACGCACGTTAGACATTTTCCTGCACGATTTCCTTCAGTCTTTCAGCGTCGGACATGTCGCCGAGAAACAACTTCACCGGTTGTGGGGAATGCCGCACGAGCGTCGGCGCAACGATGATGTTCGCTGGCTGAGCGCGTTCAGGGTTTTGATAGAGATCGACAACTTCAAGTTCGTAATTATCTTTGAGCTCCCTCTGACAAAAACCGCGCAGATTTGCGATTGCGCGCATCGAACGCGGCGTCGCTCCGGTTACGAACAATGTTAATCCATAACGAGGACTGGACATATCAAGCCTTTGTCGACGTCATGAATGAGGGCGAATATCTAGCCCGACGAGAACGCGATCTTCGTTCGAAAGGTCCCCCAGAATTTTTTTGACGGGTTCGGGAAGTCTCCGCACCAAAGTCGGGAGCGCCAAGATTTGATCGCCTGCAGCCAATTGCGGATGCTCCAGCAGGTCGATGACCTCGATCGAATATCGACCTTCCAGATGCTCCTTGCAGATACGGGTAAGATTGCGAATGGCTCTCAAGGACCTCTCGGTCTGGCCGGCCACATATAGCCGTAGATCCCACCGTTCGGCTTGGTCTTGTTGCAGCAATTCGGATTGGACAGGGGCCGTCATTGTTTCGCTCCCGAGCAGGCCGGCTTTGCGGCAATCATTCGGATCATCTGCAAATGACGCGAGATCGCAGAAAATCCAATAACAATCGCTTTATTGTCGTGTCAGCCTATGTCTTTTCCAAATGCGTCGCAAGAAACCGGTTCCGTTTAAGCTCACTCACGTCATTTCGATCGTCGCGGAAATTGAGAGGGATCGGGAATATCGAAAGTCAGGCGCCAAGTTTAGCGCGCTGAAGCTTTTCACTTGCCGTAGCGGATACGCCAAAGTATCCAAGGCGCACAGCCGCGCTTGTCAAAATCTCCGCGCTGTGTTTGCGCGCAATTCTGTGAGCTACGCGCAATCGATTTTCAACGCGACTCCGGAGAGCAATATGCGCAAATTCATTTTCTGCATGGGTTTGATAGGATCGTCCATCAGCGTCGCGCATGCTGAAACGCTTGCAAACCTTCCCGAAGCCATCGCCGTGAAAGGCGGCGTCGCCGTCGCGACGCTGCACGCCGCTGGCGCCCAAATTTACGTTTGCTCGAAGAACGCCAAAGGCGCGCTGGAGTGGACTTTCCGCGAGCCAATCGCCGCGTTATTTCAAGATAGCAAGACGGTGGGGCGCCATTTTGTCGGACCGACATGGGAATTTGCGGACGGCGCGTCTGTCGTTGGCAAACTCGTGAGCAAGACGCCCGGGAAAACCGCCAAGGACATTCCCTGGTTGAAGCTCGCCGTCGTCGAGCCAGCGAAATCCGGCGCGGCCGCGGGCGCGACATCCATCCTTCGCATCGACACGGTTGGCGGCGCGTTTGAAGGCGCCTGTTCGACCGAGGGCGAGTTTCATTCCGAGCCCTATTCCGCAACCTATGTGTTCGTGAAATAAAGCTGCGTGCGGTCGACTGATTCACTCGTCATTTCAGATAGACCGGTTTCGACACGGCGGACCAACTGAACGTGACAAGCCCTTCACTCAACTCCTTCCGCCGAATTGTCGTCAAGGTCGGCTCGTCCCTGCTCGTCGATCCGAGGGAAGCCGCGGCCAAACGCGAATGGCTGGAACTCCTTGCGGACGATCTCGCCGGGCTCCATCGACGCGGCGCCGATGTGCTTGTCGTGTCGTCCGGCGCGGTGGCGCTCGGGCGCAGCGTGCTCGGGCTGGCCCATGGCGCGTTGCCGCTCGAAGACAGTCAGGCCGCCGCGGCGGTGGGGCAGATCGCCCTCGCGCGCCTATGGGCGGAGGTTCTGGCCGATCGCGGCATGGCGGCCGGCCAAATTCTCGTCACCTTCAGCGACACGGAAGAGCGGCGCCGCTACCTCTACGCGCGCGAATGTCTCACGCGTCTTCTCACTCTTCGCGCCGTTCCGGTGATCAACGAAAACGACACGGTCGCAACGTCCGAAATCCGCTACGGCGACAATGATCGCCTCGCCGCCCGCGTCGCCACAATGGCGAGCGCAGACCTTCTGATACTGCTCTCCGACGTCGACGGGCTTTACACGGCTCCGCCGGGAGAAGACCCGGACGCGCGTCTTATCCCCATCGTTCCGCGCGTGACCGCCGAAATCGAGGCCATGGCCGGCGGGGCGGCCTCGCAATATTCGCGCGGCGGGATGCGCACCAAGATCGAAGCGGCGAAGATCGCGACGACCGGCGGCGCGCATATGGTGATCGCCGATGGGCGTGAGGCGTCTCCCTTGTCGCGCATCGCGGCCGGCGGACGCTGCACCTGGTTCCTGACGCCGTCGAATCCGATGACTGCGCGCAAGAAATGGATCGCCGGCTCATTGGAGCCGAAGGGGGCGTTGCACGTCGATGAAGGCGCGGCGCGCGCGCTCGGCTCCGGCAAGAGCTTGCTGCCAGCGGGCGTATCGCGCGTCGAGGGCGGCTTTGCGCGCGGCGACTGCGTCCTTATTCGCAACGCCAAAGGCGGTGAAATTGGCCGAGGCCTCGTCACCTACGACGCCTCGGACGCGGCGCGAATCATTGGGCGCTCCTCGCGGGATATCGAAGGGTTGCTGGGCTTCAAGGGACCCGACGAAATCATCCATCGCGACGATATGGCGCTCAGCGGCGAGTGAGGGCTTTGGTTCGCATCGCAGCCTCGTCCTTCGAGACGCCGCCTTCGGCGGCTCCTGCTTGCGATTGCGTAATTGCCGTAAGACCTCAACGCATTCAGTTCGCGTAACCTAAGGCCCCCTCATCCTGAGGAGCCTGCGCAGCAGGCGTCTCGAAGGACGAGGGCCCGACTCCGTCGACTCGCTGCCTTTCGGCTTCGCAGTCCACGTGCTTCGAGACGCGCCTTCGGCGCTCCTCAGCATGAGGACTGCTCAAAGCCGCCGCCAACAGCACCCTTCTTGTTCCGTCGCGCCGCCAATTCTGGCAAAGCGTCGTAATCGCCCTTGATGAGCGCTTCTTTCTTCGCGCGACTCCAACCTTTGATGCGCCGCTCCGTCGCGATGGCGTCAGTCAGCCTCTCGAAATGATCGGACCAAACCAATTTCACCGGCCGCCGCTGTGACGTGTAGTCAGCATTGACTCCGGCATTGTGTTCGCTGATGCGCGTTTCGACCTCCTTGCGCGTCAGCCCGGTGTAATAGCTGCCGTCGGCGCAGAGCAGGATATAGACGCTCGCCCCTTCAATCCGCATCACAGTCCTCGTCCTTCGAGACGCCGCCTTTGGCGGCTCCTCAGGATGAGGACTGCTTGTTGGCGCGGCAAGGTTTAATCGCATTCAATTCGCGCAATCTAAGGCCCCTCATCCTGAGGAGCCTGCGCAGCAGGCGTCTCGAAGGACGAGGGGCCGGCTCGGTTGACGCAAACTCACCCTCCCCTTGAGGGGAGGCGTGGGCTACGCAGGCGCGCCGCGCTACGTCAAAACTTATCCCCACCCCCTCAACCTCGCCTATGCTCGCTCCCGCCTCGCCAACTGAAAGGGGCGTCGTCACGGGTCGGCGGCGCTGGCGAGGACGGTTAAATGCAAGGCGGCGACCCTCGACCTTGCATCGAGTTCTCGCGCCGCTGGCCGGGCCGCCTCCAGATGCGTGGAGGGCGCATGACGGGAACGTCGCGCGCGAAAAGGCTGGGCCGCAGAAGTCGAAGGCTGCACGCTGGGAACGACTACCGAAACGGGAAAAGTCCCACGGCCTGAGGCGGCGCAAATGAGGCTCTTGCGATGCGCCCATATCGCGAGAGCGGTATGGGAAAGAAGCGGCGCCGTCAGGCGCCGTGTCCGAGAGAACGGCGTCCGCCATCAGGGGATGCAACGGCTTTCGGGAAAGGTGCGTCGTGGATAAAGACCGTGTCCGGGACGCCTCAATGGCGCCGACGCGCATTTTTCTCACACGCTCTCGGCCGAAACGGGGCCGAGGCGTCCCGGATCGCCCTCATGCCCCGCGTCGATATCGGCGGCGGGAGGAACAGGCGCGTGCAATTTGCAAAGGGGGCGTTCATGCGCGATATCGAGGAACTGGTACGGCTCCGGCGAGTGAAGAATTCTTAATCCTCTAGGGCTTGGCGAACGCAACGGCCTCGCCCATATTTGGCCCGCCGCGCCCTTTAGGGCCGGTTTCAACTGGGAGAGACCCATGTCACCGGAAGAACGCCAACTTCTCGCCGGCCTGTTCGAGCGGACAAGAGCGGCCGCTGCGACGCCTCGGGATCAGGAGGCGGAAACTTTCATCAATGAGCAGATCAGATCCCAACCTGCGGCCGCCTATTTGCTGGCGCAGACGGTCATCGTTCAGGATCAGGCTCTGCAGGCCGCCAATCAACGGCTGCAGGAGCTTGAGGCTCGCACGCGAGAGCTTGAGTCGCAGGCGCAAAAGCCGGCGGGCGCCGGCAGCTTTCTGGGCGGCATCTTCGGAGGGGCCGCAAGCGCGCCTCGCCAAGCCCCGCCGCCTCCGCCTTCCGGCTATGGCCAACCCCCGGGCGGACCCTGGGGCGGGACGCCTCAGCAGCCTAATTTCGCCGCGCAGGGCTATGCGCCCCAGGCGCCTCAGCCAGGTCCTGCGGGAAGCGGCGGCTTTCTGAAGGGCGCGCTCGGCGCGGCGGCGGGCGTCGCTGGCGGCGTCTTGCTCGCCGACAGCATCCGCGGCTTGTTCCATGGCGGAGTGGGCGGCGGCGGTCTCGGCATCGGTTCGGGCTATGAGCATTCGGGCGGCGACACGATCGTCAATAATTATTATGGCGACGATGCCGGCACGGGCTCGCAAACGGCCGGCTATGACTTCGAACGACGATTCGTCCGACGTGCAGGACGCCGACTACAATGACGACGGCGGCTTCGATAGCGGCGGCGACGGCGGTTTCGACGTCTGACGCAATCGCCAACTAAGATCCGAATCCCGGCCCGCTGAAAGGCGCGGCCGGGATTTTTCGTTTCCGGCATTGAGCGTGTGCGCCTCCACACAAACTTTAAGCTTAACGACTCCTAAGGTCACGATGCTCGCTGATGAGAAACGAGCGCAGGGCTTGAGACCAAGCCGAACCGACCGGGAGCCTGACATGAACGCCAATTTCTCCAACTTCGCATCGCAGCCCATTCGCGTTGGCTATGCGGTGAGAATCTCCTTCTGCATCGTCGCCGCCGGCGTCGCTCTTTGCGTCGGCAAGACGCTGCTCGCCAAGGGCCTCAACATGAGCGCCATGGCGGCGCCTGTCGTGGCGCAGCAGCCCGCAACGATCACCGCAGAGCCTGCAAAGGACGTCTGCCGCCAGGTCATCGTCGAGATCGACGAAGGATATGGCGTGAGCGGCCATGTGACCCGCTGGGTCTGCCGCAAGGCCCTGTGAGCCAGGTTTCCGGAAATTTTCAAGATCAGTGAGCGCATTAGGGGGCTGTCATGAGTTTCGGATCGAACATCGATGATCGCGCGAAGACGCCGCGGCGTCTTCGCATCTGGCCCATCGCCGCAGCCGCTTTGCTGGCGCCGCAATTTGCGAGCGCTCAAACGCCATCCGCAGTTTGGCTCGCCCCCGCGCAGAAAACTCCAGCCCTCGTCGAAATGGCGAGCGCGCCCGCAACGGCCTCAACCGTCCTCACTTATAAAACCGCCGCGCCGCTTTGGTCGGATGCGCGAAAGATCGACGTCGCGCAAGACGCCACTGCGAGCAGCGCCTTCGCGTTGACGCTGAAGGACTGGGCGAACGCTCCACTTTCCGGCGATCGCGCCGCTGAGCGCCACAAACGACGCTTGGAGATTGCCGCCTTCTATGAGGCGCATGGCTATGATCCGCTGTGGCGCGACGGCGATCACTTCGCCAAAGCCGCGATTGCGGCGCTCTCAGTCTTGCAGGAAGCGGGCCGCGACGGTTTGGATTTGACGACGGCTCAACCGGTCAAACTCGGAGACGGTTGGACTGGCGTGCAAGACGACTCGCGTTTTCCGAGGCGATCGCCGAATATGCAGCGCAGGCCGCAGGCGAGCGCGTCGATCCTCGAAATGTATCGCGGTTGATCGGCATGCGCCCTGCTCTGCCCGAGACGGCCAGTGTTCTCGCGGCCGTCTCCGCGCGCTGGAATTGAAGCCGGCGACGTTCTGCAACATTTCAACCCGCAGCACGAAGGCTACCGCGCGCTGAAAGAAAAGCTTGCGGAGCTTCGCGCAATGCGAGTTGCCGGCGGAACGGCTGGGTAACGCGCGTCGCGGAAGCCTCGACGTCCGCAAACGATGCGACCGTGCGTCCCAATATGAATGGCCTGTCGCAACGCGATCCGCGCGTGATTGAAGCTGAGATCATCGCGAATATGGAGCGCTGGCGTTGGATGCCCCGTGACCTTGGCGCGGACCGCATCGAGGTCAACATCCCCGACTTTGAACTCGCCGTGAAGCGCGGCGGCGCGGTTGCTCACCGCACTCGCGTCATCGTCGGCAAGACCACAACGCCGACCCCCGTCTTTTCCGATCGCATGCGCTTCATCGTCGTCAATCCGTCCTGGAGCGTGCCGCCGTCCATCATCCAGAAAGAGATGGCTGCAAAGCATGGCGGCGATCTGTCCTATCTTGCGCAACGCGGCTTCCAGGTGTCCTATCGCAACGGCCGCGCCAGCGTGCGTCAGCCGCCCGGCGAACGCAATGCGCTCGGTCGCGTGAAATTCGTGTTCCCGAACGATTATTCCGTCTATCTGCACGACACGCCGACGCGCGGACTTTTCGCGCAAACGCGCCGCGCTTTCAGCCATGGCTGCGTGCGCGTCAACGAGCCTTTCAAGCTTGCGGAAGCCGTGCTGGCCCCGACGAAAGAGTGGTCCGAAGCGCGATTGCGCAGCATGATCGGTCCGTCCGAACGTCGCATCGACCTCAACGAGCCCCTGCCCGTCCACATCGAATATTTTACCGCCTTCGTCGACGAGAACGGGCAGTTGCAACTGCGCGACGACATCTACGGCTATTCGGCGAAGACCCGCGCCGCCCTGAAGCTCAGCGGCGTCTGATCAAAGGCTCAGTTTCTAATCTAAGACGACAGGCTCAACAGATACGCCCGCAGCTCTCCAACGCTGCGGGCGATATTGCTTCTCGCTGAATCGAGCCACACCGCCTTGGTTTCCTCGCGTCGAAATAACGCGTCGTCTTTCTTGGCGAAGCGTTCGAGCATCTCAAGCCGCGCGAAGCAAAAGGCGGCTTCCGGCACCCAGGCGTATTCGAAACGAATCTTCTCCAGATTGTCGGCGAAGACTTCCCATGGCGCCGCAAGCGGACTGAGATCGAGATCGAGAAACAGGTCGAGATCCCTAGCGAATCCGGGATAATATTCGCAAGACGCAACGGCCTCGAGATGGCGAGCCGTCGCCATGATCATCTCGCTGACTGCGCTAACCTCCGCCGGCTCCAAGAGCGTGCGCCGGCGAAACAACGCGTCGCTGTCGCGCACATTGTCTGCGTCAGGTCGGAAGGTTCCGTCCTGATTGCGCGTCGAATAAACCGAGTCATGCCAGAATATCGCTGTCGCGATGAGATCCGGCCTTGCGGCCAAAGTGCAGAACTCGTCGAGCTTCTTCAAGAGCTCGTCGATGTGATCCCATGCGTGATAGGAGCGTTGAGGCTCGCAATAAGCCGCATTGAGGATTTCCCACGCGGATGCGTCATGCTGTTTCGCGAGCGACGCCCAGTAATGATACCGGATATCATCACTCATGGCGCTCGTGCTCATTTGCTGTCCAACACCCATATCGGCGACCAATCGTTAAGTTGCGCGTTGCGGAGATCAGAGAATCGTTTTTCCAAGTTCATATAGAGCGCGCGCCACTCGGGCGCGACGGCGGCGGCGAGTTCCTGCGCCGCGTCGACGGCTTGTGCGAAGCGTTGCGCCGAATAGTGCGCGCCCATGGCGTCGTGCTTGCGTCGCCAATCCTGAAACTCGGAGGTTTGCGCGAAGGCCGCGTCGCCCGCGATCGCAGCGATCGGCGTCGGCGCAATGCGTCCCATGACGATCACTTCGCCAAGATTGAGCCAGGCGAAATCGGAAACCGCGTCGCGCACCGCGCCGGCCGCGACAATATCCGTGCGGAAGGTTTTTGTGACGCCGTCCAATCGGGACGCAAGGTTCACGGTGTCGCCGAGAATGGAATAATCGAAGCGGCGGATCGATCCCATATTGCCGACGCTGCAAGGGCCAAGCGCAAGCCCGAGGCCCATCGCCGCTTGTCGGTGCGTGCGGCCTTCCGCATGCGCCTTTTCTGCGCGCGCCTCGTTGAACACGGCCAATTCTCCACGCATCGCGAGAGCAGCCTCAACGGCGCGGCGCGAATGCGCCTCGACATCGAGCGGCGCATTCCAGAAGGCGAGGATGGCGTCGCCCATATATTTGTCGATCGTCCCTTCGCGCTCCAAAATCGCGTCGGTCATCGGCGTGAGGTAGTCATTCATGAAGTGCGTGAGCTCCGGCGCGCTCATGCCTTCGGAGAGGCCGGAAAAATCGCGCAGATCGCAAAAGAGAACGGTCAGCTCGCGCGTCTCCCCGCCCAACACCAGGCGATCCGGATTTTCAGCGAGGCGGTCGACGACAGCCGGAGCGACGAACTTGCCGAAGGCCTCGTGAACGTGTCGCTTCGCCGCCTGCTCAAAACGCCAAAGCGTCGATGCGCCGACGAGATAGGAGATCACGATCGCAGCGCTCGGAAAGCCGGGATCGAGAAGCAGACCGCGTTTCTCAAAGAGAAAAAACGAGGCGCCAAACAGCAAGGCGATAAGAGCCGCCGCAATCACGGCCGACGTCAGCGGAGACGCGTGCAGCAATGTGGCGCCGACGCCGATGAAAAACAGCGACGCGGATATGAATTCGAGTCCGAAGGCCCAGTCCGGGCGCGACAGCAATCCTCCCGAGACGAGCGACTCGACGATCTGCGCATGAATATCGACGCCGGATACGGCCGGCTCCAAGGGAGTCGCGCGAATGTCTCCGAGACCCGCCGCTTTGGCGCCGACGAAAACGATGCGGCCTTCAATGTCGTTCTTGTCGGCGCGCCCTTGAAGGACGTCGGCGGCGGAAATCGTGCGCTCGGGCGAGGCCGCCGTGTAACGCGGCCTGACCTCGCCATTGGGCCCCGTCGCGATTTCGAAGGCGCCGACCTTCACCGCATTCACCCCAGTGGCGCGCCCAAAAGCCGTCTCGCCGCTGGCGTTCGACGAGCGCAGCACATAAGTGGTTTCACCCTGCGCGACGCGAAGAGCCTCCATGGCGAGCGACGGCGTGAGGCCGAAGGGACCCGTCCCAAACAAGAGCGCGCGCCGCACGACCTGATCGCGATCCGGCAACCAATTCGTGGCGCCCAGACCGCGCGCAGGCTGCGCGAGCAAAGGCAATGGCGCGACGATTGCCGGAAAGTGCGGAAGGAAAGGCGCAGGATCATCGCCCGCGATGACAAAGCCGGCTTTTGGTTCCGGTCCCTTCAACGCGCCCGAAGTCGAGAGCGTCAGACCCAAAATCACCGGAGATGCGGCGATCGAACGCGCGAAGATCTGATCATTGGAAGGCGGTCTTCG
>CAWESG010000024.1:0-132652 GCA_963811555.1 uncultured Alphaproteobacteria bacterium | reverse complement strand
CCTTCTCAGGCGAGCTTTTGGCGATGCACCGAAGGTGATGCGATAAGTCTCGCAACCATTTCATATCGTTATGGAATATCTTGGTGGAGCTCGGGGGAGTTCCAACCCCCGACCTCTGCAGTGCGATTGCAGCGCTCTCCATCTGAGCTACAGCCCCGCTCCGGCGCGCTGCTCCGATTACCCCTGTAAATCCAGTCTGTTAGCCGCTGACTGCCCTTGTTCGCATTGGCACCTTAGCGACCCGGATTCGCTCCATTCAAGCGGCCTTTTCGGCCCGCTGCTGTGACACCAGTGTGACAAGTTCGACAGGGGCTAAACGATGTTCAGCCCCTGCATTTTGAAGGAGGTAAGCGCCCTTTCCCGATCTGCTCGGACGTCATTCTCGAAGGCATTAGAGAACCCGATTGGGCTGAAATTCACTGCGCCTCAGGCGTCGCTTGCGGTGCTTCGCTAGGCTCCGGTTTTGACTTGTCGGCCACAGGCTTGTTGACCGCCGACCGAATGGCCTCCTTCACCACAGCAACGTTACTGTCCACTGCAGCACGGAATTCTAAAGCCTGCTCGGCTGGCGGGAAATATGCGCCTGCTCCGAAGCCTACTGCGCCGAAGGTCAGCGCGGTGATGAAGACAGAGAAACCTCCACGGGCCATATCGTGCATCCTTTCAAAACTCTGGGAGAAGCAGCATGCAACCCCGTTGCAACGCACTTAAATGCATGCGTCCCATTTTAGTCTTACCTCGGAGTTTGTTGATTGTGTGCGTGTATGGTGTTGCGTTCACGGCGAAATGAAGCTGGTGAACCGTCTCACGCGCGCTCTCAGGCACTGCTACAAGCTGATGATAAAATCGCTTACGGGTGCGATGGCGTGCAGGTTTCTAAATTTGCCACAAAAATCTCTGAGGCCACCTGAAGTCGACGGGTTGAAACTCTCCCCCAAAAGGAGCCTTAACGAACAGATGGAGTGTCCTATTTAACTGACAGTCCAGTCGTCGAAGTTGCGGCTCGATAAATAGGAGCCATCGATGCTGAAGAAGATTTTGTCGGAAGGGTTGCTGACCGTAGTGTTAGCATTTGCCCCTGCCGCTGCGTTATCGCAGACCCCTGCCGCTGCACCGTCGGAAGCCCCTCCCGCTGCGTCAACGGGAGAAGATCATTATCATCATCACGGCCACCAAGGGTGTCACCACTGTGACCACGGCGGCCATCATGGTCATCATGGTCATCATGGACATCACCATCACGACGATAACTCATCGCCATCAGAGCCATCACCGCCGTCAAAATAATGCCTCGTCACGCTGCTGAGCGCAGGTCATCGCAAGATGAGATGCCTTTGGTGAAGACTGGCGTCAGCACGAGGTCATCACTTGAGAGCAGCTACCAAGATTAACGGGGGGACTGCAGGCTTACTCTCCCCGTTCATCGATGGCCTCTCCCCGGTCAAATCCCGACGCTCTGATTAGTTTTTCTATGGAAGAGCTGCCCCAGTATTGTCTCTCGCTTATTGACGCTTCTGTGAGCGGAGGTTTGGCCAAGCCCTTGAGAAGCCATTTTCAAGGGATAGTCTGCGCCAAGGTCGGGAAGAGACGATTGTTCTCCTTCTCCAAGAAGATCGCCAAAGGCAGGCGAGGAGCGGTTAGAGTTGGAGGCTACGATGATTGGCGAGTTGATGGGTTCAGCTTTAATGCTCTATGCCCTTGACGCAACGCATGACAACAGCCTCGAACGCCAGGCATTACTGGTGATAGGGGCTATTATTGCCATGTTCAGCTTAGAAAGAAGACATAGAAAGAATGCGGCTTAGTCTTTGGCTTTGGCCAGACTAACATCAACGTGGCTAAGCCAACTCAGGAGAGTTCGGAGGCGACGAAAAGGCCCACGCGGTGGGATTCCCCAACGAAATGACATTTGACAAAAATGGCCAGCGTTGCATTTTTCTCTATCTCAGCTTCAGTAGATGCTGCTCATTATCGATTGACCATGACTTGAAGCGTCCCAGATGCTGGAGATTATCGTCAGGAAGATAAGCCCAACGCCAGACAAAAAAAGTCGAAACACTGCTACGACCTTCCGTCGGCCAACGCTAAATTGGCCGCTTACCGGTGTACACGATTAGACTGAGAGGTCCCTCGATCCACTTATGCTGTGCGGTCCCCTGATGCTCAGCGTGCGGTCACCCCTGATCTGTGCCACTCGCAGCATTGTGTTCGGATCGAGCCTACCTTGCGGTGGCACGGTGGGGCAATCCCCGACGACGGCCAGCTTTGGTGCGCCCTCACTCTACTGAGTCCGCTGCTCGGTCTGAGCCATGCCTGGCGTGGATTACTGGGGGCCAAACTCGGCCCTGATAGTCAGCACCTCAGGCGAAAACGGTAGACGACGACTGAATGTGTCTACCCATTGCCCTGACGGCCCCCGGCGTACTCCGCTCCCACTCATTGCGCCGAAATCGGCACAGCGGACACGCAAGAACTCGTTTTCCAGCCGACCGGCTACCACACACCTAGCCGAAATTTGTTTCGCCAGCGAGCGAGCCCCTATGCCTCAGCGAGAGGCGGTGGGAATGGTTGCCCACTAACATACATTTCCCCACATCGAGCATCTTGCCGGTCAAACCTAGGCGCTTCCATTCGTTTTTGCGGGGAGAGCTACCAACACACATAATGTTAAGAGCGCGACTAAGACTATGACTGAGACTTTGATTGAAAGTAAAATTTAAGCCGAGATCGACACTTGCTGAGACGAGAATTCAGAACATCGAGTAGACGCCTCAGACAAGCTTCTAAGCAAGGCAGCTTAGCGTCATCAGGAATGGGCTAAGGTCAAAAGCTCACATGGCTGTTTTCGATCTGTCGAAAGACGAAACGTAATCAATCAAACATGTCAGCAAACTCAAAGGCGAGACCTGACAGCGCAGCCTTTGCGTCATGCCGAAAAATGCAATTCGAAAAACTCGGCGCTAGCTGTCTTAACCAACTGTTTTACAGACTCGTTTCTAACTCGTCTCTTAGAAGAGAGAGGGGGTTAGAGCGAGTGTCTAAACAGACATCCAAAACATCCTAAAGGACTACTCCCACATGACGAGTATAACAGTCCTCGACTCCATCATGGGGTCGGGTAAGACCACCTATGTCATCAACATGATCAACGCTCAGCACACTAAAAATGTTGCTGAGTCATTCGCTAACCACGAGCATAAACATGATAAGTTCCTAGTGGTAGTTCCTCTCCTAAGTGAGGTTGACCGCCTCACGCATGCATGTCCCGACCTGAGGTTCATGAACCCTCAACCTGTTCATGGACGCAAGCTGTATCACCTCGAAAAGTTGGTGGAGGATGGTGAGAACATTGTCACTACTCATGCCCTCTTCAGGATGCTCAACCGGAACGTCCACGAGAAGCTCAAACAGCAGAACTACACCCTTATCATCGATGAAGTCCTCGACTGTGTTGAGATGTTCGATGGTCTGACTAAGAAGGACCGTAAGCTCCTGTTTGATACAGGTATGGTCTATGTCGATAATAAGACTAGACGCCTATGTTGGAACTATGAGTCTCACCCTAACTATGAGGGTAAGTTTTCTGACATAAAGAAGCTCTGTGACACAGGGAGCATTGTCTGCATTAAGGATCAGATGCTTCTGTGGGAGTTTCCCTCGGAGTTCCTCACCTGCTTTGAGAAGGTGATTGTCTGCACCTACCTGTTCAAGGGGTCTCCGTTTTACGCTTACTTACAAGCGGAGGGCTTCACCATTCACATGCAAACGATCCGTGATGGGTCTCTTTGTGAGTGGGACGAAGGCAGGGGAGACAAAGAAGCCAAGGCTCACCTCAGATCGCTGATTAGTATCTACGTGGGGGAAGGCGATAGTGTCGCTGACAGATTGCGTATGCACGCTAAAGACCCAAGGAAAGAGTTTTGGGAGCATGTGTGTGTCGTAACTTCAAAGGACCAAAATCTTACGAAAGCGCACGTTCGTTACCTAGAAAGCCGCATTGTCGAACTTGTCAGAGAAGGCGACCGGGCCAATCTCGCAAATGGGAATGAACCTAGTTCCAAACTTCTGCCAAAGTCGGATGTTGCCGACATGGAGTATTTTCTATCGCAAATGCAGATCATCCTGCCCGTGGTTGGTTTTGATTTTCTGCGTCCGAAGGCTGTTTTGTCGAAAGGCGATGTGGCTCAATCCAGTTTGCCACGGACATCGGCCCTAGAACTCGTGCTGGTCAGCAAGAAGCACAACATTGAGGCGAGGGCCGTTGAGCAAGATGGCGAGGTAACGGTGCTGAGAGGTTCAACAGCCGTAGCCAAAAGCGAGTTCGTGTCTAATACCTATCAAGCTTTGCGGGACTCACTGATCAGTGAAGGCCGACTAAGGCCGACGCCTGATCCAAGCGTGCTGGAGTTCTCATCGGACGTTCAGTTTCCTAGCCCCAGCGCAGCGGCGGCTGTCATATTCAATCGAAACTCGAATGGCCGGACTGCATGGAAAATAGCCTCAACGGGCCAGACGCTGAAGGACTATCAGGATGCTCAGCTTGTGGAGACCGGCTCGGAACACGAGCTTGTATCGACTGCCGAGCCGGTAGAGGAGTAGGCGCAATAGCGTGGCCTTAGAGTTGAGGCGGGTTCCTGATGCAATTCTGCAGTTTCTCAGCCACCTTTTCAGCTTTCAAATGCGTATACCGGAAAAGCATCCGCACATCTTTATGGCCGCTGATCAAGCTGACCTCAGGGACCGATAGGCCCATCTCGATGAACCGGCTGATGGCCTCATGGCGAAGATCGTGGAAATGGAGGTCTTTGATCTTTGCTCTGCGCTTTAATCGCTCCCATGCAAGCCGTATAGCGTTTGGTGATAGTGGAAACACGATGTCGTCGGTCTTTGCTCCACTGGGTTTTGCTGGCAATGCATCTAACGCCAAACGGCTCAGTGGGACTGTGCGGGGATGGCCGTTCTTCGTGTCAGTGAGGTAGACAGTGGACTCCGTAAAATTGATGTCGCACCAGCGAAACGACAAAACTTCACTCCGACGCATTCCGGTGTGAATGGCGAAATGGACGATGTTGGTGAGCAGTTGATTCCGACTTTTGGCGAGGGCGTTGCGAAGACGACGCAATTCCTCTGCTGTAATTCGTCGCTCTCTCGCTACTCCTTGAGAGGGCTTATTGATTTCCGCCACGGGATTTTTGGGAAGGGCGATACCCCATTCTCTACGGGCAATCTCCAAACAATGCTGAAGCACCGCCAATTCACGACGCACGGAGGAGGGGGAGACCAACTTTAGCCGATCATCACGATAGGCGGCGACCATAGAAGGGGTGATCTTGTTGAGCGAAAGTCCAGCTATGCGGTGGCGGCAAAGAACCCTCAGTCGATATACCTCTGACGCATGGCCTTTCTTGATGGGTGTGATCGTCCGCTCATAACGATCAAGAAGTTCCATGAGGGTTTTGGCCCGGAGTTCGATCCTTGGCCCTTGGTCATCGCCCCGCTCAATGGCGGCTTCAGTTTGACGCGCCCAAAGTTCGGCGTCGCTCTTCAATGTGAAAGTCCGGCTAAGCGGCGCATGACCCTGAAGCCGAATCTGCGCCTGCCATTTCGTTCCTCTTTTTCTGAAAGTCGCCATCGTCTGTCTGTCGCTGTGACAGCGGTGTGACAGATCGGATTTCAGGGGAGGGGCGATCAGACTAAGCGTCTGATTTTACTTGGTGGAGCTGGGGGGATTCGAACCCCCGACCTCTGCAGTGCGATTGCAGCGCTCTCCCATCTGAGCTACAGCCCCGCTCCGGCGCGCTGGGTACACGCCGCTTTGCGGAGTGTCAATTGCTTCTCGCGTCGGTTTGGCCTCGTTTCAGCGGCTGGGGAGGCCGCGATCGACCGGCGCCTGAGCCTTTTGGGATTGCGGCGCACAGGCAGGAGGGCTAGAGAAGCGCCAGCACGTTCAACGGCCGGAAGGGCGCGATGCAATACGCAATTGTCAATCTCCTTCTCACGATTATCGATCTTTATTGGTGGATCGTCATCGCCATGGCGGTGATGTCCTGGCTCATCGCCTTCGACGTCGTGAATACGCGATCCCAGGCCGTCTATTCCTTGTGGAAGGCCCTGAACGCCCTCACCGAGCCTGTCCTGCGGCCTATCCGCAACATCTTGCCGAGCTTTGGCGGCCTCGACATCTCGCCCGTTATCCTGCTTCTGGCGCTGTCGTTTCTGAAGGATCTGATCAGCCGCAGCATGATGGGCGGAGTTGTCCTCGGCTAATCCGGCCGATTGGGGCTCTGCGGTCCTTCGCGAGGAGGGCGGGATCGTCTTGTGGCTGCGACTGACGCCCAAAGGCGGACGCGACGCGATGGAAGGCGTCGAGGCGCTCGCCGATGGACGTGCGGTCATCAAGGCCCGAGTTCGCGCGGCGCCGGAAGACGGACGCGCCAATCAGGCCTTGATCGAGCTCGTCGCAAAGGTTTTACAGGTCCCTCGCAGCTCCGTGTCGATCGTTTCCGGTCACACGGCCCGCATCAAGAAACTCTCCATTGCGGGCGATTGCGCCCGCCTCATCGACGCGCTGGCGAAGACGCTGGCGCCAAACCACGGTTGAAGCATGACGAAGCCTACGAACAGCGGAAAGTCGAATATCGGCAATTTCTTTGAGGACTTTAAGATCGGGCAAGTCATTCGCCACGCGGCGCCGCGCACAGTGTCGCATGGCGACGCTTCGCTTTACACGGCGCTTTACCTGCCGCGCTTCGCCGTGCAGTCGTCCACGGCTTTTGCGCAGGCCATCGGCTATAAAGAAGCGCCGATCGACGACTTGTTGGTGTTCCATCTCGTGCTCGGAAAAACCGTGCCGGACGTGTCGCTCAACGCGATCGCCAATCTCGGCTATGCCGATTTCAAATTCATCGCGCCGGTTTATCCCGGCGACACGCTCTCCGCGACATCGGAAGTCATCGGACTGAAGGAAAACTCGAACAAAGAAACCGGCGTCGTTTATGTGCGCTCCACGGGCAGGAACCAGCGCGGCGAAACGGTCCTCGAATATGCCCGCTGGGTGATGGTGCGCAAACGCGACAAGAACGCGCCCGTCGGTCCCGACGTCGTGCCCGATCTGCCGAAGGCTGTCGCGCCGACCGAACTTGGCCGCGCCGTGCCGCCGATCAATGTCGCCGCCTATGACAAGGCGCTCGCCGGCTCGCCGTATTTTTGGGCGGACTATGAGAAGGGCGAGAAAATCGATCACATCGACGGCATGACGGTCGAAGAGGCCGAGCATCAGATGGCGACGCGCCTCTATCAGAATAATTCGAAGGTTCACTTCAATCAGTTCTACGAGGCGCAAGGGCGCTTCGGTAAGCGCATCATCTACGGCGGGCATGTGATTTCGCTTGCGCGCGCGCTGTCTTTCAATGGTCTCGAAAACGCGTTTCATATCGCAGCCGTCAATGGCGGACGACATGTCAATCCTTTGTTCGCCGGCGGGACTGTGTTTGCCTGGAGTGAGGTGCTCGACAAGGCCGAAATCCCCGGCCGAAACGATATTGGCGCGCTGCGTTTGCGTCTTGTCGCGACGAAGGACAAGCCTTGCGCTGAATTCCCTCTCAATGGAGCGGATGGGAAGCCTGATCCATCCGTATTGCTTGATCTCGATTACTGGGTCGTGACGCCAAGGTGACGCGCTTCAAGTTGCGCCTGCAACGTTAAGCATTATCTCGAGGGACAGTCACGCTTGGAACAACGCGTGCGCTCGACAGTTTTTAGCCCGTCGTGAAAGAGGCGAATCTTCGCCTTCACACAAAATCACAAGGGACGGAGCGAAACATGTTGAAACCTTTAGGAATTGCGTTTGCGGTGACGGTCATGGCGGCGGGCGCGGCCTATGCCGAGAAATCAACCGGCACGATGTCTCCCAATTCCGCTGGCACAACCGGCGCCATGAATTACGAAGCCGCGCGTCCAATGGACACGATGCCGTCGGACGCGATGGCCATTACGAATTGGCAGGACAAGAACGTCTACGACCCGTCTGAAAACAAGATCGGCGAAATCAAGGATATGCTGGTCGACAAGAGCGGTAAGATTCATGCGGTCATCGTTTCGGTCGGCGGCTTCCTGGGAATGGGCGAGAAGGACGTCGCCATTCCTTTCAGCTCCGTCTATTCGTCGCAGCGAAATGGCAAGACGTGGCTCACCATCAACGCCACGAAGGACACGCTGAAGAACGCCGTTGGCTATCGCTATGATCGAACGAACGGCTCGTGGACTGTCGGCCGTATGGACTAAAGGAAACAGCGTCGGACGCATATCTAAGCGTCTGCGCCTTGTTGAGGGAACTCCGCCGCTCCAAGCGGCGGAGTTCTTCTTTTTGGCTTCAGGAAGCGTCAAACCCGCTCCTTGCCCTTGCTCCCGGCATGAAAAGACAGGTCTTTTAGGGGAAATCGCATTCTTGGAGAATTATTAGACCAATACTTGCCAATACGGGCGGCCTCGCAGAAGATGCGGCAACGCAAATCTGACGGGCCTCAAAATGAATTCGCGCGGCATTATTCTGCTTATACTCGTCGCATTGCTTCTTATCGGCCTTCCCATCGCAGTCTGGCTGGATCTCCATAATACGACGGAGGCGGCTCTTCTAAGACAAGCGCGCGATCTCAACTCAGTCATAACGAGCGTCCGCAGTTACTACGCCAATTCGGTCGTCCGTCGCGTGTTGGGGTCGCCGGGCTCGACAAAGGTTGTTCACAATTATGAGTCGATCCCCGGCGCCATTCCCATTCCGGCGACATTGTCGCTCGAACTAGGTCGGGTCATCGGCGAGCAGCAGCAGAATATCAGCTATCGTTTCGTCTCAGACTTTCCGTTCAAGAACCGGCCCGCGCATCCGCTCGACAAATTCGAATCAACCGCGTTGAAGACGCTTCGAGCCAAGTCGGACCAGCCGGTGACGGAAGTGTCGAGAGACGTTTTCTCCGACCGGGTGCGCCTCGCGGCGCCCGTGATCATGGGCGAAGCCTGCGTCACCTGCCACAATGCGCATCCCGAGAGTCCCAAACACGACTGGAAGGTTGGAGACGTGCGCGGCCTCCAGGAGGTCAGTATTACTCAGCCGGTCGCCACCAATGTTTTCGCGCTCAAATATTTGCTGGTCTACTTCATCATCGTTGCGGCGACGGGCATAACCTTCATCACGCTCCAGAGACGTCAGGCCAAGCTTATCCAGGGCATCAATGGGGAGCTGGAAACGAACAACGAATTTCTCGCGACGCTGTCGATCAAAATATCCCGCTACTTGGCCCCGCAGGTCTACAAGAGCATTTTCAGCGGCGAGAAGGATGTGATCATCCATACCGAACGCAAAAAGCTCACCATCTTCTTTTCCGACATTAAGGATTTTACCGCGACGACCGAACGGCTGCAGCCGGAGCAGATCACCCATTTGCTCAATGAATATTTCACCGAAATGTCCATCATCGCGCTGCGCCATGGGGGCACGATCGACAAATTTGTCGGCGACGCGATCCTGATATTTTTTGGCGATCCGGAAACGAATGGCGAGGCGGAAGACGCTAAGGCTTGCCTGCGCATGGCTTTCGACATGCAGCGGCGGCTGGCCGAATTGAATATGAAATGGCGCAAGGCTGGCGTCGAACACCCCTTCCGCGTGCGCATGGGCATTAATACGGGGTTTTGCAACGTCGGAAATTTCGGCAGCGCCGATCGCATGGACTACACAATCATCGGCGCCGAAGCCAATCTTGCTGCGCGACTGCAATCGATCGCCGAGCCGGGAAATGTCGTCATCAGTTACGAAACTTATGCGCTCGTTCGCGATATCGTCGCCGCCCAGCCGCTTCCCAGCATCAGCATGAAGGGCATCAGCAGGGACGTCATTCCTTACGAGGTGAAGGGAATGCTCGATGCAAGCGGCGCCATGGTCGAGATTTTCAGCGCGCATATGACGGGTCTCGATTTTTACCTCGACCCGAGCGCATTGGACAAAGTCAGCGCCGCAAACATCCGCGCGCTCCTTAAAGATGCGCTCACCGCGCTGGAGAAGAACGGCGGATTTGCGCAGGCAAACGATCCGGCGTGAGCTGGAAGCCGCAAGCACTCATTGCGCTGCGGTAACCGTCAAATCCTCGCGGGCAGCTTGTCCTCTTCCGCCAAATTCGAGAAGCGCGTCACTTCCGCCTCGAAGGCGAGCTGAACCATTCCGGTTGGACCATGTCGCTGTTTGCCGAGGATCGCTTCGGCGCGGCCATGCGCGTTCTCCATGTCGCTCATCCATTTGATGTGTTCTTCCGTGCCTTCGCGCGGCTCGCGATTGCGCAAATAATATTCCTCGCGATAAACGAAAATCACGACGTCGGCGTCCTGTTCGATCGAACCGGACTCGCGAAGGTCGGAGAGTTGCGGCCGTTTGTCGTCGCGATTTTCCACCTGACGCGAGAGCTGCGAGAGCGCCATGATCGGCACGTTCAGCTCTTTGGCCAAAGCTTTGAGGCCCGTCGTGATTTCGGTGAGCTCCTGAACGCGATTTTCGCTGCGGGCGCGTGAACCCGCGAGCAATTGCAAATAGTCCACCACCAGCAAGTCCAGGCCGCGCTGGCGTTTCAAACGGCGCGCCCGCGCCGTCAATTGCGCAATCGAGATGCCGCCGCTCTGATCGATGAAGAAGGGGATGCTTTGCATCTCGCGCGCGGCGTCGGTGATGCGGCGGAAGTCGTCTTCGTTAATGTCGCCGCGTCGGATTTTGTAACTCGGCACGCCGGATTGCTCGGCGATGACGCGCGTCGCCAATTGTTCCGCCGACATTTCGAGCGAGAAAAAGCCGACGATCCCGCCATTGATCGTCTTGTGCGAGCCGTCGGGCTCAACTTCGAACTGGTAGGCCTTCGCGATGTTGAAGGCGATATTGGTGGCGAGCGCCGTCTTGCCCATGCCGGGGCGTCCGGCGACGATGATGAGATCGGACTTTTGCAGCCCGCCCATCTTCTCGTCGAGATCGATCAGCCCCGTCGCCATGCCGGAGAGATGGCCGTCGCGCATATAAGCGCTGTTCGCCATATCGATGGCGACGGTCAGCGCGTCCGAAAATCTTTGAAACCCGCCGTCGTAACGTCCGGTTTCGGCGACTGCGTAAAGCTTGCGCTCCGCTTCTTCAATCTGCTGTCGCGGACTTGAGTCGATCGGCGAGTCGTAGGCGGTATTGACCACGTCCTCGCCGATGACGATGAGTTCGCGGCGCATCGCGAGATCATGCACCGTCCGGCCATAATCCTCGGCGTTGATGATGGTCGTCGCTTCCGCCGCAAGCCGCGCAAGATAGGCCTGCGCCGTGACGCCGGCCGGCAGTTGAATGTCCTTGATTTCGGGCTCGAGGAAGGTCTTCAGCGTCACGACGGTTGCGAGTTTCCCGGCCCGTATGAGCTGCGAGCAGACGCCATAAATGCGGCGGTGCAATTCCTCGGAGAAATGCTCGGGCCGAAGAAAATCCGACACGCGGTCATATGCGTCATTATTGACGAGAATGGCGCCGAGCAGCGCCTGTTCGGCGTCGATGTTATGAGGCGGCGTGCGATAGGCGGGCGCGTCCGGCAGCGCAACCTGTAAGCTGCGCCGGCCCGGCAATTGATCGATTGCTGGCATGTTTATAGGTCTTCTTGTCGTGCTTATGTCGTCGACGCTTCGGACAGAACGCGAAAAGCACTCGAGAACGTCTTACTGTTGCACGATCACGCCGCGGCCGACAATCCGGAAAAGCCCTCGATCAACCCGTCTGGCGCCATTTAAGGCGATTGTGAGTCTTTTCCACATAGCCGAAAGAAACTGCCCCGCCGCCAGCGATGTCGCTTGCAAAAAGGGCGCAGTTGGAATCCATCAAGCGCGATCGCGAATCAGCTGCCCGAATGTTGCAATATTGATGGAATTTACGTCGGATCGCACAAAAAAACGCGCGGCAGGCGGCCGCGCGTTTTTTAATTGATTGCAGCGCTTCGAAGCGCCCGCCGTCTTCGCCTCAGAGCTCGGCGTTGGGGCCGGCTTCCGCAAGAGCCGCGCCGATCTCAAGACCAAGGTCGTCCATCGTCGTCTCTTCACGTTGAGTGATGGTCTCGCCCTTCGCCTGGCGCTCGGCTTCTTCGGGCGAACGGGCGACGTTCACGATGACCTTCACTTCGACTTCCGGGTGCAAATGCACCGGAACGTTATGCAGTCCGAGCGCCTTGATCGGGTGCAGCAGCACAATCTGGTCGCGCGCGACGGTGAAGCCGGCGGCCGTCGCGGCTTCGGCGATGTCCCGAGTGGCGACCGAGCCGTAGAGGTGGCCGCTTTCGCCCGCCTGACGGATGATCACGAAGGTCTGGCCTTCGAGCTTTTCGGCAACCGCTTGCGCCTCGCCCTTGGCGGCGAGGTTGCGCGCCTCGATTTGAGCGCGCTGCGTCTCGAAATGCTTCTTGTTGTTTTCTGTCGCGCGCAAAGCCTTGCCGCGGGCAAGCAGAAAATTGCGGGCGTACCCGTCGCGAACGCGCACTGTGTCGCCCATCTGGCCGAGTTTCGACACGCGCTCGAGCAAAATGACTTCCATGATCCTATCTCCAGTCCTTCATTTGCATTGTCGGAGCGTCAGGCCGCTCCCCGTCCGTTGATCTTGTCGCGTCCCGCAACAATGCGTGTGCGAAAAGAGAAAATGGCGTCGAGAACGCCAATGAGCGTGAAGAAGATGATCGGCCAGCCGACCACTCCAAGAACGAGATAAATGAGCGCCAGCGCGACTGTGCTGAGCCGCGACCCGCGCAAGGCGACATGCGTCACGGCCAGTCCCTGAAACGCCAGAAGCAAGCCGGAGGTCAAGGCGAGCACCAATCCGATCGCGCCGCCGAGCCCGTCGATAAACGTCAATGCGAGTCCGACGAGCAAAGCCGCATTGACGGCGCGAGGCACAGTGTATTCGATCGCAATGTCGGGCCATGGACGCGCCAGCCTGCCGGATATCTGCGTCAGGCGACCGGCGCCCCAAAGATTGAGCGACTGAACGAGAAGCGTGTAGGCGGCGACCATCGCCGGAAAAGCGTGAGTGATCGCGCTGGAAATCTGTTTGACGTCCAGCCGCTGTTTCATCTCCGGGGTCAAATCCTGCGAGCTGATCGCCCGCTCGATCAGCAGATAGGCGCGCGCCTGCAAGGGATTCATCGCTTCATCGAGACTGCCGTGGATCGCTGCAAGGGCGGCGAGGACGACGGAAATCGCAATCGCGAGCGCGGCGGCCGCAGCGATCGTCGCCCAGCTCGGCAAATGGTTCGTGACAAGATCGCGTCCACGCCAGGGGGCGCCGTAAGCCACCCAACAGGCGAGAAGCGCCGGGATGCCGATCAGAGCCGCATAGGCGAAGCCAAACTGGGGGTGCGGCCATACCGACAGCAAGGCCGTGGCGATGAGCGCCGCCGTCACGCCATGGCGCAGACCAAACCCGAGCGCGACGATCATGAGCGGAAGCGGCGCAAAATGCGCAAGGACCAAGCCTGCGAATGTGGCTTTGGTCAACACGGCGAAGACGGCCGCGGACGCAAAGCCGCCACCGACGGAAATGCCGATGTTCGTCCAGGAGAATACGCTCTTGTCCGGCAAGGCCGATTTCTTCCGTTCGGGCAGTTCTTGGGGCATTTGCCGCCGTCTGTTGATGTTCATGAGGCGCACAAACGCGCCGCGCAGCCTGTCCCAGGCCGGCGTCAGCAGGCTTTTAGGCCGGTCCGGCTGCGGGAGCAAGGGTTTGGGGCGATTTAAGGCGGCTTAAAGCCTCCGCAGAGCAGGTCCAGGCCTTTGGCCGAGCACGCGCCAGGTTCCTGCGAGCCCAAGCAATATGGTGAAAACAAGCGCTCCCAGCGCCGTCGCGAACACGGGGCCGGGAAGAAAGACGAAATCCATTTTCATGAGATTTTCGATGAGCAGGTAAGCGGCCAAGCTTCCCGCCAGCAGCGAAAAGAGACAGGCGACGGTCCCCAACAGCGCAAATTCGAGCGAATACGCCCCGGCGAGCCATGGACGGGTGGCTCCGAGGGTCTTCAGCACCACCGCGTCATGGAGCCGCGCCTCTTGCCCCGCCGCCACCGCGCTCGCGAGCGCCAATACCGCCGTCAGAATTGCGACGCCCGCCGCCGTTCGCGCCGCGAGAGCAAGTTGGGAGGCGATTTTATCGACGGCGTCGAGCGCGTCCTTCACCCGTATTGCCGCAATCGACGGAAAACGCTTCGCGACGTCTCGCGTCAAGCGCGCATCCCGGGCCGCGTCGTCCTTTGCGCCGTAGGAGATTGTGAAGAGCTCCGAATAGGGCGCGTTCTTGAATGTCGCGGGCGAAAACACGAGTACGAAATTAATGCCGAAACTGCGCCAGTCGACGCGACGGAGATTTGCGACCCGCGCGGTGACGTCGCGTCCAAGAACATTGACGGTAATCTCGTCGCCGATTTTCACGTCGAGGCCCTCCGCGATTCTGGATTCGACCGAGACAAGCGGCGGCCCTTTCTGGTCCTTTTTCCACCATTCGCCCTCGATGAGCTGCGAGCCGGCGGGAAGAGCGTCGGAGAATGTGACGCCACGGTCTCCTTCCAGCACCCAGGCGGAGTCTTCCCTCGGGCGCAGTTTTTCGGCGCGCACGCCTTTCACGGCGACGATGCGTCCACGCATCATCGGGACATGCTCGATTTGCGCGCCGGGCGCTCGTTCTTCAAGGAAGGTCTGGAATTCCGCCGCTTGCGCTTTGGGCGCGTCGATGAAGAAGAAATTGGGAGTCTTGCGGCTGTCCGAGCGTTCGAACTCCGCATGAATGGCGCCTTCGACCAATGCGAGAGCAACGAGCAATGTCTGCGTCACGCCGATAGAGACGATGAGCGCCGCCGTCAGGCTGTGAGGGCGCGCAATATTGGCCAGCGCGAGGCGCAGTTGCGCCCAATGGGCGCGGGGCAGGGCGCGCGTCAGTCTGACGACCAGAGCCGCGACGCCGCGCAGCAACAGAAACGCCCCGACGGTGGCCGCGAGATAGGAGGCCGCGATCTTTTTATCCGTCGATGACGCCATCACGACGCCGATCAAAGCCATCGCGGCGAGGGCGGCGCCGACGCGATAACGATGGAGCGGGGTTTCATGCGATGGGTCGATTTCGTCTCGGAGCAGCGTTGCGACAGGCGCGCTGTGAGCGCGTCCAAGCGGCGCCAGCGCAAACATCAGCGTCACGAGCAGTCCGTAAAGCGCGCCGACTGCGGTTCCGATCGGATCGAAACTCGCGACCACCGGCAGATCCGTGAGCCGTTGGAGCGTCGCCGCGGCTGCGAAAGGCAGCGCCGCGCCGAGAGCAAGGCCGATGACGATGGCGAGCGCGGCCACCGCCAACGTCTGCGTCAATGCAATCGCGAAGACGCGACTTCCGGGCGCGCCCAGCGCCTTCATGATCGCGAAGGTCTGGCGCTTGCGCGCCACATAGCCGGTGACGGCGTTCGCCACGCCAGCGCCCCCCGCAACGAGCGCCGTGAGAGCGACAAGCGTCAGGAATTGCGTGAAGCGATCGAGATTGCGCGAGAACTGCGGCGACACGGCGTCCCGCTTGCGAACTTCCCAGCCCGCGAGCGGAAAGGCCGCTTGAGCATCCTGAGCGACGCGCGTGACTTCCTGATCGCTCGCGATGGCGTCGCGGCCGCGCACTGCGACGCGCGCGAGATAACGCACGATCGAACCTTCCTGCGTGAGGCCGGTCGCGTGCAGCGCCGCCAAGCTCATCATCACGCGCGGTCCATAGCCGAATCCGCCCGCCAGTTTGTCGGGCTCATTCACGAGGGCGGCGCGCAGCTGGAAGCGGGAGTCGCCGATTGTCAGAACATCGCCGATCTTGACGTCGAGCCGCGCGAGCAGCGTGGCGTCGCAGACGAGCCCGGGCAGCCCGTCTCGCTCGCGCAAGGCGTCGCTCAACGATTGCGCCGGATCGAGCGTCACTTCGCCGAAGGACGGATAGGTCGCGGGATCGACGGCCTTGATCTCGATCAGCGCCGCTTCGTCGTCGGCGCGACGCGCCATGCCTCGCATGAGCGCGATTTCGGACAAGCGCCCGCGCTTTTCCAGGAAGGCGCGCTCCTGCGCATCCAAGAGGCGATGCACGAGGCTGAAGGAAATGTCGCCGCCGAGAATGACGCGTCCCTCGCGCGCCAATCCCCCCGCTAACGAATGGGAAAGTCCGCTCACGCCGGAAATTGCGGCGACGCCGACGATGATGCAGGCGATGAAGACGCCAAATCCGCGTGGATCGCCGATGAGGTCGCGCAAGGCGTAACGCAGGGCGATCGGGAGACGCTGCGTCAAACGAAGCAGAGCGATCATGCGTCGTCCAGTTCGACGCTCACGATGCTCCCGGATCGCAATCGCATGGTGCGATCGCAGCGTGCGGCGAGGCTGGCGTCATGCGTGACGAGAACGAGCGTGGCGTTGCGTTTGGATTTTTGCGCGAGGATCAGATCAATGATCGCGGCGCCTGTTTCGGAGTTGAGATTGCCCGTCGGTTCGTCGGCCGCCAAGATGACCGGGTCAGGCGCCAGCGCTCGCGCCAAGGCGACGCGCTGCTGTTCGCCGCCCGAGAGTTGCGCCGGATAATGGGACAATCGATCGCCGAGGCCCACCGTCTCGAGTTCCGCCGAGGCGCGCTCGAATGCGTCGGCGCGCCCAGCCAACTCAAGCGGCGCGGCGACGTTCTCCAGCGCCGTCATGGTTGGGATCAACTGGAAAGACTGGAACACGACCCCTATCTTCTGACCTCGGAATCGCGCAAGCGAGTCTTCATCCAGCGCGCTCATGTCACAATCGTCGACCAGAACTCTTCCCCTGTCTGGGCGTTCGAGACCGGCGAGCGTCATCAAAAGTGTGGATTTTCCCGAACCCGAGGGTCCAATCAGGCCAACCGCTTCGCCTCGTGCTATGCTCAAGCTGATGTTCTTCAGCACATGCACCCGCGCGGCGCCGGTTCCCAATGTGAGGTCGACGTTCATGAGTTCGATGACGGGTTTGCGCAAGAGATTGGCCTGTGCTGGCTGGGGGAGGGCGCCTTGGAGGATGTGTTATGGCGCGATTGAGCGCGTCTTCCAAGGCGGCATGGTCGCGTTGCTTGGGGTTGCGTTCGCCTTCGGCGCAGCCGCAGAGCCCATTCGCATCGTGGCGCTGGGCGACAGCCTCACGGCCGGCCTCGGATTATCCGCCGACAAGGCGCTTCCCGCGGTTCTGGAGCAGCGTCTTCGCGCAGATGGCTATGACGCGGCCGTCGTCAATGCGGGCATTTCCGGCGACAGGACGGACGGCGGACTTGCGCGGATCGATTATGCGCTGGAGGATGGGGCGGATCTTGTGATTCTCGAACTCGGCGCAAATGACATGCTGACGGGCGTCGACACCGAGACGACGAGGAAGAACCTCGAAAAAATGATCGCCATATCGCGACACAAAGGCGCGCGGGTCCTTCTGGCGGGAGTGGAGGCGAACGCCAATTTTGGCAAGGCGTATAAGCGCGCCTTCGACGCTATTCATCCGTCTCTCGCGAAAAAATATTCGCTCCCGTTCCTTCCATCCATCCTTGACGGAGTTGCGGGCAATCCGAACCTTGCCCTGCCGGACGGGCTGCATCCAAATCCGGCGGGCGTCGATTATATTGTTGCAAGATTAGCGCCTCTCGTCGAAACGACTCTCGACGCCATGCGCGGAGGCCGCGATAAGAAGCGCGCGACGCAGTAGCGATCACGCCTTTCATTCGCGTTTAGAAGGGGAGGAGGCCATGCCTAGATTATTCACGGCCCTCGAAATTCCCGCGTCCGTCGGAGAGAGCTTGGCGCGCTTGCGCGGCGGCCTCCAAGGCGCGCGTTGGATCGACCCCGAGAATTACCACATCACCTTGCGCTTCATCGGCGATATCGACGTCGCCAGGGCGCATGACGTCGCGCTGACGCTTTCCGCAGTCAGGCGCTCGGCTTTTACCGTCGCTCTTGAGACGCTCGATTTCTTCGGCAACGACAAGCCGCGCGCCATTGTCGCGCGTGCGCGTCCGGAACCCTCGCTTATCGAACTCCAGGCGGAGCAGGAGCGATTGCTGCGGAGGATTGGCGCGCCGCCCGAGGCACGTAAATATTCTCCGCATGTGACCTTGGCGCGGTTGCGGGGCGCGCAGCCCGGCTCGGTCGCCGCTTATCTTGGGACGCGCGGCTACTTTCCGCCTTTACGTTTCGAGGCCGAGCGCTTCGTGTTGTATTCGTCTCGCGATTCTGTCGGCGGCGGTCCCTACATCGTCGAGGCGGAATATCCGCTCATTCGCTCCAGCGCGGTCGCTCTGCCGATTGCGTCGTCAGCGTCGGGATGGTGAAGACGGAATAAGAATCGTCAGGCGCCGTTTTCGTCACTGGCGAGTGGACGCCGTTTTCCCGCCGATGCGCCGGCGTCGCCGCGATTGGCGTCTACGATGTGAGCGAGGGACGGGTCCTTCGCAATCGCCTCGTCGATCAGTTTTTCCGTCGCCGACTCCATGACGTCCTGAAGCCGCGTGAAAAATTCGCGCGCTTCCAATCCAGGCGGGATGACGGGAAGAAATTCGATGACGATCGTGCCGGGATGCACAAGAACGGAGCGGCGCGCCCAAAACAATCCGGAATTCAGCGCAACCGGCAAACAGGGAGCGCCTGTTTCGCGATAAATATGCGCAACGCCGAACTTATATTCAGGCGGGGCGCCGATTGGTCTACGCGTGCCTTCCGGAAAAATGAACAACTGCCGCTTTTGTGCGAAAAGCGCCTTCACCTTGTTGATGATCTGCGGCAAGAGCTTGCCGCCTTTGGCGCGATCGATGGCGATTTGTTCGGCGGAGAGAAGATACCATCCGAAGAATGGAAGCCAGATCAATTCATGTTTCAAAATGAATGAAAAGTCCGGAAATTTGATGGGCAGAACAAACGTCTCCCATATTGATTGATGCTTACAGGCGACGATGACAGGTCCCGGCGGAATGTTCTCCAGTCCGCGATACTCAACCTTCGCGCCGCAGATCTTATCCAGTAGCCAGAGAGACGTGCGCCCCCAGGTCCGCCCAAGTTCGAGCGAAACCTGCCGTCGCATCGGCAGACCCGGCAGCCAGACGAGCATCCAGAAGAATACGTTCACAAAGAACGCGATCTGAAAGACGAGCGAACGCAGAAGGAGCATGGCGGAAAAGCCTGGCGTGTGGCGCGGTTTAAGACGTCACGGGTTTCTTAAGACAAGGCGCCGCAGGAAAACAAGTGAGATCGCTGCGTCTGGCTCGTGGACCGGCAACCCCTCATGGCGTCCTGTCGGCCTCCTGGGTCGGAGGCTCCTCGGGAGCCCCCATGACGGTCGTTCGAGCAAGCGCCAGCAGATATTTGAGATATTCTCCGGCGATCAGCCTTGTCACGCGGGGGTTTTGTGGCCAGTCCTCGACGTGGATCTGATCGCTGACGACCGGAAACGGATAGAGAGTCACGCCAGGGAGCGCCGCGGACAACTCCACCAGCGCACGCGGCATGTGATAATTGGACGTCACGACGATCAGCGATTCTTTGACGCCATGCGTCCTGGCCCAATCTCGCGTCTCGATTGCGTTTCCGGCAGTGTCGAGGGCTTTGTAGCCAAGATCGACGCAGCACGCGAAAAGATCACGCGACATCGGCAATAATTTCGCGAGATCGGGACCATGGGTCGAGCGATTGACGCCGGTAATGAGCAATCGACGCGCCTGTCCGCGCGCCAGCAGGCCCGCCGCCTCGATGACGCGATCAGAACCGCCCGTCAGAGCGACGACTCCTTCCGCCTGCACCTGCAGCGTTGTTTCAGCGCGCACAAGCGACATTGCAAAGCCGATGAAGCCGGCGGCAAGGGCGGAGCCGAAAAAAGCGAGCGTGCAGAAGACCGCGAGGGCGATCAGCCGCCACCCGAAGAGTTCCCTTTGCTCCGATGGTTCGACTTCCCCGCGCACGCGCTTTGATTCTCCGTTTCAGGAACGATCGAGAACAATAGACGATAAACTTAGGCCACTTAAAGGATGTAATGAGCCGACGCCAACCTAGGGTTTAAAAACCATCACATAAATCGTCGCGAGCGGAAGCGCCGTAGCGATGATTCCCCAGATCAACCAGCGTCGACTGAGGCGCCAATAGCTGTCAGGAATGGAGCCGCCGTCTGCAAATATGCGGGCTTGCCGAGCCTGAGCGATTTGAGCCGGGATCAAGATCAACACCCAGATGACGCCGGATGCGAAGAACAGAGCCTGTCCCCAAACGAGCCAGGACTGCGATAGGTTCAAGCCAGCGGAAAAGACCATGCCGTAGCCGCCAACGACAATGAGGACCACGCCGCCGGCGGTAAAGACCCAGTCGGTCACGGTCACAAGGCGTTGCGCGTAAGCGACGATGCGCGGTTCGCCCGTCCTGTCAGCGAAAACCTTCCACACGGCCGTTACGATGATGTTGCCGAGGAATAACACGACGCCAAGGATGTGAACGACCTTGAAGGCGGCATAGGGCGTCATGAAACAGACCCTTACGCATATGCGCCCGGTAAGCTCAATGCAGCCGACGCAAATGTCGAAACACAATCGCTTGCGACATGTAGCCAGGTAAGATGGCGATGGCCGCCGACAAGACGAACACGATCGCTATTCCGTTTGGGCCAAGCGAAAACGCGCCAAACAGCGCTTCGATCTGGTCGCCGCCGGGCGTCGCCGTCCAGCTTTTCGAGAGGAGGCCAGCTCCGACGAAGAACAAGATTGCCGCGCCGCCGCCGAGCAAGCCGCCGCGCAGGCCAAGCGCCAAAAAACGGCGCTGGAATTCGCGGGCGATGAATCGATCAGACGCGCCCACAATATGCAGCACCTCGATAATTTCGCGATTCCCCGCCATCGCCGCGCGGGTCGCAAAGGCGACGGCGAGCGCCATTGCGGCGACGATGAGAACGAAGATCAACACCGCGACCGCGACGGCGGTGCGCGCCATGGCGCCAAGTCGCTGCACCCACAGCCGATGATCGTCGAGCGCGGCGTTGGGCAAGGCCTTTTGCAGGACGCGTCGCAAGTCGTCGAGATCGGCGCGCTGCTCGGGGTCAAGTTTGACGACAATCATGCGCGGGGTCGGCAATTCGCTCAAATCGAGGCCTTGCCCGAGCCATGGGGCGACCAGCGCTTCCGACTCTTCCCGCGAATAGACGCGCACGTCTCCGATCCCGGCAGTCCCACGCAGAATCTCGGCCGCTTTGGCGGCGTCCGCCTCCATGTTGCGACCCGGCGTCGGGCGCAATTGCACCGTGGCTTCGCGCGCGATTTCTCGCGTCCAGTCGACGCTGGCGTCGGCGACGAGCAATGCGGCGCCGGCCGCGAGCGCCGCCAGAAACGTCATGATGGCGATGACGATCACGAGCGAGCGCCCGGCGACCGAATCTGTCGGCACGAGGGGGGCGCTGCGCACGACGTCATCAGCGTCGGGGGATTCCTCGTGCACAAGCCCCATGCGGAAAGGCAGGCGCACGCTCGACTTCAATTTCGGCGCGTCATTCGAAGACATGAAGCCGTCCATTCGCGAGGACAAGTCGGCGAGCGCTGTCGAATTGATCCATCAAAGTGAGATCATGGGTGGCGATGATGACCGATGTGCCGGATTTGTGCAGTTCGATGAACAGACGCAAAAGCCGCCGCGCGAGCGTTGGATCGACGTTGCCTGTGGGCTCGTCGGCAAGCAGCAGCTCAGGCCGCGCGATCAGCGCGCGCGCAATTGCGGCGCGTTGTTTCTCGCCGCCCGAAAGCACGGTCGGCAGGCAATGAATGCGCTCGTCGAGACCGACCCAGCGCAACAACTCGGTCACTTCCGCGCGATAACTCGTCTCCTCGCGCCCCAGCACGCGCAGCGGCAGGGCGACATTGTCGTAGAGCGTCAGATGGTCGAGAAGGCGGAAGTCCTGAAATACGACCCCGATGCGCCGGCGCATGCCGGTGATCGCGTCCTTGTCGAGCCGCGTAGCGTCTTCTCCGAAAATATGTATCAATCCGCGCGTCGGCTTGAGCGCAAGCAAAATGAGCTTCAGCAACGACGTCTTGCCCGCGCCGGAAGGACCGGTGAGGAACTGGAACGACTGCGGCGCAATCTCGAAGTTGAGGTCGCGCAGCGTCTCGGCTTCCATCCCGTAGCGTAAACCGACGTTTTCGAAGCGTAGCACCAAGGGCTCCGGGAAAATTTCGTCCCGCACCCGATCGGCGGCGGGAATCGCAATAAAGAGCGCAAAGACCTTAGCAGTTCACGGCTCGTTAACCATAATTGCCCCTAATGAAGAGTGAAGGCGTTATTTTGCGCCGCGAGCGCCCCGGACGACGGCCATGCCTCACCAAAATTTCGACAATCGCCTTGATCTTGCGAAAGGTCAGGGTTTGGACATTGCCGCCGAGGCGACGAGCGAATATGCGCGAAGCGCCTTCTACGACGAATTATGGCGCGACCCCCGTCGTAGCCGCGTGTCGGAGGAGCCTGTCCCGTCGCGGGGCCGACTGCCGATCATCGTCACGATTATCTCCGTCATCATCGCCGTCATGGCGTTGATCGGGTTGCGTGAAAAAATCGTTCGCCTCGCGCCGGCCGCCGCCACGATCTATTCCGCAGCAGGATTGCCGGTCAATCTCGCCGGTTTGGAGCTACGGTCCCTGAAGTCTCAACTCGTGCTCGACGGGGCGCGCAAGGTGCTGACGATCGAAGGCGAGATCGTCAATTTGAGGCGGGAAGCCAATCGCGTGCCTCCGGTGGCGCTCACCGTGCGCGGCGAGAACGGCCAGAACAAATATGCCTGGACGACGCCCGCCCCAAAATCGCGGCTGGAGGCGGGGGAAACGATCGCCTTTCGCGCCCGATTGGCGTCGCCGCCCACGGATGGGGCCGACGTGGTGGTGCGCTTCGCGAGCACGGAGCCGACGCCGTCTCAATCCAAGACGCCCGTCGCGATGCGCTGACGGAAGAACAGAGATCACGCAGAGCGTCTCTCCGCCGTCGTTTCTCCGTCGCATTCCCTTAAGCCGCAAAATATCCTAAGCAGTCGTCATGCCGACGCCTTCGCCGCTGCTTTTGCTTAACGCCCGCCTTGTCGATCCAGGTTTCGGCGTCGAGTTGCGGGGAGGCGCCCTCATTCTGGACGGCCGGATCGCCGACCTCGGCCAGACAGTGACGCGCGACAGTGCGCCGGAGGGCGCGCGCATCATCGATTGCCGCGGCGACGTTGTCGCGCCCGGCCTCATCGACATGCAGGCCTTCGTCGGCGAACCCGGCGCGGAGCATCGCGAAACCATCGCGACGGCCACGGCGTCCGCTGCGGTCGGCGGCGTCACGACGATCATCTCCTCGCCAGAAACCTCGCCCGCCGTCGATGATCCAGCCGTGGTGGATTTCGTCCTTCGCCGCGCGCGCGACACGGGGCGGGTGCGCGTGCTGCCGATGGCGGCGCTGACGCGCGGATGCGAGGGCCGGGAGATTTCCGAATTCGGTCTGTTGCGACAGGCTGGAGCGATCGCCTTTTCGGACGGAGCGCGGTCCGTGAGAAATGCGCTCGTCATGCGCAGAGCGCTCACCTATGCGCGCGATTTCGATGCGCTTGTCGTGCATTTCACGCAAGATGAGGAACTCGTCGCGGAAGGCGTGATGAACGAGAGCGAATTCGCGCAGCGGCTGGGTCTCCCCGGCGTTCCGCGCGAGGCGGAAACGATCGTCATCGATCGCGACCTGCGACTCGTAGCGCTGACGGGAGCGCGGTATCACGCCGCGATCGTCACGACGGCGGCGTCGCTCGACGCCATCGCCGACGCCAAGGCGAATAGATTGCCGGTCACCTGCGGAACGTCGATCAATCATCTGACGCTCAATGAAAACGACATCGGCGATTACCGCACCTTCTTGAAGCTGCGCCCGCCGCTTCGGCATGAAGACGAGCGAAAAGCGCTGGTCGCGGCGGTGGCGTCCGGTTTGATCGATGTGATCGTCTCCGACCATAATCCGCAAGACGTCGAGACGAAGCGCGTGCCGTTTGCGGAAGCCGAATATGGCGCCGTCGGTCTCGAAACCATGCTGGCCGCCGGCCTTCGCCTGGTTCATTCCGGCGATGTGCCGCTCACGACGCTTCTGCGGGCGATGTCTGCGCGGCCGGCAGAGCTGTTGGGGTTGGGGCAGGGGCGTCTGCAAAAAGGCGCGCCCGCCGACATCATTTGTTTCGATCCGGAAGAGCCTTTCGTCGTCAGTGGCGCGAAGTTGCTGTCGCGTTGCAAGAACACGCCATTCGACGAAGCGCGAATGCAGGGCGTCGTGAAGCTGACAGTGGTTGGCGGCGAGATCGTCCACGAGGCGTGACCGACATTGGGGACCATGGCTGAAGAAGACGATTTTCGTTTTGATCGACGCCCGGATTTCAGTGTCTATCGGTGAAACGCTACACGGGAAGTTCAAGGATCGGGATCTCGCTGCCGTATAGCGATATATGCGTGATACGCAGAGTGAGCGAATGAGAGAGGATTGAAGCATGACTGCACGACGTCGTAGCTGGCTGGCGCCGTTCGTTTCTTTTAGCTGTATTTTTTGTGCGATCTCTACGCCGTCCGGCGCGCAGGATTCCCAAACATCTCAATTCGAAACTTATCGAGACCTTCGAAGCGCGCTGCTCGCAGAGGGCTGGAAACCAGACACTCGATATGGATTGCGAGACAATTCTCAGAGGCCACTATATCGATTTCCTGAAGTCTTGTGCGGTCCAAAGCTGTGCAACGCGAAATGGACCGACGCTAAGGGCAAGGAAACGACGATCACTCTTTTGCGCGGCGAGGGCAAGGAGGATTACCGCGTCGCGCCCCGGTAGCGAACCGCGGTCACGTTGCGTCAAACGACAGTTACCGCGAGAGATCAGGATTCGTATTTGTGCGTTACTGTGATAGTGTCCGCGCGCAACATTAGAAGAGCATGTCACTTTAGACGCGCGTTTCGGAATTAATTTGGGAGAGAGCGATATGAGAACATTGTTTGCGGCGACGATTTTTTTGGCTGCGACGTCGATTGCGATCGGCGCCGCTTCGAAGCCTCCGGAATTCCCTAAAAATGAGCCCTACGCGAAGGCGCGTAAGCTCCTGGTGAAGCAAGGATGGAAGCCGGTTCACGAGCCCGAAGCGGGCTTTGTGTGCCAAAAGGGAGACGTTCGCTGTGAGGGACGGCCGGAAACGGTCGCTTGCGCGGGAACGGGCGAACGCCAATTGTATTTTCCGCTGGAAGCGCAAGAAGCTCGTGATCGACGTCAACACGGTTGGCGAGACGGAGCCCGTCGTCACCGAAGTGCAGTGCAAGTCGGGATGTCAGGAGCACTGAGGCGTTTCGATGTCCAGGGCGTTTCGCAAGAGCCATGGCGAGAGGCGGGAATGCGTTCGTTCGGCGTCCGACTGACGGTCCCGTAGTAGCCCGCCTCTTGAACAATCCCCACAATAGCCTTAAAGCCTCGCCCCGCGCGGGCGATGGACTCGCGACCATTCGGAACGGGGACCATGGCCAAGGAAAAGTTCTCACGCACGAAGCCGCATTGCAACATCGGGACGATTGGTCACGTCGACCATGGGAAGACGTCGCTGACGGCGGCGATCACCAAGGTTTTGGCGGAGACGGGCGGCGCGACGTTCACGGCCTATGACCAGATCGACAAGGCTCCCGAGGAGAAGGCGCGCGGCATCACGATTTCGACGGCGCATGTGGAATATGAGACGGCCAACCGTCACTATGCCCACGTCGATTGCCCCGGCCATGCGGACTATGTGAAGAACATGATCACCGGCGCGGCGCAGATGGACGGCGCGATTCTCGTGGTCTCCGCCGCCGACGGCCCGATGCCGCAGACGCGCGAGCATATTCTTCTGGCGCGCCAGGTCGGCGTTCCGGCGCTGGTGGTGTTTTTGAACAAGGTCGACATGGTCGACGATCCGGAGCTTTTGGAGCTCGTGGAGTTAGAGGTTCGCGAGCTGCTGTCGAAATATGAGTTTCCGGGCGACGACATTCCGATCGTGAAGGGCTCGGCGCTGTGCGCTCTCGAGGGCAAGAACCCCGAGATCGGCCATGACGCGATCCTGAAGCTGATGGCGGAAGTGGACCGCTACATTCCGCAGCCGGAGCGCCCGAAGGATCAGCCGTTCCTGATGCCGGTCGAGGACGTGTTCTCGATTTCGGGCCGCGGCACGGTGGTGACGGGCCGCATCGAGCGCGGGATCGTGAAGGTCGGCGAGGAAGTCGAGATCGTCGGCATTCGTCCGACGACCAAGACGACGGTGACGGGCGTCGAGATGTTCCGCAAGCTGCTCGATCAGGGCGAGGCGGGCGACAACGTCGGCTGCCTGCTGCGCGGCACGAAGCGCGAGGATGTGGAGCGCGGTCAGGTTCTGTGCAAGCCGGGTTCGGTGAAGCCGCACACGAAGTTCAAGGCCGAGGCTTACATTCTGACGAAGGAAGAGGGCGGCCGCCATACGCCGTTCTTCACCAATTATCGTCCGCAATTCTACTTCCGCACGACGGATGTGACGGGAATCGTCACGCTGCCGGAGGGCGTGGAGATGGTGATGCCGGGCGACAATGTGACGATGGACGTGGTGCTGATCGTGCCGATCGCCATGGAGGAGAAGCTGCGCTTCGCCATTCGCGAAGGCGGTCGAACCGTCGGCGCCGGCGTGGTCGCATCGATCATCGAATGATCGATGCGACGACGGAATGCGATCAACCGCATTCCTATGCGGCGCCGGCGTCGCCGACCTAATACTGATGAAAGCGCGTTCGGCGCGCTTTCATCGCGCTGGGCTAGCGGCAGGAGACGCCGGCCGCGTTCCCCAAAGCGCCGCACACCGAAGTCGTCGCCTGATCGTCCATCACCTGCCGCGTTGTCTCGCCGGATAACAATCGCTATCACGCTAGCTCGAAAATCCCCTGTATCACTTACGCTTTTCCTAAATCGCTATATCGTGTGCTCTCGTGCGATATCGGTCGTTGCCGCCTATTTCTGTTGTCCCGGCGTTGTCCAAGAATAGGGACGGGTGGTCACGTGACTGGAAGTCAGAGGGCCAGACGTGGCGGCGAAACGAGATTTTACGGATAGGTTTTTGAAATCCATCAAGCCGGCCGAGAAGGGTAGGCGGCCTATTTACTGGGATGCGCAAGTTCCCGGCTTCGGCATCCGTGTCACGGATAAAAGCACAAGGGAAAACATCGGCGCGTTCGTTCTCGTCACCAGATTCCCTGGAAGCGACAACCCCGCCCCCCGTCGGATCGGAGACTATCCCGCCACATCGCTCGCAGCCGCTCGGGGTGTCGCCCGCGAATGGCGCGACGATATTGCGCGCGGGGTCGATCCGAAGGTCAAGGAAGCGGAACGCCGGCGGGAGGAAGATCGAAGGCGCGCCGATACATTTGGCGCTGCGTTCGAGGCTTACGACTCGGAGCGACTTTCGCGGCTGCGAACCGGCGGCGAAGTCAAAAAGGCGGTTGAACGATATGCGCTTCGGAAGTGGCAGGCGACGCCAATTCGAGAGATTAGGCGCACCGACGTAAAAGACCTCGTTCGCGAGATTCACAAATCCGCGCCGATCGCCAGCAATAGGACGCTCGCCTATCTCAAGACATTCTTCGACTGGGCTGCGGACGAAGAATTGATCGAAACATCGCCCGCCGCGCCCGTGAAACCTCTCGCCGCCGAAGTTAAACGCGACCGCGTCCTAACCGACTCGGAAATCCGCGCCATTTGGGAAGCCTGCGGCGAGCTGGGCGCGTTTGGTCGCGCCTTTCGGCTCATGCTAGCGACCGGGCAGCGCAGGACGGAAGTCGGCGAAATGGTCAGGCGCGAGATCGACCTGGCGCATCGGCTTTGGATATTACCGAGAGAGCGAACAAAGGCCGATCGCGCGCATGAGATTCCGCTAAATGATCTTGCGCTGGCAATCCTGGAAGAATGCCCCAAGCTCGGCGAGTTCGTCTTTTCGACCGACGGGACGCGGCCCGTTTCTGGATGGTCACACGGAAAGCGCGCCTTGGATGAGAAAGCTAAAATCGATGACTGGCACATCCACGATTTGCGCCGCACCGCTGCGACGAACCTCGCCAAGATTGGCGTCGATCGGATCGTCATATCTAAGCTCCTCAATCATTCCGAGGTCGGCGTCACCGGAATTTATGATCGACATTCGCGAGATCCCGAGAAGCGTGCGGCAATGGAGCGTTGGGGACAGCGTCTGAAGGCAATCATCGACGGGACCGATGGCGGAAATGTTGTTCCACTCGCAACGGCGACAGCGTGAGCATGGCGCCGCGTTGCTCGAGAGACGAACTGATCAATCTTTCGTTGGCGGAAATTGACCCGCCTGAAGAAAGGAAGGATGCCTGCCGCTTGGAGATTCAAGAGGCGTTGAAAATCATTGATAGGGTGCGTGTTATCGATGAAGCTCCGAGGCCCAGCGAGTTTAAGAAACGTGTCAAAGCCTTTACTGACGCGCTCAAGAAAACAAAAAGCGCGTTAGCGAAATTGCACAAAAGCACGCGAGGTCTAACTTCCGCGGATTGCCCGGAGCGGTTGGCCCGGTCGACGACGATCGATTTGCCGATGATCTCGGTCGACTTATTGAAACGTGCGAATTCCTGATCGAGACAGTTGAAACGCCTCCGGGGGCTCGTCCCTGGAGCGCGATAAAATTCACGTGCGCGCTGCAGGCTCGGAATCTTTTGGCAGACTTCTCCCCGCGCCGCCCTAGGCAATCTAAAGATGGCCCGCTTTTTGGACTTGCATCAATCTTATTCGAGATTTCCAGTGGCGAAGAAGGGAGGGACCTCAGCGAGTATTGCGAAAACCCTGACCGCGTCGTTCCCCTTTACGTCGCTAAAATTCCCAACGTGCCGGGGTCCTAGTTTTTGGATACATAATCCATCGTGTCTCACGAGAGCTTGCCGATAGGCGGCGAGCGCAGGTGAGGCAAAAATGAAACTGATCCGATATCCAGACCTTGTCGCCAAAGGCGTCGTGAATTCGCGAATGACATTGAAGAGGCTGATCGACTTGCAGGGATTCCCCGCGCGGGCGTCTGATCACGCCCAATAGCCGAGCCTGGCTGGAGTTTGAGGTCGACGCATGGATTGCGGCGCGCCCGGTCGCGAGGAAGACCGAAATTCGGGCCGCGCAATGAATCACATGGGTTTTAGGCCCGCAGCGTCGTGATGACGCCGCATCCCCCGAGATGGAGAAAAATTCATGGCTTTCGAAAAACGAAAGCCCGCCCCTGTGGCTGCAGGGAACGGGCTTAGGATCATTGATACAGCGGGGGGCGCACGATGAGCGCCCCCGCAAATCACAAAAACGTGCGCAGCGGCTCCACTGCATACGACTCCAATCGAACCGCGCTCTCTGCGCCGCTCATTCGCCAATATTTGCTCGAGCTGCTCAGCGATTTCGAAAGCCTGGCGGCCTCGACGCGAGAAGCCGTCTACCGCGGGAATGACAATCTCGCGCGAGTTCATCTGGACCAAATTCGCCTGGTCGGCAAGGAAATCATGCGCTCCGTAAATGAGCTGCGAAATGCGGAGGGCGTCCCATGAACGCGCATCTCTCAAAACCGCCCGCTCAAGCAGACCAATCAAGTCCAATCGAACATCTTTCCAGGCCACCAGTGAGAGTTGACGGACGCTCCCGCCAAGAGATGCAAGCGCCGGCATTTAGCGATGAAGCGCTCGCCCTCCGCTTCGCCGAACGTCATGCCGATGACCTCCGCTATGTCGCCGCATGGGGTCGATGGCTTCGTGGACAGGCACGCATTGGAAATTTGACGACACGATGAAGGCGTTCGACCTTGCGCGCGAGATATGTCGAGAGGCGGCCGCGGATGCAATAAGGCGAAAATCGCATCTATCATCGCCAGCGCTAAAACCGTCGCCGCAATCGAACGCCTTGCCAAAGCCGATCGCCGCCTCGCGGCGACCGTCGACCAATGGGACAGCGATCCGTGGTTGTTTAACACGCCACCCGGCGTCATTGACCTTCGCACAGGCAAATCCCGCCCAGCGCGACCCGAGGACCATATTACAAAAATCGCAGGCTTCGGACCCGGCCGCGACTGCCCGCGGTTTCTCCAATTCCTCGACACCATCACGGCCGGCGACGCAGAACTGCAAGGCTACCTCCGCCGCGTACTCGGTTACGCGCTCACAGGTTTGACCCGCGAGCATGCGCTTTTCTTCGCTTATGGGACCGGCGCAAACGGCAAGAGCGTGTTGCTCTCGACCGTTTCGGGGATCATCGGCGATTACCAGAAAACAGCCCCGGTCGAAACGTTCACGGCAGCAATCGCGATCGACATCGGACCGACCTTGCGGGCCTGCGGGGTGGCGCTCGCCTCACCGCGGTCGAAACCGAAGAAGGTCGCCGCTGGGCTAAATCCGGATCAAGCAGTTGACGGGCGGCGACACGGTGTCAGCGCGATTTATGCGGCAAGATTTCTTCGACTATATGCCCCAGTTCAAACTTTTAATCGCCGGCAATGACAACCATCGCTTGCGCTGTGTCGATGAAGCGATCCGGCGCAGGTTTCACCTAATCCCCTTTGCGGTCACCATTCCCGAAGCCGAGCGCGACGTGGAACTGACCGAAAAGCTAAAAAGCGAATGGCCCGCCATTTTCAATGGATGATCGATGGATGTGTGGACTGGCAGCGCGGCGGCCTCAAACCGCCGCAAGCCGTCATAGACGCGACGGCGGCTTACCTGGACGACGAAGACGCGATCGCTGCGTGGATACACGCAAATGCGAACACCACCCTAATGCCCGGGAACAATCAAGCGACCTCTTCGCCTCTTGGTCCGCCTGGGCCGAACGGGCTGGCGAATATGTCGGTTCCCAGAGAGATTTGCGCAGGCACTGGAAAGCCGGGGGTATCAGCCAGAACGCAGGAATTACGGTCGTGGATTTGCCGGACTTCGGCTCGCTCAAACAAACGCCGAGCCCTATTGGAATCAAGAACAGGCGACGCTTGTGACGCGAAAACAGATAGTCGGCGTCACGCGCGCGCGCGAACGGTCTATATGGGACGACCCGTCACAAGCGTCACCCACGCACCGACGCCAGCAATGGGTCTGCGCCCGCTCTTCCAGTGGTCTGTCGCCACAGTGCCGGCGAGACTGTAGCCCAGGGGTGAAAGGGCACTGGCCGCCACGTTGAAGAGTGAAAAGGCCCAGTGCCGCGAAAACGCAAAGTCCTCCGATTTTTTCTGGCCAGTCGTCCTCGAGTGGCGGCCCGCTGCGCCCCAATTCATGCCATCGGAAGAGGTTCGGCGCACAGAGCATGTGGACTCTAATCACGTGATATCGGCCGACTGCGATAGACATAAATAGCAATGATATCAACTGATACTGAATGAGCGGCTTGCGTTTAAATCGAATTTCATGACACATAGGACAACGCTAGGACAACAACCGGGGAATTTCGTGCTCGAAGTCGCGCAAACCTCAATCAAGCCGCCGCCCAAGAAAAAGCGCGAATTCGGTCGCCCGACGCATGCACTTCGTAGAGCGAATTTGGCTCTACCTGGTCTCGACTTGCGCTCGCAGGAGGGCAAGCGTTACGCGGCCGTGATTGCGGAGCTGATTGAAGAATACGGGGACGCCGAGCTAACACGGCTTCGCGAGTTGGCCGGTCTGCGCATTTCGTTGGAGCTGGCCCAAGTCAAGTCCATGCGCGGCTCGCTCAAGGGCCGTGAAGATAGCGTTCGTTTATCGAACATGATCATGCGCCGCGAGGCCGAACTCAGGTCGCGCTCGGCTGTGACGAAGAAGGATACATCGCCCTCGCTCGAGGCGATCGTTGCACGTCACCGCGGAGGCACCGGCGCGTGAAACCGCTCGTCACCATGTCGCGCCGCCTTAGAGGACGAGCACCTGTTTGGGCCGCTTCTCTCCGGCGACTCCTGGGCCGCCTGGAAGGTCATGCTTCTGGCCATTCTCGGCGAGCCGCTAACGACGGATGAGCTCCGCGTCTTCCAGACCCTCACCCATCGCGACGCCGAGCCGCTGCAGCTCATCGAAATCTTCATTGCTATCGTCGGACGCAGAGGCGGCAAAAGCCGCGCCATGAGCGTCCTAGCCGCCTTTATCGCGGCCCTATGCGACCATACGGGCAAGGTGGTTCCCGGCGAGAAGCCGTTGGTGCTTTGCCTGGCGCAAAATCAAAAGCAAGCGCAGGTCGTCTTCGGCTACATCGTCGCCGTCTTCGAAACCGTCGCGGCGCTGAAGAGCATGGTGGTCAATCGCACGGCCAACTCGCTCACCTTGTCCAACGGCGTCTCGATAGAAGTCCGGCCCGCTTCGTTCCGCGGACTGCGCGGCGTCACTGCGCTGGCCGTTCTGGCTGACGAAACTTGTTTTTGGTATTCCGAGGAGACATCCCGCAATGCCGACAGCGAGATCCTGAATGCCGTGCGACCGTCTCTTGCGACGACCGGCGGCCCACTGATTATGATCAGCTCTCCCTATGCAAAGCGCGGCGAGACATGGGAACTCTATCGAAAACACTTCGGACCGCAGGGCGATCCGTTGATATTGGTTGCGCAGGGCGCGAGCCGCGACTTCAACCCAAGCCTTCCGCAGAAGATTGTCGACCGGGCGCTCGAGGCGGACCCTGAGGCCGCGGCGGCCGAATATCTCGGACAATGGCGAAATGATATCGCGGCGTTTGTCTCGCGCGAGGTCGTTGACGCCTGCGTGACGTCGGGATGTTTCGAACGCGCGCCTCTGTCGGACATCGCCTATTTTGGCTTCGTCGATCCGAGCGGCGGCAGCAGCGACAGTATGACGGCGGCGATTGCTCATCGCGAGAATGATGTGATTGTTCTCGACGCCGTCCGCGAGCACAAGCCGCCATTCAGCCCGGAGGCGGTGACGGCTGAAATGGCGGCGTTCTTCAAATCGTATCGGGTCCTCTCAATTCGTGGCGATCGCTATGGCGGCGAATGGCCACGAGAGGCTTTCCGAAAGTACGGATCGAATACCTACCGGCCGACAAGAATCGCAGCGAGCTCTATTTCGCACTGTTGCCTTTGCTCAATTCGCGGCGGCTTGACCTCTTGGACAACAAACGACTGACCGCTCAGCTTTGTGGATTGGAGCGCCGTACGGCGCGCGGCGGGCGTGACTCAATCGACCATGCGCAAGGCCAACACGACGACATCGCTAATGCTGTCGCGGGCGCTGTTGCGATGGCGAGCGAGCGGCCTCTGACGATTCCGATTGTCTCGCCGGTCATTGTCCTGCCGATCCTCGGTCGTGCCGGCCCTTTTGCGGCCGGGCCGAAACCCATTCGCTAGCGACACGTCGGCGCAGGCGGCCGCTTACGCGGACCCGCGCAACAGCGCTTTTCGATAAGGAAGCTGTGACATGCCACAACGAGGTTTGGATCTATTGGGCATGTGCGGCGTCGCCGTTGCGTCGCTTCCGATCTCTTTGCTTGAGTTGAACCGCCAAATGAACGAAGACGAATATCAACGCCGACAAGGACGATTGAGGGCCGCGTTATCGACGCAGAACCTGTTAACTGACGCGAAATCAAATGACACTCGACGAAGCATGCAGAACGCACACGGATCTGAACAACGGCTTTGCGATCGCGAAGCCGCACACCGGCGATACGAACCGAGCGAATAAGACATTTCGTTTTCCGCCTACACCGCGATGAGGTCGCGGAAAAAATCGCGCACCAAATGAAATCGCGAGCGGGCCGAGCGTCAAACCGAGCGAGTGCATCATGGCTGCGTTGAACGAAGCGCAACGTCGCGTCGAAACGAAGCCGAGCGCGACGCAAGCGCTAGCGGGCATGGCGGCGAAAGCTGAGCGCGCGCTGGAGATCGCCACCAAGCTAATGGAGCGGGGCGCGAAGCTTGATGAGGCGTTGCGGGTCGTGGTCGAAAATCGGCCGCGTTCAAAGCGACCTTGACGCGCTACATGCGCTCGGTTGCCAGAATCCAAATATTTGGCAGCTGAAATCACATGGCGAGCGCGCAGCTGAAATCAGCCGTCATGGGGTCGCTTTGGCAACTTGAACATCTCGCGCCGCGCGAACGAACGAACTTCACAGATGTTGCATCGAACTACTCGATCGCAGATCGACCGCTGGGCGGCGCCTCATGTCGCCAAGCGGCGGAATGAAGGAAGGGGACAAACAATGACGACTGCAAAAATCGAAGCCGGCGCAAAGCTCCTCGAAGCGCTGGAACTTAAAGCGGACGAATTCGCAAACATGAGCCAAGAAATCTGACGAACGAGAAGGCGTTTCGCGAAAGTTTACGCCGCTCCAAAACCGCCAGCTGGCGGAAGCAGAACGCTGGGCCAACGGATTCCGGACAGCTATTGAGAAGGCGTACCTCCGGTTCAATCTCTTGAACCAGTGATCGGCGAAACCGATGGCTTGAAAGAATTGCGGCAGATGGCGGCGGAATTCAATCGCCAAAATCCTTTCTTGTCACCTGACGAGTGCTTTGCTCGAATCTATTCATCGCCCGCCAATGCCGAAGCCCGCAAGCGCGAACGCAAGGGCGCCTACGCGGCAATCGGCAGGGACCGACGAATTGGCTGATCGCCTTTAACGAGATTCGCGCGGGGCCCGGTAGCCCTGCGCGATTGCGCCCTTCGTGGTTGCGGGCGGGCGCCCCAGTTTCACCGTGGGAAAAAACGGGTCCAGCCGCGTGGGTCGCACGCGCACCTGTGGCCGGTGCCGTCGCTTCCAGGCGGGCGGTGCCGTAGCTCTCTCACGAATGGAAATGAGATAGATCTGGATCGCCAATGGTTCCGAAAAAACCCGGACCGCAACTTCCGCATAAGGCACGGCGCGATGGATCGATCGTGGCTTTCACGCTCTCATCCGCTCCATCAAAAGCGCTCTAATATCAGATGTTACCGACTGTCGAGACTGCCTGAGGGCCCCGGCATGAAGTGTCCGGGCACACGTCCGCTCATGACCCAAAGCGGCCATTCGAGAACGAACAAAAATGACCAACCTAAACATTCAAAAGGCTAAAGAATTTTGACAACTCCGTCTTCCATCCGAGCCTCGACTACTTACTTTGCAACCCCAGTCGACGTAATTCTGCGCGCGCGGACTGATATTCGATCAATGATTTTCGGCACGTGGTTTCCGCAGCCCTGAAACTTTTTTCAGCTGCAACATTATCTCCGTGCAACATATCCCACTCGCCGATATAAAATTGTGCCTCGCAGATTAAAATCCGGGCTGTCAGCGGCCTCGAGTTTACGATTCAAATGTCTTGCGGCCGAGATACAATTCAACGATTGGGTACGGCCAAGTCTGGTTAAGAGCCTTAGACTTTATATCCAATTCTTGGGTGGCAAATTCATTGTTCTTTGCTCGCGCTTGTATCAGGTAACGCCATATAACTACGTATGCACTTGTGGGGACTCAATTTTATGGCGTCGTCGTAATCGACCATGGCCTTTTCATAATTTTCCTCTATCGCATAAGCGCGACCGCGCCGAGCGAAAGCGTCAGCGAGTTTAGGGTTGAGCTTAATAGCCTCTGGTCCCTCAGAAATCGCTTTGTCGTAATTCTCCGCGAGAGCATACGCGCGCCCGGAACTTCACGTGTGCCTCTGCGAATTTAATGTTGAGCGATATTGCCTTTTCGAAATCAGCTTTGCCCCGATTAAAGTCCCCCGTGTCCAAATACACCAATCCTCTTTGGTTATATCTGACCGGCTGTGGATCGAGCTTTATCACCTCGCCGTAGTCTGCGATCGCATGTTCGAAATCATGTTTAACCGTAAACGCACTTGCGCGGTTCGCAAGCGCAAGCACGGCTCTCGGTCGAGCTTGATGGCCTGACTGTAATCCGCGATAGCTCGATCAAAGTCATGCTTTTTCAAATAAGCGGTTCCTCGATTGATATAGGAACTAGCAGACTTCGGATTCAGATTTATGGCTTGGCTAAAGTCTTCGATCGCATGATCAAATTCGTTTTTGTATGCATATTGAAGCCCACGAGCCATATAGCGAAGGCACTTGGGTTAGCCTTGATACCTTCCGTATATGCCGCAATATTGCTGTCCATTTTATCATTAAACTCTTTGATTTTTCCCTTGAGCGCCTTCAAGGCGTCGTCGTACTCTTTTGTTGACGCATTCGCCGGCAATGATGGCCCCTTCCCTTCAGGTCTCGCCTTCAGATAATTATGAATACGCTTGACTTGAGCGTCGTCCGATAAGAGACCAAAGTCTGCAAGAAAGCCGAGGTTTACCGCGGCGCTGTCAGGATTTGCGGTTTTTATCATTTCAAGAATAAGCTGCGCTTCGGACTTTCCCTTTCTAACTCTCTCTGTTGAATTCCATTGATGTAAGCAAAAACGATATTTCCTACCCCTGCCAATGCGGCCGTAAAAATAGCAACAACAAGAGGGCTGGCCCACCGAGAGCGCTTCTGCTCCACAGTTCTGAAGGCGGCTTCATCCCGCCATTTTTCTCGTTCAAATTCCAAGCGTTCGCGATCGAGTTCAAACTGACCTTTTTCATTATGGGAATCCGACATGTATATATCTCGCTGTGTGAAATTGACAGTTTGGCCCTGATCGCTTGGCCGGATTACAAAAAATTGAATTCAATTTATCAGAAATTTATATCGCGCGAACAAAGAAGTGGCCGGATATTTAGCTGTTGTGATAATTCGTTGCCAGAAGAGTAGGAGAGCACGATCAATGAACAATTGTAATTCATAAAACCCGTCGGCGGTGCGACCAGCTAGTTTGAGTAACACGAAATTTCGCGAATGTCCGCTCATGGCTCAAAGCAGACGGCTTCGCTATTTCCAGCGGCTCGATCATCGTCGGATCGTCAATGCGAACGCCCGCGCCTTCGCGATGACTGCTGAAGGCGGCGCACTGATTGATAAGATGGCGTTGACCATCGCCGGCAATCAGAGCGAGGCCGCGGAAGATGGGCTTGCGGAAGTGAAGCGTTCAACGTTTGAAGACTTATCGTTGCGCAATCCACACCTCCCGCGCGACCGCATGGAAGAATCGACGCAGGACTTCGCCGACGCCGTTAGAAATCAGAATTCGTGAGTTGGAAGCGAGAGGCGCGGGACGCGCATGAGACTTATCGCGCTCGCCATTGCATCATTCCTGCGCGCCGCATGGGCGTTGGCGAGGTTGCGTCTCCGTCTTGCGGTTACGGCTCTCGCGGCGCATCCTAAAAGATTGAATTGCCGCGCCTCCGACGTAGCCCGCCTCAAGCGCCGTTACACTGAGCAGCATCGAAAGGACGACAAACCAGAGCGAGCGCCCGTCCACAATTCCATTCACGCAAGTAACAGTAAGAACGGCCGCCAACGCCGGAATAAGCACAGGACACCTGAAGAACAGGCCAAGCACCGCACCGAGGAGCGAACTGAGGACGATCGCCGTTATCATTGAAACGCTCATAGATAAATGCAAATCACAAAAACGAATTGGTTAATGGCGCTTTAATGGAGAAACAAGGGAAGACTAGTTAACGATCGACACGCTCCACGAGACACCAGCAACGAGGTAAACTTCCAAAGTTATCAGAGGTTCCCATAAAGCCGCGGAAATCGCACCGCTGACAGCCGTAGCTCTGGCGCATCTTCCGCGTCGCGGATTTGGCGCGCGTCGAATATGTCTTTGTGCGTGAGGCCAATGTCGGCGGCTGTTGACTGAAAAGTATTCTCTTCTGGAAGACTTTTCGGACGGCCAGAGGCCACCTCTCCCCGTTCCTGCGCGGCGGCGTATTCGACCGCAAGGCGCCCTGTCGCGAACTCCCGTTTTGAAACGCCTTTTAAACGCGCGTGAAATGCGTTCATCTGTGCTTCTTTTTCTTCTTCAACAGCCCACGCCTAGCGCATCGCCGCACTATTTAGACCGCGCCTTCTTCTTTTTAAGCCGGACGCCAGGTCCTCCGCCGTTTTCGGAACAACCTTACGGGACGCCGACGGCCAGCCTTGACGAGTTAGGGCTCGGCTATAATTGCCCCAAAGCGAACTCGGAGTCGGCAATGAATAAGGGTCCCAATTTTGGGCGATCGTTGTGGCGATAAGACTTGAAATGAGTTTTTGGACGTTGACGCATCGAATACGCACTGTCGTGATAGTCATTTGGACAAGTGCGGCGCTGGTCGTCCTGGCACTAATAGCGCATTGGATGCGCTAAACGGGCTACGGATGCGGCGTGCGGGCGGTGGCTTTCAGCCCTGCACCGAACCGGCCGGACCACCACCTGCCTGTTCATGCTCTTTTGCCATTATGGCGGCAGAGTTCCCATGACGATGACACGTAAGGCCGAGAATTCAGCGATGTCGACAGTTAGTGGCGCGCGGCGGTGGCGCCCGTGCGGATGAGCTAGAGATACAGAAGGGAGTGACCTGGGTGCTGTATGCTTGCTCGCTCCCTCCCGCCGGCGAGGGAACCATACCCTGTTGCGTCTTTGGCCCCTGCCAGATTTAATAAACCTAAAAGTTCATCGGATGGTTCCGGCGACGGTGGCGCTATGCCTCAATAAAAACAATTCTGCTCGTTAAAGCGTCGCCGACGCGGCCTAACTGGATCCTATCTCGTGGAGAAACGACATGGCGACCGGAATCGTAAAATGGTTCAATTCTAAAAAGGGCTTCGGCTTCATCCAGCCGGATGCTGGCGGACCGGATGTTTTTGTTCACGTCAGCGCCGTCGAGCGCGCCGGCTTGCACGAGCTGCGCGAAGGCCAAAAAGTGAGTTACGAAATCGGCCAGGATAGCCGCACCGGCAAATCTTCAGCGGATCAGCTCAGGACGATCTAAGTCATTCCTTCCGAGCCGCGGCCGTTTTCGGCGATGAAGACGACGTCGGGGGCCTTTGTTTTATGGCTTGTTTTTAGCCAGGCCGATTACGCCCCCGATCACGGATCCAAGGAAAGCGCCAACCGCGCTCCCGATAACATCGAACATTGCGCCGACTAAAGCTCCAATCGCTGCGCCAATTGCAGACCCGGTAATTGCTCAAAATTCCCTCTCGCTCGTGGGTCCCATGGCTGGTTTTCCCCTCCGTTAGAACTGCGGCGACGATAACAGCTCATCGGCTTTCGTTCTTGCCCTGCGCCTTTTCAATCAGCCTGCGGATGGCCTCGGAACGCGAAGGCGCGTCGGACGGTAATGATTGCATGAAGCGAATCGGTCTTGTATCTTATTAAGAAGCAGACGGTTTCGACCAGACGCAACAGACGCCCCGACCGTGGATGTAACGGCGGGGCGTTTTGCTTGTTTGGATGCGCTTGTTAAACCGCTTACTTGCAGTTGGCGGCCGCGTCGATCGCTTCTTGCTTACATCAGCAACGCCATTGCCACCGATACCCTTCCCAAACATAGCAGCCGCCGTATGCGCCGTAGCCGCCATACCCGTAAGCAGGGTAGCCGTTGCCAGCGTACACTGGTACCATCCCTACGGTACCGTCGTAGAAGCAATGGTACCCGTAGCCGCGCCAGGCGTAAGGATGACGGTAGCCCCAGCCATGGTCAACATATCCGTGACGATAACCGACTTCGTAATAACCATGACGCCAAGCGAAAGCCGCACTCGGAACCGCGACAGCGGCGCCTAGGGCCGTAATGAGGAGCAATTTGAGCAGCATGGGACTTCCTCCCTGTGCACGGTGAAATCTGCACGAATGCCGAGCTTGTAGTGAAACCTATGTTTCTCGGCGGCAAAGACAATGACTTGCGACCGAATTTGCCACGCGCGCCTAGGAGGATGACCCTGGGCTTGATGGAAGTGCCCGCGCTGCGTCATCGGCTGAGATGCATCGAATGCGGCTCACGCCCGAATGACATCCGCCCGAACTGGCTCGAATATCGGGCGCCGGGGATGAGGCGGTGACAATGCCAGAGCGGCCTGCGCGGATGTAGTGGCGGGGCGTTTTTGCGCCGGCCCCTTCAGGTCGAGGAAGGCTCGAACTTTCCCATGAATAGGCCTGCGTGAAGCGTCTGCACATGGGTGGGAACATAATCGAGCGCAGATCGGCTGGCTTCGGAGTTGCCAACCGTCCTACTGGGGCCTTGCACAATCGCGCATCACGAGCCCGAAGGCCCAGGAAGCCGGAACCAAGTTCTGTGTTAGGGTTGGACGGCGGGTACCGAGACCTTGTTTCCGTTGCTCGTGGTAATTTGCGTCACACCGCCGCCATGAGCTGTTGTTGCCTCTGTCTTGATTAGGAGGAAATGCAACTCTTGGTGCTTGTGGCAATCAATGGGATACATTGCAAGAAACGCGTCCACACCAAAGTGTACCGTGTTTAACGGGCCATGTGGGTTGCCTACCGGATCATATGGGCTCCTGCAGACGAAATGCGTTCGCACCGTGCCCAGCCCGTCTATCCGGTCGGCGACACGGACCGTTAGGCCATCGAACGAAGACGCGTCAATCGACATGATCGACCCATTACCCCAAGTGTCACGGATGCGGTAGTAGAAGTGGTAGCGGCCTGTTCGCTTCGACTTTACTATGCGGTTCTGCAAATTTCCGGCGCATTCCACATCCCCAAGGGGGGACGTGATTGTAAACGGCACCAGGGCATCGTAACGCACGACGCCGGCCAGATCCTTCTCTGTGGCGGCGGTCGTTGTCGGGAGAGCGGCACAGTCATAAACGGGGGGCAGTAGCAGGGATGTCGCCAGCACCGCGGTCGCACTGAAAAGCGTCAGTCCTCCGCTTAATGCTCCTGCAAGCCATGCTCTGCTTCGCGCAAAATTCCATTCTGTAATCATGCTCCAAACTCCTCAACCCGATCAAATTATTGAAATTTTTTCAGCGCCAACTTCGTCGACAACAAAAATTGTTGTCAAAATCTCTGGGTCAGTCAACTCCAATGCGCGTCGGGCCCTCCGCCAGCATCCCCATGCCTTCGAACCGCTACACCCGGTGACGCTCGAGAACATGCGCGAGAACGGCATGCGCTCGATCGAGGCGACGTGCGAATGCGGCCACAAGGCGATTGTCGATGTTTCAGTCTTGCCAGGCGCCATTGAAGTGCCGGCGCTTCGCCATCGACTCAGGTACGCGGCATGCAGCGCTCGCCCCAATGACGTCCGCCCGAATTGGCTTGAGTAACGGGCGTCGGGAATGGGGTGGTGATAATGCCAGAGCGGCCGGCGCGGATGCAGCGGCGGGCCGTTTCACATTTGTGGCGGCGGCCTCTCAAACTCGCAATAAGGGTGATTCAGAATTTGCCTTCAAAGATGATCGGATCGCGGCGTTTGCCGTCCTGCAAGAGGATGTCCTTGGCGAAATCGGCGCGCCGCCGATTGAAGTCCTGTGACCACCAGCCGTCGCCGAGAGGGTCGAAGACGGGCGCGTCGGTCCGCCGAAACACTGCCGTCGAACCGATAAACTCGATCTTTTCGAACATGCGGTCCTCGGAAATGAAGTCCGCAAGACGACCGATGGTCGGGATATGGATGTCGTCGATGACGAGCAGGCCATCCGACTTCAAGTGCGCATAGAAGAACAAGCCATGCGGTCCGTCGATCAGCACGAGATCATAGGGGACGTGATCCTTGTAGGTCGGCAACGTTAGTTGCGTTGGCCCGAACACGGTTTCGATTGTTTCCTGTCGAGTCGCCGGGCAGTTCATGAAATAGGCGACGCTCGAGGCGTCTCCCTCGTTGCGGTCGTCAAAGCAGAAAACCTTGTGCTTCGTCGAAATACGAGACAGGAAGATTGTCGATTTGCCGCAGCCGGTTTCGGCCGAACTGATTGAAGCTGCGGTCAGCAGGCTTTCGATGCGGAGCAGGGTTCGAAGCGGAAGCGACCCGGCGCCATGCGCAGAGCCGGCTGTCTTTTCATATGACGCAATCTCGGCGGCGATCGTCCGATCGCGCTTCGCCTCGGCTCGAAAGTGCGCGGGAATGGCGGAGAGCGCTGATCCCCAGAGCTTTCGGCGGAGGCGATTGTGCATTTTCTGGGTGAAGAGCGGCAACATGCGAAGGAGCATCTTTCGGAACGCTAAGACAAGTTCTGGCGACAATATATATCTGCTCTTGGCATATATCTGCTCTTGGCTCCATATATCTGCTCTTGGCTCCGCGATGACAATTCGCGATCCGGCAATGTCCCGCCCATATTCTGACGCGAATAGGTTTGGCCCCTTCTCAATTTCCCGATTTCCGCTTGCCGCAGCGGCGGCGCTCATGTCCGGGCAACGAAATTTCGGTGATGTTGTCCTAAGCGTTGTCCGGAAGGAGCTTCCGCTCGCTGTCGGCGCTCATATATCGATTTAAGTATTTGATGTTTATTGGTTATCTCGACGGAATTCGACCCCGTGGTTCCTGATCATCCATCACCTGCCGCGGAATGACTGAGACGCTGCCGGGAATGTCCATGACGGGAACCTTCGCTCGCTCGAAAATCCCCTGTATTACTTGCGCTTCTCCCAAAACGCTATATCGTGTGCCATCAGGCGATATCGGTCGTTGCCACCTATTTCTGTTGTCCCGGCGTTGTCCAAGAATAGGGACGGGTGGTCACGTGACTGGAAGTCAGAGGGCGCGACATGGCGATGAAACGAGATTTCACCGACAAGTTTTTGAAATCCATCAAGCCGGCCGAGAAGGGTGGGCGGCCTATTTACTGGGACGCGCAGGTTCCCGGCTTCGGCATCCGTGTCACGGATAAAAGTACGCCAGAAAATAAGGGCGCGTTCGTTCTCGTCACCAGATTCCCTGGAAGCGACAACCCGGCGCCGCGGCGAATTGGGGACTACCCATCTACATCGCTCGCCGACGCTCGGGTTGTCGCCCGCAGTTGGCGCGAGGATATCGCGCGCGGCATTGATCCAAAGGTGAAGGAAGCGGAACGGCGGCGGGCGGAGGAGCGCCGACGCGCTGACACATTCGGCGCGGTGTTCGAGGATTACGCCGCCGAACGTTTGTCGCGGCTGCGCACAGGCTCTGAAGTCAAAAAGGTGATCGAGCGCTATGTGCTTCATGAGTGGCAATCGACGCCTGTTCGCGATATTCGCCGCGCGGACGTGAAAGAGGCGATCCGCAGGATTTCACAAAATCCGCGCCGATCGCCAGTAACAGGCTTCTAGCCTACTTGAAGGCGCTCTTTTCCTGGGCCGCCGATGAGGAACTCATTGAAGCATCGCCAGCGGCGGCCGTGAAGCCTATGGCCGCCGAAGTAAAACGCGATCGCGTGCTAACTGACTCGGAGATCCGCGCGATTTGGCAAGCATGCGGTGAGCTTGGCGCGTTCGGTCGCGCGTTCCGTTTCATGCTGGCCTGTGGCCAGCGCAGAACGGAATGCGGCGAGATGACGTGGCGAGAGATCGACCAGGCGCAACGGCTTTGGATATTACCGAGAGAGCGAACAAAGGCCGATCGCGCGCATGAGATTCCGCTAAGTGATCTTGCGCTGGCAATCCTCGAAGAATGCCCCAAGCTCGGCGACTTCGTCTTTTCGACCGACGGGACGCGGCCCCTCTCAGGATGGTCGCACGGAAAGCGCGCCTTGGATGAGAAAGCGCAAATCGCCGAATGGCATATTCACGATCTGCGCCGCACCGCTGCGACAAATCTCGCCAAGCTCGGCATCGACCGGGTCGTGATTTCTAAGCTCTTGAATTATGCCGAGGGCGGCGTGACGACAGTTTATGATCGGCACTCTCGAGATCAGGAAAAGCGCGCCGCAATGGATCGCTGGGCCCAACGGCTGCAGGCGATCATCGACGGGACCGACGAGGGAAAAGTGGTTCCGATGCGGGGGCGAGGGCGTGAGAGATGACAACCCCCAAAAAACCCGGCGCGCGCCTTGGAAGGCCACCGAAGCCGCCGCCGGAGAATGCTGAAACGAGCAAAGGACCCGGACGCCCGAAGCTCCCCTTCGCCGATGACCCCGACCGTTACGCTGTTGCGTTTTACGAAGCTCACGTCACCCTCGGAATGGGAAATCGCAAGGCGGCGTCGATCCTGGCGGCCGAGAGCATTGGACACAGGATTGCACCGCCGCCTGAAGCCGTAGCAAAATGCCCGCTAGGAAAGATCACTCGCGCGTTTGGGCCGATCGGAAGCGTAAATCCTGGCGATGTGTTCATAAATACGACCGGGGGTAGCGCAGGGACGATCGAAGGGCGCGCCTCTACGATTCGAGGCAAGGCCACCAACTGGAAGCGAGATGCAGATGCGAGTCACTGGCTAAACGTGATGGCCGCCATTTTTGCCCTTCCGCTGAAGGCGAGTTCCAACGCGCCGCTATTTAAAAAACACGAGCCTGAATTTCGACGGCAGGCGCTCGTTTGGGCGGCTCAGATCGGCGAAACACGTTTCGCGATAGACACCGTTTTGCCGATGCTCGACATTGCTTTTAATTCCGAAAAAGATTCCATAACTAATTGAAATATCACGCCCGAATTTTAGGGTAATTTAGCATCCAAGACGAACGCGCACGATTGCGCTCTCATGCTCGCTCATAAGCGTCGCCGATAGTCGGCGGGCTCATAAGTGAGGCGTAGCATGAAGCTACTTGAGATTTCCCGACCTTGCAGCGCGCGGTATCGTTCGAAGCCGAATGACGCTGAAACGTCTTGTCGACGGGCAAGGGTTTCCGCCCGGAGTCCTGCTCACGCCGAATTGCCGCGCGTGGACAGAAGACGAGGTCAATGCATGGCTGGCGAGCCGCCCAGTGGCGAAGAAGACCGAGATCCAGGCCGCGCGATGAATCGCATGGGTCTTCTTAGCTCAGCAGCGTCGAGATGACGCCGCCGCCCACGAGATGGAGAAAAATTTCAATGTGTGTGAAACAAATCGGGCCCGCCACCGCGTGCACGGTGGACGAGCCCAGAAGTAAACAATGCGCGCGTCTATATACCAAAAACGCCACCCACATTCAACGGAAAAGCTCGCCGCGGCTGATAATTCACCGCGCGTCGGATCTCGCGGAGTCGTGCTGTCGTGAGGCGGGATGGTGGCTCGAATACGCTGACCGGCTCGGTGCGCGAATTATTTGGTGGGGACCGTCTCGCACCGACGCCGTCGCGATGGCGCGCTGGATTGCGGGCGACGCGATTCGAATTGTCGATGCGACGGGAGGCGTGAGATGAACGCCTCCAATCGCCACGCCGGCCGGACGGCATACGACGCAAACCGTGCGGCGCTCAGCGCGCCGCTGGTTCGCGAATATTTAATCGAGCTGCTCAGCGACTTCGAAAGTCTGGCCGCGTCGACGCGCGAAGCCGTCTACCGTGAGAATGACAATCTCGCGCGCATCCACCTTGACCATATCTCGAGCCACAGGCCGCGAAATCATGCGCGCGGCGAACGAACTGCGAAACGCGGATGGTGCGCCCCGTGGCTAGGCGCGATCGCACAGGCGGAGCCAAGAGCCGCTGGCCATCGCTTACCAAGAACGAGCGCAAGCGCCTCGCGCCGCCGAGACGCAGACCATGGGCTAGGATATGGATTGACGACCTGCAAAGCGTAGCGCGAGCAAAGTTGAGCGTTAACGCTAGGCGGGCTTTCGCACGCGCTTATCTCTCACCACTTTCGCAGCGAGCAGGCAGACAACGGCAGCCTGCAAGTTTCGCATAGGGCCTTCGAGCGCGCGGGCGTCAATCACAATCTAGTTGCAAAGGCGATCCGAGAACTTGAAGTCGCCGGACTTCGCGAGAGTGTCGGGGACGGCTATGCCGACAGGTCCCTGGATGAAGCGGCCAAACCTTTACGAGCTTCCGACCTATCGGCCCCAGGAAAGCGTTCAGGCGGCGGCGCAGCGCCGCTTCGTGTGGATACCAGTGGATGTGATCGAAAGCAGCGCCTGGCGCTCTCTGTCGATCAACGCGCGTCGGATCATTGACCGGCTATTGCTCGAAAATTTTCGTCACATGGCTGTCAAGAACGGACAGCTTCGCGTTTCGGCGCGGCAATTCGCGGAGTGCGGAGTTGGCATGCGCTTAGTCTCTTGCGCCGTCGCTGAGCTTGTCGACGCGGGGCTCATCGCGGTGACGAAGGGATTGGCCAGCGGGAGATTCTCGCCGCGCCCAATCTCTATCGGATCACCTTTCACGGGAATTCTCGTCGACGGCGCAACATGGACCGGCGATGGTCAGAAGGAGGCAAACCCTATGCCGGTGGAAAAAATTTCTGCGCACCCCCAAAAGGTGAGACGGGCGCACCCCCAAAAGGTGAGACGGGGAACGCCGATTTGCACCCCCATATCGTTAGACGGGGAAGCCAAAATCGCACCCCCAAAAGGTGAGACATCTATAATATATTCAGGGGATGGGTGGTCGGGAGTATGCACTAAGGGAACTATCCCCCACACTGTCCTGGCCCCTGAGCCTGCGCCCCGCGCCCTGCGCGTAGAGGCCTATGCGATTGCGCACGCGAATTGGATCCGGCGCTTCGGCCTGCCGACGAATGCGGAAGTTGCGACGCTGCCGCGCCTTAGCGCTATGCCCTGCCCAAAGTCTTCTCACGCTACTGCATGTAGCGCTACGCTACGACGGCGGCGGCAGTGGCGAGGTCGATCTCCGCCGATTTCGAATCCGCGTGCGATACCAGGACCGGAAGGCTGTCGATCCCCGTAATTATGACGCACCTACGCGTCTCCGCCGAACGCGCCCCTGATGCTGCGACCCGAGCGCCGCCCCGCGGCGCGCCCCGACGAGGTAGAGGATCCGAAAAAATGGACAATGAGGATATGCAGACGAGCAATCGGTTGCCCCATCTCGCGGCCGAAATCCGTCGCGCCCATGCCGATGTGCAGGAGGCCGCAAAGACGGCTGCCGAGCGCGCCATTGACGCCGGCCACAAGCTGTTAGAGGCACGTGAGCTTGTGAAGCACGGCGAATGGCTTCCATGGCTTCGCGAGAACTGCGCTTTGGCTGAGCGGACTGCGCAGCTCTACATGCAGCTAGCGCGTAAGGGCGTGAAACCCGCAACGGTTGCGGATTTGGGTCTGCAGGCTGCCGCGAATGCGATTGAACTCGAATACGGATTCTTCCGGCCACACATTGACTCCGAAGAAGTAGCCCGCCGCGATTGGTGGCTCTTTGCAATCTTCATGCATGAGGAGTGCGGGTTCCCTATATGGTGGCAATTCGATCATTTCGATTGGCTGGGCCGTCACGATTTTAAGTCGCCAGAGGAATGGCTCGGCGATGAAGGCAGGAAATTCAGAGCGACCTTTAGAATGGGGTCAGCCCACGCTGGCAGCCAACTCGCCCAGTGGAGCGAATTCAAGCGCGCGAATGCCGATCGGCAATTTGCGGAAATCGAGGCCGAGGTGCAGCGCCTGGCCGAGACCGACCACGAGACGCCGTCGACCGCCACAAGAAAAAGGCGGAAGCGTCGTAGATCAATCGCCGCGTGACGCCCAGCGCGCAAAAACGCTCCCCCTGCCAATTTTCTCGACTGGCATGCTCGCTCGGCGGCGCTCATCTGCGCATTTAGCGCAACTATCGTGTGATATAAATCAATTCACAGAATTAAAATATAATTTAGAGCATGTGATATCCAATCACGTGATATCGTCCGACCGCTATGAACAAAAATGCTTTTGATATCAATTGATACTGAATGAACGTCTTGCGTTTAAATCGCGAATATCAGACACTAGGACAACGCGAGGACAACAACCGAGAAATTTCGTGCTCGAAGCAAACCAATCGATATTCCGCCCAAGAAGAAGCGCAGATTCGGCCGGCCGACGCACGCGCTGCGCAGAGCGAACTTGACGCTTCCTGGGCTCGACCTGCGTTCGCAGGAAGGAAAGCGCTACGCCGCGGTCATCGCAGAGCTGATTGGAGAATATGGCGACGGCGACCTAACCAGGTTGCGCGATTTGGCCGCGCTGCGAATTTCGCTCGAGCTTTGTCAGGTGGAAGCAATGCGGGGTTCTCTCAGAGCGAGAGAAGACAGCGTCCGTTTAGCAAAGAATCTGCTTTGCCGCCGCGAGAACGAATTACGCACGCGATCGGCTGCGACGAAGAAGGAAACGTCGCCGTCGCTCGCCGACATCGCCCGTCGCCATCGGAGCGGAGACGCCGACGCGTGAAGCCGATCGTAACCATGCGCGCCGCTCTAAGCGACCCGGACTTCTTCGGCGCGATCCTCGCTGGCGGCTCATGGGCAAGCGTGGCGCATACTGCTCATCGCCGCAATGGGCGAAGCGCTGACCGACGAAGAGCGCATCACCTTCACGGCACTCACAGGGCGGCCAACGGAGCCTCTACAGCGCGTCGAAGAGTTCTGGGCCATCATCGGACGTCGCGGCGGCAAAACACGCGCAATCGCCGTCCTGGGGGCTTATCTCGCAGCGACTTGTCGATTACGATGATGTGCTTGGCCCCAGGCGAGCGTGCATCGCTGCCGATCATGGTCCGCATCGACGTGGCAGGCTTCGAAGGCGAAGCAATACTTGGACGGAATCTTCATCGGCGTGCCGGCGCTTGCGAGGTTGGTCACGAATGCGACCGCCGACACAATCAGCTTGTCGACTCGCGTTGACATAGAGGTCCGTCCCGCGTCGTTTCGGACAAGCCGCGGCGGAACTTGCGTCGCTATCGTCTGCGACGAGGTGGCATTTTGGCGAAGCGAGCAGACGGCAAATCCTGACACGGAGATTTTGAACGCGGCGCGTCCGTCTTTGGCTACGACGGGCGGCCTATTGGCTTGCATCTCGAGCCCATACGCACGGCGCGGTGAGCTCTACAAGACGTTTGCCCGCGACTTATGGTCCGAACCGGGATTCTGCGATCCTGGTCGCCAAGGCGGCCTCTCGGACGATGAATCCGAGCCTGCCGCAGGCTGTTGTCGATCGGGCGTATGAGCGCGACCCTTCTGTTGCAGCGGCCGAGTATGGCGGCGAATTCCGGACGGACGTCGAAGCCTTCCTGAACCGTGATGCTATCGAAGCCTGCGTCTCGCCGGGCATTTATGAGCGCGGGCCGTGTTCCGGTATTCGCTATTCGGCATTCGTCGACCCGAGTGGCGGCGTGAGGGATAGCATGACGCTGGCGATCAGCCATCGCGAAGATGGCATGGCGGTGCTCGACGCGGTGCGCGAGGTGAAGCCGCCGTTCTCGCCTGAATCGGTTGTGAAAGAGTTTGCGCAGCTTCTGAAGACCTACGGCATTCATTCGATTTGTGGCGATCGATACGCCGGCGAGTGGCCTCGCGAGGCGTTTCAAAATCACGACATAGACCTACAAGACGGCCGAGAAGACGCGCAGCGATCTTTACGTCGACTTGCTGCCACTGATCAATTCACGGCGCCTTGACCTACTCGACAATCAAAAGCTCATCAACCAACTTATCGGGCTTGAGCGTCGCACGGCACGCAGTCGGAAAAGACAGCATAGACCATGCGCCGGGCGGTTTCGATGACGTCGCGAACGCCGTTGCGGGCTCGCTCGTAGAGCTTGTTGTGAATCCGCCGCCCAAGACCAAAATCATGCCTTTCTCGGCCTTCTTCGGCGGCGGCGGCCACAAGACTGCGGCCGATCGGATGGCCGACGGCACGTCACCCGATTTACCGCGGCGACCCGGAGCGGGCGATGCGCGAAGGCTGGGACTCAAACGGAAATCCGCTACGAAACGCCGCACGCCTGAAATGGGAACGTCGCAAATCACACTCGCAGAACCAATGACTTGAGACTGCCCAATGCCAAATCGCCGGCGCGCGCTATCAGCGGCCGTCGACGAATTCTACGCCGCCTATGTCGAGCTTGCGGCGCTCGACGGCGTGCTGGCGAATTCGGACGTGAACGCGAACTGCGCCGATGTCCGTTCATTCGGGCAGCTGCCGGCCGATCTTGCGGCCGTTCGACCATCCTGTCTATCGCGCCGTTGAAACTTCCCTGCGACTGGCGCGAGACCATTGCGCAACGTCGCGACGCCATCATTGCTGCGTTCACTCGCCAAACTGAAAAGGAACACATCGCTATGTCCGATCCCCGCGCAGCGGCCCATGTGGGCCGAGTTCCGGCGAACGCGCCGACGCATATCGGCGAAGATATCAAAATGAGCTTCGCGCTTTTGCGTGGCGCGAAAGAGAAGATCGCCGCCATCCGTGCGAACCAGTCGCTATCGTCGCTTGGGCCAGTCTGCGGAAATTGCAAAAACGCTGCGAGATGGCCACCTCGGCCACCTTGGGCAGATCCGCCGTCGTGTTGCGAACGAACTTGCGCTTGCCAAAAAAGAGCGCACCGACATGCGGGACAGGGTCACGAAGGCTGAAACCTTCAGCGAAGGGCGCAAGGTAGAAGTTCGCCGTGGTTTCGCTCAGCTGCCTGAGAAAGAGCGCCGTGCACTTGCGATCGAATCGCGCGATCCGTTGCATCATCGAAGTCATCGCGACCGCGCCGTCATTACCTGAGCGGTCTCAGCCCGACATTCACGAAATCACGATCAATCGCGTCGTTGAAGAACAGAATGGCGAGCGTCTCGAAATTCTCGATGCGCGCGAGCGCGGCTACGCGGAGTTGAACGCCGTCGCGCAGGTCGTCGACGCCGAGATCATTCGCGCTGCGGGGTTGTCGCCTGCGGACGTCGCAAGCATCGCCGCATGACGAATACTCGCTCCCGTCGGATGGCCGTCCAAGGCGTGGATGCGCCCGAGCGATTGCGCGCGGACTCGGTTCATGCCGGGTCCGCGCGCTTTTTTGGAGGGAATCGTGAACACTGATCGAGCCACGAGTTGAATGTTCATCTCGACGGCGAGCGCATTCGCCGGTCAGTCACGCGTCGCATAATCGATGCGGCTCGTTTCCCGACGTCGGCGCCTTATGCCGATGGGTCTCGTGAATGGACTTCGCCAGACGCCGGACTGACGAATGTCTGATGCACAACATCGCGCTCGCGATCCTGTCGTTCCTGCGCGCGGCGTCGGCGCTGGCGAGGTTGCGTCTCGCGGCGCATCCTAAAAGATTGAATTGCCGCGCCGCCAAAGTAGGCCGCCTGAAGCGCCGTTACACTGAGCACCATCGAAAGGACGACAAACCAGAGCGAGCGCCCGTCCACAATTCCATTGACACCTGTAACAATAAGAACCGCAACCGACGCCATAATAAGCACAGGATACCTGAAGAACAGGCTAAGCATCGCACCGAGGAGCCAACTGAGGACGACCGCGATCATCATTGACAGAGCCCCCGCGGATCATCGCCTGGTTAAAGGCGCTTTAGCGGAAAAAATCAGGGCAGACCTAGCCAAGTTAACCTGCCCGGCTTTTCTTACCCGGTTGATTGGCCGCGCACCCTAATTGATTAGTAATCTGTACCTATTGCGCTCGCAGAAATCAAGCTTATTTGGCGCCTTTCCCAAAGCTAATCGGCAGCCGCTCTCTATGTAGACCGCGCTTTTTTCTTTTTCAGCCTCGCGTCTGGGCCGCTGCCGTACTCGGCCATGAAACGGGCGTCAGGCTCGCGGCTGTTTGCTGTCGCTGCATCAGCGAACAATTCGCAAAATTGTGTGGGAAATACCCGTGGCCGGACACATCCGTAACGTAAACGTCGGAAATTCCATAACAAGTCCCTAGAATCAAAGCAGCGAAAGCTCAGCAAAATAAGTTTTTTGTTGACGCGCACTGCGTCGTTTTAAGACAATGTGCGTAGCAGCACAGTTCAGTCTCCTAAGATCGAACAGTGTTTCATCGTTCCGCGCTTGGAGAGGCCAGGCTAATGCTAATAAACTTTCCGTCGGACGCTCGGTCTCAATTTTCTGGGGCTGATAAAGCTCGCAAGCGCACATTCGACTTCGTCTCAGCGTTAGCCTCACTGATTTTGCTTTTGCCCATTTTTTTGATTGTCTTTCTAACCATCAAGCTCACGTCTGGAGGTCCCGGCCTTTCGCGCGAGCTGCGGCACGGCTATCGTAATGAAGCCATCTGGATATTTAAATTTCGAACGAGGGGTTCCGAGCGCCTTGGCCCCGAGCCATCCGATGCGACCCAAACTTGGATCGACCAAATGCTGCGCCGAACCAACCTTGAGGACATCCCAAAACTCTTGAACGTACTGATGGGGGAAATGTCGATTGTTGGACCCACCCTGCACTTGCCGCAACAGGACGAATTGTTTGGGGCTCTGAACTTGCGCGGACAGGGCGTCCGGCCGGGGCTCATTAGCTGGGCACAGCTAAATGGACATCACGGAGAAACCAAGAGCGTCGAAGAGACGCGGCGCTGCATCGAATACGATCTTTATTATCTCGACAATTGGTCGCTGCTTTTCGATTTGAAAATCATTTTGACGGCAATTTTTCAAAACAGCCTTTATGACAAGAGGAGCAAGTGACTGCTTAGAACCCGCATTCTTGACGACGACGCCGCGAGGTGGGCGGATGCGGGCTCGTGATCGGAAGCGTGCATATTGATTAAGGAAGGATTAAGGCTGCGCTCATCTATTCATCATTCGAGGCATTGAGATCATCAGCTCGGATCGTCCCGCCTAAGGACCTCCGCAGCTTCACGCCTGGCGCATCTCCGTTCGTGAACTCGACCGGCGCGAGGTCGTCGCGGAGGGGGCTGTCCTAAGTCGGAGATGGGTGTCCGAATTTGAGGAAGCGGGTGTCCTAATTAGAATTATTATGTATTAGCCCAAATTATTGCTTGACCGTGGTCCATTTTAATCTCTGGCTCGGCCCCAAACGTCGTCTGCACCTTGACCGTATAATGGCGAGACGCCATTTCCCGGATGTAGTCTTTCGCCCCGTTGTCCGTCATAAAATATTTATGTTCCCCCACCTCACCACGAGTTCTCGGGTCATTTGGGATAGGACACGCTTCAACGATCCAACCCGCCATCGCCCATTGCCTCAGTTTGCGGTGCCGTCTTTTTTCGGCTCCATCATTTTGAGAATTTCCTCGTATTTTTGCAACATGGTCTGGAGTTGCTGTAACCCCGCGAGATCGACAGACGCATGAATGTCCAAGTGATCACCATTCATGACAATACGAGGCTTGCCAATCGCTGGCGTCACAGTTGACGGCAATGGCGAGGGTACACTTGGTGATTGTTGGCGTGATTGCATTACTGGTTCCCGTAGATCATCAGCGGAGTCGGAAGCGGCGATGCGCATCACCTTGACGGCGTTGCCGATCACGTCGGCGGGGCGCTTCTCGCCTTTAGGTCCGGTGGGCATCAGTTTCCTCGCGTTCAAACACAACTACGTACTGCGCATTGGCGTCGAATTCACCGTCAGGCCCCCATTTCTTGCGCTTGGGGAGCCACATCATGCTCACAACCTTACAGCCACGTTCGGACATATAATCGAGCGTTTCTTGGAGCGCAGCCGCATCGTCCTCGCATTCGTCAACGATGTATCTCGGCATTATGGCTCCTTGCTTTGCGCTAAGCATAACATGGGAGCTGGGCCGGGCGCGAGGCCGCGTCAAGAGCGTCAAATTTCAAACTGAGACACTACCGTCGCGGAGTTGGCGTCTGAGGGTTTCAGCCAGCGGGAGATTGCGGGCGTCGTCGGGGTCGATGAAATAACGGTCAGGCGTGATGTTGCTGCGACAAATGTCGCACCTGCGGATGGAACAGCCAATGAAAGTGGGCAAGATAGCGAGGCAACTGCGACAAATGTCGCGCCGCCCATCCTCGTCGGCGACGACGAAGTCGCGCTCTGGAATAAGCAGATGCGATCTGCAAAGCAGCAAGAGAAAAAATCCCAAGTCGCTGCTTTGCTTTTTTGTAAAGCAAAGAACAAGTTGACGGATTCGCCACTGCGTGCGTTCATTGGCGGGCCGGTCGGAAGTTAGAGCTTCCGACGCGGCCCTAACCACATCTCGCTGACAGGAGCGAAGCATGGCTGACTCACCTAATACCCGAATTGCGGGCGCAGTTCCCGTCGCCAGCAAAATCCCCGCCGAGATCTTTGAAAGCATCTATGCTTTCCGGATGCCGAATGATGACATGGAGCCGGTTTTCTCAGCCGGGAATCTCCTGATCGTCAATCCAACGCGCCCGCCAGAATCAGGCAAGAATATCGTCCTGTTCAATAAAGACCGCTCGGCGTTCGTGGTTAGGGAATTCCTGCGGGCCGATCCTGTTCAATGGGTCGTCCGCAAATATGGCGACGAGCCGATTGAGGAAAACATTTCCCGCGAAGAGTGGCCGATCGCGGATTTTATCTTCGAGGTTCATTACGCATAAGCCGCTCGAGCATCACCCGCATCGTCTTCGCGCCGATGCGGCGCGCATGACTTGACATAGGCGAATCCGTCACTCATCTTCAACGCAGGCCGATGGTTCCTCACAGCCTGACGCAAACAGACGCCCCGCACGGATGTACTGCGGGGCGTTTTTGCATTTTGCGGCCACGCTTGTATTCGTCCGCTGCGGCGCCCAATTGAATTTCCATGTGCTGGTGCTCTCACCGGCCAGCGTCTGGTGTATCTGCGTAGCCCGGTCAGCAATGGCCGGGCTTTTTCTTTGCGAATGCGCTGCGAAATAGAAAGCGGCCCAGGGTCATTCTTGCGCGGTTGACCCTGGGCCGACAATCACGCCTGCCCAGGAGTTGAAGCAGGCTTGCTGTGGTGAAAATAGGCGGCTTTAGGCCGGCAACGCGTTCTGGATCGTGTCAAAGGTTTTCGACAGCTTCGAGCCAATGGAGCGGACGCCCACGATAATGGCGATCGAAATCAACGCCGCGATGAGGCCGTACTCAATGGCGGTTGCGCCGGACTCGTTTTTCACAAAACGCGCAAGGAAGGATTTCATAGTTGTGCTCCTATTTTGGTTGGCCAAACCGAAGCGCAACGCCTCGTCCACACAACCGACACCGCCCTTATATTGCTGGGCGCTTAGGCTCCCCTTCCAAAAATCTTGGCAATTTTAACAACTCACCAAAAATACCTGCGACCCGGCGCCTTGCCTGACAAAAGGTTAATGGGCATTCCAAGGCCTTGTATGTCCATTTAAGCGGCGGGCAATCGCCAGCCTGTATTGGCGATGTCAATGCAGGAGATGCTCGATGTCGAAAGTCGCTTCTTTAGAAAATCTCGAAGTGCGGTTAGCCGCATTTCTTATCGGTCGTCTGGCCGCCGAAGGCTTGTGCACCGAGACACATAGGGAGTTGATCTTCGATGCTGCTCTTGACGCCGCAGATGAGTTCTTTGGGGAAGTAGGCGTCGACGTTGAGATGGCGGAGGGCTTTGCTCTTATCGCCGAGAGAACCCTCAACGATGTACGGCGAGACATTAAGGCCAGCGTGAATAATGATGAGGCGAAAGCTGTTTTGGTTGAGCGCCCGGCGTCGGCTCAGGTGGTGAGTCTTGCGCTGGCGCTCGCGCGTCGACGTGCTGCGCAGTTAGCGTGAGTATCGGGCGCCGGGAATGGGGCGGTAAGGCGCCGTGAGAGACGGCCGGGTGCTTTGTTTGCGCGCCCGTCCTATTCATCATCGCTCGACCACTCCTCGATCAGGTAAGGCCTGTCGTAGAACTCGACGCGGCGATTGTCCTTCGACTGCTCGCCTTCAACAACAGCATGCTCGAAAATCTCGCGCGCGCGAATTGGATCATCTTCACGATGCAATGCAGTGCACGTCGCCCCCTCGTAGATCACGATCGCGTATCGCGGTCCTTGCGACTGATTGAAGCCCGGCATCGCGCCTACCCTCCACTGGCATCCCAGGGGGCCGGAGATTACTCGCGCAGATTGTCCAGCTTATGACGGTTTGGCGGCGACGCGCGCCTCGATAGCCGCGCAGGCCGGGAATGGGGCGGTGAACAAGCGGCTTCACTTGTGATCGCCGCGGCGACGTCAACGCGCCGCACTCACCAGAATTTGAGGAAACCGAAAAAGCCGCCTCTTGCTCGGCGATCGAACTCCTTCAGCTCGTCAAAGGCGCGCAGAAGCTGCTTTCGCAGTTCCAATATTTCATCATCTGAAACGCTCGTATCTTCGGCAGCGCTATGGAAGGTGCGGCGAACCTCATCGAGCTTCTTCTGTCCATAGGCGACTAATGCGTTCCTTGCCATTAATGCCCCCAACAATCTGTGGCAGACTGAATGCTACTGCCCGCACGACACAAAGTCATGAGATCCCTACAACGAAATTTCCGATTCCCGCTTAGCGGAGTGGCGGCGCACGTGTCGGACAACGAAATTCCGAGATTGTTGTCCTATACGTTGTCCGGAATGGATTCCGACTCGCTTTCAGCGCTCAGATATCGATTTAAGTCATTGATTTTTCTTTGTTAACGCAGCGGGATTCGACCCCGTGGTTCCTGATCGTCCATCACCTGCCGCGGAATGACCGAGACGCTGCCGGGAATGTCCATGACGGGAACCTTCTCGCCGTTTGGGCCCGTGGCGTAAGGAACATAATAGCCGCTATCGGGCTGCGGCGCGGCGCGCGAATTCGTCGCTTTCGCTCGAACGCCCCGTATCACAGGCTCTGCGAAAGCCCCTTCCGCTGTGGCGAGAAGAGCGACAGCGCTCACGAATGTGCATATCAGGCGGTTGCGCATGTGACGTCTCCATCCTGGGCCGCTTCCCACATAGAGTGCGGCAGGCGAAACGCCAAGGACGGACGATAAACGACGGGTTGGACCGTCGACGCGCGGATTGGTTCAGATTGAAACGACCGAAGAGCCTCAAGCGGCGAGATCGTCGCTCCGCAGAACGGCCGGAATATGAAGTTCCACGGGCTTCTCGACCGGCGTCTCAGGCTTTGAAATCGCCTCGAGAGCGGCTGCGACGGCCGAAATGCCGATTTCACGATACAGCAGCGCCAAGAGATCGTGAGGATGGCCTCCGACGGGCTGTTCGGACAGGGACGCGGTGGAAAGCTCGGACATGGCGCACTCGATGACGGCAGGAGTTTATGAGAATTTTAGTCGTATTTGAGGCAACTCTGTCGCAGTCGGGTAAACGATGCGTTAAAAGGAGGGCGTTGGCGCCCTCTCGCCGCATACATATCTTCGATGTTAAGATCGCGCGGACGGCGTTTCGCCACGAAGCGCGCTTTTGATGGCCAACGCCCGCATATGCGACAACATCTTCCACAAGAGCCGATCTCCTCCGCCGCCGTCTGGTGCCGCCGCCTTGCGATCTTCGCGGCGACGGTCGCTTTGCTCGCCATCGCCCTGGCGCGGGTCCACATCGTCGATCCCCCGTCCGCGCTCGCGATTCTGGGTGGCGGCATGGCGGTCGCCCTTGCGGCCATGATCCTCTTTTTCGCCGCTTGCGCCGTCATTTGGCGGAGCGGGCGGAGGGGCCTCGGCGAAGCGCTCGGGGGATTTGTCATTGCGGCGCTGACGCTCGGTTATCCCAGCTATCTCGCCTTCGAGGCGGTGCGCCTGCCCGTTCTTGCAGACGTGTCGACAGATCCCGCCGACCCGCCGCGATTCTCGCTTTCGCGGGCCGCAAATCAGGCGCGGGGCGGTTTCACGCCCGCCAGCGCCGACGAGGCCGGCCGGCGTGAACAGCGCGCCGCCTATCCTGACGTCGAGCCGATTGTCGTCGATCTCGACGCCGACGAGGCCTATGCGCTCGTCGTCCGGACGGCCACGGCGAGGGGCTGGCGCATTATCGAGCAACATCCTCCCGGCGGACGTTCAGGCGATGGACATATCGATTTCCTCGCCCACACGCTCGTAATGGGTTTCGACGACGACATTACCGTCCGGCTGCGTCCGCTCGCAGGTCAAACTCGCATCGACGTCAGGTCGGCGTCCCGTTACGGGCGCCATGATTTTGGAGCAAACGCCAAGCGTATTGCTCAATTTGCGGAAGAACTTCAGGCTCAGCTGGACGTTCGCTAAGCATGACTCCATCTCGGGCGGCGCAAGTTTTTGCGGAAGTCTCGTTTTCATCCTCATCTTCCTGTATCCTTGAATTGAAGCGAAACGAGAGGACGCGCGACAATGGCGGGGCCTACTGACGTCCAAGGTGAGGTTGCCCTGACGGCGCCCGGCTTCAGTCGCGAACAGGAGCTTTCCGCCTATCGCGACATGCTGCTCATCCGCCGCTTCGAGGAGAAGGCCGGCCAGATGTACGGCATGGGCCTCATCGGAGGATTCTGCCATCTCTACATCGGCCAGGAGGCTGTCGTCGTCGGCATTCGGATGGCCTGCGCGACCGACAGATCAATTCGTCACGAGTTATCGCGATCACGGGCATATGCTCGCTTGCGGAATGGACCCCAAGGGCGTGATGGCGGAACTCGCCGGACGCCGCAGCGGCTATTCCAAGGGCAAGGGCGGTTCGATGCACATGTTCTCGCGGGAGAAAAATTTCTTCGGCGGTCATGGCATTGTGGGCGCGCCGGCGCCAATTGGGTCAGGGGTCGCCTTCGCCAATCTCTATCGCGGGAACGACAGCGTATCGCTGACATTCTTCGGCGACGGCGCCGCCAATCAGGGCCAGGTGTACGAAAGCTTCAACATGGCGGAGCTTTGGAGGCTTCCCGTGGTGTTCATCGTCGAGAACAATCGATACGCGATGGGAACCTCTGTGACGCGTTCGTCGGCGCAGGTCGACTTCTCCAAACGCGGCGTCGCCTTCAACATTCCCGGCTTGCAGGTCGACGGCATGGACGTGCGCGCTGTGAAGGCCGCCGCCGACATCGCCATCGATTGGTGCCGCAAAGGGAATGGCCCCTATCTCTTGGAGGTGCAGACCTATCGCTATCGGGGACACTCAATGTCCGATCCCGCGAAATACCGCTCCAAGGAAGAAGTGCAGAAGATGCGCGAGGAGCACGATCCGATCGAGCAGGTGCGCATAAGGCTGTTGGCTGACGGAAAGACGACCGAGCAGGAACTGAAAAAGATCGACGCCGACGTTCGTAAAACCGTCGCGGACGCCGCCGAGTTTGCAAGCAATGATCGCGAGCCTGATCCGGCTGAATTGTGGACGGACGTTTTGGTGTGAGCGCAAGCAAAGAAACATATCCTCTATTGTGGATGGCCAGATGACCGTCAATGTTCTGATGCCCGCGCTGTCGCCGACCATGGAGCAGGGCAAGCTCGCAAAATGGCTTAAGACCGAGGGCGATCACATCAAAGCCGGCGACGTCATCGCCGAAATCGAAACCGACAAGGCGACCATGGAGGTCGAAGCGGTCGACGAAGGCGTGCTGGCGCGAATCCTCGTTCCTGGCGGCGCTGAAAACGTCGCGGTGAATACGCCGATCGCGGTGATCGCCGAGGAGGGAGAGGAGATCCCGGCTGCGCCGCCTGCAGCGACGCCGAGCGCTCCAAAATCATCTTCGCCTCCGCCGCTCGCCAAGGAGGCGCCCGGCGAAGAAGACAAAGCGCAAAGAGAAGCGGACGTCGATGCGGCTCTGCCGCAACCCAAGGCGACCAGCGTTGCGCCGGCGCCTCAGGTCAGCGGAGAGCCCGAAGTTCCTGCCGGCACGATGATGATCGCCATGACGATGCGCGAGGCGCTGCGCGACGCCATGGCCGAAGAAATGCGCCGCGACCCCGATGTCTTCATCCTTGGCGAGGAGGTCGCGGAATATCAAGGCGCCTATAAGGTTACTCAGGGCCTGCTGCAGGAGTTTGGCGCGCGCCGCGTGGTGGACGCGCCGATCACCGAATATGGTTTTACAGGTCTTGGAGTCGGCGCGGCGTTTGCCGGACTGCGGCCGATCGTCGAATTCATGACATTCAATTTCGCGATGCAGGCCATCGATCACATCGTCAATTCGGCCGCCAAGACGCTTTATATGTCCGGCGGGCAGATCAATTGTCCGATCGTGTTTCGCGGACCGAACGGCGCAGCGGCGCGCGTCGCGGCGCAGCACAGCCAGGATTACGCGGCCTGGTATTCGCAAATCCCCGGCCTCAAGGTCATTGCGCCGTCCAACGCCTCCGACGCGAAGGGTCTGTTGAAGGCGGCGATACGCGACAACAATCCGGTGATCTTTCTCGAAAACGAAATTCTCTACGGGAAAACGTCGGAGGTTCCGAGCCTGGAAGATTTCGTCATTCCGATCGGCAAGGCCCGCGTCGCGCGCGAAGGGTCCCATGTCACGTTTATCTCCTTCTCGATCGGCGTCGTCCATGCGCTTGCCGCGGCCGAGATCCTCGCAAAAGAATCCATCGAGGCGGAAGTCATCGACTTGCGCACGCTGCGGCCCATGGACGTGCCGGCGATCATCGCTTCGGTGAAGAAAACCGGACGTTGCGTCTCGATTGAAGAGGGCTGGCCGCAAAGCGGCGTCGGCGCCGAGATCGCCGCGAAAGTGCAAGAGGAAGCCTTCGACTATCTCGATGCGCCGGTGCTGCGTGTTACAGGCAAGGACGTGCCGATGCCTTATGCCGCAAATTTGGAAAAGCTCGCTCTTCCGTCCGTCAACGACATTGTCGCGGCGGCGAAGACAGTTTTATACAGGTAGGCTGTCATGGCTACTTCTGCGGCTCAGAGTCTGCCCTACAAGAGCGAGGCGGATGGGGCGCGCATCTTTGCGTCGCCTCTTGCGCGTCGTCTTGCAAAAGAATCCGGCGTGGACCTCGCGGCGCTCACGGGCTCCGGCCCGCATGGCCGCGTCATCGAGCGCGACGTGAAGTCGGCGATTGCGGGCGGCGTCACACGCGCGGAGTTGACGCCAGCATCGCAGCCTGCATCCGGGATATCCGACAGCGTCACGCGCAAATATTTTGCGCCGGGCTCCTTCGAAGACGTTCCGCTCGACTCCATGCGAAAGGCGATTGCGCGGCGCATGACCGAGGCCGTGCAGAGCATTCCGCATTTTTATCTCAACGTCGATTGCGAGATCGATGCGCTGCTGCGCCTGCGCGAGGATTTCAATTCCGCCGCGCCAAAGGGCGCCGATGGCGCACCGACATGGAAAATCTCGGTCAATGATTTCATCGTCAAAGCGCTGGCGCTCGCGCTGAAGCGCGTTCCGGACGCCAATGTGTCCTATACGCGCGATGCGTTGCTGCGCCACAAGTCGTCGGACGTCGGCGTCGCCGTCTCCATTCCCGGCGGCTTGATCACGCCGATCATCCGCAACGCCGACAGCAAGTCCATTCGCGAGATTTCGGCCGAAATAAAGGAGCTGGCGGCGCGCGCCAGAGAGCGACGCCTGAAGCCGATGGAATATGAAGGCGGCGCCAGCGCCGTTTCCAATCTCGGCATGTTCGGGGTGAAAAGTTTTTCCGCCGTGATCAATCCGCCGCAGACGACCATCCTTGCGGTGGGGCAGGGCGAGCAGCGCGTGATCGTGAAAGACGGCGCGCCTGCGCCGGCGACGATCATGAGCGTCACTCTGTCGGTCGATCATCGCGCGGTCGACGGCGCGCTCGGGGCGAAACTGCTCGCCGAATTCAAGCAGATCATCGAGCATCCGGCCGTGATGTTCGCGTGAGCATGACATGCTGCTCCAATCCACGATCACTTGTCCCCATTGCGGTCATGCCGAAGCTCAGACGATGGCCGAGGATTCCTGCCGCGTTGTTTATGACTGTCCCGGCTGTGGCGAAAAGTTGACGCCCAAGAAGGGCCATTGCTGCGTGTTTTGTTCATATGGCGACATTCCGTGCCCGCCGGTGCAGCGAGAGGGTGCTTGTTGCGCACAGCCGCCCGTGGACGCGGCGCCGAAATAGCGGCATATCCTTTGCCTGGAATGGTTACAGTCTAGGCTAGGAGCTGACGCCGTGGCGAATGAAGCGGACATATTAAAGGCGTTGGAGCAGGTTCCAGGCCCCGGCGGAAAGTCGCTCGCGGCGTCTGGCGCCGTGAGCGGCGTCAATGTGACGGGAGCCAAAGCCTTTGTCTCCATCGCGGGCGAACCGGCGCAGGCGAAGGCTTGGGAAGAAATTCGAGCCGCGGCCGAACGCGCCGTCAAGGCGATTGCGGGAATCGAACAGGCTTTCGTAACGCTGACTGCGGAACGCGCCGCCGCGCAGCCAGGAGCCCAGTCCGGCGCGCACGCTCACCCGCATGATCACGCTCATCCTGCGCCGCGCGCACGCGGCATTCCGGCCATTGAAAAAATTCGTTTCATCGTCGCGGTGGCGTCCGGCAAGGGAGGCGTTGGAAAATCGACGACCTCCGCCAATCTCGCGCTCGGCCTCGCCGCGCAAGGTTGGCGCGTCGGCCTGCTCGACGCCGACGTTTACGGCCCTTCCGCGCCGCGTCTGTTCGGCGTCCACGGCAAGCCCATCGTCACCGAGGGCAAAATGGTTCCTCATGACGCCTATGGCATAAAGGTCATGTCCATCGGCTTCCTCGTCGATGAAAATATTCCGATGGTTTGGCGCGGACCGATGGTGTCGCAAGCCTTGACTCAAATGCTGAGCGACGTCGCCTGGGGCGAGCTGGATGCGCTGGTCGTCGATATGCCGCCCGGCACAGGCGACGCGCAGCTTACGATGGCGCAGCAGGTTCCGCTCGCCGGCGCCGTCATCGTCTCCACGCCGCAGGATCTTGCGCTGATCGACGCGCGACGCGCCGTGTCGATGTTTCAGAAGGTCGAAGCCCCCATTCTCGGCGTCGTCGAAAATATGAGCTACTTCCTTTGCCCGCATTGCGGCGGCCGCACAGATATTTTCTCGCATGGCGGCGCCCGTCATGATGCAGAAAAAATGGGCGTGCCGTTCCTTGGAGAAATCCCGCTCGACGCCGCCATTCGTGAAACCTCGGACGCGGGGCGTCCGGTCGTCGGGGCCGATCCGCAGAGCCCGCAGGCGGCGGCCTATCTCAATCTGGCGGCTAAAGTGAAAACCCTGCTCGAAACGCAGTCTCGCCGCGCGCGCCAACGATCATCAAGGGTTGAGGCGCCCGCGCCTTTCATCCGACGCGCGCGATATGCTGAAGGCGAAACGCTCGCGCGTTCCGCCCTCGACGCTCGTTCTAGGATCGCGGCTCAGAGATGTGTGGGCAGCCAGTTCGTCGTTCCGGGATCGAATTTATAGGTAAAGCCAAGCGTCAATTCCAAACCGCGCAACCATGCCGTTACGTTCGCGTTCGGGTTGTACCGAGGCTGGATATTGACCGGAAACACCGGGAATGCGCTGAAGCCGACATAGGGATTGTTTTCGGGACCCGTGATCGAATTCTTGAACGCGTAAGCGGTCGCGAAGTCGATGGACGTATTCTTGGTCACGGCATATGTGAAGCCGCCCGCGACGTGGTTCTTGCTGATAGCGGGCGCGAGGACGTTGAATGTCGTTGCGGTCGATCGGACGGGATTTGTGGAATAATGATAGCCCGCGCGCACAGTAAGATCAGGTGTGGCGCGCCACTCGGCGCCAATAGCGACGGAGTTGGTGTCTTTCCAGTCGAAGCCTAGCTCCTGCCCAAACGAGAAGTAATAGATCGGGAAACTTTGATTTCCGAGCGCTTTGATGCTCGAATAGAAGATACGCTTCCAATCGACCATGATCGTGAGATTCGGCATCACGTCGTAGGCGAAGCCCGCGGAGATATTCGCCGGGATGTCGAATTTGCCATGCTCTGCGAACAGCCCGGAATAGTTGCTGAAAGAGGACATGAACATCGGCGTCGAGCCCGCCAAACCAAAACGCAATTCCTTCGTGGCGTACCATTCGACGCCGGCACGAACGCCGCCGCCGAAGGACCAGTCATATCCCATGTCGGTGAAGCGGTAGGGATCGGACGAATAGATCGATAGTATTTTCAGGCCTTGGACGTTCAGCATTTGAGCGGCGAACGTTGGCGCAATGCCGACCGAGATGGAACCGAAGCGTTTTGAATAGCCGACGCTGAAAAAAGCCTGCTCGAGATCGACGCCCGCGAAACCGCCGCCGAGGACTCCCCCGAACGTCGGGGCTATCAAAAGCGGACCCGCAGTGATCGCAGGCTTGAAATGGCCGATGTCGTAGGCCGTATTGATGCCGCCGTTGGCGTAGGAGACGATGCCCCATGACGAATCCGCGTCGATCGGTTCGACATAGGCGTCGTTGGGAACGGGGAAGATCGGACGCCCGCTGCGGACGTCGCCGGGCGCCAGAACGACAGGAATCCCGGTCGTGGAATAACCGCGTTCCGGAAGCAGCGCGGTCAAGCCAAACTGCCATTGACGCTCGAGCCCGACAATTCCCGCTGGATTGACAGCTAGCGCCATGGCGTCTTTCGAGTCGGCGACGTCGGAGCCGGCGAGGCCTTTCTGACGTGCGCCATAGCCGATCAGAAAATAACCATCGGCTGCGAAGGCGCCGTTGATTACAAATACTGCTGCGAGGATTGAAAGACAGAAGAGGAGCGAGTGTCGAAGCTGCCTATGCATTTGGGATTCGCCTTATTTGAAAATCGTTATTTCTGGAGCCCGCCCCCGCGGCAAACCGTTCCATTGCGCATAATCGCATTTCGACTCGGTATGATAAATTAACAGAGAGTGTTGCTATTAGGCAGGCGCTCAATAGAACGCCATTTCACTTTTCCCGGCGATGTTACGTATTTGCAACACTCAAATATGCGAGAATGCATAATGTTGACGCGGGTAAACTTCATTCGCGTTTTTGTCAGCGCCAGCCTGACCGTTCGCACATGCGATAGACATATGCGAAACGCAATTGACTGATTTTTGTCAAAACGCGGGGCGCTCGCGAATTCACAGCAGTCGCCGAAATACGGCATGCCAACTGCCGGCAATGATTGCGAGCGATAGCGCGAGTGCGAGTTGCCAGCCCTCAGGCGTCTCGATTTGGAGCAGTGCGGAGATTTGGGGGATATAAAGGGCGGCGCCCACCATCGCGCAGGCGAGCGAGGCGATGATCCAATATGAAAGATGTTCGGGCGCAAACGGTGAAACGGCTTTCGGCAATGAAGTGCTGATCGCCAGCGTCAATGTGCTGACGACGAGCGCCGCGAATGCGAGCCCGCGCGCGGCCGGAGTCGGAATTCCCAGCCCCCAGGCGGCCAAATAGACGCTGAACACCGTCAAGAGATTTACTGTCCCCTGTATGAGGCCCAAGGCCATTTGGCGGGGTCCAAACAGACTCTCTCGCGGATTGCGCGGTGGGGTCGTCATGGCGTCGGGTTCGCCCGGCTCGGATTCGAACGCAAGAGAGCAAATCGGATCGATAATAAGCTCCATCAAAATCACATGCGCTGGAAAAAGCAGCGGCGGCAGTCCCATCAAAATTGGCAGCAGCGCAAGGCCCGCGATCGGAACATGGATCGCGGTGACATAGGTCAGCGCCTTTCTCAGATTGGCGAAGATGCGACGCCCCAGTCGAATGCCGGCGACGATCGAGGCGAAGCGATCGTCAAGCAGCACGATGTCGGCGGCCTCGCGCGCGACATCGGCGCCGCGCAGACCCATGGCGACGCCGACATGCGCGGCGACGAGCGCAGGCGCGTCGTTCACGCCGTCGCCCGTCATCGCAACGATCTGTCCGTTCGCCTTGAAGGCTTCAACAATCTCCAGCTTATCGCGTGGCGTTATGCGCGCGAAAACCCTTATGTCGCGAACCTTTTCGACGAGATCGGGAAAGCTTGTGGCTGCGATGACGTCGCCCGTCAGATAGCCGGCCTTTGTTTCGATGCCCGCCTGTTGAGCAATGGCAAGCGCAGTTGAAGGATAATCGCCGGTGATCATCGCCACCTTGACGCCCGCTTGTCTCGCGGCCTCGACTGTTGGAGCGACCTCCGGGCGGATGGGATCTTCAAAGGCGATGAGTCCGATAAGCGAAAAGACCGCATCCTCGACGTTGACAATGCGGTCGCTTTCCGCCTGCGCCACGGCGAGAACCCGCAGGCCTCGTTCAGCGAGTTCGTCAATCGTTGCGGAAAATCTTAAGCGCGTTTCGTCGCTTGCCTTCGCCAGATTGAATATGGCCTCTGGCGCGCCCTTCGCGGCGAAACGAAATCCGTTTCCCTTTTCCCATAATTGGATGAATGCAAGCCGCTCCGGCCGGATCGGATAAGTCTCGATCGATTGGCCGTCGGCGTCGACGCCGATCGATTGCGCATATGCGTGAACCGCACGATCCATTGGGTCGACGGGATTGTTTGACGATGCAAGCAACGCAGTTTGAACGAGCGACCTCTCTTCTGATGTGAGCAGCGCAGATGAGGGCGTCGTCCTTTCTCCCAAGGAAACGGCTACGATCGACATGCGGTTTTCGGTCAATGTCCCTGTTTTGTCGACGCAAAGAACCGACACCGATCCCAATGTTTCCGTTGCGGAGGCGCGACGGACGAGCACGTTGCACTGCGCGAGCCGCCAAGCGCCGATCGAAAGAAAAATCGCCAGGACCATCGGAAATTCTTCCGGAAGAAGTCCGATGGCCAAAGTCAATCCGGCAAGTGCTCCTTCGATCCAATCGCCATGAATAAGCCCATAGGCAAGGATGACGATGACGCAAAAACCGAGCGCGAACACGCCGAGCTTCGCCGTTAAATTCATGGTGGTCTGCTGCAGGGGAGACGGCGTCGTCTCAATTGCGCTGAGCGAAGTTCCAATGCCGCCGATCGCGGTGCGCGAACCTGTGCGCAGCACTTCAAGAGCAGCGCTTCCCCGCACGATGAGAGTCCCCGAGTAGACGAAAGGCGCATTTTCTCCGCCCGGCTGGGGAATTGCGTCGAAGATTTCTCCGATGCGCTTCGATGGATTTCGTGACGGGCGCGGACTCTCCGGTGAGCGCCGACTCGTCGACCATGAGAGCGTCGCCGTCGCGCAACACGCCATCGGCGGGGACGCGTTCGCCCTCGCCGACGAGGATGATGTCGCCGGGCACGAGATATTGCGAGGCGATGCGCAATTCCTGCCCGTCGCGGATGACGCGCGCCATCGGCTCGGCGAGATCGCGAAGCGCTTGCAGGGCTCGTTCCGAGCAAATCTCTTGGATCACGACAAGCGTAATCGAGGCGCCGGCGCCGCATACCATGAAAAGACCTTCGCTCAAGTCTCCAATGACGAGGTAAAGCGCGGCGCTTGCGGCCAGCAACAAGAACATTGGCTCCCGCAGCGTGCGAATAACGATCGCAAGCGCATTGGGGCCTTCAGCTTTAGGAAGGGAGTTAGGTCCAAATTGGCGAAGCCTTTTCGCGGCTTCGCCAGACGTGAGGCCGGCTAAGCTCGTTCTCGTCATCTATTGGCTTTCATGTCGAGAGAGCTTCGAAAAGATACAGCAAAAACTTAAACTAGTCGGCGGAGCCCAGGGAAACAACCCTATGACGCGCCGGCCGCGCTCGACCTTGCGGGGCGTCGATGGGAAGTCTAACATTGCTTTGTGAATGGCGAGGGGCGCCGCTCGAAGAGACGAGCGGCTGAGAAGCGACCCATCGAACCTGATCCGGGTCATGCCGGCGTAGGGAAAGCCAGCAAGGCGACGTCCGATTGCGTGCAATCGGCGACGCATCATTTGCCTTTGCTTTCCTGCTCTGTCGTGACGGATCCCAATGAGGAGCCTGACGATGAATGTGCATGATCGCAAAAGGCCCGCGCCCGTCAGCGTCACAACCGGACCCATAGGCGCGTCGCGCAAACTCTATTCCTCCCCCATTGGACACGACGACGTGCGCGTCCCGGTGCGCGAAATTCCTCTCGATGCGAGCGCGGGCGAGCCGCCGCTGCGCGTCTATGATCCGTCTGGCCCTTATACATGCGGCGAGTTCTCTCCCGATCTTTCGGCGGGACTGCCAGCGGCGCGCCCTTGGCTCTCCAGTCTCAGCGGCCTTGAGACGTTCGAAGGCCGCGCGACCAAGCCCGAGGACAATGGAGGCGCAACCGGCGAACATCTTGCTCCGCCGTGTCCTGCGCAACGCAAGCTTTATCGTGCTGCGGGAAACGCGCCCGTCACGCAGCTCGAATTCGCGCGTGCGGGGATCGTCACGAAAGAAATGATCTTTGTCGCGCATCGGGAGAATCTTTGTCGCGAACGGGCGTTCGACAACGCCGCCGAGCGCATTGCGGACGGTGAGAGCTTCGGCGCATCCATTCCGGAATTCGTGACGGGCGAATTCGTGCGCGACGAGATCGCTCGCGGACGCGCCATCATTCCGGCCAATGTCAATCACCCTGAACTCGAGCCGGTGATCATCGGCCGCAACTTCCTGGTGAAGGTCAACGCCAATATCGGCAATTCGGCCGTCACGTCTTCCGTCGCCGACGAAGTCGAGAAGATGGTGTGGGCCATTCGCTGGGGCGCCGATACGGTGATGGATCTCTCCACAGGCCGCAACATTCACAATATCCGCGACTGGATCATCCGCAATTCGCCTGTGCCGATTGGCACCGTGCCGATCTACCAGGCCTTGGAAAAAGTCGGCGGCGACGCGTTGAAGCTCGACTGGGAGGTGTTCAAAGACACGCTCATCGAGCAGGCGGAGCAGGGCGTCGATTACTTCACAATCCACGCGGGCGTGCGTCTCGCCTATGTGCCGCTAACAGCAAAACGCGTCACCGGCATCGTGTCGCGCGGCGGCTCCATCATGGCTCGCTGGTGCCTCTCCAAACATAAGGAGAGTTTCCTCTACGAGCGTTTCGATGAAATCTGCGACATCATGCGTCGCTATGACGTGTCCTTCTCGTTGGGCGACGGGTTGAGGCCCGGCTCCAATGCTGACGCCAATGACGCCGCTCAATTCGCGGAATTGGAAACGCTAGGCGAGCTCACCAAAATCGCATGGGATAAAGGCTGCCAGGTGATGATCGAAGGTCCCGGCCATGTGCCGATGCACAAGATCAAAGCCAATATGGAAAAGCAGCTTGCCGCTTGCGGCGAGGCGCCGTTTTACACCTTGGGTCCGCTCGTCACAGACATTGCGCCGGGCTACGACCACATCACATCCGGCATTGGCGCCGCGATGATCGGGTGGTTCGGCACGGCGATGCTTTGCTATGTGACGCCCAAAGAGCATCTTGGTCTGCCTGACCGGGATGACGTGAAAACCGGCGTCATCACCTATCGCATCGCCGCGCACGCGGCCGATCTCGCAAAGGGCCACCCCGCCGCGATCGAACGCGACAACGCGATGAGCCGCGCCCGCTTCGATTTCCGCTGGAACGATCAGTTCGACATTGGCCTCGATCCTGACACGGCGCGCCAATATCACGACGAGACCCTACCGAAGGAAGCGCATAAGGTCGCGCATTTCTGCTCCATGTGCGGGCCGAAGTTCTGCTCCATGCAGATCACGCGCGATCTTCGCGAAGAGGCTGTAGCCATTGCAGAGCGTGAAAAGGGCATGGCGGAAATGTCCGACAAATTCAAAGAGCATGGCGGCAAGATTTATATCGAGGCGGAATAGCGGCTCTTTCAAAACTGCGTCTCGACGCCCGACGATCGACGGCGTCGAGACGATCAATCAAATCTGTTTAGCGCAATTCATAGACGAATAACCTCGTCTCGTTTTTCTTCTCAATTTATAATTGTTAAGCGCTCGCCCGCGCTTCCAAATAACGATTTTGAAATAAAGGCGACACAGTCTGTCTCCGCGGTTCTGACGTTAGGTTTGTTCCGGGGGGATTGCTAATGACGATTTCGATCAGCGACATGAAGTCGCGTTCTGGGCTTGCGGGCATTTGCACCAAGACCCTAGGTCGCTCGGCGTGTCTTCTATTCACGGTTATCACATTGATAACCGTGACATGCGCGGCGTACGATTACTATTTGTTCACCAAAGAAAAGTCGCTGGCGAGCGTCACGGCGCAAGACGATCAAAGGGCGACCCGACTGACTGTCGAACTCGTCGCTTTGCAGAAGCAAGTCGAAATCGACGTGCTCCAGATCCAGCGTCGTCTCACCGATCTCTCTGCGATGAAGGGCGCCGACGCGCACGAAGCGCGACTCAAGGGCGCGCAGGAGTTCGCGGAACGGCTCTCGAAAGACGTCGATGCGGCCGTGCAGACGGCCGATATGCTTGGCAGCCAGGAGGTTGTCGCGGCGTTCAAGGAAATCAAAAGCAGCTTTCCAAAGTTCTACGCCGCGGGCCAGGAAGCAGCGCAAATTTCCACTGAACAGGGAATTGAAACTGGCGGTCCTGCGTTGGAGCGCTTCGACACGGCCGCACACAAGCTGCACCAACAGATAGCGGCGACAAAAGGCGCGCTCGACCAGGCGATGGAGAAGAACATTTCGCAGTCCATTGACGCGAATGCGAATCTGGATCACCTGCGCGATTTTGGAACCACCATCGCATTGCTGAGCGTCTTCGTGGTCATCATGACATGCGTGTCGGGTATCTTGATCACGCTCCATTGGGTTATCCAGCCTTTGACCTGGATCACGTTCGTTTTCAAGGAGCTCGCGCACGGCAGGCCCGATTGGGCCACTTACGAAGTGGCGCGCCCCGATGAAATCGGAGACCTCGCCCGCGTTTATGCGGAATTCCGTCAGATTACCGTGGAGCGGTTGCAGGCCCTGAAAAAGGTCAGCGAACAAAAGGCTCTGATCGAGGTCGAGCAACGCGAAACGAAGCTTTTGGCCGATCGCTTCGATGCTGCGCTCAGCAACATGCTGTTGGGTCTCGCGATGCTTGACACAGGCGGTCGCTTGCTCGTCACCAACGATAGAATGGCGGAATTGCTTGGTCTGTCTCTCGATGAGGTGAAGAACGGCCAAGAAATCGATCACGTGCTGCGCCGATCGGTGGAATCGGGAACTCTCGCCGAAGACAATATCAAGAAGCTCGAAACCGCCTTCGCTGGATTGGCGGATCGCAGGGAAAAAGAGGATATTCTGGTCGAGACAAAAGAGGGGCGCGTGCTGGAGTTCGCTTTTCAGCCCATGCGAGCCAGCGGCGCACTTGTTCTTGTCGAGGATATCACTGAGAAGAGCAGCGCTCAGGCCGCGGTGAATCGTCTTGCCTACTTCGATTCTCTGACTGAGCTTCCCAATCGCAGATCGTTTCTCGACGGCATTGACCGCGCTTTGGTCGAGGTCCCTGAAAACGAGTTGTTTGCGCTATTGTTCGTCGATCTCGACCATTTCAAGCAGATCAACGACAGCCAGGGCCATGGCGCCGGAGACGAATTGTTGCGCGGCGTGGCGGCGCGTCTGACGGAGCTGATACGAAAGAACGACGTTGTGGCGCGCCTTGGCGGCGACGAGTTCGTGATCCTGCAACGCGACGTGCGTCGCGTGAAGGACATCATGTCGCTCGCGCAGAGGGTCGTCGACAGTTTCCGCGATCCGTTCATCGTGGGTGGACAGGAAGTTCGCATCGGCGCGAGCGTCGGCATTGCCCGGGCGCCTCGCAACGGGCAGGACAGAGATACGCTGATGCGCAACGCCGACACGGCGCTTTATCGCGCCAAGGCGAGCGGCCGTAACACCTGGCGTTTCTTCAAGCCGGTGATGCATGACGAGATCGTTGCGCGCGCAGAACTCGAGCGCGATCTACGACAAGCCGTCGCCGAACGGACGTTGGAGGTCTATTTCCAACCGATCCTGCATGTCGACGGCGAACAGATCTCCGCTTTCGAAGCTCTGTTGCGTTGGCCGCATCCCGACCGCGGCATGGTCTCGCCAGCGGAATTCATCCCGCTTGCGGAAGACACGGGCCTCATCGTCGAGATTGGCGCGCATGTCATCGAGCAGGCTTGTCATGCCTGCACGGGCTGGCCGGAGCACATCCGCATCGCGGTCAATCTTTCGGCGCTCCAGTTTAGACGAGGCGACCTGGTCGCCACCGTCGAGCACGCTTTGACGTCCTCTGGCCTCGAGGCCAGCAGGCTGGAAGTGGAAATTACCGAAAGCATCCTGATGCAGGAAAACGACAATGTGCGAAACGTCTTGAAGAGACTGCGCGATTTAGGCGTGACGGTTTCGCTGGACGATTTCGGCACCGGTTATTCGAGCCTTAGCTATCTCCATAGCTTCCCGCTCGACAGGGTGAAGATCGATCGTTCATTCTTGCGCAAGGCCGTCAGCAACGAGAAGTCGCTCACGCTCCTGCACGGAATGATCCGGATGAGCCTGGAGCTCAATTTGGGTCTTGTGGTCGAAGGCGTGGAGACGCGAGAGCAGTTGCATCTCGTGCGCGACGAATGCGCGGCGGCCGAGGTGCAGGGCTTCTTGTTTAGTCCCGCAATTCCGGTGGATGAGATCGCTGGTTACATGGCTCGAAGCGATTCCCGTCAAGCCGCCTAAGCGCCTTGAAATATTAGACACGCGAGCTGACGCGGCCCGGGCAATTGATTGCTTCGGGCCGCGTTTCTTCGGAGGTCTCGCCGGCGATCTCGTCTTAACGGCATTGTAAATACGGAATTCAAGTTGCGCAGCCGCGGCTCGCGTTGACATGTCGCCAGGAAACATGGCCTATTCCGATATGGGACAGCGCTCCCAAAAAACGGGCATTTAGTCCCGAGAATCTAGTGAGGGAACAATAAGATGAAGACTCGCGCCATTGTGATAGCCGCCGCCCTGTTCGCTGGAATGGTCGGTTCCTCCTCCGCGTTCGAAGGTATTCGAGGCGCGCGCGTTCAGAGCTTTGTGACAAAGGCCAGCTGCGACGTGCGCGAAGAAGACAAGCAGGCGCTGTGCGCGAGGAAATGCGACGACGAATTCATTAGCGGCAAGATGCACTACAACGCGGACCTCGCGAAAGTCACGGCCGACAAGAAGGCTTGCGACGAAAAGTGTGGCTGCGCGGAAAACAGCAAGTAATTCTGGCTCCCTGCGGAGCACGGTCAACGCTGCTGGAGGAGCCAAATGCCCGTCCAGCGGCGCGCCAACAAACTAGCGCGCTAGCAGAAGAGTCTTGGCGAGCGTCTCCGCCAACCATTTCTTATACGTCTCGCGAGACCAGCCTCCCGCATGCGTCAGTAGCCTGTGCAATTCGGGGCTGGCCAGCGCCCATACGGTTTCATTCGCTTTGCCGGTTTCCATCGAGAGTGGGCCGTTTGCAGAGAGCGCCGCGACGAAAGCCGAAAGACCTCGCATTCGATCTCTTTGAAGACCTTCGTAAAGAGCCGCGAGACCCGGCTCGCTTTTGGCTGCGCTGAGCGCCTCCATCAACGGTCCGATGCGCTCCAGGCGCAAAACAATGTCGTCCGCGAAAAGCTCCAATTGCTCCAATTGATCTGACGATGCGCGAACAGCGGCGGGTCCGCTCTGATCGAGGATGGCCATGTCGCTATCGCCGATGACCGCTTTTCGGATGACTGATTCCAGAAGACCCTGCTTGTTGGAAAAGATCGAATAGACCGTCTCCTCTGATGCTCCGCTCCGCTTCGCGACCGCTGTGATCGTCGTTCCCAAAAAACCTTTCTCTACAAAGAGTTCGTTGGCCGCCTCCAAGATGCGCTGACGCGTTTGCAGCGCCTGCTCTTGCCGATGGGAGGAGCGGTAGGGTCTGCGTGGCTTGACAGGCTCCGTCATTTCAACGTAGTTCTTCTGTATTGAATACAGTTTGACTGTATTCGAATTTTCGCCCGCCGCAAGGATCGACCCTTGCGCCCGGCCCGCTGAACAATCAAGGCGCAAGTTCTCGACCGGAATCTTCGCTCAACATTGAATGGAGCAGATATGCCCATGATGCTTCTCAAACTCGTCACGCTACTGTTGTCCGGCCTGCTCGCCGGAGCGGTCGTTCTCGTATGGGTGGGCGACCGTCCGTTCGATATGTCGCCACGCCTTTACGTCGAATTTCAGCAGGCCAGGATCTCTGCTCTGACTCTGCCAATGCCGCTTCTCGGCGCGTCGACGACGATATTCGCGATCCTCCTGACACTCTCACTGAGAGGGCAACAGTCGGCATTCTATCTGACTCTGGCCGCAACGCTGTGCTTCGTCGCCGGTATGGCGGTTACCGTGGCTTTCAATATGCCTATCAACAATCAGGTGGTCGTTTGGTCGGCGGGAGCGCCTCCCGCCGATTGGTGGCAGTTGCGAGACCGCTGGTGGTCGTGGCACATCGTTCGCACATTATTGTCCATTGCAGCCTTCATTTCGCTGCTTCTGTCGATCCTCCTTCCCGCAGGCTCCGAGTCGCTCTAAAAGCGGCCGAATGACAGACGAGACAGCAAAACGTCCAGCGATCATCGGCGTCGTCACTGCGTCGGACCGCGCTAGCGCCGGCCTCTATAAGGACGAGAGCGGGCCGGCGATCGAGAATTATTTCCGCGCGGTTCTGATCAGTCCTTTTCGCATCGAGCGCCGCATCGTCCCGGACGGATTCGAGAGCGTTCGGGATACGCTGATCGATCTAGCCGACAATGTCGGCTGCGATCTGGTGGTGACGACGGGAGGCACAGGGCCCGCCCCGCGCGATTTGACGCCGGAGGCGACGCTCGCCGCATGCCCGCGGGAGCTGCCCGGTTTCGGCGAACTCATGCGCAAAGTGTCGCTCGAGCAGGTGCCGACCGCCATATTGTCGCGCCAGCTTGCGGCGCATAGAGGAAAATGTCTGGTGATCAACCTGCCGGGAAAACCCGCCGCGATCGAACTTTGCCTCAACGCCGTCATGCCGGCGGTGCCCTATTGCCTCGATCTGATCGGCGCGGCTTATCTCGAGACCGATCCGGGGCGGGTGAAATCATTCCGGCCCTCGGACGAAATAGCGTTGCTCGTGCACTTTCCGCAAAAAATGCCAAAAGACAGGCCGTTTCTCTCGGCCTTCTCATAGAAGCGCGGCGCCTGTATAGAAACCGGGCGCCGATGAGCGCGAGTCGAGCGGCGCGCTGCTTGAGCGTCCAAAATGTTGGCCATAGCAAGGACTTAGACATGAATGATGTGCGGCTGGTCGTCGTCGGCGCCGCCGGCCGCATGGGCCGGGTGCTGGTCCAGGCCATCCCTGACACTCTGGGAGTCTGTCTCGCCGCGGCGCTCGAAAAGCCCGAACTCTCCGGCGATCGGCCAGGATTCCGGCCTTCTGGTCGGCGGCGATGCGAACGGCGTGCCCATTACGAGCGACCCCGCGACGGCTTTGGCGTCCGCCGACGTCCTGATCGATTTCTCCAGCCCGGCCTGTACGGTTGAACTCGCATCGCTCACGGCAAAAACCCATGTCGCGCATGTGATCGGCACGACGGGGCTTTCCGCATCGGATCTCGATGCGATCGCCGTCGCCGCTTGCGACACAGTCATTGTGCGCTCGGGCAATATGAGCCTTGGGGTCAATTTGCTCGCCGCTCTGGTCGAGCGCGCGGCGAAGGCGCTCGGCCCCGCTTGGGACGCCGAAATCGTCGAGATGCATCATAAGCTGAAGGTCGACGCGCCCTCCGGCACGGCTTTGTTGCTGGGCGAAGCGGCGGCGCGCGGACGTGGCGTCGATCTCGCCGAACATAGCGCGCGTGGGCGCGACGGCCTCACGGGTCCGCGCCGCGCCGGAGACATTGGCTTCGCGTCGCTGCGCGGCGGCACGGTGATCGGCGATCATACGGTCATCTTCGCCGGCGCCGGCGAACGCATCCAGCTATCGCATATCGCCGAAGATCGTGGCGTTTTCGCGCGCGGCGCGCTCGCGGCCGCGCTATGGACGCGGGGACGCGCGCCTGGGCTCTACACGATGGCCGATGTGCTCGGCCTGAGCGACCGCTAATCCTGACGACACGTTTTTCGGGGACATTGCACGAATGGACCGCATACTTGTCATTGTTCGTCACGGACAAAGCGAATGGAACTCAAAGAACTTATTCACCGGCTGGAAGAATCCCGACCTCACCGAGCTTGGAATTGAGGAAGCCCGACGCGCCGGGCGTGAACTGAAGAAGCTCGACATATTGTTCAGCATCGGTTTCACCTCGGCTCTCGTTCGGGCCGAACACACGTTGAAGCTCATCTTCGAAGAGTTGGGCCAGACGGGCGTTCCGACCGTACGCGATCGCGCACTGAACGAGCGTCATTACGGCGATCTTTCGGGTTTGAACAAAGACGAAGCGCGTGAGCAATGGGGAGAAGAACAGGTCCGTCTGTGGCGCCGCTCCTATGACGTGGCGCCTCCCGGCGGAGAAAGCCTCAAAGACACGGTCGCGCGCGTTCTTCCGTTCTACTGCCAACGCATTCTGCCGCCTGTCATGCGCGGCGAGCGCGTTCTGGTGACCGCGCACGGCAATTCTTTGCGCGCCTTGGCGATGGTGCTGGATCAATTGACGCCGGAATCCGTTCCAACGTTGGAACTCGCGACGGGAGTGCCGATCGTATACAAGCTCAATGCGGATTCGACGGTAGGCGTCGAAGATCGTGTTGGCTGGCTGAAGTCGCGCCGTCTCGTCATAAGATTGAGACAATGCTTGAAATCACTCCGGGCGTCGTATTGCATCGCGGCTTTTTCGACATTGCGGCGCAGGAAGCGCTTGCGTTCGAAGTCGCGCAGGTCATCGCTGAAGCGCCCCTCTTCACGTCGCGCATGCCCAAGTCCGGCGCCCCCATGTCGGTGCGCATGACCAATTGCGGGCCGCTCGGCTGGATGAGCGACAAGGACCGTGGTTATCGCTACGAACCTCGTCATCCCGAAACCGGAAAGCCCTGGCCTGACATTCCCGCGATGCTGCTCGACGCCTGGACGAGGCTCAGCTGACTATCCCAAGCCGCCGCAAGCTTGTCTCGTCAATGTCTATGAAGAAAACGCTCGCATGGGGCTGCATCAGGACCGCGATGAAAAGGATCTTTCCGCGCCCATCGTGTCGCTATCGCTGGGCGCCGACTGTCGTTTCAGAATGGGAGGCGTGAAGCGGGGCGGCAAAACTCAAAGTTTTGTCCTCTCGTCCGGCGACGCGTTGGTTTTTGGAGGTCCCTCGAGGCTCGCCTATCATGGGGTCGAGAAAATCCTTGCCGACCCTCGCGCCCGCGATTATCGCCAGCGCTACTTGCCGGCGGCGCAAGAATAAATCTCACTCTGAGACGCGTGGACTGAATTGTTCAGACGAAGTTCAGAAGATGTGAGATAAAGCTTGTTGTGTGTTTTGAGCGTGAGCTGCAACTTGTCTATCGGATCGGCCCGATATAGGTTCCCGCATAGCGGGGAGGGAGCCGGGCGGAGCGTTTCGCGCTCATCGTTCGGCAAGAAGAAGCATGGCTCCGGGAGGAGCGCCGCTATGAGGAAAGGAACGAGGATGAAATCGATTTCCCTTTTGACGCTCGCGACCAGCGTCGCTTTCGCAGCTCTGGCGGGTTCGGCTCTCGCCGCCGGCGACCCTGCGGCGGGCGAGAAGGTCTTCGCCAAGTGCAAGGCTTGCCATCAGGTCGGCGAGGGCGCCAAAAATGCGGTTGCTCCCGAACTGAACGGCATCGACGGCCGCAAGGCTGGCACGGCCGAGGGCTATAACTATTCCGAGCCGTTGAAGAGCTCGGGCATCACCTGGAGCGAGGCCTCCTTCAAGGAGTTCGTCAAGAACCCGAAGGCGAAGGTTCCCGGCACCAAGATGATTTTCCCCGGCCTCGCCTCTGATAAGGACCAGGACGACGTATGGTCCTATCTCGCTCAATTCGGCGCCGACGGCAAAAAGAAGTAAGCCGTCCTTCCATGGAACAGCGAAAGCGGCCCTTTCCGGGCCGCTTTTTCTTTGCGCGGACCTCAGATGGGTTATAGGAGCGCGCAAGAGCAGCCATAAGAGCACGCCGTGACGCGCAAGCCAGATGAAGTCAGTTCCGAGTTGATGCAGCCGCTGGAGACCTTGCCGGTCTTCTTCGATCTCAATGGGCGGCGCGTCATCATTATCGGCGGTTCGGAGAGCGCGGCGTGGAAGGCGGACCTCGCCGCGGCCGCCGGGGCGCAGGTCGACGTCTTCGCTCCTGTCGTTTCCGACAAGCTCCGCGACATAGCGGCGGCGCGCGAGACGATCGTCATTTTTGAGCGCGCCTGGCGATCCGACGATCTCACGGGCGCCACTCTCCTTTTTGGAGTCGTCGACACGGAAGAGGAGGCGCAAGCCATACGCGAGGCCGCCAAGGCCGTAGGCGTTCCGTTAAATCTGACGGATCGTCCCGCTCTTAGCGATTTCAACATGGGCGCCATCGTCAATCGCTCGCCGCTGGTGATCGGCGTCTCGACGGGCGGCGCCGCTCCGGTGTTCGCGCAGGCCGTGCGCGGACGCATCGAGACATTGGTGCCGGCGACCTTCGCCGCATGGGCCCACGCCGCGAAAAATTGGCGCCCGCTCATTTTGGAGTCCGGGCTCGAGTTTCTGGCGCGACGCGACTTCTGGCGCCGCTTTACGCGCTATGCGTTCACGAGGTTGGAGACGCCGCCGACCGAGGCCGATCGCGAGGCGTTGCTCGCGGAAACGCGCGCCGCAGGCGACTCCGCATCGCGTGGGCGCGTGACGCTCGTTGGTGCGGGGCCCGGCGATCCCGAACTTCTCACCTTGAAAGGACTGCGCGTTCTGGCCGGCGCCGATGTGGTTCTGTTCGACGATCTCGTGCCTGCCACCGTGCTCGATTTCGTTCGGCGCGAAGCGACGCGCATCAATGTGGGAAAGCGAGGCTATGCGCCATCCGTCCGCCAGGATGAAATCACCGCGCTTCTCGTCAAGCTCGCACGCGAGGGCAAGAACGTCGTGCGTCTGAAGGGCGGCGACCCGATGATCTTCGGCCGCGCCAATGAAGAGATTCAGGCGATGCGTGACGCGGGCTTCGACGTCGACATCGTTCCGGGCGTCACAGCGGCCTGCGCGGGCGCCGCCGCTATTCGCGCATCGCTCACGAGCCGCGAAACGGCGCGTCGTGTGCAATTCATCACGGCGCATACGAGCGACGGAAAATTCCCGGAGGATTTCGATTGGGGCGCGCTCGCGGACAGTCGCGCAACCACCGCCGTCTATATGGGCAATCGCACGCTGCCGGCTTTATCAAAGCGGCTGCTGGAAGAGGGCGCAGACCCGGCGACGCCAGCTTTTCTCATCGAGCGCGCCTCGACGCCACAAGAGCGGATCATCAAAGGCACGATTGCGGATTTGCCTGAAAAAGTCGCTGGCGAAAAGCTGGAAGGCCCCGTGATGCTTCTGATTGGTCATGCGTTGGAGGCGTGAGCCGACACGGATGCGAAAACGTAGCGCAACAACATCCAGTCAAACTAAGCGGGAAGGGGAGGCGGCTGGCCGGCAACCCCGATCGGACATTCGAGCGCGGCTCGATCCCATTTGGCGCCATTGGCGGCGGCTTCATATGTGCTTTGCAGAAAGTCCAGCAGCGTCGCATCGGGATCGCTCGCGGTTCGCACGGCGTCGTATGGCAAAATGAACTCCTTCAATTCGTCGCTGAAAAACGCCGCCGAGGGCCTGACGGGCGATGACTCAAAACCCTTCGGCGCCGGATAGGCGTAGGAGTAGAAAGCCGGGTAGTCGATCGCGCCGCCGCCCGGCCAGAAGCCCGCGCTGCTGACCTCATGGGAATAGGCCTCGCGCACGACGTCATCGGCGAGATTGGGAACGCCGCCGGGGTGAAGCGGGGCGCGCCGCCCGGAAAATCGCGTCACGGCGAGATCGAAACTTCCCCAGAAAAAATGCACAGGACTGCATTTGCCAATGAAGCCGGTGCGGAAAAGCTTGAACACGCGGTCGACTTGCACGAGCAATTTCCAGAAGCGCTGCGCATATGCAGGATCGTACGTGATGTGAGTGCGATCCTCGCTGAAACGAATTGCATTGGGAACTTCGTTCGGAATCTCATCAATGCGCGCGCAAATCCCCAGATCCGTCAGCGCAGCCATGAGTTCGGTGTAGAAATCGGCGACAGGCTGCGCGCGAAGCGGAATGCGGCGATGCGAACCGTCGCTGGCTTCGATGCGAAGCATGCGGTCTATGAAATCGAGGTCAATCTGAAAGATCCGCTCGCGGTAAGGTATCGGTGAAGTCGTTAGGCCACGCGCCGTGACATAAAGCGCGACATGCCACGAGTGGTTAAGCCAAGGCGTAAGCGAGAGCCGAATCTTGCCGATGATCTGAGTCCATAAGTGCAGCGTCTCATAGGTTTCGCGCCAGGCGGAGTAAGGCAGATCCGGCCATATGTTCCGGTCAGCGTCGTGACGCCCCATCTTGCAACCTCCGTTGTCATAAATCAGAGGTTACGTAGCGTGTCGCAAGCGCGCGTCCATCGCGGGCGGGAGCCTAGGCGCGAGGATGCGCTCATCCCCAGAATCAATTTCCATTCAATTATCAAATAGCCGCAGCAAATGCTCTTCGTCCGGCTTTTTGGCGATGCGTGTTTTGGCGCGCAACTCGCCTTCAAGCGGCGCCGCAACGTCGGCGGACAGCGCCAGATGCGCGATGTCGCGCAATTTCTCCATCAGGCCGGCCGCACGCGAAAGCGCCAGAAAAATCTCGACGCTACGTTTTGAATAGTGCAGCACGGCGTCGAGCTTGCCGCTCTCGATCGCCGCCACAGCTTCGCTCGTCAGAGCCTTCGCAGCGCGCGCCTCGTAGGTTTCGACGACAGTAATCTTGTGACCCGCGTCGCGCAGCGCCTTTTCCAATTCGTCTTGCCGGTCGCGACCGGCGAGATAAAGAAAACGCGCCGGCTGTCGATAACGCGTGCGCAGCAGCGGCAGGAGCGCCTTTGCATTTCCCGCGACGAGGCTGGGACGCCATGCGAGCGCCTCCGCCGCCTGCGCCGTGCGTGTCCCGACGCAATGAAGCGTGATCGTGCGCAAGGCGCCGAGATCGCCTCTCGCATGCTCCAAGCCTTTGGCGCTCGTCGCCAGCACGGCGTCGTAGGAGCCTTGCGGAATCATTGCTCCGGTCGCGGCGATTTCCAGAACTGGCGACAATAGTGGCTCATGTCCCATCTCGCGCAATCTCGACGCGGTGCGCTCGGCGTCGTCGCGTGCGCGCGTGACGAGAACGCGGCTCACATAAGTCCCGCGACGCCGTGCGGCAGGCGCAATAAGATTTCATGGCCGCAGTCGTGACCGATCAGCGCCGCGTCGATTGCGGCGCCGCTTCGGCGAATGGCGAAAACATCGCGGCCGTCAGCGCTCAGCACTTCGCCGCGAAACGCCAGCTCGGCGCCATGTAACTGCGCATGGGCGGCGATGGGCGTGCGGCAGGAGCCGTCGAGCGCCCGCAGAAAGGCGCGTTCCGCAGCGAGCGCTGCGCCCGTCGCTTCGTCGAATATGGGGGCGAGCGCCGCGCGCGTCGCCGCATCTTCCGCGCGACAGGTAATCCCGATGGCGCCTTGGCCGGCCGCCGGAAGAAAATCGTCAAGCGGGAGAATGGCTGTGGCGTGAGCTTCAAGCCCCAGGCGCTTCAAACCCGCCAGCGCCAGCAGGGTGCCGTCGACCTCGCCGCTCTCGACCTTTCGAAGCCGCGTTTCGACATTGCCGCGCATCAGCGTGGTTGAAACATCGGGACGCAAACGCTTCACCTGCGCTGCGCGCCGCAACGAAGCCGTGCCGACGACGGCGCCTGGAGGAAGCTCCGCGAGCGTTGCGCCGCCACGCCCGATCCAGGCGTCGCGCACGTCCTCACGCGGCAGATAGCCTGCAATGACGATTGCGGTCGGAAGATGCGTCGGAAGGTCTTTCGAGGAGTGCACGGCGAGATCGATGGCGCCGTCCATCAACGCCAAATCAAGTTCCTTCGTGAAGAGCCCCTTGCCTCCGGCCTCGCTCAAAGGGCGATCCTGAATCGTGTCCCCGGTCGTGCTGATAATTTCGATTACGAAATGCTCTTCGTCGACGCCATGCGCTTGCGCCAGCAGCGCGCGCGTCTGACGCGTCTGCGCGAGCGCCAGCGGACTGCCGCGAGTGCCGATGCGATAATGGGGAACGCTCATGATTGGATCCCCTTTGAGCCTACACGGCGGCGCCGTCGCCAGCGACTTTCGAAAAATCCGCGACCGACAGCATCGCGACGCGAAGCTCGTTCAAGCAGCCGCAGACGGTTCAGTCGCAAATCCTTGTTTTCCGCATTCACCGTCACATCGTCGAAGAAGGCGTCGACTGGCGCGCGCAGTTTCGAAAGCGCATGCATGGCGCCTTCGAAATCTTCCTTCTTGAGATGTTCGGACGGTTTCTTCGCGCGCGCGCGCAATGGCCGCCGCGAGCTTATGCTCCTGCGGTTCGATGCGCAGGTTCGGCGCATGATGCTTGTCATAGGCGCCGGCGCCGTCTTTCTTCTCCTCGATCTTGAGAATGTTGACGGCGCGACGAAAGCCCGCGAGCAGATTCTTGCCGTCGTCGGTGTCGAGGAATTTCGAGAGAGCTTCGACTTTGCGGGTGATCATGAGCAGATCGTCCTGTAGAGGCGGCGCCTGTCTCCGCTTCCCCTTGCGGAGAGGGGCTAGGAGTGGAGGCGGCACTGCGCCGCGCCCAGCCGCATCTATCAGATCGTATCTCGCCCCCCGATCGCGCAAGTAGACCTTGAGGCGATCGATGAAAAATTCGAGGAGATAATCAGAGATCATTCGAACTGCCAGTTGCTAGCTTCAATGCGGACTGCGTCAGCTGGAGTCTCGCAATTTTAGAATCCAGGCAACCTCATCCTTCGACTACGGTTCAAGTAAGTTTCACTTGATATTGACTGGTCATTGCGAATTGTAAATCAACTCATCTTCAAGTTCGTCCGCTTCACGATACCATCGAGTTTACTCCAGCCAGCAATTTTGGTGATACGACGCCGGAATAATACAGACTCTAGTTCCTAGAATGCTTGTCTCCCACTTGACGCAAAAGTTGTACGCGGCTGAGAATCGAAGCTGGGAGCTAATCGGCAATCGCAGCTCATTCTCCAACACTAGCCGGATCACGCCCAGCGCCGCTCTGCGCAGCGCATAGGGGTCCTTGCTTCCGGTCGGTTTTTCCTCGATGGCCCAAAAGCCGACCAGCGTATCGATCTTATCGGCAAGCGCCACGGCGATCGAAACCGGATCGCTCGGAACGCGGTCGCTTGGTCCTTGCGGCTTGTAATGCTCTTCGCACGCCGCAGCGACGCTCGCGTCTTCGCCTTGCGCGCTTGCGTAATAGCGGCCCATGAGGCCCTGCAGCTCGGGGAACTCGCCAACCATCTCCGACACGAGATCGGCCTTGGCGAGCTTCGCCGCGCGTTCGGCCTTGTCGGCGTCGGCGCCGACAATCGGCGCCAATTCGCGCGCCAGCGCCGCAATGCGCTTCACGCGCTCGCCCTGCGTGCCGAGCTTTTCGTGAAACACGATTTGATCGAGTTTCGGCAGACGATCTTCGAGCTTCGTCTTCAAGTCCGTTTCATAAAAGAACTTCGCGTCCGACAGGCGCGCGGCGATCACGCGCTCATTGCCGGCGGTCACCGTCTTTCCATCGTCGCTCGCCTCGATATTGGAGACGAGGATGAAGCGATTGGCGAGGTCCCCCCCCGCCGTCGCGCCCGGCGCAGCACGAAACATTTCTGATTGACGCGGATCGTCGTGCGAATGACTTCCGGCGGAATGGCGAGAAAGCGCTCGTCAAACGAACCCATCAGCACGACAGGCCATTCCACGAGACCTGCGGTCTCCTCAAGAAGTTTCTCGTCTTCGATCAGATCGAGCCCTTGAGCCATGGCGAGATTTTTTGCGTCATGCAGGATGATGTTTTGTCGGCGCGCTGCGTCGAGAACGACCTTCGCGCGTTCGAGCGATGGAGCATAATCGTCGAAGCGACGCACTTTGATCGCTGCGGGCGCCATGAAGCGATGGCCATAGGCAATGTCGCCGGACTCGATTCCGTCGACGGAGAAACGCACGACATCGGGCGTCTCGGTCTCGGGTCCGAAGGTCGCGAGAATGGAATGCAGCGGGCGCACCCAGCGCAGCGAGTCGGTTCGCACAGAAGCCGCGCCCCATCGCATCGATTTCGGCCAGGGGAAGGTCTTGATGATCCCCGGCAAAATATCCGCGAGCAGATCAAGCGTCTCGGCGCCGGCGCGCTCGATCACGGCGACATAGAACTCGCCCTTTTTGGCGTCCTTCTCGATTTTCGCCTGATCGAGCGACGCAAGTCCCGCGCTTTTGAGAAACCCCTGAACCGCAGCGTCCGGAGCGCCGACGCGCGGACCTTTCCTTTCTTCGCGCACGTCAGGCTGACGGGCGGGCAGGCCAGCAATATGAAGCGCCAGGCGGCGAGGCGTCGCGAAGGCGGCGGCGCCTTCATAGGTCAGCCCGCGTTCGACGAGCGCATTTGTCGTCAGACGGCGCAAATCCTCTGCGGCCTGCGTTTGCATGCGCGCCGGAATTTCTTCGGAAAACAATTCAAGGAGAAGATCGGGCATTTCAACTTAGTTCGCCAGAGGGGCGAGCCACGCCCTCCCCTTCAGGGGGAGGGTCGGACCGCCATTCGTCGCTTGCGACGGTTGCTCCGTTGGAGCTCCCTATGGCGGTCCGGGGTGGGGTGGAAGACTTGTCATATGCTCCGGATGAGCCGTATAGCGTCGCGTAAATCGTGTCGAGAACGCCGTCCAGGTCTTCGAACACCTCGTGGTTCCAGAAGCGTAAGATCCGATAGCCTTTCGCGTTTAACCATTCGGTTCGACGGTCGGTCGTGTTGCCGCGTGTCGTCTCGGACGCCATGCTGATGCGACCATCGAGTTCGATCGACAATTTTCGTGCGCGCAGGCACGCGAAAGTCCGCAAAGTAACGTCCAATTGGAGCTTGGCGACGGAAATGGCTGCCCGCAAAAGCGGAATGCGATCAGTTCACACCAAAGCGTCTTTCTTCGGCGCTTGTCGTCTTTGCGCGCAGACGGCGTGCGGTCGCGAGCCGGAAACGGGTCGAAGTTTGTCGTTATGCGGCACGGCTCCACCCCACCCCGCGCCTTCGCGCACCCTCCCCCTCGAGGGGAGGGTGGATTGCGATCTCACAAATTCTTATGCGTTCCGTCGCAGAGCGGTTCGTTCTTCGTCGCCTTGCAGCCGCAGAAGAAAGCCTTTCCGCTTGCTTCCGCTTTATACGGCACTGGCGCGATGCCCGTGTCCTTATGCGAACCGTCGCAAAAGGGCTGCGTCGCGCTTCGTCCGCAGGCGCACCAATAATAGGTTTTCCCAGCCTCGACTTCGACAGGCATGGATTTCTTTTGAAAGACCGTGCGCTCGGTCATTCAGGCCTCTTCGCCCAACGCGGATTCCGTCTCGGCGATGTGCTGCGGAACGTCGAGCAGGAAGCGCTCCACTTCGAGCGCGGCCATGCAGCCCAGTCCTGCCGCCGTCACGGCTTGGCGAAAAGTGTCGTCCGCCACGTCGCCCGCAGCGAATACGCCGGGAAGGCTCGTAAGCGTTGTTCCAGCTTCGACCTCGATATAGCCGCCCTGCTTGAGCGCCAGCTGTCCGACGAAAAGTTCAGACGCGGGCTTGTGCCCGATCGCGATGAATACGCCATCGACGTCGAGCATCTGCCTTGCGCCGGTCTTCACGTTCTTCAAGCGCACATTCGTCACAGTAAGCGGATCCTCGACGCCAATGATCTCGTCGATTGCGTGATCGTAGAGGACATCGACATTGTCGCGCGAAGCAAGCCGTTCATGCAGCACGCGCTCGCCGCGCAGTCGATCGCGCCGATGCACGAGCGTCACATGCGATGCGATGTTGCTGAGGTACAAGGCCTCTTCGATCGCCGTATTGCCGCCGCCAACCACGAGGACCTTTCGTCCGCGGAAGAAAAAACCATCGCAAGTCGCGCAGGCCGAAACGCCATAACCTTTGAATTTCTCTTCGCTCGGAATTTCCAGCCATTTCGCCTTGGCGCCGGTTGCGATGATCAGCGCGTCGCAGGTGTAGACGATTCCGGAATCTCCGACGAGTTCGAACGGCCGTTTGCCCAGTCGCGCCTCAACGACATGATCGGAGACAAGGCGCGCGCCGACATTCTCGGCCTGCGCGCGCATTTGCTCCATCAGCCATGGTCCCTGGATCGGATCGGCAAATCCGGGGTAATTCTCGACCTCGGTGGTGATCATCAACTGGCCGCCCTGATCGAAGCCCGCGATCAAAACGGGCTTGAGCAGAGCGCGGGCGGCGTAGATCGCCGCTGTATAGCCCGCCGGACCCGAGCCAAGAATAATGACGCGGGCGTGAAGCGAAGCCTTGTCGGCTGGGGACATAATCGTGCCTCGATGGGAATCGCCGGCGCGCAGGGCGCGATCGGCGAGGTTGAGCGCAATCTAGCCATTATGCGCCGCACTGCAAGGCGCGTCCGCGCTCGCCGCGCTCGTTCGAGCGGCGCAAAATCTCGCATAGGCCAGCGCGATCGCAGCCGCAACGCCGGCGGTCGAATTGAGAGGCTCGTAGCTCCAGCGCTCCAGAGCGCCGCTCCAGGGCCGGATTGCGCCGTGAGCCGAAAGCGCCTCAAGATAGGCGGTTATTTTCGAATGCCCGCCGCTCGGCTCGAAAAAATGGATCGGAGCGCCGGTCGCCGCCGCTTCGCCCAGCATGTTGACGCTGTCGGCCGTGACGATGAACGCATCCGCATTCGCCAGCATCGAGACATAGGGGTTTGTCCCAGTCCCGTCCCACAGAAAGCTTGGCGAACCCTCCAAAGCCGCGCGCATGGCCTCCGCAACCGGCGGCGGCGTGCGGCGCGACATCGTCGCCATGACGCTCGCGCCCTCCGCGACCAGCCTGCGCGCGATCTCCGCAAGACGCGCGGCGTCTTGGTCAGTGAAGCGAAAATGGCGGCTGTTTCCGCCAATCAGAAAAGCGACGCGCAAGCCGGGAAGGACGGCAATGCGAGGATCGGGATTTTCGCGCGCCGTGGCGAGCAGGGCGGCGGTGATGCGGTTTGCCGGCGTCAAAGGGCGAATGACATTCTCGCCTTCAAGGGCGTCATGACGCGGCGCGACGATGACGTCGGCCGTGGAGGCGCCGGTTCGGGGGTCGTTCACGAAAACCGTGAAAGTCGCGCCCTTCGAGGCCGCCGCACGCGCCGCAAATAGGGGACGGTTCGCCTCCCGGCGGCGATGAGAAGATCGGGGTAGGGCGGCGCGATGGGGCTCTCGGGCCGCGATGACGCGTCGCGCGGGTCGATGGGCCCAAAGGGCGCCAGAGCCGCGAAAAAACTGCGCGGCTCGATGCGCCGTAACAGAGGCGACAACCCCAACGCCTCGGCGATTCCGAGCGTTTGCGCCTCATGGCCGGCCTTGCCGTCGCTGAGCGCCCAGGCGATCGGTGGGTCGCGGGCTTCGATCATTCCGCCGAATTACGCCGTCGGCGCGGCGAGCGCAAATCGCGTCGCCGAACGAATCCGATCAGCGAATCGTCAGTCCAGATGCGCTACGACGACCAGACGCTTGACGTCGCCATTTTGAAACGCCTGCAAGAAGGCATTGTAGTTCTTGAAGACCACACACCCATTCGAGTCGCCATTCGGACCGAGCATGTAAGTGTGCGCGAGGAGACCGGCGCGTCCGAAGACAGTGCCGCCGCCGACGGGCTTGAGGCGCAGCGCCTGCACGCCGTGGAACAGTTTCTCCCGCGGTTCAAGTTCATAGACGTTGGGCGGCGTGGGCCCGCGCATTTTTTCGTGCACGTAGCGCGGATTGTCTAACCTGTCGCGAAGGCCCGAGTGCGCTTCCAGTTTCGTGCCGTTCGGCAGGTAGACGGTATGGGCCGCAATGTCATAGACGGCGGTCGCTGGATCATTGCGGAGCAACGGAGCGGACAGGATGCTCTTTGCGGCGCCGAGAACGCCGCTATCCGGGGCCGCATATGCGAGGGCTTGCCCGGACGATTGTTTCTGTTGCGAGAGCCCGAAAAAGCTCTCGAAAAACGAGCGATTTTCCGGTGCGACGGACGCAGGAGCGGGTTTTCCGTTCTGTTGCGCCAGTTGGCGGGCGGCGGATTGAAGCGGAGTGCGGCTCGCCTGAGATCCGAACTCGGCGGGACGACGTGGCGGCAAGGGCGGCCCGTCGCCGTCCTGGGACGCCTCTGGCGTCGGCGTCGGCCGGACATTTTCCGCCTCAGCCATCTCGGCCAAGTCCGTCGGAGCCGACTCAAAATTCGATCCAAACGGGAAGCTTTGCGCGAGCGAAAAGGGCGTCGAGCCCGACCGAAGGCCGACCAGCAGCGAGCCATAGGGCTTCGATGCGATCAGCGCGGCTGAGTCGGACGGCGCCTCGGCCACCTCCTGGGGGGCGACAACGGAATGCCTTTCCAGCATCCAGGCGCCCGCCAATATACTGAATGTGAGAGCCACCGCGCCTGAAACGGCCTGAGAGCGGCGGTCGAATAGAACGAAACGTTGTTGTGCCCCGATCCCCTGTATCATTCGTCCCACTTCCTGAGTAATGGCATCACGTCCGCCTCACCGCCGTTCTGAATAGAGCCTCCCAGCCTTGCTGGAGCTGTATTGGGGCTATTTTTGGGCCACTTATGGACAGGACTCGGGCCGACGGCTCCGCCTCCCGGGCCGCGATCCGTCGGCTGCGGCCTTTGACCCGGCCATTTTTGGGGCGAAAAACTCATGTCTGCCCCGGCTTCAATCGGTAGAAAATGTGATGCCCGATCACATCCATCTTCTTGAGGCGTCGCGCCCAACGCGGCCTCACGTAATTCGCGTGGTAATGCGTGGAGCGGCCGACGTCCGACAGATAGGTGTGCCCGTCCATCACCTCGCTGGCGATGCGAACGGCGTTCGCCCAGGACTCCTGCTCGGTGATGCGCAGCGATTTTCCTTCGCAGGCGAAGGAGAACTGGCAGCCGTGATAATGATGACGGTTCTGGTAGACGACGCCGCACACGGTCGACGGATACAGGCCGCTGGAGACGCGGTTCAACACGACTTGCGCCACCGCCGCCTGGCCTTCCTGCGGCTCGCTGCGCGCTTCGAAATAGACCGCCTCCGCGAGACAGCGCTTCTCGTGATCCAGTTTGCCTTGATCGATGAGCGCGGCGTAATCCGGTCGGGCGCCGTCATTCGGCGTTTTGTCGCCCGCGCCTCCCTTGCCGCCCGAACCAATCGCAATTGTGGCCTGCGGAAAGGCCGCGACTTCGATGGGCACCGCGTCCGGCTGCGCCGGCGTGGACGATCCCAACGCGACGGCGCGCGCGACGGAGGGCGTCGCGCCATGGGCGATGCGGTCGTCTTGCGGGGGCTCGGAGGCTCTTGCCGTGGGCGCCGAGCCGGATTGGGCCGGCGAGGCGATGGCGTTTCCGCGCTGCGTGGTCGCCTGCGGGTCTTCGGCCAAGGCGTCATAGCCGTCGGTGAGGGCGTCGTCGCCGGGGACTGCGGCGCGCGGCGCGAGCGTTATGCCGGTCGCCGACCCGTCGAGGCGGAACGCCAGCTCCGACTTTGCGCCCAGAGAATTCAGACGCGTGTCGAAGGTCGGACGAATGCCGACGATCGGATCGCCCTTTTTTGTGCGGTCGACTTCCGGAAAATAGGCGACGTCGGGCTTGAGATCGACGCGCGGTTCGCGCTCGTCGGGAATGTTGCGAAGGTCTTCGGGCGCGCCGACGGAGAAGCGGGCCGCGTGAATGCGAGCGGCGTTCTGTCCATAAAGGCCGATATCGCCCGAGAGCGGACTGCCGAGGCTTTTTGCGCCGGAACGCGTCGCCAGCGTACGGGCGGTCAGCGGCGCCATATAGAGGTCGTCGGCGGATTCCTGGCCGGCGTCGGCTGTGAAGGACACCAGCATGCCGACGCCCAGACACCAGGGCGCAAACACGCCGACGGCCCACGCAACTCCCGACTTTCGACCCATAAGCGCGCTAAGCCTCGTCCACGAATGTCCGGGGCCGTGTTGCGCAAAAGCCACGCGCCGACGCGAACATTGTCTGAAAACAGGTTATCGCGCGTTAGGCTTGCGGGACTGTTACCCGATCCCAAGAAATGGCGTGTCAGAATGGATCAGCAGGAATGCTATTCGCCCAGAAGAATTGCCGCTATCTCGCGTCGATGCGGGCGAGCACGATGTTCGAAGAGAAAAATACCTTGCCACGTCCCGAGCGTCAGCGCCCCGCCGATGAGGGGGATCGATAAATTCGTCTGCGTGAGCGCGACGCGAATATGCGCCGGCATGTCATCGAGCCCTTCCGTATCGTGCTCGTAGAGGCTTGCGCTCTGGGGCGCCAATCGCTCAAAAGTCGCTTCGAGATCGCGCAGAACGGATGGATCGGCGTTTTCCTGAATGAGAAGCGACGCGGAGGTATGTTTGCAGAACAATGTGAGCAGGCCGTTCGTCATCGCTTGCGAGCGCGCCCATGAGGTCACGGGCCGCGTCACTTCATAAAATCCGGCGCCGTTCGTATCGACGCGGAAAATATTGTGGGCTTGGCGCATGCAGGGCAATCTGAGGATTGTCGTCGAAAAGTCCAGTCGTCTTTGCGGCAAAACCTGTTTCATTCAGGCTAAAGTGCCTTCGCCAATTCTGGCGGGAGAGACGCGATGTTCGACAATGTGTTTTCTGGCGCCGAGTACCTGCATTCGTTGTTTTTTCCGCCGCACGGCGACAGAAGCGATTACGCTTTCTACGTCATTGAAGTCATCGTCTGGGCCGAAGCGCTGACGGCGATCGGCGCCGCCTACGCCAAGCGCATGATACCGCTTCGCTCCATGGCGATGCTGAACAATCTGCTTGGGATTCTCTCCGGCGTCAGCCATCTCAGTCTCGCCATGATTTTCAAACACGCCGTCAATTTTCCGCTCAACGCGGCGCGCTTGAAAGAGATGCGCCGCCTGATCGAAAGCGTCAAAGAGGCGTCCGAAGGCGATCTGAAAATCGAATGGCTGAAGCCGTTCATGCATCCGCGCTCGATTAAAGCCGGGGGAAGGGCCTTTTCGAAAGGGGACGCTGCGGACGAGGCCTTCCTCCTTGTCGAAGGGCGGATCGAGATCCCCGAACGATCGGTCGTGCTCACGCCCGGCGCGCTCTTTGGCGAGATGGCGCTTTTCACAACGAAAGGAAAGCGCACGGCATCGGCAGTTTGCCTGACCGACGTCAGATTGCTCGTCATCACCTATGAGCAATTCGAGCAGCTTTATTTCCAAAATCCGGAGTTCGGCCTCTATCTCGTCCGACTTATCGTGCGCCGCTTCGAGATGAATCATTCCCTGGAAGGGGAAGAATCCGCTGCGCCCGTCGGCTAACAAACCTAAGCTTTATTACGCCGTGCCTGCGGACGCCTTTCGGCCGAGCGTGGCTTGCGCAGCGGCGAGCCGCGCGATTGGAACGCGGAAGGGCGAACACGACACATAGTCGAGTCCGACCGATTCAAAGAAATTGATCGAGGCGGGATCGCCGCCATGCTCGCCGCAAATTCCAAGTTTGATTGACGGTCTTGCGGCGCGCGCGCGCTGCGACGCTATAGAGACGAGTTCGCCGACGCCTTCCTGATCGATCGTGACGAAAGGATCGGCGGGAAGAATTCCCTTTTCCGTATAGATTCCAAGAAATCTGCCGGCGTCGTCGCGCGATAATCCAAGCGCCGTCTGCGTGAGATCGTTCGTTCCGAACGAAAGAAATTCCGCTGTCAGCGCAATGTCGTCCGCACGCAACGCAGCGCGTGGCAATTCGATCATCGTCCCTGTTTGATAACGTGGCGAGAGACCCGTTTCATTTTCGACGGCCTTCGCCGTTTCATCAATGCGCGCTTTGACGAGATCGAGTTCGGCTTTAGCGAAAACAAGCGGAACCATGATCTCGACGAGGACCGGCTTGCCGGTCGACAGCCCCGCCTCGATCGCCGCCTCGAAAATAGCCCGCGCCTGCATGTCGACGATTTCGGGAAAAGCGACGGCGAGGCGCACGCCGCGAAATCCCAGCATCGGATTGAATTCCGAAAGCTGTTGCGCGCGCTTTTTGAGCTTTGCCGGGTCCGCGCCCATCGCGCGAGCGACATTTGCGACTTCCACGTCGGAATTCGGCAAGAATTCGTGCAGGGGCGGATCGAGCAGGCGAATGGTGACCGGCAAGCCCGACATGATTTCGAACAATTCCTTGAAATCCTCACGCTGCATCGGAAGCAGTTTCGCGAGCGCGGCGCGTCGGCCTTCCGCGTCGTCGGCGAGAATCATTTCCCGCACCGGGACGATCCGCGCCCCCTCGAAGAACATATGTTCCGTTCGGGCGAGGCCGATGCCCTCCGCGCCGAAGCGTCGCGCGGCGCGCGCATCTCCCGGCGTTTCGGCGTTGGCGCGCACCTGCATGCGGCGCGTCTGGTCCGCCCAAGTCATCAGAACGGCAAATTCGCCGCTCAGTTCGGGCCGATGCATCTTCACCTCGCCCGCCATGACCTGACCCGCGGAGCCGTCAATCGTGATCTTGTCGCCCTTCGCGAAGCGACGGCCCGCAACCGTGAAGCTCTGATCCTCATAGTCCACGCGGATAGCGCTCGCGCCCGTAACGCAGGGCTTGCCCATGCCGCGCGCGACAACCGCCGCATGCGAGGTCATGCCGCCGCGCGATGTGAGAATGCCCTCGGCGACATGCATTCCGCCGATGTCTTCGGGGCTTGTCTCAACGCGCACCATGATGATCTTACGCCCCTCATTGGCGAGCCTCTCGGCCTCCGCGGGGTCGAACACAATTTCGCCGACCGCTGCGCCGGGCGAAGCGGGCAGGCCGGTGGCGAGCACCACGCGCTTCGCGTCCACATCCAGCGTCGGATGCAGCAGTTGATCGAGAGATGAAGGCTCGATGCGGGTGAGCGCGTCTTCCCGCGTGATCAAACCCTCATTGGCCATATCGACGGCGGCCTTTAAGGCGGCGCGCGCCGTGCGTTTGGCGGCGCGTGTTTGCAGCATCCAGAGCTTGCCGCGCTCGACGGTAAATTCCATGTCCTGTATGTCTTGAAAGTGTCGCTCCAAAAGATCGGAGTAGCCTTTGAATTCCTGAAAAATATTCGGCATCAAGGCTTCGAGCGAAGGCTTTTCCGAGGTCGAGACCCTGCGCGAAGCTTCGGTGATGGACTGCGGCGTTCGGATGCCAGCGACGACGTCCTCGCCCTGAGCATTGACGAGAAACTCGCCATAGAGTTCGCGCGCGCCCGTCGATGGATTGCGGGTGAAGGCGACGCCGGTCGCGGAGGAATCGTCGATATTGCCGAACACCATCGCCTGCACATTGACAGCGGTGCCCCAATCTTCGGGAATGTGATGCAATTGGCGATAAACGATGGCCCGGTGATTCATCCAGGACGAAAACACGGCCCCGATCGCTCCCCATAATTGCTCGCGCGGGTCCTGGGGAAAGGCTTTTGGAGAATCCGCAGCGACGATCTCTTTGTATTTTGCGACGATCACGCGCCAGTCGTCGGCGCGAAGCTGCGTGTCGAACGTATAGCCTTTTTCTTCCTTGAAATGATCGAGCACGGTTTCGAAGCGGTCGTGATGGAGGCCCATCACGACGGTCGAATACATTTCGATGAATTGGCGGTACGAGTCGTAAGCAAATCTCTCGCTCCCGACGATGCGGCCGAGCGCCATCACTGTTTCGTCGTTCAGGCCAAGATTGAGAACGGTGTCCATCATTCCGGGCATGGAGGCGCGCGCGCCGGAGCGCACCGAAACGAGCAAAGGCCAATTCGGATCGTTGAAGGAATGACCTGCGATTTCCCCGACCTTGGCGAGCGCCGCGTCGACCTGGGCGCGTAGATCGTCAGGGAAAGTCTCGCCATTCGCGTAATAATAGGCGCAAACTTCAGTCGTGATGGTGAAGCCGGGAGGCACCGGCAAGCCGAGACTGGCCATCTCCGCTAGATTTGCGCCTTTTCCTCCGAGCAGCCCCTTCATCGACGCCGAGCCGTCGGCCTTTCCGCCGCCGAACTCGTAAACCCATTTCGTCATGCGATCGCCCTTTAACAGCCGCTCAACGACAGCGCGCGGGCGCGCCATTCGCCAGACGACCTCCGATTGCTTTGAAAGAAGTCAGCTCTTTGGAAGAACGTCGCCCTTGCGCAGGGAAAGTCCGAAGGCGATCCAGCTTGCGCCATAGAACAACAGATCGACGCCCAGAAACAATCCTAGCACGAAGATCGAGTTTTCTGGCCAGCCGAACAGGATCAGCAGCCCGAGGAGCGTTGTGATGATGCCGGCGAAAACGACATAGCCCGACGGACCATGCGGAAGTTTCGCGCCGAAATAGATCCGCAGCGCGCCGGTTGCAAACAGCGAAGCGCCCAGCATGAGCGTGAAGCCCGCGGCGCCCGTGAGCGGATTCGCCAAGGCGAAAGCGCCGACGACGATGTAGAGCAGACCCACGAGGACAAGCAGAATCCGGTTGCTCCAAATATGCGAATTGAACGCCAGCACGATTTCGGAGCCGCCGATGAAGATGATGAAAAGGGCGATCATATAGACCGAAGCAAGCGTCGTGGCGCCGACCAGAGTGAGCGCAATGACGCCAAGAAGCGCGCTCACGACGCCGAAAGCGACGATCCAGGGCCAGCGGCTGCGCAAAAGAGCAATGGCCTCTTTGAGATCGACATTGGGGGGAATAGGGCTCACGCCGCCGGGAAAGGACATGGTTTTCTCCAAAGGTTTCAGTTATCTCTGAAGGTCTTGCCCCGGAGCGGCGGGCTGCCGTGCTCGCGCCCTGCGCAAAATCCGCGGGCGCTGCTCCACTCTTGGACCCTCCTCGATTTTCGCTCAATCACGCTTCGTCGACAAGCAGTTATTGCAGCGCAATCGTCTGGAAAACGTTAAGTAATACAGGCTGCGGCCATCGGCCGCGAACGACCCGGCGCCGAGACGGCGCCCTCGGCTTGACAGGGACGCCCCCGCCGTGCGCTTTTCCGCGCCAATCGCGCGTCTGCGCGCCGGCCTTTCCCTTCTTCGAGCATAAGAAAACATCATGCATCGTTATCGTTCTCACAGCTGCGGAGAGCTTCGCGAAACGCACGCCGGCCACAAAGCTCGGCTGTCCGGGTGGTGTCACCGCATTCGCGACCATGGCGGAGTGTTGTTCATCGATCTGCGCGATCATTATGGGCTCACGCAATGCGTGGTCGATCCGGATTCGCCGGCCTTCGCGCAGGCGGAGAAGCTGCGCTCGGAATGGGTCGCGCGTTTCGACGGCGAAGTGCGCAAGCGCCCGGCCGGCACCGAAAATCCCGACATGCCGACGGGGTTGATCGAACTCTATGTCACAGAAATCGAAGTGCTGGGGCCGGCCGGCGAATTGCCGCTGCCCGTGTTCGGCGATGCGGTCTATCCCGAAGACACGCGTCTTAAATATCGCTTTCTCGATCTTCGCCGCGAGAAGCTGCATGAAAATATCATGCTGCGCGGGCGCATCATCGACAGCCTGCGGCGGCGGATGAAAGAGCAGGGCTTCTTCGAATTCCAGACGCCCATTCTCACCGCTTCCTCGCCGGAAGGCGCGCGCGATTTTCTCGTGCCCTCGAGGCTGCATCCCGGCAAGTTCTACGCGCTGCCGCAAGCGCCGCAGCAGTTCAAGCAGCTTCTGATGGTTGCGGGCTTCGACCGCTATTTTCAGATCGCGCCGTGTTTTCGCGACGAAGACGCGCGCGCCGACCGTTCGCCCGGCGAATTCTATCAGCTCGATATTGAAATGAGCTTCGTCACGCAGGAGGACGTTTTCAACGCCGTAGAACCTGTCCTTGCGCGGCGTGTTCGAGGAATTTGGAAAGGGCAAGTCGGTCACGCAGAAATTTCCGCTCATTCCGTTTCGGGAATCGATGCTGAAATATGGAACCGACAAGCCGGATTTGCGCAATCCGCTCATTATCGTCGACGTGAGCGAAGAGTTCGCGCGCGAAGACGTGAGCTTCAAAGCCTTCAAAGGCAAAGTCGTCCGCGCCATTCCGGCGCCGGGCGCGGCGAGCCAGCCGCGCAGCTTCTTCGACAAGCTCAACGACTGGGCGCGAAGCGAAGGCGCGCCGGGATTGGGCTATGTGATCTTCGAGGAAGAGGGCGGGGCGCTTGCGGGCAAGGGCCCGATCGCCAAATTCATTCCCAGCGAAGCGCTAGCGGCGATGGCGGCAAAGGCCGGCGTGAAAGCGGGAGACGCGCTTTTCTTTTCGGCGGGCGAAGAGACGCCGGCTGCGAAACTCGCAGGCGCCGCGCGCGTTCGCATCGGAACCGAACTGGGGCTTTCAAAAACCGACGTGTTCGAATTTTGCTGGATCGTCGACTTTCCGATGTACGAATGGAACGACGACGATAAGAAAATCGACTTCTCGCACAATCCATTCTCCATGCCGCAAGGCGGACTGGAAGCGCTGGAGACGAAGAACCCGCTCGATCTGCTCGCTTATCAATATGACATCGTCTGCAATGGCGTTGAGCTGTCGTCCGGCGCAATCCGAAACCATCGCCCCGACGTCATGAAGAAGGCTTTCGAGATCGCGGGCTATGGCGAAGAGGTGCTGATCGAAAAATTCGGCGGAATGTATCGCGCGTTCCAATATGGCGCGCCTCCGCACGGCGGCGTTGCGCCGGGCGTCGACCGCATCGTCATGCTGCTCGCGGAGGAGGAAAATCTACGCGAGGTGACGCTGTTCCCGATGAATCAACGCGCCGAGGATTTGCTCATGGGCGCGCCCTCGGAGGCGACGCCAAGGCAATTGCGCGAGTTGCACATTAGGCTGAATTTGCCGGCGAAGAGTTCCTAGAGTTCCGCTGACTTTCAGCCGTCATGGCCGGGCTTGACCCGGCCATCCAGGCCTTCTTGCAACCGCCGCCGCCATCCGGCACAAGGCCGGGCATGACGCTCGCGGGTCTCATTATTGATCTTCTTCTCCTCGCGCCATTGCTTCACGACCGTTAGCGCATTTGTGATGTGCTTTTCCGCGCCGGAATCGGAGAGGGCGGACAGAACCTTCCCTTCCGGCGAAATCACATAAGAAATACGATTCGCGAACATCGGCCCTGCGACCGGCACGCTGAACGTCGCGTCATAGGCCTTGATCACTTTGAAATCCGGGTCGGCGCCGACGGGAAATTTGTCGCGGCATTCTTTAGTCGAAAATTCGCGCTGCGTTTCGATCTTGTCGCTGGAGACGCCGATCACGCTCGCGCCCATAGCCGCGAATTGCTCCATCGCCTCGGCAAATTCATGCGCTTCGAGCGTGCAGACGCTCGTGAAGGATTTCGGATAGAAATAAAGAACGACGGGACCCTTCTTCAGCGCGTCCGCAAGCGAAAATTCGAAATCCTTGCCGCCGAGCGCCGCTTGAATTGTGAAATCGGGCGCGGCGTCGCCCGGCTTTAGCGCCGCCTTCGCCGTGGTCGCGACAAAGGCGAGGCAGACGGCTGCGATGAACGCTGCGAACTTCATGGCTTCGATCCAACATGCGCTTTCGCGCCCAAGCGATAACTAACCGCGCGCGGAAACCAATCAATCCGCAGGGCCCAAAAATGTGGAAGCCAATTCGCGACGCTGGGCGTCAGTTCATGTGCCAGCCGTGGCTCACAATGATGGATTCGCCCGTCAGCGCATTGGTCTTGAAGGCCGCAAGCACCAGAGCGATCTCAGCCACGTCCGAGATCATTGTGAATTCCTTGTCGACGGTTTCGCCGAGCATGACCTCCTTGATCACCCGCTCTTCGGTGATCCCCAATTCGGTTGCCTGTTGAGGAATTTGCTTCTCCACAAGCGGCGTTCTCACAAAGCCGGGACAGATCACGTTCGAGCGCACATTGTGTTTCGCGCCTTCCTTCGCCATCACGCGCCCAAAACCGAGTATGCCGTGCTTGGCGGCGACATAGGCTGATTTCAGGGGCGAGGCCTCGTGACTATGGACAGAGCCCATATAGATGAGCGCGCCGGAATTTTGTTTGTACATGTATTTGACGCAGGCTTTGGTGGTTAGAAATGCGCCGTCGAGATGGATGGCGAGCAGCTTTTTCCAGTCCGAGAACAGGTAATCTTCGATCGGGTTCACGATCTGGATGCCTGCATTTGAAACCAGAATGTCGATCGTTCCGAATTTCTTCGCGGCGATGTCGACGCCCGCGTTGACTTCATCCTCTTTGGTGACGTCCATGTCGACGCCAATCGCGACGCTTTCATCGCCAAGTTCGGCGGCGGCGGCCTTGGCCGCGTCGAGATTGATGTCTGCAATTGCGACGCGGCCGCCGGCCTCTACGAAACGTTTTGCGATTCCATGTCCGATGCCGCTCGCGGCGCCGGTGATAAGGGCAATTTTGCCGTCAAGCTTCATCGGAAAACCTCACTTTGCGAGATAGTCGAAAACGACCTTGCCAAGTCCCAGCGTGAGATCGGCGATGATATGCGTAGCGGAGACGATCTCGCGGACGGGCAGATCGGCGACAGGCGCCAATGCATGCGGAGAGAGATCGAGGGACGCCGGTCCTGACCATGCGCCTTTCACGACGACGTCTTCGAGCCTGTAGTCGACAAGTTCGAGAATGCGCGGCGATCCGTCGACATGCGGCACGATCTTGAGAAGATAGTTTGGCGCGTCGAAGGATTTCGCCACCTCCTCGCTGTTGAGCGTCCGATGTTTGAAGCCCATGACGCCCGTCGCAATGCGGACGGGACCGTAATCGAGAACGCCCACGAGACAGTCGGTCTCCACGCTCAGGCTCGGCTGCGCGAATTTCTTTGGAAATCCCCACAGTTCGCGACCTCCCAAAATCGGCGCGCCGTCATTGAGATACATGGCGTGGGAATAGCTGCCCTTCACTCCGTTGAACGTCACGGGAATGACCTGACCGGATTCCGTATAGTCGCCGAAGCCTGTCGAGTCCGGCATGCGTATGAACTCATATTTGACGAGCGGCTCTTCGACGACGAGCGGCTCGGGAACCACTTTGGCGAGCGCCTCAGGGTCAGTGCGATAGGTGATGATGAGAAATTCCCGATTGACGAAACGATACGGCCCCCGCGGATAGGCGGGATTCGTCAAAGGCATGGCGAAGGCCGTTTTACGTACATCGGCGATTTTCACGCGTTTCTCCTATGTGGGGAGTCAAATCACTTCAGCGGATCGAGGTCTTTCGTCAGATCGAACACGGCTATGCCATACGAGGGACGCGTGCGATTGATCCAGCTTTGATGCGAGAGAGTCTTTTCGACGTCGCTTTCCCCTGCGGCCCAATTCTCTTCCATCGAGTAACGCGAGAATTCATAGTCCATCGACTGGGTGCCATGGATTTTACGTCTGTGAATGAGATGGACGATGGTGATGGCGGCGTCGCAGGAAATCGCATCGAGAGTTCGCCATTCGGGCTCCTCAAGCAGTTCCTGCGGAATTTTGTCGGCGAGTCGGCGTATGCTGCGCCGGACGGTTTGCAGCTCTTGCAGGAAGTCCGTGTTCATTCTCGTTCGGCTGGAATAGCGAATGTCCTTTTCCCGTTCCCCGACCTCGAGCAGCGTCGTCGGCGCATTGCCGTGCGCGCTGAAGAGATCGATTTGGAAAATGCACATGTCGCTGCGGGGGCCGCCCCATTCGAGCACATATTGCAACGGCGTGTTGGAGACGAGCCCACCATCCCAATAATATTCGCCGTCAATCTCGATGGGCGGAAATCCGGGCGGAAGGGCTCCGCTCGCCATAATGTGTTCGGGACCGATTTTACGATCATGGCTGTCGAAATATTCAAAATTTCCGGTGCGCACGTTCACGGCGCCCACGCTTAGACGAATGTTCCCCGAATTGATGAGATCGAAATCGACGAGCGACATGATCGTCTCGCGCAGCCCCGAGGTGTCGTAAATGCTGACCGTCGAGGTCTCCTGCGGTATAGGCAGAATCTGCGGCGGAAAGCGCAGCGAATAAAATCCGGGGACGCCGAACGCGGCGATCATCGCGCTTGTTTCGTTGAAAACGCGTCGCGCCTCTGTCTGTTCGGTGATGGGTTCGATGAGCACTCCGCTGGAAACCAGGTTCCAGAAACTCTCAAGCCGCTCCACGCGTCGCTCCGGAGGGTTGCCGCAAATGATCGCAGCGTTCACGGCGCCGATGGAAATGCCAGCCACCCAATCGGGAGAGTGGCCTGCGCGCTCGAGCGCGGCAAAGGCGCCCGCCTGATAGGCGCCGAGCGCGCCGCCCCCTTGCAGCACGAGCGTCGTCTTTTCGCCGTCGTTTCTTCCCATTCTGCAGGACCTCGATGAAGACGCGTTGGGAAATGGCGGATAGTTAGCTTTGATGTCTATGCTTCGCTTACGACGAAATGAAGTCTGAAGCCCGGCGGCGATCCTGTCTTCTATTAATTGGTTAAGGTCAGATCCTTTGTGAGATCGAAAATCGCGACGCCGTCTTCCGGTCGCGAACGATTGAGCCAGCTCGGATGCGAAAGCGTCGCTTCGACATCGAGGCGCCCAGCCGTCCAATTCTCCTCCATCGAACAGCGAGAGAACTCATAACCCATGGAGGGAGTTTGATAGGCTTTGCGCCGATGAATGAGGTGAACGATAGTGATCGCCGCGTCGCAGCCGATCGCGTCGAGCGCCCGCCAATCCGGATTGTCGCGTTGTTCTGGGGAAAGCTGTTCCGAGAAATGGTGGATATGCCGCCGGATCGTCTGCATCTCCCGCAGATAAGCCGTGTTCGATCTCGTTCGGCTCGAATAGCGAATGTCCTTTTCGCGCCGCGCCACCTCCAGCAGCGTCGTCGGCTCTTCGCCGTGCGCACAAAAGAGATCGACCTGGAATATGCACATATCCTCTAACGGACCGCTTGATTCCAGAACATGATGCAACGGCGTGTTCGTCACAAGGCCGCCGTCCCAGTAATACTGGCCGTTGATCTCGATCGGCGGGAAACCTGGAGGCAAGGAGCCGCTCGCCATGATGTGCTCCGGTCCAAGCTCTTGATCGCGGCTGTCGAAATATTCGACGTTGCCGGTTCGTATATTCGTCGCTCCCACGCTCAGGCGAATGTCTCCCGAGTTGAGCTGATCGAAATCCACGAGCGAGAGAAGCGTTTCGCGCAGTTCGGACGTATCGTAGACGCTGACCTTACTCGTTTCCTGCGGAAACGGAAAAATTTGCGGCGGAAAGCGCGGGAAGAAGAATCCGGGCGCTCCAAACGAGACGGTCATCGCGGCGCTCGCCTCGCTGAAAAGACTCCGGGCCTCTCTCTGGTCGGTGAGCGGCTCGATCATCACGCCGCTCGACACAGATTCCAAAATTTTTCGAGCCGTTCGACACGGCGTTCGGGGGGATTGCCGCAGATGATCGCCGCATTGATCGCGCCGATGGAAATGCCGGCGACCCAATCGGGACGATGACCGGTCTCTTCAAGCGCGGCATAGGCGCCTGCCTGATAGGCGCCGAGCGCGCCGCCTCCTTGCAGCACGAGCGTCGTTTTTTCGCCGGCGATTTTTGCCATTCTGCAAAACCTCGATAAAGACGGTTTGAGGAAATGACGGCTGCTTGCCGGGGTTTTTACGCCCTGCTTGCAAAGAAATGAAGTCTTTGAGCCTGGAACAATATTCTCAGCCGAGCCGCAATTCAAACGCAGCTTCAACATGTCTTGGCCAGCGTCGCGGGGCGACGAACACGGCGTCGCCGCGCAATGTGTAGTTCGCCGCCCAGGGATGGGTTGTCAGCCAACGCGCCGCCGCGCGCGAAAATCGACGTTGCTTTTCCGAGGTGATCGATATCAGCGCGTCGTCCAGGACGCCGCGCGCCTTCACCTCCACAAAGACGATCGTGCGTCCGCGACGCGCGACAATGTCGACCTCGCCGCCTTGCGCGCGATAGCGGCGATCGAGGACCTGGTAAAATTTAAGGGTAAGCCACAGCGCCGCAATCGTCTCCGCTCGCAGGCCTACGGAGTGACTTGCAAATTTGGCGAGGTCGCGCTCGCCGCTCATTTCGTGCGGTCGGCTGCGAGCTGTAGCGCGCGCGCATAGACCTGGCGACGCGGCTGTCCAGTTTTGCCGGCGACCACGCTCGCGGCGTCTTTCACCGAATGCGCGGCCAGAGCGGCTTCGATCTGCGCATCGAGTTCCGCCTCTCCCAGCAGTTCTGCGCCGGCGGCGGGCGGCGCGATCAGCAGCACGATCTCGCCTTTGGGCGGCTCTTCTTGCGCGAGCGCCGATGACAATTCGTCAAGCGTTCCGCGGCGAACGCTCTCGTAGATCTTCGTCAGTTCGCGCGCGATGGCGGCGTCGCGCGGACCCAGCACCGCAAGCGCGTCGGCGAGCGTCTCGGCAAGGCGGCGCGGACTTTCGAACAACACCAGCGTGCCGGGGACGTGCGCCAGTTCGGCGAGGCGGGCGCGGCGTGGACCGCTCTTATGCGGCAGAAAGCCCTCAAAAAAGAATCGATCCGTCGGCAAGCCAGCGACGACGAGCGCGGCGAGAACGGCGGATGGTCCCGGCACCGACGTGATCTTTATGCCTTTCTCGAGCGCTTCCGACACAAGCTTGAAGCCCGGATCGGAAACGAGCGGCGTGCCGGCGTCCGAGACAAGCGCGAGAGCCGCGCCGGATTCGAGCCGCGCGATGAGATGCGGGCGCATCACCCGCGCATTATGTTCGTGATAGGCGACGAGCGGCGTGGAAATCCCGTAATGGGCGAGTAGCGTCTTGGTGACGCGCGTGTCTTCGGCGATCACCGCGTCAGCCGCCGCAAGCGTCGACAATGCGCGAAAGGAAATATCCTTGAGGTTGCCGATTGGCGTCGCGACGAGATGCAAGCCGGGGGCGATCCGCTCCGCCTCGGCCCGCAGCCCAAACGCCGTGTAACCCGCGGTCGTCGCGACGGGATTGTCATTCGAGGACATAATTTCGCCTCCGGCCCATCGTTCGATTCAGCGCCCAATCGTTCTTTATATAGAACAAGGCGGCGTTTCTGCGCAAGGGCGCGCGACGCCGTCTATTGACTTTCGAACGGTGAGATTGGCCTACTCGGCTCAACCCTGGCGCTCGAACGCACGCTTTACTCTAGCTGCGACGCACAGAAGAAGAGAATTTGATGACCGACGCGAATCTGGTCTCGACGCGAGGGCGTTTGCCCGCGCGGCTGCGCTTGGCGTTCAGCCTGGCGATCGTCTCCGCAATTTTGTCCGCCTGCAATCCGCTGGGCGGTCCGGGAGGCGATCTCAAGGCGGGCGCGCCCGCTCCTGCAGGGAACGGCTCGTCCGATGCAAATGAGCAGATCGGGTCGGGCGCGACGAAGATCGGCCTCGTCGTGCCGCTCACCCAGGCTTCCGGCCCGTCTGTGGTCGGAGCGTCCCTGCGCAATGCGGCGAAGCTCGCCTACGCCGATAGCGGCGTGAACGACGTCACGATCCTGGTGAAGGATGATCGTTCCTCGCCGGCTGGCGCGCAGGCCGCGACGCAGGCCGCGATCAGCGAGGGCGCGGAAATCATTCTCGGCCCCGTGTTCGCCGGCAACGTCAAGGAGGCGGGCCGAGTTGCGCACGCCGCCGGCAAGCCGGTCATCGCATTCTCGACGGACACGTCGGCGGCTTCTCGCGGCGTTTATCTCCTGTCCTTCCTTGTCGACAGCTATGTCGAGCGCATCGTGTCGTTCGCTGCGCAGAGAGGCAAGAAGTCAGTTGCGGCGCTTGTGCCTGAAAACGACTACGGAACCATCGCGCTCGCGCAGTTCCAGCAAAGCGCCGCGGCGCATGACATTCGCGTGCTGACGATCGAACGATACAAGCCCGGCGCCTCGGCTGAGTCTGTCCGCCGCATCGCCGCTATCAGCGCTCAAATCGATTCGCTGTTTATTCCGGAGCAGGTCGAGGCCATGTCGGCCTTATCGCAGGAACTGCAGACAGCGGGACTCGATTCGAAGAAAGTGCAAATTCTCGGCACTGGTCTTTGGAACGATGCGCGCGTTCTGAAACTGCCCGCGCTGCAAGGCGCCTGGTTCGCCGCGCCGGAAAACGCCGGCTTCAACGCCTTCGCGCAACGCTATCGCGCGAAATTCAATTCCGATCCCGCGCGCATCGCAACGCTTGGCTACGACGCCGTTTCTCTCGCCATTGCGCTTGCGCGCAGTCAGGGGTCGCAGCGTTATTCGGACAGTGTGCTGACCAATCCTTCCGGATTTAACGGCGCCGACGGAGTGTTCCGTTTCAAAGCCGACGGAACGAATGAACGCGGTCTTTCAGTGCTGGAAATTTCCGGCGGCACCGCGAAAGTCATTTCGCCTGCGCCACGAAATTTTACAGGCAATGGCGCGTAACGACTGCTTCAAAAAATGAGACTGGCAGACGAATAGTGTCATTCACGCGTGCGTGAATGACAACGCGCCTTTATGACGCAGCAATTCATCATTGTGAGATTTGGATTGCGCGCTACGTTTCGTTCGATGCGGCGAAAACAACATTACAAAATGTGAGGAACGTTCGATGCGAACTGCGCATAGCAATCTCGAACTGTTGAAGGCACTGGCTGTCATCGCAGGGATCGGAGCGTTGTTCATTGTCGTGCTCCACAATTTGACGGCGATGATTCCATAACGGCGGACCTAAGCGATCGGGGTCGTCCGCGGCGTCTGAGGTGAGCCTTGTCCTCTCCCGCCTTGCCGCGGATGATCCCGTCCCTGCCGAACGTTTCACTGTTCTTGACGGCGGCGCGTCGAGCGTTGCGCCGTATCGGCGATGAGCGCTGTGACGTCGGCGTAAGCGGTGAGCGCGACGCCGCAACTCTTGTCTTCATCGCTCACTTGCTGCGCTTGCGGAATGACTGCGCGCCGAAATCCCAACTTGCCCGCTTCTTTGAGGCGCAAACTTGTATGGATCACCGGACGCACGGCGCCGGAAAGTCCGATCTCGCCAAAATAAACCTGATCCGGCGGCAACACTGCGCCCGTCAGCGACGAGACGAGAGCCGCCGCCGCGGCAAGATCGGCGGCGGGCTCGTCGGCGCGCAAACCTCCCGCAACGTTGAGATAGACATCATGCGCGCCGAGCTTCAATCCGCCATGCGCTTCCAGCACGGCGAGGATCATGGACAATCGGCTTTGATCGAAGCCGACGACTGCGCGCCGCGGCGTACCGAGCGACGTCGGCGCGACGAGCGCCTGGATTTCGACGAGCACCGGCCGCTGGCCTTCCATGCCGGCGAGCACGGCGGCTCCCGGCGCGGCTGAGTCGCGACCGGCGAGAAAGAGCGCCGACGGATTGGCGACCTCTGCGAGACCCAGTCCGGTCATTTCAAAGACGCCGATTTCTCCTGTCGCGCCAAAGCGGTTTTTTGAGGCGCGCAACATTCGGAAGTGATGCGCGCTGTCGCCCTCGAAGGACAACACCGCGTCGACCATATGTTCGACGACGCGCGGCCCAGCGACCTGTCCGTCCTTCGTGACATGTCCGACGAGAATGATCGCGGCGCCGCTGAGCTTGGCGAAGCGCAACAGAGATTGCGCGCTCGCTCTCACTTGCGTCACTGTGCCTGGCGCGGATTCGACGATGTCGGTATGCATCGTCTGAATGGAGTCGATGACGATCAGCGCCGGCCGCTCGCCGGACGCACAAGTTGCGAGAATGTCTTCGACCTGCGTTGCGGCGGCCAATTCGACCGGCGATTGCGCAAGACCAAGTCGCGCCGCGCGCAGCCGCACCTGCGCAACGGCTTCTTCGCCGGAAATATAGATGACGCGTTCGCCGCGCTGCGCGAGCATCGCGCAGGCCTGGATCAGCAGCGTCGATTTGCCGATGCCCGGTTCGCCGCCGAGCAGCACGACGGAGCCTGGAACGAAGCCGCCGCCGGTGACGCGGTCGAATTCATTGACGCCCGTGACGACGCGCGGCGACGGCCGATTTTCGCCAGCGAGGCCCTCCAGCTCGAATGCCTTCCCGCGCGATGCGCGCGCAACGACCGGGCCCCCAATCGACGCCGCGCCGCTCTCTTCGACGATCGTGTTCCAATCGCCGCATGAATCGCAGCGCCCTTGCCAGCGGTTTGTCACGGCGCCGCAGTTCTGACAGACGAAAGTGGAGCGTGCTTTGGCCATGGCGTTCAACTGCACGAAGGCGTCGCGATTGTCGAGCCGCTTCACTCCATCGCCGGCAGGATCGCCAATGGGGCCAGAGCCGCCGCCGCCGCGACGGCATAGGCGAGGCCGGGGCCGCCCTGATCGAATAGCGCGCCGAAGGCGAGATTGCCGGCGACCACCGCCGCCGCATTGGCGAATCCATACACTCCGAACGCCGTGGCGCGCAGATGCGCGGGCGCTGCTCTGGCGACGAGAGTTGAGAACAGAACTTGCGCCAGTGCGATATGCAGGCCCCATATCGCGAGACCAAAGAAGCCTACGACGAGGCTGTCAGAGGCGGCGAGAATCGCTTCGGACGCCGCCAAGGAAATCGCCGTCGCAAACATCAAAGGCTTGCGCGGCCAATGGTCGATGAGACGTCCTATGGGATAGGCCGCCATCGCCGAGATCCCCGACATGACGACAAGGACCATAGGCGCGAGTGCGTCCGGCAGCCCGTCTCCCGCCGCGCGCAGCACGAGAAAGGCCTCGCTGACGCGCGCTGCCGCGAGCGATCCGCCAAAGATCGTGAGAAGCCAAAATGCTCGAGAGAGTTCCGAAAAGCCGCTGAAAAGGCGCGCCTCAGGCGCCTTGGGCGGACGTGTCTGATCCGGTTCGACGACAAAGAGCGCAAGGACGACAACGCAGATCAGCGCGGGAATGCAGGCCGCCCAAAACACCAGTTTGATATTATCGCCGCTCGCGATCATCAAAGCGACGGCGACAAGCGGACCGATGACCGCGCCGATCGTGTCGAGCGTCTGGCGCAGGCCGTAGGCGCGTCCACGTTGTGAAGGGACTGTCACGTCGGCGATCAGGGCGTCGCGCGGAGCGCCCCGCAATCCTTTTCCGAGTCGGTCGATCACGCGCGCCGCGAGAACCTGGAAAGCGGTGGAGGCGAGGGGAAACGCCGGCTTTACGACTGCGGACAACCCATAGCCGAGCAGGGTCAGCCCTTTTCGGCGACCGATATAATCGGAAACGCGCCCGGAGAAGACTTTCACCGCAAGCGACGTCGCTTCGGCGAACCCCTCCAAAAGGCCGAGTTCGACGGCTGGAAGCCCCAGAGTTGCTGTGAGATAGATGGGCAAAAGCCCGTGGATCATCTCCGAAGAGAAATCCATGAAAAGCGAGGTCAGCCCGAGCGCCCAGACGGTGCGCGGCAAGCCCCTGATCGACGCGCTCCGCCGACTGCTGTTTCGCCCATGCACAGAGCCTAGTCGATGCGCCGACTTAGCCGCAAGCTTAAGATCATGGCGCCATATGTCGATTAAGGCTCGTCTTTGACGCGCAAACCATTAATGCGGGCGCGAAGCACATTGGACGCTCTGAAAATGACCACGCGTCGGGCGATGATCTTCGCTTCCTCGCCGGTGCGTGGGTTGCGTCCAAGACGTTCGCGCTTGGATCGTACGATGAAGGATCCAAATGACGAAAGCTTCACGTCCTCGCCCGATGCGATCGTGTCGAGGATCTCCTGAAGCACCGTTTCGACGAGTTCGGCGGACTCCGCGTAGGAGAGTCCGACCGCTCTTCGCAACGACTCTGCGAGATCGGCGCGCGTGATCGTGCGCGCCGTATCAAGTTGGCTTGCATATTCGGTATTGATCTTTGGACGATTGGCGCCTTTCGACGCATGCGCGTCCTGAAAATGATCTGTCATGGGGAAGCCCGCGTATCATCCGAATAAAAAGAAGGGGCGTCGCGATAACCCGGTGGATCATCGTGAAGCCGTGCGCGAATAGGATTCGCTTCTCAACCACAGATTGACGATTTCACCCGTGCGTTGCGAACGCCTTATCAACTCAATCTGCGCATCTTCCAGAAGGCCAGGAAAAAATCAAGCTTAGGTTGCAGCTTTTCGGGACAAGAAGGCGTATTTTACCAACGAATTAGAGCTGAGCCCCAGGTAAAACCGCCGCCAACCGCCTCCAGCATCACGAGGTCGCCCTGTTTTATGCGGCCATCTGTCACTGCGGCTGTGAGGGCGAGCGGGATCGAGGCCGCAGAGGTGTTGCCGTGCAAATGCACCGTGGCGACCACTTTTTCGGGAGCGATGCCGAGCTTCGTCGCCGACATGTCGATGATCCGGCGATTGGCCTGATGCGGAACGAACCAGTCGAGATCGTCGGGCGTCGTTTCTGTCGCCGCAAATGCGTCCTTCACGACATCCGTGACCATCCCCACGGCGAAGCGAAACACCTCTTTCCCTTCCATGCGGAGGTGGCCGACGGTCTGCGTCGCGGAAGGACCGCCATCGACGTATAATTTTGCGCGGTGGCGACCGTCGGAGCGCAAATGGGTGGTCAAGACGCCGCGCTCGGACAATGTTGGCGCGCCCTCCATCGCTTCCAAGATCATTGCGCCGGCCCCATCGCCGAAAAGCACGCAAGTCGTGCGGTCTGTCCAATCGATGATGCGCGAGAAGGTCTCGGCGCCGATCACAAGCGCTCGCCGATGCGATCCCGAACGGAGGAATTTGTCGGCGGTCGCAACAGCGAAAACGAAACCGGAGCAAACCGCCTGCAGATCGAAGGCGGCGCCGTGAGTGATCCCGAGCGCAGCCTGGATTTGCGTCGCCGTGGACGGGAAAGTGTAGTCGGGCGTCGACGTTGCGACGATGATAAGGTCGATGTCCGACGGCTCAAGGCCAGCCTGGGCCAGGGCCGCGCGCGCCGCTTTTTCGCCGAGCATCGACGTCGTTTCGCCTTCAGCGGCGATGTGGCGCTGCCTTATTCCCGTCCGTTGGGCGATCCATTCGTCGCTCGTATCCACCATCGACGCGAGGTCGGCGTTGGTGAGGATGCGGCTCGGCAAATAGCTTCCGACGCCGGAAACGACGGAACGAAGCGCATTTGACGAAATCACTGAGCGGCTTCCTGTGGCGGCGGCTGGAGGCGGGCCTCAGAGGCGCTTTCGGCGGCGAGCGCCGAGGTGCGACTATGCGTGAGCGCGATATCAGCGCGAATCTTGGACAAGAGTCCGAAGCTCACCATCTCATGGCCGATCTCTATGGCCCGGGCGAAGCCTTTGGCGTCCATGTCGCCATGACTCTTGATGACGACCCCGTCGAGCCCGAGAAACACGCCGCCATTGATGTTGCGGGTGTCGAGTTTGGCGCGGAGCTCCTCGAAAGCGCTGCGCGCCAGCAGATAGCCAAGCTTGGTTATGATCGAGCGGCCCATCGCCTCGCGCAGATAATTTTTGATCTGAGTGGCCGTCCCTTCGGCGGTCTTCAGGGCGATGTTGCCGGTGAAGCCTTCCGTGACGACCACATCGACCACCCCTTGGCCAATATCGTCGCCTTCGACGAAGCCGCGATAATCGAGGTCGGGCAGGGCGGCGTCCTTCAGGGCCCTCGAAGCGGCTTTGACCTCTTCGACGCCTTTTATTTCTTCGACGCCAACGTTGAGCAGACCCACGCTCGGGCGTTCGAGATGGAGGATAATTCGCGCCATGGCGGAACCCATGATCGCAAGATCCACGAGTTGTTGAGCGCTCGCTCCGATCGAAGCCCCAACGTCGAGCACAATGGATTGTCCGCGCTGCGTCGGCCAAAGGGCGGCGAGCGCGGGCCGCTCGATGCCGACGATCGTGCGCAGGCAGATTTTGGCCATGGCCATCAATGCGCCGGTGTTGCCTGCCGAGATGGCCGCGTCAGCCTCGCCTTTCTTGACCGCCTCGATCGCCATCCACATGGAGGAGACGCGGCGTCCGTATCGCAGGGCCACGCTCGGCTTGTCGTCCATGCGGATGGACACCGCGGCGTGGCGCACGGTCGAGTTGGCGGCAAGCTCGGAAAAGCCGGCGAGTTCGGCCTGAATGGCCGCTTCGTCGCCAAACAGAAGAAAATGGGCGCCGGGCCAGCGCTGAAGAGCGATGGCGGCCCCTGCGATCGTCACTTTTGGGCCGAAATCGCCACCCATCGCGTCGAGCGCGATTCGAACGGGCTGCGCCATTCTTCTTACAACTCCCGAATTATTCCCGGAACTTGGATGGCGTCCGAGCCTTGATTTGAGAAGCCTTCCGGGGTTTCAACCCAGCGACTTGCAAACGTGAGACGCGAATTCCCGTTCATTCACGGCCGATGGCGGTTCGCCGCCGCGCGCGCGAGCGTGAGCCTTTGTCCGCAGCACTTGCCATTTGCCGCGCGTCTGCGCAAGAGAAAACAGGAGTTTTTAATTAAAGATCGCCGGATGGACCGCTCGTTTTCAACGCGCTGCGAAGCTTCGCGAAGGGCGAGTCCGAGGCGTTGTCTTCATCCGCAGCGGGCTCGACAAAGCTTGCGCCGGGTTTCCTCGGGTAAGGATCGAGGCTCAGGGTCAGAAATTCCGATGCGACAGCGCCGAGATCGATCACGCCTCCGACCAGCGGGTCGGGCGCATCCTCATCCAATTCGCCGCCAGGTGGATGGACCTCCCTGTCTTCGTCCCGAACTCTGGCCCTCCTCTTATGGAGAGGCGGGCCGACTGGCGGCTCGTTTTGCGGCGCAAACCGCACCTCGATAGGCTCGGTAATCGAAGAATTGAATTCATCGAGCGTCACAACGCAAGTCTGGCGGATATCCGCGCGCAATTCCCCGGCGACCTTGACGCCCTCCGAGCCCTCCCGCTGAACCTCAAAGTTCGCCTCCAGACGAGTGAGCGCCGCGAGATCATTTGCGCGCGCAAGAGCAGCGCATTCTTTGGCGTCGGCGCGAATACTCACCTCGAGGCCTTCCGGCGGAACCTCGGCGACGGCGAGCGGACGCGAGAAAGGTAAGGCATTCGCCTCGGCGGCTCGCGTCATGTCGTCATCTCCTGCACTTGAGAAAGGGCGATGCGTTGGTGATGATTGATTTTAGTGTCGGCGCGGCGGAACTGCTAGAGCGCCCGATAAAACGCCGGAAGAATTCGCCCGCTGCAGCGTTTGCTCGGCGACTTGCTTTCCTCTGCGACGAGGGTTAGGCATCGCTCGAACGATAGCGGCGCTTTGGCCTGGCGCGCCGCCGGCGGCGATATCACAGGTAGGAGAGAAGTATGGCCTCGCATGGCTCGCGCATTGCTCCACGATCGTCTTTTGGCGCCTCCTGCGCGCGGATTGCAATCGCCGGGGGCGTCGCTCTGTCGCTTGCGGGGTGTCTCGGCTACGACGGCGTCATCAACCGCGGCGCGATGCTCGACTCGCGCCGAATTGCGCAGGTGAAACCCGGAATGGTGGCCCAGCAGGTTCTGTCCATTACCGGCACTCCGTCGACCACGTCGACGGTCGGAGGCGACGCCTGGTATTACGTCAGCCAGCGCACCGAGCGCAGTTTCGCTTTCATGCCGCAAACCATCACGGATCAGCACGTCTTCGCCGTGTATTTCGACAAATCCAAGAAGGTTCAGCGCATCGCCGATTACGGTCTTGAAGACGGCAAGGCGGTCGATTTCCTTTCGCGCACGACGCCGACTGCCGGCGCGGAGCAGAAATTCCTGCAGAACATGCTCTCGAAACTGCTAAGCTTCTCACAATAATCGGTTTTTGAGCGAATGGCGTTCGGCGCGCGCAGCCGAATCCACCGTTAAGTTTCGCGGCGTCAATGTGGCGCTGCGTTCGAGCCTCCACCGAAATCTCGATCTAAACACCTGAAAATATTGCTTTAAGGGCGAACCGCAACCGGCGCCGATTGTGGCGTTAGCGTGGCCGCCGCTGTCCATTTTTTGCCGCTAGGCGTCGTTAGAATTTTTTAACCATAATCATAAGAATCAATCACATAGCGAGGATGCATGGAATTTGTGGCGACGCAGCCGATCGCCAAAAGCGCCGAGAGTTCTGTCGGCCTAGGGCGACACCGATCGCTTCGTGTGACCTTGCTCCGTGTGTGGGATGCATGGCCGGCCTTTTGCGCACATAGCGCCGTCCGGCCTTTGGTGCGGGCCCTCGGCGTTTCCGCCGGTTTCGCCTTTCTCTACATCGCAGCGCTTTCCTTTGCTCCAGACGACGACGCCAGGCTTTCAGAAAAACCCACTCGGCTTATGCGCTCGCGGGTCGTCGCGGCGCCGGTCGTCGCGCTGCGCCCCGGATTCGAAGCCGGAACGGATATGCCGCTCGACTCCGATTTTTCGATGGACCAGGCCGCTTTGACCTGGGCGCATCGCATGCGCCGACCGGGCGATCGTGACGAAATCGATCCGCCGGGAACGCTGCGCTTTGGCCCGGTTCGCGTGCAGAGCGCGATTGTCGAACACGTGGTCAAAGCCGCAAAAATCGCGGATATGGATCCCGCGCTTCTCATGGCCATCGCCGATAAGGAATCCAGTTTCGCGCCAAAGGCCAAAGCCAGCACCTCTTCCGCAAGCGGGCTGTTTCAATTCGTCGAATCCACTTGGTTCAAGGCCCTTCGCACATTCGGCGTTCGCCATGGGCATGAGCTGGCGGCGAAAGCGATACAGGGCGATGAGAACGACGTCCACGTCTCTTCGCAAAAGCGCGCTGAACTGCTGCGTCTGCGCAATGATCCTTATCTGTCCGCCGTGCTTGCCGCTGAAATGCTGAAGCATGACGGCGATCGCATCGCCGAGCACCTGGGTCGGCCGTTGACGCAGGGCGAAACCTATCTGATCCACTTTCTGGGGCCTGACGACGCTGAGCGTTTCATGAAGAAAATGGACGATTCGCCGCACACTTCTGCGGCGGCTTTATTGCCCAAGCCCGCGAAGGCCAACAAACCGATCTTCTATGAGCGTCAAGGACGCCGCATGAAGGATCGTTCGGTCCAGGAAGTCCATGAAGCTTTCGAGGTGATGATGGACAAGCGCGCGAGCCGCTATCAGGACGTCGAGACTAAATTGCCGACAGGCGCTACGGCGTACACCAGCCAATAAGCGAAATAGCGGGAACGCGTCCCGCTATGCGCCCGAAAGCATCAAGTCCAAATTCTGCACCGCCGCGCCGGACGCGCCCTTGCCGAGATTGTCGAGCTGCGCGACGAGAAGCGCATGTCGCCGCGCTTCATTGCCGAACACGAAAAGCTGCATGTCGTCGGTTCCATTCAGAGCAAGCGCATCGAGCCGCCCGTTCGTTGGCGCCTTGACGACGCGCACATGTTTTGAAGCCGCATAATGATTGAGATAGGCCGCCTCCAGATCGCTCGCCTTCGGACGACCGGGCAGGGCGTCGAGCAGCAGCGGAATGGACACGAGCATTCCTTGCCGAAAATTTCCGACGGATGGCGCAAACAGCGGCCGCGAGGTCAATCGCGAATAGGCGACGATCTCCGGCACGTGCTTGTGCTCGAGGCCGAGCGCGTAAAGTTCGAACGCAGGCGCCTCGCCTTTTTCATAAGCCTCGATCATCTGGCGGCCGCCGCCGGAGTAGCCGGAGACCGCGTTGATCGCGAGAGGCTGATCTTGCGCGATCAGCCCCGCGTCGACGAGAGGACGCAGCAGCGCAATTGCGCCGCTCGCGTAACATCCGACATTCGCGACGCGCTTTGCGCCCGCGATCTTTGCGGGTTGATCGGCGCATAATTCGGGAAAGCCATAGACCCAGCCGGGCGCGACGCGATGCGCCGTCGAGGCGTCGAGCAATCGCGGCGCCTTGTCGCCAAGCGCATCACAAAGCGCGACGGTCTCTTTGGCCGCATCGTCGGGCAGACAAAGAATGGCGACATCGACGCTTGAAAGTATTTCGCGTTTTGCGTTCGCGTCCTTGCGTCGCTCCTGCGCAATCGAGACGAGTTCGATATCGTCGCGGCCGGCGAGCCGCTCTCTGATCTCAAGTCCCGTCGTCCCGGCGTCGCCGTCGATGAATATTTTTGCTGTCATGGCTCGCATCTAACCGATTGCGGGAAAAAGAAAAGAGCGGGTGGGTCTTTTTGACGCGCTCTTCGCCTTTGCCTAAGAACAACCGTCGAATATCGCCCGCGCGACGATTTATGGAGGCAAGGGTATATGGTCGAAAGCCCCTGCGTGAAAATCTGCGAATTGAACGCGGCCGGTTTTTGCAATGGCTGCGGCCGCAATCGAAGCGAAATCACGAATTGGATGTCGATGTCCGATGCGCAGAAGACAGTGACGATCGAGACGGCGGCTGCGCGGCTGAAGCGCCTCGCGAGGGATGACCAGCATGCTTCCTCGGCGAGCGAGTCTTAGGCTTGCAAAAGCGCCTGCTGATCGTCGCCCATGCGCCGTCTCCCAATACGGAGCGCCTTCGGGACGCGCTGATTGCCGGCGCCCGTTCGCCTGAGATTGAAAACGTCGAGGTCACGGCGCTCAGCCCTTTCGCAACGACGCCTGACGCCGTGCTGTCGGCGAACGCGATCATTCTCGCGACGACCGAAAACCTTGGCTATATGAGCGGAGCGCTGAAAGACTTCTTCGATCGCTGCTATTATCCCTGTCTCGAGAGGACGCAGGGGCTGCCCTATGCGCTTTGCATTCGCGCCGGGACAGACGGGACCGGAACCAGACGCGCTGTCGAGACGATCGTGACCGGGCTGCGCTGGCGCGCCATCAAGGAGCCGCTCATCTGTCGCGGCGAGTGGCGCGAGGAGTTCGTGGAGCAGTGCCGCGAGTTGGGAATGCTCGTTGCGGCCGGCCTTGACGCAGGCGTGTTTTGAGAGAGATTGGCGCCGTTCGGCGCTCCCGAAGATTGTTTTCTTCGATGCAAACAGCAAAAAGGCGGCGTCGGTGCGCCGCCTTTTGCATTTGGAAGAGCGCGAAAACAGCGCTCCAAATCTTTAGCGCTTCGAGAACTGGAAGCTGCGGCGGGCTTTCTTCTTGCCGTATTTCTTACGCTCGACGATACGCGAGTCGCGGGTCAGGAAGCCTTCGCGCTTCAACGCCGGACGCAGATCGGGCTCGTAATGCGTCAGCGCTTTTGCAAGACCGTGACGCACCGCGCCGGCCTGACCCGACAAACCGCCTCCCGCGACCGATGCGACGAGATCGTATTGGCCTGCGCGCTTGGCGACGCCCAGCGGCTGCTGCAGGATCATGCGCAGCACGGGACGGGCGAAATAGACCGCCACGTCGCGGCCGTTGATCGTGATCTTGCCGGAACCGGGCTTGATCCATACGCGGGCGACGGCGTTCTTACGCTTGCCGGTCGCGTAGGCGCGGCCCTGCTTGTCGAGCTTCTGCTCGTATTTCGGCGCCTCGGTCGCGGCCGCGACGGCCGCCTGATTGAGGTCTGAGAGAGAAGAGAGTGTGGTCTCGGCCATGGGTTAGGCGCTCCGGGAATTCTTGGGATTCATCGCGGCGACGTCGAGAACCGTGGGGGTCTGAGCCGCGTGGGGATGTTCGGCGCCCTTATAGACGCGCAGATTTCCGAGCTGCTTGCGGCCGAGAGGTCCGCGCGGGAGCATGCGCTGCACGGCCTTCTCGACGATGCGCTCGGGGAAGCGACCCTCAAGAATGTATTTTGCCGAGCGCTCTTTGATGCCGCCGGGAAATCCGGTGTGATGGTAGTAAACCTTCTGGTCGCGCTTGCGCCCGGTCAGCACCACCTTGTCGGCGTTGATGACGATGATGTTGTCGCCATCGTCCATATGCGGCGTGAAGGTCGCCTTGTGCTTGCCGCGCAGACGCAGCGCGATGATCGTCGCGAGGCGGCCGACGACCAGCCCCTTGGCGTCGATCAGCACCCATTTCTTTTCAATGTCGGCGGGCTTCGCCGAATAAGTCTTGCCAAACATGGGAGGAAGATTCCGTTTGAACATGAGCGTTCGAGTAGCGCTCAGATACGCGAGGCGCGGGCGGGGGTCAAGCGATTTTCGAGCGCAGGATGGCTCAGAATGGCAAGGAAAATATGGCGAAACATGAAGTGGTATTATATTACCATAAATTCAGCGCGCCGTCATTGCGAGGAGTGAAGCGACGAAGCAATCCATCCATGGCGAGCTGGATTGCTTCGCTTCGCTCGCAATGACGCGTTCTATTAGCGAAGCCGCGCGAATGTCACCCAGGCAAGATTTCAGGCTTGTTGTCGGGAAATTTTGCGATTGTTTCTGTGTCTATGTTCAAATGCTGCGCCACCATCTCCGGCGGAGTATGGGTCAGCCAATCGGACAATGAAACATCGGCGAAATAGGAGCTCTTGAAGACCTCCAGAAATTGCAAATCGGTTTCGCCGACATTTTTGATGTAATGACCATTGCTGCGTTTCACATAGCCAATGTCGCCGGGATTGAAATCCATTGTCACCGCCTTCGGGCCGGAATCGAAAACGGTCATGCGGCCCTTGCCCTTAATCCAATATTGCCACTCGTCGGCGTTGGGATGCCAATGCAGTTCGCGCAAGGCGCCGGGACGCAGCGTAACGAGTGCGGCGGCGATCGTCTTGGAGACGTGAAAATTATTGCTGTCGGCAATGCGCACTTCGCCGGCTTTCGATTGTCTTACTGGCGCGCTGGAGCCCAGAGAGAAAGTGAAAGGGTACGGAGGCGCGCCGGCTTTTTTCTTCACGGCGGCTTGGTCCGCGGACAAAGCGCCGGGAATCTTGCCTTGAAAGATATACAGTTGATGGAGTGGAATTTTCGAGAAGGTGTCAGCCGGAACGCCGAAATTCTGAGCCAGAATTTCAGGCGGCGTATGCGCAAACCAATCCGTGAGCAGGAGCGTATTATATTCGGTCGCCTTGCCATCGTCGAAACACAGAAGGAACTCGCAGCCGTCGGGCCCAAGTCCCTGCAAGGAATGAGGGAGGCCCGCCGGGAAATACCAGAGATCGCCTTCCTTCACGTCTGCAACGTAGGGGCGCCCCATTTCATCGAGAACAGTGACGCGGCAATTGCCGTAAGACACGAAGCCCCACTCGGCCGCCAAATGCCAATGCATTTCCCTTATGCCGCCCGCGGTGAGACGCATGTCGACGCCGGATATGGTTTCCGCGATTGCAAAATCCGCTTGCGTGACCTGACGCGCCCAACCGCCGTCCTGCACGCGCTTCGGCGCATTGTTGAACGACGCCCAGAACATCGGCATGTCGCTGACGTCTGTGGGCGGCGGAAACTGCGCCGAGGGAAACTGGCCGCCGATTGTTGGATTTTGCGGACCGGGATCGGTAAGGCTGGACGGATTGCCCTTCGTGTTGATGGCGCCCTGTGGCGGCTCGTCCGGATTGCCGAATGACGCCGCCCGAGCCGTCTCGGCCGCCGCTGCGACCATTGCGCCGCCAGCCGTCGCCGACAAAATATCACGTCTTGAAATCATCGACATGAAACAGCCCTCCGGTTTTGGAACAGACCTTGAGCAATGCCACAGGAGTTTTACTGGGACATGATACACATTTCGCAGGAGCGCCCTGCGTCAATCCATGGGCGACATACCTCCCCCTTGCGGGGAGGTCGCGCCGCGAACGGCGCGGGTGGGGGAAACTCCAGCGCGCAAATCGTCACCCCACCCGGCTCGCTTCGCGAGCCACCCTCCCCGTCAAGGGGAGGGATTCGCGCCCTTTATTGATGCAGAGCTTCTCCGTGCAGAGCGATATCTAGACCTTCTCGCTCTTCGTCGGAGTCGACGCGGAGCGCCGTAAAGAACGAGACGAATTTCAACACAATGAATGTGCCAATCACGCACCAAACGATTGTGACGATGACGCCGATCGCCTGCACGAAAAGCTGATGCGGATTGCCTTCGAGCAGGCCGGAGACGCCGGGATCGTTTCCCGACGCCGTCACCGCAGTGGTCGCGAAGACTCCGGCAAGCAGCGTGCCGAGGATGCCGCCAACCCCATGCACGCCAAACACGTCGAGCGAGTCGTCATAATGGAATCGATGTTTTGCGACCGTGCAGAACCAGTAGCAGACGCCCCCCGCAAGCAGACCGATGATTACGCCATGCCATGGAAGAATATAGCCAGAGGCGGGCGTAATCGTTCCAAGCCCCGCCACGGCGCCGGAGACGACTCCGAGCACAGAGGGTTTGCCGCGCTGGACCCATTCGAGTCCGCTCCAGACCAGCGCGCCGGCGCAGGCCGCAAGATGCGTCGCGACGATCGCGAAGACAGCGCGCGAATTGGCGCCGAGCGCCGATCCGCCATTGAACCCAAACCAGCCGACCCACAAAAGTCCGGTGCCAATCACGGCGAGCGAAAGATCGAAAGGCGAAAGGTTCTCGCGTCCAAAGCCCGTGCGATTGCCGAGCATCAATGCGGCGACGAGGCCCGCTATTCCGGCGTTGATATGCACGACCGTGCCGCCCGCGAAATCGAGCAAGCCCATCGTCTGCAAAAAGCCGCCGCCCCACACCCAATGCGCCGAGGGAACATAGACGACGAAGAGCCACAAGACGCAGAATAGAATGAACGCGGAAAAACGCATGCGCTCCGCGACCGAGCCAGCGACGAGAGCGCAAGTGATGACGGCGAAGGTCATCTGATACATCATGAACAGAATTTCCGGGATGGTTTTCGCGAGCGGAGTAACGGTGTCAATTCCGACATTGGCGAGAAGCGCGCGCGACAGCGAACCGATATAGGGACTGTCGCCGGTGAAGGCGAGACTATATGCGACGCCGACCCACAGCAGCGAAACGATCGCCGTCGCAATGACGCTTTGCGCCATTGTGGCGAGCACGTTCTTCTTGCGGACCATGCCGCTGTAGAAAAGCGCGAGGCCGGGCAGAGTCATCATCAGCACCAGCGCCGTCGCAAAGATCATGAACGCCGTATCGGCGGCGTCGATATGCGATTTTTCCTGCGCGAGCGCGGGGCAGGAGATAAGCGTCGCGCACAAAAGCGCAGCGAACGCCGGAATGAATTTCGGCATGTGTCTCACTCGCAGTTAGGGACGGTTCGGTTAAAGCGCGTCGTCGTCGGTTTCGCCGGTGCGGATGCGCACCGAACGCTCGAGCGGCGACACGAAGATCTTACCGTCGCCGATATGGCCGGTGCGCGCGGTCTTCTGGATCGTCTCGATCACCGGATCGACGAGCGCATCCGCGATGGCGATTTCGATTTTCACTTTTGGGAGAAAGGCCACCACATATTCGGCGCCGCGATAGATCTCGGCATGTCCCTTCTGGCGCCCGTAGCCTTTCACTTCAGTTGAGGTCATTCCATTCACGCCGATGAGCGTGAGCGCCTCGCGGACTTCGTCGAGCTTGAAGGGTTTGATGACGGCGGTGACTATTTTCATTTCATTTTCTCGCTTGTTTTGCTCCTGAACACGGCAAAACGTGCAAATCTTAAGCAATTATCGTGCCTATTTGCTTTAAAAACAGCCATTGATGGCTGGAAAGTGCAAAATCGATGGGCATCCACCGAAGATTGCTCTAGTTCTAGGCTGTTTATCGCTAATTTTTATGCATGCTGCTCAAAAATGGCGCATGCCAACAATTGGACGCAACTTCAGGATAATTGCGTCGTTCAGCTTCCGTTCACCGCTAATGCTAGCTAATCCTTTGAATGGACGAACATCGCCAAGGGGCGCGCATAATGAAATTCACATGTAAACTCGCGTGTTTAGCCATTTCGCTCATCGGCGCGGTTCTCACGGTTCAAGGCGAGGCCATTGCCGCCGAGAAGCGCATCGCGCTTGTGATCGGCAACGCGGCGTATGAATCGAAACCGCTTGAGACGACGGCGAATGACGCTGGCCTGATTGCGCAGACTTTGCAGGCGGCCGGGTTCGACGTCACGGGCGCGCGCGACCTTGACGAAGATTCTCTGCGCCACGCCTTCCGGGACTTTACCGACAAGGCCGCCGCCGCCGGTCCCGATACGGTCGCCTTCGTGTATTTCGCCGGATATGGGCTGCAGCTCGAAGGCGAGGATTATCTTATTCCAATCGGCGCCAATATTTCGCGTGACGCCGACATTCCCTCCAAGGCGACGCGCGTTTCGGATTACGTCAAATCGCTGGCGGCGTCGGGTCTCAAGACCGGCGTCGTTGTTCTCGACGCCGCGCGCGCCAATCCGTTTTCTCTCTCGGGCGCGCCGCTAGCGAGCGGCCTCGCATTGCAGGAGCCGGGAGCTCGCATGGTCCTCGCCTATAATGCGGCGCCTGGAACCATCGCGCCCGCGGAAAAAGGCCCTTACGGCGCCTATGCGCATGCGCTGTCGGAAATGATGCGCGAGGGCGGTCTCCCGCTCAAGGAAGTCTTCGACAATGTTCGCTTGCGCGTCAGCGAGATGACGAAAGGCGCGCAGATTCCCTGGAACTCGCCGGGCGCCGAGTCCTCCTTTGTGTTTTTCGAGCGCGCCGCCAATGCGCCGCCGGCGCCGGATCAAACCGCCGCGCGCAACAAGCCCATCGCGGAGCTGGGCCCAAAAGACGGATATGCGGCGGCCATTCAGCGCGACTCCCTGCAAGGCTACGAGGACTATGTCGCGACCTATCCGCGCGACCCGTCGACGAGGCGCGTGCGCGCGATATTGGCGGTTCGACGCGAGGCGCTCACCTGGCGTCGCACGCGCGTCGCCGACACGCCGAACGCCTATTGGTCCTATCTGCGTCGTTATCCTCGCGGGCCGCATGTCGGCGACGCGCGCCGCCGTCTTTCCGAACTTGCAGCCGCATATGATCCGCCGCCGTCATTCGAGATGATCGATTACGACGTGCCGCCGCCGCCCGAAGACGAGATCGTCTATGTCGATCGTCCTGTCGTGATGTTCGACGATCCTGATTTCGGCTTCCCGCCGCCGCCTCCGCCGCCCGTCTATTTCCTGCCGCCTCCGCCGCCGGATTTCGTCGTGCTGCCGCCTCCCTACATCGTGACCGAAGCCTATGCGCTGCCCATTCCCGTTTTCGTGCCGATCCCGGTCTGGCAAAGCCCTCCGCCTTACATCGTTCCGCCGCCCAATAATGTGATCTTCGAGAATATCCACAATCAGGTGATCATCGATCACGCGGCGAATAATGTCGTCATCAAGGACCCGGGCGGATCGCTGCTGTCGTCGAACGCGCTGAAGGCCGTGGGCGTCGGAGCCGCCGCCGTTGCGATCGGCGCCGCTTTGCCGGCCTATGTGGCCAAGAAGGCGAATTTGACGCCGCCTCCCGGCGCGCCGGCGGGTCAATCCCGCCCTTTTGCATCAGCATCAGGGTCCTCCGGGCGTCGCCGCTGCAGCCGAACGCTCAGCAACCTCTTGGCGCCAACCCGGCTGCGACGTTGCACACGCTGCCGAACGCAGCGCCTTTGCCGACGCCGTCCGGCGTGCAACCGCTGGACAAGACGTTGCATGGCAAGCCGCCGATCGGAGCTGGCGCGCCGCCTGCGACAGGCGCGCCTAACGCCAATCCGGCGGCGACGCTGCACACGCCGCCAAACGCAGCTCCCTTGCCGACGCCGGGCGGTCAGCCGCTCGACAAGCCGTTGCACGGAAAGGCCGTGACAGGAACTCCGCCCTCGGGACTCGTCGACTGCGGTTGCGCCGAACTCAAACGTTCCCGCGGGGCCTCCATCCGGAACGAATAAAGGCTTGGCGCCCGCGATCGGTCAGACGCCGCATCCAAAGGATCGAGCCGTCGGCCACGCTCCAAATATGAATGCGCCTGTTGGGAATGCGCCCGCGACCAATGCGCCTTTGGTTCATGCTCCCGTGAACCATGCTCCCATTGTCCGCCATGCGCCGCCGCCCGCGGCTGTGATTCACCAACCGCCGCCGCAAGTGATGCGCGCGCCGCAGCCGATGTATCACGCGCCAACCGCGCCAGTGTTCCATCAACCGCCTCCGCAGGTGATGCACGCTCCGCAACCGGCTTACCGTCCTGCGGGGCCGCCGCCAGCGGCGATGCATGCGCCCGCGGCTGCGTTCCGTCCTCCCGTCGCCCCTGCGCCAGCGCGCGCCGCCGCGCCCGCGGCGCCGGCAAAGCACTGCGTGGTAGTGAACGGCGCGCCGGTCTGCAAATAGTCGAAACGTCCGGCGCACGACGTCGCCGGACGTTTCAGCCGCTGTATGGCAGACGGAGGATCTTCACTTTGTCGCCGGCTTTGGCTGGCGGCGCGCCGGGCTCGCGGATGAGCAAGGCCTGCGACTGCGCGAGTTCGGTGAGAAGCGACGAGTCCTGCAATGGCTGCGGCGTTGCGACGATACGCCCTTCCGAATCCTTCTCGAGCATCGCGCGCATGTAGTCGCGCCGTCCTTTGTTGGCGGGAAGATCGGCGCCTGCGATCGCGGCTTCGCTCTCGTCTTCGCCGGCTTTTGCGTCGCCTTGCAGCGCTCGCACCAGCGGCGAAAGAAAAACAAGAGCGCATACAATCGCTGCGACCGGATTTCCGGGCAGGCCAAGAATGCGCATGTCGCCAAGGCGCCCATGGATGAGCGGCTTGCCCGGACGCATGGCGATGCGCCAGAAGTCGAGCGTCATGCCCTGACCGGCGAGCGCCGGTCGCAGCAGGTCATGATCGCCGACGGAGGCGCCGCCGAGCGTCACGAGCACATCCGCATGTTTCTCGCGTGCGAGCGAGAATCCCTTTTCGAGTTCGGCAATTTCGTCGCGGAAAATACCGAGATCGATCGCTTCGCCGCCCGCTTGTTCGACGATGGCGGCGACCGCATAGTTGTTGCACGAGATGATTTGCGCCGGACCGGGAACGGCGCCCGGAGCAACAAGTTCGTCGCCGGACGCGAGGATTGCGACGCGTGGCTTTCGCACGACTGTTAAATGCGAATGATTAGCGGCTGCGGCGAGGGCGAGTTCTCTTGGCCCGAGGCGCGTTCCAGCGCGCAACGCAATAGCGCCGTCACTGAAATCGAGACCCGCCATTCGAATGTGCCGACCCGCGACGGGCGCTTCCGTCGCGCCGATCGTTGCGCCTTCGACAATGGCGTCTTCCTGCAGAAGGATAGAGTCGGCCCCTTGCGGCACGGGCGCGCCCGTGAAGATGCGCACAGCCTGTCCGGATTGGAGAACGCCGTTATGGCCGTGGCCGGCGGCGCTTTCGCCGACAAGTTGGACGCGCGCGTTTGAATCTCGCAGATCCTGCGCGCGCAGCGCATAGCCATCCATCGCGGAAACGTCGACGGGCGGCTGCGTGCGCCGCGCAACGAGGTCTTGCGCGAGCGTGCGCTCTCGTGCTTGCGCAAGCGGGATGGATTCAGATTCCGCGAGCTTGACGACGCTAGCGAGCACACGCGAAAGAGCATCACTCACGGCAAGCGGAGTTTCCGCCACGATTGGCCCCTCAATTTTTGCCGGCGATGCGGCGATAAAGGGCGACGGCTGATCCTTCGATGATGATTGCGACCAGCGCGATCACCAAGGCGAGCGACGAGTTGATGTCGATACCTGGATAGGTGAAAGAGAAAGCCGTCCCCAGCACACATCCAATAACGATGATTGCGACGAGATGGTAGAGTGGGGCGCTCATTCTTGTTTCGACTTTCCAGCGCCCGGCGCTTCCTTGGCGTCGGAATGATGCACGATTTCCGCCACAGCTTTGTTTATAGGCCGCACCCAATCGGCGGCGGTCAATGTGATATTGAGCAGGGTCAGTCGGAATTCATCGATCTTCGCCCGGTCAGAATAGGTCGCGCTTTTCACTTGGCTTGCATAGGCCGCTATGAATAGGCTGAAGGCGCGGGGGCGGACATTGGTGAGGTCGACGAAAAGATACGGCGGCGGGAGCGGGCTGAGGTCGCTAATCTTTTTGGTATAAGTCAGCAAATAAGGGCCGCCCGCAAGAGCGCTTGCACAAACTGTCGTGACGTCCGGGGCGGGTGTATCGCAAAGGTGATTGAGCAGGAGATGCGCGATCGAAAGATCGTAGTCGGAGAACAGGAAATTGTGGATCGCGTCCTTCGAGACTGGCGCCCCAAACGGAGGCTGACCCCTCGAACTCGTTTTGGTTGGGATGTAAAGAATATTGATGCGGTCCTTTGGCGTCGGCAGTCCTGAAACCGAGGGAAAGACGGAGATGATTTGACTCAAGAATTCAACCCCGCGGTCATCCGCGCGTGGGAAGATCAAATAGGAATACAGCCCATAGCCGTCGGCTTCAGCGCCTTTTGCGTATAAGAAATCATAGGCTGTTTCCTGAATTGATCGCTTAGGCGGGAGGCCGCCATCCTTCTCACGCCGGGGAGCGAACTCTGGCTTCGGCTCCGGCGGCATGGAGACTGTCGCGTCAGGCTCTCTCCGGTAATACCTGTGGTGATACCGGGGATAGTGGCTTTTTTTCTCGCCTGACTCATAATCCCGCGTTCGGTCAGAACTGTCAGGGGATGATGGGGCCGCGGAGGCCTTCGGCGATTCCGTCTCGAGTCCCATGCATCTTCTGAAACAGGTTTCGTCGGCGCCACAAAGACGGCGACACTGCTCCGCGGCCGTGTCAGCGTGCGCGGGGAGAAAACAAAAGAAAAGCAATCCAATCGCGAAAAAAAACCGCGCCCGCATGGTGACGCCCCCAATTGCTCAATGAATATATGATATCACTTAATTTTGGAACGGCACAACGGCACGTGGATTCTCACTTCTGATCTTCGGCTGCATCGCGCCGCCAATGGCCAGATTTGCCGCCGATTTTCTCGACGAGTTCGACGCCTTCGATGCGCATGGCGCGGTCGACCGCTTTCAACATGTCGTAAATTGTGAGACACGCGACAGTAACCGCCGTCAAAGCCTCCATCTCGACGCCCGTCTTGCCGGTGACGGTGACTTCCGCGCGCACAATTACGCCGGGAAGAGAGTCATCCGGCGCAACATCCAGCGCGACTTTGGAAATGGCGAGCGGGTGGCATAGCGGGATGAGTTCGTGCGTCCGTTTCGCCGCCATAAGGCCGGCGATGCGCGCAACGCCAAACACGTCGCCCTTCTTGGATTCGCCGGCGACTGCGAGCGCCAGCGTCTCGCGTCTCATGACGACGCGGCCCTGCGCTATGGCGGTGCGTTTGGCGTCCGCCTTGTCCGACACGTCGACCATATGCGCTTCGCCTTGCGGGCCGATATGCGTCAGCGCGTTCATTTATGCGCGCGCGGGAGTCTTATGCGCGCCAGTCTTGTGAATGGCGGGCGCGCTTCCGCCGTGGAGCAATTCATAGGTTGCGGCGGCGACATCGCTCTTCTTCATGAGACTTTCGCCGACAAGGAAGGTGAAGACGCCGGACTTTTCCAGGCGGAGGCAATCTTCGTGCGTTGCAATGCCGCTCTCGGCGACGATGATCTTGTCTTTCGGCGCGCGCTCGGCCAGCCGCTCGGTGGTTTCGAGCGAGACTTTGAAGTCATGCAGATTTCGATTGTTGATCCCGATAAGCCTGGTCTCCAAAGCGAGCGCGCGATCGAGCTCTTCTTCATTATGAACTTCGGCCAGCACATCCATGCGCAGATCATGCGCCGTCGTGTTGAGGGCTTTCGCTTCGGCGTCGGTCACGCTTGTGAGAACGATGAGAATACAATCGGCGCCAAATGCGCGCGCTTCAAATACTTGGTAAGGATCGAACATGAAGTCTTTGCGAAGCGCGGGCAAATGCGTGGCCTTGCGCGCGGCTTCCAAATCTTCAAGCTTACCTTTGAAGGAGGGACCGTCCGTCAGAACCGAGAGACAAGCGGCGCCGGCAGACTCATAAGCGCGCGCCAGTGCGGGCGGATCGAAATCGGCGCGAATGAGTCCCTTCGATGGGCTCGCTTTCTTGATCTCGGCGATCAAGGCAATGCGGCCTTCGTTCAATTTGTTCTCGATCGAATGCACGAAGCCACGCGGCGGATCATGATCGCGAACTTTGCGCTCAAGTGTGGCGAGCGGCATCCGAACTTTCGCTTCAGCGATTTCCGTTCGCTTATACGCTTCGATCTTGTGCAATATATCGGTCATGTCTCTTACCTGGGGAGCGCCGCGCCTCCGGATTGACGCCTTGATAGCTCTTTCCGCAACTCGATGCTATCACAGAAATGGTCAACCTAAATGGGGCGTTGGACGCGCCAGTTCGGTTTTGAGAGCAATCCGCCCGAAGCGCTATCCTTCGTTGCGGTTCGAAATTCGCACGAGATCGTCGAGCTTCGCCTGCGCTGCGCCAGTGTCGATCGCACGCTCCGCTAATCGCGCTCCTTCTCGAAGGTCGTGGGCTTTTTCCGCCACAATCAGCGCCGCCGCCGCATTGAGAACGGCAATATCGCGATAGGCGTTTTTTTCCCCCGCCAAAACCGCGCGCAGCGCCCGAGCGTTATGCGCCGGGTCGCCGCCCAGCAGATCCTGTGGGCGCGCTCGCTCCAGGCCGGCTTGCTCCGGCGTGATTTCGAAGGCGCGGATAGCCCCGCTTTCAAGCGAGACGACGCTCGTGGCGGCGGTCGTCGTGATCTCGTCGAGACCATCCTGGCCATGAACGAGCCATAGTCGCTTGGAGCCGAGCTCCATCATGGCGCGCGCCAGAGGCTCCAGCCAATCGGGCGAATAGACGCCTATGATCTGTCGGGTCACGCGCGCTGGATTGCACAAAGGCCCCAGCAAATTGAACAGCGTGCGAACGCCGAGTTCTGCGCGCACGGGCGCAGCAAAGCGCAACGCGGCATGATGCGCTGGGGCGGCAAGAAAACAAACGCCCGCCTCGCGAAGACAATTGGCTGCGGCTTTTGCGCTCATGCCGACGCGAACGCCGAGTTCGCCGAGTACGTCGCTTGCGCCTGAACGCGACGAGGCTGCGCGACCGCCGTGTTTCGCGACCTTTACGCCGCACGCGGCGACGATAATCGCAGCGAGCGTCGAGATGTTGTACGTGCCGACGCCGTCGCCGCCTGTTCCGACGATGTCGATGGCGTCTTCGTCAGCCTCTACGGGCGTCATCGCCGCCCGCATCGCTTGAGCCGCGCCGATGATTTCGTCGATGCTTTCGCCGCGTTGGCGAAGTCCCATGAGGAAAGCGCCAAGCTGCGCGGCAGTCGCCTTGTTTTCGAGGATGAGCGTAAAGGCCGCTCGCGACTCCTCGCGAGTGAGGGGCGCGCCGTCGGCGATTCTGGCGATGAAGGGTTTGAACTCCTCCATCAGGCCACTTTGGCGCGCGCCCGTCGCGAGCCGTTCCACTCGTCGGCAAGTTCGAGAAAGTTTTGTAAAATCTTGTGGCCGTGCTGCGAGGTGATGCTCTCCGGATGAAATTGCACGCCATGCACCGGCAAGGTCTTGTGCGATAGCGCCATGATCAGGCCGTCCGGGGTCGTCGCTGTGATGCGCAGGCAATCCGGCAGCGTGTCCTTCGCAACCACGAGCGAATGATAGCGCGTCGCCTGAAACGGACTCTCAATGCCGCGAAACACCGCATCGCCCTGATGAAGGATCGTCGCCATTTTGCCGTGAACGGGCAGGGGAGCGCGCACCACGTCGCCGCCGAAACTTTCGCCAATGGCCTGATGCCCGAGGCACACGCCGAAAATCGGAATTTCCTCCGACGCCGCCTCGATCAAATCGAGACAAATGCCCGCTTCATGGGGAGTGCAGGGACCCGGCGAGAGCACAAGCGCGTCGGGATGTCCCGCGAGGACCTCCGCAACCGAGACCGAGTCATTCCGATAGACAGTGACTTGCGCCCCGAGCGCGCCGAAATAATGCACGAGGTTGAAGGTGAAACTGTCGTAATTGTCGATCAGCGTGACATTGGCCATTGGGAGGTCCGATTTTCGCCGCTTGTCCCAAGCGATGCGCGGCGGCCGCCCGTGTTAATAGGCCGAAGCGCCTTTCCCGACAAGTTTTTAGCAGGCGTGAGCCTCAGGCTTTACCGAAGCGCCAGTCGGGCCGCGCGGACTTTATCAGCATCACCTCGGCGATGCTTTGGCGCGTCACAAGGCCAAGGAGAGAGCCTTCCTCGTCAACGACGCCGAGGCTTGCCCCGGAACTCAGCTGTTTCAACGCCGTGTCGAGCGAGGCGCCCGACGGTATCGTTTGAATCTCCGTGCGCGCGAAAGGCGCTATGGGCGCGTTTTCATCGCCATTTTTCAGGGCTTCGATGATATCGGCGCGCGCCAGCACGCCGACGAACTTGCCGATTCCGTTCGTGACCGGGAATTCGTCCTGGCTCGTTGCAAGCAGCGTATCCACGGCCTCGCGGATGGTCGCCGAGCGCTCTATCTTCGCGATCCGCGTCTCCATAGCGTCCTCGACCCGAACGCCCCGCGTCGCGCTGTTGGCGATGGTCATCTCGGCTTCGCCCGCGGCCGCCATGTAGACGAATATGGCGATGAAGATCAGCAAGGGATTTCCGAAGAGGCCCAGAAAGCCGAGCACGAAAGCGAAAATCTGGCCGATTTGAGCTGCGAAACGCGTCGCCTTTTCCCAGCCGAGCCACATGGCGACCGCCGCGCGCAGGACGCGGCCGCCGTCCATCGGGAACGCGGGAATCATATTGAACACCGCGAGAAACACATTGGTCATAGCGAGGCGCTCGACCAGTGAGACATGCGGATCGTCGACATGAGCCAATGTGATCGGATCGACAGCGCCCGCGATGAGAAACAGTAAGATTGCGATAACCACGTTGACCGCGGGGCCCGCTAGCGCAATCAGCAGCTCCTGCCTCGGCTGGTCGGGCATTTTATCGATATTTGCGACCCCGCCTATCGGCAGCAGCGTCACCTCGGACGCTGTGACGCCAAAGCGGCGCGCGGTCAATATGTGGCCGAACTCGTGAAGAACGACGCAAGCGAAGATCGCCACAATGAACAGAACGCTATCGCGGGCGGCGATCGCTCCCCCGCGCTGATAGGCGGAAAAGCCGATCCAGACGAGAAACAGGATAAACGTAATATGAATCCTGACGGCCGTTCCCTTGAAGCTGCCGATGGTGAACGACCAGCGCATGGAATGAGTCCCTAAGCGTTTTCCGAAAGGTTCACGGAAGATAGGGCCGCTTGACGCAGAAAACCAGCCGCAGGCGGCGTCGGGGCAAAACCGGCTTAAAGGAAGCAAAAATAAAATTCGCCGGAGGATCGAGGGCCTTGCTGTGGCAAGCTTCGATCTCCGGCGAGAAGTTTGGCGTTTTGGGAGAGGAGACAACCGGGCCGGCGGGCGGTCCGGGGGAGTAGGCGGTTAGAGGCGGTAACGAATTTGGTCGGTCCAGAAACGCTCCAGTCGGGTCAGAGCGGCGTTCAGCACCCGGAATTCCTCGCAGGAAACTCCGCCAATGTTTTCAACCGTGACGGCATGCTTTTCATAAAGCGCCGAGACGATATCGTGAACTTCGCGACCCCTGGGCGTCAGGCTGATGCGCACGGAGCGGCGATCGATACGGGAGCGGGCGTGATGGAGATAGCCCATCTCGACGAGCTTCTTGACGTTATAGGAGACGTTTGAGCCAAGGTAATAGCCGCGCGTGCGCAATTCGCTTGCGGTCAGCTCTTTATCGCCGATGTTGTAGAGGAGCAGGGCCTGCACCGAATTCACGTCGCCGCGATCGCGACGATCGAATTCGTCCTTGATGACATCGAGAAGGCGCCGATGCAGCCGCTCGACCAGCGTCAAGGATTCCAGATAGACCGGGCGCACTTCGTCGAGGCGCTCCGAGCGGGACGTTTGAATATCTGCTTTCATTGCCGCGTTCATCTTATTCTCCGTCTACTCACCTGGATGCTTGCCGCATCTCATCTACGCCGTTCATAGGCTGACATTAGCGGGCTCGGATGAAGAGCAGTTTAAATAACAGACTGAATCGGGCGTTTACCGAAACAAGCCGCTTTGCGGTGAATTGGAGATAAATTAAACCGTCTGTTTATGCTGAAATTCGCTTAACGATTGCGGAGACTTTGCAGCCATGCGCTTGCGCGCGCCATGAGTGAGGCTGCGTTAAGATTTGTGACTTTCCCCGCATGCATCGCTCTGCGCTGGATGCGTTTGCGGCGATTGCGACGTCCTTGGGCTTCGAAGTCGCGTCCTGCTTCAAAAGTGAGCGCGAAATAAAGCGCAATCAAAACGAGATCCAACCCAATTAGAAAATAGCCGCCGGCGAAGAATCCGGGGACGGTCAAGGTAACAAAAATCTGCGCGCTCGCAATCAGCAGCCATAAGACTCCGCCCCAAGGAGTGGCGAGCCATAAGCCCACGCCTGCGATGAGATCGAGCACTGCGAAAAAAATAATTGCGGTGGCGGCGCCAGAAGGCAGCGTGTCAAAAATCGGCCGTGGCGCCGTTAGAACGACATACCATTGCATAAGGCCTTGCAGCAGCCAGAACATTGCGATGATGCGCATGAAGCGCGTGAGCAGCTGACCCCAGCGCGTCGACTCGCTCGTGGGAGTGGGCTCGCCCAGGCGAATGCCGCGATGCGGATCGTCGTCGCCGTCATAGTAAGCCGGATCGACCATTGTTCTGTTCGCCTTAACGCATCGTCCGCCAAAATGAAGATTGTTTCGGCGAAGCTGTTTTAAAGACTAGCGCATGTCAGCAGATTCGAAGAATCGCTGGCGCCTATCCAACTATTGACCGCGTTTCGATCGGCTTGCGAAGCGAATGGCTTCCTCCGCGGCGCGAAACAGAGCCTTCGCCTTGTTTTCGCATTCGCGATGTTCATATGCAGGCTCGCTGTCATAGACGACGCCCGCTCCTGCCTGCACGTGCATCTTGCCATCTTTGACGATGGCTGTGCGCAGCACGATGCAGGTGTCCATCTGTCCGCTCGCGCCGAAGTAACCGATACAGCCGCCATAAATGCCGCGCTTGTCGGTCTCGAGCTCGTCGATGATTTCCATGGCGCGCACTTTCGGCGCTCCCGAGACCGTGCCCGCCGGAAAGCCGGCGGATAGCGCGTCGATGCAGTCGTGACGCGGATCGAGTTCGCCTTCGACATTCGAGACGATGTGCATGACGTGACTGTAACGCTCGATTGCGAAGCTGTCCGTGACTTTCACCGTTCCGGTTTTTGCAACGCGCCCGACGTCGTTGCGGCCAAGATCGAGCAGCATGAGATGCTCTGCGCGCTCTTTTTCATCGGCGAGAAGCTCGGCGGCGAGCTTTTCGTCCTCGGCCTTGATTGCGCTGCGCCACCTGGTGCCGGCGATGGGACGGATGGTAACTTTTCCTTCAGCCACGCGCACGAGAATTTCCGGGCTCGAACAGACGATCTGAAAATCACGAAAATCGAGGAAGCACAGAAAAGGCGCCGGATTGACGCGACGCAATGCGCGATAAAGCGCGAAAGCCGGCAGCGTAAAGGCCGCCGTGAAACGCTGAGACAGCACGACCTGAAAAATATCGCCGGCGCGAATATATTCCTTGGCGCGCTCGACCATTTCCATGAATTGCTGCTGCGCGGTGTTGGATGTCGGAGGCTCGTGGAGCAGAACAGGGTCCGCAAGAGCTTCGCGATGCTCGAGCGGCGCCTCGAGCGTTGCGACGATTTTCTCCAGGCGCGAGATGGCCGCTTCATATGCGGCTCTCGCGGCTATTCCATCGCGTGGACGCACCGGCGTCACGATAGCAATTTCGTCACGCACATTGTCGAACACCACCATGACCGTCGGTCGCAGCATGATGGCGTCCGGCGCGCCGATCTTATCTTCCTTCGCGGATGCGAGCCGCTCCATCTGGCGAACCATGTCATAGCCGAGATAACCGAACACGCCCGCCGCCATCGGCGGAAGATGCGCGGCTTGCGCAATCGCGGATTCGGCGATCAGTTCGCGAAGACTTGCGAGCGGCGGCTTATTGCAGAGATCAAAAACGTTTGGGTCTTCCAGCGCGCTCCGGTTGATTTCCGCCCGGTCTCCGATGGCGCGCCAAATGATGTCCGGGTCCAGTCCGATCATGGAATAGCGGCCGCGCGCCGCGCCGCCCTCGACGGATTCGAGCAGGAAAGCATTGCCGGCGCGCGCGCGCGTCAGCTTCAAATAGGCGGAGACGGGCGTTTCAAGATCGGCGACGAGCCGGGTTACGACGAGGCTCGGACGATTGGCGTCATATTCGACCGCGAAGGCGTCGAACCCCGGCTCGAACATGTCGCCGCTCACTGCTCCGCAGCCGCTCCCGTCACGGCCTGCAGCGCTTTCTGATTGATCTCGACGTTGTAGGCCTTTTCGAGTTCGCCGACATATTGTTCGAGCACATCGTTCGTCAGCGCGGTTTTCAATTGTTCGGCGGTGGCCTTCGCTTCGGGCGAACTTGCGTCGAAAGGCGGCGTCGCGGAATCGCGCACGTAAAACACAAGCCGGCCGCCATCGACGGGCACGGAGCCCGCCGCATGAACCGGGACGCTGAACATCTGAACGATCCCCGCCGTCGTGAATTCCGGCCGAGGCGCGCGCTTCACGTCAGTGGCGCGTTTGATTTCGACGCCAAGCTCCTTGCCATAATCGTCGATGGATTTGCCGGCTTGCAGTTTTTCAACGATCTCATTGGATTTTGCCGCAAGCGCCTTTTGAAGCTTGTCGGCGTGCATCCCCGTTTCAACCGCGCCCTTGACCTCGTCGAAGCTCTGTTGACGCGCCTGCTCGACGCCATTGACCTCGTACCAAGCGTAGCCGCCGTCCTTCGTGGTGACGGTATCGTTATCGACGCCGACGTCCGACGCAAAAGCGGCCTTCAGCAGGTCGGGCTCGTTGACGACCCCGGAGACCTCCGCGCCCGCTTTGTCATGCCCCCCGGCGTCGACGGCGTCGACAACCTTCACATCGAGTCCAACGGACTTTGCGGCCTCGGCGAGGGTCTTGCCGGCAGTGCGTTGATCCTCGATGGCGTCGTGCAATTTTCGCACTTCCGGGGTTACCCGGTTCACCGCGATTTCGCGTCGCAGTTCCGGCGCGGCTTGCTCATACGTCTTGGTGAAAACGCTTGGCGTGATGCTGCGGACTTCCGAGAGAACTGTTCCGAAAGGCGTCGTCACCGGAGGGACGAGGCCAGGCGCATCCGGTTTGAAAACCGCAGCCGCCAAATTCTGATCGCCAAAATCGCGCATCTCGATCACGCCAAGATCGATGTCGCGATCGGTGAGCTTTCGCTCGGCCGCCAGCGCGTCGAACGAGAGTCCGTTCTTGAGGCGCTCATATGCCTCATTGGCTTCCTTCTCGGTCTTGAAGACGATCTGGCGCACATTGCGCTTTTCCGGCGTTCCGTAGCGTTTGGTCTTGACGTCGTCATAGAGTTTGCGG
>CAWESG010000023.1:0-18724 GCA_963811555.1 uncultured Alphaproteobacteria bacterium | reverse complement strand
AACACCCACCGCATCGGCGTCAGCGCGGCCTGCGCCGCGGAGTCCGCCCCGCTGCATGATGCTTTCAAGCGAAATGGAGCGCTCGGCCATGCGTGTCGCAATACGCGCGAATGCGCCTGGAACGTCCGGCACGGAGAGGCGAATATAATAGCCGCCCTCGTGCCGGCGCATCGGTACGGCGCAGTTCGATCAGCGCGCCGGTGGCGACGCCAAACGGCGCCGATCGCACGCCTTTGGCGATATCCGCGATATCCGCAACGACGGCGGACGCTGTGGCCTCGCCCCCGGCGCCGGGTCCGACAAGAGTTAATTCATGCACGGCGTCAGCGTCGATGGTGACGGCGTTGACGACGCCCATCACCTGCGCGATCGCTGTCGTCTTGCGAACCATTGTCGGATGAACGCGCTGCTCCACTCCCTCCGCCGTGCGCTGCGCGACACCCAGCAGCTTGATGCGGAAGCCGAGTTCTTCCGCAGCCTCAATGTCGGCGAGCGTGACGCCTTCTATCCCCTCGACGTCGATGGCAGATGCGTCGATCTTCGTGCCGAAAGCGAGCGAGGTGAGAATCGACAGCTTATGCGCCGTATCGAATCCGCCGATATCGAAACTCGGGTCGGCCTCGGCATATCCAAGCTTTTGCGCCTCGGCGAGACACTGCGCAAAAGATAATTGCTCCAGCTCCATGCGCGAAAGAATGTAGTTGCAGGTGCCGTTGAGAATTCCATAGACGCGCTCGATCGAATTGCCGGCAAGCCCTTCCCGCAACGTCTTGACGATCGGTATGCCGCCGGCGACCGACGCCTCGAAGGCGAGCGCTACATGTTTTTCCTCCGCGAGCCCAGCGAGCCTCAGCCCGTGAGCGGCCAACAGCGCCTTATTCGCGGTAACGACCGATTTTCCATGCGCCAGCGCCGTCTCCACGCTCGCGCGCGCTGGACCCTCCGCTCCGCCGATCAGCTCCACGAACAAATCGATCGATGGCGAGGCGGCAAGTTCAATCGGGTCGGCGAAGAATTCCGCTTGCGACAGATCGGCGTCACGCTCCTTGTCGGCGTCGCGCGCGGAAACCCCCGCGACAACGATCCGACGATGCGTTCTCGCCGTAAGCGCATCCGCCTGTCGATGCAGAAGCCGCGCAACCGCTGCGCCGACAGTGCCGAGACCGGCGATGCCGACGCGCAATATGTCCGTCATGTCGATCCGCCTGAAAAACGCCCTGTATTCGCTGGACAACAGCCAGCGTCAGGTCTTGTGCCCGATTCCAGGGGCTGGATCAAGGAAGTCCGCGACGGTGAGATTGCGATGAAAATTGAGAAGACGGATGCAAAACATGTATTTGCAGGATCGCTTCGCGCATAATGCGCCTATGAAATAAGATGCCGAGGACAGTCGATATTGGGCGAGGCTCGACTTGAGCCAGGATCGGGGCCGATCGAATGAATAAAGAAGGTGAATTTAATATAATGAGGTCTGTGGTTTCTTTACGCCTCAAGTCGATTGCAGCATGTTCAATATCGCTCCTCATGGCCGGATCGGCGTATTCGCAAGATGGCGGATGCGCGCTCGTTACAGACACGCGCAACCCTTCAGAAAAAATGCTGCAATGTGGGGACGATCTGACCGTTCGCACGGCAAAGGGAACCCGGTATCGCCAGATCAATGAAAAGGGCGGAGAATCGCCCCGGGCGATCCAAGTCAATTCCGGCGCGGTCATGATCGAATTCAATCCAAGCGTGAAGCGGCATGAATTCCAGATACTGACGCCACACGCCATCGCAGCGGTGCGGGGCACCAAATGGGTTGTCGAAGTCAACGCGAAGCAGACGTCCACGCTGGTTCTGTCTGGCGGCGTCTCTGTTTCGCATCTCCAGGGAGGCCAGTCAGTCATTTTGGAGCCGGGAGAAGGCGCAGACGTGACGTCTAAAGTCGGCAAGATCGAGGTCAAACATTGGCCGCAACAACGAGTCCAGGCGCTGCTCGCGCGCTTTGGCGAATAGGAGTGACCGGAAACTATCGATTGCGAACTCGACGGCCGTCGTTCGCGGCGACGACGACAGCCGCCTTCATTGTCATAGCGTTGGTTTGGGGAGGATATCTCGGTCTCAGACAAATCGAAGGCGCGGGCTCTCGCTTGGATAGCTTCGAGAATCTCACGCTCGATTGGCGCTTCTCGCTCGCGGGCGCCCGAGTTGCGCCCAACAGCGTTGTCATTTGCGCGATCGACAATGAGACCGTGCGCGAGGCCGAAGCCTACCCGCTGCCCAGAAACGTCCTGGCGCGAATTATCCGAAGTTTGGCGGCCTTCAATCCGCGCGCCATTGCGCTGGACATGGCGTTTCTCGAGCTAGGCAAAGCCGAAGTGGATTTGGATCTCGTTGACGCATTGCGCTCGACGAAAACTGTTGTCGCCGCGATCGCCATGTTCGAACGTGACGGAGACAATGGAGCTCAATTGCCGTCAAGCTCGCTCGCGCTTGTTCCGGCCCCCACTGAAATCCTGTGGCCCACGCCGCAAATCCGTGATGCGACGCGCGTCGGCCTTGTCAATGTCGCGACCGATCAGAATGGCGTGCCGCGTTTCGTTCCGATGATTTTTCGGGAGAACGACAAAATCGTTCCATCCTTCACGCTCGTAGCGGCGTCTCTCGCAGTCAACGCAGATGCGGCGTTTCGGGAGAACTCGGTGCGGCTTGGCTCAACCGTGACGAGTTTGGACCTTGGTTACCATTTGCCCATCCGTTTTTACGGACCACGCGGCGCTATCAAAGAATTCAGCGCCGCGCGGATTTTGCAGGGGACTTCTTGATCCAAACGCCGTGCGCGACCGGGTCGTATTGTTAGGCGCAACGGCGGTCGGTCTCGGCGACATGTTTGCAACGCCTTTCGATCGCGTCGTGCCTGGCGTCGAAATTGTCGCGACCGCGATCGCCAATCTCCTGAGCGGCGACGGACTGATCCATTCGCCCGAGGTTCGCGGCATAGACGCGGTGGCGGCGATTGCCCTTCCGATCGGCACGGTGCTGCTCATGGCCATGCGCCGAATCTTTGTCGGGCTTGCGCTCGTCTGCTTTCTCCTCGGCGCGTGGCTGGCGCTCACTTTCGCCGCTTTCCTCAATGGCTACTGGCTAAGCGTTGCGATTCCGGTCGCGGCCACTCTTCCCATTATGGTCGGCTACGGCTCCATGCGGCTTGGGCTGGAACGGTATCTGGCGACGCGCCTTGCAACCGAGCGCGCGACCCTCGCCCAATTCCAATCGCCTCTTCTCGTCGAACACATCCTGAACGACCCCGCCTTCCTGGAAAAACCGGTTCACCATCGAGTTGCCGCGGTCTTCATCGATCTTTCCAGCTTCACAGGCGTGGCGGAGGAGCTCGGGCCCGAACGAGCGCGCGATCTTCTCGGAGACTTTCAGGCGCTGATCGAGCGCGACGTGATGGCGTTTGAGGGCATCGTTGCGACGTTCATGGGCGATGGCGCCATGGCCATCTTCGGAATCCCCGAGCCGAGGAGCGACGATGCGGCTCGCGCTCTTATGGCGGTGATGCGTCTTCATCAGTCCATCGCGGCCTGGTTGCTCGATCTTTCGTCGGGGGCCGAGGGCCGACTGAGCGTTCGCATCGGCGCGCATTTCGGCCCAGCGGTGATTTCGCGTCTCGGCCCAAAGCATCACCAACACATAACGGCGATTGGCGATACGATTAACGTCACCAGCCGGCTGCTGGAGGTCGCAAAACAACAACAATGCAGCATCGTCGTAAGCGAAGAGCTTTACGCCGCCGCCGAGCTGCCGGTTTCCTCCGCTAATGCGACAATAGAAGTGGAAATTCGCGGTCGCGCGCGGTCAATGCGCGTTCGCGCCTGGGGTTGAGATCGCACCTCGCCCGATCCAAGTAATCGATCTTCTATGCTCGCGAGGCCATCCCATGGCTCGCCGCGAACGCCATATGTCAAAGATATCGGGAGAGCTTTCTGTCACCGCTCGATTTTCTCGCTTCCGCTTTCGTCACCCTGCTCGTCGTGGTGGACCCGCTCGGCCTCGCGACGATCTTTCTCGCGGTCACAGGCGGGCTCAGCCCGCGCGAAAGACTGCATGTCTCGACGCGCGCGTGCTTCTTCGCTTTCACGATCCTCGCGGGAGCCGCAATCATTGGCGATCAATTGCTCGATGCGCTGGGGATTTCCCTGCCGGCGTTCAGAATTGCGGGCGGGCTGCTGCTGTTTTCGATCGCGTCGGAAATGGTGTTTGGCGTGCGCATTCAACGCGAAGCGAAAACTGCCGCGCAAGCTCTCGAGGAACATGTGCACAACGTCGCCGCATTTCCCCTGGCGATCCCGCTCATGGCGGGACCGGGCGCGATCACGGCGACGCTGCTGCTCGCGGGAAAGGCGCGCGGCGACATCATGTCGCTCGTCATGCTCATCGGCGTCATCGCAGCGGTCTGCATCGTTTGCTTTGCGGTGTATCAGCTCGCAGGCCGAGTTCGAGCGGTTCTTTGGGACGTCTGGAAATTTGGTGCTCGCCAAGCTGCTTGGCGTGTTGCTCGCCTCGCTCGCCGTACAATATGTCGTGGATGGCGCGCGCGAGTTGCTTAAGGCGTGACGAACGACGTCAATATCGGCCTCAGTGAACGTTCGACCAGATTCGCCGCTTGGTGAAAAAGATCATAACGCCGAACACCGCTAGAAAAGCGACGACGCCGAGCCCAACACGCTTGCGATCATCGAGATGCGGCTCCGCAGCCCACATGAGAAACGCTGAAACGTCTTTGGCGTATTGATCCGCGGTCTGGGGCGAGCCATCCTCATATGTGACGGCGCCGTCGGCCAATGGAGGCGGCATGCCGGTGCGCCGTCCCGGCATGTAAATATTGTAATATTGCCCGGGCGCCAACGTCACGCCATGGGGCGCGTCGCGATAACCACCCAGCAGCGCCGTGATGTAATCGACGCCTTGCTCCTGATAGGAAAGGCCGGGGATCACGTCGAACAGAAACGTTGGAAATCCGCGCGAATAACCGCGCGCTTTTGCGAGCACCGACATGTCGGGCGGATAGGCGCCGGCGAGCGCAGCGCGCGCCGCTTGCTCATTGGGAAAAGGCGGCGGAAAGCGATCGCTCAATCGGCCCGGACGCTCGAACATATCGCCGGCGTCATTCGGCCCGTCTTTGATCTTGTAGCTTTCGGCTATCGACAGCACTTCGGCTGGCGAAAGTTCCGGTCCCCCTGGTTCGCCCAAATTCCGGAAGGCGATCATTTTCAGCGAATGACAGCTCGAACAGACCTCGCGATAGACTTTCAAACCGCGGCGCAATTGCGCCTTGTCGTAGCGGCCGAAGGCGCCGGCGAAGCTCCACGATTGAACGGGCGGCCTCTCGACGTGATGAATACCCTCCTCTGCGCTCGACGAGGCGATGGGACCGAAAGCAATCGCGAGCGCCAGCGCCGCTGAACCTATCGTTTTTTTTGCGAAACCGCTGCGCCCGACGTTCAACAAGACCAGCGGATCAAGCATGTGCTGTCTCCTTCATCGATTTGGCCGCCACGACTGAGGCTTCGATCGAGTCAGGCACAGGATCGCATTTCTCTCTTTTGCCGAGAATCGGCAGCAAGACGAGGAAATAGAGGAAATAATATGTCATCAACAGGCGCGCCGCGTACAGGTAAACGCCTTCGGCAGGCTGCGCGCCGAGATAGCCGAGCCCAATGCAGACCGCCACAAACACCCAGAAGAATTTGCGGAACGTCGGACGATAGACCGCGGAACGCACCTTGGACGTGTCGAGCCATGGCAACGCGGCGACAATCAAGATCGAGGAAAAGAGCGCGATGACGCCGAGCAGCTTGTTCGGAATGGCTCTCAATATTGCGTAGAAAGGCAAGAAATACCATTCAGGCACGATATGGGCCGGCGTCACAAGCGGGTTCGCCTCGATGTAATTGTCGGGGTGACCGAGATAGTTCGGAACGAAAAACGTCAGCCACGCATAAAGCACCAGAAAAGCGCCGAGGCCGACGGCGTCCTTCATCACGGCGTAGGGCGTGAAGCGCACGGTCTCTTTCTCGACTTCCTTCACCTCCACCCCTGTCGGATTGTTCTGTCCAACGACGTGCAACGACCAAACATGCAGGGCGACGAAGGCGACGATGATAAAAGGCAGCAAATAGTGCAGCGCGTAGAAGCGGTTCAATGTTGGATTGTCGACCGAATAGCCGCCGAGTAACCAAGCCGTGATGCCGTTGCCGACGACAGGGATCGCCGAAAACAGATTGGTGATGACGGTCGCGGCCCAAAACGACATTTGTCCCCAAGGCAGGACATAGCCGAGGAATCCCGTTGCCATCATGATCATGAAGATGATCACGCCCAGGATCCAGAGAACTTCCCGTGGGTCCTTATAAGAGCCGTAATACATGCCGCGGAAGATATGAATATAGGCGGCGAGGAAGAACATTGAAGCGCCATTGGCGTGCGCATAACGCAACGCCCACCCCCAATTCACGTCGCGCATGATGTTCTCGACCGAGGCGAAGGCGAGTCCCGTCTCGGGCGTATAATGCATCGCCAGCACGATCCCGGTGACGATCTGCGCGACCAGCATGAAAGACAGGATCGCCCCGAACGTCCATAGATAATTCAGGTTCTTCGGCGACGGGTAGGCGACGAAAGAATCATACATAAAACTCAGTATGGGCAAACGACGCTCAAGCCATTTGGCGAAAGAGCTCTTCGGCGTATAGGTGGAAGGTCCGCTCATGAAACTCGTCTCGGTGCTCGCATGACAGGGGCGACTGGCGGAAATTAGCCGATCTTGATTTTGTTTTCGCCGGCAAACTCATAGTGAGGCACTTCGAGATTACTCGGGGCCGGCCCGCTGCGAATGCGCCCCGACGTATCATACGTCGATCCGTGACAAGGACAGAACCATCCGTTGAACTCGCCCTCATGACCAAGGGGGATGCATCCCAAATGCGTGCAGACGCCGACCACAACCAACCATTCCGGCTTTTTGACGCGCTTTGAGTCGGGCTCGGGATCCGGCAATTCCTGCAGCGGCGTCTTTTCCGCATCTGCGATTTCTTCAGCGGTGCGATGGCGAACGAACACGGGTTTTCCACGCCATTTCACGGTGACGATCTGCCCCGGCACGATTGCCGACAGATCGAGTTCCGTTGAGGCGAGCGCCAAAGTCGAAGCGTCAGGATTTATCTGCGCAATTAACGGCCACGCGGCCACGCCTACGGCCGCCGTCGTCGCTGCGCCCGTAGCAATAAAAAGAATATCCCGACGGTTTGGCTCCGCCTTGATCGCTTCCTTCACGCTGGAACTCCTCCCGAAGACCTAAACTCTTTTAACCCGTCGCCGCGGCCCACTATCTGGGCTCATGCCCGATGGAATACAACGCGACGTTGCGCCGCGCACCCAAGCTCCGCCGGAGCCGGTTTGTGGCGCCAAAGTTCCGGCTTGTCCACAAGGAGGGCCCGGGAAAATTTGAAGGCTCGGGCCAATTTCCGCATGGCATGGTTCGGCTCAGGATGCCTGTTATTCGATAGAAATCAAACCCATTTTGGGCGAATGGATGGCTCCGCCGCGAGCGCCCGTGAGAAAGTGACCGGAAATGACCATGACGGACGTCGCAGCGCCGCTCACTCTCGCCTTGTTTCAGCCCGATATCCCCCAAAACGCCGGAACCATGCTGCGCATGTGCGCCTGCCTTGGGGTCGAAGCGGCAATTATCGAGCCAGCGGGGTTTCCCACCAGCGACCGTCATTTTCGCCGGTCCGGCATGGATTATCTCGACCTTGTGACGATCGCTCGACACGCCTCGTTTCAGGCCTTTGAAGTCTGGCGAAGCAAAAGCGGCGCTGGCGCGCGAAGGCTCGTATTGCTCTCCACGCGAGCGACGACCTCATACCTCGACTGCGCCTATCAAGCAGGCGATATCCTGATGGTCGGTCGCGAATCCGCAGGCGTTCCGGATGAGGTCTTCGCCGCGGCGGACCTCGCCGTCACAATTCCCATGCGGCCGGACGCCCGCTCGCTCAATGTCGCCGTGGCGGCGGCAATGGTCCTCGGCGAGGCGATTAGGCAAATTTCGCCTCGAAAATAGGCTGTGCGCCCGCGCACAGCACACCGGCGGATCGGCTCCTAGCGTTGGCTCCATTAAATTTTGCCTATAGGAGGCGACAATGAAATTTACCGACGTCAACGACATTTTCTCGATCGCGAAGAAGACGGCGGCGATCGTTATCGGCCTTTCTCTCCCCGCCGTTCTCTACGTCAAAGCGGACGATATTCTCGATACCGCCGACCATCTCACCCAGCGCTTAAGCAAAGCCGAGGTTGCCGGCGTCAAACTTGAATTCAATGAAACCGCCATCGAAAAGAGCGTCGGACCGGCTCTTTTTCAGCACCTCGACGGCAAAGAGAAACGCGCCATCGCCAATGACATTACCGCTTTCGAGCCGCGCACGGTGGTACGACTCCTGAGCGTCGGCTTCCTTGGCAAGACCTGCGATTTCGAAACGCCGACGCATGAAATGGCTCAAGACTATGCTGCGGACGTTTTCTTGCGCGAAAAAAAGCTCGTGACGCTGGATTTTGACGCTGAATTGAGAGATTCAGTCAGAGACGAGATCGTCCGACGAGAGGCGACCACACGCAAGAAATCAGACGTCGGTTATCCGCGCGCCTGTTACAATATGAAGCTCACCGACCATGGAATTGACGTCAAGACTGCGATGATCCACGTCTTTGGTTCGAGTTTCTCGCAAAACGCAGGCGATGGCGACACGGCGCCAAAGAAGCTGCAGGAAGCGCGGCGCTAAATCGTCACGCTCCGGAATTGACAAGTCGACGAGGGCTGCGCGAATTAGCGTCCGCACCTCGGAGACGCTGATGAACGACCCACTCGACACGGACGCCGCGTCCTCTTTGCTTGAACGCCGTAAGGACGCCGCGCGCTGCTGGTTCGAGACGCTGCAAACGCGCATCATTGCAGCGCTGGAAGAGATCGAGCGCGACGCGTCCGGTCCCTTTGCGCCTGGCGTCGAGGAGGCCAGTTGTTTCCTCTTAAATCCGTGGGAGCGCAAGGATCAGAGCGGCGCGCCGGGCGGCGGCGGCCGCATGGGATTGCTCAAGGGCCGCGTGTTCGAGAAAGCGGGCGTGCATGTCTCGACTGTCTTCGGGACCTTCGCGCCGGAATTCGCGGCGCAAATCCCCGGCGCCGATAAAGACCCCCACTTTTACGCCAGCGGCATTTCGCTCATCGTGCATCCCTGGAACCCCAATGTTCCAGCCGTGCATATGAACACGCGCTTCGTCGTCACAACAAAGGCCTGGTTTGGCGGCGGCGCCGATTTGACGCCGGTGCTCGACCGCCGACGCACGCAGGACGATCCTGACACGATCGCCTTTCATCAAGCGATGCGCGGCCCCTGCGATCGACACAGCGGCGTCGCCGATTATGCGCGCTTCAAGTCATGGTGCGACGAGTATTTCTATCTCAAGCATCGCGACGAGCCGCGCGGGATCGGAGGCATTTTCTACGATTATCTCAACAGCGCCGGCGACGCCGAGAATTCCAATTGGGATGCGGACTTCGCCTTCACGCGCGACGTCGGCGAGAGTTTCCTCTCCGTCTATCCGGAATTGGTCCGCCGCAGCTATGCGCGCGCCTGGACCGACGACGACCGGGAGGAACAGCTCGTGCGTCGCGGCCGCTATGTCGAGTTCAATTTGCTCTACGATCGCGGCACGATCTTCGGACTGAAGACCGGCGGCAATGTGGAGTTGATCCTCTCATCCATGCCGCCGATAGTGAAGTGGCCGTGATAGGGGGCGAGCGGGTCGATCGAAGTCGCTCTAAGCGTCATTTCGACGTTCAGTCTAAACGATCTACGACGATCAAACGTTTGAGCCACCCATTTTGAAACGCCTGCAAAAATGCGCTGTAGTTCTTGAAAACCACACAGCCATTGGACTCACCTTTCGGGCCGAGCATGTAAGTGTGTGCGAGGAGACCTGTTCGTCCAAAGACGTTGCCTTTGTCAACGGGGTTGAGGCGCAATGCTTGAACCCCGTGGAAGGGCTTCTCCCTCAACGCAAGCTCATAGACATTGGGCGGCGTCGCCCCATGCATATGTTCGTGCACGTAACGCGGATTGTCTAACCTGTCGCGTTGGCCAGAGTGCGCTTCCAATTCCGTACCATCGGGAAGGTAAACCATATGCGCCGAGATGTCGTAAACGGCCGTCCGCTCATCCAAGCCGAGCAACGGGCCGGATGTAATCCCCCGCGCATTGTCAAGAACGTCGCTTTCCGGAGCCGCGTATGCCAGCGCAGGCCGAGAAGATTGTAGTAAGGAAGGTCGCTGCGCGCCAAAAAACTTCTCCAGAAACGCGCGATTATCGGGCGGCGGAGTGGCTGCGAGAGGAGGATCGCTGTTTGGCTGCGCTAAAGATCGGACGGGAGCTTGGAACGGGCTATACAGGCCAGTCGTTACGCCTGCCCAAAGCATGAATCCGCCGAACAAAAAGGCAATTTCTGCCTGTCTGGACGGTAGCACGTCGTTACGACGCCAGATCCAAATGATCAGAGCTAAGGGAAACTCCGTAACCATTATTGGGATTATCGGATAGGCGCAAAGTCCGTTCATTGGCCTCCTCATCAGGTCGGCCCAAGGAGGACGGAGGGCGACGCAGCAAGAACACTCACGAAGCGTGGTGGAAATGTGTTCCAGGCCGCAGTTTCGCCTAAAATATGACCCCTGTTGCGGATGGGCCACACTGCGAAAGTCGCCCCCTACACCGCTTCGTTGGACCATCGCTGAGACCGAAAAGCTCGCGCGATCGCCTCGGCGCGAGCGGTCCGCCGCGCCTCAACGGAATCCGTCTCGTCGATTTCGGCGCAGGCTTGAATCGCAATGTCCAGCAACTCGGCTTTGGGATAGGGCTTCCCCGAGCGGCCCTCATAAGCGCGGAAGTCGCAAGCGCACACGGTCATCAACTGCCGGAACTGCTCTGGATTGCTGAAGGCGCCGAGCCGCTCGAGCATCAAAGCGACGGGCCCGGCGCGCATTTTCGACACGCGATGCACACGCTCGCATTCGGCCAGCGCCAGCAAAGCCAGATCCCTGCATTCGGCCGGCGCGCCGAAGCGCTCGCAAAGCTCCTCGATGCGCGGGCCTCCCCGCTCGACATGTTTGTAATGGACCGGAAGATGTTCTCGTGGCGAATCCGCCTTGCCGACATTCATGACGAGAAGCGCGAAACGCACCGCCAGAGGACGCATCGTTTCGAGCCGCCTCGTCGAGCGACTTCAGCAAATGTTCGCCCAGATCCACCTCAGCGGGTTCGTCGGAAATTTGCGGAACGCCGAACAGGCCCGCGACCTCGGGCAATATGTCCGAGAAGGCGCCGCACCCCTGCAAGGTCTTGATCATGATGGATGGCGCCCGACTCATCAGGCCGCGAACCAGCTCCGGCCACATGTCCGACGGCGCCGTGTCGACCAGATGGCCGGCCTCCACCTGCTCGAACAGGAGATCAAGGGTTTCCTCGTCTGGCTCGGCCTCCGCTTCGGCGATCAGCGCCGCCATGCGCAAGACGGAGAGGCCCGGATCGGTCTGCCAGAAATCGGGCTGCGGGGGAGTGAGTTCAGAAGCCATGGCGCGGACCGCCTAGCAAATGGCTTGCCGCGCTCGCTGAGGTCCCGCATCGCGTCGCAGGCCGGTTAAGGAGGCGCCCCTGCTCCGCGAAATGTCCATAAGCGATTGATGAAGAAGGATACGAACATCACAATCACGGTCGTGACCATCTGCGCCGGCAGATAAGGCGCTCCGAGCCTGTCCACAAACAAAGACATGAACGCGTAAGTGAGACAAAATCCCAGAAAAGCGACCAGGGCGAAACGCCATGTCGCCTCCGAATGCGGGCGATCGCTGGCAAATGTATGACGCCGGTTGAGGACATAAGAAACCACTCCCCCGACCACATAACCGACGAGCGCGGCCGGAACGGCTTGCCAGCGGAAGCCTTCAACCAATGAGATCAGCACGGCGTAATGAGCGAGCGTCGCGACGACGCCGACCGCCGCATATTTGGAAATCTGTTTTGGGAGCGACATCCGGGCTAATGCGGCATATTGGCGTAATATTGAGAGACTGCCGTCATTTCCTCGTCCGTAAGTTGGCGGCTCATGTAACGCATTTCCTTATGTGTGCGCTTGCCGGACTTGAACGCCTGGAGCTGATTAAAGAGATACCGGTCGTGCTGTCCCGGCGAGATTTGGGACCTCGACGTCGCGCGCAATACCGTCCACGCCATGGCATGCAGCGCATTGCGTCATGAGGTCCTGAAAACGGACCTCGGCTGCGAATGCGTGAGAAGAAAGCGCGATGGCGCCGAAGCAGAGCGCGCAGCGAAGGGCAATCATAGGCGTCCTTCCCTCCTGTCGCCTCCTTCCCTCCCGAGAATTCGCACGAGCGGCCCGCTCGGCACAACCCCGGCGGCGAGTGCTGCGCCTCGTGATAACCCGGTCGACATCGCGTCGGAGGGGTTCACACCCGCCCCGTTCTCGTCTACACACACCCAACTTTCGAGCCGGGCGCGCCCGCTCGCCGCCCGCAAGATGGGCATGTTCGGGACGCGTTCCGGTCAAAAGGCCGGAAACGCGGCCTTTTTTTATGCGCGCTCGCCTCCCCACAGGCGAGCGTCAAACGACGCGGGAAGGGTTTCCCTCATCCTGAGGAGCGAGCGGAGTTCGCGTCTCGAAGGACGAGGGAAACCACTTGGATAAATCTTTCTCGCCCCCGTGCTTCGAGACGCCTGCTTTGCAGGCTCCTCAGCATGAGGGCGAGGTTTGCGCTCGACGAGCGAACGGAAACCTGAGGCGAGATGCCGAAAAGAACCGATATTTCGACCATTATGATCATCGGCGCCGGGCCCATCGTCATCGGCCAGGCCTGCGAGTTCGACTATTCCGGCACTCAGGCCTGCAAGGCGCTTCGCGACGAAGGCTACCGAATCGTTCTGGTCAACTCCAATCCCGCCACGATCATGACCGACCCGGACATGGCGGACCGCACCTATGTCGAGCCGATCACGCCCGAGATCGTGGCGAAGATCATCGAAAAGGAGCGCTACGCCATCCCGGGAGGCTTCGCGCTTTTGCCGACCATGGGCGGACAGACCGCGCTCAATTGCGCGCTTTCGCTCGAAAAAATGGGCGCTCTGAAAAAATTCGACGTCGAGATGATCGGCGCCAGCGCCCACGCCATCGACAAGGCCGAAGACCGCGAACTGTTCCGCGAAGCGATGACGAAGATCGGCCTCGACACGCCTCGCTCTCACCAGATCAAGACTTTGTCGAAGGCGCTCGCGGCGCTCGAAGACATTGGCCTGCCGGCGATCATTCGCCCTTCCTTCACGCTCGGCGGAACGGGCGGCGGCATCGCCTACAACAAGGGTGAGTTTATCGAGATCGTCGAACGCGGCATCGACGCCTCGCCGACCAATGAGGTGCTGATCGAAGAGAGCGTCCTCGGCTGGAAAGAATATGAAATGGAAGTTGTCCGCGACAAGGCGGACAATTGCATCATCGTCTGCTCGATCGAGAACATCGATCCGATGGGCGTGCATACGGGCGACAGCATTACGGTGGCGCCGGCGCTGACGCTCACCGATAAGGAATACCAGCTCATGCGCGACGCCTCGATCGCCGTGTTGCGCGAAATCGGCGTCGAAACCGGCGGCTCCAATGTGCAATTTGCGGTCGACCCCAAGACCGGCCGCATGATCGTGATCGAGATGAATCCGCGCGTGTCCCGCTCCTCGGCGCTCGCTTCGAAAGCCACCGGCTTTCCGATTGCGAAGGTCGCCGCGAAACTTGCGGTCGGCTATACGCTCGACGAGATCGCCAACGATATTACCGGCGGCGCGACGCCGGCTTCCTTCGAGCCGACGATCGACTACGTCGTGACGAAAATTCCGCGTTTCGCGTTCGAAAAATTTCCTGGCGCCTCGCCGATCCTGACGACTGCGATGAAATCCGTCGGCGAAGCCATGGCGATCGGACGCAATTTCGCGGAGTTGTTGCAAAAGGCGTTGCGATCGCTGGAAACCGGGCTTTCCGGTCTCGACGAGGTGGAGATCGAAGGGCTCGGCAAAGGCGACGACATGAACGTCTTGCGCGGCGCGCTTGGAATGCCGACGCCGGATCGGCTGCTCGTCGTCGGCCAGGCGCTGCGACTCGGGATGAGCGCCGAGGATATTCACTCAGCATGTCGCATCGATCCATGGTTCATCGAACGCGTCGCCGAGATTGTCGCGCTCGAAAATAAGGTGAAAGCGCTCGGCCTTCCGGACGACGCCGAAAATCTGCGCATGCTGAAGTTCGCGGGATTTTCCGACTACGCGGCTCGCGACGCTTACAGGCGAAAGCGAAGAGAACGTGCGCAAATTGCGTCATTCGCTGAACGTGCGCCCGGTCTATAAGCGCATCGACACCTGCGCCGCCGAATTCGCGTCGCCGACAGCCTATATGTATTCGACCTATGAAGCGCCTTTCGCAGGCGTCGCGGCGAATGAGGCGCGCCCCTCGGACCGTGAGAAGATCGTCATTCTCGGCGGCGGCCCAAACCGCATCGGCCAGGGGATTGAGTTCGACTATTGTTGTTGTCACGCCTGTTTCGCGCTGGCCGAAGTCGGTTTTGAGACGATCATGATCAATTGCAATCCGGAGACGGTTTCAACCGACTACGACACTTCCGACCGACTCTATTTTGAGCCGCTCACCGCCGAAGACGTCGAGGAAATTCTCGATGTGGAACGCGGCTCCGGAACGTTGCGCGGAGTGATCGTGCAATTTGGCGGACAGACGCCGTTGAAGCTTGCGGATGCGCTCTCGCAGGCGGGAGTGCCAATTCTCGGAACGCCGGTCGATTCGATCGACCTCGCCGAAGATCGCGATCGCTTCAAACGGCTCCTCGACAAACTCGGATTGAAGCAGCCAAAAAACGGCATCGCCTATTCGGTGGAGCAGTCGCGGCTCGTTGCGGCGGAGCTCGATCTGCCGCTTGTCGTGCGCCCATCCTATGTGCTCGGAGGGCGCGCCATGGCCATCATTCGAGACGAAAGCGCGCTCGACGATTATCTGCTCGGGACATTGCCAAGCCTTGTGCCGTCCGACGTCAAAGCGCGCTATCCAAACGACAAAACCGGCCAGATCAATACTGTGCTCGGCAAGAATCCGCTGCTGTTCGACCGCTATCTCGCCGACGCCATCGAAGTCGATGTGGACTGCCTTTCTGACGGCGAGACCGCCGCCATCGCAGGGATCATGGAGCATATCGAAGAAGCCGGCATTCACTCCGGAGATTTCGGCCTGCTCGCTTCCGCCGCGCTCGCTCTCGCGAGAGACCATCGCCGCGCTTGAAGCTCAGACCAAAAGCCTCGCCAAGGCGCTTGGCGTCGTTGGCTTGATGAATGTGCAATACGCGCTGAAGGACGGCGAAATCTACGTGCTGGAAGTCAATCCGCGCGCGTCGCGAACTGTGCCTTTCGTCGCTAAGGTCATTGGCCAGCCGATCGCAAAAATTGCGGCGCGCGTCATGGCGGGTGAAAAGCTTTCGACTTTCGCCCTTCCCCATGGCGACCCGAATCATGTCGGCGTGAAAGAATCGGTGTTCCCCTTCGCGCGATTCCCCGGCGTCGACACCGTGCTCGGCCCCGAAATGCGATCGACCGGCGAGGTCATCGGGCTGGATCGCTCGTTTGACCAGGCTTTCGCCAAGAGCCAGCTCGGGGCGGGAGCGAAGGTGCCGCGCAAGGGCAATCTCTTTGTCTCCGTTCGAGACGCCGACAAAGGGCGGGTCATTGCTCCGGTCAAGTTATTGGCGGAGCTTGGCTTTAAGATTCAGGCGACGGGCGGCACGGCGCGCTTCCTGATTGAAAACGGCATTGCAGCCCAAAAAATCAACAAGGTGTCGGAGGGTCGCCCGCATATCGTCGACGCGATCAAGAACGGTTCGGTGCAACTCGTGTTCAATACAACCGAGGGCGCCCAGGCGCTCGCCGACTCGCGTTCCTTGCGTCAGGAGGCCCTCTTGCATAAGGTTCCGTATTATACGACCCTGGCGGGGGCGGTCGCCGCCGCGCAGGGCATAAAGGCCTTCGTGTCGGGAGACTTGGAAGTTCGCGCTCTTCAGGACTATTTTTCCTAGCGCCCAGAGTTGGGACAGCGCGCGCTTCGCCGCCGCAATCGCGGCTCATTCATGTAACATACGGTTCTGACTGTCCCGCCGCGCCCTGGGGAGCGGAGGCGAAGACGAGCTTTCCCCTTCAAACGCAAAATGGGTCAATAGCGAAAGAGCAATAGATATGGAAAAGGTGCCTATGACCGCCGCCGGCCACACCGCACTCGATGAAGAGCTGCGGCGACGCCAGCAGATCGAGCGTCCGCGCATCATCCAGCAGATCTCGGAGGCGAGGTCGCACGGCGATCTCTCGGAAAATGCCGAATATCACGCCGCAAAAGAAGCCCAGTCCCTCAATGAAGGCCGGATCGCCGAACTTGAGGACAAGCTCTCGCGCGCCGAGGTCATCGACGTCTCGAAGCTCACCGGCAACACGGTCAAGTTTGGCGCAACCGTCACAGTGCTTGACGAGGATACCGAAGAGGAAAAGCGATATCAGATCGTCGGCGAACCTGAGGCGGACGTTAAAAGCGGCCGCGTGTCTATCGGGTCCCCGATCGCGCGGGCGCTGATCGGAAAGAAGGCCGGAGACACCGTCGAAGTGAAAACGCCCGGCGGCGGCAAAAGCTACGAGATTGTCAAAGTGGCGTTCGTCGCGAGCACCTAGCGGTTCAATCTGATTCGACGCTCTCGCCGGAGCGCGCGACGTTTTTGTTTGAGAGCTCGGCGTTGTTTGCCGAGCGGAACAAGCAGCGCGCACAGGCGGCTTGTTCCAATGCGATATTCGTCCATGGAGTTTTTAGAACATGATCGGTCGGCATCATCTTTTTGTCAGCACGCGCCCGCTGCGCTCCGACATGACGATCGCGCATCTCCGGCGCCGGCGCGGCGAGCACAAATGTTTTCTGAGCTCGACAAGCAGATCGCAAGGTCTTGGTATCGTTGTCTCGTCGAGCCGCGGCTCGCTAAACTCACCGGCAAGAACTCGCGAAAAAACGGGCTGCGCATTGCAGTCGTGGGCAATTGCCAGAGTTATGGCGTCGCGCATTCGATGAAAGTTCTCGCTCCGGATGCTCGCGTCGACCTCTATTGGGCGATCGCCAAGTCGCGCGCGGACATCAAGCTTCTCGCCAAGACCCTCGCGACATATGACTATGTCTTCTCGCACGAGTTCCCGGCAGGCAATATTCGCGGAGGCGGCTCCGACGAGCTGCGGAGCCTCCTAGACAAGATGATTCTCTTCCCGGTCGTGACATTCGCGGCCTTTCATCCCGATCTCGTCTATTTGCTCGACTCCACTCATAAGACGATCAATGGACCTGTCGGTCCTTTTCATTCGGCGCTGGCGGTGTTCGCGTTTCGCCGGGGTCTCTCGCTCGAACAAGCGAACGCCCTGTTCAATCGTAATGTCTTTGAGGCCCTCGGCTATTTCGATATGTGGAATCCCGCGAGCGAGGAATTCCTCGGAGTCTCCGAGCGCAAGTTCGGAATTGATTTCAGCGCGGACCTCATGAACTGGGCGCGACGCGGCGTCTTCATGTATTCGAACTTGCATCCGAAGCCGTTCGTGCTTTTCGACGTCGCGAAGAAATTGTTTTCACGAGTAGGCCTCCCGGCTCCCGAGATCGACAGGGACTATTTGACGGTCGATGATTTGTCGCGCGCCGAAATCTTCCCCGTTTATCCGCCGATCGGCAAGTTTTACGGGGTGCCTGGAAGCTACACTTTCAAACTGAAAAATTATCATCTCTCCAGCACCTTCGACTATTTCATGACGCTGCCGGACTATCTCGAGCGATGCTACGACGCTTACCGCAGCGGCGAGATCGATCAACTGTCTCATCCACGCGTCGACGCATGGCTCGCCGACGCCCAGACCTCAAATATGCTATCGGCGCTCGCGAAAGAAAATTCGAAGGCGAGCCTTTATAATTAGAATTGCGGAGCAGCCGTCACAGCCTCTGGAATCAATTGCGACCGCACCAGCCCGCGCACCGAGTTGCCCATGTAAAACTCGGCGTCGCCGGAAAAATCGTCCACATGAAGGACGCTCTCCTTCGCGCGTCCGATTGCGATCAGATGAGCGCGCAGCGTCCCCGGCAACAGCCCGCAATCAAGAGGCGGAGTCAGCAAGACGCCGTCTCGCGCAAGAAAAACATTGCAGCGCGCGCCCTCGCAGACTTCGTCGCGTTCATTGAGAAACAAGACTTCATCCGCGCCCATGCGAGCCTGCGCCTCGGCAAGTTCGCTTTCATAGAGTTCGCGGCGCGTCGTCTTATGGCGAAGCAAGGGATCGTCTGAGGAAAAACGCCTATGCGCCCGAGCGACGCGCCACGTCGCTCCCGGTGGGATCGAATCGATCGGCGTGACGCTCGTCTCAATGTCGCCGTCCTGGCTCAACACCAGCCTTACGCGCAAACGCTCCGATTGGGGCGTACTGACCGTCCCCGCCAATGCGCTTTCGACCGCCTGTTTATCGAATGAAAAGCCCAGCGCGCGCGAGGAGTATTCGAGACGAGCCAAATGCTC
>CAWESG010000022.1:0-40803 GCA_963811555.1 uncultured Alphaproteobacteria bacterium | reverse complement strand
CCCGCTGATTAAGAGTCAGCTGCTCTACCAACTGAGCTATGCGCCCGTCCAAAAAAGCGGCGCAGTTGCGCCGCCTTGCGGAACGAGGGCGGGAGATAACAAATGCCTGGGCGTCTGTCCAGCCGGACGACGCCCCCGCAAAGCCGCCGTCAGCGGCCTAGCGCGGAGAGGCGGCCGGCCAGCCGTGGGTCAATTTGCCCCTCACCACAAGGTCCGACCACTCGTTGGCCTTATAGCCATGGCCGGCCTGCGGCGTATCGGCGGCCTGTTTCTTCTCGCAAATGTCGGGCGGCGAATTCTTATACTCCGGCTTCGGCTCGCCGACGTAAAAATAGATCACGTTCAGACTAAGCGTCGAGCGCAGCTGATCGAGCACCGTGCCGCGCTTATGCACATAGACGCCCCACTCCGTATCCTTGCGGGCGCCGCCCAATGACGCCGGCTTGAATCCGTAAGAGTAGTCGCCCGTCCCTTCCAGAAGATCGAAGCGGATGTAGCAGAGCTTTTCGTCATCGACGGGCGGCTGCGGCTTCAACTCGCGCGTCACGATGGCGTCCTGATTGTTATATGCGATATTATAGTCGACATGCGCGTGCCAGACGTCCACCTTGTTGTAGTATTTGAGCAATTCCTCTTCGTCGGGGTCGCTCGCCGCCGCCGCGCCATAAGGCTGCAAGGCCATGAGCGCCGCGCAAAAAGCCGCGCCGCGCAGCGCCCAGCGCGCCCCGCCGAATTTCGATCTTCTTATCATTGAATTGTCCTCCCCAATGGAACGCCTGACCGCATAATTGACATGTGTGGTCTGCGAATCTCTTGCGCAATCGTCGTAAGCTCGGCGATCGACCAACTTCGAAAACCATCCTTGATGCATCTCAAAGGGGCGCCACCTTCGAATGCCGGGAATTTGCGCATAATCCTCCCGCGGGTCGAAGAAGCGCGCCAATATCCGAAGTTTAGCCGAAAAAATAGAGGACTGTCTTCCCACCGACGGAAAAGCAAGGTAGCTGTTTTTCTTTCATTCGAGTGTGGGAAAAACGATGTCGCGCAAGAAAATCGCTCTTATCGGCGCCGGCCATATCGGCGGCACGCTGGCCCATCTGATCGGCCTGAAAGAGCTGGGCGACGTCGTTCTGTTTGATATTGTCAGCGGCGTTCCGCAGGGCAAGGCGCTGGATTTGGCGCAGGCCTCGCCCGTCGCGGGCTTCGACGCCCATCTCGCGGGCGCCGACGAATACGCCGCGATTCAAGGCGCCGATGTCGTCATCGTCACGGCGGGCGTTCCGCGCCAGCCGGGCATGAGCCGGGACGATCTCCTCTCCGTCAATCTCGGCGTCATTTCCAAGGTCGCCGCCGGCCTCAAGACCTATGCGCCCGACGCCTTCGTCATCTGCATCACCAATCCGCTCGACGTGATGGTTTGGGCGCTGCAAAAGGCGAGCGGCCTGCCGACCGCGAAAGTCGTCGGCATGGCGGGCGTGCTCGACTCTTCGCGCTTCCGCTATTTCCTCGCGCAGGAGTTCAACGTCTCCGTCGAGGACGTCAGCGCCTTCGTGCTCGGCGGACATGGCGACGACATGGTTCCCTCCGTGCGCTATTCGACGGTTGCGGGCGTGCCGCTTCCCGACATGATCGAGCTCGGCTGGACGACCAAGGAGCGGATCGACGCCATCGTCGATCGCACGCGAAAGGGCGGCGGCGAAATCGTCGGGCTTCTCAAGACCGGCTCCGCCTATTACGCGCCGGCGACCGCCGCGATCGCCATGGCGGAGAGCTATCTGAAGGACAAGCGCCGGGTGTTGCCCTGCGCCGCCTATCTTTCCGGCGAATATGGCGTGAAGGGCCTTTACGTCGGCGTGCCGGTGGTGCTCGGGGCGAATGGCGTCGAGCGCGTGCTTGAAATCAAGCTCGACCAGACTGAAAAACAAATGTTCGAAAAGTCGGTGGCCTCGGTTCGCACATTGATCGAGGCGAGCAAGGCGCTCAATCCGGAATTCGCTTAAGGACGATTGCGCGGCGTCAGGGCGCGCGCCATCCGCCTGCGCCTTTAAAAAAGCGCCGGGGCAAGGAGTCCGGGACGCCGCGGCTCCGTTCGGCCTTGGCGAAAAAATGCTACGGGCCGCTTTCGTCCCGGACGCGGATCGCGTCTCTCTCGCCGCCTCCGGGTCCAGGTAGCCACGTCCCGTTTGGGCCTTAAACGCCCGCGCCAACCTCGGATATTGCGCTTGATGCTTTTACTGCTCCGCGCGAAGGAGAAGCCTCAAGCGGCGACGCGCCGCCGGAAGGAACGAGGGTCGCCGTCCCACCGGATCCGCTCCCCCGCCCGGCGCCTCCAGACCCATCGGGAAGCGCCCCTTGCGGTCGGCGAGGGTGAGAGGGTTATAGGAATATATTCCAGAAATTGTCACACGGAGGACAGGGCGCGCCTGCACCATTCTAGCGCGTTTCATTCCTGGATGATCGTTTGGCCGATTTATTGCAAGCACATCTCGTTCAAGACACAAGGATCAGTAAGTAAGTTCTTTAGCGGAACGCGGGCCACTTGCAAGCGTTCTCATCATCGAATTGATATGGGTCTATTGCATTGGGATATTAGAGCCATGGCGTCATCGCGAATTACATCTTATTCGCAAAATACGTAACGAGTTTACGCATAGCGCTAACAAGTTGACGTTTGAGACGTAGTAGAATACACGACATGTGCGAGATACCTTAGACCGCCGGATTCTATCAGATTGGGTCTCATATGAATTCGAACTGAAGCTCGAAAAGCTCAAGAACAGGACTTCAACGAGTGGATGTGTACACTTGGATAGAATTTAGTCTCATCTGGACCAGATACTACGCGCGAGCGCTATTTGATAGCTGTTAGCAATGAATTATCTGAATTTTTTCGTTGAATTGGCAGACTTGAGAAGACGTGAAAACTCGGTTTCGCTGCAGACATCGCCCGATAAATTCGCACTAACGGCCCTCTCTCCGGGTTCCATTCCCGAGTCAGGACCATAAAGAGCGAGAACGCCGGCCTCGATCATTTCGGGAGTAATCTCAATTTCGCGCTCTTCTGTATCGCGGATGATATTCCTGTCCGGGGCTTAGCGCACCTCAATCCCAACCAGCCAGCCATGCGCCGACTTTCCGTCACCGACCGAAGCCACCCAGTTGACTATGTACCATTGATGGTACATGACCCCTGGCGGGTCGCGGAACGATTGAGGGCTTTCGCGGACGATTGGCTGCGAGCCTTCTTCGTCGACGACATTCGACTCGAAGAAAATACCCTCCGATCTGGAAAGCCGCCTGTTCCGTAAGTCCAGATGATCGACGATGCGACGATGGACCAAGTCTACGTATTCCGCCCAGTAATGCGCTTTGCAGAAGTTGCGCGGCGATCTGGACCGTTTTCATTCGATACGCGTGAACAAACAATGGCGACTCATTTTTCGATGGGACGGCGCCAGGGGAGAGGCAAAGGGCGTCTATCTCGACGACCACAGCTATCAGTGAGGCGAGCCATGTTGATGACAAAGCGCAAGCCGGCGACCGTGGCGGAAATCCTTGTCGAGGAGTTCATGGCGCCGATGGGGCTGACCCAGTCGGCGCTGGCCGAGGCGATGGGCGTCCAGCGCAAGCATGTCAACGAGTTGTGCAATGACCGCAGGAAGGTGACCGCGCCGACTGCGCTCATTCTTGCCCGCGTATTCGGCAACAGTCCCGAGTTCTGGCTGAACGTGCAGCGGCGCAGCGATCTGTGGGAAGCGATGCATTCTCCTCGCGAACGCAAGCGGATCAAACGGGCGAAGCCGTTGAAAGCCGTTGCGTGATGAGGAGCCCGCAATCTGCCGGCTTGTCGAACCCATAAGCGATTTGCTTCTGGTCCTATCCCAAGGCGATCGGCTGAAGGTTTCCTCATCCTGAGGAGGCCCCGAAGGGGCCGTCTCGAAGGACGAGGAAACTTCATACCGCCATCTCGCCCTCGCCATCTGGAGTTCGCCCTCGCGCTTCGAGACGGCGGCTACGCCGCCTCCTCAGCATGAGGGCGGGCAGAGGCAGTTTGGGCGCCGGCGCTCGTCGGATTGAAGTTGCCGCAAAGACAGCTCAACGGTCAGCGCTGAGTTGGAAGTTCATCTCGATCTTCGGGGCCGAGGCGCCGCTCGCAACTCGCCATGGCGAATAGCCGGGCGTGGGATCGGGATCGCTAGGCAGATTCACCTGCCACGTCTGCTGTGGAACACCGGGGAGCTCCAGGCTTACGACCCGTCGGCTCGTCTTCCTGCTGAGCGCCGTGCTGGCGAGGATCACTCGCCGATCGCCGTCGGTACCGTGCCACGACGCGCCGAGCATGACGTCGGCATGTTGCTGCCCCTCTTCCACGGAGATGTGCACATCCGTTGCGTCCGGCGGCAAAGCCATTCCGGGCGGAAGTCTGAATTGCAGTGCAAGCGTCATGAAGCCGTGCGTGAGGTAAGGCGAACGGATCAATTCGTACCAGCCCCACCAGGCAAGGCCTCCCGTGAGCAGCAGAACTATGACGGCAAAGGTGGGAGACACGCGCGTCCGCATGGGAGCAGGTGTGGCGTCGGACCGCTCCGTATCAGGCGATGATGTAACTTGAGACACCATGCCTTTCTTGATGAACAGCATCACGCCGGCGACGAAGCCGACAAGGCCGCCGATTGGCCCGATGTTGAAGAATGCTCCCATGGCGACGCCGCCATCACGGTCCGGCCCCGAGACGCCAATCACGAGGGCGGCGAGCCCGAACCAGCCTGCGAGCAGGCCAAGAGCGCCGGACAAGAAACCAATGATGAATCGCATAAATGGAAGCTCCTGAAGCAAATTCAGGCAAGACGATATCAGCTGCAGTTGATTTGTTTAAGGGTGTCCGCTCCAAGCTAAGGGTCCGATGAATGTCGACACTGAGCCGGACCTCTTCGACAATATCGACGCGCGCTCGATACAATCTATGCCGCGCTGTACGGTTCTCTGGACACGGCGCCCGTCGTCCCCACCCCGGACGGCTTTGCCGTCCGACCCTCCCCTCAAGGGGAGGGTGAGGGTCTGGCGAGTAGCAATCCCGCAAGCGAATATCGACTCCCCACGTTCTCTCGCCCGCTTGACGGAACCGCTCCGCTCATGCCCATTTGCCGGGAAGAATCGCGACCGGCGGGACGGCGCCGCAAGGAAAGACTTCCTAATGAACATCCATGAATATCAGGCCAAAGCCATTCTGCGGGAATTCGGCGCTCCGGTTGCGGGCGGCGCTCCGGCGCTCAAAATCGAAGAGGCGCTCGCCGCAGCCAAGACGCTTCCGGGTCCGGTCTGGGTGGTGAAGGCGCAAATTCACGCCGGCGGACGCGGCAAGGGCAAATTCAAGGAGGCTCAGGCCGGCGACAAGGGCGGCGTGCGGCTCGCCAAGTCGCTTGAAGAAGTCGACGCCTTCGCAAAGCAGATGCTCGGTTCGACGCTCGTCACCGCGCAGACCGGCGACGCCGGGAAACAGGTCAATCGCCTCTACATCGAAGACGGCGCCGCGATCGAGAAGGAATTCTACCTCTCCATGCTGATCGATCGCGCGACGTCGCGCATCTCCTTCGTCGTCTCGACGGAAGGCGGCATGGACATTGAGAAAGTGGCGCATGACACGCCCGAGAAGATCGTCACTTTCTCGATCGATCCCGTGACCGGCGTCATGCCGCATCACGGACGCCGCATCGCCGACGCGCTGGGATTGAAAGGCGATCTCGCCAAGCAGGCGGGCGCGCTGGCCGAACAGCTTTTCGCGGCCTTTGTCGCGAAAGACATGGAGCTTCTCGAAATCAATCCGCTGATCGTCACCAAGGACGGGCGGCTGCGCTGCCTCGACGCGAAAATGTCCTTCGACGACAATGCGCTCTATCGGCATCCCGAGATTCTCGAGCTGCGCGACAAGACGGAAGAGGACGAGAAGGAAATCGAGGCCTCGAAATTCGACCTCGCCTATATCGCGCTCGACGGCACGATCGGCTGCATGGTCAATGGCGCCGGCCTCGCGATGGCGACCATGGACATCATCAAGCTCTATGGCGAGAGCCCGGCGAACTTCCTCGATGTGGGCGGCGGCGCGAGCAAGGAGAAAGTCACCGCGGCGTTCAAGATCATCACCGCCGATCCGAAGGTGAAGGGGATTCTTGTTAATATCTTTGGGGGCATCATGCGTTGCGACATCATCGCGGAAGGCGTGATCGCAGCTGTGAGGGAAGTGGGACTGAAAGTTCCGCTCGTGGTGCGGCTCGAGGGAACGAATGTTGAGCTTGGCAAGGAAATCATTTCCGGATCAGGGCTCGACGTCATTTCCGCCGACGATCTGGACGACGCCGCCCAAAAAATCGTCAAGGCGATCAACGGCCGGAATTAATCTCCGTCACGCAGTTCGCGCTTGCGGCGACGGCTCAAAACGGCCATCTTTCCGAACCAAAATGATCGCAGGCGACGGTCGGCGAGAGGCCCACGTTGCTCTTCGAATCCCGCGGGCTGCCGTTTGAGGCGAACTTTGGGGACTGTCGCTTGAAATCTTGCCAAGAAATTTCCGCCGCACGAACGTCGGCGGCGCGCCGTTTTCGCTCGTTCCGCCCGAGCGCGGCGCTTGCCGCACTGGCGGTGATGGCGCTTGCGGCTCCCGTCGAAAGCCTCGCCCATGCGCGCGAGAATCTGACCATCGCGACGCCTTTCGAAGTCGGCGAAAGTCCTTCGGGAAATTATCTCGCGGCGATCGTCGCCGGCGCATCGCGCGACACTCATGCGGCTTCGACCTTTTTCCGCGAGGCGCTGCGCGACGATCCGCGCAATCAGGAACTCGTCGAGCGCGCCTTCGTGTCCGCGCTGGCCAACGGCAATATGCAGGACGCCTTCACTTTCGCCAATCGCGTCCTGGCGCATGATCGCAACAACGGACTGGCGCATCTCGTCCTCGGCGTCGAGGCGATCAAACAGCACAAATTCGACAAAGCGCGCGCGATGCTTGCGCTCGGTTCGCGCGATCACCAGCATGACATCACATCGACGCTGCTGACGGCGTGGACATATGCGGGCGTGAAGAACGTGCGCCGGCCGCTCACGGGCGTCGACACATTGCGCGAAGACGCCTTTGCGGTGTTTCGCGATTACCACGCGGGGCTGATCGCCGATCTTGCCGGCGACAAGGCCGAAGCGGAGAAGCGCTTCAGGGCGTCCTACGCCGGAGAAAAGAACACGCTGCGTCTTGTCGACGCCTATGCGCGGTTTCTCGCCAGCCACGGCCAGCGCGAAGAGGCGAAGCGCATCTATAACGCCTTCGACGACGTGGCTCCCAATCATCCGATCGTGACCGGCGCGCTCGCCGATCTCGACGCCGGCAAGCCGTTGCCGCCTTTCGTGCGGACGGTGGAGGAAGGCGCCGGCGAAGTGCTCTACGGACTTGGCGCGGTTGGCGGGCGCCAGGGCGACGAACTCGCGTCGCTCATTTATCTGCGCCTTGCTTTGTATCTCGCGCCGGACAATGCGCTGGCGACGATCACGCTCGCCGACACCTATGAGCGCATGAAGCAGGAAGAGGCGGCGATCGAACTCTACGACAGCGTGCCGCAGAACAGTCCGTTGCGGGTCAACGCCGACATTCAGGCGGCGCTGCTGCTGGAGACGCTCGGCAAATCGAGCGAAGCCTCGGACCATTTGCAGGCCGTCGTGGCGGCGCATCCCAAGGATCAGGAGGCGCTGACGGCGTTGGGCAATCTCCAGCGTTCGCGCAAGCTGTTCGACGAATCCGTGTCGACCTATACGCGCGTGCTCGATCTGCAGCCCAAGCCCGAGAAGAGCCAGTGGCTGCTTTATTACTACCGCGGCATCGCCAATGAGAGGCGCAAGAATTGGGCGACCGCAGAGGCCGACCTCAAGAAGGCGCTCGAGCTTTTCCCGGATCAACCCCTGGTGCTGAATTATCTCGGCTATTCCTGGGTCGATCAGGGCGTCAATCTCGATGACGCGTTCAAGATGCTTCGTCGCGCGGTCGATCTGCGCGCGCGCGACGGATATGTCGTCGACAGTCTCGGCTGGGCCTATTATCGCCTCGGCCGTTACGACGAGGCCGTCAGGGAGCTTGAGAAGGCGATCGATCTGAAGCCGTCCGATCCGGTGATCAACGATCATCTCGGCGACGCCTATTGGCGCATCGGACGCAAGCTTGAAGCGCAGTTCCAATGGAATCACGCGCGCGATTTGAATCCCGATCCGGACGAGCTTCCGAAGATTCTTGAGAAGATCAAAAGCGGAATATCGGACACGACGCCCGTCGCCGGCGGCAAGCCGAAAGCGAGCGGCGGTTAATCGAGGAGCTAAGAGGCGGCGGCCGCTCTTAAGAAGAGAGGCCGCCCATGTCGAGAATGAAGCTCCATTCCTCGTCGGTCACGGGCTGCACCGAAAGTCTCGAATTATTGACGAGCACCATATCGCCGAGCCGCGGTTCGGCTTTGATGTCGGCTAGCGAGACCGGTTTTTTCAACGGCTTGACCGCCTTTACGTCGACCATTCCAAATTTGCCGCTCTCATCCGTATGATCGGGGTAGTAGGTCTTGATGACCTCGACCACGCCGACGATCGCCTTGTCCTCGTTCGAATGATAGAAAAAGGCGCGGTCGCCCTTTTTCATCGCCATCAGATGCTTTTTGGCGAGATGGTTGCGCACGCCGCTCCAGAATGTCCCCTTGGCGCCGGCGGCGACCTGTTGATCCCAGGACCAGGACGAGGGCTCGCTCTTGAGAAGCCAGTGCGCCATTCAAATCTCCGCGCCGACGACGCGTTTCCACGGTCGAAGCTCGACGCTCTTGAACAGGCCGGCCATGGCGTAGGGATCGCGCTCCAGAAGCGCTTGAGCCAGGCTCTCATTGTCGCAATCGAGAATCAGCATCGAACCGACCGGTTTTTCGTCGGCGTCGAGAAAGGGGCCGCCGAGTTTCACCTGTCGGGCGTTTTGCTCCAGAAAGGTAAGATGCGCGGCTCTTGTCGAGAGGCGGGTTTCAAGGCTTCCGGGCTTGTCCAGGCAAATGGCGACAAACAGCAAGGCGGGCCTCAAAAGCGCTGCGATGAAACTTCCGCCATTTGTTCCAGAGCGCGCCCGCTTGGTCAACCGCTCGACGCCAGAAAGAGGCCGATTCCGCTCGTTTCACGGCTGCGCCCTTGCCAGCAGTGCGCCGATTTTGTAAGGCCGGCGCAGGGCGATCGGCGCGCAATCGCCGTTTGGCCAATTTGCATCCGCCTTGCGGCGCATCCTCCGTTCCCGTGGCCGCAACGACCCTGAAATCATCGTGTTTCGCGCTTTTATACGAGGCGTGAAATTTTTGCTCACCCCGTCGAGGAATTTTACATGACGAAACGCGCGCTCATTACCGGCGTCACGGGGCAGGATGGCGCCTATCTGGCGCAGCTATTGCTCAATCAGGGATATGAGGTGTTTGGCGTCATCCGCCGCTCGTCGCATCGCGGCGTCGAGGACCATCGCCTCCGTTGGCTTGGAGTTTCCGACAAGGTGAACTTGGTCGACGGCGATCTCGCGGATCTTTCAAGCCTCATTCGCATCACGCAGGATGTGCAACCGAGCGAGATTTATAATCTCGCGGCGCAATCTTTCGTCGCTTCATCGTGGCGCCAACCTATTTTGACGGCCAACATCACCGCGGTCGGCGTCGCCAACATGCTTGAGGCAGTTCGCATCGCCGCGCCAAGCGCGCGTTTTTATCAGGCGTCGTCATCGGAAATGTATGGCCTCATCCAGCAGGCGATGCAGAACGAGAAAACGCCTTTTTATCCCCGCTCGCCCTACGCCGTGGCCAAGCTCTACGGTCACTGGATCACGGTGAATTATCGCGAGAGCTTTGGGCTCCATGCGTCGTCCGGCATCCTCTTCAATCATGAGAGCCCGCTGCGCGGCATTGAGTTCGTCACGCGCAAAGTGTCGGATGCGGTGGCGCGTATCAAGCTCGGCAAGGCGAAGGAGTTGCGGCTCGGCAACATTGACGCCAAGCGCGACTGGGGCCATGCGAAAGACTATGTGCGCGCCATGTGGCTCATGCTGCAGCAGGAAAAGCCCGACGATTATGTCGTCGCGACAGGTCGCACGACCACAGTGCGCGATATGTGCCGAATAGCTTTCGCCCATGTCGGTCTCGACATGGACAAGCATGTCGTGATCGATCCCGCCTTTTATCGTCCTGCGGAAGTGGACGTCCTGCTGGGCGACGCCTCCAAAGCGCGCGCCGCCCTGGGTTGGGAACCGCAGATCGCTCTGGAAGAATTGATCCATGAAATGGTCGACGCCGACATAGAGCGGTTGAAAAGGGAGCCCGCTGATTGAACGAGCGACCTCGAGCGGAAACGTCCATGGCTCGCTTTGAGCGCATATTGCTGACCGGTGGTTCTGGCTTTGTGGGCTCTTATCTCTGTGAGGCGCTTGCCGAAATCTATCCGAAGGCGCAGCGGACAGTTCTGACGAGGCCGGGCGAGCCGTTCGCGCGCGCCGACTGGAAATCAATCTCGGCCGATCTGCTTGATGAAGCGGCGATCGACGCAGCGGTGCGCGAATCGAAGCCCGATCTTGTGGTTCATCTCGCCGGACAAGCGTCGATCGGCCAAGCGCTCGCGGCCGCCGAACGCACCTGGCGGGTGAACTTTCACGGCTCGTTCAATCTCGCGACGGCGCTCGCGCGCCACGTTCCGCGCACGACGATCCTGTTTTCGTCCAGCTCATCCGTTTACGGCGACAGTTTGCGTTCCGGTCCCGCCGACGAGACGACGCCCTTGCGTCCGCTCGACGCCTATGGCCGCTCCAAGGTTGCCGCGGAAGGCGCGCTCCGAGATATTTTGGGACAGGATTCCCGCGTCATCATTGTGCGCCCGGTGAATCATTCAGGACCGCGTCAAGTCAGCGACAGCTTCGTGCTCGCGTCTTTCGCCGCACAAATCGCCGGAATTGAATCGGGGCGACTGGAGCCTCGCTTGAATGTCGGCGATCTGAGCAAGGCGCGCGACTTTCTGGACGTCCGCGACGTCGTTGACGCCTATCTCCTGCTTATACGAGGCTGCCGAGAGGCTTTGATGCAGGCGTTCGCATTTTCAATGTCGCCTCCGGCGAGCCGCAAACGATTCAATCCTTGCTGGATCGACTGCGCAGCCGCGCGACGCGTTCGTTCGAGGCGGCGATTGACGAAAGCCGCTTGCGTCCCGGCAAACGCCGATATTCCTGTCATCTCCTGCGACGCTTCGCGTTTGCGTGCGGCGACTGACTGGCGCCCGCGCCGCTCCATTGACGATATGCTGCAATCATTGCTCGACTATTGGCGCGAGGTCGAAAGCATGAGGCGATGAAGGGTCCGCCAACAACGGTCGATGCTGAGCCGAACACGGCGACCGACGCCTCGATTGAACGTCGCCTTCGCATCCTGCGCTATCAGCTCGATTTCATACGCGCGGAAATGCTGCATCTGCTGCATGAACGCGACAAAATGGTTTACTCGGCGTCGTGGTTGATTTTTCGCCCGTTGCGCGCGCTTGAAGAAAAAATCGTGGAGAGCTTTTTGGCGCTTCGGCGCAGTCGCTCTCAGTCGCAGGAAATCAAGAACCAGCAGCCGACCCCAGCGACCGCGCGCAACGCGCCTGGCGGCGAACGCGCAAAGGCGCCTAGCGAAAAGACTTCTCGTCGACGTGACGGGAACCGTCAGACGCGACATGGCGACCGGCATCGAGCGCGTCGTAAAAAACGTGGTCAAGGCTCTTTACCAAAGAGACGATCCCGGCGTTCCGGCCATCGCGGTTCGCTGCGAGGGCGGCCGGTTGCTGAGCTGCCACGACTTCGTCGCTGCGCTCACCGGCAAGGCAAGCGCCGGCCCGGACGTCGAAATTGTTGCGCAGTCTGGCGACCGCTTTCTGATGCTGTCCGACAGCTGGAACGCCTTCGACGAATTCACGCCCCTGTTCGACCGCATACGCGCCAGCGGGGGCGAAATCGTCACATGCCTCTTCGATCTTATCCCGGAGCTTTATCCTTATGGCTGCCATGAGGTCACGCCGCCGCTGTATCGGATGTGGCTGCGAAAGGCGCTGCTGGAGAGCGACAGTTTCATCGCAATCTCGCGCACCGTCGCGGAGGAGTTGAGGAGTTACGTCAAGGAAACCGACCTCGCGCATCGCGGCGAATTGAAAATCGGCTGGTTTCATTGCGGTTCCGACATTCCCGTTCCTGCGCGCACATCGTTACGCGAAGCTTTGCGAACCGCAATAGCAGGCGCATCGCCTATATTCTTATGCGTCGGGACGATCGAACCGCGGAAAGGTCATCGCACTGCTCTTGAGGCCTTCGACCAGCTTTGGAAAAATGGCGTCGACGCGCGGCTCGTCATCGTCGGCCGCAACGGATGGTATGCGGAGGCGTTGATTGCCGACATCAAGCGCCATCCGGAGTTCGGACGCCGTCTTTTTTGGTTCAATGACGTCGACGACGGAGAGCTCTCCGCGCTGTATGACGCCGCATCCGCAGTTCTGTGCCCTTCTTACGCCGAGGGATTTGGCCTGCCCATTGTCGAAGCCGCGCGTCGCGGACGACCTGCGATCTGCAGCGACATTCCGGTGTTTCGAGAAGTTGGCGGCGTTGGCGCCGCCTATTTTCCCGTGACCGACGCGCATGCTCTTGCAAACTGCGTCGAGGGCTGGCTCGCGGGCGAGATCGTAACGGATTCCAACAAGGTCAATTGTTCGACCTGGGCCGACGCCGCAGATCGCATCGTCGACGTGATCTTGCGCGAGCGATGGATCGAAACAAGGTCGGACTCGCCCATCGCCGTGAGTTGCGATCAAATTCGACTGCTCGAATGCGAGCTGGAATGGCTTTACGCAGAAATGCTGCTGCTCGTGCACGAGCGCGAAAAGATGATCTATTCCGCTTCGTGGGGAATCTTCTCGCCGCTTCGCAAAATGGAGGCGCGGCTTGTTCGCGCCGTTACGTCTCTCTGGAGAGAGCGTCCGAAGGCCCACGTCGCGGGCTCAAGCGCAAAGACATTGCCCCAAGGGAGCCCACCGCCCGTTTCAACTTCACCGACTGTGAAGCGCTTGCTCATCGACGTGACGGGTCTCGTGAAACAGGATGTTGGAACCGGCATTCAGCGCGTGGTGAAAAATCTCCTGCGCGCCTTGCATGAAAGAAGCGATCAGACCATTCCGGCGATCGCCGTCTATTGCGAATCCGGAAGGCTCTTCGCGCATGAGGACGTCGCGGCCCCTGCAAGCGGCGTTCGAGCGCGTTCGCAAGAGGATTTCATGCCGGGGCAAGGCGATGTCTTTCTCATGCTGTCCGACACATGGAACTCATTCGGCGATTATGAATCACTGTTCGAGCGCCTCCACGCGAGGGGGTGCAAATCGTAACAGGCGTGCACGACCTCATTCCGGAATTATATCCGCATGCATGTCACGAGGTCACGGTGTCGCGTTATGACGCTTGGTTTCGCCACATGCTCCTGCATAGCGATGGCGTGCTTGCGGTCTCGCGCACGGTCGCCGAGGAATTAGAAGCCTTTGTGATTGCGCGCGGCCTGCCGCATCGGCCCGGGCTGAAAATCGGTTGGTTTCACAACGGTTCCGATATTCTTGCAAAGAGCGACGGCGACGTGCGGGAAAAGATTCGCGTCGCCGTTGAAGGCGATGCGCCCGTTTTCCTGTGCGTCGGAACGCTTGAGCCGCGCAAGGGTCATCGGATTGTTTTACGCGCCCTCGATCGGCTCTGGAACGATGGCGTGGAGGCGAGGCTTATTATCGTGGGGCGGCGCGGCTGGTATGACGAAGCCTTTGTCCGCGACATACTGGCGCATTCGGAGTTCGGACGACGCCTCCATTGGTTTGAAGATACGAGCGATCCCGGAGCTGTCGTTCTTATACGACCACTCCGCCGCTGTTCTCTGCGCATCCTTCGCCGAAGGCTTCGGCTTGCCGATCGTCGAAGCGGCGCGGCGCGGCCGGCCGGTGATCTGCAGCGACATCGCCGTGTTTCGCGAGGTGGGCGGCGACGGCGCGGCCTATTTCCGCGCCAATGACCCTGAAGCGCTGACCGGCTGTCTTCGCGGGTTTTTAGCGGGAGACATTAAGACGGACCCGCGAAAGGTTCTGCAAACGACATGGGCGGACGCGGCTCATCGCATTGTCTCGATCCTTGCGCAGGACCAATGGAGCCGTCGCCTGCCTTAAACCTTCAAAAACCGGCAATTGCTGCATTGCGGTATCGGAGCCTTTCCTCGAGGTTGCTTCCCGCCGTTTGAAAAAGCGTGATAGAACAGCCGCAACAGGCTGCGTCGCTTCGATCTCCCGCAAGGAGAAGAGCCGCAGCCCTTTCCTCAATGTGGGCTTGCCGGACACGCGTGCGGCGCGTCGCATCTCGAAAGATGAGTGAATCAATGCCTGTATCGTTTCCAACCATCAATCTGCCGCCTATTCCCAAGGCGCTTTGGGACATCGTCAAGCTGGAGGGCTCGCAAAAGTCTTTGCCGGAGTCCCAGAAGCTCGCCGGCGCCGCAATGGCGCGCTTACGCCGTGGGGGAAATCCTCGTCCATTCGATCGAACATTCCATTCTCGGCTCGATCGTCTATGGAATAGCCATCCCCGCCGTTCTCGCCGCCATCACCTACTTCGCGCTGAAGATCGTCGGCTCGCTCGACAAGCTCCTTCAGACGCTCACCGCGCTCGGAGCGACCGGGGCGCTGCTCTGCCTCGCTTATATTGTCCTGCATTTCATCTTCGCGATCGCATTGCCGCCGCCGCTCCCGTCCGAAAGGCTCGTGAGATTTCTGCTGTTCCCGCTCGTCGTGTGGAACGTCTTCATGTTCACATGGCTCTACCGGCACGCAGCTCTGCGCACCATTCCGGCCTTCGTCGTCTCGACGCTCTTCGTGATCCTCGAGGGCTTCATCCTCGCGCCTCTTTTCAAATAGGAAGGCCGCTTTGCGCCGCTCCGCAGGCCGCCACGAAAGTGGCGGCCGATTTTATTGTGGAGCCGCGGCTTCCGTCTTTTTGCCCGAAAATAGCCCCGCTCCTTTAACTCAGGCCACGAAATTCGCTTGTGTTTTGTGGCGGCGGCCAGTGAACCTATTAAGGGTTATGGTTAAATTAAGCGCATATTAAGCATGTTCGTTCAATCTTGCTTCACGCCCGCGCCGAACCTTGGAGCCGGCCGGCGTGAAGCAAGGGACGAGAGCAAATGGTTTCTCTTACATTCAAGGCGCGTGCGACCGTATTGACGGCGCTTGTCGGCGCCTTCCTTTCTCACGCGGCTCAGGCAGCCGACATGCCCTTCTTCTCGCCTGCGCCGGAACCGGTCAACGACGGAATGGTCGAATGGGGCACGGGCTGGTATCTGCGCGGAGATGTCGGCGCAGCCTATATCAGGCCGAACGATCTCAACGGCATCGTGCTGTCACCGGATTTTCCGAACAATTGGACGGCAGGCCTTGGATTTGGTTATCAGTATAACAGCTGGTTCCGAACCGACGTCACCGTCGATTACCAAAGTCTCTATAAGAAGGACGGCCCCGGATACACCATCCTTCCGTGCCAGATCGGCGCAGTTGGGACGCCCGCTGGCGGGCCCTTCACTGGCTCTATCCCCGTTTTCTCGGATTGTTCTCCGCTTGTGCACAACCGCACCGAGTTCGATGGCCGTTATGGCCAACGCCTATTTTGACCTCGGAAAATGGTGGGGCATTACGCCCTATGTCGGCGCCGGGGTTGGCGTGAATGTTCTCTACCAAAAGGCTCTGGTCAATTGGTACATGGGCAATCTCAATCCCTATGCGGGCGTCACCTGGACCGATCCTTTCACCTTGGGAACCTATCAGGCGAATTGGGATCGAAACTTCGAGGGGACCTTTCTGCGATTCTCCTATGCGTTCATGGGCGGCCTCGCCTATGACGTCACCGACCACATCAAGATCGATCTCGGCTACCGCTGGCTCAATCTTGGAAGAATCACGGGCGTCGATTCGCATAACAACAACATCGCCAAGGATCTCATCAGCCAGCAGGCTCGCATCGGTTTCCGTTACGTGATCGACTGACGCACACGCCGGGGTTTATGCGTTTCGCGAGCTAGTCGTGTCCCCATACAGGTGCTAAAGACCGTCCCGGCCCTTTCCTGAGAAGCGGCCGGGATTTTCTTGCGCATCGCTGCTGCGGGTTCGCTCGGGCAATGCGGCGATTGGCGTCCCCAACGCAGCGGATTTTGCATGTCCCGATCAATCGATGTTCTCGGCATCGGCAACGCCATTGTCGATGTTCTCTCCCGCGCTGAAGACGATGAGCTGGAAAAGGCGGGTCTTCGTAAAGGCGCCATGCAACTCGTCGACGAGACTCGCGCCGCCGAGCTTTACGCGGCGATGGGGCCGACGACCGTCGTCTCCGGAGGCTCCGCCGCCAACACCATGGCGGGCTTGGCGAGCCTTGGGCGAGCCGCAGCCTTTGTCGGCAAGGTCAAGGACGACGAAGCCGGACGCGAATTCGCGCATGACATCCGCAAGGCCGGCGTCGACTTCCAAACCGCGCCGGCGAAAAACGGCGCATCGACCGCGCGATGTCTCATCCTCGTTACGCCCGACGGGCAACGCACGATGAACACCTATCTCGGCGCCTGTCAGGCGCTTGCGCCCGACGACATCGTCGACGAACTCGTGGCCGACGCCAAGGTTCTCTACATGGAGGGCTATCTTTGGGATCCGCCCGGCGCCAAGGCGGCGTTTCTGCGCGCGGCCAAAATCAGTCGCGAAAACAAGCGCAAGGTCGCCCTCAGCCTCTCCGACTCTTTTTGCGTCGATCGTTACCGAGAAGAGTTCCTGTCGCTGATTCGCGAAAGGCTGGTTGACATTATTTTCGCCAATGAGAGCGAGTTGCACGCGCTCTATCAGACCGCCGATTTCGATACGGCGCTTGGCGCCCTGCGCGCGGAAAACAATCTGCTCGGCGTCGTGACGCGCTCGGAAAAAGGCGTCATCGTCGCAAATAGCGACGCCGCGACCGCCGTTCCGGCTTTTCCCGTCGAGGAAGTCGTCGACACGACCGGTGCCGGCGATCTGTTTGCGGCGGGTTTCCTCGCAGGCTATGTTCAGGATCTGCCGCATGAGAAAAGCGCGGCGCTCGGGGCGCTGGCGGCGGCGGAGGTCATCTCGCATTTTGGCGCGCGGCCGCAGAAGAATCTGTCGCAACTCGCGCGCGACCACGGATTGCTGGTTTGATTCTTTGACGCGTCGCAAAGCTTCGACAAGCGAGCATGTGCGGTTGAGATCGACAAGCGTCTTGCTCGACCGATAAGGAAGTCAGGGAGGATTCAATGCGAAATTTTTCACGGGCTCTGACGATCATCGCGGCCCTTGCGGCGATCGGCGGAATTTCGACCGCCATCGCGCCAATGTCCGCGGCGGCCGAAGACGCCGCGAAAGCGACGACGACGCTTTCCGGACTGAAGATCATTGACAGCAAGGTCGGAACCGGCGCCGCGCCGAAGCCGGGACAGACCTGCGTGATGCACTATACCGGATGGATTTACGAGAATGGGGCGAAGGGCAAGAAGTTCGACAGTTCTCACGATCGCGGCCAGCCATTCGAATTTCCCATCGGCCAAGGACAGGTCATCCGCGGTTGGGACGAAGGCGTCGAGACGATGAAGGTCGGCGGCAAGCGCACATTGATCATTCCGCCCGAGCTTGGTTATGGCGCGCGTGGCGCCGGCGGCGTCATTCCGCCGAACGCGACTTTGATCTTTGAGGTCGAGTTGCTCGGCGTGAAGTGAGACTTGGCGTCGCTACGGTCAGATGATCGACTCGGCGACGCCGCCATCGACCCGCAAGCCCGCTCCCGTCGTCGCCGAAGACAGGGAGGCGAGATAGACGGCGAGATTGACGACCTCTTCGACCGTCGCAGCGCGTCGGAGAATCGATGTCGGTCGGCGCGTGACGCTAATTTGAGCGTCAGCGCTTCAGCAACCAGATAGCGACGAGCAGGAAAGCCGCCATCGCCAACATAAACCAGCGATCCGAACGTCTGCGCGCATGCGCCAACGCTTCCAATGTTTCTACCGACAAATCGACGCCATGCGCCGCGGATTTCGCAAGATGCGCTATGGCCGCTTCCGCGTCGGCGAGCACTTTTGGCAAATGGGTTGCGAGCTTCGCGAGCTCGACGACATTGCGGCCCGCGTCTTCGACCTTGGCCTTGGGGCCGAGATTGTCTTCGATCCATCCGCGCACGACGGGATCGCACGTCTTCCATATGTCGAGCTTGGGATCGAGCGAGCGCGCGACGCCCTCTGCGACAACCATGGTCTTTTGCAGCAGCACCAGCTCCGTGCGCGTGCGCATGTCGAACAGGGCCGTCACTTCGAACAGCAGACTGAGCAGCCGCGCCATGGAAATATCCGTGGCGCTTTTTGTGTGCAGGGGTTCGCCGATGGCGCGCAGAGCCTGCGCGAATTCCTCGACGGAATGAACAGGCGGCACATAGCCGGCTTCGAAATGCACTTCCGCCACGCGTCTGTAATCGCGCGTGATGAAACCATAGAGAATTTCGGCAAGGAAGCGCCGTTCCTTGACGCCCAGCCGGCCCATGATGCCAAAGTCGATTGCGACAAGACGGCCCGCCTTATCGACGAACAGATTGCCCTGATGCATATCGGCATGGAAAAATCCGTCGCGCATGGCGTGCCGCAGGAAAGACTGCAACACATTGCGGCCGACGTCTTTGAGATCATGGCCTTCGCGTTCAACGCGCGCGATGTCCGACAGCGGAACGCCGTCGATCCATTCGAGCGTCAACACTTCGCGCGCCGTGCGATCCCAGTCGACGCCTGGGGCGTGCATGTCGGGATCGTCTTTCACATTGTCGCGAAATTCCGACGCCGCCGCAGCCTCCAACCGAAAGTCCGTTTCGAGCTTTACCGTGCGCGCAAGCGTGTCCACGACTTCTATGAGGCGCAGTCGCCGCGCCTCGGCGGAAAAGCGCTCGGCCGCGCGGGCAATGACGTACATATCCTGCAGATCACGCTGGAAGAGCCGTTCGATGCCCGGCCGCAGCACTTTGACGGCGACCTTGTGCTCGCCGCCGGGGTAACGGGCCTGGGCGATATGCACCTGCGCGACCGAAGCCGCCGCGACCGGCTCGCCGAACGACAAAAAAATCTCGTCGATCTTCTTGCCAAGCGCGCGTTCGACAATAGCGACGGCCTGCGCGCGGTCGAACGGCTCCATTCTGTCTTGAAGGGCCGTGAGCGCATCCGCGATTTCGCCGCCGACGACATCTGGCCGCGTCGCCAGGAATTGACCGAGCTTCACATAAGAGGGGCCGATGAGCGCGAAGGCGCGCACAAGCGCCTTCGGAACGCTGTCGATGTCCTTGCGTGCGAGCAGCCTGCCGAATCTCGCCGCGAGTTGCACGAGCGGCGGCAGTTCCGAAACATCGACGCTCGCGAACACGCCTTCTCGCGCCAAAATATATCCGGCGCGCGCCAATCGAAATGAATGTCCAAGGCCGAAGAACACGAACGACCGCCACTGTTCGATGAAAAGACGACGTTGATAATTAGGGCTTCCAGCCGGAATGAATGGCGACGACGCCTCCCGTCAGCCGCTCAAAGCCGGTGCGCCTGAACCCGGCTTTGCGAATCATCGATTCAAATTCATCGGCGCGAGGGAAGCGTTGGATGGATTCGACGAGATAGCGATAGGGCTCGGAATCGCCCGCGACGAGCTTGCCGATCGCCGGTATGACGTTGAAGGAATAAGCCTCGTAAATCTTGTCCAATCCCGGCACCGCCACCTGCGAGAATTCGAGACACAGAAAACGACCGCCGGGCCGGAGCACGCGATGCGCTTCCTCCAGGGCGGTCTGGATGCGCGGCACGTTGCGAATGCCGAAGGCGATCGTATAGGCGTCGAACTCATTGTCCGGGAAGGGCAGGGCTTCGGCGTTCGCCTGCACGAATTCGACTTGCCTGTCGAGGCCGCGCTCAATCGCCCGGTCGCGTCCGACTTCCAGCATGTCGCCATTGATGTCGAGGACGACGATTTCCGCGTCGCTCGCGGCTTTGGCGGCGACGCGAAAAGCGATGTCGCCCGTGCCGCCGGCGACGTCGAGATGACGAAAGCCCTCGCGGTTTCGGGTGTTCACCTTGGCCACGAACGCGTCTTTCCACAATCTGTGGAGACCGCCCGACATGAGGTCGTTCATGATGTCGTAGCGGCGCGCAACCTTGTGAAAGACATGATCGACGAGGCCCTGCTTTTCGCTGAGGCCGACTTCTGAAAAGCCGAAATGCGTCGTGGAGTCGGGATCGGAACGGGAGGCAGACATGCAGGGGCTCGCGGCGGGTTCATGATTGAAGGCGATACATAGCCTGCGACGGGGCCGATGGCTATAAGCAAGGCGATCTCCCGCAAATGGGGCGAAATTCGACGAAAACGCGCGATTGCAATAAGAATGAGCCGTTCACGCCGCGCCCGCGCTTTCGCTCCGAAGTCTCGCGTTGGAGAGTTCTTAGTTAATGCCCGAACTTCCTGAAGTCGAAACGGTTCGGCTTGGCCTCAAGCCTGTTTTTACCGCTTCGGCGATCGAACGCGTCGAGCTGCGGCGCGGAAATCTGCGCTTTCCTTTTCCGCGTGATTTCGCGGCGCGGCTCAAAGGGCGCCGCCCCCTCGAGCTTTATCGCCGAGCCAAATATCTCATCGCGGAACTCGATGATGGGCAGGCGCTCGTCATGCATCTGGGGATGAGCGGCTCCTTTCGGATCGAAGAAGGCGACGCGACGGAAACGCCGGGCGCTTTTCATTCGAAGCGCGAGAGCGCGCGCGCTCATGATCATGTGGTGTTTCACTTCGCGCGCGGCGCGCGCGTCATCTATAACGACCCGCGCCGGTTTGGCTTCATGCTGCTCGAGCCGCGCGATCAGCTCACCTCGCATCCATTGTTTGCGAAACTCGGCATTGAACCGCTGTCGCGCGATATGAATGCGAAGGCGCTTGCAGCCGCTTTCGACGCTCGCAAAGCGCCTGTCAAATCGGTCCTGGTCGATCAACGCATCATTGCGGGATTGGGGAATATCTACGCATGTGAGGCGCTGCACCGCGCGCAGAATCTCGCCGCGGCGAGCCGCTGGCGACCTCGTCACAAAAGCGGGCAAGCCAAGCGCGGCGCTGGAGCGATTGACCGCCGCCATCAAAGAGGTGCTGCGCGACGCCGTCGCCGCCGGCGGTTCGACATTGCGCGATCATCGTCAAACCGATGGCTCGCTAGGTTATTTTCAACATTCGTTCCGCGTCTACGATCGGGAAGGCGCCGCCTGCCCCACTCCCGGCTGTCGCGGCGAGATTTCGCGCATCGTGCAAGCCGGACGCTCGACGTTCTTTTGCAGCAGGTGCCAAAAATGAACGCGACGCCGCGCTTGCGAAATCGTCAGGCGGGAGGGTAGGAAGGCTCATGCCAGACCCTTCTCACGCGGGCGCCGATATCGCGCTCGCCGTCGAAAATCTTTCCAAGTCCTATGGCGAGACCTTTGCGGTGGGACCGCTGAATTTCTCGCTCGCGACCGGCTCCGTGACGGGACTGCTTGGAGGCAATGGCGCGGGCAAAACCACGACCATCGGCATGATCATGGGGCTGATCGAGCCGACGACCGGACGCATCAACGTGTTTGGTCGCGACATGGCGCGCGAGCGTCACTTGGTGCTTGGACGCATGAATTTTGAGAGTCCCTACGTCGATATGCCGCATCGCCTCACGGTGAGGCAGAATTTGCGCGTCTTCGGCATGCTCTACGGCGTCGGCGAAGTGGAGTCGAAAATCGAGCGTCTGGCGGAAGAACTGGCGCTCACGGAATTTCTCGATCGCCAGAGCGGACGCCTCTCGGCGGGGCAGAAGACGCGCGTCGCGCTCGCCAAAGCGCTGATCAACGACCCGGAGCTTCTTTTGCTCGACGAGCCGACCGCGTCTCTCGATCCCGACACGGCGGATTGGGTGCGCGCTCATATCGAGGATCATCGACGCGACCGTAATTGCGCGATCCTGCTCGCGTCCCACAACATGGCCGAAGTCGAGCGTCTCTGCGACAGGGTCATGATGCTGAAGGAGGGGCGCATCGTCGATGACGCTGCTCCAGCCGAGATGCTGACGCGCTACGGCCGCTCCAATCTGGAGGAAGTGTTTCTCGATGTGGTGAGAGGCCGCGACCCCGACGCGCGAGAGCCTTCATGAGCGATTGGATGGCCTTTTCCCTGCGACGCACGGGCGCAATGGTGCTGCGTTATTCCTATCTTCTTCGCTCGTCCTGGCCGCGCATGTTCGAAATGATGTATTGGCCGACCGTGCAGCTTCTGACCTGGGGATTCCTGCAAACCTATCTCGCCGCCGCGGGAACGGCGGGGCCCGCGGGCCGCACCGCCATGGCCGCGGGCACGCTCATCGGAGCGGTGCTGCTGTGGGACATTCTGTTGCGCGGGCAGCAGGGCTTTTCGTTTTCCTTTCTCGAGGAAATGTGGTCGCGCAATATCGCAAATCTTTTGATGAGTCCGTTGCGACCGGCGGAATTTATCGCGGCGATGATGACGATCAGCTTGATAAGGCTGTTTGTTGCGATGATTCCCGTGACGATCCTCGCCATCGTCTTCTTCGGTTTCAATCTATGGGCGCTGGGCTTTGCGCTTGCCGCCTTTTTCGCAGTTCTCATCTTCTTCGCCTGGAGCGTCGGCCTGCTCGTTTCGGGCTTGATCCTGCGCTACGGACTGGGCGCCGAGAATTTCGCCTGGTCGCTCATGTTCCTCATTCAGCCGCTTGGCTGCGTCTATTATCCGGTCGCGATCCTGCCCTATTGGCTTCAGATCTTCTGCTGGACGCTTCCGCCGACCTATGTCTTCGAGGGTCTGCGCGGCGTTTTGATCGAACATGTCTTCCGCGCGGATCTGATGGCGGAAGGGTTTGTGCTGTCGATGATGTATTTCGCAGCCGCCGTTTTCGCTTTTTCGAAACTCCTCGCGGGCGCGCGGCGCGCTGGAAGTCTGCTGCAGACCGGCGAGTAGAAAGGCTCTAGTCGAATTCGACGGTCAGTCCGTGTTTCTCGACCTGCGTTTCGATCGCCTCCAAAATCTTTTGCAACTCGACGATATCGATCGAAACATCGTCGTGGGGCGGGTCCCAATGTTCGATTTCATCGAGCCGCACAAAAAAATCCGTGACGTCTTCAGCGTCGGAAGGAGGAGAAGCATTGGGGAGGGTGAGCACGCGATCCGCGAGGCGCACCCGTATCGCGCCCTCGGTGATCTCAACCTCGATCGGGGAGCTGCGACGCGCCATGATCTCTCCTCGCAATAGATTTGCGTCGCTTAATCGTCCACCAATCCGGCGTGAACGGCGACTTTTCGCATCAGGGTCGGCAATCCTTCTTTACCGAGACCGCTCGTCAAGGCCCAGCGACAATTTTCAACATCGGGCGTCGGCGGCGCAACATGAGCCGAAAAAACGGCCAATTCGAGCGAAAAATGCGTGAAGACATGGTCGACGACGCCTCTCTCCGCGCGCCATCTTGCAGTCAGAGGGGCGTATGCGCGGGCCTTGCGCAGGTCGAAGTCTTCCGCAAAAGGCGTCGCGGGAAAAGCGGTCATGCCGCCAAGCAATCCCCTGGGCGCGCGTTGACGCAGCAAGACGCGGTCGCCGCAACGCAGAACGAAAACCGCGCCTCTCCTTTTGGGTTTCGCGCCTTTTGGCGCTTTAACGGGGTAAGGCCTCCGGCGCGCCGGCGCGTAAAGCGGCGCAGCACTTATTGAGCGGGCAACGCCCGCAAGCGGGCGCGCGCGGCGTGCAAACAGTCGCCCCAAGGTCCATCAGCGCCTGCGCAAAATCGCCGGGACGCTCGTAGGACAGAAAGGTCGTCACTTTCTGTTTGATATCCGCCTTCGCCAGACGCGCAGGCGTTGAAATGGCGAACAGTCGCGTGACGACGCGTTCGACATTTCCATCAAGCGCGACGGCCGGCGCATTGAAGGCGATGGCGGCGATGGCGGCCGCCGTATAAGGCCCGACGCCGGGCAAGCCGAGCAGTTCGGCTTCTGTTTGCGGAAAGCGCCCGCCATGCTCGGAGGTGACGAGTTGCGCGCAAGCGTGGAGGTTGCGCGCGCGAGCGTAATAGCCAAGCCCCGCCCAGGCCTTCATCACCTCGTCCAGGGGCGCCGCAGCCAAATCGTCGACTGTCGGCCAACTTGCGAGAAAAGCGGCGAAAAACGATTTTACCGCCACAACGGTCGTCTGCTGCAACATGACCTCAGACAGCCAGACCCTGTACGGATCGGCGCGTTCGCCAGGTCCTGCGCGCCACGGCAGGTCGCGTCGATGCGCGTCGTACCAGGCGAGCACCTTCGCAGCCGTGGGCTTTTGCAATCTTGCGGAAGCGTTTACCATCGCTTCGAAGTGATAAGAGGGAAAGCGCCGGTTCCGCAAGGGAGCGGCGGTTAGGCCAAGACCATGACCGCACCCAATGCGCGCCGCCCGTCGCAAAAATTGTCGCGGTCGCTGGCGGAATTCGTCAATCGAACGCTCGATCCGCTTGTCGCGAAGCAGGGTTTCGGCGAGTCGTCCTTGCTGCTGCAATGGGAGACGATCATCGGCGCGCGGATCGCTGGCCTGTGTCAGCCGATCCGACTGCGATGGCCGCCGCGCGCAAAATCGCGCTCGCCCGATAAGCCGGAAGAGCCCGCCACATTGGTGCTGCGCGTCGAACCGGGGTTTGGCCTCGATATTCAGCACATGGGCGACGCGATCGTCAGCCGCGTGAATGCGCATCTGGGCTGGCGCTGCATTGGCAAGATCGCTCTTGTGCAGGAACCGCTGCGCCTCGATCCGCCAAAGCGCGCGCGCGTTGCGCCGCATGATCAAGTGGCGCGCGACCGCGCCGAGAAGGCGACGCAGGGAGTGGAAGACGAGGCCCTACGCGAGGCGCTGGTGAAGCTCGGCGAGCGCGTATTGACGCGCATGTAAGACCGCGACGAGCGCAGTCATAACGAATTGCGTTCGTCCGCTCAGTTCTTCCATCCCAGCGAACGCTCGACCGCCTTCTCCCAGGATGCGACGAGTTGCAGCCGCTTTGACTTGTCCATATTCGGCTCGAAACGCCGATCGGCGCGCCAATTATCGACGATCTCCTGCGTATCCTTCCAAAAGCCGACGGCCAATCCTGCGGCATAGGCGGCGCCGAGCGCGGTGGTTTCGATGCAATGCGGACGCACGACCGGCGCATCGAGAATATCCGCCTGGAATTGCATCAGCAGCCCATTCGCGGCCATGCCGCCGTCGACGCGCAATTCGGCGATCTCGACGCCTGAGTCCGCAACCATCGCGGCGAGCACTTCGCGCGTCTGAAAGGCGGCGGCCTCCAACGCCGCGCGCGCGATATGGGCCTTTGTGGAATAGCGCGTGAGGCCCGCGATCACGCCGCGCGCGTCTTCGCGCCAGCGCGGCGCGTAGAGCCCGGAAAAAGCCGGCACGAAATAGACGTCGCCATTGTCTGGAACGCTCGCCGCCAAGGCCTCGATGTCTTTGCTGGACTGAATGATCCCGAGATTGTCGCGCAGCCATTGCACGAGCGCGCCGGCAATGGCGATCGAGCCTTCGAGAGCATAGACGGGCGGCGCATCGCCGAGCTTGTAAGCGAGCGTCGTGATGAGGCCATGTTCCGAAAAATGCGGCTTGTCGCCCGTATTCATGAGCAGGAAGCAGCCGGTGCCGTACGTATTTTTCGCATCGCCCGGATGCAGACAGGCTTGCCCAAGAAGGGCGCCATGTTGATCTCCGAGCGCGCCGCTGATCGCCACGCCCGAAAAACGACCGGCGCATGATCCATAGATTTCGCTCGATGAGCGGATCTCTGGCAGACATGCGCGCGGAATATCGAACAAGCGAAGGATCGAATCGTCCCATTGCAATGTCTCGAGATTCATCAATTGCGTGCGCGAGGCGTTGGTCGCATCGGTGACATGCTGGCCGCCGTTCACGCCGCCGGTCAGATTCCAGATCAGCCAGGAATTGATCGTGCCAAACAGCGCCTCGCCATTTTTGCGCCATTTCGCGCAACTGCGGCGAATGTTGAAGCAGCCACGCGAGCTTGAGGCCGGAAAAATAAGACGCGAGCGGCAAGCCTGTCTGCGCGCGCAGGCGATCCTTCCCGCCGTTCTCCGCGAAATGCGCCGCAAGCTCATCGGTGCGCGTGTCCATCCAGACGATGGCGTTATGAAGCGGCTCGCCGGTTGTGCGGCTCCAGAGCACCGTCGTTTCGCGCTGATTGGTGACGCCGATCGCCGCGACGTCGGATTTTGAGAGCGAGGCCTTGGCCAACGCGCCGTCCATGACGAGCTGCGTATTGCGCCAGATTTCCGCGGCGTCATGCTCCACCCAGCCGGGCAGAGGGTAAATCTGCCGATGTTCGCGCGAGTCGAGCGCGACGATGTCGCCCTTGCGGTCGAACAGGATGAAGCGCGTGCTGGTCGTGCCCTGATCGATGGCGCCGATATATTTCGTCATTCGCGCTCCGTCCGTCGGTCAAGGTCGCGCCCGCGTTCGGTCGTGAATTGGGGGCGAAACGAAATCCACAAAAATATCTCGGCGGGGAGCGCCGACACTTGCCGCCGCCTCGCGGCGCGCCAAACTCGTTACTCTGGTATGGGTCTTGCCATGTGTATAGCCGGCGCGGAAGAGTGTCGGGAAGCAGACAAAATTTCGCGCCGATGGACTGGAAAATGTGGGAAGGGTAAGTTAAGCTACTGAAACTAATGGTAGTTTGAAACCTTTCCAAACTAGGTGGCCGAATGATCGTCTGCTCCTGCAATGTGCTCTCGGACCATGATGTGCGCGATTGCGTCGCCGGCAAAGCCTGCCGGCCGAGCGTCGGGGCCGTGTTCCGGCACATGGGCTGCGAGGCCCGATGCGGGCAATGCGCGCGCAATATCCGGGCGCTCGTCGAACAACATTCGACGACGGGACTGGACGAATGCTCGCAGATTGACGATCTTGTCGACTGTCGGGCGGACGAGCTTGCGGCGTGACGCATCGCGCCCGCAATTGGAAAGGCGAACATTATGCGCGGCGACGCGAAGGTTATCGACTATTTGAATCGTGGACTGCGCAGCGAACTGACCGCGATAAACCAATACTGGCTTCACTATCGTATTTTCGACAATTGGGGATTTAAGGAGCTCGCCAAGGCGTGGCGCCAGGAGTCCATCGAAGAGATGGAGCACGCCGACAAATTCGTTCACCGCATTCTCTTTCTGGAAGGCTTTCCGAACATGCAGAGCCTCGATCCCTTGCGGATCGGCCAGAACGTGGAGGAAATCATCAAGCTCGATCTCGAGACGGAGATGGACGCGCGCGCGCTCTATCTTGAGGCCGCGAACTACTGCTTCTCGATCAACGACCGCGTGACGAAACTGCTGTTTGAGGAAGTCGCAAAGAGCGAAGAGAAGCACATTGATTTTCTCGAGACGCAACAGGAGCTGATCAAGCAGGTCGGCGTCCAGCTTTATTCCCAAAAGCACATCGGCGAGCTGAAGTCGACAGCTGAGTCGGCTTCGCTTCTGGATTTTCAACGCTCGAACCCCAACGCAAGCCTCTGGCAGTTCGGCTCAGTCGGAGCTAAGGCGTTGGCCGGAAACGAGGGATCTTTGTCCTTGCGAGAGATCGGATCGCAAACGAAGATCCTGCCATGCAGACGGAACCTTCAGAACTACCATTGCAAGAAGCGAGTCGCTTTCGTCGGATCGGGTTCCTAATATACCCGGATTGCGAAATCCTCGATGTATCCGGCCCGTTCGAAGCGTTTTATTTCGCGGACCTTGTGCTTGGGCTGCTGGGGAGAACGAAAGAACCTAACTATCAGTCCCTCCTTCTGGCTGCCGCTCCAGGACCCGTCCGGACCATGTCCGGGATGGAGATCGTCGCAACCCATAAATACGGAGAAATAAACGACGGCCTGGATACGCTGGTCGTGGTGGGTGGAATGGGCTGCGAAGACGCAAGCAGGGATCCAGCGCTTGTCGAATGGGTTCGTTGCATAGCGCCGAAGACGCGGCGGGTCGCATCCGTTTGCTCGGGCGCCTTCATCTTGGCGGCCGCCGGTCTGTTGCATCATCGGCGCGCGACGACCCACTGGATGTACGCCGACCTTCTGGCGAAGTCGTATCCGTCGGTCGAGGTGGACGCCAGTCTGGCCTTCATTCGTGATGGAAATATCTATACGTCGGGCGGGATAACGACAGGCATCGATCTCGCACTGGCCCTCGTGGAGGAGGATGCCGGCCCGGAAGTTATGCTCGGCGTGGCGCGATCCTTGATCGTTTTTCCAAGGCGTCCCGGCGGGCAATCCCAATTCAGAGGTCATACGAGCCCGCTCGAAAAGCCGATGCGGCCGAGCGTCAGCGAACTTCAGGCCTGGATGCTGGCGAACCCGAAAGCTGATTTTAGCGTGTCAGCCTTGGCGGAACGGCTGGCGATGAGCCCGCGCAATTTTTCGCGACTCTTTCATAGCGAGACGGGACTGACTCCCGCGCAATTCGCCGAACAGGCGCGAGCCGACGCCGCGCGCTGCAAGCTCGAACAGACTCTCCTGCCAGTCGAGACCATCGCCGAGGAATGCGGCTTCGCCAATCCCGAGCGCATGCGACGCACGTTTCAACGTCTTTTCTGCACGAGCCCCGCCGATTACCGGGCGCGATTTCGATCTTTATTGCCGCTGCGAGAGAAGCCGACGGCCTCCGGCAAGCGATCAAAAATTGAGGGAAAACCCGATGCATATTCTCTTCCTGACCACGGCGCACAACAGTCTCAGCCAGCGGCTCCTGATCGAATTGACCCAGCGCGGTCATGAAATCCGCGTTTGCATCGCGCCGATGCTAAAGACCGCCATTCCCGAGGAAGTCTGGTCGCGGTTTCTCTGCTTGATCGTCCATCCGGGCATTAAAGGCGATCGGGGGCCCTCGTCGCTGGATTGGGCCATCGCCAATGGCGAGCGGTGTTGGGGCGTAACGATTTTGGAAGCTGCGGCGGACTATGACGCCGGCCCGATTTGGGCGTCGCACGAGTTCGTTATGCCCTCCGACCCTCCCGCGAAGAGCAGTCTCTATCGTAGCCAGGTCACGGAAGCGGCTGTGCGCGGAGTTCTCGCGTCGGTCGCGCGACTTGAGTCCGGCGAATATCAATCCGGATCATGGAGACCCGAAGCGCTTTCCGAAGCGCTTTCCTACGCACGCGGACGGCTTCGTCCGGCGATGCGACAAGCGGATCGCGCCATCGACTGGACGTGCGATAAGTCGGCCGAGATTGTGCGTAAAATCCGCGCGGGCGACAGCGCCCCGGGCGTTCTCGCCACATTGCTTGGTCAAAGCTGCTTCCTCTATGGCGCGCATCGAGAGGAACGGCTGAAAGGTCAGCCCGGCCAAATTCTGGCCCGGCGCGACGGCGCTATCTGCATCGGCGCAATCGATGGCGCGGTCTGGATCTCTCATCTTAAGGTGAAGAACGATGCCGACGCCCGCGAGCGCGCCTGCCGCTTCGCTCAGGAGCGCGTCGGATGCGAAGTCTGCGATACGGATCATTGCATGACCGCAGGCGTCAAATTGCCGGCCGCTCGGGTTCTAGGGCCGCTCCTTCGCGGCGTGCCAGAGGCTCCGCTGCCGATCGACGCGCGGACGGATCATCGTACCTTCCGGGAGATCGTCTATCGCGAAGAAGGACAAGTCGGCTACCTCTCCTTCGATTTCTACAACGGCGCAATGAGCACGTCGCAATGCTATCGATTGCGCGACGCGTTCCTGCACGCCCGTTCACGGCCAACCCGGGTGATCGTGCTTCTCGGCGGCTCGGATTTTTGGTCGAACGGCATCCATCTCAACGTAATCGAAGCGAGTGCGGATCCGGCCCAAGAATCCTGGCTGAACATCAACGCAATCGACGATCTTATTCTCGAGATGCTGAACACCATGTCGCATGTCGTCATCGCCGGCATGCGCGGCAACGCGGGAGCGGGCGGCGCAATGCTGGCTCTCGCAGCGGACCACGTCTATGCGATGTCCGGCGTCGTTCTAAACCCGCATTACCGAAGCATGGGCGAACTCTACGGTTCGGAATACTGGACCTATACGCTTCCTCGACGGGTCGGTCAGGTGGAGGCGCTCGCGCTGACCCAAGCCTGCCAGCCGCTCGGCGCGCAGGCGGCGCGAGAAATAGGTTTCATAGACGACGCGTTCGGCGAAGATTTGAAATCTTTCGAGACGGAACTAAGGGAGCGAGCGACGCGCATCGCTCAAGACCCTGAATTTCGGGCAATGCTGCGAAGTAAGCACGAGGCGCGTCTCGACGCCGAACATGCGAAGCCCCTCGCCAGCTATCGCGCCGCAGAGCTGGATCGGATGAAGATCAATTTCTTCGGTTTCGACGCCGCCTATCACGAGGCGCGGCGCCGCTTTGTCTTCAAGGGAAATCCGCCGCCGGGAGAAAGCCATGCGCCGATTCTAGAGCGCATTCGGGCGCCAGAGACCGCAAATGTTGCAAGTGAAAGCGGCTCTTGGGTTTGATGGCTGCATTTCGCTTAGGGAGAATCTTTTGCGACTGGACTTTAAATATCCGCTTTGGGTCATGAGCAAACGTCCGAAAGGCGGCTCTATGCCCAAACCCTCACTCCATCACCGCCGCCTTCAATATGCAGACCATGGTCGCGTGGGCCGGCGTCGCCTCCAAATTTCGAATCACATGCGGCCTGTCGCAGCGATAGCGTAAGGTTTCGCCGGCCTTCACATTCTCCTTCACGCCGGCGACTTCGACTTCCAGCTCGCCTTCGAGCACCGACAGGCTCTCGACGGAGCCGCGCTGATGCGCCTCCGATTCGAGAACCCCGCCGGGATCGGCGTAAAAATCGTAGCATTGCAGCCATTCGACGGTCTTGATCCAGCCGATGATCGTCAGCCGGCACTTGCCGTCGTCGGAGTGCAAGATCGGCGTGTCGGCCTTTGTCGTCTTATCGAGAAAAGGCGCGTCCTCGGTCGTTTGCAGCACGCGCTCGATCGACACATCGAGCGCCTGCGCCAGACGCCAGATGGTCGCAAGCGTTGGGTTGGTTTCGTTGCGCTCGATCTGGCTGATGATGGATTTGGCGACGCCGGATTGCAGCGAAAGTTCCGACAGGGAAAGATTATAGGCCTTGCGAAGCCGCTGCACGGTGGCGCCGAGTTGGCCGGTGAGCGCCAGCGCTCCAGCTTCCATGATCTTCTGTCTGTCGCGGCCCTCGACGCCCAAAGCGCTTCCCTTTGATTCTTATTAATGGATTGGAAAGATAACCGAAATCGTTCGAAATATCGAACGCTAAATTTCATCTCAACGGAAACCGGCAAATAGCAATCGCGGCCAAGTTTCTTTGTCATGTTGTCGTTATGAGAATTTGTTGGGAAGGAGCCAGCGGCATCGACAGAAGGTGAAGCGGCCCGATGAGCGACACGGATCTCGTGACGGACAGCCCAGACGCCCGAATTTATCGCACTTTGTTTCTTTCCGACCTTCATCTTGGCACACGCGGATCGCAAGCAGAGTTGCTCCTCGACTTTCTCCGACACAATGAGGCGGACACGATCTATCTCGTCGGCGACATTGTCGACGGCTGGCGCCTGAAAAACGGTTGGTACTGGCCGCAGGCGCATAATGACGTCGTGCAAAAGCTCCTTCGAAAAGTGCGCAAGGGCGCGCGCGTGATTTACGTTCCCGGCAATCACGACGAATTCGCGCGCGATTACACGGGCCTCGTTTTCGGCGGCGTCGAAGTGGCCGATACGGCCATTCACGAAACCGCCGATGGAAAGAAGATGCTCGTCATCCATGGCGATCAATTCGACATCGTCGTTCGTCATGCGCGCTGGCTCGCTTTCCTCGGCGACTGGGCTTATGAAATCGCGCTCTTCACCAACACCTGGTTCAATCGCGCGCGTCGAATCTTCGGCGTCGGTTATTGGTCCTTTTCCGCCTGGGCCAAACTGAAGGTCAAGAACGCCGTCAACTTCATTGGCGATTTCGAAGAGACGCTCGCGGCGGAGGCCGCGCGTCGCGGCGTCGACGGCGTCATTTGCGGCCACATCCATCATGCGACGATCCGGCGGATCAACGATATGCTTTACATAAACACCGGCGATTTCGTCGAAAGCTGCACTGCGGTCGCGGAACACGCCGACGGTCGATTCGAGATCATCACCTGGCAGACGCCGGCCGTCGCGCAAAGCGTCGTCGCCGACGTCAAGGCCGAACCGAGCGTCATTGCGCGGGCGGCCGCCTGATGCGCATATTGATCGCCACCGATGCGTGGCGCCCGCAGGTCAACGGCGTCGTGCGTTCGCTTGAAGCGATGGCGAGCGCGGCGCGCGATTTCGGCGCCGACATTGAATTTCTGACGCCGCGCGATTTCTTTTGCGTTCCAATGCCGACCTATCCCGAAATCGAATTGGCTTTCGCCTCCTCGCGGGCCGTCGAGCGTCGTCTCGCGAAAGGTTACGATCACGTCCACATCGCAACCGAAGGTCCTGTCGGGCGTGCGACGCGCTCCTGCTGTCTGCGCATCGGACGGCGATTTACGACGAGCTATCACACGCGCTTTCCTGAATATATCGAGGCGCGCACCTATGTTCCGGCCGGGTTCACTTACGGCTTGCTGAAACGCTTCCATAATGCGGGCTCGGGCGTGATGGTGTCGACGCATGGCCTCGCGCAGGAACTCGCGGCGCGCGGTTTTCGCCGGTTGAGATTGTGGTCGCGCGGCGTCGATCATGAGCTGTTCAATCCCCGCGCCGCGATCGACCTCGATCTGCCGCGTCCGATATTTCTCTATGCGGGCCGCCTCGCCATCGAAAAGAACATCGAGGCGTTTCTCGCTCTCGACCTTCCCGGCAGCAAGTTGATCGCCGGCGACGGCCCGGCGCGTCGTCGCTTGGAGGCGGATTATCCGCAAGCGCATTTCGTCGGACTGAAGACCGCGGAAGAACTCGCGGCGCTTTACGCCAGCAGCGATGTGTTCGTCTTCCCGAGCCGCACGGACACATTCGGCATGGTCCTTACTCGAGGCGATGGCCTGCGGTCTACCCGTCGCGGCCTATCCCGTCGCAGGCCCGCGTGACGTGATCGGACAAAGCGGAGCGGGCGTTCTGCGCGATGATTTGCGAGAGGCTGCGCTCGCGGCGTTGGAGATCCCGCGGGACGTTCCACGCGCTCATGCGCTGACCTTCACCTGGAAAGCCTCAGCCCGGCAATTCCTGGATAATGTCGCGGCGGCCCACAGCGAAGGACTGTCTTCGGACGCTTCGCCGAGCATTCGCCTCTCAGGCGAGAAGCGAGGCCTTTTCGGAAAGAGCGGAGTGGTCCAGCCTTGATCGAGCGGCGCGCAACGCCCGATATCGGACATCTGTAAGGCGACGCTTGATCTGTGATGTGGGCTTCTAGCTCTACGTCTTATCATGTCGAGAATCATTTCGCCCCATGCATGCGTCGATAGGCGATGGGTTGTGAAGGCCATCGGACATGCCGCCAAAGGGGCTGCGGCTTCCGCAATCTTCTTACAATCGGATCGAGGCAATGCCCGAATAGGCGAGCCGCTGATCCAGCCGTCCGAGATTCGCAGCGAAAACGGCGTTCTCAGGACGACGCTGACTGCGGCGCCCGGACGCGTGCAATTGGGCGATTTCTCCTTTCCGGGATTTCTCTACAACGACGCGTATGTTCCGCCGGTGCTCAGAGCGCGTCTTGGCGACACGCTGCAAATCAGGCTCAGGAACAATCTCCCTAGCAACCCGTCGAATTTGCATTTCCATGGGATGAGCGTCTCGCCTCAGGGACACAGCGACAATGTGTTTGTCGAAGTTCATGCTGGCCAGCAATTTGACTATGAAGTGCGCATTCCCAGCAACGGTCGCCAGTCGCCGGGTTTCTTCTGGTATCACCCGCATGCGCATGGTTTCGTCGACGAGCAAATTCAGGGCGGAATGTCCGGCGCTCTGATCGTCGATGAGGTTGAACAAATGTTTCCGATTCTACGCGGATTGCCTGAACGGTTTTTCCTCATCAAGCACGCCGAACGGAAAGACGGAAGCGAGATAATTTCAGTCAATGGTCAGATCAATCCGGTTGTTCAAATCCATCCCGGAGAGATGCAATTCTGGCGCATCGGTCACATCGGCGCGACGCTGTTCATAAAATTTCAGATTGCCGGAATGCCGCTCTTCGTCGTGGCGAGAGACGGTCATGCGCTATCGAAGCCGCAGAAAGTGACCGAGTTTTTCATCGGCCCTGGAGAACGGATCGATGCGATCGCAATCGGTCCGACACGCGGCCAATACTCAATGAGGACCATTCCGTTTCAAAACCAAGCGTGGAGGAAGGCTGATCCGAGCCAGCAAATTGCGACGATCGTTTCTAGCGGTTCGGGCGTCCCAACGAGAACCAGTGAGTCCGAAGTTCTCCGTCAGAAGATTCAAGGACCCGATGTGGATCGACGAGGTGCGGGTCGCTCGGATCGCGCGCCGAAGGACATTGAAATATTCGCGGACGCCGGATCGCCGCATCTTTATGATCGACGGACAAGTTATGGATGAACATCGCATCGATCAGACAGTCAAACTCGGTGACACGGAAGAGTGGACCATCGTCAACGCTGACCAGCAGTATCACAGCTTTCACATCCATCAGACGCCGTTTCTGGTGACCGAGATCAATGGCGTTCGTCATCACGAACCCAGCCTGCGCGACACATTCTCGATACCGCCGGCAAACGACATTGGGCCTGGGGTCCTGAAGCTTGTCATCCCATTTACCGACCCTGTCATTCTCGGACGTTTCGTTTACCACTGCCACGCTGTCGACCACGAGGATAAAGGGATGATGGGAGTTGTGGAGGTCGTCGCTTGAATGAACGGCCTATTCGCGCAGAGCCAAAGCCTGCGCCGATTTCCACGACCGCAGCTTCAATTTTTTCGTAGTCCGCCGGCTGGAGGCTGGGCGGGGGAGCCGGTATGGTCGCGCCGCGATCGCCATTGGCGCGCGCCCGGCGTCGCTGCGCTCGGCTTGCGAGGCGACGAACGCCTGCCATAGAGGCGGGAGAGGCGAAAGGTTTTCGAATGGTTCTGTCGCCAGAAGAGATCGAACGCTATGCGCGTCACATCGTCTTGCGCGAGGTCGGCGGCCCCGGCCAACAAAAGCTGAAGAAGGCGCGCGTTCTCGTCATCGGCGCCGGCGGCCTTGGCGCGCCGCTGCTGCAATATCTGGCGGCGGCTGGCGTCGGCGCGATCGGCGTCGTCGATGACGACCATGTCTCGCTGTCAAATCTGCAACGACAGGTCATCCATGGCACGCAGGACATCGGCCGCATGAAAACGGAGAGCGCGAATGACGCGATATTCCGCATCAATCCGCATGTGCAAGTCGAACTGCACGCCGTGCGGCTTAGCTCCGACAATGCGCGAGCGCTTGTCGCGGCCTATGACGTCGTCGCGGATGGGTCTGATAATTTCGAGACGCGCTATCTCGTTTCGGACGCCTGCTATTACGAGAAAAAGCCGTTGGTCACGGCGGCGGTCGGCGGTTTCGACGCCTCGCTCACGACGCTGCGGCCATATGAGAAAGGCGCCGATGGCGCGCCCAATCCGACCTATCGCTGTCTTTTCCCCGAGCCTCCCCCGGCCGGCGCCGTGCCGAGCTGTGAAGAGGCCGGCGTTCTCGGCGCCTTGACGGGCGTCGTCGGCGCTATGATGGCGCTTGAGGTCTTGCGTGAAATTGTGGGCTTTGGAGAAAGTCTCGTCGGCCGCCTTCTGCTGATGGATGCGCGTGCGATGCGTTTCGAGACGATCCGCTACGCCTATGATCCCGACAATCCGCTGACGGGCGAAAGGTCGATGCGCGGCTAGCCGACTCCAGTCGATTTCTCAGCGCGCGGCGATGACGGCGATCTCGACCTTATAGGCCGGCGCCACCAATCGCGCCTCGACGGTCGCGCGCGCGGGCGGACTGTTTTTATCGACCCAGGCGTCCCAGACGCCGTTCATTTCCGCAAAGGAGGCGATGTCGGCGAGATAAATCGTCGCAGAAAGAATCCTGCCTTTTTCGCTGCCGGCTTCGTCCAGTATCTCCTCGATCAGGCCGAGGATTTCCTGCGTTTGCTCGGCGACCGAGCCGCCCTTGGTCTTATCCGCGACCTGTCCGGCGGTGTAGACGACGTCGCCGTGCACGACAGCCTTGCTCATGCGCGCCCCGGCGCCGATCCGCTTAATCTTGGTCATGGAAAATCCTTTCGAACCAGGGTTTAGGGGAAGGCGCGCGAAGGGGCAAGCTCCCGCGATCCGCCGAGAATAGGGGGTCTGGACAAGACCGGCGTCGCTTCCTATAAGCCGGGCTCGCCTCGCGAGCGCCCAGGTAGCTCAGTTGGTAGAGCATGCGACTGAAAATCGCAGTGTCGGTGGTTCGATTCCGCCCCTGGGCACCAGAAAACAAGCTAATATCAAGTATTTGCGAACGCACCTTCACCGGTGATGTTGGCTGAAGTTTTCCAGATTTCAAGGAAAACAACGCTCAAAGGTATTGAATTTCCAAGCGAGACATACGAAAACGCATCGCTTGCTCTTGTGCTGTGCTCCGGCAAGTGGGCAGGGCGGTCGTGTTTCTCCGCAACCATCCTCAGCGGCACGCATGCCCGCTTTTGACCCAAAGCGGGCATCGTCTGTAAGGCTACCGCCTCGGCTGAATGGCGCTCGACTTTCGCGGCTGTCTTTTGCACGTGGCAACCCTTTGAAAATGCGAGGGCGCGCGGGTTTTGGGCGCGGCCTTTTTTGTTAGTTGCCGCCAAAAACCGTCCACTCCCAGCATGCAGCCTCCGTTCTAGCCGGAAGCGGAACCATCTGTGCTGGTTCGGCGTTCATCTGATGGTTCCGGCTAACGTGCTACGAAGCGGCGGGGCATATGCTCGTTTCCGCAGCCTTGGAGGGGCATATGTTCATATCCTTAAAACAATTGCTGAGAATTGGGCTTTTGTTCACCGCCATTGACGCGGCATTGGTCCTCTTTCCGGTGACGGCTCATGCGGGTTCCGGCTTCCGGAGAGCGATGGACGCGGGTGCGGCCGGAGCCAACAGGGTCGCCGTCCTCGTCAACATCGACAAAACAAGACAACAAATGACAGTTTATGTGGATGGGGTAGAAAGATATGAATGGCCGGTATCAACTGGCCGAGCAGGATATTCAACTCCATCGGGAACCTATACTGCCACCTCTATGAACGAAATTTGGTATAGCAAACAGTGGGACAACGCCCCCATGCCCCATTCCATTTTCTTTATAAAGGACGGTCATGCCATCCACGGCAGCTTCGAAGTAAAAAATCTTGGCAGACCCGTCTCGCATGGCTGCGTGCGTATCTCGCCTAAGGATGCCGCCATTCTTTATGCGCTGGTGGAGGAGAATGGCCTGGAGAATACGCGGGTAGTGGTGACCGGCGTTACCCCGGGCGGCGAGTATAATGTCGCTGAGGATGAGACAAGTCCGCGCGGCGAGTATAAGGTCGCTAGGGGTCAGACAAGTCCGCGCGGGGTCAAGCGCTCAGTTGGCGTTCCTTATTACGATGGATCCCAGGGTTCTGGAACAATGGATCCCAGGGTACTTATTGCCATGGCCATGGACCTATTCACCTTGGTGAAGGCCAACGGCTTATAGGAGACGGCCTCGGAGGAGCGCGTTGGCGAACAAGCGACAATGCCGCTCACCGGGGATCGGCGACTAACACTGGGCGCAGCGCCCAATAAAGCGATCCGGGTTGATACGGTCCCAATACTCCCAGCGCCGAGGCGCATCGTGGCCTCGCGGTTTTTGCGCTTTTAAAGGTGTAGTTGCCAGCGCCGTCGAGCACGCCTGTCGCGCTCAGCGCCGTAACTAGAAAATTACCGTAAGCGGTAATCCGCCCAATCTGTCTCAAAGGCCCTGACGCCGGACATGAGTTGCCGGGAACGTCCTTTGGCGCAAAGCGGACGGGGCTGAGGGTGATGCCGGCATCGATTCCGACTTAAACAAGGGCATGCTGGTTTTCCAAAGCTGCCCCATCCCATTGATCCATATAAGGCGGTTTTCCAAAATCAAAGTTGCTCAACGCATTGATTTAAATCGAGTTACAAGATGACTGAAAATCGCAGTGTCGGTGGTTCGATTCCGCCCCTGGGCACCATATTCCCACTTGCTAACGTCCAAAACCGTCCGAAAATAGCGGAAAAACAAGGGGATTCTGCGGATTTTCCGTCCGAAGCCATCCCTTGGCGTCCGTTGGTATCCTTGAAAATCGTTGGTATGTTTATTGGCAGGTCGAAAATGCCAACACAAGGTATACCAACATGGCCCTGACCGACGTGGAAATCCGCGCGGCCAAGCCCGGCGATCGAACTCGTCAAGCTGTCGGACGGCGGCGGCCTGCAATTGTGGATCACGCCCGATGGCGCGAAGCGCTGGCGACTGGCCTATCGGTTCGTGGCGGTCAGCAAAAGACGCTCGCCATCGGCGTTTATCCCGCGACTGGCCTTCGCGAGGCACGCGACGCGCGGGACAGAGGCCAAGCGGCTCTTGGCCGATGGACAAGACCCGTCCTCGCCAAGAAGCTCGCCAAGGCCGCGAAGGCCGACCGCTCGCGCCAACACCTTCGACGCCATCGCCTGCCGAGCTATTGGACAAGAAGCGGCGCGAGGGCGAAAGCCGATCAAACACTGCGCAAGCTCGAATGGCTCTTGAGCCTCGCCCGCCCGGCCATCGGCGCGCGCCCTATCTGCGAAATAACCGCGCCGGAAATCTTGGCCGTTCTTCGCAGCGTCGAATCGCGCGGCAGGCACGAAACCGCGCGCCGGCTCCGCGCGACCATCGGCGAGGTCTTCCGCTACGCCGTCGCGACCGGGCGCGCCGAAGCCGATCCGACCGGCGCATTGAAGGGCGCACTGACCGCTCCGACCGTTCAGCATCGCGCCGCGATCATCGAGCCGAAGGCGTTCGGCGGCGCTTCTCCGCGCCATCGCCGGCTATGAGGGCGCGCCGGAAACGCGGGCGGCGCTCGAATTGCTCGCCCTGACCTTTGTCCGCCCCGGCGAGCTTCGCGCGGCGGAATGGGCGGAATTCGATCTGGACGCGGGCGTCTGGTCGATACCGGGCGAGAAAATGAAGATGAAGCGCCCGCATCGCGTCCCGCTCGCGCCGCGCGCCGTCGCCATCCTGCGGGAGCTTCAAACCATAACCGGCACGGAAAATTCCTTTTCCCGTCCGTCCGCTCGGCGGCGCGCTGCATGAGCGAAAACACGATCAACGCCGCGCTTCGCCGTCTCGGTTTCGCACAAGGACGAAATGACCGGCCACGGCTTCCGCTCGGCGGCGTCTTCGATGCTGAACGAAAGCGGCCTTTGGAACGCCGACGCCATCGAGCGCCAGCTCGCGCATGTCGATAACGACAGCGTCCGCCGCGCCTATGCCCGCGCCGACTTTTGGGACGAGCGCGTCCGCATGATGGCTTGGTGGGCGGATCGCTGCGACGAAATGCGGTATTGCTGAAGAGAATCCCGAGCGGATGGTCATCCGGATCTTTACGGCCATCGTTCGCCGAAAAGAAGATCGGACCAGGTTGCACACAGATATTTGGCGTCTTAAAGCCCGCCACCTTTCCGCTCGCGTCGGAATTGGTATTGAAGTTCTGGTCGTTCTGATGAGCTGGGTCCACCACCCTGATATGAACCGCGGCACTCGGAAGAAACCCCGACCCATTCACCGTGAAAACTCCTCCGCCATTCGCGACAACGGAGATGATCGGATGTACAAGCGGCGGCGGAGGTGGATGCGGCGGCTGAACCGTCTCTATGTGGAAGTTCTTGGTCAAAACCGCCACGCCTGTGCTTTGCACCCCGGTTCTCCTGATCTGCAGGAAAAAAATGCCGGGAATCGTGAGCGTGAAGGGTGTGAAATCACCGGAGTTGCCGACGATCGCACTTAAATCAGGCTGTGCGCCGTTCGCGAAGATAATCATCTCTGTCTTCGTTACGGCGCCGGGGCTGGGTTGTATGCGAAAGGTCGGCCTGAAGGGCGCGTCTCCGAACCGATTACCCACGGCATCCGCTTCCAGCGTTATATCAGGCAGCGACTGCAGTTCACGAATCATTGCCTGCATCGATGTTTTCGCATTGTCACTGAGGATCGGAATAAGATCGCCTACTGCATGCATGCTGAGCGGCTGCTTTCCGACGAACCCCGAGATTTCCTGCAAAGTGTTCACAACGGCCCCCCATTTACTTCTTGGCTTCGAGAGCGGAAACTCGGGCTTTCAAGGAAGTGATTTCATCTCTAAGCGTTGTGAGGAGTACGCCGAGAAAAACCGTTTCATTGAACCCCGCCACGCGCGGGTTTCCATCCTGGTCAAGCTCGTCGGGATGGAAGAATGTCAGCCGAACATCTCCAGCAGCCGGCGAATCAGGCGTAAGCGTGTTGAGGGTGATGACGCCACCGTTGATAGTCACCCCGGCTGGGTAGTCCCCACCAAAGTTGACTGTGAGACCATCGCTGAAGTCATGGACCAGCGCGCGCCGTGTGGTTCCGCGGCCAGTGTGGCGTTGGGGTGAATCGAGCACGAAGTCAAAAGCCGTAGCCTTCACGACGCCTGCGTCCAGCACTATAGAGATCCCATTGTCCTGGTCTAGCTTCACATCGGTAGACAT